>CAWEYV010000021.1:0-339241 GCA_963813395.1 uncultured Actinomycetes bacterium
CACTGAGCCGCGCGGGCGATCACCACGCCATGAAGGCGATGACCGTCAGCGAGAGGACATCAACTGCGCCGCCCCCGGCCCCTGTCAAGCGCCGCGCCGTTCGTTCGTCAATCGCCGCAGGCCGCCGCGAGCGCCAGCAACTGCTCGCGCTGGCGCGCGTTCTTGGCCAGCGCCGCCGCACGCTCGAATTCGGCGCGCGCCTCGTCGAGGCGCCCCAGCTTCGCCAGCAGATCGGCGCGCACGCTCGGTAAAAGGTGATAGTCGCGCAGCGCCGGCTCGTCGCGCAGCGAATCGACGATCGCCAGGCCCGCGGCGGGCCCGAACGCCATCGCCGTCGCGACCGCGCGATTGAGTTCGCACGACCGGCGACGGCGATGAGCTGCGCCAGCGCCTCGTAGAGCGCGGCGATCCGCGTCCAGTCCGTCTCGTCTGGCGGTGCGCGCCGCGCGCGTGGCAGGCCGCGATGGCCGCCTGGAGCGCGATACGGCCCGGGCGCGCACGCCAGCGCTTGCGCCGCGCCAGCGCGGCCAGTCCGCGGCGCAATGAGGATCTGATCCCAGCGCGCGCGGTCCTGATCGAGCAGCAGGATCGGCTCGCCCGTCGGGCCGACGCGGCGCCGGCGCGCGACGCCTGGAGTCTCCATCAGCGCCACCAGCGCCGTGCACCTCCGGCTCCTCGGGCGCGAGCCCGGCCAGGATGCGCCCCAGGCGCAGCGCGTCTTCGCACAGCGCCGGTCGCATCCAGTCGTCGCCCGCGGTCGCCGAATAGCCCTCGTTGAAGATGAGGTAGATCACCTCGAGCACCGACGACAGACGCGCGCGCGCGATCCGCGCCGCGCGGCACCTCGAACGGCACGCGCGCCTCCGCGAGCGTGCGTTTGGCGCGCACGATCCGCTGCGCGATCGTCGCTTCGGCGACGAGAAACGCGCGCGCGATCTCGTCCGTCGTCAGCCCGCCGAGCAGGCGCAGCGTCAGCGCGACGCGCGCCTCGGTCGAGAGCACCGGGTGGCAGGCGATGAAGATCAGGCGCAGCAGGTCGTCGCCCACGTCGTCGTCGAGGCGCTCGATGATCGTCGACCGTCTCCGCGCCTTCGCTCTCTTGCTCGGCGTCGAGCTCGTGCCCGAGCTCCTCGTGCTTGCGCTCGAGCAGCGGCCGCGGCGCAACTGGTCGATCGCGCGGTGCTTGGCGGTCGCCATCAGCCACGCGCCCGGATTATCGGGGACGCCTGCCTGCGGCCACTGCTCCAGCGCGGCGACGAGCGCGTCCTGCGCCAGCTCCTCGGCGACGCCGACGTCGCGCACCATGCGCGTGAGGCCGGCGATCAGCCGCGCCGATTCGATGCGCCAGACGGCGTGGATGGCGCGGTTGGTATCGTTATCGTCGTCAGCGGATGGTGCCACCGTCCCGGATCAAAGCACGCTCGCCCGCGCGCGCAAGCACGGGCGAGCGTGGCCCGGGCCTGTCACGCCGCCGGCATGTCGTGGAGCAGCCGGACTTCGCTCTCGCCGTCGCCGGCGACGGTGAGGAACCGCTTGGTCCACTCGATCGCTTCCGGCTTCGTCTTGACTTGCAGAAGCGCGAAGCCCGCGATCAGCTCCTTGGTCTCCGGGAAAGGCCCATCGGTGACCGTGAACTTGCCGCCGTCGAGCCGCACGCGCGAGCCCTTCGAGCTCGGCAGGCAACCTTCGGCCGCCAGCAGCACGCCGGCCTTGTGCATGTCGCCGATCAGCTTACCCATCGATGCCATCTCGTCCTGCGTCGGCGGGGCGTCGCTCTCGACCTTGCTCGGTTTGTAGATACATAGGAATCTCATGGTTCGTCTCCTTGGGTTGGGTTGGGAGCGGGTCCCCGGTCGACCTCGACTGATTCGAACCTCGCTCTTACCCGAACGTCAAATCACGACCGCGCAGATCGACATGCCCCGCAGCTTTTTTTCTCGGCCCCATTCCTTTTTGGCGCGGGCAGCCGTCGTGGCTTTGATGGTCGCGGGGTGGGGTGGCTCGTCCACGCAGGCGGCGGGTCCCGACGCCCAGCTCGGCACTGTGCGCCAGCAAGTGCACCGCGCCAAGAGCGAGCTGCAAAAGCAGGTGACGCTGGGTGACTATCACGACAGCGCCTATCACCCGACCGCGATCGTCGAGCGCATCCACGCGCTGGAGAGCGCCGCGGCCTGGGCCGACCTGTGCGCGGCGTTCGCCGAGCTGGCCGATGACGAGCTGGAGCTGTTCGAGGACGAGGTTCGCAAGCCCGACCACCTGTCGCGCATGTCGTGCGCGCCCGCGCTGCTCCGGCGCATCGACGCCTACTGGCGCGCCGCCGCCGGGCGCCTGGCCGATGCGCACCCGTTGCCGGCGGCGCCCGCCAAGCTGGAGAGCATCGCGATCCCGGTCGACCTGAGCCGCGACGGCGTCTTCACGGACGGCCAGCTCGCCGAGGGGCAGATCGCGATCACCTTCGACGACGGCCCGCACGCGACGCGCACGGCGCGCGTGCTGGAGATCCTGCGCGTCGCCGGCGTGCGCGCCGACTTCTTCGAGATCGGGCGCAACGCCGCTGCCCACCCCGAGATCTCGCGCCAGGTCGCGGCGGCCGGCCACGTCGTCGGGTCGCACACCTTCAGCCACCCGGATCTCGGCAAGCTGCCCGAGCGCCACGCCGAGACCGAGATCGAGTCGGGCGAGGCGAGCGTCTCGCTGGCGCTGGGCCGCCCCGTGACCGAGGTGCCGTTCTTTCGTTTCCCCTACGGCGCGAAGACGTCGGGCGAGCAGCTGTTCGTGCAGAAGCGCGGCAACACGACGTTCTTCTGGAACATGGATTCCCAGGACTGGAAGATCCGCAACCCGCACCAGCTGTTCCTGAACGTGCTGCAGCAGCTGGATCATGCGCGGCGTGGGATCATTCTCTTTCACGACATCCACGAGCAGACGGTGATCGTGTTGCCGCATTTGCTCCAGGAATTGCGCGTGCGCGGGTTCAAGACCGTCGTCTTCGTGCCGAGCGGTAGTGTGAAGTACCGCGACTAACAAGTTGTTCCGCGCGCGGTGACACATTCGCGCGGGCCCGGTGTTCCTCCGACAACAAGCGAGGAGACACCGATGAAGCCGCTCAATCTACTGCTCTGGCACTTGCTGGCGCTCGCGCTGGCCGGCCTGGCCTGCGACGGCATCCACGACCCGTCGCAAGACGGCAACCTGGTCCCCAAGACCCGTTCTACGCGATGGTGGGTGCGAACTACCGGTTCTGATCGCCGCTATGTCGTTCCGCGCTTGCTCATCCCCCGACGGTTGGGCGTTAATGGAACGTGCACGAGACCGATCGGGCAGGGAGGAACCAGCGCGTGGACATCGAGGCGGCACTCAATCGGGCATACCGACGCCCCGTCGGCTTCGCTCGCGTCGTGATCGGTCTCTTTGTGCTGATGGATCTGGCGTTCAAGAGCCTGATCATCCCGGCGTACCTGGAAGCGGTGGGGCCGCGCGCGGACGGAAGCTCGCGCCTGGCGCTATGTCTGAGGGTTGGTGCGATCGCGCTCTCGGGATGGGGCGTTGTGGCGTGGCTGATCACGCGCGGAGTCGATCGCTGGCGCGGCGGCGCGGCGATCGAGGGCGCCGATGACCCGCAAGCGCGCGCGGCGATCCTCGACGCCGGCCTCGCCGCGCAGCGCTTCCCGCAGCGGATCACGCTCGCCTGGTCGGCCGAGTGGCTGCTGCTCTTCATCACGGTCACCGTGCTCGGCGGCTCGCCGAGCCTGCTGGTGTCGAGCTTCTTCTGCGCCGCCATGGCCAGCGGACCGCTGCCGCTGGCGCACAGCCTGGGCACCTGGCTCGTCGGTCCGATCACCCGCGGCGTGTCGCTGGCGGCGCGCGCGCACGGCGTGGCGCTCCCGGCGCCGCCGCTGACCCTGCGCGGGCGGCTCGCGTTCTACTGCCTGTGTATGTGCCTGGCGCCGGTGTTCTACATGGCGGCGGTGGTCTTCGCGGCGCGCGCCCCGTCGCAGCCGGCGGGCCATCTCTTGATGACGGTGTCGGTCTTCTTCGCGGCGATCGGCTTGTTCGCGCTGATCTGCGCGGTGCTGCTGGCGACCACGATCACCGGCCCGGTTGCGGAGATGGCGGCGCTGATGCGCGCGATCGCGCACAAGGGCGACGTCGCACGCGTCGGCCGCGTCCCGCTCTACCAGCGCGACGAGGTCGGCGCGCTCGCCGACGTGACCAACCAGATGATCGATCGGCTGGAGGCGACGGAGACCGAGCGCGCGTCGGCCGCGGGCGCGCTGGCGGCGCTGAACCAGACGCTGGAGCGGCGGGTCGAGCAGCGCACCGCCGAGCTGACCACGCGCCATGCCGACATGCGCCTGGTGCTCGACAACGTCGATCAGGGCTTCTTCACCGTCGACCGCGCTGGAACGATGTCGCCCGAGCACGCCGCGATCCTGACCGTGTGGTTCGGCCCCGTCGGTACCGGCGAGCCGATGCCGCGCTACTTTGCGCGCCAGGATGCCGCCTTCGCCACGAATCTGGAGTTGGCCTGGGAGCAGCTGGTCGACGACGTGATTCCGCTCGAGGTCGCGCTGGCGCAGCTGCCGCGGCGTCTGGTCGCGGGCAAGCGGCGCTTTCTCTTCTCTTACGCGCCGATTGGTGCCGAGCCGCCCGCGCGCTTTCTGGTCGTCGTCTCCGACGAGACGCAGGCGATCGAGCACGAGGAGCTGCAGCGCGAGCGCAAGGAGCTGCTGTCGCTGTTCGAGCACATGCTCGCCGATCGCTCCGGCTTCACCGGGTTCATGGACGAGGCGTCGGAGATCATGGCGCGGGTGATCGCCGCGCGCGACGGCGATCCCGCCGAGATCAAGCGCGCGTTGCATACGCTCAAGGGAAACGCTGCTCTCTTCGGCCTGCAGAGCGTCGCCGACATCTGTCACGAGCTGGAATCGCGGCTGATCGACGAGCGCGAGCTGCCCGACGCCAAGGCGTTCGCGCGTCTGGAAGATCGATGGTCGCGGTTGTCGGCGCAGGTCGAACGCCTGCTCGGGCAGGGGCGCCGCGTGATCGAAGTGTCGCCCGAGCAGGTCGCGGCGCTGGAGCGCGCGGCCCGCGGCGGCAACGATGGTAGCGGCGAGATTGCGCGCCTGATCCAGGAGCTGACGCTGGAGCCGATCGAGCGCCGCCTGCGCCACTTCGGCGAGCAGGCGGCGCGCATCGGCGAGCGATTGAGCAAGGAGATCGCGGTGCGCGTCTCGCACGACGGATTGTGCCTGGACGCGCGCGAGTGCGCCAAGCTGTGGCAAGCGTTCGTGCACGCGGTGCGGAACGCCGTCGACCACGGCATCGAGCCGGCGGACGAACGCGCGGCGGCCGCAAAACCGCGCGCGGGACGCATCGATCTGCGCGGCCGGCGCGACGGCGCTAGCGTGGTGATCGAGATCGAGGACGACGGCCGCGGCATCCCGTGGGACGAGCTGCGCAGCCGCGTGCAGGAGCGCGGCGTGAGCGCGCCGACGCGGCAGGAGCTGGTGGCGGCGCTGTTGGCCGACGGGATCTCGACCGCGCGCCAGGTCACGGAGATGTCGGGGCGCGGCCTGGGCATGGGCGCGCTGCACTCGGCGGTGCAGGCGCTGGGCGGCGATCTGGAGATCGACAGCGAGCCGGGCCGCGGGACCTGCGTGCGGCTGCGCTTTCCCGAGGAATCGGTGCGCCCGGCGTGGCAGCGCAACTGATGCGCAATCCGTGGCTCGACATCCCGCTCGCCGACTACGAGGCGCACATGGAGTCGCCGGAGGTCGCGCAGGCGCAGATGATCGCCGGCACGCTGGCGGATCTGCTTGAAACGCACCGGCCGCAGTCGCTGGCAGTGATCGGGTGCGCGGGCGGCAACGGCTTCGATCGCGTCGATCGGTCCCGCACCACGCGCGTGGTCGGCGTCGACATCAATCCGATGTATCTGGCGGAGGCGCGGCGTCGATTCGACGGCGCGTTCGACGAGCTCGAGCTCTCCTGCGCCGATGTCGGAACCGACGAGCTGACGTTCGCGCCGGTCGATCTGATCTTCGCGGCGCTGATCTTCGAACATGTCGATGCGCGCGTGGTGTTGCCGCGCCTGGCCACGCGCATCGCGGCCGGTGGGTTGCTGGCGGTGCTGCTGCAGCTTCCAGCGGTGGGCGTACCGGAGGTCACGCCGACCTCGCACACGAGCCTGGCGACGCTGGCGCAGGTCATGCGGCTCGTCGATCCGGACGCGGTCGTCGAGACGGCGCGCGCTGCGGACCTGGCGCTATCGGGCACACGGCGCATCGATCTGCCGACGGGAAAGAGCTTTCAGCTGCTGCACATCGTTCCGGCGCCCGCGGCTGCCGCGACGTGATCGCGACAGATTTGTCGGTCTTCGCAACGCGCTTTCACTCCGCCCTCCCGCTGGGGAGAGGTTTCACGGCGGCCCATCTCTTGCTAAATGGGCGGTCGGCGAATGTGAGCACTGGGCTTCATAGGGAGGACGGACATGCCGTTGCACGAAAGGCTGGAGCTGGGGCAAGGGGTCGTCGTCGCTGCGTCGGTGGTCGCGATTCTGGGCGGTCTCGCCTGTAGCTCGCAGGACAAGGCGAGCTCCGGCACCGGCGGTGCGCCGGCAGGCGTGGGAGGGGGCTTTCTTGAAGGTAGTGGTGGCGCGGGCGAAGGCGGCCACGCCGACGACGGCGGTTTGCAAGGTGCGCCTTGCAGTCGCGTGTCCGATTGCGCGTCCGGGTTCATTTGCGGCTACAAGGTCAGCGACGGTTGTTCAGCGCAGGGTGAGTGCGTTCCGGTCTGGCCGCAGCCGGGCCAAGTGGTTTGCGGTGCGCTGAGTCTCAACTGCGGTTGCGACGGGATCACGACCGTCTACGGTGGCTGCAATTTCTTCGCGGACTACGCGCCGGCGCCGGTGATGCCCGCCGTGTTCCAGTGCCCGACCGATGCCGGACTCAGCTCTGACGGTGGATCTCCCTGCGCTGGTTGGGGCGGCAACACCCTCGGTGACATTTCGTGTTGCGACGGACTGACCTACATGCCGAGTGGTTCTAACAATCTCCCCGGCTATTGCGTCAAGCCGTGATCCGGCCGCATCGGCACGCCGTCGGCTTAGCGTCGTCGGATACCCTGTAAATCAATCTCTCGACGGCAAAAAACTTTCAGCTCCCCTCCTTTGTTTCCGCAAATGCGTGATCGCGCGCGGGCTACCGCCGGGTAACCGAACGACGCGATCGGTTACCGGTTTGTAGCAGGCGCGCCTACGTGACGTGTGCCGAAGAGATGGATCCCGTTGCTGAAGCCGCCGATGTCCAGGCCGCGGAGTGTGGAGCCGCCGGCAGGTGGCGGTCAATCCATCGGCCGAGGGAATCGTCACGCCGCTGAGGCTGGCAAGGATGACGGCGTTGTCGCCCTGGGCCAGGGTGTTGGGTGAAGCGCTGGTTGGCTGTAACCGTCGTTGATGATCGTCGCATGAGTGATTGCCGGCGCAGCGCCGAGCTCGGTGTAATGGTGAAAGGACCATGCCCGGCGATGTCGAAGAGGA
This sequence comes from uncultured Actinomycetes bacterium, assembly GCA_963813395.1. Classification (GTDB taxonomy): domain Bacteria; phylum Actinomycetota; class Actinomycetes; order Streptosporangiales; family Streptosporangiaceae; genus DASXKD01. The sequence continues at coordinate 7,541 of CAWEYV010000021.1, forward strand.
TCTGGTCGGGAGCTGCGCGTGTTGGACAGGTTGGCACTCGTGATGGCCCCACGGAGGGATCCCAATCCGCTGTCATTGGTGTTGGTGACGACGAAGGACGTGGGGTTGACATCGATGGTGACTATGCCGGGCTGGGAGACGATCGTGCCGAACCTGGTCCGCGTAGGTGAAGGTGTCGACTCCAGTGAAACCGGTTTTCGGTTGATACGTGAACGCCCCAAAGTCGAATTCAAAGTCAGTTTGCCATGGGACGTACCGGTGACCAGGACCGCGAAGAAAGGGGCTCCGTTGAGCGAGATATCGTTGGCAAGGATACCGGGAGCGGGCACGTTGAGTGTGGTTTTGACGTCGGTGTTGTACAGGTCGGCGACCGCCGCAGCGGGGGGGTACCCGCGGCGATCGGGATGTCGGCGGAAAACTCTGAGGTATCGCCGCTCGGGTCGGTGGCCGTCGCGCTGACGATGTCGCCCGCTACCCCGGACGTGCGCCAAATTGGCCTGGAATTCGACATTTCCGACGGCGTCGGTGGTCGCGGTCGTCGAGCCCAGGAAGATCTGTCCCTGGCCGTGGCCGGAGGGGTCAGGTGTAGGGCTGGCGAAGAACTGAAGTGTGAAGGTCGTGCTGGGTGTGCTACTGAGCGATCCCGTGACGGCGGTGCCAAAGCCGGAGCCGAAGTCGACCGCACCTTCCGGCGCCGGGGCGCTCTGGGACTGGTTGGCTCCGGGGGCCAAGGTGATGCCCGTGCCGGCGTTCCCATAGATCGAGTTGGACAGAATGGCGTCGCCCTCGACGTCGCCCGAGGTCAATGCGACCCCCGCCCCCCCATTGTTCGCGATCACGTTCCCCGCACCCGCCGCCGTACCACCCACTGTGTTGTTCGACGGACCGAAGATGAACTCCACCCCGTTGCTCGCGTTCCCCATCCCGGCCGCGCCTGCCGGATCCGTCCCGATCCAGTTCCCCTCCACCGCGTTGCCGTTGGAGCTGAACGCGAAGAGGATCCCCCGGTCCCCGTTGAAGACAATCACGTTGCCGGCGCCGGCCACGGTCCCGCCGAGCAAGTTATTGCTGGAACTGAAGACGCCGATCCCCGTGTTCGTATTACCCAGGCCGGTGGCGCCGGACGCATTGGTGCCGATGAAGTTGCCCTGGAGGACATTGCCGTCCGCCGCGCCGTCCAGGAAGATCCCGTTGCGGCCTGCTGCCAGGGTATTGCCGGCGACGGGGGCTGTGCCGCCGATCAGGTTGTTCGACGAGTTGGAGATCCCCAGGCCATCCGTGCCGTCGCGCAGCGGGATCGTCCCCGTGGGGTCGGTGCCGATGAGGTTACCCTGCACCACGTTCCCGCCTGGCCCGATAATCTGGAGGGCATCGCCACCCTGGCCGGCGATCACGTTGCCGGCCCCGAGGGCCGTTCCCCCCACGGTATTGTCGGGGGCATCGTCCATGACCACGCCGTTGCCGGGCGAAGTCAAGGTCGATGTGCCCGAGGCGGTGAGACCGACGAAGTTGCCGGCGACGAGGTTGGTCGAAGCGTTGTTGGTCAGGAGGATGTTCTGGCTGCCGTTGGCAGCGACGAGGTTGCGGTCGGCGGGTGTAGTGCCGCCGATGGTATTGGCGGCGGAGCCATCGACGAGGACGCCCTGGGAGTTGCCCGCGGGTGAGCTTCCAGAGGCGTCGAGACCGATGAAGTTGCCGGCGACGATATCCTGGCTGCTGCCGGGGAGGAGGTGGATGCCGTTGGAGAAGGAGTCGATGGCGAGGCCCCGAACGGTGGAGTTGCTGGCGGCGATGGCCAGGCCATCACCGCCGACGGCGGAGCCGTTCAGGACGATCTGGAGCGCGGCGTTGTCGGCGTTGGTCAGGGAGTTGGCGGAGGCGCCCGGTTGGGAGTAGCCGTCGATGAGAACCGGGTGGGTGATGATGGGCAGCGGCGAACTCGGCGAGATCGTAAACGGACCGATTCCCGTTGAAATGTTAAAATCGATCGTATCAACCTGGTTGCTTGCATCGGCGTTGACCTGACCGATCGCCGAGCGGAGTGTTCCTGCGCTGCCATCATCCAGGGTGCTGCTCACGGTGAACATCGAGAGCATCATCCGCGCTTCGAGCCTCTGAACCGAGGCCCGGAAGGCCTTTCCCCGTTTGCGGGGAAGGTTCACCCGGGGCCGGTCCTGGAAAGACATGCGGCGATCCCCTTGGTTCCGATGCATGGCCGTGCCCCCTGTAAGACTTGTAAAGGACAGTGAACTTGAAGGCAACTCTGATTGCGGATGCGGACGGGCGAAATCGATAGGCTGAGGTGGGAATCAATCCGGCACCATCAGCGAACCCACGCCAACTTCGTGGATCAGTCTAATACGGGAAGATTCTTGCACCATAACTAACTAAGAGCGACTTCAAGTCAATCCCTCAGGGATAAAATTTGCTTATTTTTTTCTAAATATTAGTTATCCGGATCTTGATGTCAACGCAAGTCGTTTCAAATCAATAAATTCTGGAATATAATGCACATAAATAATTATTATATTCAATAGCTAAACATGAAACGCTCGGTCCGTTTAACCCAAACCAACTTCAGGGTTCTGGCGACACCACACCTAACTCGGCGGAGTCGAACTAAGCCGCTTCGCGGTGGGCCGAGCAGCCCTGGGGGTGCTTCGCAGTGTCACGGGGGCTTCGCAGGGGGGCTTCGCGGTGTGAAGCTTTGTTTTTTGTTTTCGGCCGGGCAGGCTTCCAGGGGGCTTCGCGGTGTCGAGCTTCGGGGGCTTCGCGGTGTCAAGCTTTGTTTTTTGTTTTCGGTCGGGCAGATTTCCGCGAAACCCGTGTACGAGTCACGTCGGCCGGATGGATGTCGACGGCTGCCGCCGTCGCCCGCGTCGTGATTTCAGTCAGATCGTCCGACAGTTCCGGCGATGCCTCGAGCCGCGCTTCGAGCCGACGCGTCAGGTTGGGCACGCTGCCAGCACGGCCAGCAGGATCCCGACCGCGGCGGTGGCGGTATCGGGGATGGTGTACGGGGCACCGAAGCCGGAAGCCGCGGCCTGCGGCGCCGACGCCGCGCCGATCAACAGGGCAGCCAAGGCCGGCCAGCGCCGCCCGGCGAGGCATCCGCGCGCCGTCCAGCTGCTGAGTGCAGCAGCGGCGAGCCCGGCTGCGACCAGCCAGGCGGCCGGGGCAGGATGCCGCGCGGCGGCCAGCACCATGCCGCACCGGGCCAGGTCCAGGGCCGCCGCGGCGAGCAGCAGCACCGCGATCAGCCACCGCGCGGCCCGGCTGTCGGCCGTGAGTGCGCCGGGCCCGGGATCAGGACCGGCGCTCGGCCTGCGCCCGGGCACGCGGTCGTTCATCAGCATGCGATGCTGTCCTGGTCCTGGAGGTGACGGCGCAGCGCATCCAGCGCGTAGTGCAGCCGCGATCGGGCTGTGCCGTTCGGTATGCCCAGTCGGCGGGCGACCGTCGCCGTGCTCCCGCCTCGGTAGAAGGTCTCCACCAGGACCGTCCGGTGCGCGGGAGACAGATGCTCGAGGGCATCGCAGACAAGCTGCCGGTCCAGGACCTGACCCAGTCCTGAATCGTCGCCCGGGCCCTCGGCCGACGACGCCGGGACTGTGACCGGTCGTGACCGGGCGGCGCGGTCAGCGTCGGTCAGCAGGTTGCGCGCGACCCGGAACAACCACGGCCGGATCGGGCGGCCGTTGGCGCGGAGCTGCGGCAGGTGCCGCCAAGCACGTATGAAGGTTTCCTGAACGATGTCATCGGCGCTGGCCACATCCGGGCAGAACCGCCGGACGTAGCCATGCAGGGCCTTAGCGTGGTGTGCGTAGAGCTGGCGGATCGCGTCGTCGGCGTCATCGAGCAGATCGCCGCGGGGGGCATCGGTATTCGTAGACACATCTACTATCACGGATAGTAAGGGTATTCTGTTCACGCCTGGCTAAACCTCTGGCCTTGCATGGGAAGGAATCCGCGTGCCTCCTGAACCAGGCGCTGACTCTATGCGTGATAGTAGGTGGACGCGCGCTGGTGTGATCTACGGGAGTGAAGGATGCGACGGTTCGGTGAGCTGGAGGCTGTGATCATGGACCGGTTGTGGGAGCAGGGCCGGCCCATGCTGGTCCGTGAGATGGTCGAGGACCTGCGCGGTGACCGGCCGCTCGCGTACACCACGGTGATGACCGTGATGGAGAACCTGCACCGCAAGGGGTGGCTGCGCCGGGAGCGGGAGGGCCGGGCGTGGCGTTATGAGCCCACCGGCTCCCGCTCGGGGTACACCGCGGCGCTGATGAACGACGCGCTGGCGACCAGCAGCGACCGGCGCACGGCGCTGGCACATTTCGTGCTCCAGATGAGCCCGCACGACGCGGTGCTGCTGCGCGAGGCGCTCGAACAGGCCGGTCCCGAGCCCGAGGGAGGAGAGGCCCGGTGACCGTCGCGGTGGTCTTGCTCGCATACGCGGGCTGCGTTGGCACCCTGGGCGCGCGGGTGCTCGCCCGGGCCCGGTGGACCGCCCGGGCGCCGCTGCTGGGCATCCTCACCTACCTGGCCGCCGGATGGTCGGTGCTGGCCGCGGTGGGGCTGGCCGGGCTGACGCTGGCGGTGCACGCCACCGCCCTCGGCGGCGGCCTGAGTCAGCTGATCGGCGCGTGCGTGCGGCGGCTGCGGACCTTGTACGCCACCCCAGGCGGGGCCACCGTGGCCGAGCTCGGCCTCATTCTGGCAGGTGCGGTGGTGGCCCGCACCGTGCTCACCGCCGCAGGTCACCTGCGCTCCACGGGGCGCGAGGCATTGCGGCACGCACAAACTGCCCGGCTGGCCGGGCGTCTTGAGCCGGCCCTGGGGGCGGTGGTGGTGGAGCACCCGCAGCCGGCCGCCTACTGCGTTGCTGGCCGGTACCCGACCGTGATCGTGACAACGGGTGCGATGGCGGCGCTGGGCTCCGGCCAGCTCGATGCGGTCCTGGCGCACGAACGAGCGCACCTGGCCGGCCGTCACCACGCGCTGAAGGCCGCAGCCCGCATCGGGCGCCAGGTGCTCCCGTTCCTGCCGTTGCTGCGGGACGCAGAGGCACAGGTGGCGCGGCTGGCGGAACTGCACGCCGATGACGCGGCCATCCGCGCCGCCGACCCCGGGGCGCTGGCCACGGCCCTGGTCGTTCTCGCCACCTCCGTCCCGGCCACTCCCGCCCCCGCTCTCGCCGCCGCGGCCACCGACGCGGTGCAGCGGATACAGCGTCTGCTAAGGCCAGCCGAACCGCTGAGGGGCCTCCGCCGGCATCTGCTGCGCGCCACCGCCGCCACGGTCGTCCTCACCCCGGTGCTGCTGGCGCTGACCCCGGCCGCGCTGGCGCTCGCACTGGGCCGGGTGCCCGCCACCTAGCAGGCCGGAACGGCCATGCTGGCCGCTGGTCTCATGACCTGTCCCGCCGACAGGTGGGCTCATCCGATGAACAAAGCACTCCTACTAACCGTGTTAGTAAATGAAGCTCCCCCGAGTGGGCGCCGTATCGGCGTACGCCGCGACGCCTGGCCTGGAGCAGTTCGCAAACTTGCCCGGCAAGCCAAGGAGATGCTCGTGACCATGATGAGGCCTGGCATTCAGCTCAAGCCCGGTGCGCAGCTGCGCCCAGCGGCCGGCAACTGGCGGGTCGATCCCGCACAGTCCATGTGCGTTGTTCACCGCGCGGGCCGCTGGGCTACCGGTACAGGGACAATTGCCCCTGACCGGGCGGGTGCGCATTGCCGAGCCGATCGAGGATTCCACGGCGTGGCTGGCCGCCAGGGCGTGCCAGGTCAGTACCGGATCCCACGTTCTGGATCGGCAGCTGGCCGGGCCCAGCTTTCTGGACGCAGCGGCCTTCCCCGAGATCAGTTTCCGGTCCGAGCTGCTGGCCCTGGTGCCCGGCGGATGGCGGGCGGTCGGCCGCCTGCAGGTCAAGGGCACCGAGCATGAACTGGCCTGCCAGCTCGATCTGGGCCGTGACGGCGCGCAGGTCGATGAGCTGCCGAGGTTTCGAATCACCAGCAGCTGGATCCTCGACTCAGCGTGGATAACCCGGCTCTGGATCCCGGGCCTCGGTCGGCGCATCCCGATGACGTGCTCATTTCTTCTCGAACCCGACATGTGAGCCCAGGCACTGTGACTCATGTCGCATCGCGCTGGCTCCATACGGCTGAACCGGCCACGTCTCCTATTCGTATTAGTAGTTGAGAGCAACATTACTTCTAGTCCGTCGCGCTGAGGCCCGGGGACAGAAGCTCGCAGATAGGAGACACCGAAATGCATGATCGTCTTGCCGCTTCTGCGCCGGTGCAGGCCACCGATACGATCGCGCGCGCGGTAGGCGCGGTAGCCCTGGCCACCCTGGCGATGATCCACGTGGTGGACCTGCCCGGCACGCTGGGCCCGCTGCCGCTGGTCGGCGCCGGGTACCTCGGGATCATCGCCGCCGCAGTCCTGGTCGGCGGGATGATGATCGCCCGGTCCCACCGGCTCGTGTGGGCTGCGGCCGGCGGCCTGGCGGCCGGCGCGATGGGCGGCTACGTGCTGACCCGCACCGTCGGGGGCTTCCTCGGCGATCACAGCGACGTTGGCAACTGGCGCTGCCCGCTCGGCCTGGCCGCCCTCAGCGTGGAGACGGTGCTGATCCTGCTGGCAGCCTGGCAGGCGCGCAGCCGCACCACGCGGATTGCCCTGCCGCCCCGGCCTGCGGCGCGCCGGACCCCCGAATACAGCCGTCTCGGCTGACCAGACCCGGTCGGGCCGGGCGGAAAACCGGCCGTCCCCGGCCGGCCCGGCCGCCAGACCGGCCAGTTAACCCCGTGCAGGAAATCGTCAAGGAGTACTACCAATGCGCACGTCCCAGCCTGGCCCGGAGGGCCGGACAGTTCCGGCCGGGTGGCAGCGGTGGCTGCTGCCGCTGGGTGGCATCGCCGTCATCCTCGCCCTGCTGGCCCTGCCGCACGGCGGCCCCCAGGGCATGGTGCTGAGCTATTCGCGGTTCCTGTCCGACGTCGGCGCCGGTGCGGTCCGGGCGGTGACCATCGACCCGGCGGGCCAGGTGGCCGGCCGCCTGGCTACGGGCAGCCGTTCACCACAACCATCCCGGTCGCGCTCGATGACCGGAGCCTGGCCGGGCTCCTGGCCGCCCATCACGTCCAGGTCACGGCGACCGCCGCCATGCCGTCCTCGCCGTTGTCAGCGCTGATCGGGTTCCTGCCGCTACTGCTGATCGGCGGCTTCATATTGTTCGCCGTCCGCAGCGCCCGCAGGAGACCGCAAGCCTGGGCGGTTCGGCGGGACAGCGGCTGACCAGGGCAAAGACGCGGGTCATCGACGCAGAGCGGCCCGCCACCCGGTTCGCCGACGTGGCGGGCTACCCGGCAGTCAAGACCGAGGTCAGCGAGGTGGTGGACTACCTGCGCGATCCGGCCCGCTACCAGGCGGCCGGGAGCCCGCGGGCCGCGTGGCGTGCTCATGGCCGGGCCGCCGGGCACCGGCAAGACCCTGCTCGCCCGCGCGGTCGCCGGCGAGGCCCATGTGCCGTTCCTGCCGGTGTCGGGCTCTAGCTTCGTGGAGATGTTCGTAGGCGTCGGCGCGGCCCGGGTACGGGACCTGTTCGACCAGGCACGCACCCGCGCGCCGGCGATCGTGTTCATCGACGAGATCGACGCCCTCGGCGCCCGGCGGGCCCCCGACGGCCTGATCGGCAGTGACGAGCGGGAGCAGACCCTCAACCAGCTACTAGCGGAGATGGACGGGTTCGACCAGGCCAGCGGGGTGGTGGTGCTGGCTGCGACCAACCGGCCCGACGCCCTGGATTCGGCGCTGCGCCGGCCTGGCCGGTTCGACCGCGAGGTCCTGGTCCCGCTGCCTAACCGGGCCGAGCGACGCGCCATCCTGGCCACCCACGCCAGCGGCAAGGACCTCGCGCCTGACGCCGACCTCGGCCAGGTCGCCGCGGCGACCCCTGGGTTTTCCGGCGCCGACCTGGCCAACCTGGTCAATGAGGCGGCGGTGACCGCGGTACGAGCCGGGCGCACCACGCTCACCGGCGCCGACTTCGCCGACGCACGCGACCGGACGGTACTCGGCACCCGGGACCGCACGGTCACGCTCACGCTGGACGAGCTGGCCACGGTCGCGGTGCACGAGGCCGGGCACGCCCTGGTCGCCGCCCTGTCCTCGCACGCCGACCCGGTCAGCCGGGTCACCGTGCTGGGCGCCGGGCACGCGCTCGGGCTCACCGAGTTGCTTCCGGCAGACGACCGGCGGCTGTACGGGGAGAGTTACCTGGCCGACACGCTGGCCGTCAAGCTGGGCGGCCGGGCCGCCGAACGCCTGATCCGGGGTGAGGCGTCCACCGGTGCCGCCGACGACCTCGCCTCCGCCACTGCCCTGGCCGCCCAGATGGTCCGTGAGTTCGGCCTTAGCGACGCGATCGGCCCAGTCAGCTACAGCGGCCGGGCCGCCGCCCCGCACCCCATGCTCGCGCCGCGCGGCTATTCCGAGCACACCCAGTGGCTGGTCGACCGCGAAGTCGCTGCCCTCCTGGCCGCAGGCCGAAACCCGCGCCCGCGACCTGCTCACCCAGCACATCGACGCTCTCAACCAGCTGACGGCCGCCCTGCTGGAGCAGGAGACCGTCACCGGCGACCAGGTGCGCGCCCTCGTCCAGGCCGCCGGGCCCGCTGCGGCCGCGGCACAGCCGCCCGGGAGCGACGCACCGACCGGGCAGCTGGCGAACTCCCCGCCGGAACGCCACAGCCGGGCGGTTGAACCGCCGTTCTCTCCCTATCCAAGTAGTAAGTCGACACCATCAGGAGTTAGTCATGCGACGCTCACGAATCATCATCGCCGGCCTCGGCCTGGCTGCCGTGGCCGCCGTCGGCGGTGTCACCGCCTCGGCTGCAGCGGGCTCGCCTGCCAGTAGTGCACCGCCCGCCACGTCTGCGCCCGCGGCCGGCCCGGGCGCGGCGGCTACCGTGCGCACCACGTTTGCGACGGTTAGCGGCAGAACCGAGCCGATCCTGGTCAACGCGCAGGGACTGCCTCTTTATTACTACCGGCCTGACACGGCCGCCAGGTCGCTGGTCAGCGGAGGGCTGGCCAGGCTGTGGCCGCCGCTGACCTCCGCCGCGCCCACCGCCGCCGCGGAGTGAGCGGCAAACTCACGGTGGTCCGCGACACCCACGGCAACCAGGTCGCCTACAACGGGCACCTGCTGTACACATTCACCAGCGACCGAGCCGGGCAGGTGACCGGACAGGGCTTCCAGAATTTCTTCGTGGCTACCCCCGGCCTTACCCAGGTAAGCAAGTTCCCGGCGCCAGCCAACGCGGTGCCGCCCGCCCCGTCCGGCGGCTACGGGTACTGAGCGCGGCGCCCGGTGACCGCAGGGACCTGGCAGCCGTCACGAGCACATGGAAACCTTCCTCGCGCAGCACACCCTTCTGCCGGCTCCGCCGGACGGCGGCGTATGGCGCGCGTCGCGGTCGCTGCGGTGGCTACGTGCGCCGGGTGGCTGGTCTTCCTCGTCCTGCGGCGCCACCGCCTCCCGGCGGGTACGCCACCAGCACGCCAGTTCTGGCGTTTCCAGGTCCGTGCCAGGCTGGTGCCGTGCTGGCGCACCATCATGACGGTGGCATGCAGCACCCCCGCTGGGGCAGCCATCCACGGCACCGATCAGCAGGGCGCCGTTGTTGCCGCTGATGTGGCAGCCGTCAATTCGCCGGGCAGGCGGCGAACTCGCACGCTTGTGTTCCTGCATGGACAGCCAGGCTCGGGCGCCGACTGGCGGCAGGTAATCAGGCTGCTGCCAGCCCACTGGCAGGCAGTCGCGGCAGACCGGCCTGGATACGGCGGCAACCTGCGGCCCGCCGGCGGGTTCACCGCGAACGCGTGCGACGTGTTCGCCCAGATGGACAACTGCGGCGTCCAGCGCGCGGTGCTGGTGGGCCACTCCTACGGCGGCGGGGTGGCACTGGCGGCGGCCAGCTTGGCGCCGCACCGCGTCGAGGCGGTGGTCCTGCTCGCGAGCGTAGGCCCGGGATGTCTGAACGCATGGGACAGGCTGCTGGCCGCACCAGGCACAGGGCCGCTGTGCGCCGTGGCCGCGTGGCGGCTGACACCATGGATCGCCCAGGCCCGGCTGGCCCGGCTCACCCGGCGGCAAGGCCGGCCGCCCGCCCCCGGCGAGCATGTCAACTGGCAGATCTGGGGAGAGGCGAGCCGCGACCGCGGCCGGCTGTGGCGGACCTTCCTGGCCGAGCAGCGAGCCCTGGTGCGCGAACTGGGCCAGCTGGCGGCCGCCGTCCCATCGGTCCACGTGCCGGTACTCCTGCTCGCTGACCCGGCCGACAGGCTGGTTCCCGTCGGCACCGCCCGCCAGCTGGCGACGACCCTGCCCGATGCCCGGCTGCAGCTGATCGAAGGCGCCGGACACCACCTCCCCAGACGAGCCCCAGGCGTCGTCGCCCACGCGCTCGTGGCCTTCCTGGAATCACCTGGCGACCTCGGGACGAGCGGCTGATTTCCGGTCCCTCACGAATCCGGCGGCGCCCCGATCTGGATGCTCTGCGATGCTGGGCCCCGGCGAACTGGAAGTTCGCTGAGCCGCTCATGGCCGGCGATCCGGCGTCTAATCGGTGCGGGCCGCCCACCGGCCTCACCCGGCGGAGGGATAGGAGCAGCCCGAAGAGCCGCAGCGGATGAGCCGGGGCGGGTCGTCCTGGTCGAGGACCTTGACGAGTTCGGTGCGGCCGTCGGTCTCGAGCGCGTGCCGGGTGTCGTCGGGAAGGCCGGGGGGATCGCTCGACCAGGCCTCCTCGCTGATCTCGATCACGATCTGCGCGACCTCCGCGCCGCGGATGATCTCCCAGCGCCAGCCGTGCGCGCCGGCACCGGTGGGCATGTACCTGCCCAGGTTCCCTTTGATCTGCCAGGTCATCAGCGTGAGCCTACGACGGGACCGGGGCCGCGGGCGCTGGCCGGGGCGGTGTCAGCCTGCGGCTGGTCTACGCCGGCTGCGCCCCGCTCCCAACTTTGGGTGGTGTCGGCCCCGCCGGTGCAGTGGTTTGGCCGGCGGCCCGGCTAGCGTGTAGACAGCCGTGAAATCGGGAGCAAGGCGGGTGACGCATATGTTCGGGCGGATATGGGCATTTGTCAGAAACGCGTGCCGGGTAGCGCGGATTGCAGCGTTCGCTTGGCTGGCCGTAGTGCTGGTGGGTGCCGCAGCCATGGTGAGCACCGTTCCGGCAGCCGCCAGCAGTGCAGGGGACGAATCGGCCGCAGCGGTGCGGGTTGCTGTTTCTGCGCATGACACCCCGGCGGGCTTTTGGTATGGGACCGACAGCAATCACATCAATATTCCGGGACCGGCGCCCTACCAAGAACCGGCGATCGGCGGTTCCTACGGCGGGTACATCGGGATGACCGGCAATTGGGCAAACCTCACCAGATGCCACAAGATCGTCGTCTGGGATGCGGCCAACAGCACCCAGGCCAACAACAACTACACCTGGCACCACAAAGGCATTGGCACCGGCGTGTACTACTTCATGGGCGGCCCTGGCGTCGACCCGCACTACAACGGCACCGCCAGCGAAGCATACGCCTGGGGTGAGCAGCAGGCGGGCCGCGCCCTGTACGACATTTCGAAGCTGCACGTGAAGTACCCGGTGGTCTTCGCCGACATCGAGATCCCGGGCAACGCCCCCAACTACACCCCCGCCCCCGACAACGGGTGGAACACCGTCTACACCTCCCCGTGCAGCGGCGTCGTCAAGACCCGCGGCATCGCCACGTCAGTGGACCGCGCCGTCCTCAACGGGTTCGCCGACTACCTGACCAGCCACTCCAGCTACAAGGCTGGGGTGTACTCCGCGCCCGACATCTGGGCGCAGATCTTCGGCACTGGCACCGACGCCGCGCTGCCCAACACGTACGAGTGGACCTATGAGTCGTTCACCAGCAGCCTGGCGCATCACCCGTCTGGTTGGTGCCTGTCCGGCACATCGACCTGCGCCCAGTTCTTCGGCGGGCAGACCAGCAGCTCTCAATACGCGCTGATGTGGCAATGGTCCGGCGGCGGTGGCAGCTCCAACGGCTTCGGCGACTTCGACCAGATCGACGCCAACAGGACGCCATAAGCCTTCTCACCGGCGGGTGGTCCAGCGCGGGCCGACGGCGGCCCAGGCCGACTCCCACCTGGCGAGACGGTGCCGGTCAAGAGCCATCCGGCACAAGAGGTAACAAACGGTGAGCACCACGGAGACACCTGCCATGGCGATGCCGCCGATGAGCAGTGCCGTGAAGATCATGTCGGCCAGGCTGCGCGGGGGAGCCTCTGGTTCTCCGGAGCGGTCCAGCCATACCCGTAGCGACGTTCCGGCAGGCGCGCTGTCAATAGCGGGGGCGATCGCCGTGGTGAGGGTGCCAGACCGTTCGGTTCCATCGGGCAACCACCACACGGCTCTCGCCGCGGCCGTCGGGATGGCGGCAACCGGGCCGGGCTGGGACAGTATCGCCACCGTCGGCCGCAAGCGCGCCGCCGCCGTGTGCTCGGACTGGCAGAGGTGCCCGGCCACGCACGCCGCTGCGATGGCGGCGGTGAGGAAGGCTGCTGCCAGGGTGATGATGACGGCCGCCTCAATACGGTCAGCGGGCCGCCGCAGCTCATTGCGGCCGGCAAGCAGCCGCCCCTGGCGCCGCAGTGGGCGGCCCGCCCGGCGGGCTGAACCTCTCATGACTGTCACCTCATGTCGGTCGAGAGCGTTCGGCGTTGCCCTCAGCCTTGATAGGTGTTCCAGTCACTTCGTGCGAGGCGATCCGTCTCGTCCTGGATTTCGACGGCTACCTTGGCCAGCGCGGGCGCGTGCTGCCGGTAGTGGTGCGCGCAGAACAGCAGGTCCTGGCGGCTGCGGAGAAGGACCCGAACGTACGCCTGTGCACCGCAGCGGTCGCAGCGGTGCACAGCGTCCGTCAGGCCCGTGATCGCCAGAGCTCCGGTGGGCAGTGCCTCTTCGCGCTCTGGGCGCTGGGCCCGGCGTTTGGTCCAAGATTCTCTCGCGCTCATGGCTGGCATCTCCTTTCGCCGGTCATGCGATGGCCCCTGGATGGCTTCCAGTGCACCGCGCGCTGCCGCGATTGGAAAGGCGATGGCATCTTTTCTGGTATTGCCCTGCGCTATACCCGCCGCAGGCGACCGCTGCCGGATACCCACCGACAGTGGAGTTGTCGGATAACCCGGCGCCCAGCACGGGAAACGACCCCACTCGCACCAAGCCAGTTGGTTGAGGACTGCCGCCTGGTGTCAGGCGGGTGGCCCGCTGCCCAGGACGACGGTTACCGAGTGCTGCTGGCCAGACGCGGTGGTGTAGCTGACGGTCACGCTCTGTCCAGCGGTGACGTCGTTGACCATCACGTGCCGTAGCGACGACTGGGAGGTGACCGGATGGCCGCCGACCGCGGTGATCACGTCACCGGCGGCGAGCCCGGCCTTGGCGGCGGGACCGCCGGAGACCACGCCAGCGACCGGCGCACCGGAGCCCGAAGCCGGGGTGCCGCCGTTGCCGAACCCGGATCCAGAGGCGCCGGAGGTGCCTTGTGCGATCTGGACGCCGAGGAACGCGGTGGGTCCCGCGTGCACCCCGCCTGCGGAGTGGCCGTCGAGGATCTGGGTGGCTACTCCCGTGGCGACGTTGATGGGGATGGCGAACCCATCGCCCGCCTGCCCGGAGGCGAACTGGGAGGTCTGCGAACCAGCGGTGTCCATCCCGATCACTTGCCCCGAGGCATTGACGAGCGGGCCGCCCGAGTCCCCCGCCTCGATGTTGGCGTTTGTCTCGATCATGCCGGTCAGCCGCTCGCTGGTGCCGCTGAGATCGTCTGAAGCGGTGATCGATTGGCCGGTCGCCGTCACCGTCCCGCCGGCGTAACTGGGCTTGCCGCCGGCGCCGCCGGCGTTGCCGATCCCGACGACTTCCGCTCCCGCGGAAACGTCCGGCGAGCGCGCGATCGTGACGGTCGGCAGGTTGGAAGCACCGGACAACTGCAGGATCGCGACGTCTTTGCTCACGTCGTAACCGACCACCCGGGCCCGGTAGGTCTTGCCGTTGCCAACGTCGGTGACGCTGATGGAGGTGGCACCGTCAACGACGTGATTGTTGGTGAGCACCTCGCCATCGGGGGTGAGCACCATGCCGGTGCCAGCGCCTCGCGCCTGGCCGTAGTCGACCGTGATGTTGACGTCCACTAGTCCGGGGTCAACGCGGGAGGCGATGGACGAGGCGTTCGAAGGCCCGGATCCGCTGCCCGGTGCGGTGCCCGGCGAGCCGGACGGGGCAGACCCGCCAGAGGGGAACTGGCCGAATCCGCCGGACGGCGCACCACCGAAGCTGCCGCCCGGGCTGGAGCCGGCCCCGCTGCCCGGGCGGAAGGGAGCCGTGGTCCCGGTGAAACCACTCACCCCGGCGGTGCTGGAACTGCCGATGGCATTGCCGATGAAACCCCCGAAGGTGCCGGCCACCAGCAGGGCCGCCACGCCACCAGCGATCGCCAGTGCGCGGCGCCCACGGCGCCTGTCCCATGGGTTCCTGCCCTCCGGTCCGGGCCATCCGGCGGAGCCACCCGGCGGTGCCGGCGGCGGCCCGTACACCCAGGCGCCGCCGGGCCCCCCGTAGCCGGGCTGATACGACCAGTAACCGGCAGCCCCGTACGGCGGGATACCAGGCGGGGGCTGGCCCTGCCAGTGGCCGCCTTCAGGGCCTTCTTGCGACTGCCCGGGGAACCAGCCGGGAGTCTCACCTTCGTTCAGCCGGGGTGCAGGCTGGCCTGTTTCGTTCGTCATAGCCACCATCGTGCTGAGCGAACCTCAGACCACGATTAGCTGCACCTGCAGGTTTGTCGGAAGTTACACGCCCGTGGCAGGCGCCGGTTTCAGCGTCGTTTCAGCGTCGTTCCAGTGCCCGCAGACACCATCTGCACGGAACCTGGACGGGGGAACTGTGGGATGAGAAAGCCGCTCTGGACGTACCTGGCCTGCTGCATCGCGGTGTTCATGATCTCGATGGACAACCTCATCGTGACGAACGCGCTGCCGGTGATCCGCCTGGCCTCGGCCTGACCGCCGCCCTCACCGTCTCCGCAGCCATACTCGCGGCCAGCGCCCTGGTGGTCCTGCTAGCCCCGCGGGCCCGGCGGGCCCGGCACGCGGTGGCACCTGTCGCTGCTGATGGCCACGGTGAGATCGACGGTGATGAGGACCGGCGCAGGGCGCAGGTACGGCTGTGACCGGAAGGGTGGCGTTCATCAGCTGTTCGCTAGCCGGGGTGCTAGGGCATCGGCCGGGCCTCAACGGGATAGCAGAGGGGGTAGCTGGGCGTGCCCGGCCTGGCTTAGCTGAGAGCGTTCAAGAAGTTCCCGGCACGCACGTTCACAGCGGCGGCAGGCCTCGGCGCATACTCGGCAGTGCTCCATGTGAGCATGCCGCTCGCACTCGTCGCCGCAGCTTGCGCAGATAACCACGCAGGCCTCCAGCAGCGGACCGGTAACGTCGGGGTCATACTCCGCGGGGCGGCTGGTGACTCCGGCGGCGGCGGCGCAGATGTCGGCGCAATCCAGGCACAGCCGGATACACCTGACCATCTCGGTCACGTTCTGCTCGCCCAGGTCCGCATCGATATCGGCGATGCAGGCCTGCGCGCAGTCGTTGATCGCGTCGATGGCGGCGGCCAGCAGGCCGGCGTCGACATTTACCGTGCCCGGGTGGGCGTCCAGCATCTGCCTGGCATAGCTCATGGCTCCTCCTTGGCGAGAGATTGAAGGCGCTGCCACAACGGCACTATGTACCCGCAGTGGGTGCGGCCACCAGCGCCGCTGACAGGGCAACTCCAGCAATTTCAGCTCACGCAGGCCCAGCGCCTCCGGCGCCGGCTCTAGCCGTTGGCGGATGGCGGGAGGGAACCGGGATCCGGTCCAGGTCGCTGGCCAGCACGACCTGGCCGCCGAAGCCCATTGCCGCCTCGTCGGCGAGCTTCTGGATGTCACCATGTTCGTAACGCTGGGAGAAATGGGTGAGGACCAGCAGCCGTGCCCCGGACTCGGCCGCGATGCGCCCGGCCTGCCCGGCGGTCAGGTGCCCGTAGTCACGCGCCAGCGCGGCCTCGGTGTCAGCGAAGGTGGACTCACACACCACCATGTCCGCGCCGTCAGCGAGGGCGAACGCGCCGTCGCACAGCCGGGTATCCATAATGAACGCGAACCGCTGGCCCGGTCTGGGCTCGCTGACCTGCTCAAGGCCCACCACACGGTCACCGGTGACCAGGCGGCCCTCGCGCTGCAGCAGCCCGATGTCGGGGCCGGTGATGCCGAAGGCAGCGAGCTTGCCCGCCAGCATCCGGCGCCCATCGGGCTCCACCAGCCGGTAGCCGATGGCCGGCACGCTGTGCGACAGCGGCTGGGCCTCCACCTGGAACGAGGATGCGTTGAGTACCGTGCCGCCCCCGGTGACCGGCTGTTCCCGCAGGTTCGTCACCTCATGGAACAGGGCCGAATGCCGCAGCCGCCCGAACACCTCCCGGTTGTGCGCGGGGTAGTAGGCCCCCACCGTGTGCGCCACCCGGTCCAGCGACATCCGCTGCAGCACGCCCGGCAGGCCCAGGCAGTGATCCCCGTGGAAATGCGTGATGCAGATGTGGGTGACCTGGCTCGCTGTGACCCCAGCGAACAGCATCTGCCGCTGCGTTCCCTCCCCCAGGTCAAACAGCACCCCCTCACCGTCCCACCGCAGCAGGTACCCATTGTGATTACGACGGCGGGTGGGCGCCTGGCTCGCCGTCCCCAAAACCACCAGCTCACGGTCGGACACGGCACCCGACCCTACCCCCGCAGCAGCGACGGCATCCGGGCGGACAGCCATGGGATGCTCGAGCTATGCGACGTGCCTCACCAGATGCTGGCGAAGGAGCTGGTCATCTGGGCTGCGTTCTGCTGCATAGTCGCAGCGTTGCCGGGATGCTCTGCGGCGTCGCCGGCCGCCGGATCTCAGCCGGGCGCTGGGTCTTCGCCGACCGCCGGGTCTCCACCGGCCGGGTCTCCGCGGGCCGCCGCGGTCCCCTCCGCCGGCGCCGGGCTTGCCTTCACCGTCGCGGGAGTCCACCCCGTGCCGCCCAACGGAAGCCAGGACACGCACGCGCAAACGCCGAACGCGGGGTGCGACAGCATCAGGTTCGCAGCCGACGAGGTTCTGGGCACCAAAGTGGCGGGTGGATTCGCTTTGGCCGGCTTCACCGCGTCGGCTGATCTGCTGACGCACTTCCTTCACGGAAAGGGCACAGAAGTCGAGTACCGGCCGGGGTCACCGATCTCAGCGAAGGCCCTGTCTAGCAGCGCTTTCCGGTCGATGAATCGCGAAGTCCAGGAAGCGATCCTCAGGCAGCTGAAGGCCGGCAAGACTCACGTTCGCCTCGCCAGCACACAGCTGCCGACGGTGGCATTCGAGTCTAAGAACAGCGACCTGTACTGGGGATTTCGTGGCACGCAGGGCTTGACCGTCACCGGACGCGGCAGCCGCCAGAACGGGCGATACACCGGAACCCTCACCTATGTCATACGGGACAGCTACGGATTCCCGGCCCGCGACACCCTCGGCGGCTTCGGCTCGCCGATGAGATACCTGCAGACGGCTTGCGGGGCGCCCCAGCATCCCGGCGGAGCTCGCTGGTTCCCCGACACCATTACGGTCACTGTGCCCTTCAGCAAACCGGCCTCATAACAGCACGGTCATCACCGGACAGAACAGGCCAGCCGCGCGATCAAGCTCTGCCCGCGATGGCGGCCAGCGCCGCCGCGGTAGCGATCACGTATCGTTGCCCGGGTGTTTACCCGGCCTGACGACCTGCCGGAGAGCGTTATTGCCGATGCCCTGCAGGACCAGTGGGGTTTCCGGGCGGCGTCGCTGGACTATCAGGCCGTCGGCTTCGGCAGCCATCATTGGCTGGCCACGGACACCGCGGGCCGGCAACTGTTCGCCACCATTGACGACTTGGCCGCCAAACTGCGGACGAGCAGGCGATACCGCCGGCGCGGCATTGGCCGGCTCGGCGCTGCGTTCGCCACAGCCGTGGAGTTGCGGGTCCAGGCTGGCCTGGCCTTCGTGATCGCCCCGGTGCCTGCCGCGGACGGACAGGTCGTGGCCCGGCTCTCGGACAGGTATTCGCTGGTGGTCCACCCCTACGTCGCCGGGAACGCAGCGGGCGAAGACGGCGAGTTCGCTAACGGCGACGACCGCCGGGCGGTCGTGGACATGCTCATCCAGATCCATCGCGCCCGCGCTGGGAACCGGCGCGCCGACGACTTCGTCGTGCCGAAGCTCGACGCTCTGGTGAACATGATGGGCCAGAGAGAAACGCCATGGCGCGCCGGGCCATACGCTCACCCCGCCCAGAACCTGCTCCGAGCTCATCCCCGCGGGCTGCGCGCGCTGGTCAGCGCCTACCAGAGCCTGGCCCGCGAAGTCGCCGCACGCCCGGAGCGCATGGTCATCACCCACGGCGAGCCGCATGCCAGCAACGTGATCGTGACCAGCGGCGGGCTGGTCCTGGTCGACTGGGACACGGCCCTGCTCGCCCCGCCCGAACGCGACCTGTGGGACATCGCCGGCGACGATCATGCGCTGCTGCGGCACTACACGGCCGCAACCGGCGTCCAGATCGATGACCAAGCGCTGACGTTGTACCGGCTCTGGTGGGACCTCAGCGAGATCAGCGGCTACCTCAGTCTGTTCCGCACGGCACACCAGGACACCGCCGACACGGCCGAATCCTGGAAGAACCTCCAGCAGTTCCTGCGGCCAGCCGAACGCTGGCCCCACCTTGCCGGACACACCGCATAGAACGCTGGAAGTTACTCGCCTTTGACGTCAGTCGCGGATGTACACCGGTGTGCCCGGGGTCGGCACCAGCGTGTGGAAGAACGCGGCGACGTCTATCGGGATCCGTACGCAACCGTGGGACAGCCGGCTTGAGCGGCACGTCGGTGTCCCCGTGGATCGCAAAAGTGGTGCCGATGAAGAACACGGGGTTGTACATCTCGCCGAGCGGCACTGTCACCCAGCCCGGCATGAAAGAAAGGGTGGTGAAATCGCCGGTCGGTGTGATGGCGTCGCCGCAGCCGTTCGGCGAGCAGAAGTAGTATCCGCCCGCGCTGGATACGTGGCTGACCAGCGCGACATGATTGCGTTTGTAGAGCACGAGAACCTGATCCTTCAGGTTGACCTCGACCCGCAGGTGACCGCCATGGGGGACCAGTACCTTGGGCGGCCGCGGGCTGGCCAGGGCCCGTTGCATCGCCGGTCTCACCGCATTCCGCGGGTGCAGGCCCTGCGTCTCCTCGAACGCCCAGACAGCTTCAAGAGTGCTTGGGCCGAACCGGCCGTTCACCCGGCCCGGGTAATACTTCAGCGCCGCGAGTCGCCTCTGCAGCAGCCTGACCGCCTCCCCCCTCATCCCGGGCCGAAGGACGTGCTGAAGCGACGCAGACGGTGTGGGCGACGCTGACGGGGCCGCGGAAGGCGCTCCACCGGCCGGCGCCACATGGGACGGCGTGGCTGGCCGAGCCGCCAGGCTGGGTGCGTCCGCCGAGCCGCAACCGGCGAAGGCCAGCGCCAAAGCTGGCAACCCAAAGATCAAGAGGCATCGCATCCAAACCTCCGTGAGCGGCCCAAGCCTCAGCCCTGCCTAGAGTCCCCCGGATCGCCAGCTTGCACCACTAGCCCCGCCGCAGCCACCCTAAACGTCCCATCCTTGTCGAAGAAGGGCTCACCGCGGCTACAGGTGCGCGGGTGGCCTCTGCCGGTCCGGCCAATGCCACCCGGCCGGCGCCCGTCCAGTGGGCCGACGCGGCAAGCGGCCGCCGATAGGCGGGCCCACGCGCCAGGAGGGCGGCAATGGGGTACCGGGGAGCAGGAAGGCTCCCGGCGGTGCTGGTGTAACAATGCCCTGTGGAGCTTGAAGCGTTCGAGCTGGTGCTGTTGCGCAGGCCGCAGGACGCGCCCTCCTATCCGGAGGACGTGCTGCAGCGCATCCAGGAGGAGCATCTGGCCTATCACGCCCGGCTGCGCGCAGCGGGCGACATCGTGACCAACGGCCCCGTCAGCGATCAGCCTGACGGTTCGCTGCGTGGGCTGGCGTTCTACCGAACCGGCTCGCTGGTCCACGCCCGGCAGCTTGCTGAGGCCGACCCGGCCGTGCGCGCTGGGCGGCTGGCTGTTGAGATCATGACGTGGTATTGCCCGCCGGGCACCATGAGCCAGCCCGGCCGGACTGTCTCGCTGCCATGACCCTGTGTTCCCGGCCCTATGCTCAGCTGTTCCCCAGTAAGCGAGCGTCTGGGCCGGACCCGGTCGCGGCTTGCGCGCATTCCAGTTGTCCCACACATGGCCGATGGCTGATCATCGCCTGCGCTTGTACCTCCACGGCGCTACCCGTGCTGCCGCACCCGGGGCGCCCCATATCGACACCTCATCGCCGAACACGCACCCGTCATCGCAGCCCACCCCGAACTGAATGTGTGCTGTTGCGGCGGACCAGCGGCCCGACCAGGACCGGCCCCGCGCATGGTGGGGCTGCGGTTCGTGACCGGTGTTGCGGTGGCACCGTTCGTACCCCCCGAACTGTGCCCGGATCTCCTCGTGGCAGCGGCCAGGCTCACCCAGGCTGGGCTGCTCGCCCGGGACTTCGGTCATGGGCGTCTCCTTTAGCTGCATATCCTGCGCCGGGACCGCATGAGCGGTCATCGTTGCTTCCCGACGCCGAGGTTCTCCTGCGTGAGCGCGGTGTACTCCTGGCTGGTGGTGGCCTGGCCAGCCAGGGCCGTCATCCGGTCCTCACTGTCGAGGCCGTGCTCGATCAAGACAGCGGCTGCTGTGGAACGCGTCCAGCGTCGGCGCGCACGCATGTCGTCCAGGCGCGCCAGCACGCTGGGCGTGAGATTCACCGAAATCTTCTCGGTCCTGGTTTCCTCCATGTGCGGCACTCTACCGCACAGTGCAGAAGCCGGCCCCGGGCATGACCCAGCACCTGCATCGTTCTGACCAGCCATATCGCGCATCTGCGGATCACCTGGGCCCACAGGCCCGGTCCCGGCCCGGGGGAGGGGTCTTGGGCCGGGTACCTTGCTCCCGTAGCGTTGTCTCACTGGACCCTTACCGTAGTGACACCGGGAGCAGGCATGACGCAGACCCCGCCTTATCAGGTAACCGACCCGGCGACCGGCGAGGTGACCGAGACTTTCCCCCGCCACGGACGCGGAGGTAGCGGAGGCGCTCGCCGCCGCGACCGAGGCGTTCGCGGCATGGAGGCTGCGCCCGGTCGCCGAACGCGCCGCGGTCGTAAAGCGGATCGCCGAGCTGTTCACAGAGCGCGCCGCCGACCTGGCCGCGCTGATCACCAAGGAGATGGGCAAGCGGCCCGCGCAGGCCGTCGGCGAGGCCGAGTTCTGCACCGACATCTTCAACTACTACGCGGACAACGGCCCCGGGCTCATCGCCGACAAGCCGCTGCCCGGCCATGACACCGCGCGCGTCGAGTACCGGCCGGTCGGCCCGGTGCTCGGTGTGATGCCGTGGAACTACCCGTATTACCAGGTGGCCAGGTTCGCTGCGCCCAACCTGATCGCCGGCAACACCGTCATACTCAAGCACGCAGAAAACTGCCCTACCTCGGCCTTGGCGATCGCGCAGATCATGAAGGACGCGGGCGTGCCGGACGGCGTGTACGTCAACCTCTTCGCCACCCACGAGCAGGTCGCGGCGATGATCGCCGACCCACGGCTGCACGGCGTGTCGCTGACCGGCTCCGAGCGGGCCGGCACCGTAGTCGCCGAGACGGCCGGCCGCAACCTGAAGAAGGTCGTCCTCGAGCTTGGCGGTTCCGACCCGTACATCATCCTCGACACCGACGACGTCGAGGACGCAGCGAAGACGGCCTGGGTCACCCGGATGGAGAACGTCGGCCAGGCCTGCAACTCCAACAAGCGGATGATCGTCATGGACGACATCTACGACGACTTCGTGGCCGCCCTGGTCAAGCGTGCCACCACGATGTCACCGCGCCAGCCGGGCGATGACTCCCCGCGCAGCTACAGCCCGATGGTCTCCCGTAAGGCAGCGGAGAACCTCCTCGCCCAGGTGCAGGACGCGGTATCGAAGGGCGCCACGCTGCACGTCGGCGGTACGCTCGACGACGGTAAGGGCGCTTACTTCGCCCCGGCCGTGCTCACCGGCGTGACCCCGGAAATGCGGGCCTACCGCGAGGAGCTGTTCGGCCCGGTCGCCGTCGTCTACAAGGTCAGCACCGACGATGAGGCGATCCAGCTCGCCAACGTGGTGGACTTCGGCCTTGGCGGCGCGGTCTGGTCGACCGACGAGGAGCGGGCAATCAAGGTCGCCGAGCAGTTGGAGGTCGGCATGGCCAACGTAAACACCCCGGCAGGCGAGGGCGCGGATCTGCCGTTCGGCGGCACCAAGCGCTCCGGCTTTGGCCGCGAGCTAGGCCCCCTGGCATCGACGAATTCGTCAACAAGCGCCTCTTCTACGTTGAGAAGTAGCGCTTGACGAGTAACGCCCCAGTGTCGCCCGGCAGGCCACTCCCAGTGGCCCGTGGTGCGGTGGTTCCATTCGCGATGCCGCGCAGATCTGGGCGATCGGCTTGTCAGTCGCCGAAGTTCAGCCCTGGCGGGTCAGCGTGAACACCGGAAACTGCCGCGTGGTCCTGGCCTGGTGTTCACCAAGAGTGGGATACTCCGCGACCAGCTTTGGCCACTGTTCGGCACGGGCAGCGCCGGCCAGCTCGTCCGCCAGGACCGTGAACGTCTGGGCACCCACCTCAACGGTGATCCTTGGGTTGGCCTTGAGGTTGTAGTACCAGTCTGGGTGGGTGGGCGATCCTCCGCTGGATGCGACGATCACGAACCGGCCGTCTCCCTGGGAGGAGCAGCCCAGCGGCGTAATGCGCTCGACCCCGGACCTGGCGCCGATGTGGTGGATAAGGATCAGCGTGGTGGCCGCCCAAGGCCCGCCGACGCGTCCCTGGTTGGCCCGGAACTCCTTGATTATCTTCGCGTTATAGGCGCTGCCTTCGTCCGGAGCCGACTTCGTCATGAATCTCCTCCAAGGCGCGTCACTGGCTGTCGTATTCGTCGTGGCGGCGGATCCAGAGCTGGAACCCGTCGCCCTCGTCGCGGCCTTTCGGCGCCCGGTCGAGGATCGGGTAGTAACCCATCAGGAACTCGACCCCGCGGCCCCCGGCCGAATAGGTGTGGTAGACGTCGCCGTCGTCCAAGACGAAGACGCTGAAGCCAAAGTTCTCGGTCAGGTACCCGACGATGTCCGTGCCGGTCTCTCTCGCGTTACGAGCTGCGATCGGTGGCAGCTGGTCGAGCACCGGCTCGGCCCACTCCCGCGTCTGCTCCTGGCTGCTGGAGAAGCCGAGGTCGGTGTTGAACTCACTGTTGGCAGACGACACCCAGGGGAAGCTCCAGCCCATCCGCTGCTTGAACGCCTGCAACGTCTCGAGCCGGGTCTGCGAGACGAACAGCATGGTCACATCGCGTGCGTTCAGGTGCGGGAGGACGCCATTGACGCTGTCGGCGATCGAAGAACAGGTCGGGCAGCCAGCCGCATAGCTCGGGCCGAACATGAAGTGATAGATGAGCAGCTGGCTGCGGCCTTCGAACAGTTCCGCCAGCGCGCGCGTGCCGTCGTCGGTGTCGAAGCGGTATTGCTTGTCGACCCGGACCCATGGCAGTTCGCGCCGCTGCCGCGCGAGTTCGTCGCCCAGCCGGGTGTGCTCCTTCTCGCGGGCGAGCAGCTGCTCGCGGGCAGCTGCCCACTGTTCCCTTGTTCCGATCTTGTGACCGGCCATTTCCTTGTTTCTCCTTTTCTTATGGCCACAGCAGCTTGACCGGGCCAGCGTGCCGCCTGCTGCACCCGAGGCGGGCAGCCGCCGCCATGCCAGCGACGGCCTGCCCACTGGCTCCGCGCACCTCTTGCCCTGGACGGGCTAGGACGCGACGGGCTGAGTCTGCAGGAGAGCGGCGTTCTGGCGCTCAAGCGCCTTGGCCGGCCCCGCGTGCCAGCCATCGGCGAGGGTGGCGGACAGGGGATCGGGGAAGATGTCCTCCTCCCCCTTGCCGACCGCGTCGAAGATGGCCTGGGCGACCGATTCCGGGGAGGACTTGGGGATGTCGAGGTCGCGGACCATGTCGGTATCGACCGGGCCGCTGAGGACCGCGTGGACCCGCACTCCCTGTCCGGCGAGCAGCATCCGCAGCGACTGGGTCAGGCTGAACGCCGCTGCCTTGGACAGCGAGTAGGCGGGAGCGAGCGGGATGGGGGCGAAGGCCGCGATCGTCCCGATGTGGACGATAGCTCCCCTGGAGCGAGTCAGGGCCGGAAGGAATGCCTGGGTTAGGTCGTAGGTGCCGTACAGGTTGACGGCAACGTGCCGTTCGAGCGCCTCGCGGTCGCTGAGGTCATCGAACAGGAAGACGCCCGCGTTGTTGACGAGGATGTCGAGGGACTCGACCTGAGCGGCGGCCGCCCGCACCTGCCCCTCGTCGGTGATGTCCAGCGCCAGAGAGGTCACCCGCGGGTCCGGGTGGGCGTATGGTTGCCGCGTTCCGGCGTACACCCGCGCCGCGCCGCGGCGCAGGGCCTCGGTGACCAGCGCCTGCCCGATGCCCCGGTTGGCCCCGGTCACCAGGATGGCCTTGCCGTCGATCGTCGTGCTCATCGGTGCTTCCTCCTTGAGTTGAAGCGGTGATTGGCCCGGATTAGGCGGATGCGGCTTGCTGTTTGCGGTTGGGCAGCCCGTGACCCGTGCGGATCAGGGCGCGCAGGCTGGTGTACAGGTAGAAGTCCCAGGAATTCGAGCAGACGTCGAAGCACTCGTACTCGGGGACCAGTCCGACGTGGGTGAAGCGGACCTCGGTCGTGCCGTCCCGCGCGGTGATCTCGAAGTGGATCTCGGTGTCTTTCCACTCGTTCTTGTCGTGGGTGAAGTCGAAGTAGTTGTCCAGGACGCGCCAGGCGACTCTTTCGCCGGGGACCAGCTCGGTGACCTTGATCCGGCAGCGATGGGCGTCCTGGTACCGGTAGGTGAACTCGCCGCCGTCCTTGTCGGTGCCACCCTCGATGTCCTCGGACCACCAGCCGCGGACGTTGTTGATGGCGTGGAAGGCTTCTTCGGGTGTCTGGTCCACTGCGAAGGCAGCGGTGAAGCTCGCGTTTCCGGCTGTACTGGCGGCCATGTCAGGGCTCCTGGCGGACTGGGTTCTTGGGCCTGCCACCATGCTCCGGCGCCGAGCACGCGCTGCCATCGGTGGCGCGCTACGGCATTTGTGCTTGCTGGATACGTACTTAGCCGGGTTCTGGCCCGGTGAGTACGTAGCGACTTCAGACGGCGGGCAGGACTCCGGCGCCCTCGGCGAACCGGGCCAGCTCAGAGCGGCTGTGACCGGTCTTCATCAGAAGCCGTTCCACGTGCTTTTCCACGGTGCGGACCGACAGGTGCAACGCCCCGGCTATCTGCCGGTTGGAGCGCCCGGCGGCGATCTGGGCCAGCACCTCGGCCTCCCGTGGCGTGACCCCCCGCGCGGCCAGCAGGCCGGTTACTCGCGGCGCGTCGCTCCGGGGGCGGCGTGGCACCGGCTCGCCCATGGCACGCAGCGCTGCCCGGCATTGACCGGCGAAGTTGGGCAGGCCGAGCTCCTCGAAGTTCGACAGGGCCTCCCGCACCCATACGGCCGGTTCTCCCCACCCGTCGCGGTAGGCGCACGGGGCGGCCAGCAGCCGGGCCACGCTGCGGGTGAATCCGCTCTCGATGAGCCCCAGGGCGCGATCCGCCGCGGCGAAGATCGATGCCGCGTCCCCGCCCTCCCGGCCGGCGGCCACCGCGTCAGCCGCTGTCAGGGTGGCGCGGCTCATCGCGGTGTCGAAGCTGAGCCGCCGGCATTCGTCCCGGGCCTGCTCCGCGCCCGCGTCGGTGATGGTCCGCAATAGCGCCCACCTGCCCGGGAAGTCATGCGCGCCGCCCACGGCCCGCAGTACGTCCATGGCGCGGTCCATCGCGTCCAGCGCTTCGGGAAGCTGTCCTTCGCCGAGGTGGTACAGGGCGAGGCCGTTCGCCAGCGTGATCATTTCTACGGTGTCGCGGTCACCGTCGATCGCGCGCGCCTGCGAGGCAAGGGTCTCCATCGCCGTGCGGTTGCCGGAGAGACCGTGCGCCACCGCCTGGAGCGCGAGGCTCGTAGGGAGGGAGGCCAGGCCGAACCGGCGCGAGGCCTCCTCGCAACGGCCGGCGGCTGCTAGCGTCAGGCCGGCCTGGCCTCGGGCGCTGTAGGTCGCCGCCAGCTGAAGATCGACCATGGCGACCATCGAGATGGCCCCCGCGGCAAGCGCCTCTCGGCGGGCCTCCTCGAACCGAGCGGTGCCAAGCGTCTCGAACATGTCGATCGTGCCGAGTTCCTGTAGCGACTTCACCCGGAAGACCGGCAACGTGTTCCGCAAGGCGCACTCGTATGCCTCCTCGAACGCGGCGCGAGCCACGTCCGTGCCGCTCCCGCGCTCGACCCGGCCGATCACCCACAGGGCCCGGCAGGTCACCTCCGCCAGCCCGTCATCCCGCGCGCCGGCAAGCGCGGCCCGGGCGAACGCGACGGCAGCCGCCTTGTCATTCCTGGCCACTGCCACCTCGGCCGCCGCGACGTCCCGGCGGGCAGTATCCGGCCGGCCAAGCCCGGCTGTGGAACGCAACGTCTCCAGGTATTTCTCGGCGTCGTCCCAGCGCCCGGCGGTGATCATGGCGTCCACAAGCTCGAAGAGCACCTCGGTGCGGTCCGCCGGGTCGCAGTCGCCGGCGGAAAGGATACGGTGCCCGGCCTCGAGAGCGCGCAGTGGCTGGCCGGCGATGGCCCATGTGGACAACAAGACCCGGTCCGTCGCCAGGGGCCGCGCGCCTTGCGCCCGAAGGGCCAGCGCTTCAGCGGAGCCGAGCGAGCCCTCCCGCAGCGCCCGGGTGGCCGCCTCCAGCCACAGGTCGGCGGCGCGTAGCTGGTCGCCGACCTCGACAGCGAGGCCGGCCGCGAGCTGGCAGGTCTCGCCCTCAAGGCCCGGGTGCAGCAACTGCAGCGTCTCCAGCAGGCCCGCGCAGATAGCCTGCCGTTCCTCGGGAAGAAGCGACGATCGCACAGCCTCCGCCGTCAGCGCGTGGCGGAACCGGAATCCCGCTCCGTCGGTGTCGATGAGCTGCGCACGGGCTGCCTGGCGAAGCCGGCCGATCGCCTCCAGAGGCGGGCACCCGGTCGCCGCCGCCACGACATGCCAGTCGAAGTTGCGCCCAAGCATCGCCGCGAAGCCGAGGAAACGCGCTGTCGACTCCGGCAGCAACTCAAGGCGAGCATCGACGGCCGCGGCGATCGACCCCGGAACGAGCCGGCCTGAATTCGCCTCGCCCAGCGCGGCCGCCAGCAGCTCCTCGAGGAAGAACGGGACGCCATCGCTCCTGGACACCACGGCATCGACGAGTTCCGGCAGCAACGTCGCGGCGCTCAGGCACTCCCGCAGCATGACCCGGGACTGCGCCGGATCGAGCGGAGGCAACGAGATGTGGTGGACCACCCGGCGAGCCTGAAGCGCGGACACCAGCTCGCTGCCCGGTGCCGGCTCATCATCGCGCAAGGTGACGACCACCAGGACAGCGTGCCCGGACACGTGGTCGGCAAGATACTCGATCACCTCAAGCGTTTCCCGGTCAGCCCAGTGCACGTCCTCGATGCTCAAGAGCGCGGGAGCCGCCGATGACGACCACTCCACCATCAGCCGCAGCACGCCCTCGGCCAGGACCATCGGGCCGCCGTCAAAAACCCCCGCATGCTCGCCAGACCACTCAGGAACCAGCGACCCCAGGACCGGCCGGAATGCCGTAAGCCGCGACGATGGCGCCAGTCCGACACGGGCGGCAGCAAGCAGGGCCTCCCGCAGCGGACGGAACGGCACGTCCCCGCCGGTCGGGCTGCACCGGCCAGCCAGGACAGTCCCGCCCGCGTCCTTGACCCAGCTCGCGAACTCCCTGACCAGGCGGCTCTTGCCGATCCCGGCTCGTCCGCGCACCACGAGCATCTGGCCGCCCGTCCGCCACGCGTCCTGAAGTTGGGCAGACTCACGGTCGCGTCCGACCATGACAGGGCTAAGCGTGCCAGCGGCGTTCGAGGTCCGCGCCTCGTGTCCCACAACCAGCCATGGTACGTAACCGCCGGATGATGAGGTCCTGGCTGGTGAGCCCGTCTCCGGCAGCTCGCTGATCTCCTTGGCGCATGGTGCGGCGGCGCGATCAGTTGCCGGCGATCTGTCCCGAGGGGGCTATCACGTACCAGTAGCCGCCGTCGTCATCTTCGCCCTGGCCGGCCGCGTGACTGGGTGCAGCATCGCCCAGGTAGGTGTACAGCGGCCAGCCATGGTAGGTGACGACCCGCCCGCCGCCCGGGTTCGGCGCGGTGCCGAGCAGGCCTGGCCGGACGCCCGGGCCTGCCGCGATGGTCTGGCCGGCCTGCACCAGCAGCGGCGGCCAGGCGGTCGCGCAGCCGCCGGTGCAGGTGACATGGCGGGCCGCGTCGGGCGCGAACACATACAGCGCGAAGCCCTTGTTCGTCACGAGTACCGTGCCGAGCTGGCCCGCGGGGGCCGTGTCGACCGTGATGCGCCCGTCCGCGGCGCTGAACCGCACTACATCCACGTACCGCACATACAGGTAGGACGCGAGCGCCGCGAGACACGCGAGCGCCGCCACCGCGCCAATAATGATCTTGCTTCGTCGGCGTAGCCGCGAGGCGAGCATGCTGCACTTCCTTCCGGCAGTAGTCCTGATGGTGCCGGAGACCCAGGGCCGTGCGGTCGTGCGCGGTCAGCGCCGCCGGGCGGATGCCCCGCACGACGTGCCCACGGGCGCCATCTTCATAGCACAGCTATGCTAATACAGTTATGCTAGTACAGCAATGCTAAATTAAGGGCATGCCGAAAGAGGTAGATCACCCCGCTCGCCGACGCGAGCTCGCCGATGCAGCCTGCCGCGTGATCGCACGTCATGGGCTTGCCGGGACCACACTGGCCGATGTTGCCGAGGAATCGGGCTGGTCGATCGGCTCCATCCGGTATTACTTCCCGAACAAGGACGAGCTGGTCGCCTCGGCGCTGTGGCGGGTGGGCGAACGCGTCGATGAACGGATCCGGCACCGTACCGCCGGCGGGATGACGATCAACGACCTGCGGATCGCCGCCATTGAACTGCTCCCGCTGAACGCTGAAGCGCGCGAGGATTCCCTCGTTTACCTGGCCTTCCTGGCGCAGGCGGCGGTCGTGCCCGCCTTGGCGGACGCGGCCGAGGGCGCCGCGCAACGGCTTCAGGAGCCACTCGCCGCGCGCATCGCGCATCTGGTGCAGTCGGGTGAGTTGCCAGCGCACCTTGACGCTGAGGATCAGGCGGCGCGCCTTCGGCTGCTACTGGATGGGCTGCGCCTCCAGCTCGTCACCATCCCCCGGCACACCTCAGACGGGTGGGCGCTGGCGGTACTGGATGACCACTTCACCGCGCTTGCCGCCATGCCAGCCGCTGCCCAGCACCGACACGACTCACGCACCCAGCGGCGCTGACGGCGCTCCCGCGCCATCGTGATGGTCGGGGATGACTATCGCAGGCGTGCATCAGCATGCGTTCAGGGGGAAGCGCTGTCATCGGCAATTGCAGGCGTTCTCCGTGAGTTGCGGCTCCGAATAACTGTGCGAAGTACCCTCTAGCGCGGGCCGATCTAGACTCGCGGCGGCAGCGGCGGCCGGCGCTTGGACGGCCTGGTGCGCGTATCAGGAGGTCGCACCGCGGGCCGCTGCTGCAGGGCTTCCAGCGCGAGCCTGACCGCGGTCTCCAACTGGGTGTCACGCTCCGCGGCCCAGTCGTCGGGCGACATGATGACCTCGACGTCAGGGTCGACACCGTGGTTTTCCACGCCCCAGCCGTACTCCTCGAACCAAAAGGCCAGCCGCGGCACGGTGATCCGCGTCCCGTCGATCAGCTCGTGCATGTTGTCGTAACCGATGACGCCGCCCCAGGTCCTGGCGCCGACGACGGGGCCAAGCCGGAGCAGGCGGATGGCGGCGGTGACGATGTCGCCGTCGGATCCCGAGCATTCGTCGGCGATGGCGACGACCGGCCCCCGCGGCGCGTCCTCGGGATAGGTAGACGGCGTCATGCCGCTCGGCACGTCCCAGGCGATCACCCTGCGGGCCAGCTTCTCCACCACGAGCTGCGAGGTGTGCCCGCCGGTGTTGCCGCGCACGTCCACGATCAGCGCATCGCGCAGCATCTCGGTGCGCAGGTCCCGGTGGAAGTCCGCCCAGCCCTGGCTGACCATGTCTGGCACGTGCAGGTAGCCGAGCCGGCCCCCGCTGAGCTCCCGGACCTGCGTCCGCTTCGCGCTGACCCAGTCCAGGTAGCGCAGCCTTCTATCGCTCTGCAGTGGCACAACCGGCACGCTGCGTGGCCGGCTCCGTCGGCGGGCGCGATGGTGAGCTCGACGGGCTTGCCCGCTGCGCCCGTCAGCAGTGGCCCGGGCCCGTCAGGCCCGACCGGCCGGCCATCTACAGCGAGCAGCACGTCGCCGACGGCGATTCCGGCGCCGGGCGCCGCCAGCGGAGCGCGGGCCCGGGGATCGGAGGTGTCCCCGCGCAGTACCCGGGCCAGCCGCCAGGCGTTCCTGCTGCGCTCTATGTCCGCGCCGAGCAGGCCGGGCCCGGCGGCTGGCGTGCCGCCATCCGGGGCGTGGGCGTAGGCATGCGAGGTGCCCAGCTCGCCGAAAACCTCCCAGAGCACGTCGGCGAATTCGGACGGACTGGTGATCCGGTCGAGCAGCGGCCGGTATTCGTCCTGCACGGCGTCCCAGTCCACGTCCGCCATGTCGGGCACCCAGAAGTCGTGCCGCATGATGCGGGCCGCCTCGGCGTAGGCCTGATGCCAGATCGCCGGCGGATCGAGCAGGAACCTGGCCCGGCTCCGGTCGATCTCGATCTCGTCGTCGGGATTGTCGCCGTCGGCCCTGCGTTCCGCCGGAATCACGGTGAGCTTGCCGTGATCGCTGGTGACGAGCCTGGCGCCGTCTCCGCTGGCTTCGAACCAGTCCACCTCCCCGGCGAGTTCGCACACGTCGCGTCTGGCGAAGTCGAACCGCTCGAGCACCGGGCGCGGCGTGTCGTCGGTCAGCTGCGCGCCGCCAATGCCGAGGTTGCCCGTCACTGGCTCACGCAGCCATGCCAGCCCGTCCTTCACCGCGCGCAGGCCCGAGTACCGTGCCTCGGATACCGGGACCGCGACGATGCGATCGGCCATCCGGGTGGTCTCCACCAGCACCGGCGGAACCTGCGGCCGGTCGCCGCCCGCCGTAGCATCGGCGGCTGTGCCGCTGGCGGCCGCCGATCCATCGCCAGCAGCCAGGGCCCCTGGGCGTTGGTCCGCGGGCTCGCCGATGGGCCGCCCGCCAAGCTCGGGGGCGAAGGGTGACGGAGTTGTCCCCTCGAGGGGCAGCAGGTAAGGCCTGGCCCCGTACGGGAACGTGAGGTCGAAGAAGTGCGCGTCGTAGATCGGATCGAAGTCACGCACCGACAGGAACGCGAAGTACTTGCCATCGAGGGTGAAGACCGGCTCGGTGTCGGCGAAACGCCCGTCGGTGGCGTCGAACGCCTGGCCGTCGGCGATCCGCGCCAGCCGCAGCCGGCGGAGCGGGTTGAGGTGGCTGCCGGCCGGGTCCTCGGTCGGCTGTGACCACGCCAGCCAGGCAGAATCCGGCGACCAGGCGAGTCCGGTCACGATCCCGTTGTCCGACGCGGCGATCTCTCGCACCTGGCCGGACTCGACGTCGACGACCAGCAGCCGCCCGTCCTGCGCCGCGACTGCGACCGCCGTGCCGTCCGGCGCCGCCGCCAGCCCGGTGATGCGGCCAACCTGGCCGGCCGCGATCCGCCGGGGAGCGGCCTGATCGGCTGGACTCGCTGGGTCGCCGGGGCCGACCTCCAGTCCGTCCCTGCCATCAGCGTCGGTCGCCCAGACGACCTGTCCGTCGGTTCCCAGGACTTGCGGGAAACGCGCCCGGGCGCCGGGAACAACCGATACAGCCCGAGCCGGCCCATCCCGGTGGGTCAGCCAGTGCACGGTTCCGCGAACCTCGATCGAGCTGGCCCGCCCGCTGTGGTCGACAGACAGCGAGCCGACGTGGTCCTCGGCTGTGACAAGGCGGGGTGCCCGGCCGCGTACGGGCGAGCCGAGGGTGATGTCGAGCCGGACCGGCCCGGCTGCGCGCAGGTCATCGAGCAGCCACAACTCGCCGCCGCGCGCGTAGACGATCCGCTGCCCGTCAGTGCTGGCCTGGCGCGCGTACCAGCCCTCGTGATCGGTGTGCCTCCGCAGGTCGCTGCCGTCCAGCGCGCAGGAGTAGACGTTGCCGGTGCCCTCATGATCACAGATGAACGCGAGCCGCCCGCCGATGATCATCGGGCTGGCGAACTGGCCCGGTATGTCCGCGAGGACGCGCCGGAACGGATCCGGGACTCGGCCAGCCGTATCTGGTGCATCGGAAACTATCGCCGTTGCCGGGCCTACCCACAGGCGTCCGGCGGTGCCACCGCGGTAGCGCTTCCAGGTGGCCGGCTCGTCGTCGAAGCTTCCCCAGGTGCCGGTGAGCAGCCCCACCGTGCCAGCTCCGCGGTCGCCGGCGGCGGTACTGTCGCCTCTCGTGACGTCCCCGCTTGTGCCCAGCGACAGGTCGGATACCGGGCCGAACGGCAGCACCCGTTCTGCGCCCGGGCTGCCGGACAGCGCGGTGGTCAGCACGCGAGCCCGGACATAGTGCCCGAACGGCTGGTTCGCCACGCTGACCGCCAGCACCTCCCCGGCCGGAGTCCAGCCACTTACCCGGGCCCACGACGTGCCCCAGTAGGTGAGCCTGGTGCTGGCCCCGTCGGCGAGACCGGCCACGTAGATCTCCGGGCCGCCGTCCTTGGCGCTGACCCAGGCCACTTGCGTGCCGTCCGGCGCCAGCCTCGGCGTCGCCGCCGGTGCCTCGTCCGTGGTGAACCGCCAGGCCCGGCCACCTGCGAGCGGTGCCAGCCAGACGTCGTCGGCAGCGACGAAAGCCACGAGGTCGTTGGTGATATGCGGGAATCTCAGGTACCCAGGTGACACCACCGGGCCATATTAAGTGGAACCGGGTGCACGCGGCACGCCCTCCCGGTGAGCCGGGAGGGCGTACCGCGGCGGGGTGTCACTATCGGGGTGACAGATCGGCCCAGCCAGCGTGGCGTAGCCCAGCCGACGGCCCGGGGATCTGCCGCCGGGCTATCACGGACCGGCCGGCGCGGTCGAGTGGTTACCTCGCCGGCATTAGGGGTTCTTCGTTGGCAGGGCGGGGGCGAAAAAGTCGATGAGCAGCTGGTTCACGCGCTCATGCTCGTCGTGATGCACCCAGTGCGAGGCGTCGGGCAGGCGCTCGACGCGGTCCAGGTTGGGCACATCGTCGTGGTCGGGCTCGGCTAGTTCGGAGCCGAGGTAGCGATCGCCCTCCCCCCAGATGACTAGGGTGGGCGCCTTGATCACGCGAAGCGCCGCTTCGGCCTTCTTGGGCGGGGTCCGCACCGAGGACCGGTAGTAGTTGATCATCCCAGTGGCTGCACCCGGCTGTGACCACGCCTCGATGTAACGCTCCATCTCCTCCGGCGTATAAGCCGGGCGGGCATCGCGCAGGAAGTGCCGGAAGAAATGCCAGTGGTTGGCATGCGCGACGCTTTCGGGCAGCTCCGGGAGGTCGAAGAAGAAGAAGTACCAGGACTTGCGGAGCTGGCCTGGGTGATGCAGTCCCTGCGACAGCTTCCGTGGATGGGCCGCGTTGAGGATGGCCAGCCGGTCCACGACCTCGGGGTGGCTCATCGCGGTGGCCCAGGCGACAGACCCGCCCCAGTCGTGACCGGCCAGCAGCGCGGACTTGGCGCCGCGTTCCTGGATGAAATCGCGGATGTCGGTGGTCAGCTGGTCGGTGTCGTAGGCGTGGACCCCGTCCGGCTTCGATGACAGGTTGTAGCCGCGCATGTCGGGTGCCACGACCCGGAATCCCGCCGCCACGAGCGGCTGGATCTGCAGCCGCCAGCCGTACCAGAACTCGGGGAAACCGTGCAGCAGAACGACCAGCGGCCCCTCCCCGGCCTCGACGTAATGCAACCGCTGGTCGCCGATCTCGGCGTAGCCCTCGCGAAGTTCGCCGCTTGTGCGCTCCTCGGGTGTGCTCATGGCCGCCCTCCCTGGGGGTTGTGTCAGGGATGACGGTAAGTTTTTTCCGCGCTGATCGCCCCAGGGGACACCCTGGGTTCCCCCCAGGGAACAACCCGGTGGTTGCCTAATCTGGCCCATCCGTGGGCTCAGGTGCTGGTACCGGCAAGCGGGCCATCCTCGGGCAGCGCCGTCTGGAGCTGCCTGCGTGAGGTGATACCGAGCTTCGCGAACACGTTGCGCAGGTGCCACTCGACGGTCCGCGCGCTGACGAACAGCTGGGCGCCGATCTCCGGGTTTGACAGGCCGTCGCGGGCGAGCCGGGCGATCTGCTCCTCCTGCGGCGTGAACTCCTCACGCGTGTCGGGACTGCGCTTGCGTACCCTCTCGCCTGTCGCCAGCAGTTCGCGCCGGGCACGCTCGGCGAACGCCTCCATGCCGATCGCCTCCATCGTCTGGCAGGCGGCGCGCAGCTGTTCCCGGGCGTCGGCACGCCGGCCCTCGCGGCGCAGCCACTCACCGTAGAGCAGATGCGCGCGAGCAAGCTCCGGACGGAGGTGCGTCCGGCTCAGCCGATCGTTCGCTTCCCGGTACGACTCCTCGGCAGCCGGCCCGTCGCTCAGCAGCGCCCGGCAGCGGGCCTCGAGCCCGAGCGGTGCATCGGTGCCGCAGGGCCGCGTCGTGTGCGCAAGCCGCTCGAGCGCATCGCGTGCGAGCTCAGCATCTCCTGCGCGCGCGGCCGCCTCGACGAGCTCGGGAAGCGCCCACACCGATACCCCCACGAACTCGAAGGTGGTCGATGTGGCTTTGCGGGCCCACGCCATCGCCTCCTCGTAGCGGGCGAGGCCGTTGTACAGGACGGACGCAGCCCAGTACGCCCAGATCACCGAGCCGTGCCCTTCGCCAGCGGCTTGCTCGATCGCGCTCGCGATCGTCGCGGAGGCATCGGCTTCCCTTCCTTGAAGTGCCCGGAGCCTTAGCAAAGCCCACGGGAAGAACCTGCTTCCGGTTGCCGCCGCGACGCCATCGGCCTCAGCGATGTTTGCGGCGGCACCCGCAAAGTCGCCGTTCCAAGCGTTCGCGATGCCCAGCGCGGAGAGGTGGAGCGGAAACTCCGCAAGCGCGCCTGCATCACGGAGGAGCTGGACCTGTCTCGCTGAGATCGCGCGCGCGCCGTCGTTGTCCCACACGGCGTTGCTGGCCGCCATGGCCAGCCAGCCCCAGCGCAGGACATCCTCCAGTGGGATGTCGAGGAGTGCTGTCGCTGCGCGCTGCAACGTCGGCGTCGCGGCGGCGTGACCATTGGTCGTCAGCAGGGCCAGGCCGCCGAGGAGCAGATCGAGCGGACGCGGGCCTCCCGGTCGTGGGGGGAGAGCCTGGACGGCCCGGCAGATCTCTGGGAGGACGCCCAGCTCTCCGAGGTCTTCGGCGACCGTCGCCGTGCCCCACGCAGTCAGATAGGTCTGGCGCGCGAGGTTCAGGTCGCCCGGCTCGAGCCGCCTCGCCGCCTTCAGCAGCAACGGTGGAGCATCACTGACGGCACCCGAGGCGAAGGCGATCTGACCGCGCACCAGGTCCACCCGGGCGTGCTGGAACTCATCCAGCGGGCCGGCCTCTGCCATGGCCACGAGTGCGAGCGCCGCGGCGAACGCGCCGGCCCGGAAGCTCGCCTGGGCCGCGGCCAGCGCCCGCTCGGCTCGTCGCGCCGGGTCCACCGTGAGCTCGGCGGAGCGTTGCAGGAACGCCGCTGCCGCGGCGACGCCGCCGCGGGCCCGCGCACGGCCGGCCGAGCGTTCGAGCTCGGCGGCGACCTGCTCGTCTGGCCCCGGGGTGGCACGGGCTCGGTGCCAGGCTCGCCGGTCCGGGTCGGTCTCGGCGACGGTGGCATCGGCCAGCGCGCGATGCACGCGGTACCGGTCGCCCGCGGCTGCCGAGCGATAGGCGGCGGACCGGACGAGCGGGTGCGCGAACTCGACCCGCGCGCCCAGCTCGAGCAGCCCGCCGTCTTGTGCAGGGCCCACCGCCGCGATGTCGATCCCGAGCGTCCCCGCGGCACGGTGGAGCAGCACGCGATCGCCGAGGGGCTCTGCGGCGGCCGTGAGGACGAGCAGTTGCGTGTCGGAAGGAAGCAGCTGGAGGCGCCGGACGTAGCTCTGTTCGATCCTGCCGGCGACCGGCTGGCTGCTGGGAAAACCGAACCCGCCGGCGAGGCCGGCGACGTTCCAGGTGCGCGGCAGCTCGAGCAGGGCAAGCGGGTTGCCGTGACTCTCCATGATGATCTGGTCGCAAACGGCGGCATCCAGGGGGCCGGGCACGTTGGCCAGCAGCAGCGCGCGGGCATCGCTGTCACCGAGCCCGTGGACCGGCAGGACCGGCAGCCCGTCGAGAACGTCATCGCCGCCCCCCGGCCGCGTGGCGCACACGACCGCGATCCGCTCGGCGAGGAGCCGGCGGGCAACGAACCCAAGGATCTGCGCCGAGGCATGGTCGAGCCACTGCGCGTCGTCGACGATACAGACGAGCGGCTGCTGCTCAGCGACCTCGGCGAACAGCGTGAGTGTGGCCAGCCCGACTAGGAACCGGTCGGGCGCGGCGCCGGCGCTGCGGCCGAACACC
This sequence comes from uncultured Actinomycetes bacterium, assembly GCA_963813395.1. Lineage (GTDB taxonomy): Bacteria > Actinomycetota > Actinomycetes > Streptosporangiales > Streptosporangiaceae > DASXKD01. Next base: position 44,512 of record CAWEYV010000021.1, read on the forward strand.
GTCGCGAGTGCGTCGCGCTGGGGGACGGGCAGCCGGTCGAGGTGGCCCAGCATGGGCACGCAGAGCTGGTGGAGGCCGGCATAGGCCAGTTCCATCTCTGCCTCGGCACCGACAGCTCTCGCGAGGTACCAGCCGGCGACCCGGTCGGACAGGTAGCCCAGCAGCGCGCTCTTGCCCACGCCCGCCTCGCCCCGGAGGACGGTGACCTGACCCCGGCCACCGAGCGCGTCGGCCAACAGCCGGTCAAGCACCTCACACTCACTTCTGCGTCCGAGGAGCTTTAGGGGCTGATGGGGATCGTGACTCGTCGGCGGCCTCCCTGTACGGTTCAACGACCGCTCGTAGCCCGTATCAGCAGAGCGTACATCCGCGTTCGGGCCTGAGGAACCCCGTAGACCATGAGGAACCCCGTAGACCAAGGGTCGCGCCAGGGTGTCTCCCTGGGCCGATGCAACCGCCGAAGGCGCAAGAGTGTCTCCTGACCCAATCAGCGCGACGCGACGTCTGGAGGAACCATGGCCGTCTCGGCCAATACTTCGCCGATGCATCGCGAGCGGGACCTGCTCGGGCAAACCGTCCTCGTCATCGGGGGCAGTTCCGGCATCGGGCTCGAGACAGCCCGGCTCGCCCGTGCCAAGGGAGCGGACATCATTCTCACCGCCCGCAACCCGGACCGCCTGCACCGCGCCGGCCTCGAACTCGGGGCCAGCATCGCCGCCTTCGACGCCACCGACTTCGGCCGGCTCGGGCGGTTCTTCGACGCGCTGCCTGCGCCCATCGACCACCTCTTGGTCACCGGTCCCGGCCCCTACTACGCGCGGCTGGCCGAATTCGACCTCGACGCGGCACGCCGCAACGTCGACGCCCATCTCCTGCTGCCGCTGCAGATCGCCCGGGACGCCGCGGGCAAGGTTCGCCCGGGAGGCACCCTGCTGTTCATGGGCGGCACGGGTGGCCGCCGCACGGCAGCGGGCCTCGCGTTCATCGCGGCCCTTACCGCCGCGCTTCCCGCCATGATCAAGAACCTCGCGATCGAAGTCGCGCCCCTCCGGGTCAACCTGATCGCGGCAGGGTTCGTGGACACGCCGTTGTCGGCCTCGCTGCTCGGCGACCAGATCGACGAGCGCCGTGAGCAACTCCGTACCACGCTGCCGATCGGCCGCGTCGTCGGCCCGGCCGATATCGCCGCACTGGCCGTCCACCTCATGACGAACAGCGCGGTCACCGGCGCGACCTTTGACATCGACGGCGGCCAGCAACTCGTCGAAGGATGAGCGTGACCTACCGTGACAGCTGCCGCGCACCGGGCAGTGGCAGGAGGGCGCCAGTAGCTGGCCGCGCCATGTGTCCGCCGACGGCTAGGGCCATGCGTGGCATCGCCGTACTCGGTGACGTTACCGGCCTGTAACGAGGGGCAGCCGGGCCGGGCTGCGGAGGTTTCAGTAAGTCCGCGGCATGCCGAAGACAGAAAACAAGCCTGGGTCCGCGAAAACGGTGATCCGGGCGATGGCTGAGCGGGTGAGGGTGAGCACGGCAATCCCGAAGGCCTGGTAGGTGTCGTCGGGGGCGCGGTGGTAGACGGCTGCGGCGGGCTGGCCGTTGGCGGCGGTGGGGATCATCCGCCAGTCGCCGGGCGAGCCGAGGCCTGCGATCGCGCCGGTGAGGGCGTCGCCACCGGTGAACCAGGCCGGGGATGGCGGCAGTTCAAGGATGGCGTCCCGGTGGAGCAGCCGTTTCAGGGCGGCGGCAGGCGATGTCATCGCGCGGAGCGGCAGGCGCGCCCGGGTCGCCTCCTGGGGCGCCCAAGCCTGATGGCAGTGGGCGCCGGGCCCGCTGACCGAGCGCGGTCAGGCAGGCGTTCGTGGCGATCCGGTAGAGCCAGGTCCGCATCGATGACCGGCCCCCGAACTCGCCGTAGGACCGCCACGCCCGCAGGTATGTCTCCTGAACCAGGTCCTCGGCCTCATCAGCCGAGCCGAGCATCCGGTAACAGTGCGCCAGCAGTTCGCGCCGGAACGGTTCCGCCCGCTCGGCGAACTGCCTGCCATCCGGCGCTGTCGCGGCCCGCTGCGCCATGCGTTGCCTCCTTAGCGGCGGTGCAGAGCCTGCTGCTCCTGCGGTCTGCATGTTTATGGACTCGCCGGACCGCACAAAGGCATCGGTCAGTCTCTGGCCGGGCAACGTCTCCTGGCTCGCGCCTGTAGCTGACACCCTGGCCAGCCTTACCGCGCTCGGGTGATCTGGGTGTTGTGCGCCGGTGGGCCCAATCAGCCGGGCATGGTTATTTGCTGGCTCCGTTGGTGTGGTCGTACTCGTCGTGACGGCGGAAGAAGTTGAGCGGGTCGCCGGGGCCGCGCGCCTCGTTCCGCCCGCGCGGCGCCCGGTCGAGCCACTGGTACATGCCCCAGAGACCGTCCAAGCCGCGCGCATAGGCCGAGTAGGTGTGGTAGACGACTCCGTCCTCGAGCGCGAACGCGCTCATGCCCGGGCGCTCGCGTGTGTAGGTCGCCCAGTCAGTGCCCGTCGTTGCGGCCCACGCGTCGAACGGCCCGCGCATGTCCTCCGGCGGCGACCACACGGGCGACTCGCGGAAGTTGTACTCGAAGGAACCCGCACGCTCCTGCTCCTCGGTGAGGGCTACGTCGAAGTCGGGGTTGAAGTCGCTCCCGAACGAGGAGGCCCAGGGGAAGCTCCAGCCCATCCGCTGCTTATAGCCCTGCAGCTTCGCCAGCGGAGCGCGCGACACCGCCCAGAACATCACATCGTGGTTGGCCAGGTGAATAGCGACGCCGTTGAAGCCGTCGGCGATCGCCGAGCAGGCGGGACAGCCGGCGTTGTAGTCGGGCCCGAACATGAAGTGGTAGACGAGCAGTTGTGAGCGCCCGCGGAAGAGGCCGGCCAGCGAGGCGTTTCCCTGGTCCGTCTCGAATCGGTAGTCCTTGTCGATCCGGACCCAGGGCAGCTCCTGGCGCTGCCGCGCCACGTCGTCGCTGCGACGTATCAGCGTCTTCTCGGCCTCCAGCAGCTCCAGCCGGGCGGCAAGCCATTCTTCACGTGTTCCGGTCTTGTGACTGGTCATTGATTATCTTCCTTTTCTCGTCTTTCTTGTTGTCACAAACAGCGTCGTCTGGCCCGGGCCGCGATGGCTCACATCATCGGTGGCATGAGCCCGGGCACCGACGAAGGCGCGATGATGACCCAGATACCGAGCCCGGTGATGGCCAGCGCGAGCGTCACATCGACGGCGGCTTTGGGGGGCAGCAGCTTTTGCCCGAAGACGAGGATGGCGATCACCGTCATCCAGGTCACGCTCATGACCCCCAGCGCCACCAGCATCAGCATCAGCCCCAGGCTTGACCCGGCGCAGCAAAGCCCGAACCGGAACCCGGAGCGGACGCTGTCGCGGCAGCGCCGGCGGAAGTGCCGCTTGAGCGGCGTGACCTCATAGACGGCCGCGGCGATCACCACCGCGCCTGCGGCCAGCGTCCCGTGCGGCCGGTACGCCGCATACACCGCCAGGCCTGCCAGTACCCACACAGCAAGGTAGGCGCCAGCGAACAGTGGTACGGCCCGTACGCCGCCGGCGTCGGCGCGCCTGAGCACGGCCGGGGCGGCGCCCGGCAGCATCATCGCCGCCATCATCACCACCCATACGGCGATAAAGAAGCCGAACGAGCCGAGCTGGGTCGCGGTCCCCATGTCCATCCCGTGCATCTGCCAGACCGCAATGGCCCAGCACGCCGCGGCCAGCCCGAGTATCCCCGTCAGCGTGGCTGCCGTCGCAACTGGCGTGGCGCGCACGACCGCAGGCAGCGCTGCGATGCCGGTGTCGGCGTCGGCTGCTGCTGGCAACGGGGCGTTCTGCAACTCACCCTTCATCATCGCCTCCGTGATCGGCCCTGGTGTTCTGGGATTTGCGCGGGTTGTTGTGGTGGCCCGCCCGGCCGGGTGGTCGCTAAGCACCCCGGTCGAGGTAGTCCGTCAGTGCGTCGAGTGAGGTGTCCCAGTCTCGGGCCAAGGCGGCCAGGAACTGCTGGGCTACCTGCATCGGCGCCGAGCGCAGCCGGTACCGCACCCGGCGCCGCTCCCCCGGCTCCGCGGTCACCAGCCCGGCCCCGGCCAGCAGAGCCAGGTGCTTGGCGATCGCCTGCCGCGTCACCGGCAAACGGCCCGCCAGGTCGGTGGCCGTGGCTGGGCCCCCCGCGGCCAGCGCGGCCAAAATGGCGCGCCGCGTCGGGTCAGCCAGCGCGGCGAAGACCTGCTCGGCGATCGCCTCACCATCGGGCGGCATCGAGGTAGCCGGCGTCAGGCGGCGTCGAGGTAGCCGGCCAGCTCACCCAGCTCGGCCGCCCAGCCCTCGGTGTTGCCGCCGTAGGCCTTGCCGTGCACATCCTCGGGCAGCTGGGCGAACCCGGACTCGATCACCGTCAGCCGGGTGCCCGCCCCGGCCGCCTCCAGGGTGAACTCGACATAGGTGCGGCGCGGGTCCTCCTCGGGCAGCCCGGAGATCTGCCAGGTGAACCCGAACACGGTAGGCTCCTCCACCCGTTCCACCCGCATCTGGACGGTGAACCCGTGATCCCAGCTCATCCGGGCTGCCCCGCCCGGCCGCAGGTCGATCACCGCCTCGTCGCCGAACCAGGCGGCCAGACCCTCGGCCGTGGTCAGCGCGTCCCACACCTTGCTCGGCGGATGCGCGAGCTGCACGGTCCGCTCGATCCGATCGGGGAATCCCATGACATCCTCCACCTCGTAGCAACCGAACGATTGCCATATTATGGCAACCACCCGGTTGCGTCAACTACGAGCTGGCGATGGTCTGAGCCGCACGAGCCTGGGTCATCCGGGCGTCACCACGTCCTCGCGTCATGGCCCACCGACGCTCCGTAGCCGATGAGCGCACGCTGGGCACTAGGCCGGGTCGCGGTACATCGGAGCCGGTTCCCCGTAACGCACTCGTCGCACAGCGCCCGGCAGGGCCCTGGCCAAAGCCTGGGACGCCTCCCCGGAACAGCCCACGGTGAACTCGATCTCCTCATCGACCTCGCAGGCCAGGCACCAGGCTTGATCCTCCGGCCACACCAGGTGCGGCTCTTGTGCGACGCCTGCTGCAGAGCCGTACCAGGCCAGAGCTGGTGCGTCTCTGAGTGCTTCGACAGGGCCGGCGAACAGCAGCATCGTTCGATTAGGAATCTCCACTCGGGGCGCTTGCGGAGCCGGCGCCCCGCTCACCCAGCCCTCCCATATTGCCGCGTACCCCTTCGAAGGCGTGGCCGTGTACGAGCCGAGAGTCGTGAGTGCTGCCCGAACGGCATCGACCGGTGCTTCGCCCGACAGGTTGCCGGCACCCGCCCCGGAATCTTCGGGAAATGCGATACGCACATACACCTCAAAGCCGGGCGGGCCGTACCGAACAAGATCCCACCAATCGACATCGGATCGCAGCAACCATTGCGCTGCGCCCGCGTCCGCAGCGGGCCGTATCTCCGTCACTCTCATCAGTCTGGTGCACCGCACCCGCCGGTGACCTGTGAGCGCGGGGGCACTGTGGATTCTGGGCTTTCGCGTCATCTGGCGCCAGGGCTTGAGCGTCTTACCGGTGAAGGCCCCGTCGCCAAGAACAAACGCTCCCCGCCAGGCCATCACAGGGAGGTACGGGGAATGTTCGGAATCGTCAACTACGGCGGCACAGGCGGCCGGTTGTCCCGGAAAATGTGGCTGTCAAGGCATGGGCTGGCCAGGTGGTCTGCGGCGGTGGCGCTGGCGGTGGCCGTCTTGGCCGCATCCGCGCCGGCGGCGGGTGGCGTGTCCAGGGCCGGGCCCGTGGCGCGGCCGGTGCTGACAGACCAGTTCCTGGCGGTGTCCTGTTCCGCGCGCCGGATGTGCGTCGCGGTAGGAATCGCCAGCCTTACCAACCAGCAGGTGCTCGCTGAGCGGTGGAACGGCAGCCGGTGGTCGGTCATGCACCTTCCGGTGCCCTCGGGAGCCACCAGCGGTGGCCTGACCGGAGTCTCCTGCACGTCGGCCAGCGTCTGCACCGCGGTCGGGTTCGATGCCACGGCGTCCGGCAGCGCCCCGCTCGCCGAACGCTGGAACGGGCACAGCTGGGCTATCCAGCCAACCCCATCGCCGGGGAACGCGGGCGTCCCGTTTGCCGGGGTGTCGTGTGCGTCGGCGACATCGTGCACCGCAGTGGGCTATTACGACTTCGGCGATGTGAGCTTTACCGGCACTACGCTGGCGGAACACTGGGACGGCACGAGCTGGGCCATCCAGTCCACACCATCGATCGGCGATCCGGGCAGCGACCTGACCAGCGTGTCGTGCCCATCCGCCTCGCTGTGCATGGCGGCGGGCTACCTGCAGACCCAAAACGACGAGGGCCCGGGCTCGGCGCCGCTGTCGATGCTGTGGCAGGGCACGAGCTGGGCCATCGACGGTGCTCCAGGAGGGGGCGACAACGAGGACACCGGGCTTTCCGCGGTGTCGTGCCCGGCAGCAAACGCGTGCACCGCGGTCGGCGAGGACATCAGCGCCACCCCGCTGGTGGTGCACTGGAACGGCACCAGGTGGCGCATTCAGGCAATCAGCGGCAAAGCCACCAAGCCCCCACTGACCGGCCGTGTCCTGCTCGTCGGCCACCGCCTGCACCGCCGTGGGCGGCGCAGGCGCACCAGCCCACGGCCTGGCCGAACGCTGGGACGGCCGCGCCTGGTCGCTCCAGCACCTGCGCCTGCCAGCCGGAGCGAACGTCATTGACCTGACCGCCGTGTCCTGCCCATCGGCTGCCGCCTGCACCGTAGTCGGGTCCACCGCCACCAGCCACGGGACGCTGACGCTCGCCGAGCGCTGGAACGGGCATAGCTGGGCCGTTCAGGTAACCCCAAGCCCAGCCCCCGCCTGATCCAGCAGGTACCGCTGACCGCCGGGGCCGGTCACGGGAGCGGAGCGCCTGGCGAGCCGCGTTTGTCCCGGCGCGACGTGTTACGGCAGGGGGTAAAGATCTCCGCCGAGGTCCTGCGGCCCGTTCCAGCCGTGGCCGGAGCTGTAGTAGGCGTGCCAGAGGTGGTCGTCGCTGACGCCGCGCCAGAACACGTCCTCGGTACCGTCCGGCTGAGCGGTGGCGAAGGGCGTGCTGCCCAAGGGTCCCATGCCCAGGCTCGACGGCGCGTGCCAAGGGTGGCCGGCCGTGGTGTAGGCGTGCCACAGGTTCCCGTCGGTGCCGGCCCAGAACACATCGACCGTGCCCGGTACCGACGTGACAGGCGCGACCGGTGCCGTGCTGGCTGGCAGGTCGCCGCCGAGGTCGTTCGCGCTGTGCCAGCCGCGGTGAGACGTGTAGTAGGTGTGCCAGAGGTTACCGTCGCCGGACCCCCGCCAGAACACATCGATGGCGCCGCTGAGCTGGCCGGTCGCCGCGGGCCCGCTGCCCAGCGTCCCCACGTTCAGGTTCACCGGCGCCGACCAGCTATGCCCGGGAGTCTGGTAGACGTGCCACAGGTTGCCGTCGGCGCCCTCCCAGAACACATCGAAAGTACCGGGGGACGAGACCGCCGGCGCCGGATCGGAGGCCAGATCACCGCCGAGGCTACGCGCGGACGACCAGCCGCTCCCCGGAACATAGCTGGCGTACCACAGCTGATTGTCGGTGCCGCGCCAGAACACATCCACCGCCCCGTTGGGCTGGGCCACCGCCTTGGGCGGCCCGCCGAGGGTACCCACGTTCATCGCCTGCTGGCTGCTCCAGCCGCTGCCGGTGGTGTACTGATGCCACAGCCCGCCATCAGCGCCCTGCCAGAACGCATCGATCGTGTTGGGCAGCGAGGTGGTCACCGACGGCTCCCCGTTAACCACCTGGCTGCCCATCGAGACCGGCCCGCGCCAGCCCAGCCGCGGGTTCTCCCACTGATGGCCCAGCGTCGTGTCAGCCGCTTTGTAGAGCACATCGACGAACCCGCTGGCCTGCGCCGCGGCCTGAGAGGCCTGCCGGGTGCTCCACTGCTGGGTGTGGGTGTGGCCACCTATGTCAACGTTGAACCACGTGGTGGTCAGCCCCTTGCCGCCGCTGACCAGCTCATATCCGGCGTGGACCGACGTCAGCCACCACGAGGGGCGGACCAGGCCCTGATTCTCCAGGAACCTGATGAACGGCATGAGCCAAAGCCGCTGCACACCATGCACCGGGCTGAGGAACCGGAACTGCACGTAGTTCCAGCAGATTCCGGAGTGGTCCGCCGGGCTCACTCTTGGCGGAGCAAACCCCACCTGCCGGGCGGAGTTGCAGGTCCGCCAGTGCACGAACCAGTACCACTGCTTCGAGATGTGCACCCGCACGCCGCCCTTGTAACCGGGATTGGGCCGCAGCCAGATCATCAGCTCGGCGCCGTCGTTCTGGGCGCTGATCTGATCATGGTGGTCGAACCAGATGTCGTAGGAGGCGTTCCAACTCCCCGGCGCCGACCCGGTCCAGGCGAAGCTGGTGTTAGTCGCCGCCGGCAGCCCGCGCACCTGCATCGGCAAGTTGGTGTTGCGAGAGCACAGGTCGTAGGCACAGCCGGCCCCGGTGAACGGGTAGGCCTGCCACGCGCCGGTGTAGCGCAGGTTGTTCAAGACGGTGAACCCCGGGTGCCTGGTGGACCCGGAGATGCACAACTTCTGGCCGCTGGTGTCGAATGCGTTGGGCCTGCTGTACACCCACACGCCCCCCGATGCCCGCTGGGTGATGCGCTGGTGCAGCCCGCACGCGGTAGCGCCGACCCGGGCATCCTGCGCACTTGCCAGGCCGGCGCTCACGGCAGCGCCCAGGAGCATCACAACAACGACGGCAACGCGGCAAGCGGCGGCCATGGCGGCTCCCCCGTTCAGCGAGACAAGATGATCACCGGCAAGCGGATCTCACCGGAGCTCAACGTGTATTCGGCCCGAACCCCGCACCAAACACTACGCGCGCCTTGGGCGGCACGGGCGGAATGCGGCTATTCGGCCCGCGCAGTAATAGATCCGGTGAATTTCCTCCGACTTGGATCACTCAGATCACTAAAAGGACGGCAAACTCACAGTGATGGACCCTCACGAGGAGCGGCCGGCCGGGCGGCGGTGCCGCGGCGGGCGATCTCTACGGGCCGGGCCTGCCCTGGACTACGGTGCCGTCCACGACGGTCAGGTCCACGTGGACTAGGGCAAACCCGTGAGCATCCGGCAGCAAGAAGGCCCCTTCCAAGATCGGAAGAGGCCCCTGACCTGCGCATTTAGTAGCGGGGGCGGGATTTGAACCCGCGACCTCTGGGTTATGAGCCCAGCGAGCTACCGAACTGCTCCACCCCGCGTCGGTGTCCCTTCACTTTAGGGGGTCCTGGAACGCGAGGCAAATCACGCAGCTTCTCGCGGACCTGGCCAGCCAGGTCACGATCCGGTGACCGCACCGCCTGGCGCGGACATCCACAGAACGTAATGCACCGGCCAGGTTGAGGTTGGCGGCCGGGTCAGCAGGTGCGCGTCTTGCTCGGTGGCGAGGTTGACTATCTGGCTCGGCTGCGCTGCCGTAGGGGACCAGCTCAGACGCCCGGGACGCGAGCAGTACCGGATGGCGCCCGGCGCGCTCGATCCCACCGATGATGGCATCGACCTCACAGTGCGCGGAGCCCGACACGATCCCCGCAGGGATGTCACATGTGCCGCGGATGACCTGGGCGAAGGCCCGCGCCGCGACCTTGTCCAGCAGCAGCACCGACGAGTTCCGGGGTATTGCCCCGCACAACCTCTCGACGGCGATGACCTGCCCCGCACCGGTTCGCCGGAACGCCAGGCCGGACAGGGCCGTCCGGGTCGCGGGATTCGCTGGGTGCGACAGTGCGATGCCGAACGTGATCGCCGCGGGCGGCTCTGCCAGGGCCACCACGAAGCACGCCGTGGCCAGCGCCACGGCCGTCAGGCCAGCGCCCCGGGCGTGCGCCCGGCCGATCAGCCATGCGGCCACCCACACCGCCAGCACGACGAGGCCGGGCAGGATGACCGGGACCAGCCGCCGGCTGGCCCAGGGCTGGTCGGGCACCGTGTCCGGCTGCCATAGCACGGCGAACAGGCCCCAGCCGATGATCGCCACCGGTAGCGCCCACGCCCGGGCGGCCCCGCCGGCATCGCGCCAGGTGATCAGCGCCCGCAGGCACTGCCGCGTGACCATGGCCAGGCCGACCACCCCGAGCAGCAGCGCGGGGACCCCGAGGTACCAGATCACCCAGTAGAGGCTGTTCTCGGCGTACAGCCGCCCGGGATCGATGGGCAGGCTCTCCAAGCGCTGCAGCGCGGCCACATACGGGCTGGCGGGGCCACGGACCTTCTGCAGATACGGGCGGATCACGAGCCCGATCGCCGCGATCAGCACCAGCACCGCGGCGGCGTCGGGCAGCCAGCGCAGCGGGCGCCCGTCAAGCAGCTTGCGCGCGCGCCGGCGCACCGGCCCCACAAGCCCCACAGTCACCCCAACCGCGGTCACGACCGCGAAGCCCGCTGCAAGGATGCCAATCATGCCGAACGATGGCGCCGCGGTGCTCACCGCCGGGAAGTCCAGCCCGATGCCCGCGGCCAGCCCACAGATGACCCCGGCGGCGAGCCCAGCGGCTAGCGGAATGGCCTGTGGCTTGCGGCCAGCGAGCAGTACCCCGGCGACCGGGATGATCGGAAGGAGTACCAGCAGCAGTCCGGTGCCCGCCAGCACCGTGAGGCCAAGCGACAGCCCGCCGAGGATGGCCAGGGTCAGCGGCCGCCGGGAGGAGAACGAATCGACGATCAAGCACAAGCCACCGAACAGTAGCGCCTGTGCCAAAGTCTCGCTGAAGGCGGACCGGCTCGTATAGACCTCAGGGATGGTCAGAGCCAGCAAGAACGCACCCGCCGGTGCCCACTGTGGACCGGCCAGCCGGCCGGTGAGCCCGCCCACGGCGAGCACGGCGAGCGCGCCGAGCAGTGGGCTCATCATCGTGGCACCCGTCACGCCGTGGACCCACATTCCAGCGGCGAGCACGATCGGCAGGCCGGACGTCAGCCCGGGCACCACCGATGCGCCGTGGCTGGTGAAGCCGTAACTGGAGAAGGCGAGGCCAGGGTGGGCGCCACCGAACGCCGCCAGAGATGCCGGGATGGGCAGTGCCCCGTGCTCGGCTATCCAGAAGGCGATCTGCGCAGACGCCCCGGGATCCCGGCTCACGATGAACTGGGGCGAGTTCTCCACCAGTTGCCAGGCGGCGAACGTTACGGCGATGACGACCGTTCCGCCCAGCCCCCACCACGCGGCCCAGGACTTGCTTCGGGTGGGTTTGTCCCGCTCCTTGGTGTCCAAGATGGGCCAGCGGCCCGGAATCTGCCGGGCGGCCAGCATCGTGAGCGCAACCGCTACCGGCACGGAGATCAAGACCATCGGGGCCGGCAGGAACCGGCCGGCGAGCAGCAGCACGATGCCGGGCAGCAGCCAGGCGATGAGCAGCAGCGATGGCAGGTCGGTGACCATGGCGAACGTCCGGCCGCCGGGGTCAGCGGCCTCCCGTATGCCGGGCCCTGGCTGCCACAGCCGCGCCACACGTATGCCCCATTGCTGCAGGGTTCTTGCGCCCAGGCCCGCGGCGGCAATTCCCCGGCCCAGCCTGGTTGCCTTCTTGCCGGGCTGGGCATGGCGACCGTTTGGCCCTCTTTGCCCAGTTCGGTGGTGTCATCGGTGGCGGTCGTGTCCGCCGCCGCGTCCCCCTTGCCCAGCTCAGCGGTGTCACCGTCGGCGGGCTTGGCCGCTGCCACATCCCCCGTGTCCAGCTCAGCGGTGTCATCGGCGACAGGCGTTTTCGACGTCAGATAGCGGTCGCCCAGCACAGCTGTGTCACCGTCACCGGGCGCGCCGGCCGCCAGGTCCTCCGCGTCCAGCTCAGCGGTCTCGCTTTCGGCGGGTGCGCCGGCCGCCTCGGCCCCAGTGCCCGGTTCAGCGGTATCCGATTCAGCAGCATGGGGGTCAGCGATGTCCGGGGCGGCGTTCTTGCCCGCCGTCAGGTCTGCTTTGCCGGCCCGGCGGCGTCCCCTTCGGTGGGCTCGCGGCCTGCGCTGTCAGTGCCATCCAGCCCGGCCGCGTCGCCCTCAGCGGCCCCTTCATCGGTGTCGGCGGGTCTGTCCTCGGCTCTTCTCGGTAGACTTGTCCTCAGTCTGCCGGGCGGTGAGACGGGGTCCGAGGCGCACGTTCTCTACTGTAGAACGGGCAACTGCCTGCCGGATCCGGCTCGGAGAAGGCGCGGCGGCGTCTCCGGCCAGTGGACTGGGCTGGCCGACTCGACGCGAATATCACACCATCCTCTGCCTTCTCTGGAGAGAATGGGGCCAGCCCCGCGTGACTTTCGATTCATGCCGAGGAGCGCTGAGCAGCAGCAATGAGCCGCTACGAGGATCCTAAGGGCACCGGCAAGTTCCCTGGTGCGGGAAGAAAGCGCTTGGGATCGATGATCGGAGGCCGAGGCCGTAACGGCAGCGATGACGGCTGGGACGACGAGGACCAGGGCCCCAGCGGCCGTCGGCTGCCGGGCAGGCTTGGCCCGTCGCGCCGTGCGTGGCCCACCACGATCGCGCACTCAGCGCATCCTTGGCCGCCACCCATTGCTCAGCATCCTTGGCATCCTGGCGGCGCTGACGGTGACGTTCATCTCACTGACCGCGTACGCCGCCTACCGCAACGTCTACGACAGCATTCACCACCTGGACGTCACCAACCACATGCTCGGCAACCGGCCGCCGAAGCTGGACGGCTCGACGAACATCCTGATCATCGGTTCTGACTCACGCACTGGCACCAAGGGCAAGTACGGCCGCGGCATCGATGGGTCCCGCTCGGACACGTCGATGCTGCTGCACATCCCGCCGAACCATAACGGTGCGCTCGTGGTGAGCTTCCCGCGCGACACCATGGTGCCCATCTACCAGTGCGACGCGGATGGGTCCGGGCACCAGGCCAGCAGGCCCAGCCCATCGGCAACGTGGAGCAGCTCAACTGGACCTACTCCTACGGCGGCCCGGCCTGCCTGTGGAAGACCCTGGAGCAGGTCACCCACATTCACATCGACCACTTCGTCGAGGTCAACTTCCTCAGCTTCCGGAAGATCGTCGATGACGTCGGCGGGGTCCCCGTCTGCCTGCCCTACGCCGTCAAGGACCCGGCTTCGCGGCTGAACCTGCCCGCCGGGCGGAGCATCGTGAAGGGCGCGCAAGCGCTGGCGTTCGTCCGCGAGCGGCACATCGGCGAGGGCTCGGACCTGCAGCGGATCAACCGCCAGCAGATCTTCCTGGCCTCGCTGGCGCAGAAGATCAAGCAGTCGAGTTCGCTGACCGACCCGACCAAGCTCTACGGCCTGGTCCACGACATCGCCAGCTCCCTCACCACCGACAGCGGGCCTGACCTCCACCGAGATGCTGGCGATCGCCGACAGCCTGAAGGGAGTGAGCACGGGCTCGCTGCAGTTCATGACGGCACCGGTCCTGCCGTAGCCCGCCAACCCGGACAACCAGGTGGAATTCTGGACCATACGCTGGCGAACCCGCTCTTCCGCGCGATCGCCCGGGACAACCACCTCCAGAAGACGGCACGGAGGGACGCCAGGGCGAACACGCAGCATACCCACGGTGAGCACGAAGAAGGTGCACGTCCAGGTCCTCAACGCCACGAACACCGCTGGCCTGGCCGCCACCACGGCCAGCAAGCTGACCGCCAAGGGCTACAAGGTGGCCGGGACCGGCAACGCAAGCACCTCCAGCAGCACCATCATCGAGTACGGGTCGACGTCGCTGCTCCCCGAGGCGGACACGCTGCTCAAGGAGATCCCCACCGCACAGCTCAAGCTGGTGTCCAGCGCCAAGGGCACGACCCTGAACCTGGTCCTCGGCTCCGGCTTCAAGGGTCTGACCTCCACGCATCCGGCCAAGAAGCACGCAAGTCGGTATCGAAGGTGGCCAAGAGCATCGGAAAGAGCACGTCGGCCGGCGGAATCAGCGGCAACACGAACATCTGTCATGACCAGACCGCGTTCTCCGGGCCGGACACCCCTTCGATGTTCAGCAACGGCTGACGTGCAGCTCTTCACCACCTGGCACACATGGCAGCAGGCCGAACCCGGGCTGCGCGAGCGGCTGCCCGCCAGCAGCGTGGCCCGGCTGCGCGAGGCGTCGGACTTCGCCGCCGCCCACCACGGCGACCAGAAGCGGCCGACCGGGGCGCCGTACACCGAGCACCTCCTGGAAGCACTCGAGGTGCTCGTTCGCGGCGCGGGCGTGACCGACCCCGAGATCCTCTGCGCCGCCGTGCTCCACGACGTGGTGGAGGACACCAGCGGCACGCTGGAGGAGATCAGCACGGTTTTCGGCCCGCGGGTCGCGGAACTGGTCGGCTGGGTGACGATTCCCGAGCCTGGACCGGGCCAGGACAAGGCCAGCGTCAAGGAGGAGTACCTGCGCGGGCTCCGCCGCGCCCCGCACGACGCCATCCTGGTCAAGCTCGCTGACCGGGCGAGCAACGCCCAGACGCTGCGGAACCTGCCGGCCGCCCGGCAGCGCGCCTACTACGCCCAGACGGTCGAGCACATAGTCCCGCTCGCGGCGGGCGAGCCCTGGTTCGCCGACTGGTACGCGGACTGGGAGGTGGCATTCGCCGACCTGGGCGAGCCCGGCCCGCCCGGGTTACACCGAGCCAAGCCAGGAGATGCCCAGCCAGGCCAGCAGGCCCGCTGGGTAGAGGAAGTAGCCGAACCTGGTGGCGGGCGCGAGCACGAACATCAGGCTGAGCCCGATGACCAGGCGCCAGGTGGCGGCGGGAACCGTGCGCGGTGGCCGGATCACCAGCGACGCGACGATGCCAAGGCAGGCCAGCGCGAGCAGGGCCACCGCGACCAGGTGACCGGCGTGCCCGGTCTCGACCAGCAGGTGGCCCGGTAGCGGGCTCACCGCCTGGGACTTGATGCTGGCCAGGCCGAGCGGGAACAGGACCGTGTTCTGCACCAGGGCGCGCGGCCACAGCAGGGCCACCGGGCCGACGATGACCGCCACCACGGCGAGCGGCGGTCCCGATCAGGGTCCACGTCGCCCGCTTGCCGTCCCTGGCGGTGAGCAGGACCGCCGCGACCAGCAGAGCGGGCCACGCGGTGGCCTTCATGGCGGCGGCCACCCCCAGGGCAAGGCCAGCCGGTACCGGATGCGGCTGGCGCCACAGCAGCGCCAGCCCCAGGCACAGGCAGGCGAGCACCGGTACGTCGGTGCCGCCCACGGTCAGCGAGAACGCGATTACCGGCGACGCGGCCACCAGCACGGTCCAGCGCACCACGTCCTTGGCGCCGGCCGCGGCAAGCGCCGCGGCAAACACGACCAGGAACCCGAGCCCGAACCAGATCCGCGGGTCGGTCAGCACAGAGAAGCCCAGCAAGGCGCGGGGCACGCCGAACAGCGTCATCGCCGGCAGGTAGGGATCGAAGACGTTCGGGCTGTGCGCGGCGGCGAGCGCCGCGGGCCCGACATACGGGGTGCCCTGGTGCACGAGCATGGCCGCCGACTTGTTGATCACCCGCACCTCAGGCTGCTGCATCCGGGCATTGGCCATCAGCACCAGCGGCACGACCAGCGCCCCGCCGAGGCTGATCAGCAGGGCCGAGTCCACCCCGCGCGACCGCCACGCCAGGACCACCATGGCGGCGAGCAGGTAGGAGCAGGCCGCGAAAATCCCCCACAACCGGTGCAGGTGGTTGTTGGTTACAAGGGCCATCACCAGGGCATACGCAGCAGACGCGGCGAAGAAGGCGGTCGTCCAGACCCGGGGAACCGTGGTCGGCGACGGCCAGTCAAACCGGCGTGTCTCGGGGCACCTCAGCGGCACCTGCCTCAGCGTGAGCATCGACATGCACCCTCCACTGACGGCGATCCTAGCCAATCGACCTTCCGAGCCCGGGTAAGGGCTCGCAGGTCACCGCGCGTGTCTACCCGGTATACACGGGTAACCACCCGCTTTGGGCGGCGGGGGTGCGGCGGGGGTAGAGTCCGCGTCATGCACACAGTCGCGGTCGTGCTGGCGGGTGGCTCGGGCGAGCGGTTCGGCACCCACGTGCCCAAGCAGTTGCTGCCACTCGCCGGACGGGCACTCATCGAGCATTCGGTCACCGCGTTCGAGCAGGCCCCCGGCGTGGACGCCGTCCTTGTGGTGATGACCGCCGGTCATATCGGCCGAGCTGACCAGGGACCTGCTCTCGGGCAACGGATACCGCAAGCTCACCAAGGTCATCGCCGGCGGGCGGACCCGGGTGGATTCCACCTGGCGGGCCATCGAGGAACTCGGCAGCACCGAGTGTGACGTGCTCTTCCACGACGCCGCCAGGCCACTGGTAGACCAGCAGGTCATCGCCGGCTGCGTGGCCGCGCTCGCCGGGCACCGCGCGGTGGGAGTGGCGGTGCCCTCGTCCGACACCATCGCCGTGGTCAGCGACGGAGTCATCGCCGGCATGCCGCGGCGGGACAGCCTGGTGCGGTGCCAGACACCGCAGGGCTTCCGGCTGTCGGTGATCAGGAAAGGCACACGAACTCGCCGCCGCGGACCCGCGCTTCGGCGACCTGCCCGCCACCGACGACTGCGGGATCGTGCTGCGCTACCTGCCGGAGGAAAAGGTGCACATCGTGCCGGGCAGCGAGCGCAACATCAAGATCACCTACCCGCGTGACCTGGCCATCGCCGAGGCCCTGCTGCACTGCGAGCAATGATCACGGCGGGCCACCGGGAGGCAGGAGGCACGGTAGCCCGTGCGAGCTGGTTACGGCGGTCCCCCGGGGATCAGCTTCTGGCAGGCCTGCATCGCGGTGTGGAGCACCGGCGAGTTGGGCGACGGGCCCGTGCCGTTGGGGCCGCCGATGCGAAACTCCATCGCCCTGGGAGTTGACCTGCGGATCCGGCATATTCGGTATCCCGTGCGTGCGCATGCACGCGACGTACTTCAGCGCCTGCGCGGTGACCTGCCGCTGCTGCGCCGCGGTCATCGGAGGGGACTTCGGGCAGCAGGTGCTGACAGGTCTTGTTGGCCGAGTTCATCAGGGCGCCGTTGAGATGGTCCTTCTTCCCGTCGATGATGAAGCCGCCGTTGCTGGTGGGGTCGGGATAGCTCGGCTCGCCGTGCGCGCGCATGCACTGCGCGTAGGCGAGCGCCTTCTGGTAGGCCGTCGTCCCGGCCAGCGCGGACGAACCGCCGCCGCCACCGCACGCCGCGGCGAGCAGGCCGATCGCCGCCATGACGACGGCCAGAACGACTGATCGCCGCCGGTGATGGCCGCCGCCGGTCCCGTTCATATGCCAATCCTGACCCGGCCGCAACCGCACACCATGGACCGGCACCCACACTCGTAGTGGGCCTGGACCTACTTCCGGCAGCGGCGCACAGGCGCGGGAGCCCGGAGACCCCGGAACATCCCGCAGTGGCGCTGAGGCCCCGTGACGGCGTCACGGGGCCTCAGTACCGGGCCTGTCAGAGCCCCACGTCCTCCAGCATCTCGGTGACGAGCGCGGCGATCTGGGATCGCTCGGAGCGGACCAGGGTCACATGCGCGAACAACGGGTGCCCCTTCAGCTTCTCGATCACCGCCACGACCCCGTCATGCCGCCCTACCCGCAGGTTGTCGCGTTGCGCGACGTCGTGGGTAAGCACCACCCGGGACCCGGAGCCGATCCGGGACAGGACGGTCAGCAGAACGCCGCGCTCCAGCGACTGGGCCTCGTCCACGATCACGAACGAGTCATGCAGCGAGCGTCCCCGGATGTGGGTCAGCGGCAGCACCTCGAACATGTCGCGGGCGAGCACCTCGTCGATCACGGCCTGGGAGGTGACCGCGGACAAGGTGTCGTAGACGGCCTGCGCCCACGGGTTCATCTTGTCCGCCTCCGAGCCGGGCAGGTAGCCGAGATCCTGGCCGCCCACCGCGTAGAGGGGGCGGAACACGACTACCTTCCGGTGCTGGCGCCGGTCCATCACCGCCTCGAGCCCAGCGCACAGCGCAAGCGCCGACTTGCCCGTACCGGCCCGGCCGCCCAGCGACACGATGCCGACCTCGGGGTCCAGCAGGAGATCCAGCGCGACCCGCTGCTCCGCGCTCCGGCCACGCAACCCGAACGCCTCCCGGTCCCCCCGGACCAGGCGCACCGACTTGTCGGGCAGCACCCGGCCGAGCGCGCTCCCGCCACCGAGCCCTCCGGCGGACAGCACAAGACCGGTGTGGCAGGGCAGGCCCCGCGCGTCCGCGCAGTCGAGCGAGCCGGTGTCGTAGAGCTGCTCGATGTCGGCGGTGCTGACCGCGAGCTCGGCCATGCCGGTCCAGCCGGAGTCGGCGGGCATCTCGGCCCGGTACTCCTCGGCGGTCAGCCCGAGCGACGCGGCCTTGATCCGCAGCGGCAGGTCCTTGCTGACCAGGACGACATCCTCACCGTCGGCCGCCAGGCTGCGGGCGACCGAGAGGATCCGGGTGTCGTTGTCCCCGAGCCGGAATCCGGGCGGGAGCACCTGTGGATCGCTGTGATTCAGCTCCACCCGGACGGTGCCGCCGCTGTCGCCGATCGGCAGATCAGCATCCAGGCGGCCGTGCTCGATACGCAGATCATCCAGGTAGCGAAGGGCCTGCCGGGCGAAGAAGCCCAGTTCCGGGTGGTGCCGCTTGGCCTCGAGTTCGGTGACCACCACGATCGGCAGCACCGCGCGGTGCTCGTCGAACCTGCTGATGGCCAGCGGGTCAGCGAGCAGGACGCTGGTGTCCAGGACGTAGGTGCGCCGTGCGCTGGCTGCGCCGGAGCGGTCGGTGTCGGAGCGGGTCGTGTCTTGCCGCGCAGGGCGGCGGGCAGAAGAACTGGCCACTCGTTCTCCCCTGGGCGTCCTTCGGGACGCCGAGATTGGACTAGAGACGTGTGAGCAAGACCGGGCCGGCCCGCGAAGGGCCGGTCGCCGGCCCTTCGCTCGTCTCGCCTGCGTACCAGGACAACAAGCTCGAGGATGTCGAGGGCCTTCCCGGCAGGCGGCTACGCACCGCCTATCCAGTTCAGACGGTACCGGCCGGGACGAGATCCCGGAAGTACTGGTGCCGGTGCTATCAAATGAATCGTTGGCGCGGTAGTGCTAGGACGCCGGCCGTCCCCGGCACCCCATGTGACGCGGCGTCAAGCCCCGGTGCTATCAACGAGCCGGCGCGGCGCGGGTGATGCTACCGCGGCCGTCCCCGCGCCCTAAGCGCCGAACCTGCGGTGCCGGGCGCCGTAGGACCGCAGGGCCCGGAGGAAGTCGACCCGGCGGAACGCGGGCCAGTAGGCGTCGCAGAAGTAGAACTCCGAGTGAGCGCTCTGCCACAGCAGGAACCCACCCAGGCGCTGCTCCCCCGAGGTGCGGATCACCAGGTCGGGATCGGGCTGGCCGGCCGTGTAGAGGTGGTCCGCGATGTGCTCCACGTCCAGCAGCTCGGCCAGCTCCTCGATCGTGGTTCCCTTGGTGGAGTGGTCGTAAAGCAGCGACCGCACCGCGTCCGCGATCTCCCGCCGCCCGCCGTAGCCAACCGCGACGTTCACCAGGAGCCCGGGGTTGTCCGCCGTCGCCTCGGCGGCGTCCTTGAGCACCTGCGCGGTGTCCACCGGCAGCAGATCGAGCGCGCCCACCGGTTTGACGTGCCAGCCCTGGACGACCAGTTCCCGGACCGTGCCTTCGATGATCCGGAGCAGGGCTTCCAGCTCGGCGCGTGGCCTGGCGAGATTGTCGGTGGACAGCAACCACAGCGTGACCACCTCGACCCCGGCCTGCCGGCACCAGCCGAGCAGCTCAAAGATGTGGTCGGCGCCCTTCTGATGGCCATCGCTGACGTCGGCGAGGCCCGCGGACCGCGCCCATCTCCGGTTGCCGTCCAGGATCACCCCGACGTGCCGGGGTATGGAGTGCCCCGACAGCGACGCTTCCAGCCTGCGCTCGTACAGCCGGTAGACAAGATCGCGCAATCCCAATCTGCACCCCTTCTGCGCTCATGCCAAATAACGGTGAGACTGGTGCGGGTGCCTTCAACGATACGTCAACCCCGGCCCGCCCTAGCTAGGACAGGCCGGGGTTGACGTTGCGCTGAGCCGATCGGCTCTTAACCGATCG
Organism: uncultured Actinomycetes bacterium; assembly: GCA_963813395.1. Lineage (GTDB taxonomy): Bacteria > Actinomycetota > Actinomycetes > Streptosporangiales > Streptosporangiaceae > DASXKD01. Next base: position 64,665 of record CAWEYV010000021.1, read on the forward strand.
ACTTGACGATGGCCTCGTCGAGGCCGGGGAACGACGCCAGGTACTCCCGGCGCTCCCGCTTCATCCGGCTGACCATCGCGGCGTACTCGTCGCCACGGCCCTGCCGGTCGTACAGCCGCCGGGGCTGCAGGATCTCGACGTCGTCGACGCCGGGAAGCGCCTCGGCGATCTCGTAGCCGAAGTCGGGGTCGGTAGTCCAGGTGATCGTGTCCTCCACGATGGCCTGGACGATCGCCGAGGAGTAGGGGATCGTGACCTTCTTCGACCCTTCGTGGTCATCGCCGCCGCCCACGCGCCCGGTGTTCAGCACGAACACCGTGAGCTCATGGCTGTCGAGCAGTTCCAGCATCCGGTTGCCCATGTCGGCCATGGCGCGGGGGAAGAACGGGTTGGTGCCCGGCACGCGCAGGAACTTGCCTTCCTCGTCCTTGCCGCCCGCCGAGGTGCCCGTGGTCTCGCCCAGCATGAAGTACGCGGCCGCCTGCGCCCGGTCCAGCCGGGCCACGCCCGGCACGATGTTCTCGTTCCGGTTCAGGATGAGCAGGAACTCCGCGAGCGGGATGTCGTTGGACGGCCAGGGGTCGACGTAGGAGAACGGCCAGGTGGTGCGGCCGTTCTTGGTGTAGGACGTGTCGAAGAAGTCCACCTTGCCCAGGGCGTCCACCGAGACGTTCTCCAGGTAGGCGTCGGGCTTGGCGGTGGCGTTGTAGATGGCCGGCTCGAACCGTGGGTCCAGGCCAAACGTTTTGGCGAAGCACCCGTTCTCGGTGGTGTAGACCTTGCCGCCGGGCATCAGCGCGATGAAGTCGTCCTGGGCCGGCTTGCTGCCCAGCTGAGTGGTGAACGTCGTCGTGGTCTTGCCGGTGCCGGACAGGCCCACGATGAGCACCCCGCGCGGGCGCCCGCCGACCGGGATCACCTTGCAGCCGGCGTGCAGGGCCAGGCCGCCGCGGTTGTAGACGATGTTGTTCCACATCCGCAGGCCGCCCTTTTTCGACTCACCGAAGTAGTCGGAGTTGAGCACCCTGGTGATGTTGCTGCTCAGGTCGACCGCGATGACCCGGTCATTCGGGTAGCCGGGCGCGGCCAGGTTGGGCGTGTAGATGACCGTGGTGTCCGGCTCCCAGGTGGCGGGGTCGTAGTCCTCGCCGACCGGGTAGTACAGCTGCTTCTGCATGCCGGCCACGTTGGCGTTGGCCGCCTCCATGACCAGCCGTGCCCGGGTGCGGAACTCCGGATCCGACCCGATGTAACCGTCCACGACAACGACGTGGGACCCGGAGATGTAGGCATCCTGCTCCGCGGCGATACGGTCATATTCCGCCCGCGGGATCGTTTGCTTGGTCGCATTGGTTGAGTCGTCGACGATGAACGTCGACTTGGTGCTGCGTGAGTCCACGCGCGCCTTGACGTTTACATTGCCAAACTCCGTGACGGAAGCGTTCGGCATTTTCTCCGCTAGTTCGCGAAGCCGTTCCGTGGTGGGATTCCATTCCACCGATGCCGCGTTCACCTGCTGCCCCACAGTTGCTCCTCCTCTTGGGCGCCGATCCCGTGCCGCATGTCGACCTGCCAGCCGCTGGGCACGGTCGTGTGCGCCCTGCTCTGCGAGATCTGGGGAGTGTACCCCGGCATGACCCGATCGATTGCGGGCCGGGTGCCCCATTGCGGGGACAGCCGCTGTCGCGGCGACGTGACACGGTGCGGCAAAGCACGGCCCGACGCTGGCCGATGACGCCGGCGCGGGCCGGAGAAACACAGTCCTTCGCGCGTGCGAAAAATGAGCGCAAACGCGCGTGGGAGGGCACCGTTGGGCGCATTCCGGAGGGGCTTGGTTTAGACCTTTGGTTTAAACCGCTTGACTTAATTCACCGCTGGTCAAGAGCGGGGGCCCTCGGCCCGAACCTGCTCCACCTGGCGCAGTGCGTCGCGCAGGGCGCTGAGCCAGGAGTCCTCGTGCTCCCCCACCAGTCGCACGCACCAGGCGAGCGCGTCGCTGCGACTGCGGGCTACGCCGGCCTCGACGAGGGTGTCGAGCACCCGGCGCTCGGCCTGGCGCAGCCGGGTCATGACCGGAACGGAAAGTGTGGTGAACATCACTTTCCGGCCCTCGCTGACCACGCCCCAGGACATCTTGCGACCGAACAGCCGCTCGGCCTCACGGGCGATCCCGATCCTGGCCTCGCGGGTCTCCTCGCGGAACCGGCCGGCTCCGGCCAGCCGCGATCGCATCCGCCTGACCCTCGGCCGCCGACCCGGCCTCAGCCGCCGTCTCGGCGTAGTCGCGGCGGCCTCGGACTCGGCGTCCCCAGCCCGCACCGGGGGCAGGTCACCGATAACCGTGATCTCCTCACGGTCCAGCAGGATGTCCGGCTGGCCCTCGAACCAGTCGTCAGGCAGGCGGCCAAGGAACCAGCCGCGTACCTGCTCCGCCGAATTCCCCGCCGCGTTCTCTCGCTCTGTACTCATGTAATTATGATTACACATAACGCAACAGAGCCGCAATGACCGGTTCCTCACACCCCTCTCCTGCGGGCCAATCTCAGCCAACACCCCTCCGCCCGCGGGCTGCGTTGATTACCGTCCCGGGGCCGGTACACCGGCTTCGCCCTCTGCTAGCCCGGACCCCGCCACCCCGCCCCGGCCGGCCCGGACCCTGACCCCGCCCGATTTGCACTGATCATGCAAACTGGAACCGGCTGCACTCCAGCAGAGCGCAACGGGCTGCACTCTACGAGAGCGCGAGGTCGGGCATGACGTTCGGGGATCTGGCCGCGCAGCGCCGGCGCGGCAGGCGCGTCGCTGGCTGGGTAGCGGTCACCCTCGTCGTTGTCGTCACGCTGGCGGCGCTGGGCGCGTACTGGAAATTCCGCAGCGTGTGGACCAGCATCAACCACGTTGCGGTTGGTGATCTGGGCAAGCGGCCGCCCCAGGTACAACCCCAACGCGCTGAACCTGCTCGTGTTCGCCTCCGGCAGCACCGCCGGGCTGACCCGGAGACAACAGCTCTACTGGCACGTCGGCCGTGACGACGGGGACGCCGTCTCCGAGACGCTGATGATCGTGCACATCTCCCCCGGCCGCCACCGCGTCACCGTGCTGAACATCCCGCGGGACACCATGGTCCCCATCTACTCTTGCGTCTCGGGACATGGCCTGACCGGGCAGCAGGCCCAGCCGGGCGCGCTGGAACAGATCGACGCCACCCTGTCCTACGGCGGCCCCGCCTGCCTGTGGAAGACGGTCGAGCAGCAGACCCACATCCGGATCGACCACTTCATTGAGATGCGCTACGCGGGCGTGATCAAGGTCGTCGACGACATCGGCGGCGTCAATGTCTGCTTGCCCTTCGCGGTGAACAACATCAATTCCGGGCTCAACCTCAGCGAGGGCGAGCACCACATCGACGGGGTTCAGTTCCTGGAGTTCTGGCGAACGCGCGAGAATATCGGCAACGGCTCTGACCTGCAGCGGATACAGCGGGACGACTACCTGCTCGCGCGGGCGCTTGGGCAGACGCTGCGCGACGGCCTGCTGTCGGACCCATCCCGGCTCTTCAAGGTGATCACCGATGCCGCCCCTCAGCTGACGCTGGACTCCGGGTTCAGCCAGTCCGACCTGCTGCACCTCGGGGAGAGCCTGCGCGGGCTCTCCGCCAATTCGGTGCAGTTCATCGAGGCGCCCACCGTGCCTTACCCGCCGAACCTGAACTGGGTCGAGTTCGCGCAGCCGCAGGACCGCAAGCTGTTCCGCGACATCGCGCACGACGCCAAGCTGCCCCGCACCCACCCGAAGGCAACCACCGGCCAGCCTCCGTCGGTACTGGCCAGCTCCGCCAGCCCGTCGCAGGTGGAGGCGTCGGTGCTGAACGGTTCCGGCGCCGCCGGGAAGGCCAGCCAGATCGGCAGGGGCCTGGCCGGCCGCGGCTTCCACGTCACCAAGACCGGCAACGCACCGCACAACCGGGTCCGCACGGTCATCGAGTACGGCGCGGCGTCCCAGCGGCCCAAGGCCAACGCGGTTGCCGGGCAGATCCCCGGAGCGCGGGTGAAGCAGGTCGCCAGCCTGGCCTCCGGCCCGGTCGTGGTCGTCGTCGGCTCCCGCGACAACAGCCTCAAACCGAAGCCGAAGCCCTCGCCCACCCACAAGGTCGCCGGTCTGTCCGCGAAGTACGGCGGCATCACCGGGACCGCGAACTGCCGCAGCGACGCCACCGCGTTCGCCGGCCCCCTCAGCCCCTGACAGCCGCTCACCCCCGCCGGGCACCCCGCCCGCTCAGCCCGGATAGCCGCTGCCACATATCCTCGTTTGCGCACGGCCAAACCGGGACAATCCGGGCGCGAAACCGTGCGTTTCTGAGGATATGTCGCTTTGATCATGGGGAGGTGGCGGCGACTGGGCGGTGGGCGCGGTCAGACCGAGGTGGCGGCCACCTGGGCGGCGATCCTGGGCGACACATCGACCGCGCCAGCGAAATCGTTGCCGAGGTCCACCGGGACGATCTCCACGAACTCGCCCGGCTCCGGGGCCTGGAGCATCTTGCCCTTGCCCAGGTAGATGGCGACGTGGGAGATGTAGGTGGGCGCCGTCGGGTCGGTGTGGTAGAAGAGCAGGTCGCCCGGCTGGAGGTACTTGACCGGGACCGCCGGGCCGGTGCGGGCCTGATCGGCCGCCACCCGCGGCATGACGATGCCTGCCTGCGCGAACGACCACTGGACCAGCCCGGAGCAGTCGAACGACCGTGGCCCGGCGGCGCCCCACACATAGGGCATGCCGAGCCTGCTGAGCGCCGCTGAGAGCATCGTCCGCAGCTGCGGCACCGTGACCAGGCCGTTGATCGAGGGCTGCGTCGGGCTGCCGGCGCCGGCCGGTGGCTGGGCCACCGGGGATCCCGCCTGGCCGGTCTGCACGGCAAGCTGTTGAACGGCGGCCGAGTGGGGCAGGATCTTCCGCACCTGCTTGGCCAGTTTGCCGAAGTTGGCCTTGCGGGTGGCGCTGATCACGATCGCGTTCTGTGTGGGGAACCCGAGGGATTTGGCGACGGTGTCTGATACCACCGCGTCGATGCCACCGATGCCCACCGTGCGGAGCGCCCCGACCGACATGGTCTCGACGTGCCGTCCGGCGACCGTAACCGAGGTCCCGGCCGGCAGCTTGTCCTGCTTGCCCATCTCGTAGGAGATGCCGAGATCGCCCGTGGCGACACTGCGCCAGAACGCGTTGTCCCGCGCGGTCGGCTTCGCGGCGAAACCGCGGAACCGCGACGGGTCGACGCCGAGTACGGCCGCGAACTTGCCGTTCACCTGGACCCGGGCCGCGTCCACGGCCAGCGCCGCCTGCACTCCGTGCAGATGGCGTATCGCGGGCAGCGCCGAGGCGGGCAGCGAGGTTGCCGACACCGCGGCCAGATCCACCGGCGTCATGTGCCGCAACGGGGCCACCGTGGACGCTGTGGGCGCCGACGGCCGCGGACTGGGCGCCGGCGCCGACGGCTCGGTACGGGACAGCAGCCACGGGCGGGCCGCCGCGCTCGTGCTGGGACTCGTGGCGGGGTTCGTGCTGGCCGGGCCGGGTTGCGGTGCGCCGGGGTAGCCCGCGGCGGTGGCCAGCAACGCGACAAGGGCGCCGACGGCAGGACCGGACGCCCGCCGCACGCACCGCGCGCGGGGCGAGACCCGTCGCTCCCGGATCGCCTCGCGAAGGCGGCTGCCGCCTTGTTCCACGCGCTTCTCCGTCCCAGTTGTCGCGCCCGCCACGTGGGTCCCTTACCCACCTAAGCCACTAGGGATTCCACCGGTTATGCCACCGGACTGTCAAGTCTCTCATCGCCCGGCGGCACGTCGGCCGGGTACCCCAGCACGCCCCTCAGTTCCATGAGATCAGAAATCGGCGCGCGGCAGGTGAAATTCCGGCATACATATACCGACGGGTAACCACCGACGAGGCCCCGGCCCTGCAGCAGGGGGACCACCGGTTCGTCCCGGGTTCCCACCGCCCCGGCGCCGTCCCCGAGCGCGATCACGGCACCGGGCGGCGCGGCCAGCAGGGCCTCCCGGTGCAGCTCGGCAGTGCGCGGGTCGCCGGGCGGGCCCACCACCGCGATCTCGGCCGGCCCGGCGATCAGCGCCTCGGCAACTGCCAGGCCCGCGCCCGCCGCGCCGGGGAACCTCCCGGCGATGGGCTCGACCACACGGACCGCCTCGGCGGCCGCCTCGTGATGCCGGGCCGACCCGGTCAGCGCGGCATAGCTGAGCAGCGCCCCGGCCGCGGCGAAGGTTCCGGACGGGGTGGGCCCGTCCGCGGGGTCGGCCGGCCGGTACAGCAGCGGCTCGCCATCGTCGGCGGTGTCGTAGAAGCCGCCGCTGCCGTCGGCGAACCGGGTCAGCACGGTGTCGAGCAGTCCCCCGGCCATGGGCACCCAGTGACCCTGCCCGGTGACCCCGGACAGGACCAGAAGCCCGTCGGCCAGGCACGCGTAGTCTTCCAGGATTCCGGCACTGGGCCCGGCCTGGCCGGCCCGGGACGTGCGGGCGAGCCGCCCACCGGCCAGGTGCACCCGGGTGAGCAGGCCCGCCGCGCCCTCCGCCGCGGCGACGAAGTCCGGCTCGGACAGCAGCAGCCCGCACTCCGCGAGCGCGGTGATCGCGAGCCCGTTCCAGGCCGTGACCACCTTGTCGTCGCGTCCTGGCCGGACCCGCCCGGCCCGGGCGGCCAGGAGCGCGGCGCTGATCCGGCGCAGCCGCTCCGCATCGCCGGGATCCGAGCGCAGTTGCAGAACCGACCGGCCATGCTCGAACGTGCCGCTCTCGGTCACCCCGAACACCTGCGCGGCGTACCCGGCGTCGTCGGGCCCGAGCACCTCACGGAGTTCGGCCGGGGTCCAGGTGTAGTACACCCCCTCCTCTCCGTCGCTGTCGGCGTCCAGGGCTGAGGCAAAGCCACCCTCGTCCGTGCCCAGTTCCCGGATCATCCAGCCGCAGGTGTCCCGCGCCACCCGGCGGGCCAGGCGATCACCGGTGCGGCGCCACAGGTGCGCATAGAACCGGGCCAGGAGCGCGTTGTCGTAAAGCATCTTCTCGAAGTGCGGTACGACCCAGTCCGCGTCCACGCTGTACCGGGCGAAACCGCCGGCGAGCTGGTCGTACATGCCGCCTCGCGCCATCGCGTGCGCGGTGCCCGCGGCCATTTCCAGCGCCTGCGCGCCGGTGCTGCCCGGCCCCTCGGCGGGGCCACTGTCCCCGGTCGCGGGCCGCTCGGAGCGGCGGAGCAGAAACTCGCACACCATCGAGGGCGGGAACTTGGGCGCTGTGCCGAACCCGCCGCGCACGCGGTCATAGTTGCGGGCGAGGGTGGCGACCGCCCGGTCGGATACGGCCGCGAGGTCGGGCGCGCCGTCCTCGCCGCGCCACGGGGCGGCCTGCTCGGCGAGCGCCGCGCTGATCCGCCCGGCCTGGCCGATGACCCCGCCCCGGTCTTCCTGCCAGGCCTTCGCGACTCCAAGCACGAGGCGGCGGAACTGTTCCCGCGGGAAGTAGGTACCGCAGTAGAACGGCTCCCGGGCCGGCGTCATGAACACGGTCATCGGCCAGCCGCCCTGGCCGGTCATGGCCTGTGTCGCGGTCATGTACACCGCGTCCACGTCGGGCCGTTCCTCGCGGTCGACCTTGATGGCCACGACGTTCTCGTTCAGCAGCGTGGCGGTGAACGTGTCCTCGAAGGACTCGTGCGCCATCACGTGACACCAGTGGCAGGCCGAGTAGCCGACCGACAGCATGACCGGCACGTCCCGGGCCTGCGCCTCGGCGAACGCCGCATCGGACCACGGCCACCAGTCGACCGGGTTGTCCGCATGCTGCAGCAGGTAGGGACTTGTCGCGTTCCTCAGCCGTTCCGCCATGTCCCCCATCTTCGCCCCAGGGCAGAACGGGCTGCGCTTCAGTCTCCCGTCACGCCGTCGATGCGTTCGCGGATCAGGTCAGCGTGGCCGTTGTGCCGCGCGTACTCCTCGATCATGTGCAGGTAGATCCAGCGGACGTCGCGCACCCGCTCGGGGTGGTGACCGTGGCTGGGCACGACGTCGTCCAGGTCCTTGACGCGCACCGCCTCCCGCACCTGGTTGATCTCGTCCCGGTACGCGGCCAGGCCGGCCGCTGCATCGGCGGTGTCCAGGTCGTTGAAGTCGCTGTCGGGGCTGTCTTCGGTCCAGTAACGGAACGGCATGTCGGTGTCGGTGGCGTGGATGCGGAACCACCACCGTTCCACGTCGGTCATATGCCGGACCAGGCCGAGCAGCGACAGGCCGGACGGCGTCACGGCCCGCAGCTTGAGCTGGTCGGCGGTGAGCCCCGTGCACTTGCGCAGCAGCGTGTCACGGTGGAAGTCGAGCCAGGCATCGAGCTGTTCCCGCTCGCCGGCGACCAGGGGCGGCTCGGGGCGGTTGACGCCAGGTGCGGTCCACGTCACCCGGACATCGTTGCGCCCGGCCGTGCGGCGCGCAATCGGTTTGCCGGTGTCCCGGACCGCCGGCCGCGGTCCGGGACACCGGCGCCCCTACTGCTGAGTGGGTTACACGTGTTCGGCGACCTTGCCGGGCGCGACGGGCGCGGGGCCGGCCACCTGAGCGGGCGATCCCTCGCTCTCGGCGATGCCGTACCGCGCGTAGAACCGCCGCAGCGGGCGCGGCGCCCACCAGTTGGCCGGGCCGAGCAGCCGCATGGTGGCGGGCACAAGCAGCACCCGGATGATCGTCGCGTCGACCACCAGGGCGATGATCATGCCGACGCCCATCAGCTTGATGAACGTGATCCCGGACGCGGAGAACGCCCCGGTCACGATCACCAGCATCAGCGCCAGGCTGGTGATGATCCCGCCGGTCCGCTGCAGCCCGCCCGCGATCGCCGCCTGGTTGTCGCCGGTGACGTCGTAGCGTTCCCGGATCCGGGACAGCAGGAACACCTCATAGTCCATGGACAGGCCGAAGATGATGGCCAGCATGAGGATGGGCATGGTGGGGTCGATGGTCCCGGTCGGGGTGAAGTTCAGCAGGCCGGAGAGGTGCCCTTCCTGGAAGATCCACACGATCGCTCCGAACGTGGCGGTCAGCGACAGGGCGTTCATCACGATCGCCTTGACCGGCAGCACCACCGAGCCGAACGCGAGGAACAGCAGTACGAACGTGGTGAGCACCACCATCAGGGCCATCCACGGCAGGACCGAGCCCAGGCTCGACAGCTCGTCCACCAGTTCCGCGGTCGCGCCGCCGACGTAGACCTGAGCGCCGGCCGGGGCGGGGACCGCCCGGACCTGTGCCACCAGGTTCCGCGCCGCCGCGGACTCGTCGTTGGCGCCGAACCGCAGGCCCACCCGCGCCGTATTCCCGGCGACGCCGGTCACCTGCCCGGCGGTCACCCCAGGAAGGCGATCGAGCTTGGTCACATAGGCGGCGAGCGCGGCGCGCTGCGGTGCGGCGGCGGCCGGGCCGCCGAACCGGACGATCGCCTCGATCGGCGTGGTCGAGTTGACCGGGAAGTCACGCGCCAGCGCCTCGGTCACCACGCGCGGCCCCGAGCCGGCTGGCAAGGCCCGCGCGTCCGTGCCGCCCCAGACGATCGAGCGGAACGGGGAGCCGAGCGCGAGCAGCGCGATCACGATCACCGCGATGTAGGCGACCGGGCGGCGCATCACGCTGCGGGCGATGCGGTACCAGGCGCCGCTGGCCTCCGTCGCGGCGGGTGAAGGGGGAAGGGGAGGCGGGTGGGGCACCGAGCGGCGGACGCGCAGCGCGTTGACCCGCGGGCCGAGCACCGCGAGCAGGGCCGGCAGCAAGGTGAGGGCGGCCAGCATGTCCACCAGGACGGTGGCGACGCCCCCGTAGCCCATCGACCGCAGGAACGTCTCGGGGAACAGCATGAGGCTGGCCAGGGCGAGGGCGACCGTGACGCCGGACACGGCGACCGTCCGCCCGGCCGTGGCCACGGTCCTGGCCAGGGCCGCCTCGGTGCTGGCCTGCTGGCTCAGCTCGTCGCGGAACCGGGCGACCATGAACAGCCCGTAGTCGATGGCCAGGCCAAGCCCGAGGATCGTGGTGATGTTGATCGAGTAGATGGACACCCCGGTGACCAGCGTGAGCAGGCGCAGCGCGGCGAACGAGCCCAGGATCGCGGCGCCGCCGATGGCCAGCGGCAGGCTGGCCGCGGCCAGGCTGCCGAAGATCACCAGCATGAGGATGAGCAGCACCGGCATGGACAGGCCCTCGGCGCGCCCGATGTCGGACTTGACCTCGCTGTTGATGGTCTGGAAGGTCGGAATGCTCCCGCCGACGTGCGAGATGAGCCCGGGCGCGGCGAGCTTGCCGCTGATCGCCTCGTAGGTCGTCATCTGGGCGCCTTGGTCGCTGCCCGCGAGCCGGAGCACGGCGTAGGTCTCGTGCCCGCCCGCCCCGGCGAACTGTGGCGAGTGCGCGGTCCAGTAGGTGACAACCGACAGCACCTTGTCCCGCGGCAGCTTGGCGAGCGTGCTGGTCACCGCCTTCTGGTAGGCGGGATCGCGCACGGTCATGCTGTTGCTGCGGTACAGCACCACCGCGTCCGCCGTGTCGTGGCCGAACGCCCGGGTGGCGAGATCGCTTTCCTGCTGGCTCTGGCTGCCGGGAGGGGTGAATCCCCCGCCAGACTGAAGGGCGCCGAACACGCCGGTCCCCCAGACCGCCGCGCCGGCAACCACCACCAGGGCGGCCAGCAGCACCAGCCGCCGACGTCGATAGACGAATCGTCCCCATGCCTCGAACACCGTGACCTCCGCGGCTAGACTGTTACCTATCGTTAACATCGATAAACGGTGTAAACTGAGAACGGTGTTAACGTCGCATACGGTGTTAAGGTTTGTCAAACCCGTTAAGGGTTCTCTCAGGAAGAGCGGAGGACGACGTGGTACAGGCTCCGAGCCGGCGCGATCGCGTCCGTGCCGCCACCGTCGAGGAGATCAAGACCACGGCGCGGCAGCTGCTGGTGGCCGACGGCCCCGAGGCGGTCTCGTTGCGGGCGATCGGCCGCGCCATGGGGATGACCGCCCCGGCGCTCTACCGCTACTTCGGCAGCCGTGAGGACCTGGTCAAGCACGTCTGCGGGGACATCTTCACCGAGATCGCCGGGGAGATCCACACGGCGATCGTGCAGGCCGGCCAGGCCAGTGGCGGGGACATCACCGCCAAGCTGTCCGCGGCGTGCGGGGCGTTCCGCGGCTGGGCCCTGGCGCACCGGCCGGAGTTCGGGCTGCTGTTCGGCACCCCACTGCCGGGGATCGAGGCGCTGCACGACGAGGTCGTCGACGAGTGCGCGGACAAGTTCAGCGGCGAGTTCCTCGCGCTGTTCTACGAGCTCTGGACCAAGCAGCCGTTCCCGGTGCCCGCCGACGACGAGATCGAGCCGGGCCTGGTGGCACAGCTCACCCGCTACCGGGACGGGCTGGGCGTGGACCTGCCGATCGGGGCGGTCCTCATCTTCCTGCGCTGCTGGGTGCGGCTGTACGGCATGGTGAGCCTCGAGGTCTTCGGGCACCTCGGATTCGCCCTGGACGACCCGTCCGCCATGTTCGACTACACCCTCGCCGAACTTCAGGAACTGCTAGGCCTAGGGCGGTCTACCCGTGCCCTACGACCGGGTGCGGGACGTAGTGTTCCTCCAGGCGGCGCATCTCGTCCTCGGTGAGTTCCAGCTTCACGGCCGCGAGCGCGTCCTCGACGTGCCTAACCTTGGTGGCTCCCACGATCGGGGCGGTCACGCCGGGCCGGTGCAGCAGCCAGGCGAGCGCGATCTGGGCCTGCGGTACGCCCCGCTCCGCGGCTACCTCGGCGACGGCATCGACCACGTCGAAGTCAGACTCGCCGTAGAGGCTGTCCACCAGCGGGTCGGCACCCGCCCGGGTGGTGTGCCTGGCGCCGTCCCTGGTCTTGCTGCCTGCCAGTACGCCTCGGGCAAGCGGGCTCCACGGGATCACCCCGATGCCCTGGTCGAGGCACTGCGGGATCATCTCCCGCTCCTCCTCGCGGTAGATGAGGTTGTAGTGGTTCTGCATGGACACGAACCGGGTCCAGCCGCGGCTGCTGGCGGTGTACTGGGCCTTGGCGAACTGCCACGCGTACATGCTGCTCGCGCCGATGTACCGGGCCTTGCCGGCCCGGACCACGTCGTTCAGCGCCTCCATCGTTTCCTCGATGGGGGTCCGCGGGTCCCAGCGGTGGATCTGGTAGAGGTCCACGTAGTCCATGCCCAGCCGGCGGAGCGAGGCGTCGATCGAGGACATGATGTGCTTGCGGGACAGGCCGCGGTCGTTCTCGGCGTCGGACATCGGCATGAAGACCTTGGTGGCCACCACCATGTCGTCGCGGGTGAACAGCTTGCCGAGCAGCCGCCCGGTGACCACCTCGCTGGCGCCCTTGGCGTAAGCGTTGGCGGTGTCGAAGAAGATCACGCCGCCGTCCGCGGCCGCCCGCACGATGGGCTCTGCCTCGTCCTCCTCCAGCACCCACTGCCTGGTGCTCTTGTCCCCGAAGCTCATCATGCCGAGGCAGATGCGGGAAACGCGCAGACCCGTCGCGCCCAGGTTGGTGCAGTCCATGAGGCCAACCCTAGGCGACGTAGGGGGGGCCTGAGTCGCTCGTCATGGGGCGGCCAGCGGCCTGCCAGCCGTGCATTCCGTCGGACACGTTGCGCGCGTCCCAGCCCGCGCCGGCGAGGGCGTGCGCAGCGTGTGCGGACCTGTTCCCGGACCGGCAGATGACGAACAGGGGCCGGTCGCGCCCGAGTTCGGTGTAGCGCGCGCCCAGCTCACCGAGCGGGATGTGGATCGCGCCGGGCACGTGCCCGGCGGCCCACTCGTCGTCTTCCCGCACGTCAAGCAGGAACGCGCAGCCGGCACCTCGGCCGCGGGCACCTGGGCCACCATGCCGCCTTCAGCCATCCCATCCTCCCCGGGCCGCGGAAGCTCCTCCGCGTGCAGGACCGGTAACAGCTTCCATCATGGCAGGTAACGGGCTCATGGCCGGGGTGAGCGGAATGTCTGGGCCGCCGGATAAGTTGCTTGACTGCGTGGAGGTGCGCGACGCCCGGCCAAATGAGTTCGCCTCGATAGGGGACTTGCGGATTGCCGCTTACCAGACGGATGGGTTTTTGTCCGACGGGTCCTCGTACGCTTCGACACTGCGCACGCTCGGCATGGACGGCACCGGCGAGATCCTGGCTGCTGTGGACGACGGGCGGCTGCTCGGCACGGTGATGCTGCTGTCGTGGCCGCACGGCGGCGAGGTGGTTCGTGCCCCGGGTGAGGCTGAGGTCAGGGCCCTTGCGGTATCGGAGGATGCCCGCCGCAAGGGGGTAGGCCGGGCGCTGCTGGCCGCGGTGACGCAGCGGGCCACGGCGCGGAATGTGCGCGAGTTGCTGCTGCTCACGCAGCCGGAGATGCGCGCGGCCCAGCATCTGTACGCAACAGCCGGCTTCTGCCGCCTGCCCGACCGCGATTACCGCCCGGGACCCGGGGTGACGTTACTGGCGTTCGGCCTGACTCTTAGCAACGATTAATGGCCTTAAGTCTTTGACGTGCCGTTGGCGGTGTAGTCCTGCTCTTCCTGAGCTTGGGCTTGCGCCTGGTTCTGGCTAGCTTCCTTGCGCCACGCGGGGTCGGGGACCACCTTGCGAAGCTGCTTGTTCATCGAGCGGAGCAGGAAGAAAAGCACCAGGCCCATCCCGGCCACGACAAGGAAGCCAAGGATCCCGGGCACTACCTGGCTGGCCGCGGGGGCGCCGGAGGCCAGGACCATCACCGGCTCACCTCTCCCTGATGCCAGCGAACAGGTCGTCTTCTGGAAGTTCAGTATCCACCAGTGACCGGGCCAGGTGGTAATCCTCGGTCGGCCACGCGATCCGCTGGACGTCTTGCGGGCAGGCGAACCAGGTGCTCTCCGGGTCGATCTGGGTGGCGTGGGCAAGCAGCGCCTGGTCACGGATAGCGAAGAAGGCGCCGCACTCTACCCGGCTGGTGATTTCCAGTGCTTTACGCCCCTTCGGCGGCTCCTCCCACTCCGCGAGCCACTCGGCATACGGCGATTCCAGGCCGCGCCGCTCCATTTCCTCGTGCAGGGCGGTGAACCGGGCCCGGTGGAAGGTGGCGAAGTAGTAGAGCTTGAGTGGCTGCCAGGGCTCGCCGCTGCCGGGGAAGCGATCGGGATCACCGGCGGCCTCGAATGCCTCGATCGTCACCTCGTGGGTTTTGACGTGGTCCGGGTGCGGATACCCGCCATTTTCGTCGTAGGTGAGCAGCACGTGGGGCCGGAACTCCCGCACCAGCCGGACCAGTGGCTCGGCGGCGTCCTCGAGCTTTTCCAGCGCGAAGCACCCGTCCGGCAGCGGCGGCGGCGGGTCGCCCTCGGGCAGCCCCGAATCGGTGAACCCGAGAAACCGCTGCTGCACGCCCAGGATCTCCCTGGCCCTGGCCATCTCCTCGCGCCGGATGCGGGGCAGGTTGGCCCGCACCTCCGGGCGCTCCATCTTCTTGTTGAGGATGTCGCCACGCTCGCCGCCGGTGAGGGTGGCGACCATGACCTCCACGCCGGACCGTACATAGCGAGCCATCGTCGCCGCGCCCTTGCTCGACTCGTCGTCCGGATGCGCATGCACCGCCATCAGCCGCAGTCCGGTGTCCTTGGGCGGGCCGGGCGGCGCGGACTCCGGGGCCCCGTCATTGAGCGGGCGGCCGCCTGCGGGGGCGACATCATCAGCGGCGGCAGGCACAGCAAATTCCCCCTGGGACCGGGAATGTGGGCATAGTTAGGCTGGCCAGCCAGCTGGCCTCACCTGCACCAGCGCGGTAGCGCTGGGTCATTATCTTGCACGACAACACGCGAGGCAGGCGAGGTTATTTCCGGCTCTGTCACCGGCGGGTTATTGACTGGCGCGGACTACCGCCGCACCCTTGTAACCTCGAAGAGTTAACCAGACGAGCCGCATAGGCTCCCGATACCCCATGGGGCCGCGTTGGCCCCAGCGGACCTCAGCGTCCGCACTTGCAGGCAAGGAGTACCCGTGACCGAGACACGCGAGGACGTCACCTGGCTCACTCAGGAGGCGCATGACCGACTCAAGGCGGAACTCGACCATCTCTCGGGCCCCGCGCGTGTGGAGATCGCGAAAAAGATCGAAGCCGCCCGGGAAGAGGGTGACCTGCGGGAGAACGGCGGCTACCACGCAGCCAAGGAAGAGCAGGGCAAGCAGGAGGCCCGGATCAGGCAGATCCAGTACATCCTGGAGAACGCCCGGGTTGGCGAGCCGCCGCGCAAGGAGGGCGTCGTCGGCCCCGGCATGACCGTGACGGTCAGGTTCTCCGGCGATGACGACGAGGTCACGTTCCTGCTCGCGTCCCGTGAGGAAAGCGGCGCCCCGATCGACGTCTACTCCCCTCGTTCCCCACTGGGTTCTGCCATCTCCGGGAAGAAGGTCGGCGAGACCGCGACCTACAACCTGCCGAACGGGCGTGCAGCGACGGTCGAGATCCTCGAGGCTGTCCCCTACGCCGGGGCCTGAGGGCGTTAGCGGGCTATGACGAGGGCGGTTGGCGGATCGCGGCGGCCAGGGTCACGGTGCGACCGCGAGGGCGATCGGCCCGGGTTCCTACCCGGATCGGCTTGCCCACGGTGACGGTCGAGAACGGCGCGGAGCCGCGCCAACCGGGCAGGCCGAACCGGCCATGAAGCCGCAGATGCCTGCCGGGCGGCCGCCCGGCAGGCATCGTGCGCAGGTGGTCAGGCGACCAGTTCGGGGGTTGGCTTCTCCTCCGACCGGTGCCCGGCCCCGGAGCGGGACTTCCTTGATCAGCCAGGCGAGCACGAACACGACCGCGGCCGCGGGCACGACCAGCCAGAACACCCCGGTGACCGCGTGCGTGATCGCCACGAAGAAGCCATGCCGCACCAAGACAGGCAGGTGGTTCACCGTGGCCGGGTCGAGCTGCGCGCCCTTCACGTGCATGTGCAGGCTGGGTAGCTGCGCGGTCAGCGATTCGACCAGCCGCCGGGCGAACACCGCGCCGAACGCCGCCACCCCGAGCGACCCGCCGATCTGCTGGAAGAACGTACGGGAACTGCTGGCCACGCCCATTTCGGTCGGGGCCACGCTGTTCTGCGCCACGAGCGTGGTGATCTGCATGAGGAAGCCCATACCGAGCCCGATCACGGCAAAGTAGATCCCGGTCTCGAGGAGGCTGGTGTGTAGGCCGAGCCTGGTGAGCAGGAGCATGCCGACCGTCATCACCCCGCCGCCGATGATCGGCAGCGCCCTGTACCGGCCGGTCCTGGTGGTGACCTGGCCCGCGATGAGCGCGGTCACCGTAGAGCCGAGCATCATCGGGATCAGCATGAGCCCGCTGCCGGTGGCCGACAGGTGCTGCACGGTCTGCTGGTACAGCGGCAGGAAGGTCAGCGCGCCGAACAGCGCGAGGCCGAGCAGGAAACTCATCGCGATGGCGAGCGAGAAGTTGCGGTTGCGGAACACGTTCAGCGGCAGGATCGGCTCGGCCGCGCGTTTCTCGATGGCCAGGAACGCCACGGTGGCGGCGACCGCGAGCACGGCAAGCCCGACGACCTGCACCGATCCCCAGGAGTACTGGGTACCGCCCCAGGTGGTCATCAGGATGAGCGAGATGGCGGCGATGGCGAGAGTCACCGCACCGGCGTAGTCGATCTTGTGCTGGACGTGGCGCCGGGGCACGTGCAAGGTCGCGGCCAGGTACACCAGGGCGGCGCCGCCGATGGGCATGTTGATGTAGAAGATCCAGCGCCAGCTGAAGTTGTCGGTGATGTAGCCGCCGACCAGCGGCCCGGCGATCATGGCCAGGGTCATCACGCCCATGATGTAGCCCATGTACTGACCGCGCTCGCGCGGCGAGACCAGGTCGCCGATGGTCGCGATCGCCCCGACCAGCAGGCCGCCCGCGCCGAGGCCCTGCAGCGCGCGGAACGCGATGAGCTGGTCCATCGAGTGCGCGAGGCCGGACAGGGCCGAGCCGATCAGGAAGATGATGATGGCGATGATGAGCCAGCGCTTGCGGCCGTAGAGGTCGCCCAGCTTGCCGTACAGGGGCGTGGTCACGGTCGAGGCGAGCACGTAGGCGGTCACTACCCAGGACAGGTGGGTGACCCCGCCGAGGTCGCCGACGATGCGGGGCAGTGCGGTGGAGACGACCAGCTGGTCGAGCATGGCCAGCATGATCGCCAGCAGCAGTCCGGGGAGGACGATCAGTACCTCCCGCCGCACGCCCGAACCGCCGGCCCCTGCCCCCGTGGGCGCGGCCGCCTGCGTCTCCGCCATGCTGTGCTCCTCCTCTGCCGGGTCTGCCCCTGGCCCGCCACGCCGGCCGTCGTGGTGCTCAGATTCTCGCCCACCTACTTGCCGGCCGGTTAGTATGGCCGTAAGCTCATACCCTAGAACGTCAACTAACCGGTCGTCAAGTAAGTATCCGGCCGGCCAGAGCACCGGACCGAGAGGAGGCGGGAGGGCGGACCATGACCGAGGCAACCAAGGAAGCCCACGCCCGCCAGGACACCAGGGGGCGCATCCAGTCCGTGGCCCTGGAGCTTTTTGCCGAGCAGGGATACGACAAGACCTCGCTGCGGGAGATCGCGGAACGGCTTGGCGTCACCAAGGCCGCGCTCTACTACCACTTCAAGTCCAAGGAGGACATCGTCACCAGCCTGGTCGAGGACTACTTCGGCGCGATCGACGACCTGGTCGTCTGGGGCAGAACGCTGCCGAAAACACCCGAGTCCCGCGCCGAAGTGCTGCGGCGCTATTACGGAATCGTGGCCGGTGCGAGTGAGGTCTTCCGCATGCTCCAGCACAACCAGGCCTCGGTCAACACCCTGGCGCACGCCAAGAACCGCAGCGAGCTGTTCCGCGAGCGGATGGATGCCGTGGTCGCCCTGCTGACCGAGCCGGACGCCCCGCTCGCCAGCCAGCTTCGGGCGGCCGTGGCCCTGGCGAGCGTGAGCTTCGGCTGTATGTTCTACGCCGACCGCGCCGACGATCCGGCGCAGTTGCAGGCAACCGTGCTGGACATCGCCTTCGAGCTCACCGGCGCTCAGCCGTAACCACGCTGGCTGCGGCTACCGCGCGAACCAGGGGCAGCACCCGGTAGGGCACCGGGGTGGCCAGCGCGATCACGGTGGAGGCGCGGACCACGCCGGCCACACCGACGATGGCGTCGATCACCCGCTGCAGGTCCGCGTTGGTCCGGGCTACGACCCGGCACAGCATGTCCCCGGTACCGGTGATCGTGTGCACCTGCAGTACCTCGGGAATGCCGGCCAGCCGGTCGGCGACCGGATCATGCCCGCCGGCCTGGCGGATCTCCAGCGTCACGAACGCGGACACGCCGTGGCCGAGCGCGGCCGGATCGATGTCCGGCCCGTAGCCGGTCACGACGCCCCGGGCCTGCAACCGGTCCAGCCGCGCCTGCACGGTGCCGCGAGCCACCCCCAGGCGCCGTGACGCTTCGAGCACTCCTACCCGGGGCTCGGCCGCGAGCAACTCGATCAGCCGGGCATCAAGCCCTCGATCACGTCGATCCCTCCGGAGCGACCAGGTGCCGGTGCTATCGGCGGCGGTGCCCTCACATGGCGACGAGGCATGCCAGTGACCTTAGCCGTCCCCGCGCCACAGAGCTGGCGCGCGCTTGGCGGTTACCTCACCGTCGGCACCGCAGACTGTGCAGTTCTGCCGAGCAGCCCCGTCCTTCACTATACAAAGTGACCAGCTCTGGAACTAACTCTTGCACATCATGCCTGCTTGTTCGCAAGCTGCCCTTATCAGACCGGCGACGTGAGGGGAGCAGTACGGTGACTGACAACGGATGGCAGGACCGGCACGGTGCGGCAGACGGCTTCCACGTCACCGGGATGGACGCGGTGATCTTCGCGGTCGGCAATGCCCGCCAGGCCGCGCACTACTACTCGACCGCCTTCGGCATGCGGTGCGTCGCCTACCGTGGCCCGGAGACCGGGAGCCGCGACGAGGCCGCCTACGTGCTGGAATCGGGCGAGGCCAGGTTCGTGCTGCGCGGGCCGGTCCGGGCGGGCACCAGCCTCGGCGCGCACGTGGCCGCGCACGGCGACGGGGTGACCGACCTCGCCATGGGGGTCACCAGCGCGGAAGAGGCGTTCGAGTACGCGACCGCGCGCGGGGCCCGCGGCCTGGCCGCCCCGCAGACCTTCGAGGACGAGTACGGCAAGGTCGTGCTCGCGCGCATCGCCGCCTACGGCGACACGACCCACACACTGGTCGAGCGGGCCAACTACTCAGGGCCGTACCTGCCCGGGTACGTGCCGGCCGACCCGGTGGTCGCCCCGCCCGGTCCGGCCGTTCTTCACCGAGATCGACCACTGCGTCGGCAACGTGGAACTCGGCCACATGGACGAGTGGGTCGGCTTCTACCGCCGGGCCATGGGTTTCACCAACATGAAGGAGTTCGTCGGCGACGACATCGCGACCGAGTACTCCGCGCTGATGAGCAAGGTGGTCGCGGACGGGTCCCGGAAGGTCAAGTTCCCGATCAACGAGCCCGCGCCGGGTAAGAAGAAGTCCCAGATCGACGAGTACCTGGAGTTCTACGGCGGGCCAGGCGTCCAGCACATTGCCCTGGCCACCGACGACATCGTGACCACCGTCCGGGCGATGAAGGCCGCGGGCGTGGAGTTCCTCGGCACTCCGGACACCTACTACGAACGCCTCGGCGACTGGGTCGGCCAGACCCGCGTGCCGCTGGCCGAACTCGCCGATCTGCGAATTCTCGCCGACCGGGACGAGGACGGCTACCTGCTGCAGATCTTCACCAAGCCCGTGCAGGACCGCCCCACCGTCTTCTTCGAGCTGATCGAGCGGCACGGTTCACAGGGGTTCGGCAAGGGCAACTTCAAGGCCCTGTTCGAGGCGATCGAGCGCGAGCAAGCCCGCCGCGGCAACCTCTGACCGGTCATGATCATGGGATTCTGGTCGCTGGGGCATGGCGCGCCAAGTCCGAAATCCGCTCCGGTCAGACGCTGTCCATGATCACGGGAGTTTGTTCGCGGACAGCCACTTTCCCATGATCATGAGCTGGGATGGCGAGGTGGAGGGGCCGCAGGGCTTTATTCGGCGGCCCAGTAGCGGTCGGCGGCGAGGATGAGTGCGGCAGCGCCGATCAGGCCGGCGCTCTGGCCAAGCGCGGCCGGGACCACGCGGACATCGCGCGCGTAGTCGAGCCCCACGTGCGCGCGCAACGCCTCTTCCAGCGGGTCGAACAGCAACGATCCGGACTGGGCCAGTCCGCCGCCGATGGCGACCACCTCCAGGTCGCACAGGTGGGTCGCGGACGCGATGGCGATGCCCAGTGCCCGCCCGGCCCGGCGCAGCGCGGCCAGCCCGACCGGGTGGCCGTGGGCGGCGTCGTCAGCGAGGTCCTTGGCGGTCACCTGCGCCTGGCCGGGCCGCCACCCCTGTGCCTGCGCCCAGGACGCGAGGGCGGGGCCCCGGGCGATCGCCTCCGCACAGCCGCGCCCCCCGCACACGCAGTCCGGGCCCTCGGGGTCCACTACCACGTGCCCGATGTGGCCCGCGTTTCCGGTTGCCCCGTTGATGAGCCGGCCGTCGAGGATCAGGCCGCCGCCGACTCCGGTCGACACCACCATGCCGAGCATCGTGCGGCGGCCCCGGCCAGCGCCGCGCCAGTGCTCGCCCGCGGCCATGCAGATGGCGTCGTTGTGCAGCCGCACCGGGCGCCCGGGGAACAGCTCGAGCGAGCCGCTCGCGCAGCGGAAACGAGCGCCAGGCCGGGATGTTCAGCGGCGAGACCCGGCCCGCGGGCCATTCCATGGGACCGCCGCAGCCCACGCCCACCCCGGCTAGCCCGGTGGCCGGGTCCACCCGGCCATCGGCCAGAACACGGGTTAGCAGGACGTCCAGCGTTCGCCAGAGCTGCTCGGCGTCGAGCCCGCGGGGGGTTGCCGCTTGCGCCCACGAGGCCAGGCGCCCGCCGGGCTCGACCAGCCCCGCGGCCATCTTGGTACCGCCGATGTCGATCGCGAGCACCGGATCCGTACCACCCATACCCTCGCCTCCCGGCGCCTAGAGCACCCGGCAGCGAACCGCTGCCTCTCCCAGGGCCCTACCATCGGGCACTCTTGATCCCCCCGCGGTGACCGGCCGGGTGTGCCATCCCAGCCCATGTGGACATACTGTCGAACGGTGCACTCAGACAACCAGACACGCCACCGCCGCTGACGCCACCCCCCCTCCCGAGATAGCAACACTGGGGGAACTGCGGGCCAGCGGGCATCGCTACGAAGCCGTCAAAGAAGAGATCCGGCGCAACCTGCTGACCAGGATGCGTGCGGGCGAGGAGAGATTTCCGGGGATCATCGGGTTCGACAACACCGTGGTCCCGCAGATGGAACGGGCGCTGCTGGCCGGGCACGACACGATGCTGCTCGGTGAGCGTGGCCAGGGCAAGACCCGTCTCATCAGGACGCTGCCCGAGCTGCTGGACGAGTGGACCCCAGCGGTGGCCGGCTGCGAGATCAACGACCACCCCTACCAGCCGGTTTGCGCCCGGTGCCGGCGGCTTGCTGCCGAGCAGGGCGATGCACTCGCGGTGACCTGGCGGCACTGCAGTGAGCGTTACGGCGAGAAACTTGCTACCCCGGACACCAGTGTCGGTGACCTGATTGGCGACATCGACCCGGTCAAGGTTGCCGAGGGCAGGACGCTGGGCGACCCCGAGACGATTCACTTCGGCCTGGTACCGCGCACCAACCGCGGGGTGTTCTGCCTGAACGAACTCCCCGACCTGGCCGAACGCATCCAGGTGGCGCTGCTGAACGTCCTGGAGGAACGGGACATCGGCGTCCGCGGCTACGCCCTCCGGCTGCCGCTGGACCTGATCCTGGTGGCAAGCGCGAACCCCGAGGACTACACCAGCCGCGGCCGGATCATCACCCCGCTCAAGGACCGGTTCGGCGCCGAGATCCGCACCCACTATCCGCTGTCGCTCGATGCCGAGCTGGCGCTCATCCGCCAGGAAGCGCAGATCGCCGCCAACGGGCCGGACGTGGGCGCGGCGCTGCCCGATCACCTGGTGGAGGTCATCGCCCGGTTCACCCGGCTGGTCCGGGCCTCCCCAGCGGTCGACGCCCGCTCGGGCGTGTCCGCCCGGTTCGCGATCGCCGCCGCGGAGTCGGCCGCGGCGTCCGCGGTGCGGCGCGCGGCGCTGACCGGCGAGGAACGGCCCGTGGTCCGGATCTGCGACCTGCCGCCGATCGTGACCAGCCTGCGCGGCAAGGTCGAGTTCGAGGTCAGCGAGGAAGGCCGCGAGCAGGAGGTGCTCGAGCACCTGCTGCGCCGCGCCACCGCGGACACGTTCCGGTCCCGGCTCGGCAGCGCTGACCTGTCCGGCCTGCTGGCCCTGTTCGAGGGCGGCGGTACGGTCGAGACCGGCGAGCTGGTGGCCGCCACCGACCTGCTGGGCCGGGTCGGCGAGGTTACCGGCCTTGCCAAGATCATGCAGCGTCTCGGCATGGACGGCAGCGAGTCGCTGGGACACGCCGCCGCCGCGGTGGAGTTCGCGCTCGAAGGGCTCTACCTGATGCGCCGCCTGTCGAAGGACACACTCGATGGTGGTGCCGTATACCGGACATGAGACACCGCCAATGACGCCACAGGCGCCGGTCCGAAGGCCCAGCAACTGCGTTGCGACGTCCCGGCGCCGAGACAGGCTGGCCCGGGGGGGACGACGCCCCGGAACCCCCCGTACCGGCCGCCCGAAGCCAGCGAAGCGCCCGTGAGGACGGCAGACAAGGGGAGAGCTAGACGACCACGTGACTGGTTACCGCTACGGCGAGTACCGAGACGGGCCGGACCCGCTGGCACCGCCCTACGATGCCCGGCGCGCACTCGATGAACTCGGCGAGTCGGTACTTGGCGGGGACGACCCGAGCACCGCCCTGCAGGATCTGCTGCGGCGGGGGCTGCAGGGCCACCGGGGCCTGGATGACATGCTCCGCCGGGTCCGGGAGCGGCGGGATGAGATCCGCCGCCGCGGCCGCCTCGACGGCATCCTGGAGCAGGCCCGGGCGCTGCTGGATACCGCGATCGGCCAGGAGCGGGCCGAGCTGTTCCCCGACCCGGGCGACGACGCGAGGATGCGCGAGGCGGAACTCGACTCGCTGCCAGCGGATACGGCGGAGGCGATCCGGCGCCTGGCCGACTATGACTGGCGTTCCGCAGCCGCCCGGGAAACCTTCGAGAAGCTCAAGGAGCTGCTCCGGCGCGAAGTGCTGGACAGCCAGTTCCGCGGCATGAAGGACGTCCTTGAGCACCCCGACCCCGAGGCGCTCCAGCGGGTCAAAGACATGATGGCCGACCTGAACCGGATGCTGGACGACGACGCCCGCGGCCAGCACACTCAGGAGGATTTCGACGCGTTCATGGCCAAGTACGGGGACATGTTCCCGGAACGGCCAGCGAACCTGGAGGAACTGGTCGACCAGCTGGCCCGCCGGGCCATGGCCGCGCAGCGGCTGATGTCATCGCTGTCCCCGGAGCAGCGGGACGAGCTGGCCGGGCTGATGGACGCCGCGCTCTCCGACGCCGGGCTCGCCGCGGAGATGGCCAGGCTGGCCGACGCGCTCCGGGCCCGCCGTCCCGACATCGACCTGGGCGGCTATCAGCAGGAGAGGATGACCGGGGACACGCCGCTCGGACTTTCCGACGCCACCACGGCCCTTGCGGACCTCGCCGAGCTGTCCGAACTGGAGGCGGCGCTGGGCCAGGAGTACCCGGGCGCCCGGCTCGACGACATCGACGAGGAGTCGATCCGCCGCTCCCTGGGCCGCCAGGCCGTGGACGACATGGAGGCGCTGCGCCAGATCGAACGGGAACTGGAGCGGCAGGGGTACTTGCAGCGGACCGCTGGCAAGCTCGAGCTCACCCCCAAGGCGGTGCGCCGGCTCGGCGAGACGGCGCTGCGGCGGATCTTCGCCGACCTGCCGGAGGGCCGCTCCGGGGATCACGACCAGCGCGACGCCGGCCAGGCGGGTGAGCAGACCGGAGCGACCCGGCAGTGGCAGTTCGGTGACGAGCAGGCCATCGACACCCCCGCGACGGTGCGGAACGCACTGCTGCGGGACACTGCCGCAGTACACCGCCTGCCGGACCCGAGCACGGCACACCAGGACGACGAGGAACCCCGCGTCCGGCTTTCCGCCGCCGACTTCGAGGTCGCGGAGACCGAGCGGCGCGCGTCGGCCGCGGTGTGCCTGCTGGTGGACCTGTCCTATTCGATGGCGCTGCGCGGAACCTGGGGCATCGCCAAGCAGACGGCGCTCGCCCTGCACGCGCTTATCCGCAGCCGCTTCCCGCAGGACTCGGTTCAGGTGATCGGGTTCTCCAACTACGCCAGAGAACTGCGGGAGACCGACCTGGCCTCACTGGGCTGGGACATGGTGCAGGGTACGAATCTGCATCACGCGCTAGTGCTCGCCGGACGCTACCTGGACCAGCGCCCCGAGCACGACCCCATCGTGCTCATCGTCACCGACGGTGAGCCCACCGCCCACCTACGGCGCGACGGGGGGTACTGGTTCGACTGGCCGCCTGCCCCGGAAACGCTCGAGCTGACCCTGGCCGAGGTGGACAAGATGACCCGGCGGAAGGCCCCCTTGAACATCTTCATGCTCGTTGATGACGAACGCTTGACCGCCTTTGTCAACGAGGTCGCCCGGAGGAACGGCGGGCGGGTACTGAGCGCGCAGCCAGAGCGGCTCGGGGAGTTCGTTGTACGGGACTTTCTGCGCACCCGCAGGAAGGGTAGGCGATAGATTTGGCACGGAGCATTGACAACCGCGCACCCTAACGTCCCCTTCCGTAGTAGCGTTCGGCAGTCATACCTGATGAGCGGAGCCGGTGCAGCGGCAGGCGGATCGTGGCCCGCACATCTTTCAAGGAGGAACTTGTGAGTTCTACTAGCGCGTCCGGCAAGTCGTCCGGCAAAACGATCATCGCCATCGTCCTGGTGGTGCTTGCCGTCCTGTTCGTCATCGCCGCCATCATCTTCTTTATCGAGCCTGCGCATTCTCTGCCCAGCTTCATGGGCAAGATCACCCATCCGCCCGCTTCGCTGAGCCGGGCCAACGCCACTCGCCCACTGCACGGCGCGGCCGCCATCGTGGCCGCGATCGTCTGCCTGGTAGCAGCCTTCTTCGTCAACCGGAGCAACAAGTCCGCCTCGGACGGCAGCAGGGACCCCGACGCCGTCGAGGCTCGCCGCTGAGAACCCACTCTGGGCGGGCCTGACCAGCCGCGCGATGGGGCCTGACGGCTTGCCGCTCAGGCGCCATCGGCGCCCCGGAGGGTGCGAGCCGTGGGGTCCGGGGGTTTGCCCCGGGCAGACGGAGTGCTCCCCCGGCTGGCATTGTCATGATCCCCTGGCACGGCGTGGCAGGGGATCATGACTGTCCGCACCGCTGCGCCCTAAGATCGGCTCATGTCCTTTACCGACCGGCTCGTTGTCTGGCTTCACGTAGCCTTTGTCGTCTTCACGATCGGGCCGGTCAGCATCGCGATCTTGTCGAGCCCCCGGTATATCCGGCACCGCAACGTCGCCGTCCTTCGCTATCTGCTGCGGATGACCAGGATCTTCGGCGTCGCCACGCTTGGCGTCCTGGCCTTTGGCATCGCGGCCGCGCAGCAACTGAAAAAGCTGAGCGCCCCGTGGATCACCACGGCGATGACGCTGTTCGTGGTCTCCCTGGTGCTGCTGGTGCTCATCATGCGCGACCAGCGCAAGGCGGTCGTCGCGCTGGAAACGGCGGCCGAGCACGAGGCCCTGACCACCGCGAACCACGGATCGCCCGGGAACGGTGACGAGGACCCGCAGCACGAAGACGTGCCCGATGCCGCCGACGCTCAGGCCATCCCGCTGGGCTCACCCGCCGCCACCACGACCCACGCGGCCCACGTGGAACGAGGCCGCATCGCCTCGCTGGCCGGGATCGTCACGCTGATCTGGCTGGTCATCCTGGTACTGATGGTCTGGAACTCCTGAAGGCGCCGGCGCTCCAGCCGAGCGCGGAGCGCAGGTCTTCCAGCAGGTCGTCGGCGGACTCGATGCCGACCGACAGGCGGATGAGATCACCGGGCACCGCCAGCGGCGACTCGGCCACCGAGGCATGCGTCATCCGGGCCGGGTGCTCGATCAGCGACTCCACCCCGCCGAGGGACTCGCCCAGCGTGAACACCCTGGTCCGGCCGCAGACCTCGACCGCCTCCGCCTCCCCGCCGCGCACCCGGACCGAGACCATCCCGCCGAAGCCCCGCATCTGCTTGGCCGCGATCTCGTGACCCGGGTGGTGCGGCAGCCCCGGGTAGAGCACCCCGGCAACCCGGGGATGCGCGGCGAGCATGTCAGCCACCCGAAGGGCGTTCTGAGAATGCCTATCCATGCGAACCGCGAGCGTCTTGATGCCGCGCAGGGTCAGCCAGGCATCGAACGGCCCGGCCACGGCACCGGTCGCGTTCTGGACAAAGGCCAGCCGCTCGCCGAGTTCCGGGTCGGCTACCACGACCGCGCCACCGACCACGTCGGAGTGGCCGCCCAGGTACTTGGTGGTCGAGTGGACCACCGCGTTCGCACCGAGCGCGAGCGGATTCTGCAGGTACGGACTCGCGAAAGTGTTGTCGACCACGAGCAGTGCGCCCGCGTCGGCGCACAGTTCGGCCAGGGCGGTGATGTCCACGATCGACAGCAGCGGGTTGGTGGGCGTCTCGACCCAGACCACCCGCGCAGGCTTTTCTTTTAGAGCATGCCGAACGGCCTTCAGATCGGACACTGGCACCGGGCGGTAGCTCACGTTCCAGCCGGCCAAAACCTTGTCGAACAACCGGTACGTGCCGCCGTACGCGTCGTGCGGAATGAGCACGTGATCGCCGGGCTGGCAGATGGTGCGCAGCAGGCAGTCCTCGGCCGCCATACCCGAAGCGAACGCCAGCGCCCGGGTGCCCCCCTCCAGCGCGGCCAGGCATTCTTCCAGCGCGGTCCGGGTCGGGTTCGCTGACCTGGAGTACTCGTAGCCGCCGCGCAGCCCGCCCACCCCGTCCTGGGCGAACGTGGAGACCTGGTAGATGGGTGGCACTACGGCGCCGGTGGTCGGGTCAGGTTCCTGGCCAGCGTGGATCGCAAGCGTCTCGAAGCCCTGCCGCCCGCCGGTCACGAGGCACCTCCGGCCAGGAACGCGAGCACGTCCTGGCGGGTGATCATGCCGGCCGGGCGCCCGTCCACCAGGACCACGGCCGCGCCCGCCTTCTCCAGCGCCTCGACGGCCCGGCTCACCTGCTCGCCCGAGCCCACCATGGGCAGCGGCGGCGACATGTGCTCGCCGACCGGGTCTTGCGGGCTGGCCCGGCCGGAGACCAGCGCGTCGAGCAGGTCCCGTTCGACGATCGAGCCGACCACCTCGGCCACCATCACCGGGGGCTCCTGTTTCATCACCGGAAGCTGGGACACGTTGTACTCACGCAGGATGCCGATCGCGGCGGCAACGGTCTCGTCGGGATGCGCGTGCACGAAGACGGGCAGGCTGTCCTGTTTGCGGCCGAGCACCTCGGCGATCTTGGGTTCGGTGGTCTGCTCGGTGAGGAACCCGTAGTCGGCCATCCACTCGTCGTTGAAGATCTTGGACAGGTAGCCCCGGCCGCCGTCCGGCAGCAGCACCACGATGACACCGTCCGGGCCGGCCTCGGCCGCGACCCGGAGCGCGGCGACCACGGCCAGCCCGCACGAGCCACCGGTGAGCAGAGCTTCCTCCCGGGCGAGCCGGCGGGTCATCAGGAACGAGTCGGCGTCGCTGACCGCGATCACCTGGTCGCAGATGTCCCGGTCGAAGGTCTGCGGCCAGATGTCCTCACCCACTCCCTCCACGAGGTAGGGGCGCCCGGTCCCGCCCGAGTACACCGATCCCTCCGGGTCGGCGCCGATGACCTTGACCTGTCCGGCGGACACCTCCTTGAGGTACCGCCCGGCGCCGGTGATCGTGCCGCCGGTGCCGATCCCGGCGACGAAGTGGGTGATCTTTCCATCGGTTTGCGCCCAGATCTCCGGCCCGGTGGAGTGATAGTGCGAGTCGGGGTTCTCCGGGTTGGCGTACTGGTCCGGCTTCCATCCGCCGGGGGTCTGCTGGGCGAGCCTGGTGGAGACCGAATAGTAGGAGTCCGGGTGATCCGGCGGCACCGCCCCCGGGCAGACGACCACCTCGGCGCCGTAGGCGCGCAGCACGCTGATCTTGTCCTGGCCGACCTTGTCCGGGCAGACGAACAGGCAGCGGTAGCCCTTCTCGGCGGCGACGATGGCCAGGCCGACTCCGGTGTTGCCCGAGGTCGGCTCGATGATCGTGCCGCCGGGGCGCAGCTGCCCCGACGCCTCGGCCGCTTCCACCATGCGCAGCGCGATCCGGTCCTTGACCGACCCACCCGGGTTGAAGTACTCCATCTTGGCGAGAACCTGGGGTGCCATGCCGCCGCCCAGCTCGCGGGTGACCCGG
Organism: uncultured Actinomycetes bacterium; assembly: GCA_963813395.1. Lineage (GTDB taxonomy): Bacteria > Actinomycetota > Actinomycetes > Streptosporangiales > Streptosporangiaceae > DASXKD01. Next base: position 93,274 of record CAWEYV010000021.1, read on the forward strand.
CGCAGCCGCACCAGCGGGGTGTTCCCGACCAACTCGATCAGCGATTCATGGACCTGCATTGCCAGCCACCTCCCCTGCGGCAGCGGTCCAGGACGACGCTGTCCCGGCCATTCTGCTGCACAGACGCTATCCCACTACCGCCGCTGGCTGAGCACCGGGAACAATTGGCTAGAGGTGGGCGCTGTCATAAGCTACTCACCAGTAGCAGAATGAACCCCGAGGGAGCAGCCATGCCCGAGGCAGTGATCGTCGCCACCGCCAGGTCCCCCATCGGCCGGGCGTTCAAGGGATCGTTGACCACCATCCGGCCGGACGACGCGACGGTGCAGATGGTCAAGGCGGCGCTGGCCAAGGTCCCCCAGCTTGACCCAGCCGACATCGATGACCTGATGCTGGGCTGTGGGCTCCCCGGCGGCGAGCAGGGCTTCAACATGGGCCGGGTGGTGGCCATCCTGCTCGGCTACGACCAGCTCCCGGGCACCACGATCACCAGGTACTGCGCGTCCTCGCTGCAGAGCACCCGGATGGCGTTTCACGCGATCAAGGCCGGCGAGGGTGACGCGTTCATCTCGGCGGGTGTGGAGTGCGTGAGCCGGTACGCCAAGGGCAGCAGCGACAGCTGGCCCGACACGCACAACCCGGTGTTCGCCGGGGCGGAGGAGCGGACCGTGGCGCGGTCCGGCGAGGGCGCGCCAGTGTGGCGCGACCCGCGCGAGGACGGCAGGATTCCCGACATCTACATCGCGATGGGGCAGACCGCGGAGAACCTGGCCCAGATTCGCGGCGTCACCCGTCTCGCGCAGGACGAGTTCGGCGTGCGCTCGCAGAACCTGGCCGAGAAGGCGCTTGCCGACGGCTTCTGGCAGCGCGACATCACCCCGCTCACGCTGCCCGACGGCACGGTGATATCCGCCGACGACGGGCCACGCGCGGGCACCACGCTGGAGAGGGTGGCCACGCTGAAGCCGGTGTTCCGCCCGGACGGCACGGTCACCGCGGGCAACTGCTGCCCGCTCAACGACGGCGCCGCCGCGGTGATCGTCATGAGCGACCGCAAGGCGGCCGACCTCGGCATCACGCCGCTGGCGCGGATCGTGGCCACCGGGGTGTCGGCGCTCTCCCCCGAGATCATGGGGCTCGGCCCGGTTGACGCCTCCCGGCAGGCGCTGGCCCGGGCCGGCATGACGATCGACGACATCGACCTGGTCGAGATCAACGAGGCGTTCGCGGCCCAGGTGATCCCGTCCTACCTCGATCTCGGCATCGACATCGACAAGCTGAACGTCAACGGCGGGGCGATCGCCGTCGGGCACCCGTTCGGCATGAGCGGCGCGAGGATCACCTCCACTCTGCTGAACAGCCTTCAGTTCCACGACAAGACGTTCGGCCTGCAAACGATGTGCGTGGGCGGGGGCCAGGGCATGGCCATGATCGTCGAGCGGCTGTCCTAGAGGACGGGCGAACGTCCGCACGGAGCCGTCCCGAAAGACGGGTGGACGTCCGCGGGGAGCTGTCCTGACAGGGAGGTTAACGGAAGCTGGCCCTTTGGGGGTTGCCAGGAGCGCTGCGGTGATGCAGTCTCAACTGAGACAGGAGTCCACCCCCTGGAGGTGCGAGTTGACTCTGAATCACTCCCCGGAGACGCATAAGAACCTGATCGCGCGCATCCCGTCCGTTACTGGACGAGCCCTCCCGGAGTGGTTCGAGAGCCTCGAATCCGGCCCCGCGTTCCTGCGCTGCGAAGAGCGCGCGCACTGGCTGTCGGATGAGCACGGGCTCACCCATGGGTACGCCAGCGCCATCGTGCACGAGTACGAGGTGCGCAGGCGGACCCGCCTCAACAGCGCCTGACATGGACCTGGGGCAGGCTACAGACTTTCTCCGCGCCCATCACCGGGCGGTGCTTGCCACCTCGCGGGCCGACGGCCGGCCGCAGCTTTCCCCTGTGCTTTGCGTGCCCGACGACGAGGGCCGGATCTTGATCAGCACCAGAGAGAACGCGCTCAAGACCCGCAACCTGCGCCGGAATCCGTATGCCTCGCTGTGCGCTTTCACCGACGGCTTCTTCGGCGAGTGGGTCCAGGTCGAGGGCGGCGCGGAGATCATCTCGCTGCCTGATGCCATGGACCTTCTCGTCGAGTACTACCGGCGGGTGGCGGGCGAGCACTCGGACTGGGCGGACTATCGTGCCGCGATGACTCGCGACCGGCGGGTCATCGTGCGGATCACCCCCACCCGGGCCGGGCCGAACGTCAGCGGCTGACTCCTGGATCGCCTGGCGGCTAAGGTACCTGACGCGTACCGCTGGGCTCTTATCATTAATCCGCCCGCAGCTTTGTTGCATGGCAGTGAAGTTTGTTGCATGAGAGTGCTTACTAGGCTCTTCAGTCGGTTGATCCGGCCCGCTTGCGGTCAGCCGAAGGGCGGCCTGCTGGGCCAGTTGCGCCGGGGGTCCAGTACGCCAGTTGGCACAACGTGATCCGCTCGCCAGTTCGGAAATAGGCCATCTGCGACGGGCATTTGGAATGGCCGCAGATCGCGGGCCCAGCAGGGGCCGCCTGGGGACCGGCGGCGGGGCCCTCCACGACGCGACTGCCTGCGCTCCAACCGGCAGTGGCGCCGCAGAGGGGTTTTCGCAGCTACCGATGGGCGTGCCCCCGGTCGGAGTCGAACCGACACTGGGGACCCTTTTAGGGGGCCGGCCTCTTCCCTTGGGCTACGGGGGCTGGGTCATGATACCCCGGCTAGTCCGAACCATTCTTGCCCGGGCGAATAGGGAGAGAAAAATTCACCCCAGTGCACAAATTCAATTCACGGCCCTCCGACATCGAATGCGAAGCGTTACCAATTTTACCGAATTTTTGTATACATTGCGTACTCAGCGTAGCCACGTGCCGAGCGGTCCGTCCAGGCCATGAAACGACAGCTGAGCCGCCTGCCCACCACCACGCACCACCCGTGCCCACCGCTGAGCACCACCGCCTGTTCACCCTCACGACACCGCTGCCCCGGCACTCCCCGCGCGACCGCTCACCCGACGTCTTTTTTACTGCGTTACTGCATTACTGCGCTGACCGCGGCAGGATGCCGGCCACGGTACGGGCTCGCTGGAAGACCGCGTCGAGCATGGGCGGGGTGACCCGGCCGGTGAAGGTGTTCTGCTGGCTCGGGTGATAGCAGCCGAGGAGCAGGACCGGCCCGCCGGATACTGGCCCAGTGCCGTCCGGCTGGGCCGCGGTGGCGGTTGCCGGGGCGGGCAGTGGGACCTCGACGCCATGGCCGAACGCCGGGCGGGGCCTGGGCAGCGCGTACCCGGCAGAACGCAGCATCGTCCACGCCGCCTGCCAGGCGAACCCGCCCAGGCACACGATGACCCTGACCGACCCGGCGACGTAACCGAACTCTGCCGCCAGCCACGGGGCGCAGGTGTCCCGCTCGGTGACGGAAGGCTTGTTGTCCGGCGGGGCGCACCGGACCGCGGCGACCATTCTGGCGCCGATCAGCCGCTGGCCGTCCCCGGCCTCGGTGGATGTCGGCAGCGCGGCCAGCCCGCACCGGTACAGCGAGGCGAAGAGCACGTCGCCGCTGCGGTCGCCGGTGAAGACCCGCCCGGTGCGGTTGCCTCCGTTGGCCGCGGGGGCCAGGCCGAGGATCAGTACCCCGGGCCGCTCGTCACCCCAGCCGGGGATGGGCCGCCCCCAGTACCTCTCGGTGCGCGAGGATGCCCGCTTGACGGCGGCCACGTGCTCGCGCCACTCCACCAGCCGTCGGGCAGGCGCGGCAGACGGACTGCCTCGCCACCAGCTCGGCCAGGCTGCCCGCCCCGGAGGCGAGGTCGCGGACCTGGCCGGCGTCGGCAGCGACCGGGGTCTGCGGGGTGGCCGGATCTCCGGGCCAGCCACTGCCCGGCGGCACTGGTAGCGTCAGCGCGCCGTCGGCCGGCTCCGGTCACTGATGCGCGCCCGGGACCAGGGACCAGGCAATGCCGTCGAGGATGTCGTGCTCGCTCACCAGCACTTCGCCGAAGCCGAACCGCTCCATGATCCGCAGCAGCACCAGCGCGCCGCCGCCGATCACATCCGCCCTGCCCGGGTGCATCACGGCAAGCGTGCTCCGCTCGGCCCTGGTCTGCGCGAGGAGCCGCACGGTCTGGTCCCGCACCGCGTCCAGGCCGATCCGGGCGTGGTGGATCCGGTCCGCCTGGTAGCTGTCCAGCCCCATTGCCAGCGCCGCCACGGTGGTCACCGATCCGGCCAGCCCCACGAGGGTCCGCGCGGCGGCGACCGGGATCTTGGCCGTCACCTCGTCAAGCGCCGCGTCGATGTCGGCGCGCGCCGCCGCGACCTCCGGACCGGTGGGAGGGTCGCCGTGCAGATGCCGTTCGGTCATCCGGACACAGCCGATGTTCACGCTCACCGCGGCGTCGGCCGGCCCGGCAGCGGGCCGCGTGGGATCGCCGAGCACGAACTCGGTCGAGCCACCGCCGATGTCGGTGACCAGGCACGGCGCTGCCACGCGGCCGGCCAGTTCGGCGGTCGCTCCGGTGAACGACAGGCGGGCCTCTTCCTCGCCGCTCAGCACCTCGGGCCCGACACCGAGCACGCCGTGCACCCCCGCCACGAACTCCCCGGCGTTGGCCGCGTCCCGGGTGGCGCTGGTCGCCACCATCCGCACGGCGGATGCGCCGGCCGCTTCGATGATCCCGGCGTAGGAACGCAGCACGCGCAGGGTCCGCGCCAGCGCCTCCGGAGCAAGCCGCCCGGTCGCGTCCACGCCCTGCCCGAGCCGGACCAGCTCGAGCCGCCGGTCCACGTCGGACAGCGAGCCAGCGGCCGGGTCGACGTCGGCGACGAGCAGCCGCAGCGAGTTCGTGCCGCAGTCGATCGCCGCAACCCTCAACTTTCTGCCCCGCTCAATTTCTGGCCCCCCTCGCGGGCGCTTCGCTGGCTTCGGGGGGCCCATCGGGGTTCGGGGGTGTCCCCCGGGGTGGCAGAGTCTCGGCGCCGGGACACCGCAACGGCGCCTGGGGCTGCGTCGTGCCGGAGGCGCGCCGGCTAGCACTGTGCGGCGTTCGGCCCGGCGCCTGCGGCGTGTCCACATCTGCAGGGTCGACACACGGACCCGGCGCCCACCAGGGGCCTGCGGCCGTAATGGCCTCCCGGCCAAGCGGGTTGGCTCCCGGCACGGCGAGTTCGTGGGCGGCCAGGGCGTGCAGGCACTTGACCCGGCCGGGCATGCCACCGGCGCTTTGCGTGCCCGGGGGCAGCGGCGCTACCCCGGCCGCGACGGCCGCTTCGTCCCGCCGGGCCAGGTAGTCACGATGCGCGGCCTGATAGGCGGCGCGGAGCGCGGCGTCGGTGCCCAGCCGTTCCTGCATCTGCCGCATGAGGCCGGCCGCTTCGAGCCGGCTGATCGCGGCCACCGCCCGTGGGCAGGTCAGGTAGTAGAGCGTGGGAAACGGCGTGCCGTCGGCCAGCCGCGGCGCGGTCTCTACCACATCCGGCAGCTCGCACGGGCAGCGATGGGCGACCCGGCGCAGCCCCCGCGGCCGCCGGCCGAGCTGCCGGGCGACCACCGCGGCCTCGGCCATCACCGGGAGCTGCCGCGGTTGGCCTGCTGCACCGACTGCCACAGTCGCTCGTACCACGGCGTGAGGCTGGCCGCGTCGGTAAGGCCGGCCGAGTGACGCGGATGGTTGCCGATGACCACGTAACACGTAGCGCCGCGCATGCACAGGTGCAGCTTGTCCCTGGCCAGCTGCTCGATGTAGGCGGGGTCGTTGAGCCGTCCCTGCTGCTGTTCCAGCTGGCGCAGCTGAGTGGTGAGCACCTGGCGTTCCGCCTGAAGCTGGTCGAGCTGCCGGCGCTGGGCGATGTACTCCCGCACGGGGTAGGCGAGGCTGAGCGCGATCGCGCAGATCACCACCGCGAGCACCGCGGCCCGGCTGGTGAACTTGGCCCGGTCCGCTGCCGGCGGGCGCCCAGGTACGGGCATCACGCTACCGCGGGCGCCCGGGGGAAGGCCGCGCGGCCGGCGTACTCCGCGGCGTCGTCAAGGTGCTCTTCGATCCGCAGCAGCTGGTTGTACTTGGCGACGCGCTCCGACCGGGCCGGGGCCCCGGTCTTGATCTGCCCGCTGTTGGTGGCCACCACGAGGTCGGCGATCGTGGTGTCCTCGGTCTCGCCGGACCGGTGGCTGATCATGCAGGCAAACCCGTTGCGCTGGGCCAGGCTCACCGCGTCCAGGGTCTCGGTGATCGTGCCGATCTGGTTGACCTTCACCAGCAGGGCATTAGCGCTGCGCTCGGCGATGCCGCGGCGGATGCGTTCTGGATTGGTGACAAACAAATCGTCGCCGACGACCTGTACCTGGCCGCCCAGGGCCGCGGTGAGCGCCTGCCAGCCGGCCCAGTCGTCCTCGGCCAGCGGGTCTTCCAGGGAGACGATCGGGTAGGCGGCCAGCCATTCGGCGTAGAGCGCCGTCATCTCCTCCGCGGTCCGCGAGCTGCCCTCGAACTGGTACGCGCCGTCGGCGTAGAACTCGGTGGCGGCCGCGTCGATGGCCAGGGCGATGTCGCGGCCCGGCTGGAAACCCGCCTTGCCGATCGCCTCGATGATGAGGTCGAGTGCCGCCCGGTTGTTGGGAAGGTCGGGCGCGAAACCGCCCTCGTCGCCGACGCCGGTCGAAAGCCCGTGCTGCTTGATGACCGACTTGAGCGCGTGGTAGGTCTCCGCACCCCAGCGAACCGCGTCGCTGAACGTGCCCGCGCCGACCGGCGCGATCATGAACTCCTGGATGTCAACGCTGTTGTCCGCGTGCGCCCCGCCGTTGAGGATGTTCATCATCGGCACCGGCAGCACGTGCGCGTTGGGGCCGCCGAGGTAGCGGAACAGCGGCAGCCCGGCCGAGGAGGCGGCGGCCTTGGCGACGGCCATGCTGACCGCCACGATGGCGTTGGCGCCGAGACGGGACTTATCCGGCGTCCGGTCCAGGTCGATCATCACCTGGTCGATCAGCCGCTGGTCATCGGCGTCGTAGCCGAGCAGCTCCTCCTCGATCTCGTCGCTGACGGCCTGGACGGCCTTGGTGACGCCCTTGCCGCCGTAGGCGTCGCCGCCGTCCCTGAGCTCGACTGCCTCGAAGGCTCCGGTGGAGGCGCCGCTCGGCGCGGCGGCGCGGGCCTGCGTGCCGTCATCCAGCTCGACATCGACCTCGACCGTCGGGTTCCCCCGGGAATCGAGGATCTGCCTGGCATGAATGGCGTCGATGGCGGCCAAGAACTGCTCCTGGTGCGTTGGTGTGGTTTCGGTATTGGAGCCTAGCCGAGCCGGTGCTGCGCGCCGCAGCGGCCACGCCGTCGGCCCCGGCCGGACCTGCGTTAACCCGGGCCTGCCCCGTTCCGGGTCTGCTCCCAGGTCTGCACCCGGTCGCGGTAACGGCGCGCGGCGGCGCGCAGCTCCAGTTCGGGATCGAGCCCGGCCGCGCGAGCCTTGGCCACGAGCGAGAACAACTCCGCCCCGATGTCACTGACGCCGTCGGGCTCCGCCGCACCGTTCGGCTCCCCTGCGCTGTTCGGCTCCGCTGCGCCGCTGCCCGCCGGATCGGTGGTGAGCAGGTCGGCGAGCTCCGCCGGGGCGCCAGCGCGTTCCGCCCGGCGCTGGAGCTGGGCGGCGAGCGCCAGCGCGGGCTGGCTGAACGGCACGGACCCCACCACGGACGGCGGGCCTCCGGCGCTGGCGCGCTCCGCGGCCTTGATCGCGTCCCAGTTCCGCTTGACATCCTCCGGGCCGGACACGTGCACGTCGCCGAACACGTGCGGGTGCCTGCGGATCAGCTTGTCCACGATGCCCGTAGCCACGTCGTCGACGGTGAACCCGGTACCGTCGACGCGCTCCGCGGCGATCCTGGCGTGGAACACGACCTGGAGGAGGACATCGCCAAGCTCGTCGCACAGGGCCGCCTCCTCGCCCCCCTCCAGCGCCTCCAGGGCCTCGTAGCACTCTTCCAGAAGGCTCGGGGCGAGCGACTCGTGCGTCTGGCGGGCGTCCCAGGGACAGGACACCCGCAACGTGTCCATGACCTCGACCAGACGCAGCAACGCGGCGCCTGGTGCCTGTCTGGCCTGGGCTAGCTCCTCCGTCACCGGGTCACCCGGCAGGGGCCGGCCCGGCCCACCCGCGGATTCCTAGCACGGCGGCTTGAGCGCGGGTGCAGCGGTCGGGGACGGCGACGGCGTCACCGGAGCCGACAGGGCCGTGGCCGCCGGGATGATGCTGAACTGGGAGTAGTCCAGCCGGCCGAACTGCGGGTTGATCCTGATGTTCAGTGCCTTGGCGGCCCGGCACTGGCGCCGGCTGAGCTCCGTACCGAGGGCCTGCTGGGCGGCGGTGGACTTGGGCAGCGTGCCGCCGTCCATCCTGCCGACGAGGGCGTTCTGGATGGCCTCGTAGCGGCCAAGCTCCGGCAGCAGGTCCGGGGGCAGGCCGTTGGCCACCGCGAGGTTCTTGATCCCGGTCGCGCCGGCCTGGGCGGCGATGGCGTTCAGCGCCCGCTCGCTCTGTCCGGTGCTCACCTTGACGTGGTTGCGGGTAGCCATCTCGTCCCGCACCCTGAACCGCACCAGCCAGGCCAGCACCTCCTGCGGCGCCTGGGACAGCGGGTACTGAAGCTGGATTTTCGACCTGTGGGCCTGGTACCACTGTTTCAGGTTGGCGACCTTGTCGCTCAACGCGGTGACCGAGGTCCGCTGATCCCCCATGATGGCGGCCGAGCCCATCTGGAGGGGACCGCACGCCGCCAGGGCGCATGTGGCGGCGATCGCGGCAGCGGTCATTGAGACGGCAGTGCGGAGCACGACGGCATCCCTTCCTACGACTGCGCTATGTTCGGCGGGTTCGGCGTGCCCTGCCCGCTCTCGCCGAACACCGCCTCAATGAGCTGCCCGCACCAGGCAAGCAACTCCCGGTCGCGAAGCAGCGGGGCACCCGGTGGGGCGGCAGCCCCTGGGCGGGCGCCTGGCGCGTCCCTGGGCACCGGTACGAGCATCGTACGCACTGCTGGCTTCAGAACGGTCTTCGGGTATAGGCGCTGTGCCCGCACCTGGCGGGAATCGGGCAGATCGACCGGGCCGAACCGGATGTAGCTGCCCTGCTGGGTGATGTCGGTGAGCCCGGCCTTGCGCGCCTGCGTCCGCAGCCTGGCCACCGCCAGCAGGCCGAGCACCGGCTCGGGCAGCGGCCCATACCGGTCGGCCAGTTCCTCGCTGACCGCCACGATGTCATCGAGGGAGTCGATCGCGGCGATCCTGGTGTAGGCCTCAAGCCGGAGCCGTTCACCCGGCACGTAGGAGTGCGGGATGTGGGCGTTCACCGGCAGCTCCACCCTGACCTCGGGCCGCTCCGCGGGCCCGGCGTCGCGCAGTTCGCTGACCGCCTCGCCGATCATCCGCACGTACAGGTCGAAGCCCACGCCGGCGATGTGCCCGGACTGCTCGCCGCCAAGCAGGTTGCCCGCGCCGCGGATCTCCAGGTCCTTGAGCGCCACGTACATGCCCGCGCCCATCTCGGTGTGCTGCGCGATCGTGGCCAGCCGTTCGTGGGCGGTCTCGGTCAGCGGCTTTTCCGGCGGGAACAGGAAGTACGCGTAGGCCCGCTCGCTGCCGCGCCCGACCCTGCCGCGCAATTGATGCAGCTGGGCCAGCCCGTAGACGTCGGCACGGTCGACGATCAGGGTGTTGGCGTTGGGGATGTCGAGCCCGGATTCCACGATCGTGGTGGATATAAGCACGTCGGTCTTGCGGTCAAGGAAGTCCGCCATGATCCGTTCGAGCAGGTGCTCGTTCATCTGGCCGTGCGCCGCCACGACCCTGGCCTCCGGCACCAGCTCCGCGACCCTGGTGGCGACCCGGTTGATCGAGGACACCCTGTTGTGCACGAAGAACACCTGGCCGTCACGAAGCAGTTCGCGACGGATGGCGGCGGCGATCTGCTTGTCGTCGTAGGGGCCGACCATGGTCAGCACCGGGTGCCGTTCCTCGGGAGGAGTCAAGATCGTGGACATTTCCCGGATCCCGGCCACGCCCATCTCCAGCGTCCGCGGGATGGGCGTTGCCGACATGGCGAGCACGTCCACCTCGGTCCGCAGCCGCTTGAGGTACTCCTTGTGCTCGACCCCGAACCGCTGTTCCTCGTCCAGGATGACCAGGCCGAGCCGGGCGAACCTGGTGTCCGGTGACAACAGCCGGTGCGTTCCGATCACCACGTCCACCGTGCCATCGGCCAGCCCGCGCAGGGTTTCCGCCACCTCGGCATCGCTCTGGAACCGGCTCACCGTCCGGACCACGACCGGGAACGGCGCGTACCGTTCGGTAAAAGTGGACTGGTGCTGTGCCGCAAGCAGCGTAGTGGGCACCAGCACGGCCACCTGCTTGCCGTCCTGCACCGCCTTGAACGCGGCGCGCACCGCGATCTCGGTCTTGCCGTAGCCGACGTCGCCACAGATGAGCCGGTCCATCGGCGACGGCCGTTCCATGTCGTGCTTGACCTCGTCGATCGCGGCAAGCTGGTCGGTGGTCTCCACATAGGGGAACGCGTCCTCCAGCTCCCGCTGCCAGGGTGTGTCCGCCCCGAACGCATAACCGGGCGAGGCCATCCGCGCCGAGTACAGCCGGATCAGCTCCGAGGCGATCTGCCGCACCGCCTTGCGGGCGCGCCCCTTGGTCTTGGCCCAGTCGGCACCGCCGAGCCGGTGCAGCGCGGGCGCCTCCCCGCCGACGTACCTGGTGACCTGGTCGAGCTGATCGGTCGGCACGTAGAGCCGGTCGGGTGGCTGGCCGCGCTTGCCCGGCGCGTACTCGATGACCAGGTACTCCCGGACCGCGCCCTGGATGCTGCGGCTGGTCATCTCCAGGTACCGGCCCACGCCGTGCTGCTCATGTACGACGTAGTCGCCCGCCTGGAGCTGGAGCGGGTCGATGCCGCCGCGCCGCCGGCTCGGCATCCGCCTGGCGTCCCGCGGACCGGCGTGCTGTCCCGCGATGTCCGCCTCGGTGAGCACGGCAAGCCGCACCGACTCCCAGGTGAACCCGTGGGCGAGAAGCCCGGTCGTCACGCACGGCACCCCCGGCTCCGGCGCCTGGTCGAGGTCGCCGAGCCGGGCGCCGAGGCCCTCCCCGCGAAGCATCTCGGCGAGCCGCTGCGCCGGGCCATGACCCTCGGTGACCAGCGCCACCCGCCAGCCGTCGCCCAGCCAGCGCCGCACCTCGGCCAGGGCACGCTCAGTATCGCCGCGGTACGCAGGCGCCGGGCTGGCCCCGAGCCGGATCGCGGGCCGGTCGCCCTCCTCCCCGGGTTCCGGCTCGGCGTCCCCCGGCAGGCCGGGTGCCTCGCCGGGGCTCTCGAACGGCGTAATGGTCCACCAGGGCAGTCCCAGGTCGTTGGCGGCCGCCCGGAGCTGGCCGATCGACACGAACGCGGCCGCCCCCAGGTCCACCGGCGCCTGCCCGCCCGCGGCCGCGTTGACCCAGGACGCTTCGAGGAACTCCCGGCTGGTGCGGACAAGATCGGCGGCCCGTGCCCGGATCCGCTCGGGATCGCAGGCGAGCACCACTCCGCCCGCTGGCACGTGGTCGAGCACGAGTTCCATCTTCGGGGCGAGCACGGGTGCGAACGCTTCCATGCCTTCCACGACGATGCCGTCGGCGAGCTTGCCGAGTACGTCGGCGAGGCCGGGGTGGTCGGCGGCAAGCTGTTTCGCACGCTCCCGGACCGGCGGGGTGAGCAGAAGTTCCCGGCACGGCGGCGCCCAGAGCCCTTCGCCGGCTGGCCCGAGGCTGCGCTGGTCGGCCACCCGGAAGTAGCGGGTCTCCTCGACTGTGTCGCCGAACAACTCCACCCGGACCGGGTGTTCCTCGGTCGGCGGGAACACGTCGAGAATGCCGCCGCGCACCGCCACGTCGCCGCGCCGCTCCACCAGGTCGGTGCGCGCGTAACCGATTTCGACCAGCCTGGTCAGCACCTCTTCGAGGTCGGCCGTGTCGCCCACCTCAAGCTTGACCGGCTCGACGTCGCCCAGTCCGCTCACCATGGGCTGCAGCAGGGCCCGCACCGGGGTGACCATCGCCGTGACCGGCGCGGTGTGCGTGCCGGCCGGCCCGGGGTGAGCGAGCCGGCGCAAGATCGCCAGACGCTGGCCCGAGGTGTCCGACCGGGGCGAGAGCCGCTCGTGCGGCAGCGTCTCCCACGCCGGGAAGTAGGCCACGCTCTCGGCGGGCAGCAGCGAGCCGAGCGCGGCGGCCAGTTCCTCGGCTTCCCGCGCGGTGGCCGTCACCGCGAGCAGGAACCGGCGGTTCTGGCCAGCCGGCCCGGCCAGGGCGGCGGCGAGCAGCGGGCGCAACGCGGCCGGCGCGGTCACGTCGGCGCCCTCGCCTCCGGGCCGGCCAGCTTCGGTGGCGGGCGCGGAGGCCAAACTGGGGATCTGCCGGAACTGAGGATCGTCCGCTATAACTTCAAGCAGACCGGTGAGACTCATGGTTTCCCTGATAAACGCGGCGGGGTATGGGCAGCACGAAAGGCCCGCTCGGACGTCAGCGGAGGCCTAGCCCGGATGCGGGATACCTCCACCTTATGGCCTTTTCAGCAGTGCCCATCCGACGGCCAGGCGACCGCGCGGCATCGGGCAGCCGAAGCTTCTGTGCCGCTCCACTCCAAGGCCGGAAACGCATCAGGCTACGCTAAGGTCCCGTGACATCGGTGAACGGGATCCCCGGGGATGGCTCCACGGGAGGGGTAACCGGTCCCGCCCCCAGGCGTGCCGCCAGGCGGCAGCCTGTCTCTCCCAGTGCGCAAGCACAGCGCCCCAGCCGCAGCAAGCCTGTACAGAACGCAGCAACCGACCGCGATCAGAGCCCGGTTCGGGATACCACCGCGCCTGTTGCGCCGGCTACCGCCACGGGCGCGGCACCGGCCCCCACAGGTACGGCGAATTCCGCCAGGCCCGCGCCCACCAAGAACGCTAGTCCCGCGCCCGCCACGCCTGCCCCTGCCAAGAACGCCAGGCCTGCGCCCGCCACGCCTACGCCCGCCCCCGCCAAGCACGCCACGCCCGCCCCTGCCAAGGACGCCACGCCCGCGCCCGCTAAGAACGCCAGGCCTACGCCCGCCACGCCTACGCCCGCCCCCGCTAAGCACGCCACGCCTGCCCCTGCCAAGGACGCCACGCCCGCGCCCGCCCAGGACGCCACGCCCGCGCCCGCCCAGGACGCCACGCCCGCGCCCGCCCAGGACGCCAGGCCTACGCCCGCCCAGGACGCCAGGCCTACGCCCGCCCAGGACGACAGGCCCGCGCCCGCCAAAGCCGCCACACCCGCGCCACCAGCGACCGCCACGGGCGCGGGATCGGCCCCCGCAGGTGCGAGACCGGCTTCGCAGACGCCCGGCACGGCTGGTCCATCGGAGCGGGTCACCCTTCGGCTGCCCGCCCCGCCTGGTTCCGCGCCGGTGGAGCCGCTCGCGCCCGCCAAGGCCGTCAGAGCCACCGCACCGCACGCAGTCCCACAGCAGCCCGCCGCCGACCTGTTCGCCCGCCACACCCGCTCCTACAGCAAGGACTGTGCGGGCCGGACGCTCACGATATTGCAGGCTGGTGCGACCACGGCCGGTGACCTGGGCACCGACGCGCTGCACGCCAGCGGTGTGGACATCGCGGTCAGCCTCATCGATGAGGACCAGGCCGTCACCCGCGCGGCCGTCGCCAAACACCCACAGCTGACCCAGTGCACCCTCGGTGACCTGCGCATCGTGCCGCTCGCCCCGCGTGCCTTCGACATCGTCCAGTGCGCGTCACTGCTGGAGCGGATCAGGCATGCAGAGCTGGTTCTCGACCGGCTGATCGGCGCGATCAAGCCCGGCGGGCTGCTGCTGTTGCGCATCTGCGACCGGGACAGCGCAGCAGGGTTCCTCGACCGCAGGCTCCCCGAGACACTGCGGCGGATGATCTGGCGCAAGCGGCGCCCGGGTGAGCCAGGGCCTTATCCGGCGGTGTACGAACAACTCGCCTCCGCGCGCGGCGTTCAGGCCTATGCACTACTGCGCGGCCTGGTGATCGCGGAGCGCCGGGCGCTTGGCGGCCTGGCCGGTGGGCTGCCGCCGGGCCCGCACGGGTACCTCACCGCACAGAAGCTGATCGCCTGGCTGTCCCGCGGGCGGCTCACCGCGGCGCACGAGGAAATGCTCTACGTCCTGCGTAAGCCAGAAAGCCGCTTCGCTCGCATCCTCTGAGCGAGCCCGCAACCTCTGCCCACGATCATCTGCCCGCCAGCCCGCATCCTTTGCCCGCCAGCCCGCATTCCCCGGCCACCGGCCCGCGTCCCCTGACCGCCAGCCCGCATCCTCTGACCGCCAGCTGCGTCCTCTGACCGCCAGCTGCGTCCTCTGACCGCCAGCTGCGTCCCCTGACCGCCAGCCGCGTCCCCTGACCGCCAGCCGCGTCCCCTGCCCCCAGCCGTGTCCCTGACCGCCAGCAAGCATTCCCTGGCCGCCAGCCCGCGTCCCCTGACCGCCAGCCGCGTCCCCTGCCCACAGCCGCGTCCCTGACCGCTAGCCCGCGTCCCCCGGCCGCCAGTCGTCGCCGAAGGGGCGCTCGCCCGCTCACCATGCGGACAGCGCTGCCGACATATCCTCATTCCCGCACGCCGAACCGGGACAATCCGGGCGCCAGGCCGTGCGTTCCCGAGGATAAGTCGAAATGATCATGGAAGTGGCCCCCGGTCGGGCAGGGCATGCCAGATCGAAGCCTTGCCGCGTACCGGCTCGCCCCTTCCTCAACTTTTCACGGCGACGGTGACACGAATCGGGACAAATCCCAGCGGAAATTGACGCGTCAGCGTGAAAAGTGGGCACCGGCAGTCTCTAGGAACAGCCTCCAGCCCAAGTCGGCTCGCCCGCTTACACCCCCGGCCGTCCGTAGCCGGTCCTCGCCGTAGCCGACTGCCTCAGCGCCGCCAGCCACGACACAACAACGGACGGCCTACGGCCGACAGCACATCGCGCGCGGGCACGGGCCAGTGGGCCCAGGCCCACCGCGGATGTGGGCGTCGGCCCATGGCGCGCCCCGCCCGCGCAGGCCAGGGTCGTAGATACACCAATACAAGCGCGTCCGGCCGTGCGCTGGATTACCCCGCCGTCCCCGCGACGCGCCCCAGACGGCGCAGTTGACGGCAGCGCCCGGCCACAAGCACCCGCCCGGACAGCAAGGGGACCACGGCATGAACGACCGTAGTGAGAGTCGCCGCAGCCGGCCGTGGCTGCGGCCAGCGGGCACCGCCGCCGTGGCCGGCATCGCCGTGCTGGTGGCGGCGTGCAGCGGTGGCGGTTCGGCCACGGCGGCAGGGCCACTGACCCTCCAGTCGCTGACCGCTCAGGCGCTCTCCTACGCAAAGTGCATGCGCTCGCACGGCATCACCGACTTCCCCGACCCCACCGTGCAAGACAACGCCCATGGCAAGGGAGTCGGGTTTTCGATGCCCAGCGGCGTTGACCCGCACTCGGTCAAGTTCCAGTCGGCTAGCAAGACGTGCCAGAAGCAAACCGGCTTTGGTCACATCTCGGCCGCCCAGCTTCAGCAGGGGATGAACGCCATGCTGAAGTACGCCGAGTGCATGCGCTCGCACGGGATCACGAACTTCCCGGACCCGTTCGAAAACAGCCACCAAATAGGCTTCAACACCAGCGGGACCGGCATCGACCAGAACTCTCCGCGGTTCAAGGCCGCCAACAAGACCTGCCAGCCTTTCTTGCCCGGCGGCGGCCCGTGATCAGCACCTACCCGAGCTTGACACGGCATACGGTCACGACAGCTTCCGCATTTCCATGATCTTGAAGGCCTGTACTGCACAGTGCAGGACAAGGCTTCAGGATCATCGGATTACGACCAGCGGAACGGCGCTTCGCCATGATCGTGGCCGGGGCTGGCATGAATCGGCGGTCCGCTGGGGGCGGCACGCGCGGCGATCGGGTGCGGGCACACGCGGCGATCCGGGCCACGATTTCGCGCTGGTCACGGCATGGACTACTCCCTGGTCCGGCAGTCACTGTCCGTGTAGCCTCGGCCTTGCCTCGCGGATGCCGGGGTTCCAACAACGGCTCAGCGGAAGTGCTGGCGCCAGACGGAGGTAGATGTGACCGCTGAGGCTGCGGCGGGGCTGGCAGCGGACTTCGCAACCCTTCCCTCCTGGACGCTCGACGAACGCCAGCTTGGCGACACCGAACTTCTGCTGAGCGGCGCATTCGCCCCGTTGACCGGGTTCCTCGGCACGGCCGACGTGGCATCGGTGAACGCGCGGGGAACCCTTGCCGACGGCACCCCGTGGCCCGTTCCCGTGGTCCTTGACGTACCCGAGGGTGCGGTCCCGCCGGACACGGCCAAGCTCGCACTCCTCGACCCGGAGGGCACACCGCTTGCCATCCTGAGTATCGCGGAGCGGTCCGTCGTGGTCGCCGCCGCAGCGCCGGGGCAGGGCGGACGTCATGCGCGCCCGGACGAGGCGGGCTCGACCGGCCTGGTCCGGCTCGCTGGAACGGTGACCGGCTTTCGCGAACCGGAACACGGCCCGTTCCGGCAGCTACGCCAGCCCCCCGCGCAGGTGCGGGCGGAACTCGGCGACGGGCCGGTGCTCGCGTTCGCGACCCGGCGCCCGCTGAGCGGCCGCCAGATCGGCCAGCTGCGGCACTTCGCCGGGCAGCTCAGAGCGAGGCTGCTGTTGCTTCCTCTGGTCAGCGGCCCGGCCGAGGTCGTGGTGCGGCCGGAGGCGCTGGTGCGCGCGGTCAGCGCGGCGGCCAAACATCTGCCCCCGGGGACCCTGCTGGTGCCGGTCCCACTTGCCCCCAGGGACACCACCGCGACGCGAGAGAACGCGATCCGGGCCGTGGTCGCCGCCGCCAACGGAGCCACGCACCTGCTGATAGACGAGCTGGATGCGGACCGTGGCGGCCGGGGCGGCCAGGACAACGTCAGCGTCGCCACGCCAATCCCGGTACTGCCCGGCGGCGAATGGGCCTACGATCGCGCCGCCGAGGTCTGGCGCCCGCTCGCGCTCATCGAACCGGGCACCGAGCAATCCGATCTGGCCGCCGGCGAACTCGAGGACCTGCTTGACCGCGGTGAGGAAGTGCCTACCTGGTACGCACCGCCCGGGGTGATCGCCGAACTGCACCGCGCCCGGCCGCCACGCCGGGATCGCGGCGTCGTCATCTTCTTCACCGGGCTGTCCGGCTCCGGCAAGTCGACGATCGCTCGCGCGCTGCGCGACGCGCTGGCCGAGCGCGGGGACCGGACCGTATCGCTGCTCGACGGTGACCTGGTCCGCCAGCTTCTGTCGGCCGGGCTCACCTTCTCGCGGGCCGACCGCGACCTGAACATCGCCCGGATCGGCTACGTGGCCACCGAGGTCGCCCGGCACGGCGGAATCGCGATCTGTGCGCCGATCGCGCCCTACGAGGCCGCCCGAGCCAGAGTGCGGCGCATGGTCAGCGAGGTCGGCGACTTCCTGCTGATCCACGTCGCCACGCCGGTGGAGGTCTGCGAGGCCCGCGACCGCAAGGGCCTGTACGCCAAGGCTCGCGCGGGGCTCATCGATCACTTCACCGGGGTGTCCGACCCCTACGAAGAACCGAGGAACGCCGATCTGACCGTCGATACGTCGGTAATGACCAGGCAGGAGGCCGCCGATGCGGTGCTCGCCCTGCTTACTACCGGTGGATGGCTGGAAGACAGCAAGACCTGACGGCCCGAACGCCGAAGGCGCGTTACTTGTCGTCCTCGACGCGGGTGCCTTGGTCGATCCTGGACCGGACCGACTCGATCCGGCGGTTGATCGAGCCGGCCATGGAGTCCCGCATCCGGGACAGCAGAACGTAGCTGGCTGCCCCGCTCACCAGCAGGGCGAGCGCGATCAGCAGCAGCCCCCTGGCACCGGCCAGGTAGATCAGGCCGACCGCCACGGCGAACAACAGGAACCGGACGGCGGTGTAAGCAAGCGTGGCACGCATAACGAGCACAGCCTAGTGCGCGCCGCGAGTTCAGTCCTCTCCGGCCAGCACGCTGGCGAACGCGGCTGGATCGACGTTGCCGCCGGACAGCACCGCTACCGGAACCCGGGCCGGTGGCAGGTCCCGTCCGGACAGGCATGCGGCGATGGCTACCGCGCCGCCGGGCTCGGCGACCAGATGGGCCCGGGCCGCAGTCTGGCGCATCGCGGCACGTATCTCGTCCTCGGTGACTGTGACCACGTCGTCCACGAGGCTGAGGATGTGCTGGAACGGCAGCGCGCCGACCTCTTCCACCCGCAGCGCATCAGCGATGGTCCGCTGGGTGGCGCTGGCGGGCCAGGCAACCCGCTTGCGTTGCCGGAACGAGTCCCGTGCGTCCGCCGCGAGTTCCGGTTCCACGCCGATCACTCTCGCTCCGGGGCACGTCGCCTTGATGGCCGCAGCGATCCCCGAGATCAGGCCCCCGCCGCTGATCGGGACGGCGACCAGATCGACCTCCGGGCATTGCGCGGCGATCTCAAGCCCGATGGTGCCCTGGCCGGCGATCACATCCCGGTGATCGAAGGGCGGGATGAGCGTGTACCCGTACCGGCTGATGAGGTCCTCGGTGGCCGCGATCCGGGCGGCCAGCGTGGGCTCGCAGGTCACGACCTGCGCGCCCAGGCGCCGCGTGGGGCCGAGCTTCGCCTCGGGCGCGTTGTCGGGGACGACCACCGTGGCCGGGACGCCGAGCAGGGCTGCCGCGTACGCGATGGCCTGCGCGTGGTTGCCGCTGGAGTGGGCCACTACGCCTCGCTGGCGCGCTTGTTCGGGCAGCACGCTGATCGCCGAGTAGGCGCCGCGCAGCTTGAAGGAGCCGACCGGCTGGAGGCATTCGGGTTTGATCAGCAGGTGGGGCTCGACGCCCGGAAACGGCACCAGTGGAGTCGCGACGATCACCCCGTCCAGGCGCGCCGCGGCGGCCCTGATCTCCTCGATCGTGACCAGTCCGGTCACCGGGTACCCCTGGCGGCCTTCGCCTCGCTACGGCGCCCCACAGCACCGCCCGGCCCGCATGGGCCATAGGCCCGCCACAACAGCCCGCCTGACATCTCACCCACCCTAACGGGGGCCAGCGACTGGCTCCGAGGGGCATGGGGCTGGGCGCGCCCGGCCTTGTCGCCGACCCGGAAGTCAGCGGCCCGGGGCCGCCGCCACTTGGCCGGTCGAGAGGTGCGGCACCAGATTCCAGGGAGGCGCGCAGCGCTGGTGGGCCCATAAGATTCCCACCGGGAAATCGCGGATGCCCAGTTCAGCGGCGCAACCCACAGGTGACCGGAGCAGATCCCTGAGCTGACCATCGCGTGGTCCAGCCGGATCACGGAGCCCCGGCGCCGCGTCAAGTACCGGGCTTCTATCGGGCAAGAGGTTAATACCCGAGAACTCTTTATCGCGGCCCACAAGATCCCGCGGCGATCAGCAAAGCTTTCCGTATCTCACCCCGGTACAGCGGGTGAGACAGCCGCGGGCCACGAAGCGCCCATCCGGGGCGCCGGCGGTCCTGCCAGGGCAGGAAGCCCACAAGGGCAGGCTCACTATTTTTCCGGAAATCTAGGAAGTAAACGGATGTTTTCGCGACACTGAAGACATGCTCCAAAACGGAGACAGGAGGGGTGAAGCGTGGACGGGAACAATGAGCGCCTTCTCACACCCGGGGAGGTGGCGGCCCTCTTCCGAGTAGACCCGAAGACGGTGACCCGGTGGGCAGCATCTGGGCGCATCAGCAGCATCCGGACACCCGGGGGGCACCGAAGGTTCCGCGAATCGGAAGTGCGCGCTCTGCTGCGCGGCGAAACACAGGCCGCGGCGGGAGCGTGACGCCATAACAAGCCGGTGACTCGGACGATGCCGTGATCAGCGCCAAGCTCGTGACCAGCGCCGAACACGGAACACGATCAGGACATCGCGCAAGCGTCAGGCCGGTGACCGGCTGGGGCTGTCAGGGGGGACGTCAGTGGGCTGGCCCCCCTGGCCCCGGTCGGCCAGGTATCTCTCAAACTCGCGGCGCAGTGCTTCGTCGCCGTCCCGCCAGCGCTGCCGGCGCTGCTCAAGCTCTTCTTCCGAGACCGCTTGCCGGGCAAGCCGCGCATACTCCGGGTCCGCCGGGCTGATCTCGACGTACGCGTCACCCATCACCTGGCCCTGCGTGTCCATGGCGGACTCTGGGGCCATCAGGTTCCCATTGGGCAGCCGGATGACATACATCGCGATCACTCAGATCCCGTAGCGCACATTGAAGTACAGCATGACATCCAGCGCGATCCTTGTGTCGCCACCCAGCATGTCGACCAGCGCGGGCCGCTGCCTGGACGCGATCGCCGCGAACGCGTCAGCGAAAAACTCACGCCGGCCCAGCGCCCCTTCCTGCCGGTGGAAGTCGCTCACCAGGTGGGACAGGCAGCGTCCGTAGAGCGCACGGAACTCCTCGGAGTCCGACTGCCACATCTCGCCCGACCCGTCCAGGTCATCGAGGGCATGCCCCACCTCGTGGCACACCACATCCGGGGTGGACGAGGGCCGGGTACCGATGATGATCTTGCGCTCGCCGTAGGCGCCGGCGCAGGCGTCCCAGGTCGCCCGGCCGGACGGCAGCGGAACCCCGCGAAGCCGGCCCATATGGTCCAGGTCCGGCACGCCGCCGGGGCCCACGAAGATCGCGTCGAGACCGTCAGCGAGGCGCTCGGAGACCGTGGCCGGCAGTTCGGCCAGCCGGTCGATGGCGCGCACCACCTCCGGCGGCGGCAGCATCCTTTCGTCCCAGTCGCGGCGCAGCACCTTCTCCAGGGGGCCGCAATTCCGGTGGCCGCCTACCACCCGGCGGGCATGGGCGACCTCGTACCACGGTAGCCGGTCCGCGCTCGCCTTCTGGGCTGCTGGCTGGCGGGCAGTCGCGGCTGCCGGGCGCGTATTGGCAGCAGTCTTGGGCGCCACGCGCACGGCCACCCGGGCCGCCCCTGACCGGCTCGACCCGGTCCGGCCCGCGCCGGCGCGGCGACTGCCGCCCCTGGTGTCACCCTGGCCGGCGCCGCCCCGCGATGGCCGCGCGGGGCGGGTACGGGCCTCCTGGACCGGCGAGGCGAACGGCGCCACGCCGACGGGCTGGCCCGGAGCCACCGCGGCAGCCCCCACAGCGGCAGTGGCGCCCGCAGTGGAGGCAGTGGAGGCAGTGGGACGGTCGTCACGCCGGTGCCTCCCCGAGGCTGGCACCGGCGGACGGGACGCGCCGCCCCACATGGCCCGGAAGCGGGAGCCGACACCGCGGGCCCACCCTGGCCGGACGGGCCAGCGCAGGCGGGCAAAGAGCCGCAGCCGCATAGTCGCACTCCCAGCGATCAGCAGAACACAGGCCGCCAGGGTACGCCGAAACCACCGGTATCGTCATCTGCCGTTACCTGCTGTTACGAGTTACGGACCGCAGTGTTATGACACCCGTTAGTAGAACGCTGGATTCGGCGGCACGCCCAGCGATGATGAGTCAGCCTATTTCCCCCCAGCCGGGACGGCAGTGCGGTTAGGCTGCCGCCATGGTGCTGCTGGGTACGGTGGCGGTAACGGCCCTGCTCACTGCGGTGGTGTTCGTTACGGCCCGCGCCGTATGGTGGGCACTCAGGCACCCGCCGCGCGGATTGCGCGCCGCCTTCCGGCCCGGCCCAGACGCAGACGCCGCGCTCCGGCGCCATCCCGCAGGCCGCGGTCGGCGGGTTTCCGCCGTTACGCCCCGCGACCAGGCCGGCCCGCTATGGGCACAGTTCGCCTCGCCGGTGGGTCCCGATGACGATCCTGAGTTCATCGACGCCCTGGAACGGCTGATCCGCGGCGACGGCGGCTACGACGACGGGCCCTACCCGGGGTAGCTGCTGCTAGTTGATCCCGGCGTATGAGTGCAGGCCGGTGATCCAGAGGTTGACGCCGACGAGGTTGAACACCAGGGTGGCGAAGCCGATCAGCTGGATGTAGGCCGCCTTCCGGCCGCGCCAGCCACCAGTGGCCCGGGCGTGCAGGTATCCCGCGTACACCACCCAGGTGATGAACGCCCAGGTCTCCTTGGGGTCCCAGCCCCAGTACCTGCCCCACGCCTCGTCCGCCCAGATCGCCCCGGCGATGATCCCGAACGTCCAGATCGGGAACGCGAAGATCACCGTCCGGTAAGACAGCCGGTCCAGCGCGTCCACGCCGGGCAGGCGGCGCAGGACCGCGCCGAACCCAGACTCCGTGGCCGCCCCCGGGGCCCACCCCGAGGTGACCGTTCCCGGGGTGGCTGCCCGTGAGCTGACCGTCCCCGAGGTGGCCATTGCCGCGCGCCGGGCGTGCCGGGCGGCCAGCAGGTACAGCACGTTGAGCACGGCCGCGACGATGAACCCACCGATGGCCAGCGTCATCGCGGTGACGTGGATCCAGATCCAGTAGGAGTGCAGGGCAGGCACGAGCAGGCCGGCGGCCGTGAACAGGACGGTGGCGCACAGGCCGAGCGCGAGCACGATCGGCGCCAGGAAGAACAGCCCGACCGAGTAGATCCGGAACCGGAGGCACATCACCAGGAAGGCGATCACGGCGGCGCAGGTGATGGCCGTGACGAACTCGTACATGTTGCCCCACGGGACCCGGTGCTCCGACAGCCCGCGGGTGAGGATCCCAAGGATGTGGGTGGCCAGACCGAGCACGGTGAGCACGAGTGCCGCCCGGACCCACGGCCCGGCCGGGGCGCCCCCGGCACGCCAGCGGCTGGCCGCGACGGCCTCCACTGCGCCCGTACCGGCACCACCCGCCGATGAGGACGGTGGCGGGGCAGGCGGGGAGGCAGGCGGTGCCGCGGGCGGCACGCCCCCGGCCGAGGCCGTTACCCCGGCGGGCACGGCCATCCGGGCCGAGTCCGTCACCGGCGCGCTGTCCGCGACCGCCACGGCATCCGCTGTCCTGCCCGGTGTGGCCGGCCGCTGACGGGTACTCCGCCCGTAGGCGAAGTCGCAGGCAAAGGCCAACATGGCCAAGGCGTAAAGCACGACAGTGGCCAGCAGGAAATGGTCGCTCAGCTGTGCCAGCCCTATGTTCACAGACACGGGCTCACTCCCTCTCGGTCGGTGCTGAGGGGCGGATTGATGTGGCGGACCGCGTGTTCTCGCTGTTCGGTGGCGGTCTCGGTTGCCCCGGTCCCAGCTGCGCCGGTCCCAGCTATCCCGGTCCCAGCTGCGCTGGCCCCGCCTGCGCTGGCCCCGCCTGCGCCGGTCGCGGCGGCCAGAGCGGCCGTCAGGTCGGCGAATTCGGCTTCGAACGTCTCGGAGGACTCGGTCCGCGGCAGCCCGCCGAACTCGACCGTACTGCCCCCTGCGTCCCCGGCGTGCACCCGGACGAACACCCGGCGGCGGCGGACCAGGAACGAGATGAGCAGGCCAGCCAGCGCGGCGATGGCGGCGATCAGCGCGGGCAACTGGCCCGGGTCGTAGGTGATGGCCAGGCTGATCCACTGCCGGTACCCGGTGAACGTGAGCGTGCCCGCTCCGTCCGGCAGCTTGATCGACTGCCCCGGCGCCAGCGGCCGCGGCTTGACCGGCAGCCGGTGCAGGCCGTTGGTGTTGAGCTGGTACACCGACTGCGGCAGGCCGCCGTTCATGCCCAGGTTGCCGGCGAAGGAGACCAGGCTCACCCGCGGCCGGTACGGCGCGGGGAAGGCCGACTGCAGTTGCCCGCCGAAGTCGACGGCCGTGGGCAGGAACACCCCGGCGAAACCAAGCTGCTGCGGGTGCGCGTCCGGGACCTTGACCACACCTTCGGAGGTGAACCCCGAGATGGACACCGGGATGAACGGCACCGCCTGGTCGAGCACCACCCGCCCGGCCCCGTCGGTGACCCGGAACACCGGCGCGTATCCGTGGCCGATGAGGTAGACCTTGACGCCGTCCACGTTCAGCGGGCTGTTGACCTGGAGGTCATAGCGCCGCGCCGCCGCGCCGGGCTGCGCGGTGTAGCTGAGGTAGGCGTGGAAGGCCGCCGGCTGCCCCAGGTCAGGCCCGGACGTGACGTAACTCGCGTTGAACCTGTTCAGCGTGATCGTGAACGGCTGGAGGTCGGCCGCGGAGACAAGCCGCCCTGGCCGGAACTGGTCCAGCGCGGTCACCGTATTGCCGAACGACTGCCCCGCCACCAGCAGCCGGTCCGCCTTGTAGCCGAACAGCCCGCCCAGCCCGACCGCCGCGAGCAGGGCAAGCAGGGCGAGGTGGAACAGCAGGTTGCCGGCCTCGCGCAGATACCCCTTTTCCGCCGACGCCCAGCCGTCACCGGTGCGCACCCGGAACCGCCGGGCGGAAAGCAGCGTGGAGGCGGCGGCGAGCACCTCGTCCGGGGGCAGCGGCGAGGACATCCGGCTGGCGAGCGGCAGGCGCGACAAATTGCGCGGCGCCCGGGGCGGCTGCTGCCGCGCGGAGCCGACCTGGCGGAACGTGCGCGGGATCACGCACCCGGCCAGCGAGAGGAACAGCAGCAGGTAAATGGCCGCGAACCAGGGCGCGGCGAAGACGTTGAACAGCGAGAACCGGGCCAGCCACGGCGCGAGCGACGGGTGGGCGGCGTAGTACTGCTGCACTGCCTGCGGGTTGATGCCCTGCTGCGGCAGCACGGACCCGGGCACGCTGGCGAGCGCCAAGAGGAAAAGCAGGATCAGCGCGGTCCGCATGGAGGTGAGCTGGCGCCATCCCCACCTGACCCATTGGATGATGCCGAACGCCCTTCGGGTGCCTGACCCGTCCCGTTCCGCAGCGGGTTCCGGGGGGCCTGCAGGCGCGGGCTGCTGCGCGGTTGTCTCCTGCACGTCCTGCCCGGTGTCCGCCGGGACGCCTACCTCGGTCACTGGCTTCCTCCCGGTGGCGCGGGCGCCGGGGCATGGCGAGCGGGCGGGCAGATCATGACGGCTGCGCCATCGCCCGGCTGATCAGGCCGCGCAGTCCCGGGTAGGACACCTCGCCGATGACCCGCGCGTCGACCCGGCCGTTGCGGCCGATGACCAGCGTGGTCGGGATCCCTGACGGCGGGACGGTGTCGTTGAAGTCGAGCGCGATCACGTCGCCCGGGTCGTTGAAGCTCGGGTAGCTGATCTTGAAGTCGGACAGGAACGCCTCCGCGGCGTCGGGGCTGTCCCTGATGTCCACGCCGAGGAAGTGGACGCCGTGGCCGGTGAAGTGCTGCGACAGCGCCGCGAGGATCGGCGCCTCTGCCCGGCAGGGAGTGCACCAGGACCCCCAGAAGTTCAGCACGACCACGTGCCCGTGGAACTGCGCCAGGGTGAGCTTCTGGCCGGTCAGGGTGGTCCCGCTGACCCGGGGCACCACGGGCCCGCTGTGGGCGCCGTAGACGGTCGTGCCCGGGCTGCCGGAGACGAAGCTCTGGCCGTTGCTGGCCGCGGTGGCCTGCCCGATCGACCCGCTGTCACAGGCCCCGAGCGCCACCGCGGCGGCCAGCGCCAAAGCGGCACCGGCCACGGCGTTCCTGGCGCGCGGGTGCGCGGTCAACTGCGCACGGGCGCGCCGCGAAAGGATGCCCACGTGGCGCGGACATCGCGGCAGACGGGACACAGAGTGATCTCCTACAGGCGGTAGTGCCGCGCCCTATTGTGCCGGACCAAGCTGGCGGCCCTGACAGCGGGCCGGCCTTGGCGTGTGGTGCTACACCCCGGCAACCTTGCCGCCGCGTGAGCCGGCCGGCTCGGCGTAGCTTATGCCGGTGATGGCGCCGTTGCGGTAGGTGAAGCTCGTCACGCTGCCGAGTGCGCACTGCCGGCTCGTCGGATAGTGCCACAGCCTGCGTTTCTCGGCCGAACGGCGGGCGATCCAGATGGCGAGCTGATGGCTGACACACACCGCCTGGCGCCCGTGCGCCTCGTGGGCCGCGTCGGCCATGACCGAATGCATCCGCTTCGCGATGTCGGCGTACGGCTCGCCCCACGACGGCCGGAACGGGTTGGCCAAGGCCGGCCAGGCACCCGGCCGGCGCGCGGCCTGGACGACGTCGAACTGGGATCCCTCGAAGCGGTTCCACGGCTCGATCAGCCGTTCGTCCACCCGTACCTCCAGGCCGAACTGCGCGGCGATCGGCACGGCGGTCTCCAGGGCGCGTTCGAGCGGCGAGGAGAGCAGCAACGACACGTCGCGGCCGGCCAGGTACGCGGCGGCCGCCTTGGCCATGAGCACGCCGTCTTCGGACAGGTGGAAGTTGGGCAGCCGACCGTAGAGCACGCCATCGGGGTTATCAACTTCACCGTGGCGGACCAGGTGGACGACGGTTATCTCAGCCATGGCGCGCCCAGCCTATCCGGGAATGCGAGGTGGGCCGCTGGGCCGACTCAGCCGAGGGCCGCTGCCGCCGCCCGGGCGGCAGGCGGTAGCGCCGCGGCGATCCGGCTCAGCGCCTCGGCGTCGTGCGCGGCCGAGACGAACCAGGCCTCATACGGCGAGGGCGGCAGATACACCCCGCCCGCCAGCATCGCGTGGAAGAACGCCGCGTACGCCTCGCTGGACTGGCCCCGGGCGCCGTCGAAGTCCCGCACCGGCGCGGTACTGCCCAGGAACACCGAGAACAGGTTGCCCGCCTCCTGAAGCTGGAACGGTACGCCCGCGGCGCTCAGCGCGCCTGCCGCCAGCGCGGCGACGTCGGCGGCCACTTTGTCCACCCGGGCGTATACCTCCGGGGTGCAGGCGCGCAGCGTGGCCAGCCCGGCGGCGGTGGCCAGCGGGTTCCCCGACAGCGTGCCGGCCTGGTAGACCGGGCCGACCGGGGCGAGCAGGTCCATGATCTGGGCCCGGCCGCCGAACGCCGCTGCCGGCAGCCCGCCGCCCATCACCTTGCCAAACGTCATCAGGTCGCCGGGCACGCCCTCCCGGCCGAACCAGCCGGACCCGGTAACCCGGAATCCGGTGAGCACCTCGTCCAGGATGAACAGCGCGCCATGCTCGTGACACTCTTCGGCCAGCAGCTTGTTGAACCCGTCCTCGGGCGGCACCACGCCCATGTTCGCCGGGCACGCCTCGGTGATCAGGCACGCGATCCGGTCCCCGTGCTCGCTGAACACCCGCTGCACCGCGCCCGCGTCGTTGTAGGGCAGCACCAGCGTGTCCGCTGCGGCGGCCCCGGTGACCCCGGGGGAGTCGGGCAGGCCGAACGTGGCTACCCCGGAACCGGCCGCGGCCAGCAGCGCGTCCACATGCCCGTGGTAGCAGCCGGCGAACTTCACCACGAGGCGCCGGCCGGTAAATGCCCGGGCCAGCCGGACCGCCGACATCGTTGCCTCGGTACCGGAGTTGACCAGCCGGACCTTTTCCGCCTGGGTGCGGGAGACTATCTCCTCGGCGAGTTCGACCTCGCCGGGGGTGGCCGCGCCGAACGAGGTTCCCCGCGCGGCCGCCGCCGTCACCGCCGCCGTGACGCCGGGGTGCGCGTGCCCGAGGATCATCGGGCCCCACGAGCAGACCAGGTCCACCAGTTCGGTGCCGCTCACGTCGACGAGGTAGGGACCACGGCCCGACGCCATGAACACCGGCTCGCCGCCGACCGCGCCAAACGCCCGCACGGGCGAGTTCACCCCGCCGGGAATCACGGCGCGGGCACGGCGGAACAGCGTGGCAGAGTCGGGGGCGTTCCTGTGCGGGTCGCGGGAGTCCACAGCGTGGATTATCTCAGGGCGTCCGTATCGGGGACCCGCCGCCCGGGACCTGCCATTGCGGCCTGCTGCCTCAGGACCTTCCAGTACCGGACCGGCTAACAGACCTCTTCGCAGGCGTCGGCCAGGAACTCGAGCAGTCGCAGCCCATCCGGCAGCGGGTGCTGTCTCGGATCCCTGATCCACTGCGCGGCCGGTCCACGGCCACTGCGCGCCGGCGCCACGACGTAGCTGTCCCGGCAGTGCCAGCGCAGCCCGGCCACCGGGGCGAAGCTGCCGGGTTCGCAGTCCAGGTGGCACGACCACCACTCGTCCTCATCGGCCGGCGCGCCACGGGTGGTGACAAAGAAAAAGGCCCGGTCGTCGGCGGTGAGCGCGACCGGGCCCGTGGCTGCGGGGGAGCGGTCCATCCGCTCCAAGGCGACCGTCCCCGCGGCCGCCGGCACATCAAGCACGTCGAATACCCGCCCGGTGACCAAAATGATGTTCGCCTCTGGCCGCTCCCGCCAGCACCGGGCCACCTCGTCCGGGTCGCTGGACGCCTCGATCTGCCAGGCGGCGGACACCGGATGGGCCCCCGGCGCGGGACAGCCGATGCGGTCGCACGAGCACGCGCGGCCGGTGTCCCGCGCCACGCTGCGTGGCAGCAGAGAGGAGCGCAGCAGGCGGCTCCCGTCGTCGCGCGGGACGGCGCCTGAGCACACGGGCCAGCCCATCTCCGCGTATTCGACGGCTGCCGCCAGCCTGCCCGCCTCCGTACGGCGGGCACGGCGCAGCGCTACCTCCACCATCGGCGGCCCACTCCCTTCCGCCTGTCCCTGCTTTCGATGATGCCGGGTTTGCGCCTCGCATGCAGGCGACCTCGCTCAGTAAGCCCGAGAAGATACCTAACGGTGACGTCGGGGCAGTCTCACCCGCATCATCTGACCGTACCGCCCCACGCACTCGCGTTTTGCGGCGCCTTACCGCAGCACCGCGGCCAGCAGGTCTGTCCCGAGCGCCGTCAGCGCCGGAAGGTCCACGGCGTAGTGGACGTAGCGGCCGCGCCGCTCGGTGGTGAGCAGCCCGGCGCGGCGCAAGACGGCGAGGTGGCGGGAAACCTCCGGGGGCGTCAGGTCCCAGGCCTGCGCCAGTTCGCTGGTGGTGCGTGGGCTGCGGGCGAGGGTGCGCACGAGCCGGAGCCGGACCGGGTGCGCGAGGGCATCGAGCCGGCACTCGATCGCGTCCAGCGACACCGGTTCGGGGGCGCTGGGCTCGGCGACCGGATACTGCACCACAGGCCGCCAGCCTGGTGCGTGGATCGCCAGGAGGTGCGGGCTGCCGAAGACGCTCGGGATGAAGGTCACCCCGGCCCCGTCGGCGCTCGTCGCGTTGTCCTGGAGTTTGTCCACGACGATGCGGTCGCCCTCGGGCGCGAGTGCAACGGCCCCCGAGACGGCCGCGAGGGCCGCGCCGAGGCCCTGGCGGTCCCTGAGATCGGTCTTCACCCGCATATCCGCGACGATCCGCGCGGCAACAGCGGGCCAGGCCGCGGTGAAGAACGCCGCCGCGCACTGCTCCAGCGTCTCCCGCACCCTCGCCCGTACCGCCGGCGGATCCGCGAGCAGCCGCTCGGCGAACGCCTCCTGGAGCGCGCCCCGTGCCTGCGCCTGGTCCAGGGCGCGGTCGCGGGCGGCCGCGTCGGTGAGCGGGGACGGGCCGCCGAAATGGACCCGGTTGCTGCCGCAGGTGGTGACGAGCGCGGAGGTCACATACGTCTCGTCGGCGATCTGGTCGACGTCGTCCAGTTCCTGCGTCAAGGTCTCCCGCGGCTGCGCGGGCAGCAGGAAGTCCGCGCGCGAGGACCGCCAGAGAAACTCGGCCTCGCACACGCGCTCCGCCAGTTCCGGCCGCAGCCCCGCCCGCACGCCGGCGGCCCAGGCGGTCAGGTTCGGGTGATGCTCGGTCGCCGTCAGCGTGTGCAGCATCGCGGTCAGCTCGGCCAGCGGCGAGGCCGCGAACGACACCCGCTCGGGCGGCAGGCCGGTGATGTCGATGCGCAGCGGCATCTAGCCATTATCGCTGGTAGGACTGTCGGCGGCCGTTCGGTTGACGGATACCGTCAACTCGCGGGCCCATATGCGGCACCCGGCCACACAGTGGCCTCATGACCGCGACCGCCCCGCCCACCGCCACGCCGGCACCCGCCTCGCAGACCCGGAAGGCTCGCGTCCACGCTCTCGTCCACGCCTCCGGTGGCCCGCGCTACGCGGTCGCCCTCGCCGTGGACGCGCTCGGCACCGGCCTGCTGCGGCCGTTCCTGCTCCTGTACGGCATCGATGTGCTGCGGTTGCCGGCCCTGATCGCCGGTCTCGCCATGACGCTGGGCGTGGTCGCGGGGCTCGGCTGCATACCCGCGATGGGCCGCTGGCTGGACCGGGGCGCGCGGAGTACCGCGGTGGCGGCCGCCATGCTGGTGCGCGTGGCCGGCACGGCGCTGCTGCTGGCCGCCCCGGCGGGCAGCCCGGGTACCGTGTGGCTGTTCGCGGTCGCCGCGCTGTTCCTCGGCATCGGCAACCAGGCGTTCCCGGTGGCGCACGCCGCCCTCGTGGCCACCGTTTCCGGAGGCCGGCAGCGCGATGCGGCGCTGGCGGCGGGCCGGTCGGTGCGCAACGCCGGCCTCGGCCTCGGCGCGCTGCTCGCCACCGCCTGCCTCACCGGAGGCACCCCGGCCCTGCGCGCACTGGCGGCCGGTACTGGACTGAGCTACCTGCTGGCCGCCGCCCTCGCCTGGTCCGTCCGGGTCCGCGCCGACCCGCAGCCCCTCGGCGCCCAGGACACCGGCCCGGGTCCGCGGGTGCCCGGCGCTTCCGCTCCGCGGATGCGCCTGCTCCTGGCCGCGAACGTGATCTACGCGTTCTGCCTCAGCGTTCCCGAGATCGCGCTCCCCTTGGTACTGGTGACGCAGTTGCACGCGTCCCCGATGTGGGCGGCGGGGGTCTTCGTGACCAACACGGTGCTGGTGGTCGCGTTCCAGGTGCCCGTCACGGTCTGGATGTCCCGTTTCTCGCGCCGTGCCGCCCTGGCCATCTCCGGGATCGTGCTCAGCGTCTCGTACCTGGGCTTCCTGGCCGGCGTCGAACTCGGCCACGGCTGGGCCGCCCTCGTCGTCGCCGGGGTGTCGGTGCTCTGCACCCTCGGCGAGATCATCTATGCCGGCAGTTCAACCGCGCTGGTCGTAGCCGCCGCCCCGGAGCATCTGCTCGGCCGTGCCCTGGCGCGGTTTCAGCTGTCCACCGGGTTCGGCCTGGCCATCTCCCCCGCGATCATCACCGCCCTCGCCGCCCACGGCCCCGCCGCCCTCTGGGCCTCGCTGGCCGCCGCCACCTTGCTGTCCGCCGCTGCGGTCACCCGCTGACCTCGGTTGCACCCTGGGCCCATGCCGGTGTCCAGGTGCCGGCGTCACGGCGGCTGGGCCGGGTGGAGTCGAGGTAATCACGGAGCGTGCCGAGCGCGGGATGCGGGTTGTCGCCGCACCAGATCAGCGAGTGCGGGTAGACCGGCGCCGGGTCGCGCACCGCAACGCGCCGCAGGTCGTACTCGGCGGGCCAGACGAGGTGGGTCTGCTCACCGACGAACGTCGCCAGCTCCGGTGAGCCGGCGATCGTTTCCAGCAGAGGCTCGGTGCCGAAGTTAGGCCCGGTCACGTCGATCGTGAGCCCAAACGCGGCGGCGAGGTCGGTGTAGTACGCGGCCCACTCGGTGCCGGGGACGATGCCGGGCATCCAGATCCGGTGCCCGGCCAACTGGGCGGGCGTGACCGTGCCGGCGTCGGCGAACTCGTGGGCCGGCCCGGCAAGAAGCTGAACGGGTTCGTCGAAGACCCGGGCGGTCTCGATGCCGGCAGGAAGCTGCCGCGCGGGTGTGGTCACGGCGCGGAACGTCGCGTCGATCGTCCTGGCGTGCACGGCGGCGATGGCCGCGCCGGCGTCGAACAGCGTTACGACGTCGAGTTCGGTCCTGGGATGCGCGCGGTGGAAGCCGCGCAGCAGGGCCGCCGGGGCGAGGCCCCGGCCGATCACGTCGACGCGCAGCGCCCGGCGGCCTGGCCGCACGGAGGCGGCCGCCCGTTCCTCGGCCTGGAGGAGATCGCGGGCGGCCGGCAGGAAGGACTGCCCGCCGATGGTGAGCTGGGCACCGCGCGCGGTGCGGGTGAACAAGCGCACCCCCAGGTCCCGCTCCAGCGCGGCGATGCGCTTGGACACGGCCTGCTGGGTGATCGACAGATCGGCGGCGGCCCCGGAGAACTGGCCGGCGTCCGCGACGGCGACAAACGTGCGCACGGCGTCGAGGTCCACGCCGATTGACATTAGCTGCACAACGCATCGTTGTGGCTCGCCGGCGGCGCGGTTGTTTGATCTGGTGCCCTCCTGCTCGCTTTGATCTCGCTAGGCAACGTGAGCCCGTTCGGTGAGACGGCGAGGGTGCGCTGGGCATGGTGGCGAGGCGGTCGCTGGGGCGGCAGTTCCGGTGGCTCTGGGCGGCGTACGCGGTCAGCGCGTACGGCTCGGGGTTCGGGTTCGGCGCGCTCGGGGTGATCGCGATCCTCGTGCTGCACGCCGGTCCGGCCGGGGTGTCGGCGCTGTCCGCCGCGGGCCTGGCGGTGGGCGCGGCGGTGGCGCTGCCGCTCGGGCCGTGGGTGGAGTTCCGGCGCAAGCGTTCGGTGATGATCGCCATGGACCTGATCAGGTTCGCCGCGCTGATCAGCATCCCCGCCGCGTTCGCGTTCGGCTGGCTCAGCTTCGCCCAGCTTCTGATCGTGTCGGTCATCGTCGCCGCAGCCAAGATTGCTTTCAGCGCGGCCAGCGGCGCCTGCCTGAAGGCGCTGGTGCGGCCGGAAGACCTGCTGGTCGCGAACGGGCGGTTCGAGTCCACGACCTGGACCGCCACCGTGGTCGGACCGCCGCTCGGCGGGGCCGCGATCGGGTTGTTCGGGCCGGTGACGACCGTGCTGGCCGACGCGGTCAGCTACCTGCTCTCGGCGGCGGGCATCCGCGCGATCGGCGGCGACGAGCCGCATCCGGCCCGGGCTAAGACGCAGCGCTCACCCGGCCAGCCAGCCCCGGCCGACCTCCCGGGACCGCGCCTTCGCGACCTGCTCGACGGCTGGCGGTACATCCTGACGAACCCGGCGCTGCGCCCGCTGTTCTTCAACGTCCTGCTGGTCAACGGCCTGATCATGGCGACAGCGCCGCTGATCACCGTGCTCATGCTGGGCCGCCTCGGGTTCGCACCCTGGCAGTATGGCCTCGCGTTCGCGGCGCCCTGCGTCGGCGGCCTGATCGGCTCCCGGCTGGCCCGCCTGCTCGTCGCCCGGTTCGGGCAGCACCGGGTCATGCTCACCGCCGGTACGCTGCGCGCGTGCTGGTCGCTCGGGCTGGCCTTCATCCGCCCCGGCGCCGCCGGGATCGTGCTGGTCGTCGCCGTGCAGTTCGGCCTGGTCACGTGCTGCGGCGTGTTCAACCCGGTGCTCGCCACCTACCGGCTCGAACAGACCAGGACGGACCAGGTCGCCCGCATGCTGTCAGCGTGGTCGGTCAGCACCAGCGCGGCGATCGCGGCCCTGACCATCCTGTGGGGCCTGCTGGCCAGCATCACCGGCCTCCGCATCGCGATAGCGGCCGCCGGCCTGCTGATGCTGGCCACCCCGCTCCTGCTCCCCCGGCACGAGTGGCAGCTGCAGGCCAGCCCGGAAACCCATGCGACCGCGAAACCGCTGGCAGCAACCCAGCGAGGCTGACCATCGCGGAACGCTGGCCGGCGTGGGCCCGCGCGGGCCATATCTCCCCTGGCCGGCCTCGCCCCTTAGCCCCGAAACAGACCGATGCCCCAGATTGGACCTTTTGGGTGCTGGCCGGGCACGATGGCAGGCATGGCAGGCAACAGCGACCGGTGGGCCCGGTGGTTGCTGGACGTACGGCACGGCGGTGACGCGGCGTTCCGGGAGCGGATGCTCACTGAGTCGATCTACCCGTGGCGTGACGAGATCCTGGACAAGGCCCAGCTCAAGCCCGGCGACACGCTGCTCGACGTGGGTGCCGGTGATGGCCTCGTCGGGTTTGGCGCCCTGGACCGGCTCGGCACCTCCGGCCACGTGATCTTCTCCGATATCTCCCAGGATCTGCTGGATCACTGCCGCACGGCCGCCGCTGCCGAAGGACTCCTCGGGCACTGCAGCTTCGTCCAGGCGCCCGCCGATTCGCTGACCGCTTTCGCGGATGCCTCGGCCGATGTCGTCACCACCCGGTCGGTACTGATCTATGTCAAGGACAAGGCGGGAGCGCTGCGGGAGTTCCACCGGGTGCTCAAGCCGGGCGGCCGGGTGAGCTTGTGTGAGCCGATCAACCGGCTGATGGCCGATCCGCCCGGCTGGTTCTCCGGCTACGACACCCGCCCGGTGGCGGCGCTTGCCCAGAAGGTGATCGCGGTCTTTGAAGCCATCCAGCCGCCCGGCTCCGATCCGATGCTCGACTTCGACGAGCGCGATCTGGTGCGCCACGCCGAGGACGCCGGCTTCCCTGACATCGGCCTGGACCTGCGCTGGAACCGCAAGGCCGTCAAACGGCCGTGCAACTGGGACACGTTCCTGCGTAGCTCAGGCAACCCGCTGATCCCGCCGCTCGGCGAGGTCATAGACCAGGCGCTGACCACCGACGAAGCCGCCGTGTTCACCGCCGCCCTCAAGCCCCTGGTCGAGTCGGGCCGGGGCCAAGAACAACTGGCGCTGGCCTACCTGACCGCCGTCAAGGACTAGCTCCGGCGCTCCCAGCCGACTGCCGGACCGCTTCGGTTGTGAGCGCGGTGGGCTAGCGGAGGCGGCGGGCGGCTTCGGTGGCCCAGTAGGTGAGGATGATGCTCGCGCCGGCCCGGCGGATCGCGGTGAGCGTCTCCATCATTGCCCGGTCGCGGTCGACCCAGCCGTTGGCGGCCGCCGCCTCGACCATCGCGAACTCGCCGCTCACCTGGTACGCCGCCACCGGGACCGGAGCGGCCGCCGCCACCTGCGCCACGATGTCCAGGTACGGCAGGGCGGGCTTCACGATGACGATGTCGGCGCCTTCGTCAACATCGAGCATGGCCTCCCTCAGGGCGTCCCCGGCGCTGGGGTCCTGCTGGTAGGACGACCGGTCGCCGAACTGCGGCGCACCCTCGGCGGCGTCGCGGAACGGGCCGTAGAAGCAGGAGGCGTACTTGATCGCGTAGGCGCAGACCGCCACGTCGGGCTGCCCGGCCTGGTCGAGCGCGCGCCTGATGGCCGCGACCTGCCCGTCCATCATGCCGCTCGGGGCCACCACATGCGCCCCGGCCGCCGCCTGCGCGACCGCGATGGAGCCGTACCGCTCCAGCGTCGCGTCGTTGTCCACGTCCGACGACGCGGTCAGCACGCCGCAGTGGCCGTGGTCGGTGTACTCACACAGGCACAGGTCCGCCATGATCACCACCGCGTCCCCGACCTCGGCCGCAAGGTCGGCCAGCGCCAGCTGGCTGATGCCTGCGGGGTCATCGGCGGCCGAGCCCCGGCCGTCCTTGACCGCCGGGATGCCGAACAAGATCAGCCCGCCCACCCCGGCCTCGGCCGCTTCGGCCGCCGCCTTGCGCAGGCTGTCTCTCGTATGTTGCAGTACGCCAGGCATGGACGGCACCGGCTGCGGTTCGCTGATCCCTTCCTTGACGAACAAGGGCAGCACGAGGTCGGACCCTTGCACGCTGGTGACAGCCGCGAGGCGGCGCAGCGCTGCAGTGCGCCTGAGTCTGCGCGGCCGGACGGCGGGGAACCCAGTCACGGTTACCTCCCGGTTAGGCACCCGGTGGCGGGTTCACCGGATGCGGCGGCGGGCGCCACGGCGGCGCTCGCTGGGCTTGCGCACCGGCTCACCCGCCGCGATCGCGGCGTCGCGCAGCCGCGCGCCGTGTTCCGCCAGGGCGTCCACCAGTGCCGTTGCCGACGGCCTGGGCGCGGTGACGTCGACCCGCAGCCCGTACTCCGCGGCGGTCTGTGCGGTCTGCGGGCCGATCACCGCTACCGCGGTCACCGCGTGCGGCTTGCCCGCGATACCGATGAGGTTGCGCACCGTGGATGAGGACGTGAACAGGACCGCATCGAAGCCGCCGCCCTTGATCGCTTCCCGGATCGGGGCGGGCGGGGGCGCTGCCCGGACCGTCCGGTACGCGGTGACGTCCTCCGCCTCCCAGCCCAGGTCGGTCAGCCGCGCCACCAGGGTTTCCGTTGCGATGTCGGCCCGGGGCAGGAGCACCCGGTTGATCGGGTCGAGCACCTCGTCGTAGGGCGGCCAGGCCGCCGCGAGGCCCTCACTCGACTGCTCGCCCTCGGGCACCAGGTCAGCCTTGATGCCGAACTCGCCGAGCGCCGCCGCCGTCTGTTCACCGACGGCGGCCACCTTGATCCCGGCGAACGCCCGCGCGTCCAGGCCGTACTCCTCGAGCTTCTCCCGCACCGCGCGTACCGCGTTCGACGACGTGAACGCGATCCACTGGTACCGGCCCGTGACCAGGCCCTTGATGGCGCGTTCCATCTGCTGGGGAGCACGTGGCGGCTCGACCGCGATCGTGGGCACGATCTGCGGCACCGCTCCGTAGGAGCGGAGCCGGTCGGACACGGAGGCGGCCTGCTCCTTGGTCCGCGGGACCAGGACCCGCCAGCCGAACAGCGGCTTGCTCTCGAACCACGACAGCCTCTGCTGGGCCGCGGCTTCGCCGACGACCGCAACGGCCGGGCCGTCTTCGGTCAGCACGCTGACCCCGGCCGCTTTCAGGTCGGCCTGCACCGAGGACAGCTTGGTCAGCACGGTGTGCTGGTCGGTGGTGGTGCCGTTCCAGGTGATCGCCATCGGCGTGGTGTCGCCCCAGCCCGCGGCCATCAGCATCTTGGCCAGATCGACCGGCCCGGCCTCTGCGCCGAGGATCACCAGGCTGCTGGACGCGTGCCCGTCCGTGGACACCCGGCTCACGTCGGCCGCGTGCACGATCCGCACGTCGCCGCCCCCGTCGCTGGTCAGCGGCAAGCCAGCGTAGGCGGGGACGGCCGTGGCGGCGGGCACACCCGGCACGATCTCCCACCGTACTGCCGCCTTGACGCACGCCTCGGCCTCACCGGACGCCTGGCCGAACAGCAGCGGGTCGCCCGGGCAGAGCCGGACCGCCAGCTGCCCCGCTTTCGCCGCTTTGATCAGCACCCCGGCGTCCCCCGGGGCTTCCGCTGGGTCGACGACCGTCGCCCCGCCGGGCATCAGATGAGCGAGCTGCCAGGTCAGCTCCGGCCCGCCAACGATCAGATCGGCCTGGCCGAGCAACTCGGCACCGCGCAGGGTGAGCAGGCTGGCGTCGCCCGGACCGGTGCCGATGAAGGCAACCAGGCCGGGTTTGGCCTGCGGTGCCGGGTCGCCCGTACCGGCTGCGCCTGGCTGAGCGCCGACCACGGCGCCACGGGTGTCCTGCATCACGGGAGTAAGGTTCACTGCGCATCGTCCCCGTTACTGGTGACGGCTGTGCCCGCCACAATCGTTCCTGCTCCCAGCTGGAGCAGTTCAGCGGCCACGTCGCGGCCGAGGTCCTCAGCGCGGGACGGCGCGCCGGACTGTGACGCACGTACGGCAAGCCCACCGTCTTCCGCTACGACAACCGCCGTCAGGTGCAGTACCCCGGTTCCGGCGGCATAGGCGCCGAGCGGCGCGCTGCAGCCGGCCTGGAGTTCGGCGAGCACAGTGCGCTCCGCGGTGACTGCTGCCCGGCTGCCCGGATCATCTATCAGGGCCAGCAGGCCCGCCAGGTCAGTGTCGTCGGTACGGCATTCCACCGCCAGCGCCCCCTGTCCCGGTGCGGGCAGCATTTCGTCCGGCTCGAATACCTGGCTGACCCGGTCCAGTTCGCCGATCCTGGCCAGCCCGGAGTAGGCGAGAACAACCGCGTCCACGTGTCCGGCAGTGACCTTCGCCAGGCGGGTGCCCGCGTTGCCACGGATCGGGACCGGGCGGACATCGGGGCGCAGCAACAGCAGCTGCGCGGCCCGGCGCGGTGAGCCGGTACCAATCGTCGCACCCGGCGGCAGATCGGCGAGCTTTGCTCCGTCCCGGCCGGCCAGCGCGTCCCTCGGGTCATCCCTGGCCGGCACGGCGGCCAGCGTGATCCCCGGCACGGCGGCCGTGGGCAGATCTTTCAGAGAGTGCACTGCCAGGTCGACCTCACCGCCGAGCAGGCTCTCCCGCAGCGCGCTCACGAAGACGCCGGTCCCGCCGAGGTCTGGCAGGTTCACCCGGGTGACGTCGCCGAAGGAGGTGAGCCCGACAAGCTCAACATAGGCTCCGGTGCGCTGCCTGATCAGCTCAGCCACGTGCCCGGCCTGGATCATCGCCATCGGGCTCTTACGGGTACCGAGCCGTAGCACTGGCATGCTCACCTGGCCTCCTGTTCTGGCGGTGGCGCCGAAAGCGCCGGGCTGCCTGCCACCAGCTCGGCGTCGGCCCTGGTCACCGCCTCGACCGCGCCTGGGTCGAGATCGAAAAGCACACGCAGGGCCGTCTCGTAGGAGTCGCCGCCAGGGGAACCGGCCAGCTCCTTGACGCGCACTGTGGGCGCATGCAGCAGCTTATCCACCACACGGTGCATGGCCTGGGCGATCTCGGCGTGCGCTCGGTCATCGAGCTGGCCCAGCCGGCCACCGAGCCGGGCCAGTTCCGCCTCCACAACCTTGACGGCCTTGGCCCGCAGCGCCACCACGGTGGGCGCCACCCGGGCCGCCTGCATGGCCGACAACCGCGCGGCGAGTTCCTCCACCACGATGGCCCGCACGTCCGCCACGTCCTGCGCCTGAGTGGCGGCCATGATGGCCCCGGCGTCCTGCAGGGAGTCCAGGCCAAGCACGGTCACGCCGGGCAGGCCGGCCACGCCGGGTTCCACGTCTCGTGGCAGCGCGAGATCGAGCAGGACCAGCGGCCGGGGCTCCCCATTGGCGGGCTCTCTGTCCGCGGGCCCCCCGGTCGCGGGCTTCCGCCGCCGCAGCGCGGCCGCCACCTTGTCGGTGGTGATCACCAGCGCCGTCGCGCCGGTGCAGGAGATGACCAGGTCGGCCGCGGCGAGGGCGTTCGGCAGGTCGGCCAGGTCAGCGGTTCCTCCGTGGACCGAAGCCGCCAGCCGTTTTGCCCGGTCCTGAGTGCGGTTAGCCACCACGATGCCGGCCGCGCCGAGCCGGGCGGAAGTGGCTACGGCGAGAGAACTCATCGATCCCGCGCCGACGACGAGCACCTTCAGCCCGTGCAGCGGCCGGGCCGGGTCCGGGGCGGTTGTGGGGAGCGTAGGGCGGGGTGGTGGGGTCGAGGTTAGCGGAGCGCGGGGTGGTGGGGTCGAGGTTAGCGCAGCGCGGGCTGGTGGGGTCGAGGCTAGCGGAGCGCGGGGCGGCGGGGTCCGGGCTAGCGTGGGGCGGGGCGGCGGGGTCCGGGCTAGCACTGCTGCGGCGAGGCCCACACCGACGCTTACCAGGTTCGCGCCGGAGCGGTCGATGCCGGTCTCCGCGTGGGCCCGTTTGGCCGCGCGCAGCGCCAGGGCGCCGAGGTCGTCGAGAACGCGGCCGAGCGTTCCCTCCAGGCGCGCCAGCGCCAGCGACTTGCGTACCTGGCCGAGGATCTGAGCCTCGCCCACCACCATGGATTCCAGGCCGCAGGTCATCGACAGCAGGTGCTGAACGGCCCGGTCTTCGTAATGCACGTACAGATGTGGCGTGAGGTCGCCGTGAGTGATCCCGGCGTGCCTGGCGAGCAGCTCGCAGATGGCCGCCACGCCCGCGTGGAACTTGTCGACCTCGGCGTAGACCTCGACCCGGTTGCACGTGGACACCACGAACGTGCCGGCCACGTGCTCGGCCTCGAACACGTCGTGCAGCAGCTTGCTGAGTTCGTCGCCGGCTACCGCGGCCCGTTCGAGCACGGTGACGGGAGCACTGCGGTGGCTCATCCCGACGACGAGGACGCTCATGGCGCGGTCACCGCCGACTCCCCTGCGGCCACACCGGTCGCGAGTGCGGCCAGGCCAACGTCGCTCTGGTAGTGGCGCTTTCCATCGGGGGCGACGCGCACGACCGACCTCCGTTGCGCGTGGAACGCGAGGATCTGCAACTCGATGGACAGCTCGACCTTGCGAACGTCGACGCCGGCCGGCACCGTCAAAGTGACCGGCGCGAAGCTGAGGATGCTGGTCACACCGGCCGCGACCAGGCGGTCGCACACGTCCTGGGCCGAGGCAGCCGGGGTGGCGATCACGCCGATCGACACGCCGTGCCGGGCCACCACCTCCTCGATCGCCTCGGCGCTGACCACAACCAGGCCGTCGGCGACCTCGGTGCCGATGACCTCGGGATCGACGTCGAGAACCGCGGCGATGCGGAACCCGCGGGAGGCGAACCCCCCGTAGTTGGCCAGCGCCCGGCCCAGGTTGCCCGCGCCGACGATGGCAACCGGCCAGTCCTGGGTCAGCCCGAGTTCGCGGGACACCTGGTAGACGAGGTAGTCCACGTCATAGCCCACGCCCCTGGTGCCGTAGGAGCCTAGGTGGGAGAGGTCTTTGCGGAGTTTCGCCGAGTTGACGCCGGCGGCCGCAGCGAGTTCCTCGCTGGAGACCGTGGCTATCCCCTGCTCGGCACAGCTGTACAGCACTCGCAGATACACCGGCAAGCGGGCGATGGTCGCCTCGGGGATGCCTTGGCTGCGCTGCGCGGCGGTGGGGCGGCGGGACATTCGCCGGCGCTCCTGAGGGTCTCAGGCGGCGGGTGCCCGGACGGAGCCTGCGCCCGCCGCAGGACAACGTTCGTTTTACGGTACGCCCTTGTGAACGTTTGCACAAAGTCGTTCCGGGTAAGCCGGGCTAGCGCCGCTCGCGCTTACGTACCGCTACGGTCGCCTGGCGCGGCGAGCGCGGCCCGCAGGCGCTGCTCGCTCACGTGCCAGAAGTCGTGCTGGACGCCATCGATCAGGGTCACCGGGATCTTGTCCCAGTAGTCGAGCATGTCCTGTTCCGAGCGCGTGATATCGCGCTCCTCCCACCGGACGTCCAGGTCGCCCGCCACCTTGACGATGACCTCCCTGGCCGCATCGCACAGGTGGCAGCCGGGCCGGCTGAGCAGGGTGATCACCGCTGGCGCGCGGCGGCTTGCCGCACGCTCACCAGGGGCTGCTTCGCGGGCGCCCACCACAGCACCGGCTGCCGCGGGCCGTCCGGGCCGCCACCGCCGTCGCCTGATCACCGGCCGCCCTCGCCGAACGGTAACCGGCCGCTGTTACTGGCAGGCCTGGGCTTCCGCACCCGGGACATGCGTTTGGACTTCCCGGTCGGCGCGAACTTGCCGAGCTTGACGCCCAGTTCGATCACGTTGGTGGCCAGGACGAACGGCTCCCGTTCCTCCTCGAACTGCCGGATATAGGGCTGCCGCTCGTGCTCATCGAACGCGGCCTCGTCCCGGTAGACGGCATAGAGGATGCGCTGCATGGGCGCGGCGGGGACGCCGTGCATGACGTAGACCAGGGTGCCGGGCTCGCGGGTCTTTACCTGCTCCACAACCTCGGACGCGAGCCGCTCGAAGTCGTCGGCCGTCTCATCGAGCAGCGTGTAGATGGCTATCTGCCCGTACAGCTGCGAGGTGTCTTCACCGGCCGCCTGCGGCGGGACGAGGGGGTATCCGTCCTCGCCGAGGACGGGCAGTACGTCCCCCGTCTCGACGTACGAGGGGGGGTTGTTCCCCATGGTCCCGTTCTGGCCGCGGCTGGGCTGTTCTGGCGCCGGGGGAACCACGCCGTACTGGCCGTAGGCATCGGCGGCCTCCCGGGGCGCGCCGCCGTTATCGGCAGGATCCTGGCGGAAGCTGCCGGGATCAGAAGGGTGCGGGCCGAAACCGCCGGAGTCGGCGGGGTGCGGGCCAAGACCGCCGGGATCAGCGGGGTGCGGGCCCAAACCGCCGGAGCCGGCGGGGTGCGGGCCAAGACCGCCGGGATCGGAGGGGTGGGGGCCGAAATCGCCGGTGTCACCGCGGGGGAAGCTGCCGGAATCGGGGCCCCCGTCGAAGCCACCGGTGTCCCCTGGGTCCTGGTGGAAGCTGCCGGCATCCGCACCTGGCCGGAACCAGCCGCTGAAGTCGGTGTCCGCCGGATCCCGGCGATAGCCGCCAGCGTCGTCCGCGCTGTCGGCGTACCAGCCCCGGTCGTCGGTTGCGCCCCTGTCCCGGCCGAAGCCGCCGGTGTCGTCGTAGCCGAACTCGCCCGAGTCGTCGTGGTACTGGACGAAGGAGCCGGTGTCCTCGTCCCACGAGTACCCGCCGGAGCGAAGCGACTCGAGCCGCACCTTGCTGGCCCTGACGGCCCCGAACCAGGCCAGTGCCGCGGCGACAACGCAGATCAGTGGGTAGATGGTGTTCGCATGGAACGTCGCCCGCAGCCAGTCGACCGCCACGGCCGCCGCGGCCACGGCAGCAACCGCGAGGAACAGCGCCCGCCACCCCTGGCTTCGCCGGCCGCGTACGCCCGCCACGATCACAGCAACCACCGCGAAGACCGCGACGACGACGGCGACCGCTTCGAGTACCCAGTTCGGGATGAGCTGGTAGTGCACGGACGCGCGGGGCCAGCTCTTGCTGAAGGCCGCGCCGCTCAGCGGGTCGGTGGCAAGGACCACGGCGCCGACCACGGTGAGCGCGCCAAGCCCGAGCCTGGCCGTGAACCGGGCGCCCAGGCTCTTGCCGGTGAGCTCGGCGA
Source organism: uncultured Actinomycetes bacterium (assembly GCA_963813395.1). GTDB lineage: Bacteria > Actinomycetota > Actinomycetes > Streptosporangiales > Streptosporangiaceae > DASXKD01. Next base: position 135,789 of record CAWEYV010000021.1, read on the forward strand.
GCGCCCAGGCAAGCGCCAGCGGCGCGATCAGCTGCGCGCCGATTTGCACCGCACGGAAGGTAGTCTGGCTGAATCCTCGGTGGTAGCCGAGGGCCTGTGCGGCCAGCGCCACGGTAAGCCCGGTCGTCGCGAAGAACAACGCGACCGTGGCCATCCTGGGTACGCGAATGCACCGGCGCACCAGCATCCCGGTGAATACCAAGGACGCGATGGCGCCGACTGCCGCTGCCCCAAGAGAAATAGACATCCCTCCGTATGGTACGACGTCAGCAAGGGATACCGCTCACGTGGCTGACCAGCGAAGGCATGGGTTCTGGCTGACCTGGGACGGGAGCGTTCGGCAGGCCTGGCATCGATACGATGGGAGTCGTATGGGGCTGCTACGGGACGGCAGCGGACACCGGACGGAACGGGAGCCAGCCAGCAGCCCGGGCCGGCCGCTGAACTTGCCTGCCATCCATGTACCAGGCGGGCCGTGGATCCGTGGAGTTCGCATCCGCGGCTGGCCCGCGCTGGCCGGCGCGGCGTCGGCGGCCGCGGCAAAGGTCGACCAGCCTGCTCCGATCCCGGACCCCACGGCCGGTGCGTTCTTCGATGTGGACAACACCTTCATGCGTGGTGCGTCGATCTACCACTTCGCGCGGGGGCTGGCGGCCCGCAAGATGTTCGGCCCCCGTGATCTCGCGGAAATGGCCTGGAAGCAGGTGTACTTCCGGATCCGGGGCGCGGAGAACCCCGGTCACATCAACTCCGCCAGGGAAGCTGCGCTCGCGTTCGTGGCCGGGCACAAGGTGGACGAGATCGTCGCGTTGTGCGAGGAGATCTACGACGAGTCCATGGCCGACCGGATCTGGGAAGGTACCCGCGAACTCGCCCAGCGCCACCTGGAGGCGGGCCAGCGGGTCTGGCTGGTGACCGCCACCCCGGTCGAGCTGGCCAGCATCATCGCCCGCCGCCTGGGCCTGACCGGCGCGCTGGGCACCGTTGCCGAGACGGTGGACGGCGAGTACACCGGCCGCCTGGTAGGTGGCCTGCTGCACGGCCCGGCGAAGGCGGCGGCCATCGAGGCGCTCGCCGCGCGCGAGGGACTGGACCTGGCGCGGTGCGCCGCCTACAGCGACTCCGCCAACGACCTGCCCATGCTGAAGCTGGTCGGTTACCCCGCCGCGGTCAACCCCGACGCGGCACTCCGGGCCGAGGCGCGGGCCAACAACTGGCCGGTGCACGACTTCCGTTCCGGCCGCAAAGCCACCCTGGTAGCGCTGCCCACGGCGGCCGGGCCGGCGCCCTGGCCGGGGGGATCGCCGCCGGCGTAGCCCTCCGCCGCCGCTACATCCGCCACTGACTTTTCACGCCGAAGCGGCATTTTCCGCCGCGATTTGTCCCGGTTTGTGCCACCGTCGCCGTGAAAAGTTGGGCAAGGAGGCTGCGAGGCGGTACGCGGCAGGGCCTCGGACCTGGCGCGCCATGCCCGACGGCCGCCACTTCCATGGTCAACGCGACTTGTCCTCAGAAACGCACGGTCTGGCACCCGGTTTGTACCCATTTGCGCGTGCGGAAACGAGGATATGTCGGCAGGTCTGTCCGCACGGTGGCGGCGGATTAGCCGAAGGCTGGGCCGCGTTCGTCCAGGAGGTCGTCCAGCTTCCGCTGGATCGTGCCACGAACCCGGCCGCTCAGGTCGGCGACCACCGCCGGGTCGGCCTCGGCGCCGGGCTGGTAGCCGTTGACCGGCGGGCAGAACTCGATGATCCACCGGGACGGCAGCGGTACGGCACCAAACAGGCCCAGCCAGGGGAACGTCGGCGTGATGGGGAAGTAGGGCAGCCGGAGGAGTTCAGCGATCGGCTTGGCGTTGCCGATCATCGGATAGATCTCCTCGGCGCCGACGATCGCGCAGGGGACGATGGGCACGTGCGCCCGGATGGCGGTGGCGGCGAACCCGCCCCGGCCGAACCGCTGCAGGTGGTACCGCTCGGCGAACGGCTTTCCGATGCCCTTGAACCCCTCGGGGAAGACACCAACGAGCTGGCCGGAGCGCAGCAGCGCATCCGCGTTCGCGGGACTGGCCTTGGTGGCCCCGCCCCTACGCGCCACCGTGGCCAGCAGCGGAATCTCGTAGAGCAGGTCGGCGCCGAGCAGGCGCAGGTTCCGGTGCGCTGGGTGCTTGTCGTACAGGCCTGCCTGGAGCATGACCGCGTCCACCGGCAGGGTCCCCGAGTGGTTGGCCACCACGAGGGCCGCGCCGTTGGCCGGCACGTTCTCCAGCCCCCTGATCTGCACCCGGAACCAGCGCTGGTAGAAAAACCGGGCGATGGGGATCAGCACCCGCGAGTTGAATTCAGGGTCGAAGCCGAATTCATCGACTGGGTGCCCGCCGGGCAGGTGCCGGTTGGCGAGCCGCCGGGCGCCGTTGACGAGGGTCCGCAGACCGGACACCAACTGTTCGCCACCGGCCTCATGATGCGGCCCCTGCGCTGCCGCCGCGCCGTGGGGCAGCGCCCCACCGCCCAGAACATGGCCACCCCGGCCAGGACCGCCTCGATCTGGGCTGCCCGGAACCGGACGGCCGTTTTCGGGCCGCGCGCGGACCCGGCCTCCGGTCAGCGCCGGATCAGTTGCCTGCCACGGACGCATCTGCCCGGTGAACACACCACCGCGAGCCGCTTCCCCGAGTACGTCCCGGAGAATGCTGCCAGCAACAGCCGCCGGCTGCCTCACCGTATCCCCTTCCCGGATGCCTCCCCTGGCCCGCTTCGCACGTGTCCTACGTGCGGAATCCCGGCCGGTACCGGGTCCCGCGCCTACGGGCGCCTGATGACCGGCTACCCCGAAGGCGCCGGGCGGGTCACTTCTTGTTGCGGCGCTGCACGCGTGTTTTGCGCAGCAGCTTGCGGTGCTTCTTCTTGGCCATCCTCTTGCGGCGCTTCTTGATGACGGAGCCCACGACACCACCCTCGCTCGACGATTTGGGGACACCAGGCATGCCCGCGCACGCCCGACACCCGTCGGCTGGGGGCACACGCCAACGCTTTTTTACACGCCAACGGCCTAGGTTACCGTCCCGGCCGGGCGTACTCACCTTTCGGCAGCCCGGCCGGCCCGGCGAGGGATACGCCAGCCCTGTCGCCGCGCGTCAGCTTGCAGCGACGAACGAATCCCTGAGGTACTGGTTGACCGCTTGTTCTGGGACGCGGAAGGACCGGCCGACCCGTATAGCCTCCAGTTCCCCGGAGTGGACCAGCCGGTAGACCGTCATCTTGGACACGCGCATGATCGAGGCGACTTCCGCTACGGTCAGGAACCGAACGTCGCTCAGGGGGGTCTCATTATTTGACATGGGTCGCCCTCTTCCATCTTGGGCTGGGTACGCCAGGCCATAAACGTCGCATCAGTCACCTCCGTCCCCAAGCGTAAGTCCTGCCTGAAAAAGGGCAACCCTCCAATCAGCCCCTGTCGTCACCCAGGACCCACGACCAGCCTGCTGGAACGAGGCGCTGGGACGGCCCTGGGCAGGGTCCGACGGTGGCGCCGCGGCGACGGAACGGTGGCGGAGAAATGCCCTGACGGTGGCCCGGACCTGGCCGAACAGCGGCCAGGATCAGGCGGGCCAGCGGCGCGGGCCTGACCGAATCCCGCCAGGGAAGCAACTGGAAGGCGGCACGACCCCGGCTGAACAATCGCAGCGCTTCAGCTGTGAAGCAGCATGACCCCGGCTGAACAGTCTCAGGAGGAACGCACGCCCGCAGGTCAGCCAAGCGGCAGGAGGCCGTGCAGGGGGAAGACCGCGTTGCGAGTGGCGACGATCGCGTGGTCAACGGGGTCGTCGGGGTCGAAGCCGTTGGAGAACGGCACGAACGAGGCGGGGGCGCCGTCGGTCATGGTGTCCGGCGGGATGACGCCCGTCCTCGCCAGGGCGAGCTCCCGCCAGGCCGCGGGCGTGGCCGTCGCCGGGTCCACGGGGTTCCCTGATGCCTCGGCAAGCAGATGGGTCCAGGTCCGTGGCACCACGTGGACGAGGTCGTAGCCACCGCCGCCGGTGGCCAGCCAGTTGCCGCCCGCCGTCCGGTGCGCGAGCGCGTGCAGCCACACCGCGGCCGTGCGCTGGGCGTCGATGGTCAGCTCCAGGTGGGCCAGCGGGTCGCGGTAATGCGTGTCACAGCCATGCTGGGAGACCAGCACCTGGGGTTCGAAGGTGCGCAGCAGCGGCGGTACGACCGCGTCGAAGGCACGCAGCCAGCCGGGATCGCCCGTGCCGGCCGGCAGCGCCACATTGACGGCCATGCCCTGCGCGTTCTCGCCGCCGATCTCGCGTGGCCGGCCGGTTCCGGGGAAGAGCATGGCCGGATGCTCGTGCAGGCTGATCGTGAGCACCCGCGGGTCGTTGTAGAAGGCCGCCTGGACGCCGTCTCCGTGGTGCACGTCCACGTCCACATAGGCGATCTTTTCCACGCCCTGGCGCAGCAGCCACTCGATGGCTATCGCCGGGTCGTTGTAGATGCAGAACCCGCTGGCCGCACGCCGCATCGCGTGATGCAGGCCACCGGTCACATTGATGCCGTGTTGTGCCTGGCCGGTGAACATCGCCGACGCGGCGGCCAGCGTCGCGCCCGCAACCAGCGCGGACGCCTCGTGCATGCCGGGGAACACGGGGTTGTCGGGCGTGCCGAGCCCGAACACCGGATTGGGCCGCCCGGCCCGGACGGCCGCGATGTAGCTCTCGTCGTGGACCAGTTGCAGGTCCGCATCGGTGGCCGAAGCCGGCTGGGCGACCGTCACACCGGGTGCGCCGAGCACGCCAAGCTCCCGGGCCAGCGCCATGGTGAGCTCGACCCGGACCGGGGCCAGCGGGTGACCCGGGCCGAAGTCGTAACCGGCCAGCCGGTCGTCCCAGGCGACGTGGAGGGTGCAGGCCATCGTGCCGTCCGGGTCAGCCGCCACCGAGTTCGGCGCCACGGTCGCGCGCCGACTCGATGGCCGCCAGGAATGCCGCCCGGACGCTGTGCCGTTCCAGTTCGCGGATCGCGGAGATCGTGGTGCCGCCGGGTGAGGTGACCGCCTCACGCAGGATCACCGGGTGCTCGCCGGTCTCGCGCAGCATGGTCGCGGCCCCGTACACCGCCTGCGTCACCATCTCGATCGCGGTCGTCCGGGGGATGCCGAGCAGGATCCCGGCGTCCACCATCGCCTCGACCAGGTAGTACACGTAAGCGGGACCGCTGCCGGACAGGGCGGTCGCGGCGTCCTGCTGCGATTCGGGGATGCGCAGCACCTTGCCGACCGGCCGCAGCAGTTCCTCGGCCCGGCGCAGGTGCTCCTCCCCCGCGTACCGGCCGGCCGAGATGACGCTCATCGCCTCGTCCACGAGGACCGGCGTGTTGGACATGACCCGGACCACCGGGACTTCGGCCCCGAGCCGGCGCTCGATCACGGCGGTGGGGATGCCGGCCGCCACCGAGATGATCAGCCGGTCGGCCGGCAGGTGCGGCGCGATCTCGTCAAGCAGCACGTTCATGTCCTGCGGCTTGACCGTGATGACGAGGGTTTCGGCGGCCTTGGCGGCGTCGGCCGCGGCCACCACGCCGATGCCGTACGACTCCCGTAGCTGGGCCGCCCGTTCGGGCCGGCGGACCACGGCGAGTACCTCTTCGGGGTTGCGCCCAGCGCGCAGCAGGCCGGAGATGAGCGCCTCGCCCATCTTGCCTGCACCGAGGATCGCGATCACCCTCCGTACCCTATCGCCCTCGGTACGGGGCCAGCCCGCCCGCGGATCGGGCGCAGCCCGAGGGCAAGGCCCAGCCCGGGTACGAAGCCGAGAGCGCGCGCAGCGGGAGATCAGGAGCGGGTGACCAGCGAGCGGGCGAAGAAGGCCAGGTTCGCGGGGCGTTCGGCGAGCCGCCGGACCAGGTATGCGTACCAGTCGCTGCCGTAGGGGAGATACACGCGCATCTGGGCGCCCGCGTCGGCCAAACGCTGCTGCTCGGCCGGCCTGATCCCGTAGAGCATCTGGTACTCGAAATCCCCCGGGCCGCGGCCGGTCAGATGCGCCTGCGCCCCCGCGATCTCGATCAGCCGCGGGTCATGCGTGGCCAGCATCGGGTATCCGCTGCCGCGCATCAGCATGCGAAGGCAGCGCGCGTAGGAGAGGTCCACCTCGGCGCGGGTGGCAAAGGCCACATCGGGCGGAGCGTTGTAGGCGCCCTTGCACAGCCTGACCCGCGAGCCCGGGGTGGCCAGGTCAGCGCAGTCGTCGGCGCTGCGCCGCAACTGCGACTGGATCACACAGCCCAATTCGGGGTAGTCGCCACGGAGCGTGCGCACGATGCGCAGTGTCGCGTCCACGTGGGTGTGGTCCTCCATGTCCACGGTGACCGTGGTGCCCACCTCGCGGGCGGCGGCGCAGATCCTGGCGATGTTCTCGCTCGCGGTCTGCTCCCCGTGCTCGGCCAGGCCCAGGCCGACCGCGGTGGGCTTGACGGAGACCTCGGCCCGGGCGCCCCCGGCGAGCCCTTGTGCCGCAAGCAGCTTGAGCAGGGCCACATACTCGTCGCCAACCGCCGTGGCCTGCTGGATGTCGCTGGTGTCCTCGCCGAGATGATCGAGGGTCACCAGCAGGCCGGAGGCGGCGAGCTTGCTGGCCACCTCGACCGCGGCGCCCGCCTGATCGCCGGCCACGTACCGGGCCACCACGCTGCGCGCCAGCGGTGTCGAGATCAGCAGCCGGCGCGCCCGGTCGCTGTCTGAAGCGGCGAGCAGCATGCGGCGCAGCACGGCACCCTCCTGAGCTTGCCTGGACCGTGGCGGGCCGCCGCCGGGTGGCCCGCTCGCTTGCGGCCACGTTACTCGCCAGCCAGCGTGGTCGCCGCCTTGCTGTGGCACCACCGGCCGCAGAAAAGGGAAATCCCCCGGGCGACTCCCGTGCTACCTTCCCGCACGCTCACGCACGACCGCCGGGCGCACGTGGCGCCGCAGCGGATCACTCCGCGAGATGCGAGGCTGGTCTCACGGGGACCGGCTGGACAAAGGCCGGTCAACCCGGGGGCCCGGTGTCTGCCGTGTATTCGCCGACCGCCGCCCTGAGGCTCACAAACCTGCCACGCGGGCGGGCTTGCGACGGCCGATGATCGCACTGTGCGGCTTGTGCCAGTGGCACGCACCGTCAGTGCGCCCGGCGGGACGGCGGCTAGCTGACAGCCACCTCGCGAGTCCTACAGCCATGCATTCTGTTGGACCACCTCCTTTCCCGCGTTGGCCGCAGGCTATGTCAGGCCGGCCCGGGCAGGCAAGGGGGTTATTGCCCCGGCGACGGGCCACGGCCCCATCGCCCCCGCGCGGAGGCTAGTCTCGGGCCATGACGCAGGCGTGGGACAAGGCGTTGCGAGCCCGCGGCTACCGTGTCACGCCCCAGCGCCAGCTGGTCCTCGCGGCAGTCACCAAGCTGGAGCACGCCACGCCCGAGGAGATTTGGGCCGACGTCCAGCAGACCGCGAGCGGCGTCAATATCTCCACCATCTACCGGGCCCTGGAACTGCTCGAGCAGCTCGGTTTGGTGACGCACACCCATCTGGGCCACGGCGCACCCAGCTATCACCTGGCCGCAGAAGCCAAGCACGTACACCTGGTCTGCTCGCAATGCGGCCGAATCACCGAGGTAGCTCCCGATGCGGTAGCGCCGCTGGTATCCGCCCTCGACGACAAATATGGCTTCGAAACGGACGTGGGTCACCTCACCGTCTTCGGCCGCTGCGAGTCCTGCCGGGGCGGGCCAGAAACCGGCGGGCACCGGGACGAGACCAAGCCCGCCGGGTAGCCGGCAGCTGCCGTCCGGCCCTTGGCCTACTGCCGCGTAGCCTGGAGGCATGGACAGCCCGCTCCTCGCCCAGGCCGGCGCAGTGCCCGCCGACGGAATCGACACCGGGGTCGCCGCCCACTACGGGGATCCGTACGCGGAACAGCGGGCGCTGGCGCAATCGGCCGGCCAGGTAGACCGCTCGAACCGGGGCATCGTGCGCATCACCGGAGAGGACCGGCTGTCCTGGCTGCACAGTCTGACCACGCAGGACATCGAGCACCTGGCGCCGGGTGAGACGGTACAGGCGCTGGTACTCAGCCCGCAGGGCCACATCGAGCACCACCTCACGCTGGCCGACGACGGCACGGCATTGTGGGCGCATGTCGAGCCGGGCACTGCAGAGGCGCTGCTGGCGTTCCTCCAGTCGATGCGGTTCCTGCTCCGGGTTGATCCAGCCGACGTGACCGGCGATTTCGCGGTGCTCACCCTCAAGGGACCGGCCACGTCGGCCGAGCCGCCGGAGGGGACGGTGGTCAGCATGGCGGACTCGTTCGGCATGGATGTGGTCGTGCCGCGAGACCGGTTGCGGGACATTTCCGCGGACCTGGAACGCGGCGGCGTGCGGCTGGCCGGGCTGGCGGCGTACGAGGCGCTGCGGATCGCGGCGCACCGGCCGCGGCTCGGGTTCGACACCGACCACAAGACCCTGCCGCACGAGGTGGGCTGGATCGACACCGCGGTCCACCTGACCAAGGGCTGCTACCGGGGCCAGGAGACCGTGGCGCGGGTGCACAACCTCGGGCATCCCCCGCGCAGGCTGGTCTTCCTCCACCTGGACGGCAGCGAGGACCGGCTGCCTGGGCACGGCGACCCGGTCACGGCCGACGGCGCCACCGTCGGTTTCACCGGCTCGGCGGCCCGCCATTTCGAACTGGGGCCGATCGCGCTCGGGCTGGTCAAGCGCACCGTGCCGGTCGACGCGCCGCTGCGGGCCGGCGGGGTGCCTGCCGCCCAGGAGGTCGTGGTGCCGCCGGACGCGGGCGCGAACGTCACGATCTCGCTCAAACGCCGCGGCGCGCTGGTCACGCCCCGCGACTAGCCGGGCCGGCCGCTCAGTCGTCTGCCGCGGGGCTTACCCGCTTGAGCTGGGCGGACAGGTGCGGCTGCAGCGGCTGGCCGAAAGCGGCCATGTCGTAGGCGTAAGCGAGGTCAGCGCCGACCATGCCGTAGAGCCTGCGCCCGGCGCGCACGTCCTTGGCCGATTCGGTACGAGCCACCACGTCGGTGGCCATCTCGATCTTGGTGCCGTCCACCTCGCCGAGGTAGATCTCGGCGAACCCGGTCGGGTGCGCGAGCAGCACCTCGACCTTGTTGTCGGGCTGCGGGCGCCAGAACCCGGTCTCCATGTGCGACGGCCTGCTCGGCTTGCCCTCGTCGTCGAGCAGCCAGGTCCGGCTGACGTAGATGAGGTAGGGCTTGCCGTTGTGGCTGAAGGAGATCTCCTCGCCGTACTGGAAGCTCTCGATGGTCGGGTAACCGCCTACGCCCGCGCCCTCCCAGCGGCCAAGCAGGAAGCGCAGCGGGGCCAGGTCAGGATGGAGCTCCACGCTGTCAGGCATCGGGCGGCTCCCCGGGCCGGACGGCGGCCTGGCCGGGAGGCTGACCGGGCGATCGGCCCGGCCGGCTGATCCGGTAGAGCTGAGCGACCACGATGAGCGCGAGCCCTGCCACCGCCGCGAACGCCACTACGAGTAGCCCACCGCTGACGATCCCTTGCATGCACCGCACTCTAGTACGGTCTCGCTGCACCACCGGGTATGGCTCGCTGCCGGGCTCAGCTGGTGCCCCCGGCGACTACCGGCGACCTTGCGCGATTGCTCCAGGTCTCGCTCTACCGCGCTACATACGTGAGAGCCCCCGGTGCCTCCGTTTGCCTGTCCGACCGACAATAGTGTATCGCTCTTGTGTTCGATTCATATATCGTGATATGCTGTCGAGCCACAGGGGACGGCCTCCCGTGGCTGGCCCATGATAGGAGCCCCCGCCCGCTGCCAACACGGGCGGGGGCTCTGTCATGACCGGCTTTCGTAGAGCCCCAGCAGGCCCCAGTCCACCCAGCTCCCGCCGCACGACCAACTCCGGGCGGCGGACTTTCCGCAGTCGGCCCGGACGGGCTAGGGTTCCGGCATGCCGGCAAGCACTCTCGTTATCAAGGTCACCGCGGGCAAAGAGGAGCCGGAGCGCTGCGGCCAGGCCCTGAACGTCGCGGCTACCGCGCTCGCCAGTGGGGTGGCCGTGTCTTTGTGGCTCACCGGGGAGTCCGCCTGGTTCGCGCTGCCCGGGCGCGTGGAGGAGGTCAAACTGGACCACTCCCCCCCACTGGCCGACCTGCTCGGCAGCGTGCTGGCGGGCGGGACCGTGACGTTGTGCACCCAGTGTGCCGCCCGCCGCAACATCACCCCGGAGGACGTCATCCACGGAGTCCGGATCTCCGGCGCCGCGACGTTCGTCGCCGAGGTGACCGCCGACGCCACCCAGGCCCTCGTCTACTAGCCAATCCAGGGCACGGGCAGCAGCCGACCAAGCGGTCCGTAGCCAAGCCCGCGCGGTCCGTAGCCAAGCCAGAGCGGCCCGCGTCGGCACCCAGCGACATATCCTCGTTTCCGCACGCCCGAACCAGGACAATCCGGGCGCCGAACCGTGCGTTTCTGAGGATATGTCGGATTAGGGGGGTGGTCACCGGGGAGGCAGCACTCGGGATTAGCGCGCCGAGGCGGCGCCGGAATCAGCGCGCCGAAGGGGTGCTCGGGGTTACGGCGGCGAGGCGTTCGTCGCGCAGGAGCTGGGTCCACTGCTCGTCGCGGCCGGCCAGTGGGAGCAGCCGTCCCACTGCCCAGGAGAGCAGCAGGTCGGCCAGGGCGGGGTTGCGGACCAGCGCCGGGCCGTGCAGGTAGGTGCCCAGCACCCGGCCCGCCCAGGCTCCCTCGGTACCGTCGCCGTTGCCAACTCCGGTCACCACCCGGGCCAGCGGCGCCACGCTGGGCCCGCGCCTGGTTACGCCCTGGTGATTCTCGAACCCGGTCAGCGGGGGCAACTGGAGTTCGGCATTCACCTCGGCGAGGATCTCGCCCACCCCGCGGCGCTCGCCGCGGCCGCTGCGCATGTCCAGGATCTCCAGGCCGGTGACCGGCTGGCCCTCTTCGCCGCCGAACTCGGTGCCGAGCAACTGATAGCCCGCGCACACGGCGAAGATCACCGCACCCTGCTGGGCCACGGCGGCCAGCCCGCGGTCGGCACGCAGCCGCTCGACGGCCAGAATCTGGGGCAGATCCTCTCCCCCGCCGAGCAGGTAGATGTCACCCTGCCGCGGCACCGGCTGGTCGGCGTTCACCTGGATCATCTCCACGTTGAAGCCGCGCAGCCTGGCCCGCCGCTCCAGCACCAGCAGGTTGCCCCGGTCCCCGTAGGTGCTGAGCAGGTCCGGGTAGACCCAGACCAGGCGCAGGCTGCTCGGCCCGCGCGCGTGCGTGCCGTGGCGGGGCGACTCAGTCATCATCTGCCTCCCTCGCGGGCGCTTCGCTTGGTCGTGCCGGAGGCGCGCAGATTGCAGGGGGGAGGCTGGTCCTCGGTGCCGTGAGACCGCGAAGCGGCGTTCGCCCGGCGCCTGCGGGCCCGGGCGCCGTCATTCCGCCCGCCCGAGCGTCACCCGGATCTGCTGGAACGCCGTGTAGTTGGCGATCACGTCCAGGCTGGTGCCGGAAACCCGGTCCACCGCGTCATCCACCCCATCCACCAGGTCGAACGTCACCATGTCCGCCTCCAGGCGAACGGCCAGGTCAAGCCGGCGCTCACCGGCGACGAAAACCGGGCGGCCGAGGAGTACCCGGTAGTCGACATCCCACAGCCAGGAGGTGTCCCTGCCGTCGGGCCCCTGGGCGTTGACGGCCAGCAGCACCGGGGCGGGCGCCGGTTCGAGCACGTCGAACGCCTCCAGCCAGCCAGCCGGGTTCTTGGCGAGCAGCAGCCGCACCTGCCTGCCCCGGCGCTCCAGCCGGGTGTACCGGCCGGCGACCGAGGTAACCTCGCGCAGCCGCGGCAGGGCATGCGCCGGGTCCACGCCGAACACCTCGGCCACCGCGAGGGCGACGACCGCGTTGGACCGGTTCGCCCGGCCCGGCAAGGTCAGCGACAGGTCACTGATCCGCCCGGCGGAGTCGATAACCGAGCCGCCTTCGAGCACCCACCGGGCGGCGGGCCGCTGGAACGAGCATTCGCCGCAGCGCCAGCCGAGTTCGTCCCGCAGCAGGTGTGAGCCACATACCGCGCAGCACCACGAATCCTCCTGCCACCGCTGGCCCGCGGCGACCCAGATGACGTTCGCCGCCGATGAGGCGGCCCAGGCGATCAGCGGGTCATCGGCGTTGGCGACTACCCAGCAGCCGGGCACGGCCGCGAGCGCCTCCCGCCAGCGCCTCGCTACCAGCCAGATCTCCGCCGCCCGGTCCATCTGGTCCCGGCTGAGGTTCAGCAACGTGACCACCCGCGGTTTCGTCGCTTTGATCACCGCGGGCAGATGTCTCTCATCCACTTCCAGAACGGCCAGGGGGGCGTCGGGCGCCTTGCCGAGGGCGGCAACCAGTCCCTCCGCCATGTTGGCGCCAAACGCATTCGTGGCGACGTCCTGCCCGAGCGCACCGAGTGCCGCGGTGATGAGCCGGGTGGTGGTCGTCTTCCCGTTCGTCCCGGTGACCAGCACGACCTGGCGGTCCACGGACAGCAGGGCGAGCAGGTCAGGCTCGACGCGCAGGCCGACGACCCCGCCGATCACCGACCCGTCACCGCGCCCGGCCAGGCGTGACACGGTTCCGGCTGCGCCGCCCAAGGTGGTAGCAAGGCGCGCGCGCATCGGAAGCTTGCCCATGGGCGACGATGCTATCCGGGTCCGGGGTGCTGCTCGACCGGGCTGACAACGAACCGGCCGGGCCAGGACAGAACGACCTCCAGCCACGGCGCGACGTTCATCAGCGCCGCGGCGTGGCCAAGCTGGGCGCCGCCGCGCAGCCCGACGCCGAGCGTGGCCAGGTCATGGAGGAAGGAGCGCTGGTCGTCCTCGCCGAGCAGGGCGGTCCAGGCGGGCATCCTGTTGTGCTCAAGGTCCATGGACAGCGGGTGCCGCCGCAGCGCCCGCAGCCGGTGCCCCACCAGCGCACCCGGCCAGTCCGCCAGCCCGGGCAGGTCGAAATCCAGCGGCGGCGCGGCCTGCGCCGGATCCGGCGGGCCGTCCCCGGGACACACTCGTTCCAGCTCATGCAGCCAGCACACCTGCGGGATGACCCAGCCAGGGCCGATCCGGGTGCCCGGCCCGGCATCCTGGCGCAGCCCCCGCAGCGCGACCGTGACAGCGCTGGCCGTCAGCTCCGCGGGGTCGTAGCTGGGCCGCAGGGCCGCCGCCCGGGCGCCCACCACCCGGTCGATCACCGTGGCCAGCAGGCATTCCCGGAGACGCTCGCCGAGTTCATCCCAGCGCTGCCTTAGCCTGCCCGGCACCACCGGCAGCGCGCGCCCGCTGAGGAAGGCAAGCACGAGCGTTTCCGCCCAGACGCGAAGCCAGGCGTCGGCCGGCGAGCCCGGGGCGGCGAGCAGGTCGGCGGCGCGCATCTCCCGCAGGGTGCAGGGGCGCTCGGTACACAGCGGGCCGCAGGCGGCGCTGCGGGAGCCAAGGACCGGCGGCGGCACGGCCGCGGCGCCCGGCACGTCCGGGGCCGCGGCTTGCTCCAGGTCCCCGCCGTAGGGCACCCGGACCCGGATGGGCCGGTCCATGCCGTCCGCGAAGACCGCGGCCACGCCGGGTTCCAGCGAGACCACCTGCCGCGACTGGTCGGCATCGAGGTTCATCGCGGCGCCGACCAGTGCCCTGTCGTCGGCGGCCGGGAGCCGGTGCATCACCTTCAGCGCGGTGTTCTTGATCGCGTCGGGGACGAGCTTGGCCGGGATCTGCTCGGCGATCACCAGCCCCTCGCCGTAGGCACGGATCTCGGCCAGCAGGCCGGCGAACAACTCGACGGCGTGCGCGCTGGCCCGGCCCTCGCGACCGGCCCGGAGCAGCCGGTGCGCCTCCTCGATGACGATGACGTGCCGCAGCGCCTCCGGGGCGCCGGCCCTGGCCTGCATCCGCAGGTGCTCGACGATCCGGATGACCAGCGTGCCCATGAGGAACGCCTTGTCCTCGTCGTTGGCCACATCCTCGATCGCGAGCACCACGTTGCGCCGCAGCAGGCCGGCGATGTCCGCGGGATGGCCGCCTTCGAAGAAGCGCCCGGCGGAGCCGACCCGCAGCGAGCGCAGTCGTACGGTGACGAAGCCGCGCACGTCGGCCTGGAGTTCCCGGCCGTACCCGACGTCCTCGATCACGGTGAGCGCGGCCCGCTCAAGCTGAGCCAGCGTGGGCACGGCGGGGTCGGCCACCGCGCTCGCCATCCGGCCGCCGGTCACCACGTCCCAGCCGTTCGCTTCGTAGACCTGCTGCAGGGCCTGGGCGATGATCTGCGGGAACGGCTCGTCCGCGTCGAACGCGGCCAGGAACAAAGCGCGAACCATGTCGATGTGCGCCTGTACCGGATAACCGGGCTCGGGGGCGAGTGGGTTGACCGAGAGCGGGATGGCCCCGGGGTCGGCCGGGTTCACCACCGTGACCCGGCTGCGCAGGCCAGCGCCGGCCAGCCGGCCCGCCAGGCCCGCGTACTCCGACTTGACCGGCTCGATCACCAGCCACGGCAGGCCAGCCCGGGTGAGCTGCACCAGCAGGTGCCGGACCGTCTGCGATTTTCCGGCGCCGGTGGCACCGGTGACCAGCGTGTGCCGGTTCAGGGTCGGCAGCGGCACACCGAACTCGCCGGCGGGCTGGTCTCCGGCGTCGAGGATCGCGCCGAGGCTCACCGGCATGGCGGCGGGCCCGGCACCGGGGCCGGTCCGCGCTTCTGTCTCGCTGGTCAGGTCGAAGTAACCGGTGTCGAGGACGCGCAGGCCGGGCACCTCCCGGCGGGGCAGCCCGGCGAGCGAGGTCAGCACCCCCGCGGTAGCGCTGAACGGCACCCCGGTGCCGATGCCGTGGCCTGGCGCGGCCGATCCGAGCGCCTCGGCAAGGGACTGCGCACCCAGGGCCGCGCCCAGCCGGTAGGGATGCTGCCCCAGGTCGGCGGCGCCGGCCAGGACCGGGGCAAGCAGGGCCAGTTCCTCCGGCGAAGCGGCCCCCACGAGCACCCGCACCGTCCACAGGCCCGCCTCGCGGAATGCGTCCAGTTCGGCCAGCCTGCGTTCTGCTAGCTGGGTGTCGAAGCGGAACCTTTCCTCGTCATGCTGGCGGAGCACGGTCACCTGGCTGCGCAGTTCGGCCACCTCGGCGTCGAGCAGGCCGGTGGGCTCAGCCACCACGAGCCAGCCGAACGGCCGGCCCATGACGGCCGTCAGCGCTGCCTCAAACCGGGTCGGCTGGTGCTGCGGGCCGGCCTGGGCGGTGGGCCGACCGGTCAGCGGCGGGGCCTGGCGGCCGGGGCATGGCGCCCACACCAGCTTGTCGCAGGCGGCGAGCCAGTCGGCCGGAGCGGGCACGCCGCGCGCTCCGGCCGGGAACAGCAGCGCATCCTGGCCGGCCAGGTCCGCTCCGGCCGGCCGGGGCAGGACGGCGTTGGTGACGAACTCCAGCGGTGCGCCCGCGGCTCGGCACAGCCAGCCCGCCACAAACGGCCGCCCGCCGCGGGCGGCCGACGCTGCCGCGGGCAGGATGGCCAGGAAGTCCTGCTCGGCCGAGCCGGGGGACGACGGGGCCGCGATCGACAAGACCCGGAACCAGGGGCCCGCGATCCCGCTCCCGAGCACCGGGATGGTGGTCACGAGGCGTGCATACCAGCGTTGCCAGGCAGGCGCCACCGACACGGCAAGACTGCCTGGCCCTCAGGGCCCGGGAAGTGCGCGGCGGCGGCCCGCCCGGCGTGGCGTGTGGTGCGGTGGCCTGGCCCCGGTGACACCGCACCACACGCCCGGTCACCCACCCGGCAGGTGGGTTGCGGGCTAGAACGCGCCGATACCGTTCGGGGTGCCCAGCCCCGTCGGAGCGTCATAGCCCTTCTTGGCCACGCACAGGTAGTCGAACCCGCACGACTTGCCGTGGGCGTTGTTGAACCAGTCGTTGTTTCCCTTGGTGACGTCGAACAGCGAGCTGGCGTGGGCGTACTCGTTGCCCGGCTTGACCGTGGTGGCGTTGCCCGCCAGGCCGTACACGCCGGCGATCAGCGGGGAGGAGGCGCTGGTCCCGCTGACGGTGATCCACGGGCCGCCGAGCTTCTTCGATATCGAGCTGTCGTAGATGGGAATGTTGGTGGCCACCGCGGCGACGTCGCCGACCGTCCGGCCGGGGCAGTGCGGGTCGTGCTGCCAGGCCGGCTTGGGCACGTAGGCGGAGCAGCCGCTGCCCGACGAGCCGAAGCCGTTGTTCCAGACCGATTCGGTCCAGCCGCGCGCGTTCTTGGCCCGGGAAAGCTGGGTGCCCCCGGCCGCGGTGACGTTCGTCAGGTTCGCCGGGAACAGCGCCGCCGTGTAGCCGAAGTCGCCGGAGGAGGCCACGATCACATGCCCGGGCTGGTTGTAGGCCTTCGCAAACGCCTGGGTGAATCCGCTCTCCCTCGCGTCATAGCTGTTGGAGATCACCTTCGCGCCCAGCCGCACGGCGGTGTTCTCCGACGCTGCCAGGTTCGCGAACGATGGGGTCTTGCCTTCGACTATGACGATCTTGCACAGCGGGCACGCGGCGGACACCATCGACACGTCCAGGGTTTCCTCGACTCCCCAGCCCAGCGGGTCCGGGCGCGGCAGCGGCGACGCCTTGCCCTGCTGGTTGACGATCCGCAGGCAGCC
Source organism: uncultured Actinomycetes bacterium (assembly GCA_963813395.1). Lineage (GTDB taxonomy): Bacteria > Actinomycetota > Actinomycetes > Streptosporangiales > Streptosporangiaceae > DASXKD01. Next base: position 152,491 of record CAWEYV010000021.1, read on the forward strand.
GCTGGCGGTCGTGCACGGCGGGAGGCCGTACTCCTTGCGGTACACCCCCAGATCGGCCGCCAGGTGCGGGGTGCTGAACGCGTCCACTATCCCGATCGTCTGGCCCGCGCCCTTGGTCAGCGGCAGCTTGTACGCCGACTCGATGGCCTTGGCGCCCCACCCTTTCGGGGTGGTGGACCCGGGCGGTACCCGCAGGCCGGCTGCCTTTTCCGCGATCGCCCTGTTCACTGCGATCTCCGGCGCGTACAGCGTCAGGCACCGCAGCTCCGCGGACCGCGTCGCCGGGCAGGCCGGCCGCATCGCAGCGCTGGGGACCGTCCCCGCCGTCGCCGCGCCGGGGACCGTGGCGGTGAGCACGCCCGCGACGGTGAGGGCAGCGCCCGCCGCGACGGCAATCCTGGTGATCCTCATGTGACTGCTCCCTGCCTCGGGACTGGGACATGCTTCACTCGACATCCGGAGCCTGGCCGGCCGCTGTCCAGGACGGCCGGTCATGACGAGATCTGGTAGGCATTGGTGATGGTTTCGGTGATGCTGCCGCCCGCGGCGTCGGCGGCGCTGGTCCGCAGGGACACCTTGGCGCCCGCCGGGGCACGGAACGTCGCCGTGTAGCTGCCGCTGTGGCCGGTGACCTTGGCGCGGTGCCAGGTCTTGCCGCCGTCGAACGAGACCGACATGGCGGCCCGGGTCACCCGCGTGCCGTTGACCAGTTGCAGGTGCCCGGCGGACAGGTGAATAGTTTGCGGGCCAGCGCTCGTGGCCCCGTGCAGCGACTCCCCGGCCACCGCGTACCCGAGCGTCATCATCGGCTGCACGGCGCACGACCGGCCGCCGGCCGTGGCGCCGTACCTGGTCAGTCCGCAGCTCCAGCCGGCGGGCAGCCGGGCTCCGCCCTCGCGCCGCGACCGCCACGTCCACACGGTGCGGCTGGCGGTGGAGATGGTGAAGATCTTGGCCTTCCGCGACGCGTCGAGCACGAACCTGATCGTGGCCGGGTGCGGGCTCAGCGTCACCTGGGTGTGGAACTCGCCGAACGGGCCGACCTGCCGGTCACGCCGCAGCGGGTTCCCCGCCGCGATCACCGTGCCGTTCTCGTCGATCTCGTAGTGACCGGTGATCCTCCCGGACGATGCCGCCGAAGCCGCCGAAGAAGCCCGAGGCGCCCAGGTGGCCCAGCGTGCTGTCGCTGAACGGCATGACGTCCAGGGCCAGCGTGTCGCCCTTGCGGGACGCCGACGGTACCGCCGGAGCCGGGGTGGGACTCAGGTTCGCCGCGCCGACCAGGTTGGTGTTGTAGCCCACGTGCAGCGGATAGGCGTTCCAGTTCTCGGCCAGCCGCTCGCCGGCGTGGAAGGTCCGCAGGTCGTCGCGCTGCCCGCCGGCCCCGCCCCGCTGCTCAGCGGTGTCCGCCCAGAGGATCGCCGGGTTGCCGGTCAGGTACTCGGTCTGCTGCCGTGGCATCCGCCGGGAGAGGAACAGGACCCCGGGGACGCTGCTCCACTGCACCGGAAACACCCCGAACCTCGACTCGTAGCCGGTACTGCTCACGTCGGAGTAATACCGGGCGTGCACGGTGGCCAGGCTGGACGGGCGCACCACATGGTGCTGCGGCCGGATGAGCCCACCGGTGTTCGCGAAGGCCACGTCGTACTCGTAGGGCCTCCCCGGGGCCTTGGCCGGGGAGAAGAGCTGCTCGAACACGTACGCCTGCAGGGTCCCCACCGTGGAGCGCCGGGTCGTCGGGCTGACGAACAGGGGCGCGTAGCCGCCGAGCCACCACGTCGACGCCGCGGGCCCGGCGGCACCGGTGTGACGCAACTCGAAGATCTCATTGACGGGGACGGCGGGCCGTGGAGTCTTGGCACCGATCAAGCTGTCCGCGGCCCGCTCATCGATGTGCACGGTCGTGCTCGCCGAGACGGTGAACTGCGGCAAGACCGGCACGTGCCATTCGATCTCATGCTTGAGGAAGGTGGGGAAGGCCCCGACCGCCCAGTAGTGCCCGGCGGGCACGCTGAACTTCGTGACGCCGTGGTCGAAGAAGTTCGCCGACTCGACCGGATCGGCGAACCTGGTGGAGTTGTCGGCGTTGAAGATCATCACCTCGTCGCCGGTGTCGGGCTTGCCGGCCAGGTTGGTGCCGGTGACCGTGAGGGTGTGCATGGGGAAGGCCGTCGCCGGCCGCGCCGTGCCCGCCCGACCCGCCTCCCCATCCCCCTTCACTGCCAGGCGGATCGACACGCCTGCCGCGAACATGCCGTCCTGCCCGTAGCTGCCCCGGGCATGATCGGCGATGCACTGGCGGGCCAGCGCGGCCCCGAACGCCGCCGCCCCGGCGGGCGTCAGGTATCCCTGTGCCGTCCCGCGGCGCGCGTGGGTGACCTTAACCCCCGGCAGCGACGGCACCCGGCCGCGGTAGCTGACCGTCACCGGGAGCCGGGCCGTGGTCTCCACCCGCCGCAGCGAACTCACCCGGAACAGGTCCGGGTCCAGGCCGCGGCCCAGGTAGGGCAGCGCGACCTGAGGGATGTCGTAGGCCTGGCCGCCCAGGTCCAGCGCCAGGATGGGCCCGGCCAGCCGGCTGCGGGCCGGCACGAGTCCGGGGACACCCGCCGCCGGGCCCGTGACCAGTCTGTCGCCATTGAGCAGCACGATCGTGCGGCCCGGGCACGCTCGCGGCGGGAACTCGGGGCCCCGTCGCGGCGCCCCCCGGTGCCGCGACTCCACCGGTGACGAGAACCGCCGCGGCGGCCAGGGTGGCCGCACTCGCGGCCGGTCTCGGCAAGAACTGGCGCATAACTGCCTCCGGGGACGGGGGACTGCCCGTGGGACGCCTAAGGAGCCGCGCCGGCGCCCCAGGGCAGAGCCCCGAGTCAGGACGAGGTCTGGTAGGCGTTGGTAATGGTTTCGGTGACCGAGCCGCCGGCCGCGTCGGCGGCGCTGGTCCGCAGCGACACCTTCGCCCCGGCCGGGGCGGTGAACGTCGCGGTGTATCTGCCGCCGTGGCCGGTGACCGTGGCTCGGTGCCAGGTCTTGCCACCGTCGAACGACACCGACACCAACGCCCGGGTCACCGTGATGGGCTTCACCAGTTGCAGGTGCCCGGCGGTCACCCGCAGCACCTGCCGGCCGGGCCGGGTAGCGCCGGGCAAGGTCAGCCCGGCAATGCCGTACTGCAACGTCATCATGGGCTCTGCCGCACAGGACCGGATGGCTTGCCTGGCGGGGAATGCGCTGAGACATTGCCAGCCGGGCGGCACCGTCTTGCCTGCCTCGTGCGTGGACCGCCACGTCCACACGGTGCTGCTCGCCGAGGAAAGCGGGTACGCGCTGCCCTTGCGCACCGCGGTGAGCAGGAACCGGATCACCGAGGGCTTGGGGGGCATCCGGACCGCCCTGCCGAACCCGATCGCGTAGTAGGGCTTGGGCGGTATGGCGCTGCCGCCGGCGATCCTGGTCCCGTTCACGTCGATCTCGTATCGCCCGGAGAACGTGACGTGCGGGATGGGCGTATATCCCGAGCCGGTGTCGCCAGGGGTGTTGTCGCTGAACGGCGTGACGTAGACCCCCAGGTAGTTGCCGGTCCGCGACGCGGATACCAGCAGCGGCACCGGGTTCCTGGCACCGGTCAGGTTGACGTCGGGGGCGACGTGCAGCGGGAAGCCGCCCCAGTTCTCGGTAACCCGCTCGCCTGGGGTGAAAGTCTTCCCCGGATCGATCTGACCACCGCCTTCGTAGAGGTAATCGTCCTGCTGGAAGTACTGATCGGACCAGATGAGGGAGTGACCCGCCGACAGGTACTCGTTGATCCGGCTGGGCGCGCGGAAGATGACGCCGAGCCCGGCCATGCCGAGCAGCCGGTCGGATTGTCTGGTGCCCACCGTGATGAACTGCTGCACCCGCGCAGGCACCGCCTGGTAGTAACGGGCGTGGACGTGGGCGAGCGTGGCGGTCTGTACGACGTGCCGCTGGGACGGGATGAGCCCGCTGGTGTCCAGGTAGGCCAGGCCGAACTCATACGGCGTGCCCGCTGCCCCCGGGGGTGAGTCGAGCTGGGACGCCGTGATCGCCTGCAGCGCGCCGACGGTGGGTTTGCGGGTGGTCGGGCTCACCCAGACCCGTTGCGACATCAGGCCCTCCCAGCCGAACGGGACTACCGGGCCGGACGCACCCGATCTGAGCAGCGTGAACAGGGTGTAGTCAACCCGCGACGGCCGCGGGATCACCATGTGGATCCGGCTGCTGGCCGCACGCCCGGCCATGGACACGGTCGTGCTGCCCCGCACGGTGAACTGCGGCAGCACCACGATCCGCTCTCCGACGTAGCTCTTGCCGGCGAGTCTGGGCGAACATGCCGACCGCCCAGTAATGGCCGCTGGGCACGCTGAACTTCGCGACGCCCTTGTCGAAGACGTTCACCGACTCAATCGGGTCGGCGAACCGGAGGCCGTTGTCGGCGTTGAAGATCTGTACCACGTCCCCGGTGTCAGGTTTGCCGGCCAGGTCGGTCCCGGTGACGGTGAGCGTCTCCATGGGGAAGTGACGGCCTGCCGGGCGCGGGCCCGGCCGCTGCGCCGCGCGGCCCGCCGCGCCGGGCAACGAGATCGATACCCGGCCCGCGAACAGCCCATCCTGCCCGTAGCTGCCGCGCGCGTGGTCGGCGGTGAACTGGCGGGCGAGCGCGGCGCCGAACGTCCTTGCCGACGCCGCGGTGAGGTAACCGCGGGCGATGCCGCGGCGCGCGACGGTGATCGATATCCCGGGCAGCGAAGGCACGCGCCCCGCGTAGCGAACCTCCACCGGCAGCCGGCCGCGAGCCTGGTCACGCAGCAGGCTGGCGATGTCGAACAGGCCGGGATCCAGTCCCCGGCCCAGGTAGGGCAGCGCGTCGGCGGGAATGACGTACGTCTTGCCGCCGAGCGTCATGGCCGCGAGGGCAGCGCCTATGCCCCGGGCGGTGCCCGCGATGAGCTCATGCGACATTCCGCCGCCCGGCTCGGCGCCGGCCAGCAACCGGTCGCCGTTGATCAGCGTCACCGGCCGCGGCTGGCTGTTCCCCGCGGCGGCGCCCGCCCTGGGCGTGGCGCTTAGCTGACCGGAAGCGGCTGATCCTGGCCCTTGGCCCGCGCCGGCGGGTGCCCCCGCGAATCCGACGGCGAGGACCGCCGCAAGCGCGGCGGAACCGAACAAGCGACCCATGAGTACCTCCGGAACCTAGCGATGTTCACCGGCCAAGCAATCCAGGACGAGAGGTTCGTTCTATAGACACGGCTCGCCGTTAGGTTGTTGCCCGCAGCCCCCAGATTTGTTGCGGATTCGCCCAGATTTTTTCGCGCGCTCCCGGAGCCACCCGGCCCGCGACCGCGCCCGGGGCCGGAACTTTGGGTGATCAATGTGACAACGATCACCAATGCACGGGTGCGCGGCTCACCAATGCACGGGTGCGCGGTCAGCCGTCCATGGTTGCTGCCAGCTGGCCGACGCTCCCCGGGTCGGCACTCCGTGGCTCAGGCGTCACACAGGGCGAGAAGCTTGGTGACCGTGGCCCAGTTGCGGGCCGTCCCGGCGGCCGCCGGGCTGGCGCGGCGGTTCAGCAGGTGCGCGGCGAGTTCGCTGCGCCCGAAGCCGTCCGGGGTGTGCACGAACAAGGTGCGGCCCACCACCTGGGCACTGCCGCGACCGCCCCGCTCGGCGTCGCGCCGCTCCGCGGCCGCGATGGCATCCGCCAGCCCCGGCGGGGTCTGCGCGAAGAACACCGCGTGCACGCACTTGGGGTTGGCCTCGTCAGCGTAAGGACTGTCCTGAACTGCCTGGGCGAGATCCTCGCGGGAGAGCACGACCACGGTGGGCTTGACCCCCAGCGTGCCCGCGATGGCCTGTTCCAGGTCGCTGGCCAGCGCCTTCGTATCCGCCTCGCCGGTGGTGAACACCACGTTGCCGCTTTGTATATAGGTCACGACGTCGGTGTGGCCGAGCGACGCCATCACCTGACGCAGATCGGCCATGGCGACCTTGTTGCGGCCGCCGACGTTGATGCCGCGCAGCAAGGCGATGTGTGTGGCCATGGCAGCATCCTGCCGCAGCCGAGGGCACAGGTGCGGAACGGAGCCGTGTCGCGTGGCCGGTCAGCGGCGGCGGTACTTGCGCCAGTCCGGAGGCTGCGGCGGCGGGCCGAGATTCGGCGGCGGCCTGCCTTCCCTGGCCCGCCAGTTCACCGGCTGCCCGGATGGTGCCCCCTCCCGGTACTGCGGCCGTGCCCGGCGGTGCTCCTCCTCCATGCTGCTCATGGTGGCGGTCGGCAGGGTGAGGATCGCCGGGTTGGTGTCCGCCAGCACGACCTGCCGGCCCGCCCTGGACGCGTAGCTGACGATCGCCGCGCTCGCTGGCAGTTGCTGCAGCTCATGCGGCTCGACGAGGAACTCGCGGGAGCGTTGCGCGGTGGTGCCGAGCGACTCGCTGAGCCCGATCGCCTGGGACGTGCTCACCCCCCACGACGTGCTGGTGTTGATCCCCGCGCTGATCGAATCCGAATCGCTGGTGCCGTATGACTCGCTGACCTCCCGGCTGCCCGACGCGGTGCGCGGGGCAAACGCCGCGGCGCCGGTGCTGGAGTGGCCGCGGCCCCGGCTCCGCCCCGAGGTCTCGCTGCGGGACACCGAGGCGGCCCAGGAGTCGGGCGTGCCCACCGTTGAGGTGTAGGAGTCGCCTGCGGTGTCGGTCACCGAGGCACCCACCGTGTCGGTGAACTGGCTGAGCACGAACCGGTGCTCGGTGCCGATCTGCTCGGCGGCGATCTTGGCGTCTTCCGCGTTGCCGAGGCGCATCACCATCAGGGCGGCGTTCCCGCGTCCCAGCCGCTCCCGGACCGTGGCGGGAACCGCCCGGCAGGCGAGGACCAGCCCGGTCCTGGTGCTCTCGCACGCCGAGGTGAGCCGGTCGAGCACCTCTCCGGGCAGCTTCTCCGCACCTGCCACACAGACGGTGTGCCGCCACGGCCGGCCGGGGCTGGCGTGCCGGAGCAGGCTGGTGAGGGCCACCGTCACGTACGTCCCGATCACATCGTTGCCGAACATTCCGCCCGTGGAGTCCAGCGCCACCACGCGCAGCTTGCTGCGCGGCATCGGCACCGGATCGCAGCCGAGGCGCTCCAGCACCCGGAGCCGCGCCTCCAGTGCCCAGGCGCGCTCGATGACCACCCGGTCGGACGCGCCCCGCCCGAACAGGCCGGTGATGCGCTCCAGCTGGCCCGCGGTGAGCTGGCCGGTGCGGACGTCCTCCCGTGGGTCGCCCACCTGCCCAAGAGCGCGCAGGCCGGCCGTCACCTGCGAGATCCGTGCCCCGTCCCCGAGTACCCCGAGCAGCCGCTCGAGTAGCGCGTGGTCGCGCGCCAGGTCGTGCCCGCTGGCCTGGGCCAGACCGGCTGCCACGCTGGTGCTCAGCACGTCGGCGAGCGCCGCGGCGGGCAGCCCGACCCCCAGGTCGAACCGGGGCAGGTCAGCGGGCAGCACCCAGACGAGCGGGTCGATCCGCGTGCTGGCGGCCAGCGCGACCAGGTCGCGGGCGACCGCGCCCTCGGACAGGTCGAGCACGGTGATCTCGTCAGCGGCGGCGAGCTTCGGCACGGCGAGCATGGTCAGCAGGGCCGACCAGCCGGCCAGGGTGCCGCCGACCAGGTCAACCCGGTCGATCTCGGCGGGCAGGGCAACCGGGTACCAGACGGGCTGCCCGGAAAATGCCTGCTCGCGTCCCTGCCAGTCACGGAACCTGCGGGCGTGTTCCTCTTGCGCCGTGAGCAGCTCGCTTTCCTGGACCGCGCGGGCCGCCGTGACCCGCCGGGTCTCGGCCGCGATGTCCGTGCGCAGCGACTGCCGGCCCCGCCACACCGCACCGGCGCTCGCCGCCGCCAGGCCGCCGAAGGCGATCGCCCCTACCGCGGTCAGTGCGGGGTTCAGCAAGCCAGCCCAGCCGAGCACGATCACCCAGGCGGCCAGCACCAGGCACACGCAGCCGGCCACCTTGGCCGGCCGGCCGATCCGTTTTTCCTCCCTGCGCTGCGCGGCGAGCCAGCCAGGGTCGACCCGCTCCGGATCCGCGGGCACCGGCCGCCGGGGCGGCGGTCCCGGGTCGGCGTGCCGCGGGGCGTACTGCCAGCCCAGGTAGATGCGCCCGGGCTGGAAGGCGCGCGGTGTCCCGGGCTGGAAGGAGCGCGGTGTCATGCCCGCCGTCCGGGCGGTACCAGGGCCCTGGCCGGTGGCTGTCTCCGGGCCCGGATCTGGCGCGGAATCTGGCCGGGGGCCTGGGCCAGCGTCTGGGCCGGGACCGGCCCGGCGACCGCCTGGCAGCGCGGCAGCACGGTGACCGGTGCCGTCGTCAGCCCGGTGACCAGCACGAACTCGTCGTCGCCGAGCCCGCACAACTCCTCCGCCGACACAACGGGGACCGGCGCCGTGCCTAGCGGTACCGCAGGGCCAGGCGCCGCGTCTGCCTCCGCCGCCTGGGGCCGGACCCGCGCGACCGGCACCAGCCTGGTGCCGGTCAGGACGGCGAGCTCGCCCGCCAGATCCCGGTCCGCCAGCCGGTAGAACACGCCGGCCCCGACCTGCCCGGCGAGCCTGGCCGCCGTGTCCGGCGCGCCGGTGGCCAGCACCGCGGCGAGCCCGGGCTGGCTGCCGGGGGCAACGAGCGACGCGAGCGCTTCGGCGCCGATCCCATCACACTCGGTGAACCAGCACAGGCCCTCGGACGGGACACCCTTGCGGCCAAGGGCCGCATAGACGGCGGCGAGGTCGGCCGCCACGAGGCCGGCGACCACCTCGGCGGCGCGCCCGTATCTGCGCGGGTCCAGCGAGAACAGCAGCACCGCCCGCCGCCGCACTACCTCAGCCAGGCTGATCCGGGCGTCCGCGCTCTGCCCTGCGCCCAGCCAGCGCCCGAGCGGTGATGCCCGCAGGATCGCCAGCTCGTCCTCCGCCGGGCGCAACCCGGGCAGATAGCGGGCCTCCCCGAACACCTGCAGCGGCGCGGCCGCGGCTGAGCAGACGGCGGTGAGCCATCCCGGCAGCTCCTGGCACCCGGTCAGGTCCACGACGATCACCGGCTTGCGCCTGCGGATCGCCGCGTGTGCGAGCTGCCAGCCCGACGCCAGGACGGCCGGCCGCGCCGCGCCGGTCACCAGGACGCCCCCGCCAGCGTCGCGCCAGGACAGGGCCGCGGGGCCGCCGGTGGCCCTGTCGATCCCCAGGCACGCTCCGTCCCTGGTAACGATGCCTCCAGACCGAACGGAAGCTGCGGTCCACTGCCGCCGGCAGAAGCTGGCCAGTCCCGGGCGGATCGCGGGCAGGTCCCACTCATCGGTGTGCAGCCAGCGCACCCACCAGGCGACGGCAGCCGCCCCCGCGGCCAGGATCAGCGCTACCGGGAACTGCCCGGTCAGCTCGTGTACCTCGGCACCGGGCAGGCTGGCCAGTACCGGCGGGTCAGTGATCAGGCGCGACAGCACGGTAGCCACCGGGCTCATGGCGGCGCCGAACGCGGCGACGGCGGTACCGGGCCCGACCGCCAGCAGCCATATCGCCCCGCAGCAGGCGGGGACCGCCTGCCATACCGGCCGCCACCGGCTGATCTTGCTGGTGGTGTGGAACGCCACCAGGAGCAGGAGCGTGAGCGGGGCGAGTAACGCAGCCGCCAGCGCGGCCACGACGGCCAGGGCGGCGAGAACCTCACCGCGGCGCGGCGTGCCTGGCGGGATCAGGTACCGCGCTCGCCGCGGTGGGCGCTCGGGGACAGGGGGAACAGCGGGGGGCATGACGCCCTAAGGGTCCCAGCCGTCCCCTGCGTGTGTCCAGGCGCTTGCCAAACCGCCGGCGCGGTCTGCGGAAACATCTGCCGCGGTGGCCTCGATGACGACCCGGAACAGCTCAGGGCGCAGCATCGCCATCGTCAGCGCCACCGGGGTACCGGTCCCGGGGTCAGCGAAGCTCACGGTCACCGTGGCCACCGGCTCGCCTGCCCCCAGGCGCAGCGTCCGTGCCGCCGACGGCGGAGGCAAGCCCATTTCGAGCTGGACCGCCGCGGGGCGGGGGCCATCGGGCCCGGCGGGCCGCCACGGGAACGGGAACGAGGCGGGCGGGAGCAGGCTCCCCCTGTCCTGGGCGCCGAGCACGGCGTCCTCCTCGCCGGGCTCCCCCGCCGGGAGCACCCCCAGCGCGGCCGCGGCCCGCTCGGGCAGATAGCTTGCCGCCAGTGCACCGGGCTCACCCCCCACCGTCCACACGCAGCGGACGGCGAGCACCGGCTCGCCGGGGTCCAGCCCCAGGGACCGGCCGATGTCCTCGGGTGGCCGGCGCATGGTGGTATGCCTGCTCTTGCAGGCAAGCTGCCCGCCCATGGGGTCGACGTGGGAACTCAGGCCGAAGATCCCTTCGAGGGGCACCCGGTACTCGGCGGGGCTGGCCCGGTACACCTGCCCGTCCGGTAGCCGCCGGACCAGGTGGCGTGCGGCCAGCTCGTCGATGGCCGCATCAATCTCCGACGAGCTCACGCTGTAGCGTCTCGCCAGAGCCGTGAGGCGGGGCAGGCGCCAGCCGGGCTCGTGATGAACCAGTGCCGCGGCGAGCCGGTCAGCCAGCACCGCTGCAGCGGGTGCGGGCCGGCCCCGGAGCCTGGGCCTGCCCTCGTCCCCCCGCGACGCGGCGGTCATTCCGCATGACGCCGGGAGATCGTGATGATCACCCGCCTCTCAATGCACACTGCCCGCCTCGATATGTCGATAGTCAACCGAACTTCGCCTGGAGGGGGTTCCACCCTCCTCATCGTGGGGGTTCCGGCCCGCCGCTCTCAGTGATAGGCGCCATAGATGACGAAGAGTTGAACTGAATGCGGACTGGAATGCGACGAAAAGGTGATGAGTTTCGGAACGAGGCGGCCGGGCCCGGCCTGGATCGCCTCCTGAGGTGACCGCGCCGACGCCCGGGCCGGGTGGCGCACGGCGTACGGCAGGCGGGGCTGGCTGCCTGAGATCAGGTCGAGCCCAGCGAGCGCGGCCCGCCAGCCAGTGGGTCTGCCGCAGCGCCAGCTGGGCGCTCCATACCGTCTCGGGCTGCGTGGGCACCGGCCCGTTACGCGGGGGGCCGGTGCACCGTGCTGGCCCTGGCGAGCGGGGTGGGAGACAGTTGCTCTGGTCCCAACTCCCGCATATCCGCGGGAGCGCCGATGATCAGCGGGTCTGGGCGCCCGACAGCTTCGGGATCTTTTCGGTCGTATTCGATCCCCGCGAGCACGCTGCGCATGGCCTCTATGCGGGCGCGTTTCTTGTCATTGCTTCTAACCACGGTCCAGGGCGCCTCGGGCGTGTCCGTCCGCTCGAACATCGTGACCTTGGCCGCGGTATAGGCATCCCACTTGTCAAGCAGTGCGATATCGGTGGGGCTTAGCTTCCACTGCCGCACGGGGTCGATCTGCCGGATGGCGAACCGGGTGTGCTGCTCGCCGGGCGTCACGGAGAACCAGAACTTGGTCAGCAGGATGCCGTCGTCCACCAGCAGCCGCTCGAACTGGGATACCTGCCGGAAGAAGGCCTCATACTCCTCGTCGGTGCAGAAGCCCATGACCTTCTCGACCCCCGCGCGGTTGTACCACGAACGGTCGAAAAACACGATCTCCCCCGCTGTTGGCAGTTGCACAATGTAGCGCTGGAAGTACCATTGCCATCGCTCACGTTCGGTCGGCACGGTGAGCGCGACGATGCGCGCGGTACGTGGATTGAGATGCTCCATAAAGCGCTTTATAGTGCTGCCCTTGCCTGCCGCGTCACGCCCCTCGAAGATCACAACAATGCGGCGGCCCGTCTCCTGGACCCAGTATTGCAGCTTGAGCAGTTCGACCTGGAGCACCCGTTTCAGGTGGTCGTATTCTTCACGGCTGAGCCGCTCGGGGTAGGGATACTCTTCGCGCCAGGTGTCCACCTGGCTTCCGTCGGCGTTGCGGAGCACCGGGTCGTCTTCGTCCGAGTCATCGACCCACACGCCCGGCGGCACGACGCTCCTCCGGCCTGGGCCGCTGGCGGGAGAGGGGTCCGCGCCTGTGTGCCGCTCCTCGGTCATGCCTGGCTAGCCTACCCGGCCGGTGACGTAGCCCTGGGTGCGGCTATCCCTTGGGTCCTCGAAGATCTGCTCGGTCGTGCCGTATTCGACGAGTACGCCCGTGCGGGTATCGCTCTTGGTGTCGGTCAGTACATAGAAGAAAGCGGTGCGGTCACTGACGCGCGTGGCCTGCTGCATGTTGTGCGTGACGACGATGATCGTGTACTGCTGCTTGAGTTCCTTCATCAGGTCCTCGATCGCGCCGGTCGCGATGGGATCGAGCGACGAGGCGGGCTCGTCCATGAGGACGACGTCCGGCTCGACAGCGATCGTCCGGGCGATGCACAGCCGTTGCGCCTGTCCGCCGGACAGGCTCAGGCCCGACGTGTTCAGCCGGCTCTTGACCTCTTCCCACAGCGCGGCCCGGCGCAGCGAGTTCTCGACGATCTCGTCCAGCTTGCCCTTGTTGCGGATGCCGTTGATGCGGGGCCCGTAGGCGACATTGTCGTAGATCGATTTGGGGAACGGGTTGGGTTTCTGGAAGACCATGCCGATGCGGCGGCGTACCGCCGTCGCGGAGACATCGCTGCCGTAGAGCGACTGGCCGCGGTAGGACATCTCCCCTTCCAGCCGGGCACCCGGTATGAGATCGTTCATGCGGTTGAACGACCGCAGCACCGTCGTTTTGCCGCTCCCCGACGAGCCGATGAACGCCGTGATCTCGTTCTCGTAAATGGGCATCGTGACCTCGGTGACGGCCTTGAACGACCCGTAGTAGACCGAGACGTTCTGTACGTCGAAGATGAGGTTGCCCGGCGCAGCTCGGCTCACCCGCGGCTCTGCCTTCTGCAGGGCCGCTGGCTTGGGCAGTTCGGCCTTCGCGGTGACGTTCGGCTGTGGGTCTTCCATGACGTTCCTAGCGCTGGTAGCGGGCGTAACGTGCGGTGACGATGCGGGCAACGATCATAAGGATGAACGCGATCGCGATAAGCGTCAACGCGGCGCCCCAGCCGCGGGCCTGGGCGCCAGGATAGGGCGAGGACGCGTTCACGAAGATCTGCGAGGGCAGCGAAGTGTTGGCGCCGCTGAACACGTTCGGGTTGGCCTCGGTGACCGTGAGGATGGTGAACAGCAGCGGCGCCGTCTCGCCCGCGGCCCGGGCGATGGCCAGCAGGACGCCGCTGACGATGCCGCCGAGCGCGGCCGGCAGCACCACGGTCAGCGTCACGCGGGACTTGCTGGCACCCAGGGCGTAGCTTCCGTCACGCAGCGAGTCCGGCACCAGCCTGAGCATCTCGTCGGTGGAGCGGATCACGATCGGCAGCATCAGGGCGCCGAGGGCCAAGGCACCGGCCAGGCCGGAGAAGCCGAAGTGCAGCACCCAGATCGAGAAGATGAACAGGCCCATGATGATCGACGGCACACCCGTCATCACGTCGGCCATGAACCCGATGAACCGGGCGAGCCAGTTGCTGGCGCCGTACTCGTTGAGGTAGACCGCGCCCAGCACGCCGAGCGGCACGGCGATGGCTGTAGCGAGAGCCACGATCTCGATCGTGCCGAGCACCGCCGGCCCGATGCCGCCCACGTCCACGGGCTCCACCTGGGGCGGGATCGGGCTGGTCAGAAAGGACCAGCTGATGGCCGAGGCACCCTTGGCGATGACCGTGTACAGGACGAATCCCAGCGGGATGATCACGACCACGAACGAGATCACCATCAGGACGGTGGCGATGCGGTTCTTCGTGCGCCGCCAGCCCGCCGGCTCCCGCAGGTCGGCGCTTTGCTGCTCGCTAACGACGGCCATTCAGGCACCTCGCATCCGCCGCGCGGAACGCTCGACGATCCAGCGGGCAATCACGTTCACGATAATCGTAAAGACGAACAGCAACACGCCAAGTCCCATCAGCGCGGACTTGAACACGCCAGTGGCCTCGCCGAACTCGTTCGCGATGACCGAGGGCATGTTGTACCCGGGGGCGAACAGGTGTGAGGTGATCGTCGCCGACGAGCCGATCACGAGCGCCGCCGCGATCGTTTCGCCCATCGCCCGGCCCAGCCCGAGCAGCACCGCGCCGACGACGCCGCCTTGGCTGTGCGGCCAGACGACACCGCGGATCATCTCCCAGCGGGTGGCGCCCAGCGCGTATGCGCCCTCCCGGTCGATCGCCGGCACCGTCGCGATGACCTCGCGCGACAGCGAGGTCACGATCGGCGTGATCATGAAGGCCAGGATGATGCCGGCGGTGAAGAACGAGGCCCCGCTCGTCGGCGGCCCGAACAGGTTCTCGAGCACCGGGATCCCGGTGACGGCCGAGCCGATCGACGTGTAGACGTGCTGGATCCAGGGAGCGAACACCAGGATGCCCCATAGGCCCCAGACCACGGACGGGACCACGGCCAACAGGTCGACCACGTACACGATCGGCCGCGCGAGGCGGTACGGCACCACCTCGGTCAGCAGCAGAGCGATGCCGATGCTGACCGGGACGGCCATCACCAGCGCGATCACAGCGGTGACGGCCGTACCGTAGATGAAGGGCGTCGCGCCGAACTGGCCGGCCGTGGGATTCCAGGTGGTCGAGAAGATCTTCAGGCCCTGGGTGCTGAACCACGACGCGGCCTGCTGGCTGGTCGAGACAGCGATCAGGACGAGGATGACCAGGACCAGCAGGCCGGCCACCAGCGCCAGCCACTGGAAGCTGCGGTCACCCAGGCCCCGGCGTGCGGTCAGGCCGCGGGCCGGGACGCTGCCCGGGGCGGCCTGATCCGCTTGCGTCACTGTGCTCACTACGATCCGATCTTGCTCAGCTGCGCCTTGGCCTTCGAGTCGATGCTGGAAGGCAGCGGCGCGTAGCCCAGCCCCGGGAGCAGTTTCTGACCGTCACCAACCAGGTAGCCGATGTAGGCCTTGAGCATCTTCGTGACGTTCGAACTCGACTGCTTCTGGTAGACCAGAACCCACGACTGAGCGGTGATGGGGTAGGAGCCGGCGCCAGGTGCCCATATCGCGCTGAACGTCAGGTCGGGCTTGACGGTGGCACTGTCGGCAGCGGTCGTGGCCGCCGAGACCGACGGCGCGACGTAGCTGTCGGCCTGGTTCTTGATGGAGGCGTAGGTCAGCCCAGAGGCTTTGGCGTCGGCGTAGTCCACATACCCGATGGCTCCGGGGGTGCTCTTGATGATCTGCGCTACCCCGCCGTTGCCGTTGCCGCCCCGGCTCGTGGCGGGCCAGTTGATGGTAGAGCTACTGCCGAGCTTCCAGACGCCGGGCGCTCCCTCCACAAGGAACTCGGAGAAGTTCTGAGTGGTGCCCGACGAGTCCGAGCGGTGGGCGATGGTGATCGCGGTGCTGGGCAGGTTGGCCCCGGGGTTGATCGACTTGATCGCCGAGTCGTTCCACTTCGTGATCTTGCCCTGGAAGATGTCCGCGATGACCGGCGCGTCTAGCTTCAGGCTGCTGACGCCCGACAGGTTATATGAGACCGTGATCGGGCTGATCAGAATGGGGTAGTACAGCACCGTCTTGCCCTTGAAGTTCGCCACCTCGTCGGAGGGGATCGGCGAGTCCGAGCCCGCGAACTGGACGACGCCTGAGGCCAGGTCGGTGCGGCCCTTGCCCGAGCCGCCGCCGCCGTAGTTGACCGTCACGTTGGGCTGGACCGACTTGTATGCCTGGATGGCCGCCTGCTGATAGACGAGCTGCAACGTCGACCCGCTCGCGTTGAGCGTGCCGGACAGGCTCGAGCTGCCCGATGAGGATCCGCCGCCGCTCGAGGATGAGGAGGAACATGCGGCCAGGACAAGACCCATCGCGACAACGGGGAGCCCTGCAGCGACCCGTCTGATGCGCTGATGTTGCATTGAGATACCTCTTTCTTCATTGGCGCTGAAATCGGCCGTGCCCAGCCTTGCACCGCTGGATACCAGCACCCGGCACCTGTCTGACTGCCGAGTGTTGCGACGAGGATGGCCGTGATGGTGTAGCGGCGTTCTCAGCTTGGCCGAAGAAAATGCCGACCGCCGGTTCGAACGTGCGGGCCATTCTCATGCGAGAATACTCAATTCATTTTTTCTCGGTCATCGAATACTAGGCGGTTACAGGTCAGTCGCATGTCTCCGCGCTGGCCTCCCAAAGCTATCGGCCGTCCCCGGCGCAGTAGCGCATTCCCGCCGAGAGCCACCACCACCCTCATGACACTCCCACCGTGCAGACAAAGCATCCAGGCCGTCGGGCGTGCAGGCGGGACCAGGGTCAGCGCTGCGCAGACCTGGGCCGCCACCATGAATATTCTGGTCGCCTGACATGAAGTCTGTGAACACCCTGTCGATAAGTATTCACATTCATGTAACCTCTACTACACCCTAAATTTAGCTAGACTTCATGTCTGGCTAACCCCGATCTTCGCAGCCCGCCCCACCGGACATGTCTCATTTTGAAACTAAACTTCCATGCCAGCGTGGCGACCGGCGTACTTCAGTCTAATTATGGCGCTTCCCCCGTGTCACCCGGAGAAAGTGCTGAGTCACGGCACGAATGCCCGAATGGGCCGTCCTGGGATGCCCGCATGCGCCCGCCAGCCGGAGCGGCCGCCACCATCGCAGCCGGCGTGGCGGCGCCGGCGTTGGCCTCCAGGGCTCGGCCTTCGGCCGTGCCGCCTCGCCGGCCGCGGGGATGACCACCACCGGGCTGGCCGCGTGGTGGGTGACCTTGCTGCTTACCGAGCCGATGAGGAGCTTGGCGAACATGCCGCTGCCGCGGGATCCCACGACGAGCATGTCGGCGTCGTACGAGGCCTTGACGAGTTCTTCCGCGGGATTCCCCGTGGTCACGCTCACAATGATCTCTGGCAGCGTCTCGCCGAGATCCTTGGCTACCTCGTCCACCATTTTTTGGAGCGCCATTCGCGCGATCTCGGGATCAAAGCTTTTATCGGGAAGGTCGGGCACATTCCAGTAGATCCGGGTGGCCGGCCGAACTGGAGCCTGGTGAACCGTCATGACCGTCAGCGGGACATGGTGGTGCGCAGCCTCACGCATCGCCCAGCTAAGAGCACGGCGAGAATGGTCCGAACCATCCACCCCGACGAGGATTCCAGACACTTTCTGCTCCTCAGGCCCTCGATCCGTTCCGATTCGTCCTAATCGCAGGATAGCCTGAGGATCAGGCGGAAGACAGAGCGGAAGGTCACCGCGGTGCGGACACAGGCGAACCGTCTGCCGCTGGAGTGCCAGGTCGGTGCCCAGTAGGCTCTAGCCATGGCTGAGAACCGACAGGAATTTTCGCGCGAGCTGGAAGCCATCGAAGCAAAGGTCATCGAGCTGTTCGCCATGGTCGCTGAAGATCTGCCGAGGGCCACCAATGCCCTCCTTAGTGGTGACAACGAGACGGTCCGGGTGCTGACCGAGCGCGATATGGTCATCGACGCCCTTTACCAGGAGATCGAAGAACTTGTTAACCGGGAGATCTTGCTGCAGGCCCCTGTCGCCTCGGACCTGCGCTTCCTGCTCTCCGTGCTGCGGATAGTGCCCGAGCTTGAGCGCTCCCATGATCTCGTCGTGGAGGTCGCCCGCGAGGCCGACCACGTTCTCAGCACCGAACTCTCGCCGCGTAGCCGAGGGCTCATCGAACGGATGGGCGAACTCGTATCCGACATGTGGCGCCAGGCAGCAGACTCCTGGTACAAGCGGGACCGCTCGGCCACGCTCAAGCTGGGCGAGCTTGATGACGAGATGGACGAGCTTCACGCCAGCCTGGTTGCCGAACTTGCCGCGGGGCAAATGGCACTGCCGGTGACGATGGAGATGACGCTGGTAGCGCGCGACTACGAGCGTCTTTCCGCCCACGCCGTCAACATCTCCCGCCGAGTGGTCTACCTCGCCGGATCCTCCCCCCTGACAGCCCTTCCTGATCGGCCCGGGCGGCGAGGTCAACCGCGGGGGCGCGCTGCCCTCGCAGCCCGCCCCCGCATTGCCGCTTCAGTGGCCTACGCCGCGGAGACGCTGACCTCCAGCGTGGTGGTGTGCCCCTTGTCGGCGCTGACCGTCTCGTCCGCGCGCGCGCCACCAGGTGCGAGCACCCGGACCGTCCACGAGCCAGGCGCGGCGAAGAACCGGAACCCGCCGTCCTCGCCCAGCGGAACCTCGGCGACGAACTCGCCGCCGTCGTTCAGCAGCCGGGCATACCCGACCGCCACCGGGGAGCCCTCCTTGGTCACATGGCCCTCGATGATGGCCTCACCCGAGGAGTTCTCAGTCACGGCGACCCCGCCGGCCGGGGCCCCGCAGCCCTCCGGTGCCCCGCTCACCGGCCCTCACCCAGCTCGATCGGCACCCCGACGAGGGAGCCGTACTCGGTCCAGGACCCGTCATAGTTCTTGACCTGCGGCTGCCCGAGCAGTTCGTGCAGCACGAACCAGGTGTGTGCCGACCGCTCGCCGATCCGGCAGTACGCGATGGTGTCCTTGCTGAAATCGAGGCCAGCCTCGTCCTGGTAGAGCTTGCGCAGGTCATCATCCGACTTGAAGGTGCCGTCGTCGTTCGCGGCCTTGGACCACGGAACGTTCTTGGCCGTCGGGATGTGGCCTGCTCGCTGGGCCTGCTCCTGCGGGAGGTGAGCCGGCGCCAGCAGCTTGCCGCTGAACTCATCGGGTGAGCGCACGTCCACGAGGTTGCGCTGGCCGATCGCGGCGACTACCTCGTCGCGGAACGCCCGGAGCGAGGCGTCCTGGTCCTTGGCCTGGTAATTGGTCCTGGGCCGCTGGGGCACCTCGGTCACCAGGTCGCGCGAGTCGAGCTCCCACTTCTTGCGCCCGCCGTCGAGCAGCTTGACCTTGTCGTGCCCGTACAGGCGGAAGTACCAGTAGGCGTAGGCGGCGAACCAGTTGTTGTTTCCCCCGTAGAGGATCACGAGGTCGTCGTTGCCGATGCCGCGCGACGACAGCAACTCCTCGAAGCCATGCTTGTCCACGAAGTCCCGGCGGACCGGGTCCTGGAGATCCTTCTTCCAGTCGATCTTGACCGCGTTGGCGATGTGGCCCTTGTCGTAGGCGCTGGTGTCCTCGTCCACCTCGACGATGACCACGCCCGGATCGCCCAGGTGGGCTTCCACCCAGTCGGCGTCCACAAGAACGTCGGAGCGGCTCATGCAGGTACCTCCTTGTCAGGTTCTGGCCGCCCCATGCCCTGATGGGCTGGCCAGACTCGTCGTATCAACACATACATCTCGCAGCCGAGGCACAGGCCGAAGGCTGCGTTGAGAAAGGCTGCCACCAGGGCGAGCGCTGCCGCCGCTATGCCCAGCGGGGTCAGGCCGGTGGCATACCCGATCACTCCGATGACGCTGAAGGCCAGGCCCACGCCCTGAGCGAACCGCGGTGGCGCCGCGTCCTCCATCTCCCTGGGCGGCCCGAGCCTGGGCCGGACGAGCGCACGGAAAATCAGGCCGTAGGGGGCGTACTTCAGGCCGAAGACGGCCCCGATGCCGAACACCACGGCCTGGGCGGCGAGCAGCCAGGCGCTGCTGGTGACCAGTACGGCCACCAGAACGGCCGCTGACAGCGCGGCGGCGAAACGCAACCCCCGTGGGTCGACCTTCATGGGCGTGACTCTCCCTTCGACGTCTTTGCTTCTTTCGCGCTCAGTTCACCTGGCGCGAGGGCCTGAATCTGCTACCGCACCGCGGCATCCCGGGGGGCCTGGCGCTGGATCGCGTGGTCAGGCCGCGGCCAGTCAGGCGGGGCGCTACCGGCTCGGGGCCGGACACAGCGCGGCCGCCACCCGGCAGTAGTCGACCTGACGCCGCCTGGTAAGCAGGGCCGACCCCAGCCGTCGCTGAGGTGAGCCCGCTGGCCTGCCGGCGGTCGCGGGAGCAAGCATGGGTCCGATGCTATGCAAGCCCATGCTCGCTGTCACTCTCGATCTGCGCCGCCGGCTCGCCACTGGCCAGCGCGACCGCGGCCAGCACGTCATCGCGGCGCGGCACGCCGCTGGCCCGGCGGGCGATCTGGCCCTGGGGGCCGAGCACGAACACGGTGGGGGTACGCCGGACATCGAGCCGCCGGACCAGGTCAAGCCGGTCAGCCACGTCGATCTCCAGATGGGCCACACCGTCGGTGCGGCGGGCCACGTCGGCGAGCAACTGCCTGGCCGCGCGGCACGGTGCGCAAAAGGACGAGGAGAACTGCAGCAGCGTCGCCCGGTCCCCGAGCGGCTGGCCAAGGTCGGCCACGGTCATCCGCTGGCGTGATTGCCTCAGCCGCCCGTCGCGCCGCTGCCAGGCGAAGCCGCCGGCTGCCGCGAGCACGAGGACGGCGACGGCCACGATGGCTCCCGCAGTCACGCCCCTGTACAGCGCGCGCCGGCCCGTTCCCATTCCCAGCCACCCACATGGCTGACGCCAGGAAGCCAGGCGCAACCACAAGTCGTGGGTTCCGTGGATCGCGGGGGGTTCCGGGGGTCGTCCCCCGGCTAGCATCGCGGGCCACGGCGAAGCCGCCAGGTGGCGGCGAGCAGCCTCGGCCGCCTCGGCCCCCGGACGAGCATGACGGCGGACTGCGGCGCAGTTGGCCGAAGGCCATCAAGCAGCCTGGGCCGGTCCGGCGACGTTCAGGCGGGGGCCGAGGCCACCACCGTGCCGCCGATGGCCAGCTGGAAGGTGCCGAGCTCCGGCTCGCCGAGTGAGGACGATGCCGGGTACCACACGGACCCGGACCCTTTCCGGTACACCCAGCTGCCCAGCGGCATGACCTTGCCATGGCCGTCGACGACCTGGAACTGGCACACGGTGCCCGGCGGCACCCCGGTGACATTGGCCTTGATCAGGGTCCCCGACTCCACTGGCCGGTACTCCACGGTCAGGTGAATTCCGGCCGCGCCGCCGTGGGCGCTTTTCCAGTGCTGGGCGGTCACGGCCGGGTGGCTTGGCTGCAAGGCGTTCGCTATGGCCGCGCCGCCGCCGAGGGCCACGATGACCGCGGCCGCCGCGGCCAGCGCACCGCGCCACCGGTGGATTCGGCGCACGTTGGTGGTGCGTGTCACCAGCGACTTGAGCATGTCCTCCGACGGCACCACGCTCAGGTCGGGGTCGTCGTCAGGTGCCGCCAACCGTTCGGCCTCGACCACAGGGACCTTGCGCAGCATTGCTGGCAATCCGGCCAGGCCCGCCAGTTCCTCGCGGCAGTCGGGGCAGCTCGCCAGGTGCTCGTCCACCTGCGCCCGCTCGGCGGGATCGATAGCGCCCAGCACATAGACGCCGAGTGCTTGCCGGATCTCACGGCAGCTAGACAGGCCGGTCATGGTGCTAGCCCCCGTTCTTCAAGTGCCAGCTTGAGTGCCCTGAGTGCGTAGAACGTCCGCGACTTGACTGTTCCGGCCGGCACACCGAGCACGACGGCAGCCTCGGCCACCGACCGGCCCCGGTAATACGTCTCCAGCAGGACCTGCCGGTGATCGGGCCGGAGCGCGGCGAGCGCATCCGCAACAGCCCACGATTCGAGCACGCGATCGGCCTCATCTGGTACGGGGACGAGGTTGAGTGCGCCCTCCCCAACTTCCTGGGGGCGTGCTTTTCTTGCCCGGTGCGCATCGACAGCAAGGTTACGTGCCACTGCGAATAGCCACGGTCGTGCCGGGCGCTCCGCGATCGCCTCCGGGTGCAGCCAGGCGCGCAGTAGTGTTTCCTGCACAATATCCTCCGCCCGCTGCCGGTCACCATCTGTCATGCGCAATGTGAAGCGCAGCAGCGCTGCCGCATGCTCCGCGTAGAGTGCGCGGACGAGCTCCTCGTCGCTGGCCCGGTGGGCGGGCTGGGAGTCTTCCGTCGCTTTTTGGCGCGCCACACCCTTACTACGGCGCCCAGCTGCTCCTGGTTCACGGCGGTTCTTCACGTGCCCCTCCCGCGTCAGGCGGTGGTGCGCTCATGACCGGGCAAACTGGACATTTCGGGCGATCGCGCCGATCCGCAGGCCGTCGGGGGTGACTTGCACCGAGGTGAGATGGAGGTGCAGCGGGAGGTTGCCCAGCGGGACGACGAACCGCAGTTGCGAGACGGAGGAAACCGGCAGGCTGATCCCGCCAGGGAAGCTGACGTTCTCGGGCGTCACCGTGATGCCGGAGCCGGACACGCTGAGGGCGACCGAGCCGGTCACGGGCACCTCGAGCCCGTGGTATGACAGCTTGCCGGACACCATGAGGTTCTTCCCATCCGGGTGGATCCGGAACCCGTGCGGCAGCCGTTGGTCCACTGTTGCGTACCCGACCAGCGCGGAGCCCGCGGCCCGGTCGGCAGTCACCGTGGACGAGCCGCTGCCAAGTAGCTGGCCGATCGTCGCGTGCACGCCGGTGAGGTGAACGTTGAGGTCGTGCAGCGTCGCCCCGTCCGCCTGGACATGGTCGGCGGTGACGTCGATCTGCTGGTAGTTGCCGGTGACGACCTGGGTGAGGAACGGGAATCCGGTTATCGACACCCCCGGGTCCGCCGGCAGGTTGTAGGCGGTGGCGATTCGGCTGGCGACCTGGTCCTCGGCGAGCACGACCCCGATCCGGTCGATGGCAACAAAAAGCACGACCAAGATGACCAGGGCTATCAGCAGCTTTCGCATCGCGCTGCAACACTACCCATCGAGCCGGCACCCCGCCCCAGACTAGCGCTGGCCTGCCAGCGCAGCCGCGACGGCGACCGCACCGCCCTCCCGGGCCCGCACCTCAGCCGCCGGCGAACGGCGGCAGAACTTCGATGACCGCTCCCTCGTGCAGCGAGACCATTTCCGCCGCCCGGCCGCCTGCCTGTTCTCCGTTCACCAGGAACGAGGAACGGGCCAGCACCGCCTGGAAGTCCGCCGCGGCGGGACGGTTCGCTACCGCCGCAGCCAGTGCCTCAGCGAGCGTCGCGGCGCTGAGAGTCTCCTGCGCCACCCCGGCGGCCTGCTTGGCAGCAGCCCAGTAGCGCACGGTCACCATCGGCATGTCGGCTATTCTCGCTCACATCGGCTCCGGGCGATGCTGCCCTCGGGCCCTCGGCGCATCCCTGGGCGGGGCTTGCCCCACCACACGGTAAGGGCGGAGGTGGCAGCGGGATGAGTGAGCTATTTTTGCTCACCAATACCGCCGAACTGCCGCCGGAGATCCTGCCCGCGCTTGGTCTCCTGCTGCATACGGTGCGAACCGGTCCCGCTGACATGATCGCGCTGGACGACGCCGTCGGTGCCGACGCGATCCTGATCGATGCGCGCAAGGACCTGATTCCCGCGCGGCGGCTCTGCCAGTTGTTGCGCCGGTCGGCGCCCGAAGCGCCCGTGCTCGCCATCATGACCGAGGGCGGCCTTGCCGCCGTCACCGCCGAATGGGGTACCGACGACGTTGTCCTGCACAGCGCCGGGCCCGCCGAGGTAGAAGCACGGCTCCGCCTGATCATCGGGCGGCAGGCAACCGTGGCACCCGCCGCCCCGGACGAGATCCGCTCCGGCGACCTGTCCATCGACGAGGCGACCTACACGGCACGGCTGCGCTCGCGGGTTCTCGACCTGACCTTCAAGGAATTCGAACTGCTGAAGTTCCTCGCCCAGCACCCCGGGCGGGTCTTCACCCGCGCGCAACTCCTGCAAGAGGTGTGGGGTTACGACTACTTCGGCGGGACCAGGACGGTCGACGTCCACGTGCGGCGACTGCGGGCCAAGCTCGGCGCCGAGCACGAGGCGCTGATCGGCACGGTGCGCAACGTTGGCTACCGGTTCGTGCCGCTCAAACCGGCCGAGGACGGGCGCCGGGGCCGCCCGCGCGACACCACGGCGGACGGCGCCGACCGGGTGGCGGGCGACGCACCGGTCCGGAACCACGAAGCGCCGGCCCGGGACCAGAAGACCGCCCCGGAGCAAGAGTCCGCCCGGGAGCAGAGGACGGCCGGCGGCCGGGAGGCAGACGGCAGCCCGGAGCTGTCCAGGAGCCAGGGAGCGGGTAAGACCCAGGAGACGGGCAGCGGCCCGCGAAGGGGCAGGGACGCGGGCCAGCCACGGGTGCCCGCCGCGCCACGAGGAGGCTGAGCCCTGCGCGCGCCAAACGCTGACCAGGTCAGCATCACGACCAGCGGGCGGGTCAGCGACGCCGAGGCGCAGGAAGCGCTCTCGCTCGCCGCCGCGGCCGCCGCAGCCGACGGCGTCGGCCCACTGTCCGAGCAGGTCCGGCTGCACCTGCGCTACGGCGGCGATCCGGCCGCACGGAACCTGCTGCTGCGGCTCGGTCAGGACCTCGCCGGGTACGCGCATCTTGGCTTTGCCGACCCGGCCGAGGGCCGGAGCGGGGAACTGGTGATCCACCCCGCTTACCGCAGGCGCGGGCTCGGCCTGGCCCTGGCCCGTGCGGTGCTGGCCGAGGAGAGCGCAGTGCCGGTACGGATTTGGGCACACGGGGACCTGCCCGCGGCGGCCAGGCTCGCCGCCGCCACCGGCTTCCGCCGCGTCCGGTCGTTGTGGCAGATGCGGCGCTCGCTGCGGGATGCGGTGGACGAGCCGCGGCTCCCGCCGGGAGTCTCCGTGCGGACCTTCATCCCCGGCCAGGACGAAGCCGACTGGATTTTGCTGAACGCACGCGCCTTCGCCAGCCATCCCGAACAGGGCAAGTGGACCCGGGCGGATCTGGAGCACCGGGAGGCGGCACCCTGGTTCGATCCGGACGGGTTCTTCCTGGCCGAGCGCGACGGGCACCTGGCTGGCTTCCACTGGACCAAGATCCACAAACCGGAGGCGGCGCAACCAGAGGCCGGGCAGGCCGGGGCAGGCCAGCCGGGAGGTGGCCAGCCGGGAGGTGGCCAGCCGGAGACGGGGCAGCCGGAGCCCGGGACAAGCCGGCGAGCCGGTAGGCGAGGTATACGTGGTCGGCGTGGATCCGGCCGAACAGGGCACCGGGCTCGGCCGTGCGCTCACCCTGGCCGGGCTGCGCTACTTGCAGGAGCGGAAGATGCCAGCCGTTATGCTCTACGTAGACGGCGACAACGCGGCCGCGATCCGTCTGTACAGCTCACTCGGTTTCGCCAACACCGCCACCGACGTCATGTACGCCCACACCCCACACCCCGCGCCCAGCTCCCGATGAGCGCGGTTAGCCACGTAGCGACGCACGCTCGCGCCGAACAGAAAACCGCCAACCGCCAACCGCCAACCGCCACTCGCCCGCGAGGCCGGATATGGGCGGTCAGCGAAACCGCCTACCGGCACCATCAATCGCGGGGGTCCGGGTTTCTGGATACGGCGGTCAGCTGACCGCCCGACCGCCACCACCAATCGCGCAGAACCTGAGGATTCCGGGATACCAGCAGTCAGTTGCACGCTGACCGCTACCACCAATCGCGGGGGTCCGGGGCTTCTGGATACGGGCGGTCAGCGGACCGCCCGACCGCTACCACCAATCGCGCGGAACCTGAGGATTCCGGGATACCGGCAGTCAGTTGCACGCTGACCGCCACCACCAATCGCGGGGGTCCGGGGGTTCTGGATACGGGCCGTCAGCGGACCGCCCGACCGCTACCACCAATCGTGGGGGTTCCGGGGGGCTCGGCCCCCGGGCTAGCACTACGAGTCCCGGCGAAGGCGGCCGGAGGCCGCCGAGCAGCCTTATGCAACCGACCGTACCCCTAGAACTTCGTCGAGTTCCTCGTCGGTGAGAGGGCGGTCGGTGGCGGCTACGGCGCTAAGAACTTCCGCGTAGAGTTCGATCTCGTCGAGTGCCACGCTGTCGTGGAGACGCAGGTCGAGACCCTCTCGCACCGCGCCCACCTCCATCGCCGAGCGGATCCGGGAACCCCTGGTAACAAGGTTACGACGCTGCCCGGCGCCCTCGCATGACCCAACAGGGTCATTCGATGACCACCTTCGGGGTCATTTTGCCCGCCCCGCTGATAACAATTCCAACAAGCTGACTGCCCTATGCCCAGCACCCTGTATAAGCACTCCGGCAACCGCTTACTCGGCTCGCACGCCGGTACCTCGCGCACCACAGGCCCCAGCGGCCGCCGGCCATCAGGCAACGCGCGCCGGAGGGTGACCGGCCTCGCCGGCCCCGGCGAGACTCCGTTAATTCTGATGAAAACGGGACAATCGTCCGTTTCGGTTGCGCTCGGGCGCAGGCACGACCAGAGTCGTCCCCATTCCTCTTTCCCAAACGAACTTCCCGGTGTGACCCGCCACCGTGCGGCCCCGCACCGCTCCGCCCGCTAGGGTGGAACTTCCATGACGGCCACCAGGCGGCCCCGCCCGTGCCTGTAGGACAGCAACGGGACTGGCCTGGCTCACCTCCCGGGTGCCTTACATGACTAGCAACTCAGACCTGATGCCAGACGCCGAGCAAGAAGATGCCTTCGAAGTTCAGATGCGGGGTTACAGCCGCAGGCAGGTCGACGAGTTCGTCGCCCGTACCCGCAGCCAGATCCGCGAACTCGAGGAACGTGTCTCCCGTTCGCTCGACGACTCCGAACGCCTGCGCCTGGAACTGTCCGCGGCGCGGCAGGGGCTGAGCAACAAGCCCGCGCACGAAGAGATCAGCGAGCGCGTCGGCCAGATACTCAAGCTCGCCGACGACGAAGCCAAGGCGCAGCGGAACCGGGCTCAGGACGACATCGCACAGCAGCGCGACGACGCGAAGAAAGAAACCGAACGCTTCCGCGCCGAAGGCAGGGAGCAGACCGAGCGGATGCTGACCGCCGCGCAGGAACAGGCGGAGAACGCGATCGCGACCGCGCGGGCCGAGGCGGAGAAGATGCGGAACACGGCGCGCATCGAGAGCGAACGGGTCGTCACCGAGGCGACCAAGGAGGCGGAGACCGCGGTCGCCACCGCCAAGGCGCAGTCGAAGCAGATGCTGGACGAGGCGACCACGCGGGCGACCGCCATCCACGATGGCGCCGAGCGCCGGCTCAACCTGCTGACCTCGCGGCACACCGAAACGATGCGCCGACTGACCGAGATTCGTGATGTGGTCACGAACCTGGTTTCCAGCGAGACCGCACGCGGCTCGCTGGAAGAAGAGGTCGCCAAGTCCGTTGCCACGGCGTCGGGCACCAACCCTGCCCCGGCCGCTCCCGCTGCCCGCACGGCCAGCACCGCCGAGACCCGGCGCGCCGCCACGACGCAGATGCCGGGCCGCGCTGGCGCGCGGGACTCCACCGCCGCACGCTCGACCGCCGCCGAGCAGAGGAACGCGCCGGCACCCCATGCGGGCCAGCACGCCGCAGGAGCGGGCAACGAGGAGCGCGCCGCCGCCAAGCCACCTGCCAGGTCCGGGCAAGAGAGCACCGGATCCCCCGCGGCCAGCGAGACCCGCCGCCCGGACTAGCCTCCGCACCGGCACCGCACGCTCAGGCTGCAGACCGTTCAAGGCGCGACCCGCCTCGCACGGTGACGAGCGAATGATCATGGCCGACCTGGCCATTCCAGCGACCAAACCAATATGAGCACGAGCCATTCGCGCCTGCCCATCCATGATCATCGCGACATATCCTCAGAAACGCACGGTTCGACGCCCGGATTGTCCCGGTATAGGCGTGCGGAAACGAGGATATGTCGCGGGCGGCGTCTCACATGGTGGGCAAGCGCCTGCGCTGGCGGACAGGATGGTGGCCGGCTGAGCGCCGGGCGGGCGGCCAGCGCGAGACCCGGCAGGGGCGGTCAGTCAGCGCGGGGCGCGGCCGAGGCGGTCGGTGCGAGACCCGGCAGGGGCGGTCAGCCAGCGCGGCGCTCGGGCGAGCAGTCAGCGGGCCGGACTGGCGGGTCGGCGCTCAGGGTGCGGCCAGCGTGTCGATACGGCGCAACAGCACGCCCTCGCGCAGTGCCCACGGGCAGATCTCGAGTTCCGCAAGGCCGAGCAGGTCCATGGCCGCGTCGGCCACCAGCGCGCCCGCGGCGAGTTGCTGGGCGCGCACCAGCGATACCCCGGGCAGGGTCGCACGCTGCTCCGCGGACATGGAGGCCAATCGTTTCGCCAGGTCGGTGACGTCTGCGTGGCTGACCGCGCGCCGAATGTACGGCCCTTCGGCCGAGGGGGCGGCGCCCGCGATCCGGGCCAGCTGCCGGAACGTCTTGGAGGTGGCGACGGCGCGATCCGGTGAGCCGGCCCGGGATACCTCCGCGGCCCGCCGGGCGATCTCGGCGCGCACGTGCCTCCGCAGCCGCCTGACGTCCTCGGCTGTTGGCGGGTCGTCGCTGAGCCAGTCGCGGGTGAGCCGCGCAGCCCCGAGCGGCAGGGAGATGGCCACGTCGGGCTGCTCATCGATGCCCGCGGCTATCTCCAGGGAACCGCCGCCGATGTCGAGCACGAGCACCCGGCCGGACGACCACCCGAACCAGCGGCGGGCGGCCAGGAACGTCAGCCGCGCCTCCTCGGGCCCGGGCAGCACTCTGATATCCACCCCGGTCCCGGCCCGGACCGAGGCCAGTACCTCGTCGCCGTTGGCGGCGTCACGCACTGCCGAGGTGGCGAACGCGAGCAGTTCCTCCACGCCCTTGTCCTCGGCTATCTGCAGCGCTTCCTCCACGAACGCACGCAGTTGCCGGGTGACGCTGGCCGACAGCCGGTTGCCGTCCTCCAGGTGGTCCCCCAGATGTAGCTCCGCCTTGTGAGAAAAGACGGGCAGCGGGCGCGCACCCTGATGCGCGTCCACCACAAGGAAGTGGACGGTATTGGAACCGACGTCCAGGACACCCAGTCGCATACATTGACGCTACTGGGTCCGCTCAGGCAGCGCGCCACCAGTCAGGACGGAGACACGTGATGGCCAGCAAGGCAGGCAGCGTCAAGGTGGAGCAAGGACCGAAGCGGGTCCGTGCCTACCTCAAGGGTGAGCTCGTGGCAGACACCACCCGGCCGTTCCTGGTCTGGGAGTGGCCATACTTCCCGACCTACTACATCCCGGCCAGCGACGTGCAGGGGGAACTGGTCCCGACCGGCAAGACCGAGCACTCGCCGAGCCGCGGCGAGGGGCAGGTGTACGACGTCCAGGTGGGCAGCGCCACGGCATACGCCGCGGCGCTTGTCTATCCCGACTCCCCGCTCGAGGCGCTGCGCAGCCTGGTCCGGCTGGACTGGGAATCGATGACCGAGTGGTTCGAAGAGGACGAGCCTGTGTACACGCACCCGCGCGACCCTTACAAGAGGGTGGACATCCTGGGCAGTTCCCGGCATGTCCGGATCGCGGTCGACGGCGTGACCGTCGCCGAATCCAGCCAGCCGCGCATCCTGTACGAGACCGGCCTGCCGCCCCGGTACTACGTCCCGCTCACCGACGTCCGGATGGACCTGCTGGTGCCGTCGGACACCCAGTCCCACTGCCCCTACAAGGGCACGGCCAGCTACTGGTCGGTGAACACCGGGAACGCGGTCCACGAGGACATCGTGTGGATGTACCGCATGCCGCTGCCGGAAAGCCAGAAGATCGCCGGGCTCGCCTGCCTGTACAACGAAAAGGTCGACCTCTACCTCGACGGCGAGCTACAGCAGCGCCCCCGCACCCACTTCTAGGCCCTCCGTTCATGATCCTGAAGGATCTCCATCGCCACGGCGGGAAATCCTTCAGGATCATCGAAGTCCCGGGCGGGCGGAGAGGTCACGGGAAACCACTTCGGTGTCCCGCAGGACCCGCAGCAGGTTGCCGCCGGCCAGCCGCGCACAGTCGGCCTCACTCCACCCGCGGTCGAGCAGCGCCGCGAACAAGTCCGGGAAGCAGGACACGTCGGTCAGGCCCTTGGGCAGCTGATCCGTGCCATCGAAGTCGCTGCCGATCCCCACGTGATCCACCCCGGCCACCTCCCGGACGTGCTCGACGTGGTCGGCCACCTGGGCGATCGTGGCCCGGGGGCTGGGATGGCCCCGCACCCATTCCTGGCGCGCCGCGATCCACGCCGCCATGTCGTCGGTGTCGAGCCCGCGCCGCTTCATGTCCTCCTGCAGCTCCCGGTCCCAGTCCCAGCACTCCTGGGAGACGAACCGGGGCACAAAGGTGACCATGCACACGCCGTTGCTGGCCGGCAGCGCGGCGAGTATCTCGTCCGGCACGTTGCGCGGGTGGTCGCACAGCGCACGCGCGCTGGAGTGGGAGAAGATCACCGGTGCCCGTGCCGCGTCCAGCGCGTCCCGCATGGTCGTCGCGGCCACATGGGACAGGTCGACGAGCATCCCGAGCCGGTTCATCTCGCCGACGACCTGGCGGCCGAAGTCGCTGAGCCCGCCGCAGTCGGGCTCGTCGGTGGCGGAGTCCGCCCAGCCTACGTTGCTGTTGTGGGTCAGCGTCATATACCGCACGCCAAGCTCATAGAGGCTGCGGAGCACGCCGAGGGAGGACGCGATCGAATGCCCGCCTTCGGCACCCATCAGCGAGGCCACCTTGCCGGCCGCGAAGATCCGCTCCACGTCGGCCGCGGTGAACGCGAGTTCCAGCGCGCCGGTGTACCGGCCAGCCATCCGCCGGACGAAGTCGATCTGCTCCAGCGTGGCGGCCACGGCGGACTCACCAGCCAGCGATCCGGGCACGAAAACCGACCAGAACTGCGCGCCCACCCGGCCCCGCGCCAGCCTGGGCAGGTCGGTGTGGAGGAAATCAACGGGTGCGGCAAGGTCGGTCTGGTCCGCATCAGATCCGCGGGCCTCGCGCAGTGCCCAGGGCAGATCGTTATGGCCGTCGATGAGCGGATAGCGGGTGAGCAGGGCTGTAGCAGCGTCGAGTTGACCGGTCACCGGCCCAGCTTAGAGTCCACGCCCCCGCCCGCGCCGCGCCGTAGCGACACGGCCGGCCCGTTGCCTGCTTTCACAGGGACAGAACGCCAGCGCCGTGGATCCGGTCTCCCGCCAAGTCAGCCAGTGCCTGGCCGGCCTGCTCAAAGGCGTAGGGGGTGGTGGTGACCTTTATCCGCAACCGCTCGGCCAGGGTGAGAAACTCGGCGGCGTCGCCCCGGGTGTTGGCCGTGACGCTGCGCAGCGTGCGTTCCTGGAACAGGTGCCGGTCGTAGTTCAGCGACGGGATGTCGGTGAGGTAGATCCCGGCGATGGCGCAGGTGCCGCCGCGGCCGAGGGCAGCCAGCGCGGCGGGCACGATGTCGCCGACCGGAGCGAAGATGATCGCTGAGTCGAGCGGTACCGGGGTGGGGTCGAACGAGTCCTGGGCGGAGGAGACACCGAGGCTGAGCGCGAGTTCCCGGGCCGCGGGAGCCCTGGTGAACACGTGCACGGCCGCGCCCTGGCCCATCGCGATCTGGGCGGCCAGGTGCGCCGACCCGCCGAAGCCCCAGATGCCCAGCGTGCCGCCAGGCGGCACCTCGGCGCGACGTAGCGCCCGGTAGCCGATGATCCCCGCGCACAGCAGCGGGGCAATCTCGGCGTCGGTGAACCCGCCGGGCAACGGGTGCACGAACGCGTCCGCCGCGGTGAGGTACTCGGCGTAGCCGCCGGGCCGGTCCCAGCCGGTGTAGGTCGAGGCGGGGCAGAGGTTCTCCCGGGCGGTCCGGCAGTAATGGCAGGTGCCGTCGGTTCCGGCCAGCCAGGCGACGCCGACCCGGTCGCCGGTCTGGAACCTGGTGAGTCCCGGCCCGGTCGCCGCGACCTCGCCGACCACCTCGTGCCCGGGGGTGACACGGGGCGCCTTGGGCGGCAGGTCCCCCTCGGCCAGGTGCAGGTCGGTGCGGCAGACACCGCAGCAGATCACCCGGACCAGCAGCTCACCCGGGCCGGGTTCGGGTACCGGCCGCTCCACCAGCCGCAGCGGCCCGGTCGCTACCGGGCCCGGCCGGTCAACCACCCACGCACGCACGGAACCACGTTAGTACGGAACCTGGTTAGCGTTCCGAACGAGACCAACCCCGGTACCAGCGGGGTCACCACATCAGTGTGACGATCAAGACTGGTCTGAGTTAGTCGCTGGCCAAGGCGTCGGTGGCCGCTTGGCCTGCGCTTGTGGTGCGGCGGAGGAAGTCAGCGAGCACCTCGAGTTCGGCCTCGGTGTATCCGGAGCAGATCTGGTCGAGCGATGCGTTCATCCCCGAGTAGAGACTGAGCACTTCGGCGTTGCGCTCGCGCCGGCCCCGGACGGTAACGGCGCGGCGGTCGGCAGCGTCCGGGTCCCGGTCACGGGTGACCCATCCGCCGCGTTCGAGACGGTCGAGGATGCCGGTCACGGTGGCGGGGTGCAGCCCCGCCCGCCTGGCCAAGGCGCTGGGGCTGAGCGGGCCGTGAACGGCTATCAGGTCGAGGCATTCCAGGTCCACGTCCTTGAGGTCAAGGCGCGCGCCAACGCGGTGGTTGAGCAGCGACAGCTGGCGGCTCAGCTCGCGCAGCGAATCCCGGACGCCGAAGGTCAGCCGCCGCCGGCGGCGGGCCGCCTCGGCCTCCTCAAGTGATACTGAATCCATATGGTATGCTTTCCGTATTATATGGAACCCTAAAGACAGGGTACCGGGAGCGGCCCGCCCCGGACAGGGGAAGCCACGGATGCCAGCTCACGGTCCCTGGCAAGCCAGGAGGCGCAGCAGATGAAGCTCACGATCTTCGCGGCGACCGGCGGCATCGGTCACCAGATCCTCGACCAGGCCGTCGCCGCGGGCCACGACGTCACGGCGGTGGTACGGAATCCGGACAAGCTGTCCGGGCGGGTGCGCGTCATCAAGGCCGACCTGGCCACCGCGGACGCCGAAGCTCTGGCGCCAGCGGTGAGCGGGGCCGACGCGGTGCTCTCCGGCCTTGGCCCCAGGTCGAAGGCCGAGTTCGGGATCGTCACCCGGGGCACGCGGGCCATCGCCAGGGCCATGCAGGCAACGGGCGTGCGGCGCATCGTGGTCGTCAGCGCCGCCCCGGTTGGCACTGTGGCGTCAGCGGGCCGGCCGTAACCCGCCCAAGCACGACCCTGGCGACGGGTTCTTCATGCGGCACCTGCTCAGCCCCGCGGTGAAGGCGGCGTTCGGCAAGCTCTATGCCGACCTCGCGCAGATGGAAGACGATCTTGGCGGCAGCGGGCTCGACTGGACCGTCGTGCGGCCGCCACGGCTGACCGGCAAACCATTGACCGGCAGCTACCGCACGGCGCACGGGCAGAACGTCAAGGGCGGGGCGTTCATCTCCCGGGCCGACGTCGCCCATCTCATGCTTGCCGCGCTCGGCGAACCCGAGACGATCAAGCAGGTCATCAGCGTCGCGTACTAGGGTGCGTCCCTTAGGTCTGTGCCGCTGGGATTTGCGCGACGCGCCCTTGCGCGGTCAGGGGGCAGCGCCGGCCTCAGGGGCACCCTCGATCGTGAACTGCCCGGTCTCCCCGGTCAGGCCGCGCCGCCGGTCCCGGCCGCCGATGGCCCAGAACAGGACGCCTACCACGATCATGACGCCGAAGGCGCCGAGCGTCACCGACTCGAAGAAGACCCGCGACACGCCAAAGCTGCTCTCGATCGAGTACGACTGGCCGAACAAGGCGTTGATCGCGCCGGGCCACAGCAGCGTGATCGCGGTGACGATGACGAACAGCTCGGTGATGATCGCCGCGGTCCAGGCCCCGGCCGTGCCGCCGGGCACCCGGTAGGGCCGGTTGGCGTCCGGGTATTTGCGCCGCAGCACGATCAGGGCGGGGAAGACGAAGACGTAGCTGACCGATGTGGTCGAGATCACCAGCGAGATCATCACCGAGAAGAAGTTGGCCAGGCTGCCGCTGGTGATCAGGAACACGAAGAAGACGAAGGCCGAGGCGATGAGCCCGGACAGGATGTTGACGACCACCGGGGTACCGATGCTGGAGAACCGGCCCATCCACGACGGGGCGGAGCCGTCCAGCGCGGCGATGGCCTGCGTCCGGTCGGCTCCCTCGAGCCAGACCGAGCCGCTGCCGACGAGCGTGAGGATGATCAGTATCCCGAAGGTGATGTCCAGCCCGCGGGAGTGCAGGTCGGCCGCGACGGCCTTGTAGGCGTCGGTGAAGCCCCCGACGCTCGACAGGTTGGCCCTGGAGATGACCAGGATGATGCCGAGGATGGCCAGCCCGTACAGCGCCGCGCCGATGATCCCGGAGCCGACGATCATCTTCGGCACGTCACGCTGCGGGTTGTGCATCTCCTCCGACGCGCCGTTCGACAGCTCGAAGCCCACCCACAGGAAGACCAGCACCCCGATCACGGTGAGGAACCCGTTGATGCTGGGCTTGAGGTCGCCGGCGGTCGAGGCGCCCGCCGGGCGGCCGTGATGGATCAGGAACGCGATGAACAGGATCGTGAAGATCCCGACGACGAGGATCTTGATGATCGTGCCGATGTTCGGCGCCCATTTGCCGTAGCGGAACGCGATGATCGCGCTGCCCACCACCACCCAGGTGAAGACCAGGCCCACGATGATCTCGCCGGTGGTGCCGAGCGGCTTGTTGAGCACGAAGGTGTTGAGGGTGACGATCGTCGTGGCCGCCAGCGTGCCACCGACCCAGATCGGGTTGGACAGCCAGTACAGCACGGCGGTGATCGAGCCGGCCAGGCGGCCGAACGACATCTTCACCCACTCGTACGGGCCGCCCTCCACCGGGAACGCTGAGCCAAGCTCGGCGACCAGCATCCCGTACGGGATCAGGAACACCACGAACGAGATAAGCAGCCAGGTGATCGCCTGAGCCCCCGCCTCCGCGGCGAAGGCGACGCTGTCCAGGCCCACGATGGCGCAGGCGGTGAACAAGATCAGGTCCCATCGGCCGAGGACCCTACGGAGCTTGGCTTTCTCCTGCGCGACGAGCACGCCCTGAGCGACGTCAGTCATGCGCACCAACCCCTGACACTGACCGGACGGTGACCCGATCATGAGGTCGGCACGAGGCCAAGCGCAAGCCCCCGGCCGCGGATAACCCGCGGCCGGGGGCTTTGTATCTTGCTTTACGCCTGGGCAGGCAGTTCGGTGACCAAATCGTCGGCGGTTTCCATGCCGGCCTTCCAGACCGACCGGCACACGATCTTGGTCGGGTCGACGCGGTCGCTGTAGCGCGCCGCGATGTCCCTGCCTTCTTCGAGCAGTCCTTCGGACAGCGTGGTCGGCTGCAGGCCCAGGGCAAGGAACCGGTCGTTGCGCACGGCCAGGTCGTTCTCCTCGGCTTCGCGCCGCGGGTTGGGCAGGTAGGCGATGTCCGCGCCCATCACGTCGGCCACCATCTTGGCCAGGTCGAGGACACGGTGCGTCTCGGTCATCTGGTTGAGGACCCGCGGCTTGGAGGCATCCTCCGGCGGGTTGGTCACCGCGATCTCGATACACCGGACGGTGTCGCGGATGTGGATGAACGCCCGGGTCTGCCCGCCGGTACCGTGCACGGTCAGCGGGTGCCCGATGGCCGCCTGCATGAGGAACCGGTTCAGCACGGTGCCGTAGTCACCGTCGTAGTCGAACCGGTTGATCAGCCGCTCGTCGCGGATCGTCTGGTCGGTCTGGGTGCCCCACACGATGCCCTGGTGCAGGTCGGTGACCCGCAGCCCGTCGTTCTTGGCGTAGAACGCGAACATGAGCTGGTCGAGGGTCTTGGTCATGTGGTAGACCGACCCCGGGTTGGCCGGGTGCAGGATCTCCCGCTCCAGCTCACCGTCGGGCGTGGGCACCTTGACGGTCAGGTACCCCTCGGGGATCGGGGCGCTGCCCGACCAGCCGTACCCGTAGACACCCATCGTGCCCAGGTGCACCAGGGACACATCGAGCCCGGTCGCCACCAGCGCGACCAGCAGGTTGTGCGTTGCCCGCACGTTGTTGTCGACCGTGTACCGCTTGGTGTGCGCCGTCCGCATCGAGTACGGCGCCGCGCGCTGCTCGGCGAAGTGAACGATCGCCTCGGGGCGGATCTCCTCAAGGACCGCCACCAGCCGGTCGTACTCGGTGGCCAGATCCAGGTTCACGTATCCGAGCGCCCGCCCGGATACCTCGTGCCACGCCCGGATCCGCTCACTGATCGGGCGGATCGGCGTCAGTGATTCCACCTCGAGTTCGACGTCGATCTTCCGGCGGCTGAGGTTGTCGATGATCGTGATGTCGTGGCCACGGTCCGACAGATACAGTGACGTCGGCCAGCCACAGAACCCATCACCACCAAGAACCAGAACGCGCATTCCGACTCCCATCACGTTGCGCCATCGTGCGAAGCCCGCGGCCGATGCCGTCGGGGACCGGGAGCCGGCTGGGGTGGCGGCCCACCGGCCATGGCGTCCCGTAGGCGGTCAGTGTACCCAAGGGAAACGCTGAGACAACGCGAGCCATGACCAACGCGGGATCCATGGTTGCCTTCCGCGAACCGGCATCCGGAATTCCTGGCGCTGCACTCGCCATTGGGAGCAGACACCTATGCGCATCGTCGCGGCGCTCGCCGCGCTGGTCAAGCACCTGCTACTGGGCCCAGGGAAGTGGGCGCCTGGCCCATATCGGCGCCGCTGTGGCCTCCTCCTGGCTGGCCAGGCGGCCCACCCGCGCCGGCATCGGCTCCGATTGGGCCGGTATCCAGCGGTAACAGTTTTCATCATGCTTTTTACAGAGGTCTTACGCTGCCCGGTATGGAAGGTTACGATCCAGTTCACCTAGCGGTCATCTCTTTCCGTACCGGGAGAAAATGATGCGTCGGATCGCAACATCCATCGCTGTGGTCACAGTTGTTACCACAGCTGCGATGGCGGGGGCCGCGCCCGCTCTAGCCGCCCACACCACCGCGACGACCTCGCACACCTACTACCTGTCGCTCGGGGACTCGCTCGCTCAGGGGGTACAGCCCAACAAGGCCGGGGTCAGCGTCGAGACCAACGAGGGCTACCCGAACCAGCTCTTCACCGCGCTGCACTCGGGCAACCCCACGCTCCAGCTCGTCAAGCTCGGCTGCCCGGGCGAGACCACGGGCACCATGATCAACGGGGGCATCTGCACGTACCCGGCCGGCTCACAGCTCAAGCAGGCCGCCAAGTTCCTGGCCAGCCACCGTGGGCGGGTCCAGCTGATCACCATCGACATCGGGGCGAACGACCTCAACCCGTGCCTCGCGCTGACGAACTTCAACAAGATCGTCGCGTGCCTGAACAAGGTCGTTCCGGTGCTGCTCACCAACCTGGGCAACATCATGGCGACGCTCGGCGCGGCCGGCGGCAGCGGCGCGCCGCCGACCATCGGCATGACCTACTACAACCCGTTGCTGGCGGACTGGCTCCAGGGCACGGCGGCGGCCAAGGCCCTCGTCAAGAAGAGCGTCCCGCTGGCGCAGGCCTTCGGCACCGCGCTGTCCAGCGTGTACACCAAGTTCGGGGCCAAGGTCGCCGACGTGTTCACCGCGTTCCAGACCACGAAGTTCACGCCGAAGGTGACCCTGCCCGCGTTCGGCAAGGTCCCCCTGAACGTCGGGCTGATCTGCTCTTACACCTGGCTGTGCACGGCACCCCCGCGCGGGCCGAACATCCACGCCAACGTCCTCGGCTACGGGATCATCGCCAACACGTTCCTGTCTACCTACCTCGGCTAACAACCCAGGTCAGGTACCTAACCCACGGCAACGATCGAGGGGGCCGCCCGCGACGCGGGCGGCCCCCTCAGCGTGCGTGACCGCACCGCTGATACTAGAGCGGAACTTGGGAAATTTTTACTACCGCTTGACATTCGGTCAGCAAGGCGGAGGCTAGGTCGGGGCCGGAAATGTTGTAGCGCCGTGGTCACCGACGATCACGGGCGCCGGTTTCTGGAAGGGATGGGGAACACCGTCATGCGCTTTCGCTCTCGCTTTCGCCTGGCTGCGCTATTGACAGCGGCCGGGCTCCTCCCGCTGGCCATCAGTGGTACGGCGGCGGCGGCCCGCGCGCCGGGGCACACCGTCTTCAAGGGCAAACACTCAATCCTCACCGCGGCCCAGGTCGAGCGCCTGGCCGCGCACGCGACCCACCGCTCGATCATCATCTTCAGGAACCAGCTGTCCAGCCTGCCCGCCAACCGGGCCACCGCGGGCCTGCGGATCCGGGCGGCCAACGCGGCCCAGGCCGGGGTCATGACCGAGCTGCGGCAGCTCCACGCCACGCACGTGCACAGCTTCCACATCATCAACGCGATCTCGGCGACGATCTCCCCGGCCGAGGTCAAGCGGCTCAAGGGCAACCCCGCGGTCAGGACCGTGGTCCCTGACACCATGCGGCACTTCGCGTCACTGGGCGGCGGGGCCGGCCCGATCTTCCCGAAGGGGGCACGCCGCGGGCACTCCGGCCCGGCGGCCGGCTCCACGCAGCAGATCTGCCCGAGCAACCCGGCCAACCCGCTGGTCGAGCCCGAGGCGCGCGAGGTCATGAACGTGGCCGCCGCGAACCAGATCGTGAACGGGTCCGGCATCAAGGTCGGCATCATCGCCGACGGCATCGACCCGAACAACCCCGACCTGATCAGGGCCAACGGCCAGCATGTCATCTTCGACTTCCAGGACTTCAGCGGGTTCGGCCCGGGGGCGCCCACCGACGGCCGCGAGTCCTTCCTCGACGCCGGTACGATCGCCTCGCAGGGCAACCAGACCTACGATCTGTCCGGGTTCGTCAACCCGGCACACCCGCTGCCGCCCGGTTGCAACATCAAGATCGAGGGCATCGCGCCCGGCGCCAGCCTCGCCGTGCTGAACGTCGCGGGCCCCAACGCCGGGATTCTTCAACTCGCAGATCATCCAGGCGGTCGAGTGGGCCGTCCTGCACGATCACGTCAACGTGCTCAACGAGTCCATCGGCGCGGACCCGATCCCGAACACCCAGGACGACCCGGTTGCCCTGGCCGACCAGGCGGCGGTGGCCGCGGGCGTGACGGTCGTGGCCAGCAGCGGCGACGCCGGCCCGTTCAACAACATCGGCTCACCGGCCACCACGCCCGGTGTGATCGCGGTCGGCGGGACCACCACCTACCGGGTCTACCGGCAGACCACCCGGTACGGCACGCAGCTTTCGCCGGGCGGCTGGGAGAACAACAACATCACCGCGCTGTCCTCCGACGGCATCACCCAGTTCAGCCCGCACACGGTGGACGTGGTCGCCCCCGGTGACCGCGGCTGGTCGCTGTGCAGCAACGACACCACGCACTTCTTCGGCTGCGCGGACATCGACCACGGCGCCAACCCGCCGCCGATCTGGGCGGCCGGCGGCACCAGCGCGTCCTGCCCCGAGACTTCGGCCACCGCTGCCCTGGTGATCGAGGCGTACGCCCACACCCACCACGGCGCCATGCCGTCGCCGGCCCTG
Source organism: uncultured Actinomycetes bacterium (assembly GCA_963813395.1). Taxonomy (GTDB): domain Bacteria; phylum Actinomycetota; class Actinomycetes; order Streptosporangiales; family Streptosporangiaceae; genus DASXKD01. The sequence continues at coordinate 191,771 of CAWEYV010000021.1, forward strand.
GTCGAGCGGATCATCGTCAGCACCGCCAGCGACCTGGGCGCGCCCGCCGACCACCAGGGCGCCGGGCTGGTCAACACGCTCAAGGCCGTCCAGCTCGCCGAGTCCATCAACAGCAGCAGCCCGCAGGGCAACACGCTGCTCCTGGACAAGACGAGCCTGAACGCCACCGTGAACGCGGGCTCACCGGCCAACATGAACGTGACGGTCACCAATGAGGGCGCCACGTCCCAGACGGTCACCCCGACCGTGTCCGGCAACCCGACCACGCTGTCGGACGACACCGGCTCCGTCACGCTGTCGCCGTCGTCGCCGACGTACATCGACGGCGAAGGGCGCACCGATTTCTATGCCCTGCACACGTTCACCGTCGGGGCGGGGGCGGACAACCTCAACGGCAACATCACCTGGAACGCTCAGCAGATCGGCGGCGTCGCCTTCGAGACGCTGTTCGATCCGGCCGGCAACGTCGCCGCGTACTCGCTGATCGGGACGAACGAGAGCGGGTTCGGGCACGTAGAAGTGCACAACCCGATGGCGGGCACGTGGACCGCGGTGATCTTCACGGTCAGCAACGCCCCGTACTTCGGGACCGTCAAGTTCTCCTACCAGACCGAGCAGTTCCACCCGGCGGGTTCGGTCGCACCGTCGTCCCGCACGCTCAAGCCCGGGCAGAGCGCCGTGTTCACGGTGAAGGTCACCGCCGGCCAGGCGGGCGACGAGGCGCTCAGGCTGCACCTGGGCACCGGCAGCGGCAACGACGGGAGCATCCCGGTCATCCTCCGCTCGCTCGTCCCGCTCAGCCCGAGCGGCGGCTCGTTCAGCGGCTCACTGACCGGCGGCGGCGCCACCGGCAACGCCGGGCAGTCGTTCACCTACCAGTTCAACGTGCAGGGGAACAAGCCGTCGCTGAACGTCGGCATCCAGCTGGCGGACAACAACTACAACCTGAACGGGTTCCTCATCGACCCGAACGGTGAGCCGCTGGACGCGCAGTCCACGGCCGCGTTCGACGCCAGCGACAACTTCCTCGGGTTCGGCCCGACCATGCAGTTCTTCCAGGGCTCACCGGCACCCGGCCTGTGGACGCTGGTGCTGAACGTGGCGGGCCCGGGCGACGGGGCGCATCTGAGCGAGCCGTTCACCGGCTCGGTCTCGTTCGCCGCGCCGCCGGTGAGCAGCAGCGGGATACCGAACTCGCCGAGCACGGTGCTGCCGGCCGGGCAGCCGGTCACGGCCACCATCGCGGTGACCAACACCGGTAACAGCAGGAAGGACTTCTTCGCCGACGCGCGCCTGGACGGGCGCGTCCCGCAGGAGCTGCTCGGCAGCGACGTGAACAACGTGCCGCTGCCGCTGTCGCTGTTCGCCCAGCCGAACTGGCTGGTCCCGACCAGCACCAACGCGCTGACCGTGGCCGCCCAGGCCACGGCGCCGATAGTCATGGACTCCTCCTGGGCCTTCGGAGACCCCGACTTCCTCGGTGTCTCGTTCGGCAACAACTCCGTTGCGGCGCTCGCCGCGCCGCAGGTCGCCCCCGGGTTCTTCTTCGGCATCCCCGAAGCGACCGGGCCATTCACCGCCCCCACCACGGCGACGGTGAACCTGGCGGCGGTGGCCAACACCAACCCGTTCGACTCGGCCGTGACCGCGAGCAGCGGCGACGTCTGGGCGCAGAGCGTCAACCCGGCTGCGCCCTACACGCCGGTCAGCATCGGTCCCGGCCAGACGGCCATCATCACGCTCACCTTCACCCCGGATGCGCCCAAGGGGACGGTGGTCCACGGCTTCATCGGCGTGGACACCTTCAGCCTGGTCACGTTCACCGGTGACCAGCTGATCAACGTTCCCTACACCTACAAGGTCGGCTAGCCGCCGCCTGAGCAGTACAGGCCTGGCTGGCCTGCCGGTTACCGGCAGGCCAGCCAGGCGTTTTGCGTCCTGCGGATCTCCTCGCGGGCCTGCTACATGACCACCAGCCTGTCGATCGACATGGATGTCCCTTCAGCCCCCGTCCGACGGGGTACGTGAGAAGACGTTGACGAGGTTGCCGCCGGGATCCCGGAAGATCATCGTCCGGTTTCCCCAGGGCTGGGTCGTCGGGGGCGTCACCACCGTGACTCCGAGCCCGGCGATGCGCTCGTACTCGGCATCGACGTCGCCGACCTCGAAGTCGAGGATGACCTCGTCGCGGCGGTGCTGGCCGGGCCCGCGCGGGCCGTCCTCCCGGTACTCGGTGAACCGCCGCTTGGAGAAGCCCATGGTCACCGGCCCGGCCGGGACCTCGACGTAGTACTCGTTGAGCGGCACCGAGACACCAATCAGGCTGGCGTAGAACGCGGCCAGCCCCTCGACGTCGTCGGTGACGATGCGGCTCTGCACCAGGCGCATCGCATTACCCCCGCGCCGCCGGTGCCGCGGCTGCCGCCGGGGCGGGCCCGGGCAGGTCCAGCCCGGTCCGTGCGTAGTTCAGGAAGTAGCCGGTGAACACGGTCAGGCCGAGATAGGCGAACGCCTCGGCAAGCTGCTCGTCGGTCCAGCCGCAGGCCACAGCGCGTTCCCAGGCGATGTCGCCGACCCGGCCGGCGTGCGCGACAGCGTCGCGCGCGGCCAGGACCGCTGGCGAGTGGGCCATCTGCGCATGCAGGTTGAGCAGCCGCCCCGTCGGGGAGAACTGAATGACATTCTCCAGGAGGGGACGCGACGCCTCGGGCGCGTCCTCGATCGTGTCGCTTGGAATGCGGGTCATGGGTTCTCCTCTCTCCGGCCGGGCGGCGTGGCTGGCCGCACAGCCGTGCGTCACCGGTCAAGGACGCGGGCCCCGCCGGGAAAGTGACACCAGGCACCCGCCGTGGCAATCGGCCCGGCGGTGTCGTCACGTTCGGCTGGGCTGCGCCGTCCTTGACGACGGGAGGTGTAGTCATGGACAGCGGCCAGGGTGATGAGCGGGTCGTTCAGGCATGGAAGGCACACCGTCCGTACCTGGTCGACCTGGCGTTCCGGATGCTCGGCGACATCGGCGCGGCCGAGGATGTGGTCCAGGACGCGTTTTCCCGGCTGATCAAGACCATGCCGGGCGAGGTCGAGGACGAGCGCGGCTGGCTGATCGTGGTGACGAGCCGCCTGTGCCTGGATCAGATCCGGTCCGCCCGCTCCCGCCGGGAGCGGCCACACGATTCCAGCGAGATCGAGTTCGTGCCCACGCACACCGGGCCGGTGGGGGCGGCTGTCCCGGCGGCCGACCCGGCCGACCGGGTCACCCTCGATGACAACGTACGGCTCGCCCTGCTGGTCGTGTTGCAGCGGCTCAGCGCTGCCGAACGGGTCGTCTTCGTGCTCCACGACATCTTCGGCGTGCCGTTCGGCACCATCGCGGAGACCGTGGGCCTGGCCGGCCGCGACGTGCCGCCAGCTGGCCCGCCGGGCCAGGCAGAAGATCGAGGACGGCCAGGGCGGCACCCGGTTCGACGTCGCCGCCGCCGAGCACCGGCAGGTCACGGAGAAGTTCATCGCGGCGGCCGCCGGCGGCGATCTCGACGGGCTGCTCGCGGTGCTCGCCCCGGACGCCTGGGGTGACGTCGACCTCGGCCCCGGCGATCCACGGGCCCGCGGTATCGTGCACGGCGCGGAACGGGTGGCCAGGAACCTGCTTCACTTCTGGGGGGCGCCCGCGACCCTGGTGTCGCATCCGGTCGGCGGGGATCCGGCGCTGCTCGGGTTCTTCGACCGGGCCCTGGCCGGCGTGCTGGTGTTCACCATACGCGGCGAGAAGATCCAGGCCGTGCACGTCATCAGCGATCCGCGAAAGCTCAGCTTCCTCAGCTCACAGCTCGGCTGAGCAACGGCACCCCCCGCAACCGGCCGTCACGATCTGGCATCCCGCTCCGTCCTTACCGGTACGGCGCCGGAGACGGCACAGGCAGCGTCACGGCGCACGGGCCGGCGCATGTGACGGCGCCGGCGCCACCATCGCAGTGACCGGGCCCGCGGCGCCGACAGGAGAAGAGGACCGAGATGCTCAATCTCAAGATGATCATTGGCAGTACCCGGCCGTCATGGTTCGTCCGCGTCGCCATGGGCCCGATGACCACGGTGCTCAACCCGGCGATGCGCAGGCTGGCCGGGCGGCCGCACTTCCAGATGGCCGCGCTGGTCCAGCACACCGGGCGCCGGTCGGGGCGGCAGTACGTCACACCGGTCGGGGCCCAGCTCACCGGGAATACCGTGGTGATACCGCTGACGTTCGGCACCGAATCGGACTGGTCCCGCAACGTACGGGCCGCCGGCGGCTGCTCGATCCGGCTGGGCGGCACCGATTACGACGCGGTGGCGCCAGAGGTGCTCAGCGCCGCGGAAGCCCGGCCGGTGGTGCGGTCCGCCTACACCGCGTGGCAGCGCGGAATGTTCCGGATGCTGGGCATCAAGCAGTTCCTGCTGCTGCGGGTGGCCACGGACACGCCCTCATGACGTGGCTGGCCTGGTCGCCTCTCTGGCGTGGGGGCCCACTCGTCTTCGGAGAGGGCCTCGTCGCCGGGCGCGGCCGCGAGCCGCTCGGTGACCAGGTCGGTGAGCCAGGCCAGCGCCTCCCCCCGGTCCAGGCCGGGATGCCCCGACAGGATGATCTTCACGACCAGCGTTCCGCGGCGCAGCACCACCGAGCGGTTACCGACCAGCCAGCGTTCCACGCCATCACGGTGCGGCAGCGGCCGCCCGGTGCGCTCCGCGCGCCGGGCGAGCATGGCCCGGCGGCCCGCCGTGGTCGTGATCGAGCCGCGTCCCTTGGCCCGCTTCCAGATGCAGCTCACCCCGAGCAGGTAACGCTGTACCTCTTTCCCGGGCACACCGAGCACCCGGGCTGCCTCGTCGGCCTTGACCAGGCGGGCGCGTAGCGGCTGCTGGCCGCCTGCGCGGCGGCCACCTGCGGCGGCAGCTGTGGGGTGCCGGTGACGTCGGCCGCGACCAGCCTGTTCCGGCGCGGGTTGACCGTGGCGTGCACCAGCGTGCCGGGGACGAGCCCGGCGTAGACGCCATGGCCCACGGTGAAGGCCCACGCCTGGTCCTGCTGGCCGTCGTCCAGTGCCACGCCGTAGCAGGTGGTATCGCTGCTCTCGTCCCCTTTCTGCACCCAGGTCCAGCGCTCGAGGACCACCCCATCGAACTCGGCAGTGCTCGGGAGCTGCTGGTCCGCTAGCTTGGCCCGGCGCAGCGGCACAACTCCCCCGGCCACACCGGCCACACCCCAGGCGACCAGGACGGCGCCGTCGATACCGTGCACGACCAGGCCACCGATCAGCAACAGCGCGGAGAAAAACGAGATGGTCAGCCCCCCGAACAGGGCCAGCGCGACACCGGCCGGCCACGAGCGTTCCGCTGGATCACCGACAACGAGCTGCCGCCACCGCCCGCCATACGAGGACCAGACGAGCGTGTGGCTGCGGGTGAACACCGCCACCGCACCGGGGGCCGCACCCAGCGCGGCCGCGTAGGCGAGGGTCCGGTCACCGTCGGTGATGTCCAGCACCATCGCCAGATCGTCCCCGGCAGCGGCGGGACCCGCGCCGTGATCCGCGCCGGGCAGCGCGGCCCGGGGACCGTCACCGGTCAGCGTCGCCTGCCTGCGCTGCCAGCCGGCCAGGCAAGCTTTGCCCGCCGGGGTCAGCCGTTCGCTGCCGCGCAGGCCAAGCCCGATCAGCCACAGCAGCACCAGCCAGCACAGGACCGGCAGGAAGGCGCGCCCCGGGTGCGCGGTGACGTGTACCGCGCCGGCCACCAGGACGGCCGGGATGAGCGCGGCGGCGGCGAGCAGTAAAGCGGTCCGGCCGCGCAGGCGGGGCTTGATCAGGCCGCGGTTGCGGGCATCGGCGGCCACCTCGTCGTGGAACGCTTCGCTGAACGCCACCTGGCCGTCCGCGTAGCCCTCGGCCAGCGCGGATGCGGGCACCTCCCCGCGGCCGGCCGCCCGGCGGGCCAGGTGCAGGGCGGCGCGTTCCTCGTGGGGGGCGAGCGGCTGCCGGGGCAGGTGCTGCGGCAACAGGCACATCAGCCGCCCCGGTTCCGGCTCGGCCAGCCGGAACCAGCCTCGGGCGGCGAGGTCGAGCAGCGTGGCCGGGTAGCCGGTGCCGTCCAGGTGCCCGGCCAGCAGGCTGACCACGGCGGGCGGTTCGGCGCCGAACGTCACTGGGGTTTGCGGGGCAGTTGCGTCTGGCGGATCCATGACGGTCAGCTCAGCCCGCCGACGTGTGCAGGACAAGCGTCCGCAGGCAGCACTGCGCGGGGATTTCCTGCGTGCCGACCGCCCACACCACGCCGGGGGCCACGCTGGCCACGGCGGACAGCGCGTTGTCCGGCAGCGAGGCCAGCTGGCCCGGGTCGAGGGCGGGGCTGACCGACCACGTGGTCCCGTTGAAATGCTCGGTGAGGGCGAGCAGCGCACCGTCGGTCTGATCGGTGATGCCGACGGCCCACACGTCCGCCGGCGACAGGACCGTGGTGCCGGACAGCTGGCTCCCCTCGGTTCCCGCGTTCGGCAGCTTGACCAGCTTCCAGGCCTCCCCGGTCCAGTGCAGCACGTAGGGCTGCCGGAAGTTGTTGCCGTTCACGTTGCCCTCGTAGCCGCTCGCCCAGACGTCGTTGCTGCTGGCCGCGCTCAGCCCGGTAAGGAAGTTGGTCGAGTTCGTGGTCTGCAGGAACGGCGTCGGAACGTTGCTCCACGCGGTGCCGTTCCAGTGCGCGGACACGGTGGCCTGGCCGCCGGTGTCGCCGACGGCCCAGACGTCGTCCGGCGCGACGGCGGTGACCGCGTCGCCGAACTGGAACCCGGTCTCGGTGGGCGGCGGGACGAAGCTCCACTTGGTGCCGTTCCAGTGCTCGAACAGCAGCGCGATGAAGTTGGTCCCCGGGGAGAACGAGCCCACGGCCCACAGATCGTTCGGGCCCGTTCCGCCGATCGCGGTCAGCTCGTCGAAGGCCCCGGTGCCGGTGGCCGGGTTGGGGCTGGGCACGACCGACCAGGCCGTCCCGTCCCAGTGCTCGATCAGGGTCCGCTGATCGGTGCCGCTGGTGGTCTCGGTCGTGCCGACCGCCCAGGCATCGGACGGGCTCAGGTCATCGACGGCGCTGAGGCTGGCCTGGCCCGCCCCGCCGGGGATGGGCACGCTGACCCCGGACCAGGACCGGCCATTCCACCGCTCGGCCAGTGGCCTCTGGCCGTTCTGCTGAGAAAACCCAACGGCCCATGCGTTGCCCGCGCTCGCTGCGGACACCCCGGCCAGGAGGCGGTCGCTAATCGCGCCGGGACGCGGGTTCGGGGTGGGGATGACCCGCCAGATGCTCGGCGCTGGCTGGACCGGCCCCGCGCCTGCGCTCGCCACCGCCGCGGCCGCGGCCGCGCCACCGGCCGAGATGGCCTGGACGCCGGTCAGGCCCTTGGCCGCCGTGGGCGTGATGAGGGTGTCGGTTGTCCCGTTGCCGAGCTGGCCAAAGGCGCCGTCGCCCCAGGCCAGGACCGTGCCGCTGGTCGTGAGCGCCATGCTGAACAGCCCGCCGCCCGCGATGGCGGACGCCTTGCCCACGCCCTTCACGGCGATCGGCACATCGCTGTCCGCGATGCCGCCCGGGAAGCCGTTGGGCTGGCCGAGTTGGTTGAAGCTGTTGTCGCCCCAGACCCGCACGGCGCCGCTGGACAGCAGGGCCATGCTGTGGTCGTAGCCCGCGGAGATGGCCGTGGCCCCGCTCAGCCGCTTGACCGGGACCGGGACGTTGCTGCTTCCCGACTGCATGCTCCCGCTGCCGAGCTGACCGGCTTCGTTGTCGCCCCAGGCCATGGCGGTGCCGTTGCTCAGCAGCGCCAGGACGTGCTGTCCCCCGGCGGCCACGGCCACGGCGGTGGTGATGCCCTTGACCGCGACCGGTACGTCGCTATTTTTGCCGGTTCCGTCGCCGAGCTGCCCTACGCTGTTGCGGCCCCAGGTCATGACCGTGCCGCCGGCGAGCACCGCCACGCTGAACAGATCGCCGGCGGCGATCGCCCTGACGTTGGTCAGCCCCTGCACCGCGACCGGTACGTCGCTGCTGGTGGTGGTGCCGTTGCCGAGCTGCCCGTTGCTGCCCGCGCCCCAGGCCATGACCGTGCCGTTGGCCAGCAGCGCCAGGCTGTGCTCTCCGCCGGCCGCCACCTGAACGGCCTTCGGCAGGCCGGTGACGGCCACGGGCAGCTCGGCATCGTGATTGGCGCTGGTGGTGCCGTTGCCGAGCTGCCCGAAGGTGTTGTCTCCCCACGACATCACGGTTCCGTTCGCCAAAAGCGCCAGGTCGTGGCGGCCGTTGGCGGAGATGGCCTGAACTCCCGACAGGCCCGGTACGGGTACCGGCGTCGTGCGTGATGTCAGCGTGCCGTCCCCGAGCTCGCCGGCGCTGTTGTCACCCCAGGTACGCACGCTGACCACTGGCGAAGTGGCGGCCCCTGTTTCACCCGTCACCGCCTTGCCAGGACGGCTGGTGTGGGCGGCCGCGGTCGCGCGGACAGGAATGGCCAGGCTGGCCCCGGCCGCCAAAAGCAGCAGCACCGGGACGGCCATTGCTCCGGCGTTCTTGCGAATGCGCATTCCGCTCTCCCCGAGTCCGCGCGGTACACCGCTACGCACCGTCACTCCGGTACACGGCGGGATAGGGGGCTCTGGTTCATGGCGACGGGGATATCCCGGTTCCCGGCCGGCCCGCGGGTAGCTGTCAGCCGGACGCGGTGGGCTTACCCTTGGGGAAAGCCCAGGTTAACGGGGACCGAATGGTCGGATGGCCTTGTCCTGACCGGCCGCGGCGCTGACCTGTCCAGCCCGGATGCGGGTGTCGAGCACGGCCGGAGGTGTCATGGCAAGCAGCACGCGGTCACCCGGGACCACACAGCCAGGTGGAGCGGCAACCGCTTCGTTCGCGTCCGCGTGGAGACGGGCGCACCTGACGGCGGAGGAACGCGTGGCCCGCGGCAGGGAGGCCCGCAAGGACGCGCCGAGGCGCGGTCACGGATCGTGGGCACCGGCACCGGACCGCCCGGACCCGGTTGCCCTGCTGGAAGAGCAGGCGGAGAGCCGGGTACCCCAGTTCGTTCCCATCCGTTACGGCCGCATGCTGGTCTCGCCGTTCACGTTCTACCGCGGCGGCGCCCTGATCATGGCGACGGATCTGGCGGGAACGCCTCGGTCCGGGGTCACCGTGCAGCTGTGCGGTGACGCGCACCTGTCCAACTTCGGCCTGTTCGGCACGCCGGAGCGGCAGATGCTGTTCGACATCAACGATTTCGACGAGACCCTGCCCGGCCCATGGGAGTGGGACGTCAAGCGCCTCGCGGCCAGTTTCGAGATCATGGGACGTGATCGCGGCTTCACCCCGGCCGACCGCCGCGCCATCGTCATGGCCGGGGTCAGGGAGTACCGGGACCGGATGCGCCGGGCCGCCGGGATGGGCACCCTGGACGCCTGGTACGAGCACCTCGAGGCCGGGACGCTGCTCAAGCTGGTCCGCAAGGAGGTCCGCGTCAAGCGGGTCGGCAGGGACGAGGGCCACGCGATTCAGGACATGGTGGCCAAGGCGCACACGCGCGACAGCACGCGGGTGTTCGCCAAGCGGGCCAACGAGGTCGACGGTGAGCTGCGGATCGTCGCCGACCCGCCGCTCATCATCCCGGTCGATGACCTGATCCAGCCGGGGTCGGAGTGGGAGGACCCTGCTCCGCTCATCAAGAAGCTGCTCAGCTCGTACCGGCGCACGCTCGGGCGCCAGCACCATCCGGTGGAGGAGTTCCGCTACGCCCACGTGGCGTACAAGATGGTGGGCGTAGGCAGCGTCGGGACCCGCTGCTACATCATGCTGATGCTGGGCCGCGATCATAACGACCCGCTGTTCCTGCAGGTCAAGGAGGCGCAAGCCTCGGTGCTCGAAGGCTTCATCGGCAGGAGCGCCTACTCGCATCACGGTGAGCGGGTGGTGGCGGGGCAGCGCCTGATGCAAGCCGCGACCGACATCTTCCTTGGCTGGATCCGCATCAAGGGACTCGACGGCGTGACCCGCGACTACTACGTGCGGCAGTTCCAAGACTGGAAGGGCAGCGCGGATACCGACACCATGCTCGTGCCGGGGGCGACCTTGTACTCGCGCCTCTGCGGCGCGACCCTCGCCCGCGCGCACGCACGGTGGGGCGACCGGATCGCGATCGCCGCGTACCTGGGCAATAGCGACGTTTTCGACCAGGCGATAGCGGATTTCTCGGCCGCGTACGCGGACCAGAACGAGCGGGACTACGAGGCCTTCGCGGCGGCCATCAAGTCCGGGCGGCTGACCGCGCGAACCGGCCTGTAGCCAGGTAACCGGGATGTTTGTGCCGGCTGCCACAACCACAACAATCTTTCGTCGTGGTTGTGGCAGCCACGACACACCTGTATGGCGGCGGGCAGGCCTGCCCGCGGGTTTTAGCCCGCCAGCTTGCGCAGGGCCGCGATGAACTTCGGTCCGTCGGGTGTGCCCAGGCCGGTCATGTTGTCGTAGCCCTTGAGGGTGACCTGGCCGGTGTAGCCCCCCATGTGCGGGTTCTGGTCATCGTTGGTGACCAGGGTCGGTGCGGTTGGCGGGTGGCCGGCAGATGTTGGCGAACTCAGCGAGGTCGCACTCTATGCCGCGGAACAGCGCCGGGCTGTGGCTGGTCAGCGGGAGCGGGTCGAAGAAGGCGCTGGTCCCGGCCAGCTTGTAGATGGCCGGGTTGATGAACCCGAACGGCTTCTTCTGGCCCTGCTGTGCCGCCGCCACGATCCCGGCCACCAGCGGCGAGGACTCACTGGTCCCGCCGATGGGGTTTTGGTGGAACCGGGGACGCTGCCCGCCCTGAAGGCAAGCAGCCCCACGTTGATGCCGGTGAACGGGTCGGCGTCGGCGCTGATGTCCGGCACGCTTCGGGTGGTGCCCAGCGCCTTCGGGATCACTCCCTTCTGGTAGGCCGGCTGGGCGTAGAGCATGCTCGCCCCGCCGCCGGCGGCGCCGTCCTCGCCCTGCAGACCCACTCGCCGTTCTTGATCACTGAGGCCCCGGTGGACCAGCCGGTCTCGAACAGGCGGTTGCTGGTCTTGCCGATCCCCAGCGTGGTACCGCCGACCGCGATCGCGAACGGGTCGCTCGACGGAAGCAGGATGCCGGAGCCGTCGCCGGAGGAGAAGTACATGCCGACGCCCTCGCCAGCGGCGCGCATCAGGTAGGCGTGCTCGATCTTGGTCAGCGACAGCGGCTGGCCCTGGCCCCGCTTTCCCACGAGTTGGACGCGATCGTCGCCAGCGGGTGGCCGCGGCACCGTCGAGGACCGCGATGTCGGCGTTGAACAGGCCCTGCAGCCCGTGGTCACCGTTGTCGCAGCTGTCGCCGCCGATGACGATCTGGTTCGCGCCCGGCGCCATGTCGTAGGAGGACTCGACGTCGAGCTGCTCTTCGAGGTTGAACGGGTCCCCGCAGGTGTCCGCGCCGAGGGACAGCTGCGCGTACCGCTCGGACGACGGCGCAGGCAGGTGGTTGGCCTTCGCGTAGTCCTGCAGGGTCAGGAACATGTCCTTGGTCAGGCCCAGCTCCACCAGCGCGATCGTCTGGCCCTTACCGGTGCTGGCCGAGCTGGCTCCATACGCCGCGCGCATCTGATCGGCGCTGTACCCGCAAATGATGGTCGGGAATGACGTGATGCCGAACTGCTTGGGCAGGCCGGTGGCCAGGTGCTGCCCGTAGTAGTGCGAGCAGGCCCCGGCGGCCGGCGCCCGGGCGCGCCGCGGCGTGGGCGGGCCGGCGCCGGCCGGGCCAGCGGGATGATCGGCGGGGCGTTGTCCAGGCCGGTCACACCGAGCACGCTGGGCGCCAGCGACGACGGCAGGGAGACCGCACGGTCGTTTGCGTACAGGGTGTACGGGCCGCGTTCGCGGCCGCAGACGGCCGGTAGGTCTTCAGCCGGATCCGGAACGCCGCGTTGATCCTCGACACCGGCGCCGTCGCCCGCACGTAGGAGCGCTGTGAGTCGGCATGGACGGCCGGTGAAGCCCTCGGTCCGCAGCCACGACTCGATGCGGCCGGCCTCGCCGCCAGGCTGGCCCCGAAGCGGGCGGTGTAGCCGGCCGGGCTCAGGTACTGATGGAACAGCGGGCTGCCCGGCGTGCTGACCGCGGTGGCGAAACGGCCCGCCGCCGCGACGTCCGGCCGCAGCCATACCTGGATCGTCAGCTTGGTGGCAGCGGCGACGTCACCGGTTGCCCTGGCGCGGCTGGTGAACGGGGCGGCGCTGCCGGCGAGGACCGTTTCGGCTGGTGGCTTCGGCGACGCCGCGGCCGGCCCGGTCACGCTCACAGCCGCCATGGCGGCGGCGGTGGCCGTCGCGCCGGTTGCGGCGACAAGCAGTCTGAATCTGGACATGGTCTCCTCGTCAACGGTGGCGAAAGAACCCGATAGAGGACAAGGTAACGGCGGCTACGCTGAACGATCTAGGCACGAGCCGCGCCGGGGGCCTGGCCGGTGTGGGTTAGCGTGGTAGCGATGGATAGGCCACGCGGACAGGCCAAGGCAGTTGGAGTGATGTAATGTCCCAGTACCCGGACGAGACGGGGGCCTGGTGGTCCGAGTTTCCGGGCAGCGACAGGGCCAGCTGGCTCACGCCCTCCCCGTCTACCAATGGCCCTCCTGCACCAGCACAGGAAGGGGTAAGAGGCGCTGTGTCGAGACGGGTGCTCAAGCACAGGGTTATCCTCCCCCCGGGCAAGCGCGAGCGCGCCAAGCGTGACGCGGTAGCGGAGTGGCGGCGCCAGACGATCGCCGCCATCCGTGAGCCGTCGCTCAAGTCGGGCGTGATAACGCTGGGCTCGGGTTTCGGTGGCACGGGCAAGACCGACGTCGCGGTGACGCTGGCGGCCATCTACGCCGCCGCGCGGCCCGCCGACCGGGTCATTCTCGCCGACAGCAATGACGACATGCCCCATGGGTACATCAGGCTCGGCGGCACCCCGGTCGAGGCGCTGCCCCATCACCAGCGGACCTTGTCGATCCGCGGGTTCTATCAGGCCTGCACGGAAGGCAGCATCAAGGTCTACGCCGACCTGCGCGATGCAGTCTCATGGCTGCAAGGCGTGGCCGTGATCCGGGGCGACACCGCCGATGAGTGCATCGGCGTCGACTTCGGCGAGCAGGAATACCAGGCGGTTCTCGAGTTCCTTCAGTGCATGTCCAACATCGTCATCAACGACGGCGGGACCGGGCTGTTCGCCAAGCTCCAGGTCGGCACGCTCCTGCATGGCGACAAGTACGTCTTCGTCACCGAGGCGTCGCAGCTTGGCTATTGGTCGATCGGCCAGGTGTTCAGCCGGTACCGGAACTACGAGGGCGAGAAAGAGCGGCCGCTGACCGAGCACGAAATGAAGCATCTCCAGGGCCTCATGGACGAAGCGACGATCGTCGTGGACAAGTTCATCGAGACCGACCCCGAGCAGGTCCGCTGGCACACCCGGATCTGCGAGAGCTTTGAGGGTACTCAGGTGTCGGTGGTGGCGACCCCGTGGGACCAGTCGCTCGCCAACCGGGTGACCCTGGACCTTGGTGCGGTGTCTGCGGAGACGCTCGACGCCAAGCTGGCCATGGCCGAGGTGGTGCTGCGCGGCGTCGACCGGGCTAACCGCAGGCGCCAGGGGCTGCCCGAGGATGACACCGAAGGCGTGGGCAATGGCCAGTGGGATCAGGGCGAGCCGCCGCGCTGGTTCTCCCAGCCGGTGCCGCCGCCCGGGGTGACCGAGCAGCAGGAAATGACCAACGGCGCTGAGCCCGGCCGGCCCGAGGAAGAACTGCTCGCCGACGCGGGAGGCCACGAGGAGAACTCCCGGCCGCGGTGGCCTGACGCACACTGAGGCCCCGGCTCACACCGCCCGTTGCCCGGCTCTTGCCGGGTTTGGTTGAATGTCACAAATGATCATTAGTGGCGGCGCTGGCCGATGAGCGACACGCCCGGCACCAGACAGCCACCCGGCCGTTCCGGCGGCACGTTCTCCCGCATCGCGCTCGGCTGCGGCAATTTCGGCGGGATCGGCTCGGCGCCGGAGTTCTTCGGCCAGGGGCTGACCGACGACCAGGCGCTGGCCCTGATGGACGCCGCCTGGCAGGCCGGCATCACCCACTTCGACACCGCCGACGCTTATGGCGGCGGGCGCAGCGAACTGGCGATCGGCCGCTGGATAGCCTCGCGCGGGGTCCGCCCGCAGCTCACCACCAAGACGTTCAACCCGATGGGCGCCGGCGCGGACCGCGGCCTGAGGCCCGAGCGGATCGCCCGCCAGTTGCGCGCCAGCCTTGACCGGCTTGGCGTCGATCACGTCGAGCTGTACCTCGCCCATGACTTCGACCCGCTGGTGCCGCTGCCGGAGTCGCTGGCTGCCTTCGGTCAAGCCCAGGCCGAGGGCACCATCGGCGGCTACGGCGTGAGCAACTTCGACGCATCACAGCTGGCCGCCGCGCTGGCGGCGGGCACGCCGCAGGTGATCCAGAACGGCTACTCCCTGCTGGACCGGCAGGACGAGCCGGAGCTGTTGCCGCTGTGCGCGGAACGGGGTGTTCGCTACCTGGCGTTCGGCCCGCTCGCTGGCGGCTGGCTCACCGGCAAGTACCGGCGCGGCGAGCCGTTCCCCGCGGGATCCCGGATGACCCAGCGGCCCGAGCCCTACCACGGGCTGGTCACCGGCCAGACCTTCGACGCGCTCGACCGGCTCCGCTCGATGGCCGCGAGCCGCGGGATCTCCATGGCCGGCCTGGCGCTCGCCTGGCTGCTCGCAGACGAACGGGTGACCCAGATCGTTGTCGGCCCGGGCCGACCGGAGCACCTGGCGCCGGTCGGTGAGGCGCTCAACCACCCGCTCACCGCAGCTGAGCGGGCCGAGATCGGAAGGGCGGTCGCCTGATGCCCGTGCTCATTCTCAGCTACCGCGACGTGCTGGCCGCGCTCCCGCCGCAGGCATGCGCCGAGGCCATGGCGACGGTCCTCGCGGCGCACGCGCGAGGTGAGACATACCAGCCGCTGCGCTCGGTACAGGTGCCGCCGGATGCCGCCGGTTTCATGGGCCTGATGCCCTGCTGGCGCGGCACGCACGACGGCGCGGCCGCGGCGTTCGCGCTCAAGGCGCTCTGCCTGATGCCCGGCAACCCCGCGCGCGGCCTCGACGCGCATCAGGGCACCGTCACGCTCTTCGACGGCGAGACCGGCGTGCCCACCGCGATCCTCGACGCCTCCGCGGTCACCGCCGTCCGCACCGCCGCGGTCACCGCGGTCGCCACCGGCCTGCTGGCCCGTCGCGATGCGCGGACGCTGGCGATCCTCGGCGCCGGGGTGCAGGGACGCGCGCACCTGCGGGCGCTGGCGGCCGTACGCGACTTCGCCCGGATCTACGTCTACGCACCAACCCGGGCACACGCCGAAGCCGTGGCCGAACAAGGCAGCGGAACCAGCGCGGAGCTGACCGTCGCATCGAGCGCCGAACAAGCGGTCAGCAACGCCGACGTGGTCGTGGCGGCGACCAGCGCACGCGAGCCGGTGCTGGCCCACGGCTGGCTCCAACCCGGCGCCCATCTCAACGCGGTCGGCGCCAGCACCCCGCGGGCGCGCGAGATCGACACCGCCACCGTCGCCGCGAGCGCGCTGTTCTGCGACAGCCGCGAGTCGCTCCGCAACGAGGCAGGCGAGTTCCAGCTCGCCGTCGCCGAGGGCCTGATCGCCGGCGAGCAGCACGTCCGCGCCGAGCTTGGCGAGGTGCTGGCGGGACGCGCGCCGGGCCGGCTCGACGACGGCGAGCTGACGTTGTTCCGCTCGCTCGGCATCGCCGTCGAGGATCTCGCCGCGGCGCAGACCGCGGTGGCGGCGGCCCGGGCGCAGGGCCTCGGCACCGAGGTGGAGCTGTGATCGAACTGGCCGCGATCGAAGCGGCGCGCGAGCGGATCCGCGGCACCGCCGTCCGCACCCCGCTGCTCCGGGTACGCATCGAGGACGCCCCGGCCGAGATCTACCTCAAGCTGGAGAACCTCCAGCCGATCGGCTCGTTCAAGATCCGTGGCGCGACCAACGCCGTCATGCTGGCGCCGGCCAGCGACCGGGCGGCGGGCCTGGTCACCGCCAGCGCGGGAAACATGGCCCAGGGCGTCGCGTGGGCCGCGCGGGAGCTGGGCGTTCCCGCCACGATCGTGGTGCCGGAACACGCGCCCGAGGCGAAGCTTACGGCGATCAAGCGGCTTGGCGGCCAGGTCCGCAAGCTGCCCTATGACGACTGGTGGAACGTGATCGTCACCAGCCGGCTCGACGGGACCGACGGGTTGTTCGTGCACCCGGTGCAGGACCCTGGGGTGATGGCCGGAAACGGGACGATCGGGCTGGAGATCCTTGAAGACCTGCCCGACCCTGACGCGGTGGTGATCCCGTACGGCGGCGGTGGGCTGACCGCCGGCATCGCCAGCGCGGTCAAGGGGTTCCGGCCGGAGACGAAGATCTTTACCGCTGAGCCGGAGACCGGGGCCGCCTTGGCCGCGGCGCTGGCCGCCGGGCACCCGGTGGACGTGGACTATCACGCCTCGTTCGTGGACGGTTCCGGTAGCCGGCGCGTGCTCGACGTCATGTGGCCGCTGGTCGCGCCGCTCGTGGACGGCGCGGTGGCCGTCCCGGTCCCCGAGGTCGCGGCCGCCGTGCGGGTGCTCGCGGAACGCGTCCGGGTGATCGCCGAGGGCGCGGGCGCGCTGGCGCTGGCCGCGGCGCTGGCCGGCCACGCGGGAACCGGAAAGGTCGTGTGCGTAGTCTCCGGCGGCAACATCAACCTGGCCAAGCTGGCCGAGATCCTCACCGGCGCTGATGGATAGCCCAGCCGCCCGCAATGCGGGCTTCATGATCATGGAAACCGAACCGGTCCAGGTGCGGTACTTCCATGATCCTGAAGCTTTGTCCTGCACTGCGCAGTACAGGCCTTCAGGATCATGGAACCGGAGGATGCGGAAGCGTTTTCGGATTTGGCACGCCATGCCCCACCTGCACCACTTCCATGATCATGACCGTGGGGAGCGGAGCAGCGCGCCGTTACGGGCGGCGGGCTGATTCCAGGGCGGCGAGGAGGCGGTCGACCTCGGCGGGGGTGTTGTAGTGGATGAAGCCGATGCGGACGGCCTTGCCGGTGTAGCCGAGCCGGGGGTACAGGTCCAGCGAGTACCACGAGTCGTGGGCCCAGACCCCGATCTGGTCAGCGGCCAGCCGGCTGGCCACCTCCTCGGCCGGCACGCCGTCGACGTTGACCAGGAAGGTCGGCACCCGCCCGGCCATGCCGGGCAGCCCGTACACGGTGACCGCGTCCGAGATGCCGTCGAGGAACCGCTGCCCCAGCGAGCGCTCATACGGAACGATCGCCGCGAACCCGCCGATGGAGTCCAGGTAGTCGATCGTGGCGGTGAACCCAGCGAGCAGCTCGTAAGGCTGCGTGCCGGTTTCGAACCTCCGGCCGAGCGGGGTGGTCGGAGCCGGGCGCGCCTTGTACGGGCGCCAGCGCTCGATCACCTCGGCCCGGCCGTAGGCAAGGCCGAGATGCGGGCCGCAGAACTTGTACGGCGAGCAGATCAGCACGTCGGCACCGATCTCGCGCACGTCGATCGGCTCGTGCGCCGCGTAGTGGACCGCGTCGACCCAGGCGAGCGCGCCGGCGCCGTGGGCGAGCTGGCACACCCGGCGGGCGTCCACGACCGTGCCGACGGCGTTGGACGCCCAGGCAAACGCGACCACCCTGGTGCGCGGCCCGAGCTTTCGCTGGAGGTCGCCGAAGTCGAGCGTGGTGTCGTCGTTGAGCCCGACGTGCCGGACCACCAGGCCGGCGTCGTGGGCGAGTTCCAGCCACGGCGCGACGCCGCCGTCATGATCGAGCGAGGACACGAGGATCTCATCGCCGGGGCTGAAGCCGCGGCCAGCGGTCCTGGACAGCGTGAAGTTCAGCGAGGTCATGTTCGGGCCGAAGATCACTTCGTGGGGATCGCAGCCCAGGAACCGCGCGGCCTTGCGTTCGGCCTCATCGAAGATCTCGCCCACACGCCGGCTTGTCGCGTAGCTCGCGCCGAGGTTCGCGCTTGCCTCGCGCAGAGTCCGCGCGATCGCGTCGCCGACCTCGTCGGGCACCTGCGCGCCGCCCGGAGCGTCGAGAAACGCGAAGTCCTGCAGGGACGAGAAGCGGGCGCGCACGGCGTGGACGTCGAGGCCAGCGCGGAGTAGTTCGGTCATCGGCACCTTCCTCCCCCGCGTTCCTCCCCCGCGCAGGGCAGCCGGCGAACACCTCAGATTGCGATCGAATCACAACTGCGAGTCGAACCTGGAAACGCTTCCCTTGCCCTGGCCTGCTGAGCGATGGTTTGATCACACAATTCGGCCGCTCAGAATGCCTGGTCGCAGGGCGCTGACTCAGCTCTCTTGCGCACCTCCGGCACGACGCAGAGCGGCGACCCAGGCAATCCCTGGCCAGGCCGAGGAGGGCAGCTTGAGCTTCCGCGTCGTCCGCAGCGCCGAGGCCCGCTGGCAAGGAACATTGCCGGAGGGTAGCGGCCGGATAACGCTCGGCAGCGGCGCCTTCGACGGGCCGTACTCGCTGCGGGCACGCGTCGAAGAAAACGTCCCGGCCGCGAACCCGGAGGAACTGCTCGGCGCGGCCGAAGCCGCCTGCTTCACGATGTCGCTGGCGAACCTGCTCGGCGAGGCGGGTCATCCCCCGCAGGACCTGCGCACCACCGCCCGGGTCACGCTTGCTCAGGTCGGCTCCAGGTTCAATATCACCCGCATTGAACTCCGCACGGTCGGCGACGTGCCCGGTGTTGACCAGGCCTCCTTCCAAGATCTGGCCGAGCAGGCAAAGGACTGTACGGTCTCCCGCGCATTGACTGGCACCGAGATAACGCTCGAGGCGAGCATTGCACGTGGTTGACCTGGCGGAGCCACCCATCCGGCCCCGGTTTCCGCGCCGAGGGCCGTTCAGCCCGGGCTGGCGACGCCGTGAGGCGCGGTCCGGCATGAGGCTGAGCCATCTGACCTCGAAGCATTGAAATCATTCAGCGAACAGGAGGGGCGTATTCCATGAAAGGAAGCGCGATCATCGCCGCCACGGCGATCGGCGCGCTCGCCGTCGCAGGTTGCGGCAGTAGCAGCAGCAGCGGCGGCAGCAGCGCAAGCGGGAGTGGCACCAGCACGAAGGCGTGTGTCGCCAGCATCGGCATGGAGGGGCCGCTGACCGGCCCGGTGGCCGTGCTCGGGCAGGAGCAGCTGCACTTCGCGCAGCTCGCGGTCCTGCGGGACAACCTGGCCAACCACACGAAGATCACGATCGTCCAGGGCGACACCCAGCTCAACCCGGCGCAGGCGACGACCGTCACCCAGCAGTTCACCTCGAACTCGAAGATCGTGGCGGTGGTCGGCCCGGCGGGCAGCCAGGAGGTCGAGGCCGTCGGCCCGCTGATGGCCAGGGCGGGGCTGGCGTTCATCTCCGGGTCGGCGACCGCCGCGGCGCTCACCACGGGCAAGTACCCGACGTTCTTCCGCACCGTGTCCAAGGACAGCGTGCAGGGCCCGCAGGACGCCAACTACATCGTCAACACCCTGCACCCGAAGGCGCTCATGATCGTCGATGACCAGGAGGCCTACTCGACCGGCCTGGTCTCCGCGATGGTGCCGATCTTCAAGGCGGCCGGGATCAAGGTCGACCACGAGTCGGTCTCGCAGAAGGTCACCGACTTCTCCTCGCTGGTGGCCAAGGTCACGCCCGCCACGACGGTGGTGGTGCTGCCCTGGCAGATCGCGGCCAACGCGCAGCAGTTCGGCCGCAACCTCGCCCAGCAGCACAAGAAGGCCGTGATCTTCGGCACGGACGGCCTGTTCTCACCGGGCACGTTCACGATCAACGGCTCGTACGTCTCCTCGTTCGGCCCGGACATCACCGCGATCCCGGCGGACGCGGCGATCGCCGCGCTCGCGAAGGCGAAGTACGGCAGCTTCGGCACGTTCGGCCCGCCGGTGTTCGCGGCAACGCACGTGATCGACGAGGCCATCGCCGCGGTCTGCAAGTCGGGCCAGACCCCCAGCCGCAGCAACGTGCTGGCGGCCATCAAGAACACGAACGAGGCCACGACGATCCTCGGGCAGCCGATCAAGTTCACCTCGAGCGGCGACGTCGTCAACGGCAAGTTCTTCCTGTTCAAGATCAACTCGACGGGCAAGTACCAGCTGATCCCGGGCTGACCCGCGAGCTGGCGGAACGACAGCCAGCCGCCCGGCAGCGCGCCGGCCTAACCAGGCGCGCTGCCGGGCAGGATCAGGGCACGATCAAGACACCACCCGGGGCGGGGTCAGGAACGACCCAGGGCAGGATCAGAGCAGGTCCGGGCAGCACCGGGCACGTTGACGGCAGGCAGGATCGCCGCGCATGGGCTTCTTCTTCCAGGAACTGGTGAACGGCATCACCACGGGCGCGCTCTACGCACTGGTCGCGCTCGGCTTCTCCATGGTCTACGGGGTACTGAAGCTGCTCAACTTCGCCCACGGCGACCTGTACATGATCGGGGCCTACATCGGCTTCTTCGTGATCCAGTGGTTCGGCGGGCCGACCGCGCTGACGATCCCTGTGCCGCTGCTGCTGGTGATCATGTTCGTGCTGGCGGCCGGGCTGGTCGGCGGCCTGGGCGTCGCGATCGAGCGGTTCGCCTACCGGCCGCTGCGCGACGCGCCGAGGATCGCGCCGCTGATCACCGCGATCGGCATCTCGTTCTTCCTGGAGAACTCGGCCCTGCTGCTGTTCGGCGCGCAGCCACGGATCTACAACACGCCGGAGTTCATCTCGTTCAACGTCCGGAATCCAGATCGGGTCGGTCACGATCGACTCGGTGCAGATCCTGGTCCTGGTGCTGGGCCTGGTACTCACGGTCGGCCTGCAGCAGACGGTGAACCGGACGAAGCTCGGCAAGCAGATGCGGGCGGTGGCCGCCGACCGGGAAGCCGCCGAGATGCTGGGCATCAACGTGAACTTCACCATCGCCGCGACGTTCTTCCTCGGCTCGGCCCTCGCCGGCATCGCCGGCGTGATGGCTGGGCTGCTGTTCAACCAGGTGACGGCTACGATCGGCTTCATCGTGGGTCTCAAGGCGTTTACCGCGTCCGTGGTCGGTGGCATCGGCTCGCTGCCCGGTGCGGTGCTCGGCGGCCTGCTGATCGGTGTCGCTGAGTCCTTCATCACCGGCTACATCTCCTCGACCTACACCAACCTGCTCGTGTTCGCACTGCTGATCGTCGTGATGCTGGTACGGCCCAGCGGGCTGTTCGGCCGGGCACAGCTGCAGAAGGTGTGACGCCGCCGTGAGCCTCGATCCGCAACTCCCCGCGACCGGGCCGGCCGGGCCAGCCGGGCCGGCCACACCGGCCGGGCCGAACGAGGAAGCCGGGCTGGCCGGACCGCAGGTCGGAGCCGACGAGTGGGTCGCCAGGCAGGCACACCGGCGCGAGTATCTGCCGTCCCTGCTCGGCGCCGGGCAGCGCCAGTTCGAGCTGATCGGCTGGTGGCCGAAGCTGGCGATCGCGGGCCTGGCCGGCGCCGCGCTGCCGCTGATCGGTCTCGGCGGATTCCAGCTGCAGGTCGGGATCGACGCACTGGTGATCGCGCTGCTGGCGGTCGGGCTGAACATCGTCGTGGGCTGGGCCGGGCTGCTCGACCTCGGCTACGTCGCGTTCTTCGGCGTCGGTGCGTACGGATTCGCGCTGCTGTCCTCGAACCAGCTCGGCGCGCACGGCATCCACCTGCCGTCCTGGCTGGTCATACCGGTCGTGATGATCGGCACCGGACTGCTGGGCCTGCTCGTCGGCCTGCCGTCTCGGCGGCTGATCGGCGACTACCTGGCCATCATCACGCTGTTCTTCGGCGAGGCGTTCGTCGAGATCACCAACAACGTGGCGCCGAGCGTGCTCGGCGGACCCAACGGGATCGTCGGGATCGACCCGGTCAACGCGTTCGGCGTTCAGATCACCACCAACACGGGCTACTACTACCTGCTCGTGATCCTGCTGGTGCTGACCATGGCCGTGCTGCGGCTGCTGGAAACCTCACGCACCGGCCGGGCCTGGCGGGCGGTGCGCGACGACTCCCTGGCGGCGTCGTCGATGACGATCCCGGTCAACTCGGTGAAGCTGATGGCGTTCGCGTTCGGCGCCATGGTCGCGGCGCTGGCCGGCACCATCTTCGCCGCGCAGCAGATCAGCGTGTTCCCCACTGACTTCGACACGCCCATCCTGATCCTGATCTACGCCGGGCTCATTCTCGGCGGGGCCGGCAGCATCGCCGGCGCGGCCGTCGGCGCCCTGGTGGTCATGGTCATCTACGACGGGCTGCTGCGCAGCCCGACCGATTCCGGCTATCTGTTCTACGGCCTGATCCTGCTCACGCTGGTGGTCAAGCTGCGCCCGTGGCGCAGGCTGGCCGCGGTCCTCGCGGCCACCGCCGTGCTCGGCTACGCCGCCCACGCCATCGCCGGGGCAATCTCGGCAAAGGCGGTGGCGGGTGCGCCGTCCTCGACCGGCTGGATCGCCAATGTGCTGCGCGACTGGGTGGTCATCCCGGCGAACGCCCAGGCGCTGGGCGACTGGGGGTACGTGCTGCTGATCGGCCTGCTGATTGCGCTCGTGCAGGTCAAGGGCCGCTGGCGGACGGTCCTGCTGGTGCCGACGCTCTACCTGGCGGCGCTGGTCTGGGAGACCAAGCTGAGCGCCAACCCGGCGATCACCCGGCAGCTCATGATCGGGGCGATACTGATCGTGATGATGAACGCCCGGCCGCAGGGGCTGCTTGGGGCGCGGCGAGTGGAGGCCCCAACATGAGCGAGGAGAACCCGGCCACGCCGCCGGACCCGCAGCCCGCGGTGGCCGCGGCACCCGTGCTGGACCTCGACCGGCTCTCACTGTCCTTCGGTGGCCTGCGCGCGCTCGCCGAACTGGACCTGGCCGTGGCCGACCGGGAGATCGTCAGCGTGATCGGGCCCAACGGCGCGGGCAAGACGACGGTGTTCAACGTGATCACGGGCATCTACCAGCCGAGTTCGGGAGACGTGCGGTTCGCCGGGCAGTCGATCTCCGGGCAGCCGCCGCACGCCATCGCCCGGAAGGGGATCGCCCGCACCTTCCAGAGCCTGCGGTTGTTCCTGAACATGTCGGTGCTCGAGAACGTGATGGCCGCGACGTACGGCAGCACCAAGGCGATGCCGTGGGAGTCGGTCCTGCGCCTGCCCCGGGCCAGGCGCGAGGAGCGCGAGACACGGGCCTTGGCGCAGGACGTGCTGTCGTTCTTCGGCCAGCGGCTGGCCGGGTACCGCTGGGATCAGCCCGCGTACTCGCTGTCCTATGCGAACCGGCGGCGGCTGGAGATCGCCCGCGCGCTCGCCACCAAGCCCCGGCTGCTGCTGCTCGACGAGCCCGCCGCGGGAATGAACCCGGCCGAGACGCATGAGGTCACCGAGCTGATCAGCCGGCTGCGCGACGAGCGCGGCGTCTCGATCCTCGTGATCGAGCACGACATGCACGTGGTCTCGGGCTGCTCGGACCGGGTGATCGCGCTGGACCACGGCGTCAAGATCGCTGAGGGCGGATTCGACGAGGTCGCGAGCCATCCGGCGGTCGTGGAGGCCTATCTGGGCCGGGACCCCGAGGCGCTGGCGGACAGCGAATGAGCGGCACGCAGCCCGACGGCCAGCAGCCATCCACCACGCTGCTGAGCCTGGACAACGTCACCACGTACTACGCGCAGATACGGATCCTCGAAGGGATCTCGCTGCAGGTCGGCGAGGGGGAACTGGTCTCCCTGCTCGGCGGCAACGCCTCCGGCAAGTCGACCACGCTGAAGACGATCCTGGGCATCGTCCGGCCGCGCGCCGGGCGGGTGCTGATCGACGGCACAGACGTGACGAACTGGCCGGTGCCACAGCGGATCGCCCGCGGGATCGCGATCGTGCCGGAGAACCGGCGGCTGTTCGGGCAGATGACGGTCCGGGAGAACCTCGAGCTTGGCGCGGTGCTGCGCGGCGGCGAGAAGCTGGACGACGACTTCGACCGGGTGCACGCGCTGTTCCCGCGCCTGTTCGAGCGCCGCGGCCAGCTCGCGGGCACGCTATCCGGCGGCGAGCAACAGATGGTCGCGATGGGCCGGGCCCTGATGTCACGGCCGCGGCTGCTGCTGATGGACGAGCCGTCGATGGGCCTGTCCCCCGCGCTCGTGCAGCAGAACTTCCAGATCATCAAGGACATCCACGCCTCCGGTGTCGCGGTGCTCATTGTCGAGCAGAACGCCGCGATGGCCCTGTCGATCGCCGACCGCGGGTACGTCCTGTCCACCGGGGTAATCGTCCTGGAGGGAACGGCGGCCGAGTTGTTGCGCAGCGAGGATCTCAAGCGGGCGTATCTGGGCTGATGAGGCCGGCGAGGAGGCAGCACATGACGGCCGAGGCCAGCGGCGCAGCGGTCCGCACCATCCTCGACACCGATGGAGGGCTGATCCGGCGGGCCGTGGCGGTGCCCGAAGGGTCGCGGTTCGAGGGAACGGCGGCCCCGGGCGGCGAATTGTGGTTCGTGATCGCCGGGCGGGGGCGGCTCGCTTCCGGTGCGGTGCCGCTTATGCCGGTCAGGCAGGACAGCGGAGTGTGGCTGCCGCCCGGCGGGCGGTATCGCCTGTCGGCCGACGGCCCGGGCGCGCTCCGGCTGGACAGCGTCTGCCTGCCCGCCGGTCCCGCTGACCGCGACGACGCTACCGGCGACGCCGCGCTGCCCCGGCTGTCCGAACTGGATGACCGCCCGGTGGAGATGACCGGCGACCGCCGGTTCCGGGTCCTGTTCGGGCCGGACAACGGCTGCACCGCGGCCACCCAGTTCGTCGGCGAGATCCCGCCCGGCCGGGCGCCGGAACACAGCCATCCCTACGACGAGGTGGTGCTGATCCTGGACGGCGAGGGCGTACTGCACTCCGGCCAGGCCGACCAGCCACTCGCCCCGGGTAGCTGCGTGCACCTGCCGCCCGGGCGGCCGCATTGCCTGGAGAACACCGGCCAGGTGACGCTGCGGGTCCTCGGCGTGTTCCACCCCGGCGGCAGCCCGGCAGCCAAGAGTTCTGCGTAGAAAAAGGGGCCCGGGCAGGGCGCGGATGCCGGCATATCCTCGGTGACGCACGGCCGGACCGGAACAATCCGGGCGCCTAACCGTGCGAGGAAAAGCCGCCGAGAACATCGAGAACATGCTGTGCAGGACGGCGGTGCCCGCGCCGGTAGCGCGGACGTCGAGCACGATGTGGGCGGGGTCGGCCGCCACCGTCCAGGTGGCCCAGGAGCAGCACTCGTTTTCCACGGCGACGAGTGCGCGCAGCTCTTTCTCGGTACCGGGTTCGGGGCGGAACCGGATGCGAAGACCGTGCTCGGTCTGGGTGCGGCCGGTCATCGCCCGGGCGGCGAGCCGTGCCCAGCGGGCGGCCTGCGCGGCCAGGCCCGCCGGGGTGAGCGCGCAGGCAACCGGCGTGCCGCTGTCCGTGCCGGTGCTGCCGGGTGCCGTGGTGATCTCATGCTCGGCCATGCCTGCCTCCTGCGTAGGACTGGGTCGCCGCCCATGCTCGTTGTTAAAGTCGGCTTGATGTCAACTCCCGGGCCGGACCCAGCCGATCCCCCGCTGACCATCGGCGAGGTGTCCGGGCTGGCGCGCAAGAGCCCGTCCGCGATCCGCTACTACGAGCAGATCGGGCTGTTGCCCGAGCCGGTGCGCGTGAACGGGCGGCGCAGGTACGACGCGGGCGTCGTGCGGACGCTCGCGGTGATCGAGACCGGGCAGCGGGCCGGCCTGGCCCTCGATGAGATCAGGGTCCTGCTGTCGGTGTCGCCGGATGACCCGGCGGCGATCGACCGGCTTCGCGAGGTGGCCGACCGGAAGCTCCCCGAGATCGTGGCCTTGATCGAGCGCAGTGAACTGGTGCGCGGCTGGCTCGAATGCGCCGCCCGGTGCGAGTGCCCGAACCTCAGCCAGTGCCCACTGTTCGACGACCTCGGCGACCAGCTTCTGCCGGACTGAACGCGTACCGTACGAACGTGGCGACTTTCGACGACGTGGCCGCGGTGGCCGCCGAACTGCCCGAGGCTACCGAAGGTGAGCGGCATGGCGGCCGGACCTGGTCTGTTGCCGGTAAGGCATTCGCATGGGAACGGCCGTTCGGCAAGGCGGATCTGCGGCGGTTCGGCGACGAGACCCCGCCAGACGGGCCGATCCTTGCCGTCCGGGTCGAGGATCTGAGCGAAAAGGAGGCCGTGCTCGCCGCGCAGCCAGCGGCTTTCTTTACGATTCCGCATTTCGACGGGTATTCCGCCGTCCTCATTCAGCTGCGGAAAGTCTCCCCGAAGGCGCTGCGGGAAGCGGTCATCGACGGCTGGCTGGCGTGCGCGCCACCCAAGCTCGCCGGCCAGTACCTCAACCGCTAGATCCCGTCTCCCGAGGCCGTAGGCGCCCCCCGGGGGCCATGGCCTACTCTGCCAACGTGACCAACAACGATCGCCTCAAGGGCTTCGCCGATTTGGTCGTCCGGGCCGGCGTCAACGTCCAGCCGGGCTCGGGTGTCCTCGTGACCGCCGATACCGCACACCTGGAGATCGCGCGGGCTGTGGTGGAACGCGCCTACCGTGCCGGGGCCGAGTGGGTCGAGGTCGAGTGGTCGGACGGCCCGATCCGGCACTCGCGGCTCACCCACTCGAGCATCGAGTCGCTGACCAGGTCGCGGCCGTGGGCGATCGAGCGGGCCAGGGAATGGGCGGCCCAGCGAGGCGTCGCCATCTCGCTCGTCGGCGATCCGGACCCGCACCTGTTCGACGACGTCGATCCGGTGAAAGCGGCAGCGCGCCGGGTGGATGAGGTGATGGCCTACCGGGAGGCCCTGCTCGTGCGGCAACTGCGCTGGACCGTGGTCGCGGCACCGAATCCGGGCTGGGCCCGGGAGGTGTTCGGCGAGCCCGATGTGGACCGCCTGTGGGATGCGGTCGCCACGGCGATGCGCCTGGACGAGGCCGACCCGGTCGCCCGCTGGCGCGACCGCGCCGCCGAACTGACCGCACGCGGGCGCGCCCTGGACGCCCTGAACCTGACCGAGGTGCACTACCGCAGCCCCGGGACGGACCTCACGGTCGGGCTGGTGCCGGACTGCCGGTGGAACGGCGGTGGCGACAACGACCCGGACGGCATCTGGTACATGCCGAACATCCCGACCGAGGAGGTCTTCACCAGCCCGGACCGGCGCCGCGCCGACGGCATGATCAGCCTCACCAAGCCGGTGATCGTCAACGGCCAGGTGGTCGACGGGCTGCGGGTCACGTTCTCCGGCGGGCGCATCACCGACGTCACGGCCGCCTCCGGAGCCGAGGCGGTGCTGGCCCAGCTCGGCACCGACGAGGGCGCCCGGAGCCTGGGCGAGGTCTCCCTCGTCGACCGGGACTCGCGGATCGCCAAGGCCGGCATCCTGTTCCACAACACCCTGTTCGACGAGAACGCGGCCTGCCACGTGGCGTGGGGGCAGAGCTTCCCGTTCGCGGTGGCGGGCGGTCTGGAGCGCACCGACGAGGAGCGGTTCGAGCTGGGACTCAACCGCTCGACCGTGCACACCGATGTCGTGATCGGCGGCGACGGGATGACGGTCACCGGCACCGGCCCGAAGGGCACCGTAGAGATCATCCGCGACGACGAGTGGGTCCTCTGACGCCCCAGCCGTTTTGTTACCGCCCACGACGTTTAGCAACCGATTCCAGCCGGGGAGGATGGGCGCTGGCGGTCATGCCGCCAGCTCCCGGGGCGATCGGCGAAACGAAAGGGATAGCGTGAAACGACTAGTGAGCATCGGCGCCTCCGTAGCCGTACTGGCGGGAGGGGCTGCCGTGCCCTCCGTGGCGGCCGCTGCGGCGCCGCCTGGCCCCGGAATCGGCTCCATCCACTGGGGCAAGTGCACCGACCCGTTCCTGAAGCAGGTCCACGCCGGCTGCGCGTTGCTGTCAGTCCCGCTCGACTACAGCCACCCGGCGGGCCCCAAGATCAAGATCGCGGTCTCGCGGATCAAGCACACGTCGAGCCAGAAGAACTACCAGGGCGTTATCCTGACCAACCCCGGCGGGCCGGGCGGTTCCGGGCTCAACCTGAACGTCTTCCTGATCCAGGCGCTCAAGGCCGAGCACTTCGGCGCCGCTGCCGCCGACTACGACTGGATCGGGTTCGACCCGCGTGGCGTCGGAGCCAGCGTTCCGGCGCTCACTTGCGAGCCGAACTACTTCAGCCCGGACCGGCTGCCCTACAACCCGAAAACCAAGGCGATCCTGTCGTACTGGAAGGCGCGCTCGGCGAAGTACGCCGCCGCGTGCGAGACGCACAGCGCCGCCCAGGCCGCGTTGCTCAAGAACATGACCACGGTGGACGCCGCCAGGGACATGGACAGCATCCGGCAGGCGCTCGGCCAGAAGCAGATCACCTACTACGGGTTCTCCTACGGCACCTACCTCGGGCAGGTCTACTCGACGCTGTTCCCCAGCCATGTCCGCCGGCTCATCATGGACAGCAACGTCGACCCGCGGCACGTGTGGTACGTGGCCAATCTCAAGCAGGACGTCGCGTTCAACCGGAACGTCAACATCTGGTTCGGCTGGCTCGCCAAGTACAACAAGGTCTACCACCTGGGCAAGACCGAGCGCGCGGTGCAGCACCGGTGGTACGCCGAGCAGGCCAGGCTCATCAAGCACCCCATCCTCGGCAAGGTCGGCCCGGATGAGTGGACCGACATCTTCCTGAGCGCCGGGTACTTCGAGCAGACCTGGATCCAGCTCGGCGCGGCGTTCGCCAACTGGGAGAACACGCACAGCGCCAAGGCGGCCAAGAACCTCGTCGCGCTGTACAAGGGCGCCGACGGGCTCGGCAACGACAACGGGTTCGCGGTGTACAACGCGGTCCAGTGCACCGACGTGCAATGGCCGCTGAGCTGGGCCAAGTGGGCCAGGGACAACAAACGCATCAACCGGATCGCGCCGTTCGAGACCTGGGGCAATGCCTGGTTCAACGCACCGTGCCTGTACTGGAAGGCGCCCGCCACCAAGCCGACCAAGGTGAACGGCAGCAAGATCAGCAGCGCCCTGCTGATCGACGAGACGCTGGACGCGGCAACACCGTTCGAGGGCAGTGAGTATGTCCGCAGCGTGTTCCCGCGCTCGGTGCTGGTCGCCGAGCCCGGCGGCACGAGCCACGCGGACTCGCTCTTCGGCGACCTGTGCGTGGACGGGACCATCGCCAAATACCTGGTGAGCGGGAAGCTGCCGCCGCGTAAGCCGCATGCCCGGTGGGACAAGACCTGCAAGCCGCTGCCCCGCCCGGTACCGGGTTCTTCCGCGCGGAACGCCTCGGCCAGCAGCTACAGCTCGGTGCTGAGCCAGCTGCGCGGGCTTCGCCCCTGACCGGTAGCGGCGGATAGCTGCCACAGTTAGCCACGGCCAGCGCCGGCGGCGCTGGCCGTGGCCGTGGCCGACCCTGCGATCCGGTGACCCGGGCGGCCGACGAGCGGTTACGAGGTTGTGAACAAGCCTGGATTCCCAGGATTCTCCCAGCTTGTGCTGCAAGGGTTCCGGAGTGAGGGCTGACCTGTCACCGGCGCCGGGACCAAGCACGCTGCGGGTACCCGGGGGGCCGGAGCCGCGGCGCTGGCTGGGCGATGCCGCGGCCGTTGCCGTCCTGGTCGCGCTGCCCGCCCTCGTCTTCGGGGTGCCCGCGCTGCTCGGCCACCCGGTCTACCCAGGTGACGACCTGACCCAGAACTTTCCGCTCCGGGTGCTGGCCGGCCAGCAGATCCGCAGCGGCCAGCTGCCGCTGTATAACCCCTACATCTGGAGCGGCGCACCGTTGCTGGCCGGCTGGAACGCCGGCGCCGCATACCCGCTCACGTCCCTGTTCGCGATCGTGCCGGCTACCGCGGCGTGGACGCTCAACCTGATCGTCACCTGGGCGGTAGCCGGGCTCGGCATGTTCTTCTTCCTGCGGGCGCTCCGCCTGAGCAGCCTGCCGAGCGTCCTCGGGGCGCTCTCGTTCGCCTTCGCCGGCGCCATGTCGGCCCAGGTGGGCCACTTCGGGCTGGTGGCCGGCATGAGCTGGGTGCCGGTGGAGTTGCTTGCGGTGTTGCGGCTGTGCGAGACCCGGAGCACCGCATCCAGGCTTGGCTGGACCGCGGTCCTGGGCGGGACGTTCGGCCTGACGATCCTGGCGGGTGAGCCGCGCGCCATCGACGACACCGGTGTGATCGTCTTCATCTACGCGGCCTGGCAGATCGCGCGCCTCGGGCGCCGCTGCGGCCCGGCGGTCATCTCGGTGGCGGGCGGCGTGGCCCTCGGCATCTGCCTCGGTGCGGTTCAGTGGCTGCCCGGCCTGGCCGCGCTCGGCACGTCCCAGCGCGCGGCCAGCTCGGCGGCCCTGTTCGACTCGGGCTCGCTGCCGCACAAGTGGCTGCTGCTGATGCTGGTGCCCGACCTTCTGGGCGGCTCGGGCTCGTTCGGCCAGCCAGCCTATTTCGCTCACTACAACCTGGCCGAAGTGACGGGCTACGTGGGCGTCCTCCCGCTGGTCGCGGCGTTCGTCCTGCTCGGCCGCTTCCGGTTGCGGCCGCGGCCGCCGGAGTGGATCATCTGGCACGTCATCGCGGTCGTCGGGCTGATACTCGCGCTG
This sequence comes from uncultured Actinomycetes bacterium, assembly GCA_963813395.1. Taxonomy (GTDB): domain Bacteria; phylum Actinomycetota; class Actinomycetes; order Streptosporangiales; family Streptosporangiaceae; genus DASXKD01. Next base: position 222,552 of record CAWEYV010000021.1, read on the forward strand.
GGCGGCAACACTCCTGCCGGGCAACTGCTCGTGCATCTCCCCCTGTTCGGTGACCAGAGGCTGCAGAGCCGCAACATCCTCGTGGCGGACCTGGCGCTCGCCGTCCTGCTCGCCTACTGGGCCGACCGGCCAGGCCGGCGAGGACGGCCGGTGGTTCCGGCTGCCCGGCAGCCGCCGGGTACGGGTGGAGACGGTCCTCGGCGTGCTGCCCGCGCTGGCCGTGGTCGCCGTTGTGGTTCTCGGCCTGGCCTGGGGCGCTGGGCTGCTGCGCTGGCTGGGGGTGAGCCAGGGCGCCGCGGCCGTCGACGGCCGTCTCAAGCTGTGGCTCGTCCCGTACGCGCTCATCGGCGCCGGCGCGATCGCCTTCGTGATCTTCGGACGGCACCTCCGGCCGCGGCTGCGGTCGCGCTGGCTTGGCGGCTTCATCGCCGTCGATCTGGTGCTCTTCACACTCCTTGGCGTGGTCGCGATCCGTCCCGGTCTGGTGGGCGGCGCGACGGCGGCGGCCGGCCACGGCACCTCGTCGGCCGGCCACGGCACCGCATCAGCCCGCAATGGCACCGCGCCGGGCCACGGCACGGCGGCGGGCGGCCAGGGCACCGCGGCGGCCGCTCGCTCCGGGAGCCGGGCCACGGACCAGGCCTCGGCTGCGCGCCCGGTCGCGGCGCTGGGGCGGCCGGGACGTTTCGCGATCTACGATCCCGGCGAGCTAGGTCCTGGCGAACTGCCGGTACTCGGTGCGCCGGACCTGAACGTCATCAGCGGCACGCCATCGGTCCAGGGGTACACGTCGCTGGTCGATGGCCGCTACGCGTCGGTGACCGGATCTCATCTGGCCACGGGGGATGGGCAGGATGTGCTCAGTCCCCGGGCCGTCGGCGACGGGGTTCTCGACCAGCTTGGCACGACGAGCCTGCTCACCGTCCCCGGATACCTGATCACCCGGGCCACGGGAGCTTGGCCTGACCCCGGGCCGGCGGGAACCGGCCAGCGCAACGTCGCCGCCGGCCACGAGGGCACCTGGTACTTCGGCACAACGCTGGAGGTGTCGCGGCTCGAGGTGCCCGACACCGATGCCAGGCACGACGCGGCGGCCGGAACTCAGATCGGGCTCATCACGCCGGGCGGGGCGGCGCGCTGGTTCCGGGTACGGGCGGCAAGCGCGTCGCTGCTGGCGATCAGCCTGCCGCACCCGGTGGCCAGCGTTGCGCTGAGCGGCCGGGCTGGCGGCAGGCCGTCCCGTTTCGGGCCACCGGCCATTGTCGAGCCGGACGGCAGGGTGTTCATCGCCGATGGTCAGCTACAGAACGCCCTGGTGCCGCCGCGCTGGGGATTCGCCGGCCACGATGGCTCGTTCGCGATCTTCGTCAACCACTTCGCCCGGCAGCCGCTCAGCCTCGCGGCACTCCCCGGCCGGCCGGCGCCGGGCGCCACGGTGCGGCGGCTGGCGGGCCCGGCGGCCGGGCCGACCGCGGCCGCGGTGTTCTCACCGCACGGTGTTCGCGTCATCCGCGCGGTGGCGGGGATTCCGGGCTGGAGCGTCACCTGGCACCCCAGGACCGGCCGCCCGGCAGCGCTCACCGTTGACCGGGCCGGTCTGGTCCAGGCCGTCGACGTTCCGCCCGGCCGGGGGGTTGTGACCTGGAGTTACGTTCCGCCGGGGTTCCCCGTGGGCGCCGGGCTTTCGCTCGCCGCGGCCGGGCTCATCATCCTGTTCCTCCTGGTATCCCGCTGGCCGTTCAAGGTCAGCGCCCGCAGGCCGCGGTAAGGACCGCGCCGGCCTGGGCGCCGCCGCGCATACTGGCGGCATGCCAGTTCGCCTTCATCACATCGTCATCGACGCTCACGACCTGCCCAAGCTGGCCCGGTTCTGGACCCAGGCGCTTGGCTGGAAGGTTCTCTCCGAGCGTGAGCGCGAGATCGTCATCGGCACCGACGAGAACGCCCCCGTCGGGATCTGTTTCATGCCCGTCACCGATCAGAAGATCGTCAAGAACCGCGTGCACCTCGACATCACCACCGAAGCGCAGGACCGCGACCAGGAGATTGACCGCCTTCTTGGGCTCGGCGCGCAACGGGTCGACGTCGGCCAGACCGGCAAGGAGTCCTGGACGGTACTGGCCGACCCCGAGGGCAACGAGTTCTGTGTGATCCGCCCGAAGGAAACCCTGATCAGCTAGGGCGGGGGTGGTCAGCCAGCTAGGAGGGGCGGCTAGTTCGTCAGGAAAGGCGGCCGTCAGTCAGGGGCGGCGGTCAGCGGCACGGCGTCATCCTCCGCTGGAGACCAGGGCCTGGTCGCCGACGGCGGCCCGGGCGCGCAGCCGGGCCTGGTGCAGCCGGCTCTTGAATGCGGCTTGGCTGATGCCGGCGATCTCCGCGGCCTCCTGGGTGGAGAACCCTTCGACATCGCGGAGCACGATCGCGGTCCGCAGCGGGGGCGGCAGCTCGGCCAGGGCCCGGGCCAGAGCCTCGCGCAGCTCGTTGTTCTCGGCCTGCCGGGACGGGTCACGCAGCGGCGAATCGGGTAGCTGCAACTCGTCCGCCCCGATCGGCACCCCGGCAGGCCGGCGGGCCCGTTTGTCCAGGGCACGGTTGGCCTCGTTGACGGCGATCCGGTAGAGCCAGGTGAAGTAGCTGGACTGGCCGCGGAAACGGGAAATGCCCTGCCAGGCGCGGAGCATGACCTCCTGGGCGACGTCCTCGGCTTCGCTGCGGTCGCCCAGCAGCCTGAGCAGCAGCATGAACAGGCGATCGGCGTAGGCGCTGGATAGCCGCTCGAAGGCGGCGATGTCCCCGGCCTGAGCGCGGGCGAGCAGGCTCGCTTCGGTGTCCGCGGGATCGGGGGTGCGCTGGCCAGCCAGCGGCGGCATCACGCGTGGTGCGACGAGGGCGCGCCGCCGGCCCCGGCCAGCCGGGCCCGGTCGAAGATCGTGGCTGGCGCGCGAACGCCCGCCAGTCCGTCGAGGCCCTGGAGGGCGTAGACCAGGGCCCGCATCGCACGGATGCCACGGCCGCAATCCACACAGTTCCGTGCGTGGCGGTCAAAGCGGCGCCGGGCTCGCGGGCGCAACTCTCCCTCGACGTAGTGCGACAGGTGCTGCTGCGACCATTGGTGATCGCCGGGACGGCCGGGCATGCCATCACCTCTCCCCTTCACGGCTCAGGGCCGGGACTGCCGTAGTCACGGTAGTGGACCACCCCTGAGCCGGATCGTGGCGGCCGGCCACGGGCCTGCGACGGTCGCCGTGGCCGGGCCGGCCGGGCCGCGCGGCGGTCGGCCGCGGGCCCGCGAGGGTCAGCTGGCTGCGCCGGTCTGCCCGGCCTCGCTGGCGCCCTCCTGGTCCTCCGTCGCGTCCTGGCCCGCGGGCTCGAAGGACAGCGAGCAGGAGTTCATGCAGTAGCGCTGCCCGGTCTGGGTAGGCCCGTCGTTGAAGACGTGGCCCAGGTGTCCACCACAACGGCGGCAGACGACCTCGGTGCGGCGCATGAACAGGCTGTTGTCCGACCGCAGTTCGACCGCCTCGGCGACCAGCGGCTCGTCGAAGCTGGGCCATCCGGTGCCCGAGTCGAACTTGGCGTCCGAGCTGAACAGCTTGCTGCCGCAGCCGGCGCACCGGTAGAACCCGTCCGCGTGGTTGTGGACGTACTCACCCGTGAACGGCCGCTCGGTGTGCGCCTCGCGCAGGACGGCGTACTGCAGCGGGGTCAGTTCCTGGCGCCACTGCTCGTCCGGCTTGGTGACCTCGCGAGCGGCTGCCTCGGTGCCCGCGTGAACCTTACGCATGTAACGGTTCCCTTCTGTTGTCCATCACCCAGTTAGACCCGCGTCCCGGCCAAACGATTTTTTCGGCGCGAACCGGGCCAGAGGGCCGGGGCTGGGCTGAAGCGGCGAAAGGGCGGGGCCCGCTCACTCGATGTGCGTCGCGATGGGGGTGGCGATCTCGACGGTGCGGCCAACCGTGCACAGCCGGTCATGGGATTTCTGCACAATGTCCGGCAGTACTGCCCGGGCCTCATCGCCCTGTGCGCCAGGAGGGAACTCGATCCGGAACGTCACCTCGATGCCGGTGAGATGGTTGCCAGCCTCGTCGCGCACCTTTCCCGCGTCGACGAGCACCTCGAACGCGTCCGGTTCAGCCCGGCGCGAGGTCACGATGTCCACATCGATGGCGGTGCAGCCGCCGATGGCGCCAAGAAGCAACTCGGTCGGAGTGAAGTCGGTCTCGGCGCTGCCGAAGGTTATCTGGCCACCTCGCACGTTGGTGATGGTGAACTGGCCGTTAGCGATGCGCCGGACGGTCACGTTACGGTGCGCAGACCCAGTCGTCATACGGCCTACCCTGCCAGAGCCGTGGGGCGGGCCTCCATAGCCATTGTGGTCTCGCCGGCGGTGCGCGCGCCGGGGGCATGGGCGTCGCGGCGGGCGCGGCGCGGGCGAGCAGGTGCGGGGACGGGATCGCCTGGGTGCATCATGGGCGGATGCCGCTGTTTGCCTTTGAAGGGCGAGAGCCGTCCGTCAGCCCGGAGGCGTGGATCGCGCCCACCGCCACCTTGATCGGCGACGTGCGGGTCGAGGCGGAGGCGTCGGTCTGGTACGGCGCCGTGTTGCGCGGTGATTTCGGCACGATCGTCGTGCGCCGGGGCGCGAATGTCCAGGATGGGTCGGTACTGCACGGCGGCGCGGACCCGGTGACCGAAATCGGCGAGGGAGCTACCATCGGCCACCTGTGCGTGGTCCACGGCGCGGTCATCGGGACCGAAGCGCTGGTGGGCAACGGCGCCACGGTGCTCGACGGCGTGGTCGTCGGTCCCCGCGCGCTGATCGCGGCGGGCGCCACGGTGCCGCCGGGAATGAGCATCCCCGGCGGGATGCTCGCCGCCGGGGTTCCCGCGCGGGTCATCAGGGAGGTCAGCGGGGGGGCAAAGGAGTGGGTGGACACCAATCCTGAGGTCTACCGCGCGCTGGCGCGCCGTCACGCGGCCGGTGCCCGGCGCGTCACGCCCACAGACCGCTGACCGCGGCACACCCGGCGGTTTTGTCGGCGGCGCCTGGCATCATGCCAGCCATGACAGCTGACGTGGCGACTCGGCCGCTATTAGGCAAGGTTGCGCTGGTCGCCGGGGCTACGCGGGGAGCGGGCCGGGCCATCGCGGTGGAACTGGCGCGGGCCGGTGCGCTGGTTTATGCGACCGGGCGAAGCAGCAAGGTTGGCGGTCCGTCGGAGATCGGCCGCCCGGAGACCATCGAGGAGACCGGTGAGCTGATCGCTGCCGAGGATGGCGACGGTGTCGCGCTGCGGGTCGATCACCTCGACCCCGGCCAGGTCAGGGAACTCACCGAACGGATCGACGCTGACCATGGCCGCCTGGACATCCTGGTCAACGACATCTTCGGCGGGGACCGGTACGCGCAGTTCGGTACCAAGGTATGGGAGCATGACCTGCCCGGCGGGCTGCGCATGATCCGGATGGGCATCGATACCCACCTCATCACCAGCCACTATGCTCTCCCGCTGCTCATCCGGCAGCCCGGCGGGCTGGTGGTGGAGATGACAGACGGGACCGCGGAGTACAACGTCGCCTACCGGCACGACGTAGGCATCTACTACGACCTGGTGAAAGCCGCGGTGCAGCGGCTGACGACCGCGCAGGCCTACGAGCTTGGCCCGCACCAGGGCACGGCCGTGGCGGTAACCCCAGGGTGGCTGCGGTCGGAGGCCATGCTCGACGAGTACGGCGTGACCGAGGCGACCTGGCGGGAGGCAACCAAGCAGGAACCGCACTTTTGCATCTCGGAGTCGCCCACCTACGTCGCCCGCGCGCTGGTAGCACTCGCCGCCGACCCTGAGGTGGCCCGCTGGTCGGGTCAGGTGCTCTCCAGTGGCCAGCTCGCCCAGGTCTACGGCTTCACCGACACCGACGGGACCCAGCCCGACTGCTGGCGCTACATCGTCGAGGTCCAGGACGCCAACCGCCCGGGCGATGACGGAGGGCGGCTACCGCGGTGGCAGGCCATCTAGCGTTGGCGCCAGGCCGCGCTCACTCGGTTAGCTGGCGGGCTTCTGCCAGACCGAGACGTGCTGGCGGCTGTCGCTGGTGAACGGCTCCCGGGTCCACCCATCCCACCGATCGCGCAGGGTCAGCCCGGCGAGCTGAGCCATCAGATCCAGCTCGGCGGGCCACACATACCGGAAGGGCATCGAGCTGTACTCGCCCCGGCTGTCCCCAAGGTCGATGTAGTTTCCAAGCATCGCCTGAGTAGCGAAGTCGAAGGCGTAGAACACTACCCGGTCCGGGCTCACATGCCAGGGCAGGACGTTCTGCCCGGGCGGGAGCATGCGCAGGTCGGGGACCCTGACCTCGATGACGAAGCAGCCGCCTGGTTCCAGGTGCGCGGCGACGTTGCGGAAGCAGGCCACCTGCGCTTCCTGCGTGGTCAGGTTCATGATCGTGTTGAAGACCAGGTAGACGAGGGAGAACGTCCCGTCCACCCTGGTCGTAGCGAAGTCGCCGATGGTCACGCCGATCTGCTCGCCGCCGGGTTTGGCGTGCAGCCGGGCGGTCATGGCCCGGGACAGCTCGATGCCGTGGACCGGGACGCCGCGCGCGGCCAGCGGCAGGGCGATACGCCCGGTCCCGATGCCCAGCTCCAGAGCCCGGCCATCACCGGCCAGCTCGGCCAGAACGCCGACGGTCGCGTCCGCCTCGCCCGGCCCGAACACGTCCGTGTCGTCGTCGTAGGTCGCCGCGACCTTTTCACCGAAGTAGTCCTGCGGATCGTCCACCGCCGGACCGTACCGCAGCAGACCGGCGTGGTGCCCACACGTTTTTGGCCGCGCGACACGATCGCGGAGCTGATGACGCGGGCCAGCAGGGTGCGTTAAGCCAAGTCGGCCTGGGTTTGCGGGAGGACCATGGCCATATAGAGCTCATCGATGAACTGGCCGTCGATGAGCAGGCATTCCGCGCGCCGGCCCTCGATGGAGAACCCGGTGCGCCGGTACAAGCCGATTGCCCGATGGTTGTGTGCCATGACGGTGAGCTCAAGCCGGTGCACCCCGTGCGCGACCGCCCACCGCTTCGCCTCCTCCAGCAAGCCGCGGCCCACCCCTTTGCCGCCCGCGGCCGCGAGCACTCCGATCACGACGTACGCGGTCGCCTGGCTGCGGTGGAACGTACCGCCGGTCAGCTCCACGTAGCCGGCCAGTTCGCCGCCGATCTCGGCCACGATCACCACTGAGTTCCCCGACCGGGCCGCGCTTCCCAGCTCCCGGGCCAGCGCCGGCACCGAGGCGTCACGCTCACCGGCTTCCAGCAGCATGAACGAGGTTTCCTGGTCCAGCCGCCGCTTCAGCCTGAGCAGCGCCGCCGCGTCATCGGGCCCGGCGGCCCGCATCCGGGCATCGTGCGGCCCCGGGTGCGGCCCCACGTTGCCGGGGTCACCGGCATGCTCGCTCACCGGGTCATCCTCGTTCACGTGGGCGGATCGCTGCGGAGGATGCTGTAGAGCACCTCGTCCCGCCACGCGCCACCGCGCCAGCGGATCCCGCGCAGGACGGCTTCCCGGCTGAACCCGGTCTTCTCCAGGACCTTCTGCTCGGCGATGTTGCCGGCCTCCGTGGTGGCCTCGATCCGGTGGACCGTCGTGTGTGCGAACAGGTAGCGCACCAGCAGCCGGTGTGACTGGGTGCCGTAGCCGTGGTTACGCGCTTCCGGAAGCAGGCCTATGCCCAGCACCCAGCAATATGAGGCCGGCGCGGTTTCGCGGCGCCGCCACGCCACCCCACCGGCCAGGTCGTCACCGCAGACCACGGCCAACGTTCCGCCGTCGGGGCTGATCAGGCGGTTCCTCTCCCAGCCACGCTGATAGAGCAAGGGGGCATACCAGCCATACAGCTCAAACTCGCCGGCGAGCTGCGGATCTTGCGCCAGCTTGCGCAGCAGCGGCAGGTCGTCCTCGCGCACCGGCCGTAGCGTCACCCGCCCGGTCATGCCCCCGATCATGCCATGGCCATGCTGCTGGGCGCCGGGCAGCGGTTGCCCGGGCCCAGGTGCCCGGTGTGAGCAGCCCAGGATGCCGGAAATGAGTAGCCGCTACCCAGGCGGCCACCGCGGCGGGCGGGCTACAACGGGGCGCGGGATGGCAGCGAGCTGGCGGGTTGTTGAGGAAGCTTGGTGAGCTGAGGAGGTGGCCGTGTCCGCGCCGGGTATCGCGTTCGGTTGCTCGACGGGAAACAGGCCGCCGAACACGCCGCGGAGCTACTGGCCCTGCACGCCGAGGCCTGCGCCGAGCCGCCGTACCGGCGCGATGAGGACGGCGAACAGCTCGCGGGCCGGTTCGCGGTTCAGCGCCGTCAGCCGGGCTTTGTCCTGGCCGAGGCCCGCCACGGCGATTACCTGGTCGGGTACGCCTCCGGGATGCCGCTGCGCCCCTCGACCGCCTGGTGGCACAACCTGACCGCGCCGCTGCCGGAGCACCTCACCGCCGAGTATCCCGGCCGCACCTTCGCGCTGGCCGACCTGCTGGTGCGCGCGTCCTGGCGGCGGCAGGGTATCGGCGCCGCGCTGCACGACCTGATCCTCACCGGCCGCCCCGAGGAACGCGCGACGCTGACCCTCTTGCCCGCGGCCATCCCCGCGCAGCGCGCGTTCCGTATCTGGGGCTGGCGCAAGGTGGCCCGCACCCGCGATCCCGGCCCCGGCTCGCCCGTCTATGACGTGCTCCTGACCACGCTGCCGGTCACGCCGTAGCTCAGGCGCGCTCGTAAAAGCCATCGAGGCGGCCGCGGGCGGTAACGGGACCGGCGGCGGCCAGCACGTCGCGCGGCTTCGCCGACTCCAGGGCGGCGCCGTCCGGTCCGGCGGCGACGGGCTTGGCCAGGGCGAAGAGCTGAAACACGTACCGGTGCGGGCCGTGGCCCTTGATCGGCGCCGGTCCCAGGTACCCGCGCCCCTGCCCGAACGCAGCACACGCACGCCGGGCTGGGGCTTCCTGGCGTCCAGCGCGCCCTGGGCGAGACTCGTCACCGACGGCTCGAGCAGCGCGACACCGTGGACGAACGGCAAGCGAGTGGGCGCATCGGGATCCTCGGCGACCAACAGCAACTGTGCCGTGCCGTCGGGCACGGCGGCCCAGGTCAGGGCCGGTGACCGGTCGCTGCCGCCGACTCGCTTCGATGCGTGGGCCGTGGCGATCTGCCCCTCGTGATCGAGGTCGGGGCTGCTGAGCGCGAGCGTCTCGGGGCCGGCCAGGCCGGGCATATTCCAGGCGAGGCCTGCCTGGCCGGCCCGCCGGTTCTTGAGCATCTTGCCAAGCACTGCCATCGGTATCTCCTGACTGGCTGGAGGATCAGAGCAGGCGCGCGCCGGCGGGCACGAGGAGCGGCTGAGCGAACCGGCAGATCTCTTCGGCGGCGTCGAACTCCTGGGTTGCCGGGCCGGTCGCCCGGGAGGCCGACGTGGAGCCGGGCCACTGGTGGCCGCCCCCGAACACCGTCCAGGTAACCACCTGCGTCCCGCCGGCGCCTCCGGTGACTCCTGTCCGGCTCGATCCCTCGGTGGTGTGTGTGCTGCCGGGTTCAGGTGGGCACCGGTCGATCGTGCGCCAGCGTTCGGCCGTGTCCCGCAGCGACAATGTTCGGCCGCGCAGTTCCCCGTCGGGCCCGCGGTGGCGGGAGTAACCGCCCTCGATCGGGACGAGCGGATCGTCGGTGCCGTGGATGAGCATCGCCGAGACCGCGTGCGAGGGCCGCAGGTCGCACAGCGCGGCGGGCAGCCCACCCGCGACGGCGGCGAGCACCGCCACCTGGGCGCTCGCTTCCAGCGCCAGCCGGTGGGCCATGAAGGCGCCGTTGGAGATCCCCGCCACAACGGCCCGGTCCGGGCAGGTGCCGTGACTCTCCGCCGACCAGTCGATGATCGCCCGCAGGAACGCGACGTCGTCCAGGCCCGCCTCGTCGGCGGTCGTGACACCCCGGCCGTCCGCCCAGCAGCCCTGGGAGCCATCCGGGTAGGCGACCGCGAACCCCCACGCATCCGCCTGCGCGTCGAACGTGGTCCACTCGCGCATGATCGATCCGCTGGTCCCCGGCATGTTGCCGTGCAGCACGAGCACGAGCGGCACCGGGCCGCCCGCCTGCCCGTCACGCGGGAGACGGACCACGAAGGTGCGCGCCAGCCCGTCGACCATCAGCTCACCAGCTACCAGATCACTACCAGTCGCCATGCTGCCTCTCTCCAGCCACGATGCGCGGTTCAGCAGCGCAGCTGTGCGCCAGGCAGGCGCTGCCTGCCGCGCCGCCTGTTCTCCTGGCTCAGCACGCCATCTGGCCCTGACCAGGCCCGGGTTGAGGTTCCTGGCGGCGCTGGCGGGGAATCCACCCATGTATGGGATCACGCCGCAGGACTGCGCGCTGGGAGCGCCGGCAGTTCCGGCGGCTGACCAAGGACCTGGACTTGTCTGCGGTCAGCGGCTTGCCGAGGTGAGCGGCTTCGGCGAGTCTGCGGCCAGCGGCTTCCGGCGAGCCTGCGGTCAGCGGCTCCGACGAGCCGCACAGACCACGACGGCACCCGGCCAAGGACTTCCTTGGCGCTGTCGTCACGCTCGCGGTCATCGGCGCGTTTCTTCTCCAGGTGACCGATGTCGCTTGCCCACCGGTGCAAGGCAGGCCTGAAGTCACGTACCGGCCCGGGCGGCTGCTCAGGCGCGGCGGCCTTTGCGCATCACGCTCAGCCGGTGGTGACGCTGAGCGTCGCTGCCTGTGCTGCGCTGGCGGTGATCGCCTTCATCTGGTACCTGCTCTGGGGCTACAAGACCAATGGCCAAGCCAGCGGCACGGGACCGACTCTGGATTCATAGGGTCCGCCCGAGGCCGCCGGCCTCCGTGCCTCGGGTTTAGGCAGGCTGGAGTTGCTCGAACCAGCGCAGGATGCCGGGGAAGTGCACGATGTTCAGAGGGAAAGTGATCGACGTTGCCGACGTCGATGAGCGGCACGTGCCGGCCGTGCGCGGCCAGGGCGCGCTGGCAGTGGACGGAGTTGAGGTAGGCCACCTGGGTGTCGCCGCTCGCGGCGTACAGCCGGGCCGGGACGTGCGGGACCCAGCTGGTGCAGGTGGTGTCGTCGGCGCGTATCAGCCGGAGAATCTCCCCGCGTGGATGGGCCAGCTTCTGGAGGAACGCGTGGGTGAACAGTTGCTGCGGGCTGGCCGGCAGGCCGTTCGAGTACCTGCAGGTCGCTGTGCAGGCCGTTGAACAGCCGCGGCACGGTCTTGTCGTAAGGGCGCCCGGAAGACCTGGGCCGGGTCGGTGTACAGGTGGTGGAACCGGTTCATGGCCGTCACCCAGTACCCGAAGTAGAAGGCGGCGAACTTCGGGTTGAGCGACCCGTCCAGCGCCGCCGGGAGCTGGGCGTACTGGAGATCGTAGGGCCCGCTAATGGCCGCCACGGCGCCCAGACGCAGGTGCGGTGCGGCGCCCTGCTGCAGGGCGCGGGCCAGGGCCATGGCCGCCTGACCGCCCTCAGAGAAGCCGGTCACCATGATCGTGGATTCGAGCTGCCGGTGCTCGCGCGAGGCGACCAGCCGGGCGGCGCGCAGCATGTCCACCGACGCGGTGGTCTCGGATTCGGGGTCCAGGTAGGGATGATGGCCGGGCCCTAGGCCCAGGCCCAGGTAGTCCGGTTCCACGGCGGCGTAGCCCGCCCCGGCCAGCAAGACCACCTCGCGCCGGTCACCGGCCGCCACCGACGGGGCGTCGGCCTTGGCCACCATCGTCCCGTGCTCGAAGTCCACCACCCGCAGCACCCGCTGTGGGTCGGCAGGCAGGGCCAGAACGCCACTCGCGGTGTCCGGCTGCCCCTGTGGGCTGAGGGTCCGGTAGACGATCCGGTAGATGTCGACCCCGTGCCGCGCGGCGGGAGAGCCGAACCCACCGGCGTGCAGGTAACGCCGCGCCTGCCGGAGGGACATGTGGGCCACCTGCCGGTAGGACACCACGCTGCCCCGGCCGGGCCGGCGGGCTGGACCTGTGCCGCCGCACTGCCCAGGCCGACGGTGATCACCGCGAACATGAGCCAGCCGGTGACGGCGGCCGCGCGGTATCGCGCGCGCCGGCTGCCAAGCGCCGGCGCGCGGTTGAGTCTGTGAGCCATATCGATCCCCTTAACCATGTCCGCCGGTGCGGGTCACCGGCCCACCAGCGACGCTAGGTAAGCGGCCGCTACGGCGACATACGGCTAAGTGGCGTCTTGAGGGGTGTACTCAGGTACACCGTCGATCTCCCCTCTTCCGCCGGGCCGCTCCCGGTGGCGGCCACAGCCCCGTCGGCAGGTCGGGCACGATCGATTAATCCTCGTTTTCTGGCCAGTCGTATCTGGTGACGCAGCTTCATCACTGCCAGATCTTCTGAGAGGGAGTTCAGCACGATGCCTACCGCGGAACTGGCCGACGTTTCGATGTGGTATGACGAGCGCGGTCACGGTGATCCTTGCCTGCTGCTCCATCCTGGCGGCGCCGGAGTTGATTCCCGTGCCCTGGCCCCTAACCTCGATGCGCTCGCGCAGGTTTTCCATGCCTATGCTCCCGAGCAGCGAGCGCATGGGCGGACGCCCGATGTCGATGGCCCGGTCAGTTATGACCTGATGGCCAAGGACACGGTCATGTTCATCGAAAGCGTTATTGGCGAGCCGGTGTCCCTCATGGGCTCGAGCGACGGGGCCATTGTCGCGCTGATGGTCGCGCGGCACAGACCTGACCTGGTGCGGCGCCTGGCGTTCGTCGCCGGGGTCTTCCACCGGGACGGCTGGGAAGAGGGGGTTCTCGGCGGCGACCCACCGGAGTTCTTCAAGCAGAGCTATGGCGAGATCTCACCCGATGGAATCGGTCACTATGACGTGGTCGTCGCCAAGCTGGCGGCGATGCACGCTCGTGAGCCTGCGCTGACCCCGGCCGATCTGCGCACGATCACGCCGCGCACGCTGGTCATGATTGGCGACGACGATGAGGTCCGCCTCGAGCATGCGATCGCGATGTACCGGAGCATGCCCGACGCCGAACTCGCCATTGTCCCGGGTACCTCACACGGGTTGCTGGTGGAAAAGCCCGGCCTGTGCAACGTGCTCATCGCTGAGTTTCTGGCCAAGGACCCAGTGCAGACGTTCGCGCCGATCCGACGTGCGGTAAGCCCGGCATCGTGATCCCCTAGGCCGTGCTGCCAAGCGGCTCGGGCTCGCTCTCGGTGCTGGCGGAGGGCTGCTGAGCGGGGATCCGGCGGCTGGTGAACAGGGCGATCAGGGCGAAGAGGGCGAGTACCGACAGTGACGAGCGGAGCCCGTCGATACGGGCGCTGGCGTTCTCGGTGACGATCGCGTCGGCGGTCTTGCCGGAGACACCGGCCTTGCTGAGCGCGGCCTTGAGGTCTTTGTCGGACATGAACGGGGCACCTCCACCCAGCTGTACTTCAGCCTGGGCGCTGAGGTTCTTGGGCACGGCGGGATTGTGCTGCACACCGCTGAGGAACGAGGAGGTCAGCGCGGAGATCAGGATCGCACCTGACAACGCGGTTCCGATCGAGGCGCCGAGGTTGGTGACGGTGTTCTGGATGCCGCCGACCTCACCGCTGCGCTCGTCGGGCACTGATGAGACGGTCACGCTGCCTAGCTGGGAGGCCAGCGCACCGACACCCAGGCCAGCGAGCAGCATCGGCCAGGTGATGATCTCCGGCCCGGCGCTGACGTTAAGCAGCGCCACCAGGATCACGATGCCGGCGAACAGGGCGAGGAACCCGAGCTGAACGACCCGGCGGGGCGAGGCGTTCGGGAAGGCCCTGGGTATACCGGCGGCGGCCAGCAGCAAGGTGATCGACAGCGGCAGCAGCCGAACGCCGGTCGCGACCGCCGACAGGCCGAGCGCCACCGACAGGAACAGTGGCACCGCGAAGAACAGGCCGGCCTGCAGCAGGTACTGGAACAGGAACGAGATAAGCCCGCCCCGCAGAACCCGGTTGCGCAGCATCGCCGGATCAACCAGCGCCGCGCCGCCGCGCCTGACCCGGTGAATCTCCCACCACATAAAGACTCGCAGCACCACCCCGCCAGCCAGGATCAGCCAGATTACCGGCGACAAGCCCAGCCACTGGGGGGCGTTCTGCTTCGGCTGAATAAATCCCCAGGTCCCGGCGCGCAGGATGCCGTACACAATGAGCCCCAGACCCAGAGCCGACAAGACGGTACCCACCAGGTCCAGTCGCGCGTCCCCCTCGGGTGGGGTGTCGGCGATGCGCCGGTTAAGGCCCAAGATCACCAGCACGACGAGGACTTCCCCAGCAAACACCCACCGCCACGACAGATAGGTGGTGAACAGGCCGCCGATCAGCGGCCCCGCCGCAACCGCGATCGCCCCAGCCGAGGCGACCAGCCCATACGCGCGCGGGCGCTGCGGGCGGGCGAAGTTCGACGCCACCAGCGCCACGATCGCGGGCATGATCAGCACGGCCCCAAGACCTTCCAGGACCGACCAGCCGATCATCAGCACAGCCAGGTTGGGCGCGAGCGCGGTGATCAGCGACCCGCAGCCGTAGATGACGCACCCGATCGCGAAGGCACGCTTGCGGCCCAGGATCTGCCCGAGCTTACCGCCGGTGATCATGAGTGAGGCCATCACCAGCGTGTAGAAGGTGATCGCGGTCTGGATCCCGGTCACCGTCGTGCCAACGTCCTTGGCGACGGTAGCGATCGACACGTTCATGACCGAGGTGTCCAGTGTCATCAGGAACTGCGCCGAGGCAAGCGTCAGCAGTACGATCCCGGCCGCTGCAGCCGCGGGCCCCGTGGTGGTCTGGCGCACACCGGCTTGTCCGCTCAGCTCCATACGGCCACCTCCATCCCCGCTGGCCACCATTGCGTCCCCCCGGGTCCGGGTGCATCACCCTTCGAGGGTGAGGCATGGGGCGGTATGGGCACCTGCCGCGGCAGGCGATGGAGGCGTGGCCGTGAGCTCAGGTTTTGCGTGCCACGCCCGCCCACAGGGCCGCCGGGCTGGCCGCCTCGGCCTCTGACGCTGGCCGCCATTTCGACGCCTGGACCATGCCCGGCGCAACCAGGTCGAGGCCGGTGAAGAACCTGGCCACCGCAGCGCGGCCACGGAAGGTGACCTTCTCGGCCATCGTCTGATTAAGACTGTCGGCCATCTTCGCCATGGCTTCGGCATCGATATCTTTGGCCGGATGCGATAGTGCCAGGTAACTGCCCGGCGGCGTGGCGCTCAGCAGTGTCGCCACAATCTGGTACGGGTCGTCCTCATCGTCAATATGCTGCAAGATCGCCATCAGCATCACCGCGACCGGGCGGCCGAAATCCAGCAGCGGTTCCGCGCCGGTCAGGATCTGCAGCGGATGGCGCAAGTCAGCGTCGATATAGTCGGTGGCGCCTTGGGGGTCGCTGGCCAGCAGGGCCCGGGCATGGGCGAGGACCACCGGGTCGTTATCCACGTAGACGACCCGGGACTCAGGCGCCACCGACTGGGCAACCTGGTGGGTGTTGCTGGCCGAGGGAATACCAGTACCGATGTCCAGGAACTGGCGAATACCTGCTTCCTCGGCCAGGAAACGCACCGCCCGCGCCAGGAACGCCCGGTTAGCACGCGCGGACAACACGATATTGGGGAAAGCCTTGATCGCCTGCTCGCCCGCGGCGCGGTCAGCGGCGAAATTGTCTTTCCCGCCCAGCCAGTAGTTATACACGCGGGCGACGTGCGCCACGCTTGTGTCGAACGTTGGCTCGCTTTCGCTTGGGATAACTCCACCGCTCTGCTCGCCCGCCATTGACCCGCCTCCCGCGGCTCCGCCCCCATCGTGCAGGTAGCGTACCGCCGCCACCGGCGAGACCGGCAATTGACGAGTCAGGCACCAGCGAACGGGCTGGTCGCCCGCCGGGCAGCCCGACATCATGATGTGAGGCTCGTGGTGGCGGCGCCGGTATGAGAGCTTTGTAGGGCTGGAGGGAGAAGTGGAGGATGCGCGGATAGCTGTCTGCTGGGGGACGACCATGATCGGCGTGTATGATCACCCTCCGTCCTGTGGCGACGGCAATCGGCTTCAGCGGTAACCGAACTGGAGGACCCTTGAACAAGTTGATCCGTCGATCTCTCGTGGGCGTCAGCGTGGCCGCACCGATCGCCGCGCTGGCGGCCCTGGTGCCCGGCAACGCTGCGGTGGCTGCCGGGGGACACCCCCCGGTGGGCCGGCCCGTCCACTCGTTTGCAGGTGCCCACCCGAAACTTGACCCGGTGGGGCGTGCGAAGCCGGCCGCGTCGGCGCCGGATCTCGCGCCGGCGCAACCGTCGCCCTGGAAGGCGCTGAAGAATGCGCCGCCGTTCGACCCCGGCACGATGCTGCTGGCCAGTGACGGCACGGTGCTGGTCCACGCCGAGCCCCCATCCGGGGGTACCAGCAGGTGGTACAAGCTCACGCCGGACTCCACAGGCAGCTACGTCAACGGGACCTGGAGCCAGCTCCCGTCGATGCCGGGGGGCTATAACCCTCTCTACTTCGCTTCGGCGATCCTCCCGGACGGCCGCATGATCGTCGAGGGCGGTGAATACCTCGGGGGAACCCCGACGTGGACCAACAAGGGCGCCATCTACAACCCGGTCACCAACAGGTGGCGGTCAGTGGCCCCGCCCCTGGGCTGGACGAACATCGGCGATGCCCAAAGCAACGTGCTCGCTAACGGCACGTTCATACTGTCCCAGGCGTGCCAGAACTGCACGACCTCGAGCCCGATCCTGACCTCCGATGCCGCGCTCTTCAACGCAACCGGCCGGAACTGGCTGACGATCCCGGGGCAGGGCAAGAACGACCCCACCGACGAGGAAGCCTGGACTCTCGAGCCGAACGGCCAGCTCCTGACCGTCGACACCTGGCTGACCCCAACCACCGAGCTGTTCACTCCGGTGAGCCTGAGCTGGTCGTTCGCGGGGAACACGCCGAAGTCGCCCATCAACACTCCCGCGGCCGAGACCGGGCCGCAGGTCGTGCTGCCGGGTGGCAACACGTTCGTGGTGGGCGCCGGGACATCGCCTGAGGAGGCACCCGCGCCGTGCACCACCAACAGGCCGGCACCCACCGCGCTCTACAACTACGCGGCTGGCCGATGGGTCAAGAGCCCGCTGATCCCCACGATCGGCGGCAAGCAGTACGACAGCGCGGACGGGCCCGGCTCGATCTTGCCCGATGGAAATGTGCTGTTCGATGTGAGTCCGTGCGTGTTCAACGCCCCGATCGTGTTCTTCCGGTACAACGCCAGCTCGAACACGCTGAGCCCGGTCCCGAACATCCCCAACGCGGCCAACGACTCCACGTTCTACACGCGGATGCTGGCTCTGCCGAACGGGCAGGTGCTGTTCAACGACGGCAGCCACCAGATGCTGGTCTACACGGCCGGCGGAACGCCCAACCCAGCGTGGGCACCTTCGATCAACTCGATCAGCACCACGACCTTGACACCGGGCCGGATCGCCAGCCTGGGCGGTACCCAGCTCGCTGGGCTCTCCCAGGGGGCCGCCTACGGTGACGACGTGCAGGACAACACCAACTTCCCGTTGGTGCGGATCACCAACTCCAGGTCCGGGGCGGTCACCTATGCGCGAACGAGCCACTGGACGTCAGTCTCGATCGCGCCCGGCGCCGGTTCGTCGACGCAGTTCACCCTCCCGAGTACGACACCGGCCGGGAGGAGCACCCTCGTCGTGGTTGCGAACGGGATCGCATCGCAGCCGGTGCAGGTGACGATCCGCTGAGAGCGGTCGCCTCCTAGCCAGTCAGAACTACTAATGGCCGGCCCACCCCGCTCTGCGGGGTGGGCCGGCCTGGGTCATGGGCGGCCCGTGCAATCACAGGAGCATTCCATGCGTTCGATCACGGTAACGATGAACGTCACGCTCGATGGTGTCGTGAGGGGCCGGGCCGCGCCGGCGAGGACACCCGCGGCGGCTTCACGCACGGCGGCTGGGGACGGGGCTACGACGACGAGGTGACGCGCCGCGAGATGGGTGTGGGCACGGGCGCCACGTCACTGATACACGGCCCGCCCGAGGAGACCCGCAAGCGGCGCATACTGTGGCCATGGCAGCGTGGAAGGACGTGGAGCAGGCGGAGCCCGAGTTCGCGGCGCGGGTGCGGCGGCTATTCGACGCGGGCAGGCACAAGACGATCGCGACGTTGCGGGCCGATGGCTCGCCACGGATCTCGGGAATCGAGTGCGAGTTCGCTGACGGTGAGCTCAGATTCGGGTCGATGCCGGGGGCGCGCAAGGGTGCGGATCTGCGGCGGGATCCGAGGTTCGCCCTGCATGGCCCGACGTTTCACCCGCAGGAGGGCAAGGAGGCCGAGTGGCCCGGCGAGGCCAAGATCGCTGGGCGGGCAGTTCTCGCCGGACCGGTAGGCGAAGGGCTTGCCGGAGATCTGTTTCTTGCCGATATCTCCGAGGTCGTCACCACCCGGCTGAACCCGGAGGCGACGTTGCTGGTCATCGAGTCGTGGACGCCGCAACGAGGGCTTCGCGTGGCCGAACGCGAATGACAAGGGCGTGCTGCGCGGGATCAGCGGGCAGGCCCGTGGCACGTATTAAGATCGACCCTCGCCGTCGGGATCCTCAGCCATCGGCCGGGATAGGCCGATCGACATAGATCAGGGCCGGATACCGGCAGGGGGCAGGCGGTCCTGTTCCGGCCCGTGCCGCTGAGGCTGCGGCAGCGATTCGCTGGGCGGTACGCTCCCACAGAACGAAACCGATGCCGCGGGCTTGCTCCGCCAGCTCATCGGCGCCCGCCGCGGCAGCGGCAGCATCGCCACGGGCGAGTGCGACGCAAGCGGTCACGGCCATCACGTCCAGGATTCCCGCGTTGACATCGAAACGGACTCCTATCTGTCGCGGTTGTCGCTGGTCATGGGGCAGCTGAGACCAGGAGACCGCGCCAGCGGCAGCCCACATGTGACATTTCTTGCCAAGCGGTTGCCAGCAGGACTGGTGCCGCGCCGCGTGACCACGACGATCACGGAAAAGAAAATTCTTCCAGACAGTTCTTACAGTCTTGACAATAAGAGTTGTCGGTGACAGGGTCATGGCATGCACGATGTCGCAGTGATCGAGGATGCCGCAGCCGCGGAGGTCTCGCTCGATCCGATCCGGGCTCGGATGCTCGCGGAGCTGGCCGAGCCACACACCGCGACCACACTCGCGGCGCGGCTTGGGCTTGCCCGGCAGAAGGTCAACTACCACGTCAAGGCCCTTGAGCAGCACGGTCTGGTGGAGTTGGTCGAGGAGCGTCGCAAGGGCAACATGACCGAGCGGGTCGTGCGGGCTTCCGCCGCGGCCTACGTGATCTCGCCGGCCGCGCTCGCCGCGGTCGCGCCCGATCCGGCACGGTCGCCCGATCGGCTGTCCGCGCGCTGGTTGCTCGCGCTCGCCGCCCGGCTCGTTCGGGAGACGGGCGCGCTCATCAACGGGGCGGCGCGGGCCAACAAGCCGCTCGCCACGTTCGGGCTCGATGCCGAAGTGCGGTTCGCGAAGCCGGCTGATCGCGCCGCGTTCGTCGGTGAGCTCGCGGACGCGCTCACCGGAATTATCAGTAAATACCAGACCGGAACTGGTCGGCCGCACCGGGTTATCGTCGCGGTGCACCCGAGCATCACCGAAGACGCCGACCCGCCAGCAGAGGAGCAGCAGCAGTCATGACGCATCCATTCGAGGTACACGACGAGATCACCGTTGACGCCACGCCGGACGAGGTCTGGGAGGCGATCGCGTCGGGGCCGGGAGTCGACTCATGGCTCATGGGGCGCACCGAAATCGATAGCGCCAGCAAGACCAGCACGTTCACCATGTTCGGCGAGGTGTCCAGCTCCAGCATCACGGTCTGGGAACCCGGGCACCGCTACGCGACGCAGGAGGACAAGAACCCGGACGGCACGTTCATGGCCTTCGAGTGGCTCATCGAGTCGCGCGAGGGCGGCGGCGCGGTGGTGCGCGTTGTGCACAGTGGTCTCCTCGGCGAGAACTGGGAGGCCGAATACAACGGCCTGTCCGTGGGCGACCACGCCTACATGACGAAGCTCGCCGTCTACCTGAAGCACTTCGCGCCGCGCACCGCGAAGGGCTCGCTGTTCATGCCTGGGCCGATCACCAAGGACTCGTGGGCGGCCATGACGGCGGCGGTCGGCGTCAGCGCGGACGCGACGGACGGTCAGCCGGCGCGGCTCAGCGTGCCCGGGATCGAGCCGGTCGACGGCACCGTGGAGTTCGTGGGCTCGCCAAGCTTCGTGGGCATGCGTACCGACGACGCGATGTACATGCTGATCCACGGCTACAACGACATGGTCTTCGCGACCGCGCACTACTTCGACGACCGCGACCCGTCGACCGAGACCGAGGCGTGGCAGAACTGGCTCGGCCGCCTCGCGGCCTGATCAACGCACACCGGCCGGCACTGATGAAACACGGGCTAGACCGCGCCAGCGGCAGCCCGCCGGCGCTGGGTTCAGCGGCGGGCTATGCCACGCCAGACATGCTTGTACGGCTCGCCCGTCTGGCGATGCGGGACCGGGACCGAGGCCAGATGCACCTCCTGCCAACTTCCCAGCAGCTCAAGCAGATAAGCCTCGGAGAAGAAATGCATTGTCTGGCCCGACTCCTCGGCCACATAATCCGGCTCAAGCTCCCGCGCGGGCAGCGAGCGGGCGCGCAGCGGCCGGTCCTCCACGGCGTTGACGTGGAACAAGAACAGCCCGCCAGCGCGGACCAGCCGCCCGACCTGCGCGAACACCGCACGGGTCACCCGGTCAGGAAACATGTGCATGGCGACGTTGGACATGACCGCGTCGAAGCCCCCGTCGGGGAAGGGAAGCCACTGGGTCATGTCGGCCACCAGGAACCTGGCCATCGAGCCGAACCTGGCCTGCGCCTGCTCGATAGCCTCACCAGACACATCGATCGCCGTGACCGAATAACCCTCGGCGGCCAGCCGCGCCGCGTCGTTGCCGGTCCCGCATCCCAGCTCCACTATGGTGCGTACGCCCGCCTCCCGGAGCGGGACCAGGAACGGCCCGGTCCACAACCCTCCCCAGTCCAGATCCTCACCAGACTCGCGCCGGTGGGAGAAGAACTGATCCCAGAACTCAGCACCCGCATAAGCCACGCCCATGCCGTCACGTTATGCCGGACATGCCCCGAACCGGTCGGTGTTCGCCGCGCGCGTCAAACGCCATTGGCCAATCGGGGAGGGCTCCGGTCCGACCGGCGCTGCCGTGGCTCCGGCCCGCCCGTGCCGCCTGCGTGCCTGCGGTGGTTCACGTATGGTAGCTGCGCGCTTGCTGGAGTTCGGTCTCGGTGAGATCGGTGCTGTTCACGTTCGACGCCAGGCGCCATTTGCCATCGACGGGGCAGCGCATGAATCTTTCGCGCCCAGGTGGACCGAGGCGAACAGCCTGGTGGTCTCGCCCGACACAAATAGATGGCCATCGGAGCAGCGAAGAATCCGGTCGCCAACGATTCCCTCCAAGATCGCACCCTCCCTGGGTCAGAGACGCGCCTTGCTGCGAAGCTTCCAACGCCCCGATATCGACGGTACTGGATTACCATCGCAGCGCTCCCTGCGCTGGGTACCTTCACCGGGCGCGGGATGCCGGGCTCGGCCGGGTTCAGCCTGCCTGGACGGCTGTTCTGCATTCTGGGCAGAGGTATGGGCGGCGCTGGGCGATGGCCCGCCAGATGGCGTAGATGACGTAGGGGAATCCCATTGCCGGGACCTCCCGCGTTGCCTCGACGGTTCCGTGCGTGGAGCATCGTCCGGCTTGGGTCTGGACTTCCTTGGCCATGGTCTTTCTCCTGTAACGATGGGTGGGTCGGTGTCCGGGTTAGCGTCCGAGCGGCAGCCAGCTGAACGTGCGGAGGGCGATGAGAAGGCCCGCGGCTCCCCAGGCCGCCACGATCAGCAGGTCCCGGCCGGCGAACCCAAGGCCCGTGGTGTGCGGGTTGTAGGCGGTGAGCAGCGCGTTGGCAAGGTGGCGGACCGGGAAGACCTCTCCCACGTCCGCCAGCCAGTGCGGCAGTACGGTGATGGCGACGAACACCCCGGAGATGAAGTACAGCGGCAGGGTGATCGCCGTGGCGGTGGGCAGCGCGGCATCCTCGTTGCGGATGAGCGGGGTGAGCGCGTAACCGAGGCAGCAGAAGGAGGCGGCGCCGGTCACCACGGTGACCGCGAGGGCCGGGGCGGTGCGGCCGGGGACGTGGGCGCCGTAGGCGGCCCACCCGATGCCGAGCAGCACGGCGGCCATGACCACCGCGATGACGACCGCGGTGAGCGCGCGCCCGGCGATGACGGCGGCGGCTGGGACGGGGGTGGCGCGGCGGCGCTTCAGCACGCCGCGTTCGCGCTGGACGGTCACCGAGGCCGCCAGGTTGCCGAAGCACGCCGCGATGACCCCGAGTGCGATGATGCCGGGCACGTAGTACACCGACGTGCTGATCCGGCCGCCTGCGACGGCGGTGGTGTGCCCGCCGCCGCCGAACACCGACGCGAAGATGACCAGGAATAGCACCGGCAGGGCCAGGGTGAAGAACTGCGACTGGCGGTTGCGGAGAGTGGCGCGCAGGTCGTAGCCGAACAGGTGCAGGGCCATCCTGGTCATCGCTGATCCTTCCTGGCCGCGGGGCCGGTGAGGGAGAGGTAGACCTCCTCCAGGGTCGGGCGGTGGACGTCGAGATCGGGCAGGTCGAAGCCGCGGCCGAGCGCCCAGGTCCCGAGCATCTGCAGGTGGACGAGCGGGCTCTTACTGTGCAGAACGGTCGATCCGCCCGGCCCTGGCCCGGCCAGCGGGCTCAGCCCGGGTGGCAGGTCACCCGTTCGCACGTGGCCTGGGAGCGTGAAGCTGATGGCGGTCGTCATGTGGTCGCGCCCGCCAAGGGTCTGTGGCGTGCCCTCAGCCACGACGCGCCCGGCGGAAAGCACCGTGATCCGGTCGGCCAGATATTCCGCCTCGTCCAGGTCATGGGTGGTGAGGAAGACGGTCTTGCCCAGGTGCCGGAGCCCGGCAACGACCTCCCAGGCGGCGCGGCGGGCGGACGGGTCGAAACCAGTGGTCGGCTCGTCCAGGAAGATGAGCTCCGGGTCGCCGATGAGGGCGAGGGCGAAATCGAGCCGGCGCCGCTGGCCGCCGGACAGCCTGGTGCCGAGCGCGCCCGCCTTCTCGGTGAGACCGGCCAGGGCGATGGTCTCGCCGATATCCCGCGGCGCGCGATAGAACCCGGCGTACATGGCCAGGCACTCCCGCACGGACACGCCGGGCTCGGGCTCCGACTCCTGCAAGACCACGCCCACCCGGTCCCGCCAAGCGCCACCCGCCGTAGCCGGGTCGTACCCCAGGACAGAAACCTGTCCCCCGGTGCGCTGCCGGAACCCTTCGAGGATCTCAACCGTCGTGGTCTTGCCCGCGCCGTTCGGGCCGAGGAAAGCGAAGATCTCTCCCCGCCGCACCTCGAGATCGATGCCCGCGACCGCCTCGTAGCTGCCGTAGCGCTTCACCAGCCCACGCACGCTGACCACCGGCTCAGACTGGGCCGGCCCAGTGGCCGCCCGATCGACGCCGTATTCCTCGGTGATGCTGTCTATCTTGCTGATGCTGTCCATATCGCTCCTCAGGCCACGGGATGGCCCGCGGCAGGGGTGTGAGGCTGCGGTCTTTGCGGGATTGACGTCGTGTTGCGGCTGTTCCAGGCGGCAGGGCGGATAAGCGAGCCGCGAAGGGACAGGGCAACGGCGAGCGTCAGCCCTGCGCAGAGCAGGCCGACGGCGTCCACGGCGATGAGCGGGATGCTGCCGGTGCTGAGCCCGTAGGCCAGCCAGACCGCGTAACCGCCGGCATAAGAGGCCAAGAAGAGTGCCGACACATCACCCGATGAGCGGCGGGCGAACATCTGCCGTGTCTGCAGAAGCGATTTAAGCGCGGCGAGCACACCATAGACGGTCGCTACGCTGCCGAGGAACTGGGTGAACATCTGGGTTCTCACGCCAGGGGCGCTGGCGCCGGGTCCTCGGCTGGTGGATAAAGATCTGCGCCGCTGACGCTTGGTGAATAGCTACGCTCCTCTGGGCTTTTCTCGCTCGAAGGCTGGCTAAGTACCTTCACGGCATAGAAATGGGCTACCAGCAGGAGCGGCACGTACACAGCCGGGATGATGTAGGAAAGGCCGAGGTCTCCAGGGTCATGAACGAGCGCGGGCCCCAGGACCATCGCCAGAAGCAAGTCGGCCGCACCGACAATGTTGAAGATCCACACTGGGAACAGCAACGGCTTTTCAGCCCTGGAGCGTTGCAGCCCGATAAAGGCAATATATGCGAGCCCAAGGCTGAGCAGGTCGCCAAATGCCGCAGGATCCGCAAATCCCGAAGGTAGCTTGCGTGATACGAGACCCACGATCAAAAGCGTTGTGGCGAAGTAGCGGAAGAAGTGGATCGCCGTAAGGGTCTTCAGTTGCTGTACCCTCGGCTGCTGTTTCATCTTCGGCCAGATAATTGTGGCAAAAATCGTCGCCCAGCCTATAATCCCTGCGGCCGCGCTACCGCCGAAGTAGATTATGTCCATCGTTGCTCCTTGTCTCGTCTCCCAGGTCAGCCGCCATCCGGTGGGGCCGGTGGCGGGCAGCCCGGCCCTCTCGGCCGGGCTCTTCGGGGAACGGTACGAATCCCGGCCGCCGTGAGGCGTCACCCGAAGGTGCCTGCCAGGTGGAATGTCGCTGCGCGGCGATCCCTCACCCGAAGGTGCTACCGGGCAGGCTCGGGTGCGGTGTCAGGGGATCAGGCCCAGCTGCCGGGCCCGGGCAACGGCCTCGGTCCGGTTCGCCGCGCCGAGCTTGCCCAGGATGTGGGTCACGTGCTTCTTGACCGTGTCGAGCGCCACTACCAGGTCGTGGGCGATGCGCTGGTTTGACTTGCCCGCGGCGAGCAGTCGCAGCACTTCCAGTTCGCGGTCGGTCAGCGGTTCGGCCAGGCCCGGCGGCGCGGTGGCGCCACGCCTTGGCGGCGGCATGGCGTTCGCCTGGCCGCAGGCGCGCAGGAGCATGGCCAGGTAGCCGGGGTCGATGCGGCCAGCCGCGTGCTGGCGGCCCGGCCGGGCAGCGGACAGCTCGGCGAGCAGGGCGCGCATCGGCGCGCCCTCGTCGGCAAAGACCCGGACGTAGCCGTGCCGGCGGGCGAGCGTGAGTGCCTCGGTCAGCGCGCCGAGGGCGTCGTCACGATCGCCGCACGCGGCCAGCGCCAGCGCCCGCAGCGCCTGGATCTCGATGATGCTGCCGGTCCGGCCTTGGCTGGCCGCGGCGTCGAGCAGCCGCTGCAGCAGCGCGAGCGCCCGGCTGGGGTCGTTTTGGGCGAGCAGCACCCGGGCCAGCGCCAGATAGGCCGGCTCCGCGGGTAGTCCGGCTCGTCGTCTGGGCTGAGGCCAGCAGCCGTTGTCCACTGGGCGGCCGCGTGGACGTCGCCCTGGGCCAGCAGCAGCCGGGCCCGCTGCGATGGCAGCGGGTTGAGCAGGGCGACCACCTGCGGGCTTAGCCTGGCCTGCCCGGCCTCGCCCATCGCCTCCAGGGCCCCGGCCGCGTCACCGTGCGCCTGCCGGATCCGGGCCACGACGGCCAGGCCGGTGGCCAGCGGCGGGGTGAAGGCAAGCTGCCGGCACAGCGTGACCCCCCGGGTGGCGTGGTCAAGGGCGGCGTCCAGCTCGTTCCGCTGGTACAAGACCTGGGCCAGGCCCACGTGCGCCATACCCAGGTGGGGTGGCTGGCTGCTGTCGCGGGCCGCCTGCATCGTGTGCTGATAGGTCGCCAGGGCCGCATCCAGGTTCCCCTGGGCGCGCTGCACCTCGCCCAGGTCGTAGCAGATGCGCATGGCGAGAAAGCCAGCGAAGAAATCGGCCCCGCCTTCGACGGCGTGGAAGACCTCCGTGGGCTCGCCGCCGGTGCGGCGGACCGCTTGGCCGGCCGCCCGCAGCTCGGCGAGCACCTCTGCCAGGCTGCCCTCGGCCGGGCCGAGCCGGCCGTCCAGCCAGTCCGCCACCGACAGGTTCCAGCGCACGTGGCTACGCATCAGCCACTCGTCCTCGCCCAGGTGGGCCAGGGCCTGCCGGTTGTAGCCGGCCGCGAGGGCGGCATCACCGCGAAGCCGCGCGAGCGAGGCGCGCAGGAACGCGATCCCGGCCGGGACATTGGCCAGCACGCTTACCGGCCGCCCGGCCGGGTCCTCGTACGGTTCGTCGCCGCTGACCGCGAAGGCGCGCTCGGCGTCATCGAGCAGCGCCTCGAGCGCTTCGGCCTGGAAGCCCTGGGCGGCGCTGTACGCCTGGGCCAGGCACAGGCGCGGGCGGTCGCGTACCGCCTGCGCCGGCAGTGCCGCAAGCCAGCGGCGCAGGGTCGCGCCCTCGCTGCGGCCGAGCAGCGTCTCGACGTGCCGCTCGACCAGCCGCGCCGCCCAGGCCGTGTCCCCCGCCGCCAGCGCGTGCCGTACCGCGTCATCGGCCAGATCATGCTCCTCATACCAGGCGGCCGCGGCCCGGTGCAGTGCCTGCACCCGGCCGGGCTGCTCAGCCTGCAGCCGGGCGCGCAGCAGATCGGCAAACAGGTGGTGGTAGCGCCACCAGCCACGCACCTCATCCAGCGGCACCAAGAACAGGCCGGCCCGCTCGACGTCCTGCAGCATCGCCTGGCTGCCGGCCCGGCCGGTGACCGCATCACACAGCTCTGCCGACAGCCGCTCCAGCACCGAGGTCTCCAGCAGAAACGCGCGTACCTGCCCGGGCTGGCCGTCAAGGACCTCGTCAGCCAGGTAGTCCAGCACGAAGCGGTGGCTGCCGCTGAACGCCGCCACGAACCCGGCCGGATCCGCGTGTCCCCGCAGCGACAGTCCGGCCAGTTGCAGCCCCGCTGCCCACCCCTCCGTGCGGGCCACCAGCGCCGCCACCACCGTGACGGGCAGGCCCGGCCCCACCGCCTCATCCAACAATGCCGCCGCCTCCTCAGCGGTGAAGCGCAGGTCGGCGGCGCGCAACTCAGCGAGCTGGCCGCGGGCCCGCAGCCGCCCCAGCGGCAGCGGCGGATCCGCCCGGCCAGACACGACCACTCGCAGGCCCGGCGGCAGATTCTCCAGCAAGAACGCCACCGACTCGTGCACCGGTCCGGAGTCGACCATGTGATAGTCATCCAGGACTAGCAGCACCTCATCCGGGCTGGGATCGGCGGCCAGCTCGTTGATCAGGGCCGTCACGAGCCCCTCAAACGAATTCGGGGCCGGCGGGCCAAGCAGGGGCCCCAACCGCCCGGCCAGCCCCGGCCGGGCCCGGTCCAGCGCGGCCACCACATAGCGCCAGAACCGGGCCGGGTCGCTGTCGCCACCATCCAGGCCCAGCCACGCCACCGGCCGCCCGGCACCGCGGGCCCAGTCAGCCAGCAGTGCCGTCTTGCCGAATCCCGCCGGGGCGCACACCACCACCCGGCCTCGCGCCACGCTCTTGTCCAGCGCCTGCACCAGGCGCGGGCGCGGTACCAAACCCTGCTGCGGCGCGGGAACGTGCAGCTTGGTCGCCAGCAGGACATCCTGCCCGGACATGGCAGTCCGGGCCGCGGCCGCCACGGACGGGTCAGCCACCGGTGACCGGCCGCCCGGGCCAGCAGGCCTATCGCGCGGAAACGTGCCGCTGTCCGTCATCTGGTGTCTCCACGCGGCCCGGCGGCGGCTCAGGGATGTGAGTCATCGTCAGGCCATCCGGCCACAAGCAGATTACCGCTTGCGAGGCTCACGGAACCGAGAGCCCACCGGCCCCGTCCCAGCCCGCAATGCCGTTAGGTTGCGGAACGCTGCGGGAGCTGGCGCCACGCTCCGGAGCTGGCGCCACGGCGTAATGAGCACGCGCACCGCAAGATTCCACTCACATGCCACCTTCGGGTGACGCCCAGCTCCCGCGTCCGCTCCTACCGTCCACAGATGGAGGAAGCACAACCGGCAGGAAGGACAGAAATGGCTGCCCAGTATGAGATCCGCGTGGCGGGTGTCTTGGACAGCCGGTGGGGTGCCTGGTTCGACGGCCTCCAGATCAGCAGCCAGGGCGAGGAGACGGTGATCTGCGGCCTGCTCGCTGACCAGCCCGCGCTGCATGGGCTGCTGACCAAAATCCGCGACCTCGGGCTCTGCCTGATCTCCGTGCGCCGGCTGGACGCCGGCCAGCCGGAGAACTCGCGGCCAGAACACGATTGCTGACAGTCTTGGAGGAAGCCATGACCGAGTTCCTGCGCACCGACGGCGGCCAGATCGCCTGCGAGGTGACCGGGCTGACGGCGGCCGCCGAGGAGGTGGTCGCCGCCCAGCCGGAGCTGGTGTGGGACCTGATCGCAGACGTCACCCACGTCGGCGGGTGGAGCCCGGAATGCATCCGGGCGGCCTGGCTCACCGAGCCCGGCCGGCCGCAGCCCGGCGCCAGGTTCACCGGGCGCAACCGGCTCCCGAATGGCTTCGAGTACGAGGTGACCTGCGTGGTCACCGAGGCGGGCCGGCCCCGCGCGTTCGCGTGGGTGGTCCTGGATGACAGCGGTGACCCCGCCCGCCCGTCTTCGTCGTGGCGGTACCGGATCGACCCGCTTCCCGGCGGCGGCAGCAGGGTCCGGCAGCGTTTCACCCACGGACCCGGCGCCAGCTACCTGCGGACAGTCGCCACGAAGGCGCCGGATCAGGCCGCTGGGATCATTGCTGCCAGGCGTGACGGGCTGCGGGCCAACATGAGCGCCACCCTGCGCGCGATGAAGGCCGCCGCGGAATCCGCTCACCCCACCGGCGTCGGCCCAGGGTAGTGTGCACCCGGGCCGATTGGGTGACCGGCCGCTGGTCATGGAGGCGGATAGCGTGCCTGAGGTCGCCGCGCTGATCGAGCCGCTGACGGAGGCGGACGTCGCAGCTGCGGTCGGGCTTGCCGTGCGTGTCCTTGGAGTTAAGCCCGGTGATCGCGGGGATCAGTTCGCCGCGGATATCACCGGTGAACAGCGCCAGATGCTCATCGCCAAGGCCAACGGCGAGGTGGTCGCCTATGGCCGGGTCCTCGCACTGGCCGCGGATGAGGCGGGTCCGGGAACTCCGGCTGGCTACTACCTGGGCGGCGTGCTGGTGGACCCGGCGTGGCGGGGCAGTGGTATCGCCACTGCGCTGACGCGGGCGCGCCTGCGCTGGGCCTTCGCGCGCACTGAGAGAGTGTTCTATGTGACCGGCGCGGATAACGCCGTCTCCCTGCATCTTCACACTGCTTTCGGTTTCCGGGAAATCAAGCGTTTCGACAGCGAACGGTCCGCAATGGGGGTGGACGTGCTGTCGCAGCTGGTAAGAACTGCACGTCATCGTAAGAATCACTCGGACGAATAATTGCTTGCCGGGCGCTACTGGACGAGCCCACCTAAGTGGTCAGTCGGTCAGGCGATCCTGTGACCTGCGGCTATGAGCGAGAGGCGCGGGCCCTCCGCTCAGAGGACTGAGTCGCGGGCCCGGCGCCGCTGGGGGTCTTGGCACCAGCCGAGTATCTCGCAGTCTCAGCGGCAGGGCGCGGGGGCGGTAAGGTCGTGCAGTTTCGCGCGTGTAAGCGCGGCGTCGGGGTGCTGCAGGTCGTCGAAGATCGTTAGGGCTTGTTGCCAGAGGTCGAGGGTGGCTTCGTGGTGCCCGTTCGCCTGGTGGGCCTCGCCGAGGTGGATGAGGGTTATGGCACGGAAGTACCGGTCATCAGCGTCTGCGTAGGCGCGGAGGGCCTGCTGGTAGTAGGCGACTGCCTCGTTGTAACGGTCGGCCTGGTGGCAGCAGTAGCCCAAGCTGTCCAAGGTTAGGGCTTCACCGAAACGGTTGCCCGATTTGTGGTGCAGTTCAAGGGCTTTGCTGCAGTAGCTGAGGGCCTGCCGGTAGTTGCCGAGCAGCGCGTTGTCCCAGCCGATGCCGTTGAGGGCAAATGCCTCCCCGGTCAGGTAACCGGCCGCACGGAACAGGCGCAGCGAGCGCCGGTGGTGCGATAGTGCCTGGCGGTGGTCTTCCCGGGACTCGAAGATGTAGCCGATGTGGAAATGACAGCAGGCTTGGCCGGCGTGATCGCCGAGCCGGCCGTACAGCTTCAGTGCATCGTGCAAGTGACGGTGCGCGTCATCCCAGCGGCACAAGTGGATGAGAGCCTCGCCAAGGAAGTGACGCACAACCGCTTGCGCAGCGGGGTCGCCGAGACGGTCGGCGGCGACCAGCGCCAGCTGCTGGCATTGCGCCCAGTCGGTGTAGTACCCGCGGCGGTCGAAGTGTTCCCGCAACACGGCGGGGAGTTGCCACGCGTGGGAGTCGAGGCCGTTGTCTGCGGCGGCGGCAGCTGCGGCGAGCAGCACCCGGTACTCGGCCTGCAGCCAGGCGCGGGCCTGCTGTGAGCCGGAGAAGCTCTCTGGTGGCTCGCCCGGCCCTGGTGGTGGCGTGCTGAATTGGTAGGCATTGGGGTACACCAGGCCCATCGCGTCACGCGCGGTGTCCAGGTAGTGATCTAGCACCCGGCACACCGCGCTGCGGCGCTCTTGGTCGTCACCAAGATCGGCGGCGTATGCGTGCAGCAGGTCGTGCAGCGAGAACCGGCCCGGGGCCTGCTCCTGAAGAAGGTTCGCCCGGGTCAGTTCGGACAGCGCGGCGCGGGCGGCCGGGCGGGGGATGGCCGCGAGGCTGGCCGCGGCGGTCTCGGAGACATCGGGGCCTGGGTGGGCTCCCAGCAGCCGGAACATCCGGGCGGCGGCGTCGCCCAGCAGGCGGTAGGACCAGGAGAACACTGCCCGGACATCGGCGGCCTCATCCCCGGTACCCAGCCAGTCCAGGCGCTGGCGGATGTCTCGCAGCCCGGCGGCGAGGGAGGCCAGCGGGAAGACTGGGCGGAGGGCTGCCCGGGCCGCGGTAATCGCCAGGGCCAGCGGGAGCCGCGCGCACAGTGCCGTTAGCTCGGCGACCTCAGCAGCTTCGGCGGCGACCCGGTCGGCGCCGAGGTGGCTGGCCAGCAGTTGCCGTGCCTCGGTTTCGCTGAGGACGTCCAGTGTGAGGGGACGGGCACCTTCGACGGCGACCAGCCCAGCGAGCTGGCTGCGGCCGGTCACCAGCACCACGCAGGTGGGGGCGCCGGGCAGG
Source organism: uncultured Actinomycetes bacterium (assembly GCA_963813395.1). GTDB lineage: Bacteria > Actinomycetota > Actinomycetes > Streptosporangiales > Streptosporangiaceae > DASXKD01. The sequence continues at coordinate 253,759 of CAWEYV010000021.1, forward strand.
AGCGGGCGGACCTGTGCCTCGTCCCGGGCGTTGTCGAGCACGATAAGCATCCGTCTGCCCGCAACCAGGCTGCGGTAGAGCCCTGCCCGCGCATCGAGCCGCGGGGAGACCCGGCCGGCCGGCACGTCCAGTGCCTCCAGGAGCCCGGTGATCGCCTCGGCCGGTGCAACCGGAGCCGATGACGCATCAAACCCGCGCAGGTTCACATACAACTGGCCGTCCGGGAACCGGTGCTGCACCTGATACGCCCAGTGCAGGGCCAGCGCGGTCTTCCCCACCCCGGCGGTCCCGCCAATCGCCAGAATCACCGCCTGTCCGGCGGCAGTCCCCGCATCCAGCCACCCGGTCAGCGAACTCAGCTCCCGTTCCCGGCCGGCGAAGTGCGCAGCAGCGGTCGGCAGCTGCCGGGGCACCACAGAAGCGGCCGTGCTTCCCATGCCCGCCCGGCGGGCGGTCCCGCTCCCCGGCAGGGACGCCAAGCTCCGGTCACGAGCCAGGACCGGTTGACTCAGGCTCGCCTCGATGCCCAGCTGACGGTTGCCCGATGGTCCCGCCTTGCTGCCTTTCCCGTTCCCTGGCTGTCCGGGCGCATCCGCAGACTGGAGTGGCTGCAAGCGCCAGATCTCAATGTCCCAGCCGTCAGCCGGGGCGGCGCCGCTGCCGCGCATCAGCAGCCCGGCGACATCACCCGAAGCCGCCAGCGCCGGATCCGCCGAGAGAATCCGCTGATGCAGGCGTTGCAGGTCCGGCCCCGGCTCTACGGCAAGCTCACCTGCCAGCCGGCCGCGCAGGTCCCGGAACAATCGCAGTGCGTCAGCCTGCCGTCCGGACCGGTACCAGGCGATCATGAGCATGCCGGCCAGCCGCTCCGCCAGTGGATGCCTGGCGAGCACGGACGGAATTTCCGCAGCAGCCTGCCCATCTCGGCCCGCCGCCAGCAGGCAGCCGAACCGGTCCTGGACGGCGGACAAATGTTCCTGCGCCAGCCCGGCCCGGATCGCTTCGACCGCCGCGGTCCCGGGGACGTCGGCCAGCGCTGGGCCCCGCCACAGCGCCAGGGCCTGGCCGAACGCGTCGATCGCCCGATTTTCGTCCCGTGCGTCCCGTGCGTCCCAGGCTGAACGCATCAGTGACCGGAACCGGTGCACGTCCACCTTGTCTGGGATGGCAAGCAGCCGGTAGCCCTCTCCGTAGCGTTCGAGCGCGCAGCCCGGCAGGCCGACCAGAGCCTTACGCAGCCGAACGACCAGAATCTGGAGACTGGCGCGAGCCGACGGCGGTGGCCGTTCCTCCCAGATCACGTCAATCAGGTCATTCACCGGCACGACCTGCCCGGCCGACAGCGCCAAGCACGCCAGCAGCAGGCGCAACTGTGGCCTGGGCGGCCTGAACCAGGCAGCACTGTCCCACACCTGCACAGGGCCGAGCATCCGCAGCCACATCTGGGAATCCAACTCGCATCTCCCGGGATGGCGGCACGTACGGCAACCGGCACAAACCATAATCCGCACGATTGTTATATTTCGGATATTCCGGACAGGACGTGCAGCATCGTGACGCATTCGTCACCGCGCTGTAGCCGCCGCCGGTGCCAACCGCAGGAACGCATTCCGCAGGCCCGCGGCCGCCCACTCGTTCCGTGGCCTGCAGACGCCGCGGGACCGGCGGGGCGACGGTGTCGTGCGAGTGCAGGGCCCTGCAGGGATGGCTGGCAGGCCGGCGCCAGGTGGACGGCAGGCGCCGCTGTCCATGCTGATCATGCCGGCGCCCGAGCGCGACCACGATCGTCTTTTCAGAGAGAGCATGCAACATTCCTGCTCAAAGCCCGGCCCAAGGGCAAGGAGTGCTCCCATGAAGATGAGCAGAGTCGCAGTGGCCGGGGAGTCGCTGCACGGGTCCACCCGCGCCGGACGGCAGACCATCCACCCTGTCCGTCGGCCACCTGCAGCTGGTCAAGGGCGCACGGGTGACCCAGGCCTCGCTGTCGGTGTCCTTCGACGGCGGCAAGACCTGGCACCGGGCCAGGGTCACCGGCCACGGCGGCAGCTACACCGCGACGTTCAGCGCCCCGGCGGGTATGCGGGTGTCCCTGCGCGCCAGCGCCGCCGACGCCGCTGGCGGCTCGGTCACCGAGACCCTCCCGGGCGCCTATCAGGTCTCGCCGTGATCACGGCCATCCCCAGATACCGGATGCACATCATGAAGAGACCACAGTGATCACTTTTATTGTCCGGCGCCTGATCGCCACGGTCTTCTTGCTGATCGTGGTCAGCATGATCACCTACGCGATCTTCTTCCTGATCCCCAGGCTGGCGGGGCAGAACGCCTACCAGCTCGCCACCGGGCTGGTGGGCCAAGCAGCGACCGCGAGCCGCGCGACGGTTATCGCGATCGAGAACAAACTTGGTCTCAACCAGCCGATTGACGTGCAGTACGGAAGGTTTCTGTGGAGGCTGATGTTCGGGGAGCACTACAACATCGGGACGAGCACGGCCTACTGCCCGCCACCGTGTTTCGGTTACTCATTCAAGTCCGAGCAACCGGTCTGGCCACTGATGGTCAGCAGCATGCCTGTGACGATCTCGCTCGTCGTGGGGGCGGCGATCCTGTGGCTGGTCGGCGGGGTCACGATCGGCGTGATCTCGGCGCTGAAGCGCGGCAGCTTGTTCGACCGGTTCTCGATGGGCGTGGCCCTGGCCGGGGTGTCGCTGCCGATCTTCTTCACCGGGCTGATCGCCCTAGAGTTGTTCAGCTACAAGTGGCCGGTCTTCCCCAACGTGACGTACGTGGGCATCACCACGAACCCGCTGCTGTGGGCGCGGAACCTGACGCTGCCCTGGGTCACTCTCGCGTTCTTGTATGCGGCGCTGTATGCGCGGCTGACCAGGGCGGGCATGCTGGAGACAATGAGCGAGGACTATGTCCGCACGGCCCGGGCCAAAGGCCTGCCCGAGCGCACCGTGGTCGTCAGGCACGGGCTGCGTGCAGCACTCACCCCGATCATCACGATCTTCGGCATGGACCTCGGTGCGCTGCTCGGCGGTGCCATCCTCACCGAGACCACCTTCTCGCTGCACGGTCTCGGCCAGTTCACCATCCTGGCCATCCAGAATCAGGACCTGCCGGAGATCTTGGGGGTGACCATGCTGACGGCGTTCTTCATCGTCATCGCTAACCTGGTCGTAGACATCCTCTACGCGGTGGTCGACCCAAGAGTGAGGCACTGATGGCGCCCGTCAAACGCCCGGTCTGCACTGAGTAGACGGGACATCTACGCGCACGACCCGCATATCCATACAGGCGCAGTGGACCAACGTCGCGTGGCGTGGCTGCGCAGCACCGCCGACCCGATCTCGGAAGGAACGACCACCACGGACGTCAGCTTCATGGATCCCATGCGCCTTTTAGGGGGAGCAACATACGGTTGCGGCTCTTCCGCTGGCCGGTACCGCATCCTGACTGGTACCGCATTCTGATCGGAGCACCCTGTGACTAACGTCTCTTCCTACGCTCTCGGTGATCTCGTGGCCCAGGCGGGGTCGCAAGTTCGCGGCAACTGCCTGGTCAGCCTCGACACGAGCACCGTCTCGCTGCCGGTGGTCATCACGCACGGAAGCACGACCGGCCCGGTGCTCGCCATCACCGCGGGAATCCATGGCGGGGAATATGTTCCGATGGTCGCGGTCCGGCAATTCGTTCGCGATCTCGATCCCGCGCTGATGCGCGGAACAATCGTCGTATGCCTGCAGTCCAGCCCGGTTGCCTTTCAACAGCGAATGGCCTTCGTCAACCCGCTCGATGGTAAGAACCTCAACAGGTCCTTCCCCGGAGACCCGCAAGGTGGCCCGACGGCGCGGCTGGCCGCCTGGCTATGGGAGAACTTGCTGGCCCGCGCCGACTATTACATCGACTGCCATTGCGGCGACCTGCCCGAGGCGCTGGATCCGTTCACGGGTGTCAGCCCGGGACCGGACGGCGTCCTCGATGAGCGGGCACGCGCGATGGCCGATTGCTTCGACGTCCCACGGCTCATCGTGGACCCCTTGGAAGGATCCACCATCCGGGCCGCCGCTCTTGCCGGGATCCCCGCTGTTCTTATCGAGGTAGGCGGCGAAGGCCGCTGGTCGCAGGAGGAGGCAGATGTTCAGCGAAGCGGCCTGCGCCGGGCCGCGGCGCGGGTGGGCATACTGCCGGCCGAAGAAGGCGTCCGGCCGCACCTGCCCCTCTTCGAGGACGCAGCCAACGTGCTCAGCGGCTATTCCGGCCTCTGGTACCCCGAGGTTGCCCCCGGAGCGCTGGTGGCCCAGGGAACACGCCTTGGCCGCCTCGAGGATCCGTTGGGAGACGCCGTGCACGAGATCCTGGCGCCCACGGCGGGTGTCCTCATCTACGGATTGACCAGCCTGGCCGCGGTCGAGGGCAGCATTCTGGCGTCCATAGCGCGGCCTGTGCCAACCACGTAAGCCGACTGGCCTTGGCCGGAACACAGACCGGCCAGAGCCACGTGACACCAAGCCGCTTTTGTCCGCCTTCGGCCATCGGGATCCGCGGGCGCTACCCCAGCTGGTCGCGGCGCCGTGTCAGGGAAGCGGTCTCTGCGGTGTTGCCCGCCAGCTCGATGGCTCTGTCGTACGCCGCGCGCGACTGCTGACTGCGGCCCAGACGGCGCAGCAGGTCGGCGCGGGTCGCATGGTAGGCGTGATAGCCGGCCAGCTTGTCCTCGAGCCGGTCGACGAGCGCCAGTGCCACCTCCGGGCCGTCCAGCTCGGCGACCGCGATAGCCCGGTTGAGGGCGATGATCGGCGAGGGGTCGAGGTAGACGAGCTGGTCGTAGAGGGCGACGACCTGCGACCAGTCGGTGTCGCGTACTTGACGCGCGGACGTGTGCACGGCGTTGATCGCCGCGAGGATCTGGTAGCGCCCCGGAGCCACCCCGGCAGCCAGGCGCTCGCGCACGAGCCGATGACCCTCGGCGACCAGCGCCGCGTCCCAGGCCCCACGGTCCTGCTCGTCGAGGGTGACCAGTTCGCCGCTTGCCGAGACCCGGGCGGTGCGGCGCGCCTCGATGAGGAGCATCAGCGCCAGCAGCCCGGCCACCTCACCGTCCTCCGGCATAAGGGCACGGATCAAGCGAGTGAGCCGGATCGCCTCGGCGGTCAGGTCGTGTCGTACGGGATCGGTGCCGGGGCCGGTAGCCAGGTAACCCTCGTTGAAGATGAGGAAGAGGACGGCGAGTATGCCGGAGACGCGTGCCGGGAGATCCCCCGTAGACGGCACCCGGTAAGGGATGCGAGCCGCCTTGATCTTGGCCTTCGCGCGGGTGATCCGCCTCTCCATCGTGGTCTCCTGCACCAGGAAGGCACGGGCGATCTCGGGCACGGTCAGACCACCGACCATGCGCAGCGTCAGCGCCACGCGGGTCTCCATCGCGAGCGCCGGGTGACAGCAGGTGAAGATCAGCCGGAGCCGCTCATCGTCGATGGCGCCGAGTGGCTCGGGCGGGTGGTCGTCGTACAACCTCTGAGCCTCCCTCTGCTTGTCGTCGCGCTTGTTCTCGCGCCGGATCCGGTCGATGGCCTTGCGGTTGGCGGTGGTAGTCAGCCAGGCGCCGGGGCTGGGGGGTACGCCGTCGGCCGGCCACCGCTCGACGGCGGTCGCGAACGCCTCGGCCGCCGCCTCCTCGGCGACGTCGAGGTCACCGAAACGCCTGGTCAGGGAGGCGACCACCCGCGCCCACTCCTCGTGGTGTGCCTGGGAGATCCCCTCCCGCACGTCGGCCCTGTTCACAGGAACGGCCGCACCTCGATCTTCCGATTGCAGGCCTTCGACCCCTCGGCGGCAAGCGTGAGCGCCACGTCGAGGTCGGCGGCCTCGATAATCCAGAAGCCGACGAGGTACTCCTTCGACTCCACAAAGGGCCCGTCGGTGAACACCGCCTCCCCGCCCCGGTTGTCGATGACGGTGGCCGAGCTGGGCGCCGCGAGGCCACCGGCGAAGACCCAGTGACCCTCCGCCTGGAGCCGCTCGTTGAACACGTCGATCGCAGCCTGCTCGTCCGGGGTGGCGAGACCGGCCGTGTCGTTGATCACGGAAACCAGGTACTGCATCTCGGATCATCTCCTGTGCTTGGGGGCGCCCCTCGTGGGCAGCCGCTCACCCCTGCTACGAACACCTCCGCCCCGATCCGACACCGTCTCCCGGATTTCTTTCAAGGACCTTCTGTCGGTCGCCTGGTGCGTCACCTGCGTCACATGTTCAGGTCGGGCAAGGCCGGTGCGTAGCGCGGGCGACCGGCGGGCCGGTAGACCTGGATCGTTATGCCCCTCGAGTCGGCTCGCGATTCGACCAGGTCTAGCGCTATGTCCGGGCCGGTGCCGGGGAAAAGCCGCGTGCCCTGGCCGAGGACCACGGGGACGATGAGCAGGGTGATCTCGTCGACGAGGCCGTTCTCGAGCAGCCATCGGATCAGGGCGCCGCTGCCGTGTACCTGCAGCTCACCTCCCGGCTTGGCTTTCAGCTCGCGGATGGCCATCGCGAGGTCACCGGAGAGGACGGTCGTGTTCGCCCAGCGCGGTTCGGTGAGCGTGTTCGATGCGACGTACTTGGGCGTCTCATTCAGCGCCACGCCAATGGGGTGGGCGCGCATGTCTTCGATTGCTCCCCAGGAGGCGGCAAAGACCTCGTAGGTCCGCCGGCCGAACAGGAACGCGTCGGCGCTCTGGTAGGTCTGGTTGATGAACGTCATGGTCTCGTTGTCGAACACCCCCATGGCCCATCCGCCGCGCTCGAATCCGCTTCTGCGGTCCTCAGCCGACGCGCCGCCGTTTCCCTGCATCACTCCATCGACGGTGACTTGCGTCATGGTCGTCAGTTTCATGATCGCGGTTCCCTTCTCCTTGGGGGCGCCTCTCGTGGGCGGCCGCTCACCCCCGCTACGAACACCTCTGTCCGGACCCGACACCGCCGCGCGGATTTCTTTCGAGGACTTTCTGGTACGCCGGTTGTATGTGATCCGGCAGCGCGACGGTTTCGGGGCGACTGCGCTCACTTCCTCATGTGCGCGCCCCGTGCCGGGTTGCCGGGACGTTGGCGCCTGCCGAGATCACCGGGTTATGCGCTGGGCCGTCAGTGTGTGCCCTGCTGATGTGAGCCGGGCAGCGAGCACGGTGCCCATCGCGGTGGCCGGCGTGAGGACACCTGCGCGGTCGGGCAAGCGATCGTGGTCCAGCGCGAGACAGAGCGCGCTTTCGCCGAGCATCACCGACGTGGCGGCGTAGCCCGGATCGCCCCGGGCTTCGATTCTGCTCAGGTATCGCACGCCGGCGGAGGTGCGGGTGTGGATCTGTATGCGGAAAAAGCCAGTGCGGCGGGTCTTCTCGCCAGGGCCCTGGCCAGGCCGGGGCAACAGCCTGCCCAGCAGCCGCCGCGAGGGCTGCAACGCCAGCCCCGTCGTCAAAGCCTTCAGCCCGGTGGCGAGGGCGGCCGCCTGTACGGGTCCGGCCGGGCCGGGGCGAAAGCCGGTGACTTCCCGGTAGCGGAACGAGGGCCCGTAGGCCCAGCCTTGCAAGGCGTTGCTGCGGCGCACAACCCGGGTGTTGAAGGCTGCCATGACGAACGGCGCCACCCACATTCCCAGGTCGCGGTCGAAGCTGAACCAGCGCGGGTCACGCTCGTCGCCAAGGTCAGGTTCGGCTGCGCGGTCGGGGCTGAGCGCGTAAGGGTCCGCGACCATCGTGCTGCTTTCCGCGCTGGCCCGTATCTCGTCCAGCTGTCCCATTCCTGATGCCAGCGTCCCGCCACTGACCCCACCCCGCAATGCGGTCACGACCAGTGTCGTATCTCCCAAATCGCCGGCGTCATCCGCCCGGGCAGCGCGATGCAGCAACAGCACACCCAGATCGGACGGAATGGAGTCAAACCCGCAGCAGTGCACGATGCGCGCGCCCGTCCCTGCAGCCACCCGGTGGCAGCGGTCGATGGACTCCCGGATGAACAGCACCTCACCCGTCAGGTCCGCATAGTCCGTGCCAGCGCTGGCGCAAGCCTCAACGAGCGCAAGCCCCTGCTGGCGATAAGGCCCCGCAGTGGTCGCCACTACCCGGGCCGCGCGCGCAAGGGCCGCCACGGACGCGGGATCCGCAGCGTCGGCCACCAGCAGGGGCCAGCCCGAGGCGGCAGCGCCGAGCCGTGCCCGCACATCCGCAAGCCGCTGGGCGGACCGCCCCGCGAGCCCGACCCGGACACCAGCAGGCGCATGACCGGCCAGATATTCCGCCACCAGCCGCCCGACGAAACCAGTAGCGCCGAACACCACGACATCCAACTCGCGGTCCGCGCCCACCAGCCCATCCTAAAGACACCCGGCCTGCGAGCTGAGCTTGTCCAGGGCGTGGGGACCTGGATACGGTGCCCACGTCACTGGCCGGGGCCCGGGCACCCGCAGGCCGGCGCTATTGAGGGGGATGGTTCATCGTGGACAAGGATCTGGCAGGCCAGGTTGTTGACATCGCCGCGCGGGTGGTCGCCAGCGGGGCGATCTCGGCGAACGGGCACGGCAACGTCAGCGTTCGGGTGCCCGGGGCCGAGGAGATGTATTTCACCGCCGGCTCCTCGCTGCGCGGCCACCCGGCCTCCCTGGTGGTTCGGGTGGGGCTGGATGGGACGCTGCTGGAGGGTGACCTGCCGCCCATCCAGGGCGCCGTGGTCGCCATGCACACCGCGATGTATGCCGATCATCGTGAGGTTGGCTGCGTGGTGCACACCCATTCGCCGTACGCGACCGCCTACGCGGTCGCCCACCGGCCCATCGGCTGCTGGGTCGAGGCGCTGGCCATGTTCGGCCTGGCCGACGGTGTCCCGGTCGCCGGGTACGGGCCGCGTGGATCGGACCAGGCCATCGCCAGTATCCGGGCCGCGGCGACCCCGGGGGTCCCCGCGGTGCTGCTCGCCAACCACGGCGTATTGGTGTTCCACCGCACACCCGAGCTTGCCATCCTGGTCGGCTCAGTGGTCGAGGAGGCGGCCCAGGCCGGCATCAACGCCGCCGCGCTCGGCGGCCCCGCCGAAATCCCAGTGGACCTGCGCGCCGCGGCCCTGCAACGTGCCATGACCTTCGACAACGGCGGCACCATCCACGCCTGACACTCCCACGCACCAGGCAATCACTGCCCACGCCCGCAGCTCACGTCCGATCTGCGGCATAGCGAGTGTCGTCAGGCTCGCGTTGACTGGATAAATATGCAGGCAACACTCGCCGTCTTGCGGCGGACGCTCATGATCGTTGGAACGCGACGGCGCGATAGGCCAACCAAATAAGCGCGCGCCGACCCACCTTATTGGGCGGATATGGACTTCGGCTCTTTACGTCTGAAGACGCTTATAACGGAACATTCTGTACATCCTGGGCTGGGTGCAGGGCCGCGTGCCGTCGGGCGCGGGTCTGTGGCGCGACTGTTGACCGCCGCCGGATCGGGGTTGCCCCTGGAGGGGCAGCACATGCCGGCTCGCTCGCATGACGCGGTTGCGGGGCCCATGACCCTGGGCCGGGGGCCCGCCGTCCAGCATGGGCCGGCGCCCGGGCGCCTCTGGCGGCTAGTGACGCGCCTGGCAGGTTCTCGCTGTCGGCCGCCTCCGGGCAACTGCGGCTGGCTGGCGGCGCGGGTTGGCAGCGGGGCTAATGGTGTCGCCCGAGCAGGACACGGGCGGAGCGTCCGGCGTAGTGTTCATGGTGAGAAGTGGCGAACTTGCTGCCGGGTCGAGACCCCGCCTTGCTGCAGACGCAGGAAGGCGCTCCCATGGTCGGCATGGCTCTGAGTACCCGCGAAAGCGACGGTCAGGTTGTCGTTACCTTGCGCGGGGAGCTTGACATAGTAGACGCCGCGAGCGTCGCCGCCGCGCTGGTGGCGGTCGCGGCCCGTGCGCCGGAGATAATCGTCGATCTGGCCGGTCTGGAGTTCATCGACGCCAGCGGAGTGGCGGCGCTGGCGCTCGCGCGGGTGCAGGCCCGGCGCGCCGGGGGTGACCTGCTGCTGGCCGCGCCGCAAGACCAGGTGCTGCGGGTTCTTGCCGTTATCCAGCTGGCCGACGTCTTCTCCGTTCATGCGAGCGTGGACGAGGCGGCTGGCAGTGCCGCGTGCTCTCCTCGGGCGGCCGTGCCGGTGGCGTAGCGGTGGCTCAGCAGGATCAGCGGGCGTGCGCCGCCATGCGGTCAGGACCGAGCCCGGGCGGAGGCCGCCGGATTTCCCGAGAGGGGCCCTGCCGGTTATTGCAGGTATCGGGTCGATCCTTGGTCAGCTGGTCGCGCCAGATCGTCCTGATCTTGGCGGCACCGGACGGCGCGTCGGCGCCCCCGGGGTCGCCTTTGGAGTAGCGTCGGTGATGTGAGGCTCGGTGGTCCAGGTCCGGAAGGGCGTTGAGTCCAGTCCCTGCTGGCAGCCTCTTCCATGGCAACCTCGACGTCAACCGCGTCGCCGCCGTTGGTCACTCCCAGGGGGCCGGCGGTGCGACCCGGGCAGCGCTGGACAATCCGGCGCTGATCAAGACGCTGATGACGTTCTCACTGCCCATTACCTATTGGCTCAACGGGCCCAATATCGCCCAGCTGACCCGGCCCGCCTTCCTCAGCTCCACCCACGGGATCTGGGACTCGGTCATCGCCCCGCCCGTGATTGAGCGCATTTACTACGAGATCCTCACCGTCCCCGCCGCGCTCGGCATCATCCTCGAATCGGACGGCAAACCAGCTGACCATGCCTCGATCGTTGACCCAGCGTACGGCGGAAACCCTGGCGGTGAACTCGGTCATGCGACCGCCTGGCTTGCCTATCAGCTCCGCGGCGACCCGACCGCCGCTACCGCGTTTACCGGCGCAACTCCCGAGCTAACTTCCAATTCGAACTGGCCGGGCAGCACTGTCAAGTAGATGGCACCGCGCCGTCCACACCTCCTCCCCGCCGCGCCGGAGCGCTCGGAGTAACCGAACAGGACCGGAAGATCGTGGCCGGGTCTGAGACACACTCTCTATGCCGCGAGCGGACGTGAGCTGAGGCCGGGCGTCAAGGTCACTCTGACGGTGCTGGCATCATGGATGTGATGAGCAAGCCAAGTTCCCGCCGCTTCCCCGTGACTGTGACGCAACTTCCGGTCACGCGCTGCCAGATCTGCCGCCGCACCGTCGCCTACCGGCCTGGGAAGGCCAGCGAGGTTCTGACCGAGCACTACCGCCGGGCCCATCCCGAAGCGCTCGGTATCCCTTCGCGGTAACGACGGCGAAGACCCTCACAAAGGGTCCGCGGACCCCGCCACGGGCGCTTATTGGCTCGATATGACGCGGCCGTAGTGCTTCGTCAAAGGACCCCCGCGATCACGAAGCGTGCCCGAGGTGGGTGTGTGTACGCGCAAGTACCCGCCGTTCTGACGCCGGATCTGGTTCATCGCGGCGAGGGTAAAGCGATACCGATCTGGCAGTTCTGTGTGAACCCGCGCATCGAGGGAGCAGGCCCAGACGCTGATCACCGGGTCCGCCGTTAGTCCGTTTTCTGCCACGTCTCCCTGGTAGTTCCGGCACGAGCCTGGTCTGCGGCCCCGATCTACGTTCGAGGGTCCCAGGACAGGTCGCTGGGGTGCTATTGCCTGGCGTCAAAGTGCGCTCATCTACTCGGTCAGCGCGGACTTGCCGCTGGCCACCGCCCAGCTTATGGCTATTGCGGACAGCACGACTGGCGGGTAGCGGCCGGGAAAACCGGTCGCTGTCGTGGCGCCCGGTCGGGCACCATGGCCAGGCTGGCTGCTCGGAACGGGGGACAATGACTACGCCTGAACATAGTCGTGGCTCACCGGCCCGGAAAGGGGCGGTGCTGCTCGCGCTGCGCTACTACGGCCGCCAGATGGCCAGGTTCTGGCGCTTCACGGTGCCTGCGATGTTGCTGCCTGCGCTGGGGAACACATGCATCTACTACGTCGCGCCGCTGATTGTCGCTCAGCTGGTCGGCCAGTTTGCCGGCCACGCGCTGACCGGGATCGGCGCGGCGATGCCGTATGTGCTCGGATTCGTAGGGGTGCTGCTTTTCGCCGAGATCGTATGGCGGATCGGCCTCTACGGCGTGATCCGCCTCGAAGGTCACGGCATCGAGAACCTCTACGTGATCGGCATGGACGAGTTGCTGGCGAAGGACGCGGCGTTCTTCCATGACAACTTCGCTGGTTCGCTGACCAAGCGGGTGCTGAGCTTCGCTTCCCGGTTCGAGGACTTCACCGACAATCTGGTCTTCAACATCGTCGGCAGCCTCGTGCCACTGGCATTCGCCTCGGTGGTGTTGTGGCGCTACGACCCGTTGCTCGTCGCCGGGCTCATCGGCCTGATCGCGATCACCGGCGTCGGGATCGCACCGCTGATCCGCCGTCGCCAGAAGCTCGTCGACCAGCGCGAGGAAGCGATCGCGCGCGTGTCTGGGCACGTGGCCGACAGCCTGATGAACATGGACACGATCCGCGCGTTCGCCGCCGAGGACCGGGAGGCCGCCGAGCACAGGTCGCGCGTCGCCGACCAGCGACGGAAAACGCTGCGGTCGTGGGACTACGAGAACCTGCGCATCGACACGCTGGTCGCGCCGATGTCCGTGCTGACCAACGCAATCGGTCTGCTGCTCGCGATCTCACTCGGTGCGGGCCAGCACGGAATCGAGGCGATCGTGGTGACCTTCACCTACTACTCCAACGCGACGCGGATCATGTTCGAGTTCAACCAGATCTACCGCCAGATGGAGAGCTCGCTGACCGAAGCCGCGCAGTTCACTGAGTTGCTGCTTACACCGCCGACCGTGGTTGACCCGATCGCGCCCGAGCCGCTACGGCCGAAGGCGAGCGACGTCCGGTTCGAGCACGTGCGGTTCGCGCACGCGGGCGGGGTGCCGTTGTTCACCGGCCTGGACCTCACCGTGCCGAGCGGGACCAAGCTCGGCCTGGTCGGCCGGTCAGGCGGAGGCAAGAGCACGCTGACCCGCCTGCTGCTGCGGATGATGGACGTCGACGGCGGCCGGATCCTGATCGGCGGCCAGGACATCAGCAAGCTGCGCCAGTCGGATCTGCGCAGCCTGATCGCCTACGTGCCGCAGGACCCGGCGATGTTCCACCGGACGCTGCGCGACAACATCGCGTTCGCGCGCCCGCACGCGACCGATGCGGAGATCCACCGAGCGGCGCAGGCCGCGCATGTGATGGAGTTCGCCGACGCCCTGCCGGACGGATTCGACACCATGGTCGGCGAGCGTGGCGTGAAGCTGTCCGGCGGGCAGCGGCAGCGAGTCGCGCTGGCCCGGGCGGTCCTGCGTGACGCGCCGATCCTGCTGTTGGACGAGGCGACCAGCGCGCTGGACTCGGAGAGCGAAATCCTTGTCCAGCAGGCGTTGTGGCGGCTCATGGAGGGCCGGACCGCGCTCGTGGTCGCGCATCGGCTGAGCACCGTCGCGCACATGGACCAGCTAGTCGTGCTCGACCACGGCCAGATCACTGAGAAGGGCACGCACCAGGAGCTGCTCCGTCAAGACGGAATCTACGCCCGGCTGTGGCAACACCAGTCCGGCGGCTTCCTAGACGACGACACAAGGACAGCGATGCTTGCCCAGGCCCCGCGGCTGAGCGTGTGAGCCCTCTCCGCGGATCCACGCCACCCCACCCGGCACGGCACGGCACGGCACGGCAGTATCCGCCTTATGGCCGACCGCTGCCGCCAAAGGGGTGCGGGCCGTAATTGATGCCTATCTGGTTGATGTGAGCGGACGGTGGCGACGGCGGCGGGGGCAAGTGCTTGACGCGACGCAGCTTCCGTGTGTGCCCTATCGCAGACCTGGGCAGGGCCGGGGTAAAGCCAGGGACTGTCACGGGGGCGACGGGCCCGCCGGGTGCGCGATGGTGAGGCAGGACCACGTGTGAAAGGGGATCGTTATGAGCTCCTCTCCTATCCCGGAAGGCCCCGGCTCGGTCTCGGGGGCGCCGCACCTCCCCGCGGGGTTCACCGGCACGTTCGCCAGCCGCTACATCGATACCGGCGGGGTGCGCCTGCACGCGGTCACCGGCGGCGAGGGCCCGCCGCTGCTGCTGGTGCACGGCTGGCCGCAGACCTGGTATCAGTTCCGCCTGATCATGCCGGGGCTGGCCCGGGACTTCTCTGTCGTGGCGGTCGACCAGCGTGGCATCGGGCTGTCGGGCAAGCCCCAGGGCGGGTATGACACCGCCACTCTGGCCAGCGACCTGGTCGCGCTGATGGACGTGCTGGGGCACCAGCGGTTCGCCCTGTACGGGACCGACGTCGGGATGCCGGTCGCCTATGCCCTGGCCGCCGATCAGCGCGACCGGGTCGACCGGCTGGCCGTGTCCGAGGCCCCGCTTCCGGGGATATCCCCCTCTCCGCCGCTGTTCTTGCCCCCGCCGCTCAACGCCATGCTGTGGCATCTGGCCTTCAACCAGCTCCCGAAGATTAACGAGCAGCTCGTCACCGGGCGGGAAGAGATCTTCTTCGGCGCGGAGTTCGACGCCTCGGCCGGGGCGCACAAGCTGCCCGACGACGCCGTCCGGTACTACATCGACACCCTTAAAGACCCCGGCCACCTTCGTGGCAGCTTCGAGTTCTACCGTGCGATCCCGGTCACCAGCGTGCAGAACGAGCAGCGCAAGACCCGGCGGCTGACCCTGCCGGTGCTGGCGATCGGCGGAGCGGAAAGCTCCGGCGAAGGGCCCGGGAACACGATGAAGCTCGCCGCGGACGACGTCCAGACCGTGGTCCTCCCCGGCTGCGGCCACTGGGTCGCCGAGCAGGCCCCCGAGCAGCTGCTGACCACGCTGACCGCGTTCCTGGCCCCCTACCGTGACGGGGCGGCCACAGCGCATAGCTGAACACCGAGCCGGGGTCACTGGATCAAGCACTTTTACTCACTCGAGACGAGAGAAAGTCATGGCGGAGCAGCAGGCGCCGGAGGAGATGGAGCGTTACATCGAGGCGTGGTCACAGCCGGGGGCGGCAGCCGGGATGATCAACTACTACCGGTCCTCGGTGCGGACCCCGCCCAAGAAGGCCGAAGCGGCGCTTCGCGTGATCAAGGCGCCCACCCTGGTCATCTGGGGGGAGGGCGATCGCTACCTCGGCTCCGAACTAGCCGAGCCCGACCACGACGATGTGCCCAACCTGGACCGCGTCGAGCGCCTGCCCGACGCCTCGCACTGGGTGCATCACGACGAGCATGAGCGCGTGAACCAGCTGCTCATCGACTTTTTCGCCCCCGCCCTGGCGAAATAGAAGGAGTCAAGATTCATGAACACGACCCACTGGCGGCGCGCCTCGCTGGCCGCCGCCTGCTGCGCGGCGCTGGCCGTCACAACAGCCGGTGCCACCTCTGCCGCGGCCGGCGTCGCGACCGTAGCTTGGGGCTCCGGCGGCGCCCCGATCGTGAGAACCGACGACGGGGCCGTCCGCGGCATGACCGCAGGCACCGTCGATGAGTTTCTCGGCATTCCCTACGCCGCTCCCCCCACCGGCAACCTGCGGTGGCGCCCCCCGCAGCCCCCGGCCCCGTGGTGGGGCATCCGCGACGCCACCCAGTTCGCCCCGAGCTGCCCGCAGCCGCCGAGCCCCTTCGCACCGTCCGGTGCCTTCAGCGAGGACTGCCTGTACCTCAACGTGTACACGCCCGGGCTGCCCGGCGGTGACGGAACCCATCGGCTGGCGCGCGGTGGTGACGGAGGTGGCCGGCCGGTGCTGGTGTGGATCCACGGTGGCGGGCTGACCGAGGAGGGCAGCAGCAACTACGACGGCTCCGAACTCGCGGCGGCCGGCGCCGTCGTCGTCACGATCAACTACCGGCTTGGCGCTTTGGGCTTCCTCGCGCACCCGGCGCTGGCCTCGCGGCCGGGTGGCCCGGCCGGCAACTACGGTTTGATGGACCAGCAGGCGGCGCTGCGCTGGGTGCAAGACAACATCCGCCGGTTCGGCGGCGACCCGCACAACGTCACGATCGCGGGCCAGTCGGCCGGTGGTCTGTCGGTGCTCGCCCAGCTAACCTCTCCCGGCGCGCGCGGGCTCTTCCAGCGGGCGATCATCGAAAGCGGCTCCTTCGCGCTCAACCAGCAGCCCCTGGCCGCCGCCGAGGCCGCCGGCGAGGCCTTCGCCGCCCAGGCGGGCTGCCCCGACCAGACCGCGGCGTGCCTGCGCAACCTGCCGGTCGCGAGCCTCGTCGGCACCCCCTTCACCGGGATCCCCGGCGTCGTCGACGGCAAGGTCCTCACCCAGCCGATCGGGACGGCGCTGGCCGCCGGGCGGTTCGCCCACGTTCCGGTCCTCAACGGGACCAACCACGACGAGGAACGGCTGTTCGTCGACGGCCTGCACGTGACCGTCAGCGGCGGCACCTTCGTGCCGATCCCCGACGAGCCGGTGGGCCCAGACAACTACCAGGCCAACATCGCCGCGGTGCTGGGCGTGTCCGCCGCCCGCGCCGCGGCGATCGCGGCCGAATACCCGCCCAGCGCCTACCCGCCCAGCGCATTTTCCTCGTCGGAGGACGCGGCTCTCAGCGCGCTGGTTGGGGACGCCAACTTCGCCTGCCCGGCGCTGCAAATCGACCAGGAGACGTCCCAGCGAGTGCCCACCTTCGCCTATGAGTTCAACGACGACAACGCGCCCCAGCCCTACACACCACCCGGCTTCATAACCGTCGCGACGCACGAGTCCGAGCTCCCATACCTGTTCAACCTGCCCAACGCGCCCTTCCACCCCGCATTCAACCCGGACCAGCAGACGCTCGCGGCCAGCATGCGAGCGGCCTGGGTGAACTTCGCCGCCACCGGCAACCCCGCGACCGCGGCCCTGCCCTGGCCCGCATTCGGCAACAGCGCGCAGATGCTGTCGCTCGTGCCACCGCAGCCACAAGTCGAGACCGACTTCGCCGCCAGACACCACTGCGCGTTCTGGGCCGCCGGATAACGACATCCCGTCGCGACACGCCCTTCCGGCTGCCGCGCTGACGAACGCGGCAGCCGGAAGGGGTAAGGAGTCACCATGGCCAGCTCGTTGTCGATCGACGTTTTCAACAGCGGGTACAAGCCGATACCTGGTGGCCCGGGATGGGATGACAGCACCCCCGCCACCTGGCCAGCCAGCACCTCGACGCTGATCTCCGGCGACCGCGACGCCGTCCTCGCCGACGCGCTGCTTACCACGAGCGAGGGAGAACGGCTCGCGGTGTGGGTGCGGAAACGCCTGCTGACCGCAGCCGTCATGACAGCGGCCGCCGCTTGGAGTGGTGAGGCAGATGGCTGAAGTCCCGGGGATGTCGTCGCGGCAGCGGTGGACGCTGGTGCTGGTGTGCACCGCGGTGTTCATGTTGCTGCTGGACATCACCGTGGTTAGCGTGGCGCTGCCATCGATTCAGCGGGATCTGCGGGCGAGCCTGCCGGACCTGCAGTGGGTGAGCGCCGCCTACGCCCTGGTACTGGCCGTGCTGCTGCTGCCGGCGGCCACCTTGGGTGACCGGCTGGGCCAGCGCCGGCTGTTCCTGGCCGGCCTGGTCATCTTCACCGCCGGGTCGCTGGCGTGCGCGCTGGCCCCGACCGCGCTGGCGCTGCAGCTGTTTCGCGCGTTGCAGGGAGTCGGCGGCGCGGTGCTGTTCGCCACCGGCACGCCGTTGCTGCGCGCGGAGTTCTCTGGCGCCGCCCTGGCCCGCGCGCTGGGTGTCTTCGGCGCCACGCTCGGCGGCGCCACCGCCATCGGTCCGCTGGCCGGCGGGGTGCTGACCGACACCCTCGGCTGGCGGTCGATCTTCTTCATCAACCTGCCCATCGGGGTGGCAGCGTTCGTAGCCGGGGTGGCCCGGCTGCGCGAATCCCGAGACCCGGCCGGCGGGCGGGCCGACTGGCCGGGCACCGCGCTGATCACCGGGGCGCTGACCGCGCTGATGTTCGCGCTGATCCGCGGCAACGCGCTGGGCTGGGCGAGCCCGGCCATCGTCGCCCTGTTCGCGACCGCAGCGGTGGCCTTTGCCGGGTTCGTGATCTACGAGCTGCGCATCGCCGCCGCGCCGATGGCCGACCTGCGCCTGTTCGCCCGGCGCAGCTTTGCCGCGACCGGGTTCGTGGCGTTCGCGATCTCGGCCACGGTCATCGGGATGATCATCTACCTGTCGCTGTATGTGCAGAACACGCTGGGCTACTCCCCCGTCCAGGCCGGGCTGCGGTTCCTGCCGCTGTCGCTGGCTTCCTTCGCGGTCGCCCTCCTCACTGGCCGGCTCATCGGCAAAGTGGCGATGCGGGTGCTGCTGGGCGTGGCCATGGTCGCGGCCGCGGCCGGGCTGGCCTCGATGGCTCACCTGACCGCCACCTCCACGTGGCTGGTACTGCTGCCGGGGTTCATCCTGGCCGGGATCGGCCTGGGCATCACCTCCACCGGCCTGGCCTCGGCGGCGCTGTCGGCGGTGGAGCCGGCCCACGCCGGGATGGCCGCCGGCCTGGTGAACACGCTGCGCCAGGTCGGCACCGCCAGCGGCGTGGCGGTCCTCGGCGCCCTGTACGCCTCCCGGGTCACCACCGCCACCCTGCACGCCCTGGCCGGCCTCCGGCCCCGCCCGGCGCCGCCCAGCGGCTGGCCTCAGCCGTCGCCTCCGGCGCTGGCACCCGGGTCGCCGCCGTGGTCCCGCCCGCCGCCCGCGCCGCGGTCACCCACGCCGCCCGGGCCGGCACCGCCAGCGGCCTCAACGACGTGCTGCTCACCGCGGCCGCCTTCGCCGCGCTCGGCGCAGTAGCCGGCTTCGCCTTCGGACCCGACCCAGCCAGGCAGCCGCCGCCGAGCCCTGCCCCCGGCGAACTGTCCGCCCTGCCGGCCACTGCCCAGCACCAGGCCCAGCGCCCGCCCGGTCCCAAAACAACGCCACCCTAGCCTCATCAAGACACCGGCGCAGACCTGTCGGCTCGCCCCAGGGTAGGCATCCCCGGGCTTCCACCCCGCGCGGACGACCACTGCCCGGGCGGCCTGGGTTTGGCTGCGTTAGGTCATGGCGGTTGGTGTCACTGTGCGTGCCTCTGCCGGCTCGCCGCACGCTTCGCACACAACCTTGGCCGCGAGGCGGTGGCCGCATGCGTGCTCAAGCACCATGGGCGGGCCATCGTCGCCGGCCAGGTGTTCATCGCCCCAGCGCATCAGCGTCAGGATCACCGGGTACAGCTCCCGGCCGGCCTGTGTCAGCCGGTACTCGTATCTCGCCGGGTGTTCGCTGTATTGCCGCCGTTCCAGGATCCCGGCACTGACGAGCGAGCGCAGGCGGGCCGCGAGCGTGTCCCGCGGCGCGCCGATCCGGCGGACCATTTCATCGAAGCGGCGGTCGCCCAGGAACACCTCGCGCACCGCGAGCAGTGCCCACTTCTCCCCCACGATCTCCAGCGTTCGCGCCACGGAACACTCCCGCGGCTGGGCTGCTACTGCTGTCATGCCAGCAGAATACCTGCTCAGTCCGAAAACTGGACGCAGTCGGGACAGCCGTTGTAGGGTCGAGTCCAGATTTCGGACTGACTTAGGGATGATCATGAGCGTCCGCGGTGGCAAGACCAGCGCCCAGCCGGCCCACGCGCCGGGCCCGGCCCATGCCGGAGAATCCGGTGAGGCGCACCGGTCCACCCGGCAGGTGACCGCCATTGTCGGCGTCCTGGCTCTGGCAGTCTTCATGTCCAGCCTGGACCTGTTCATCGTGAACCTGGCGTTCCCCTACATCGGCCGCGACTACCCCGGCACCAGCCTGGCCTCCTTGTCCTGGGTGCTGAACGCGTACACGATCGTGTTCGCGGCCGTCTTGGTGCCGGCCGGCCGGTGGGCGGACCGGGTCGGCCGCCGCCGGATTTTCGTCACGGGTTTGATCGGCTTCACCGTCGGCTCGGCGCTGTGCGGCCTGTCCCCGGGCGTGCCTGAGCTGATCGCGGCCCGGGTCGTCCAGGCCGCCGGGGCGGGCTTGATGGTGCCCGCCTCGCTCTCGCTGCTGCTGGCCAGCGTCCCGCTGTCGGGGCGGGCCAAGGCGATCGGGACCTGGTCGGCGTTCGGCGCGCTCGGTGCCGCGCTCGGGCCGGTGATCGGCGGCGGCCTGGTCCAGCTCAGCTGGCGCTGGGTGTTCTGGATCAATATCCCGGTCGGCCTGCTCGCCGTAGCTGCTGGCCACACGGATCGTGCCGGAGAGCAGGGATGAGCACACCCGCGGCAGGCCCGACCTGGCCGGCGCCACGCTGCTCGCTGCTGCCGTCGGCCTGGTCGCGTTCGCCCTGGTGAAGGCGCCCGAGTGGGGATGGGGCTCGGCCCGGTTCGTCGTGGTGCTGGCCGCGTCGCTCGCGTGCGGTGCCGTCATGATCTGGCGTTCCCGCCGGCATCACTCGCCAGTGATCGAACTCGGGTTGCTGCGGTCACGCACGTTCAGCGGCACGTTCGCCGCATCGATTCTGTACTACGCGGCGTTCGGGGCGTTCGTGCTGAACTCGGTCGAGTTCCTGACCGGCGTCTGGCATTACTCGGCGATCCGGGCGGGCCTGGCCATCGGGCCCGGCCCGCTGATGGTGCTGCCGTTCGCTCAGGTGGTAGCCCCGCGCCTGGCCGGCCGGCTCGGCGGACCGGGCCGCGTCGCCGTGATCGGCTGCCTGGTCAACGCCGGTGCCATGGCGCTCTGGCTGGCGCAGATCCAGGCCCAGCCGGCCTACCTGACGCACCTGCTGCCGGCCCAGTTACTGGGCGGCGCCGGGGTGGGCCTGGCCATCCCATCGCTGCTTGCCGCGGGCAGCCTCTCGCTCAGCCCGGACCGGTTCGGAACCGGAAGCGGAATCCTCAACATGGCCCGCCAGGTCGGCACGGTCCTCGGCGTCGCGGCCCTGGTCGCCATCCTGGCACACGTCAGCCCGGATCCGATCACCACCTTCCGCCACGCGATCGTGCTCGTCATCGCGTTCTTCGCCGCTGCCGGCCTCGTCGCCGCGATCCTGCTGACGGGCAAGGCCCGCTCGCGGCCAATGCCCGCCGCTGCGGCGGCCGCGACCCCGCTGGCGGAAAGCCGATGAGCAAGCCCGAGCAGCGCGCAAAAGTCCAGCCAGCCGACCGCGCCCGGACCTGAGGACACCTGGGACCCTAACTCCAGCGTGCACATGCATGATCCGTAACGGATCATGCATGTGCCGTTGCAGGCCCGTCTGCGAGACGTCAAATAAGCGCGCGAAGATCCGCCTTATTGCAGGATCGGTGCAGGAGCTGCGGCTTGGCCGTAGTGTCCAGAGGTCCGATGGGCTGGCTCTCGAACCGCCTGCCGGCTGCTTGCAGTCTGGCTTGTTAACGACGTGCCGGCCCGTCGGGTCCTTGCCGTGGCGTGGCTCGAAAGAGGCGCGAGCGCCAGTAGGCCCTGAAATAAGGCATGCCCGTCGCGGTCATACCGGCGTCGATGGGAGGGTCGTTCGTGGTGGCTGTGATGATTGGTGTGGATCCGCACAAGGGCTCCCACACCGCGGTGGTGATCGGGGCGGCGGAAGAGCCGCTGGGTGAGCTGCGGGTTCGCGCGTCAGCCGGTCAGGCGCAGCGGCTGCTGGCGTGGGCGGCGGCGTGGCCGGAGCGGACCTGGGCGATCGAGGGCGCCGCCGGCCTGGGGCACTTGCTGGCCCAGCAGCTGCTGGCGGCCGGTGAGCGGGTGCTGGATGTGCAGCCCAAGCTCGGTGCCCGGGTCCGGCTGCTGGCTGCCGGGGCGGTGAACAAGAACGATCCCAACGACGCCCGCTCGGTCGCGGTCGCGGCGCTGCGCTCACCCTCCCAGCGGGAGGTGGGAGCCGATGATCATGCGGCGGTGCTGAAGGTGTGGTCCAAGCGCCACCGGGACCTGGGCCGCACCCGCACCCAGGCCGTCTGCCGGCTGCATGCCGTGCTGTGTGAGCTGATCCCCGGCGGCGTTTCCAAGAGACTCACCGCCGCTCACGCCGCTGGTCTCCTCCAGGCCCGCACGCCATCGGGGGCGGTGGAGGCAGCCCGGTGCGAGCTCGCCGCAGCCTTCGTTGAGGACCTGCGCC
The DNA here is from genome assembly GCA_963813395.1 of uncultured Actinomycetes bacterium. Taxonomy (GTDB): domain Bacteria; phylum Actinomycetota; class Actinomycetes; order Streptosporangiales; family Streptosporangiaceae; genus DASXKD01. Next base: position 275,818 of record CAWEYV010000021.1, read on the forward strand.
GCATCGACGCCCAGATGCGTGATGCCAAAAAGAAGCTGACCGTGGCGGTCGCCGCATCAGGGACCACTGTCACCGAGATCTTCGGCGTGGGCCCGGTCGTCGCGGCCATCGTGAGAGGCGCCGTCCGTGACGTGTCCCGCTTCCCCAGCCGGGACCACTTCGCCGCTTATAACGGCACCGCGCCGATCGAGGTGTCATCCGGCCACCGGAAGATCTACCGGCTCAGCCGGCGGGGCAACCGGCGCCTCAACCACGCCATCCACATGGCCGCGGTCACTCAGGTCAGCCACTGCCACAGCGACGGGCGCACCCACTACGAGCGCAAACTGGCCGAAGGCAAGACACCCAAAGAGGCACTCCGTGCCCTCAAGCGGCAGGTCAGCGACGCCATCTTCGCCCGCCTCCAGGCCGATGCCCAGCGGGCCGCGGCGGGCACGCGCTAAAAGAGCCCGGGAGGGCAACGGGGAACGACTCTGCCGCCAGCGTGGCCGGCTACACCCCGAGCGCCGGCTCTTCGGACAAGCCACTCCCGGACCCACGCCCCACCCTACGACCCCACACAGCAGCCCAGGCCGCGACGACCAGGACAGGCCCAGTCAGGAAACCCCGCTGAATCCCTTGACGCAAAGAGGCTTCAATATGGTCCACATCCATGCGTGACCAACGTTTCCGTGCGTCGCGCAGAACTGACTCTATGGGGGGCTGATCTGGCCGACTCTGGTCGGGGCGGCGCAGATCGTCGGTGCAGATCGCGCCGGGTACGGTGTGGCCCGTCGATGACCAGGAACGGGACCAGGAACGGCGTGCCGTGGGCGCCGGTCTGCTGGGCCTCGCGCTGGTCGTTTTCGACCTGGCTACGGTAGCGCCGGGGCGTTCAGACCTTGCGGCCCTGTCCGAAGTGGGCGGGAATACCGCGGTCCGCCGGGACAAGGCCCGCTACGACGAGAACGCCGGCCGCTGCGACCGGGACGGTGTCGCGGTCAAGGATGGATCCCGTCGCCTGCGGGGCCAGCCGCCGCGGCAGCCAGCTCGCGCTGCTGCCAGCGGCGTGGGGGTTCGCCGTGGTGCCGGCGGAATGCCGTCGCGAAGGCGTAGACGGTTGAGTAGCCGGTCTGGGCGGCGATCTCGTCGATGGGCGCTTGCTGGGCGAGCAGCAGGTCGCGGGCGAGGGTCATCCGCCAGTCGGTGAGGTACTGCATGGGTGCCTGGCCGAGGGCCTGATGGAAGACGCGGGCGAAGGTGGCGCGGGACATGTTGCAGAGCCGGGCCAGGTTCTCGACGGTCCACGGTTTGGCGGCGCTGGCGTGCACCGCTTCCAGGGCGGGGGCCAGCCTGGGGTCGGCGGCCGCGCGGAACCAGGGCGGGGCGGTTTTGCTGCGGGTCAGCCCGGCCCGCAGGCCGAGGACTACGAGGACGTCGAGCAGCCGGTCTAGGACGGTCTGCTTGCCCGGTTCGGCGAGCAGCATCTCGCGTGACAGCAGCGTGACCACCCAGTGGATCGGGTCGTCCACGCTCGCGGGCAGTGACAGCACCGGGGGAAGCGCCGCCACCAGCCCGCGGCCGATGTCGCCCGCGAAGCGGTAGGCGCCGCACAGGAACACCGCGCTGCCGGGAGTCGACAGGGCGGCGTCGGCGGCGGACAGCGAGCGGAACTCGCCCGGCAGGACGCAGCGGGCGCCGGGCTCGTGGGCGATGAAGTGATCGGGCCCGCCTCGGACCAGGGCCAGGTCGCCGGGCGCCAGTTCCAGGGGATCGCCGCCGTGACCGGTCCACAGCCAGGCGCGGCCCCGGACCACGGTATGGACGGCGAGCTGGATGGTCCCGGGGAACCGAATGCCCCACGGGGGGACTGCGGCCGACCGGGCGAAGACCCCGCCCGATGCGCGGGCCCGGATCAGGTGCTCCTGCAAGATGTCCACTAGATGAGTGTCTTACGCAAAAAAATGAGCGTCAAGACCATTGAAGCTCTCACTTTCCCTGGCCATTATGAACGCATGAACAGCACGGATACTAACCAGGTTCTCGTCCTCGGAGCGACCGGCAAGACCGGCTCGCGGGTCGCGGAGCGGCTGTCCGCGCACGAGGTCAGCCTCCGGACCGCCGCCCGGTCCGGCGCCGACGCCCGCTTCGACTGGGACAACCAGGCCACGTGGGAGCAGACGCTGCGCGGGGCCACGGGGCTGTACCTCGTCTCGCCCATCCTCCGCATCGACTTCGCCGGCCTGGTCGGCCAGTTCCTCGACCAGGCCGAGCGGGCCGGGGTCCGTCACGTCACCTACCTCAGCGCCTACGGCATGGAGCACGCCCCGGCCGCGGTGGCGCTGCGCGCGGTCGAGCTCGACCTGGCCGCGCGCGGCTCCCTGACCAGCACGGTGATCCGCCCCGCGTGGTTCATGGAAGACTTCAGCGAGACGTTCCTCCAGCCGGTGAACGACGAGATCGCCGTGCCCGCCGGGGACGGGGCCGAGGCCTTCGTCAGCGTCGAGGACATCGCCGCCGTCGCCGCCGTGACCCTAACCGAGCCCGAAAAGCACGCCGGGCACGCCTACGCCCCTACCGGCCCGCAGGCCCTCACCATGGCCGAGGCAGCCGCGATGATCTCCGCGGCGGCCGGACGCACCATCACCTACCGGAACACCGACCGCGAACAATGGATCGCCGCCATGGTCAGCACCGGGATCCCAGCAGAGTACGCCCAGGTCCTGCGTCCCCTGACCGCCACCGTGGCCAGCGGCAACGGCGCCCGCCCGAACAGCGACGTCCTCGACGTCACCGGCACTGCGCCGGTTACCTTCGCCGAGTTCGCCGCCAGGACGGCCCCGGCCTGGAAGTAACGGAAGGAAAGGAAAAGCCCTCATGAAGACCCCCATCGCCGACCTTGACGACTTCGCCGCGCTCGACCCGTTCTTCCGCATCATCGAACAGGGCCTAGACGGCCTGGCCGGGCCCGCCCACTTCTTCGACCTGCTCGCCGAGGACGCCGTCTTCGAGTACGTGATCACAGTCCCCGGCTACCCCCGCCGCGTCGAGGGCCGCACCGCGGTCGCCGAGCTCTACCGGCCCTACGGCGACGCGCTCGTCCTGGACCGCTGCTACGACCTGGCCGTGCACCACGACCCAGCCCAGGGCACGGTCGTCCTGGAATACGCCTCCGCGGGCAAGGCCGTGGCCACCGGCGCCCCCTACGGCAACCGCTACATCTCCGTCCTCACCCTCCGCGACCGCGAGGTCGTCCACTGGCGTGACTACCTCGACCCGATCGCCGTCTTCGACGCACTCGGCTGGCCGCCTCGCTGAACTCGTGAAACACCGTCCCGTCCGGTCTTCAAGAGATCCTTATCCCCAACGGGACGGTGGTGACTGCACCTGGCCTGCAGCCTGCTCGCACCGGTTTGCCGGGTTCCTGGCCGGCACCGGCCGTGCCCAGCCCGCACACCGGAGCGCACACGCCAACCGCCGCCCGGCGCGCCTGCGCCCTGCTGGCAGGGCTCGGTTGCGGCAGCGCCGAACGGGATGCCCTGAGCATTGCCAACGACCAACGTCCACCACCTGCGCCCGGCGCATAGTCGATCCGGCTGCGAAAATACCTTCCGGCTCGGCCGCTGGGATCTCGCAGTCCTGGCGCCAGATTCGGCTTAAAGATCATGAAATTCTGCATGAGTATTCGCTGCCCGGCATCGTCATGGGCGTTGCGCAACGCGTTACTTCCGGCATGCGAGCACGTGGCCTGGGCGGGCGCTGGGAGGTGTGCGGGCCTCGTCGCCGCTGACAATGGCATGCGCCGGCCTCGCTGCGGCACGTGCGGGATGATGGCCGGGTGCGCGTGCTGATTCCACTGCCCGACCGGGACTTCGATGTGACCGAGGTCGCGGTGCCATGGCGGGTGCTGGTTGACGCAGGGCATGAGGTGGTTTTCGCCACCGAGCAGGCCGGCGCGGTCCCAGCCGCGGATCCCCGGCTGCTGACCGGGGTGATCTTCGGCCAACTGGGTGCCGCGCCCGAGGCCAAGCGCTGCTACGCCGAACTGGCCAAGGCCGCGGAGTTCACCAGCACACAGGCGTGGCGGGCGGTGGATGTGGCCGCATTCGACGGGCTGCTGCTGCCCGGCGGGCACGCCCCCGGGATGCGGCAGTACCTGGGCTCGGCGGTGCTGCAGGACCAGGTGGCCCGGTTCTGGACACTGGGCCGGCCCGTCGGCGCGATCTGCCACGGCGTCCTGGTGCTGGCGCGAACCCGCGACACCGCGACCGGCCGCAGCGTGCTGGCCGGCCGCCAGACCACCTGCCTGCCCAAATACTTGGAACGCGTGGCCTACTGGAGTACGGCCTGGCGGCTTGGCCGCTACTACCGGACCTATCCCAGCTATGTCGAGGATGAGGTCAAGGCGGCGCTGGACGACCCGGCCAGCCAATTCCAGCGAGGACCCATAGCACTCACCGCCCGTGGCACCGCCACCAACGACACCCCAGCCTTCACCGTTACCGACCGCAACTACCTGTCCGCACGCTGGCCCGGCGACGCCTACCTCTTCGGCCGCCGTTTCTCCACTCTCCTGCACTCCACCACCCAGCCCGGCCACTAACCGACGCTGATCGAGGCGGCACCCGGAGAGATCATGCAGATCCGTGCGTTGCCTTGGTCGGACAGCCATGGATAAACATGCAGGTCAGAAGGTCTGCTGCCGATCTGCGGACTATCCGCCAGAAGCCGCTGGCATCCCGCGGGCGCGGGGCGCCGCTGGCATCAGCTGCCGGGCTGGCCGTTGCTCCGGTCGCGGTCCGGCGGCATAGGCTCGAAGGACAGCGCACAGGAGTTGATGCAATAGCGTCTGCGGGTGGGAGCGGGCGCGCCGCGGAAAACCTGGCCTAGATGGTCGATGAGGACATGGCCTAGATCGTCGCGGAAGACATGGCCTAGATGACCGCCGCAGCGGCGGCATACCACCTCGGTGCGGCGCAGCAACCAGCCCCTGTCCGTCCGCAGCTCGACGGCTGCTTCGCTGGCCGGCTGGAAGAAGCTCGGCCAGCCGGTGCGGGATGCGAACTTGGCGTCCGAGCGAAACAACTCATTCCCGCAGCCGGCACAGCAGTAGGAGCCATTGTCTTTGGTGTAAAGGTATCCCCCGGTAAAAGCCTGCTCGGTATGGCCCCGGCGCAACACGTCATACTGCTGGCGGGTCAGTTCCTGCCGCCACTGCTCATCGGGCTTGTGGATCCCGGGCGGCGTGGTGGCCTGGCTGGCCCTGGTGCGGCGCATCGGCGCTCTCTTCTGGCTTTGGCCTTACGGTGCTGAACGCTCCCCGGCCGGGGATCACCGGGTCGAACAAGCCGCACAACCTAGTCATTCCGCCAGCAGGAACACAGACAGGACGTTATGGCTAGCGCGCGCCATCGGGCACAGCACGGGTCCAGGGGTGCCTTCGCGCGGGTCCAGCAGGGCCAGCCGTCGACGGTGCTCATCGGCGGTGAGGCCGGAGTTGGCAGGTCGCGGCTGGTCGGCGAGTCCGCGGCGCGAGCACTGGCCTCGGGAGCCGCCCGGGTCCTGCTCGGCTACTGCCTGGAGCTGAGCGCCGAAGGCCTGCCATTCGCCCCGTTCACGGGGGTCCTGCGAGAGCTCGTCCGCGACCTGGGTGCCGATGGGGTCGCTGCGCTGCTGCCTGGCGGAGGTGCGCTCGACCTGGCCAGGCTGCTGCCCGAACTCGGGGAGCCGGCCGTCGGTGCCGATCCGGGTGAGGCCAGGGCGAGGATGTTTGAGCAGGTGCTAGCCCTGCTCGGGCACCTGGCCGAGGCCGGGCCCGTCGTCTTGGTGATCGAGGACGCGCACTGGTCCGACCGGTCCACGCGCGATCTGCTTACCTTCCTGGTCGGCAATCAGCAGGTCCTCAACAGCGTACTGATCGTTGTCACGTTCCGTTCCGACGAGCTCCACCGAGGGCATCCGCTGCGGCCGGTGCTCGCGGAGCTCGGCAGGCTCGGCTGGGTGGCGCGGTTGGACCTGCCCCGGCTGACGCGCCGTGAGATTGGGGCCGAGCTTTTCATCTCGGTCAAGACCGCCAGCGTCCACGTACCGAACATTCTGGCCAAGCTTGGCGCCGTGAGCCGCACCGAGGCCGCGGCCATCGCCCACCAGGCCGGACTCGACCCGGCGGCTCCTGACCGTCCGGCCCGATCATGGTTTAGCGGGCCACAGCGACGAGGACTTCCCGGGGATAGGGCTTCTGTACGATGCCGGGCTGGGCGGCTAGGTGCGCTGCCCCGGTGACCAGGGCGTGATGGGACGCTCGTGGCGTTCACCGTCCACGACCACGTCGACCCGCTCGTCGAAGAACGCGATGAGGCCGCGGACCTGCGCCGCGTCATGCAGCGGCTGCTGGTAGGTCCAGGCGATGTCGGGGACGGCCCGGTCGCCGACGGTGACCGACCAGTACGACGCCTGGCCCTTATAGGCGCAATAGGTCCGGGTGCCGCTGGGGCTCAGTTCGGCGCGGAGGTCCTCGCGGGGCAGGTAGTAGCGGACCGGGAGCATGGTCTCAAACAGCAGCATTGGCCGGGACGATTCGGCCAGCACCTGCCCGTCCAGTTCCAGGCGGACGTGCCGCGAGCTGGCGAGCACATCGATGCGGTGGAAAGGATCACGCGGGTGGGCCACATTGGGCTCGTCCTCCTCAAACCACCCATCGAAGGCCCCGAAGTCCAGAACGATGTACCCAGCCAGGTCTGGGTCGGCAAGCCGGAACCCGGCACCCGGACGGTCCTGGCCGAGCACTCGCACATCGACCACCTGGCCCTCGGCGGTGTGCGCAGCGAAGGGGTCGGCCGGGGTGAGCACCGGACGGCCAGACAGGGCCGGCATCTGTGCCCCGGCCTCCCGAGTGTCACCCGAGGCCGCCGCCGCGGCCACGGCCAGTTCCCCGCGGATGTCACCCGCGGGGACGGCGTAGGACGGGACGACGCGGCGCGGCTCCCAGACCAGCACCGCCCGGGTGCTGTCGACGGCGGTGCCGTCGCCCAGCACGGCGCGGATGCGCTTACCGATCGGTTCATAGCGCAACTCATCCAGGCCGCCCGCCAGCAAAGCACCTATCTGACTGCCCATCGCGCCGTCCCCTCTTCTCAAATGCCTTACCCCCCAGCATCACCCACCCTCCATCATGCTCCGCTGCTACCAGGCAATCAGTGCCCTGAACACGAAGTCCACATGACCCACCCTGGGCTATGTCAGGCAACGCTGGACGGCGATAGCACCATGGCGCCCTCCAGAAGTTCCCGAAACTCGGCGGCGAAGCGGGCGGCCGGCGCGCCGTCCACCACGTTGTGGTCGATTGCCACAGTCAGATCCAGGACGTCGCGGACCGTGACCTGGCCGTCGATGACACGCGGGCGCTGGCTCATCCCGCCGACGATGACCTCCAGGGACATCAAGGACAGGGACGTGATGCCGAAGCCTCCGCCGCCGGCGAACATGCCCACAGCCGTCACAGCGACGGTACCGATGCGCTGCCGGGCAGCGACCGATCTGGCCATCACGGCATACATGGCCGGGATCATCCCCGGGATATGGGTCGCGGCCGGCCCGGCTCGCTCCAGCCACCTGCCGCTACTGCTGGCCGATGGGTCGTGCTTGACGCGGCGCAGCTCGGCGGTGAGGTCGGGCACCTCGCGGATGTCAGCGTCGCGCAGCAGATGGGGAATGGCGAACGGCCCTTGCGGCGTGCTGATCTCCACCATCGTGCCTACATCAACGTGCCGGTGGGTCACCAGCTGCCCGCGCCAGTTTCGGTAAGCATGCACGGCCGGGTGGGCGGCGGCCGCTCGGGCCACGCTGGCCACCACAAAGGCGGTCAGCGACCCCGGCGGATCGTGCCCGGCCAGCAGCCGGTTCGCTGTGGTTATGTCCACATCGACCAGCCCGTACATCGGCATCTTGCTTCGGCCAGCGCGCATGGCCGCCGTGACCAGCCGCCGGTTGGAGGGAAAAGGCCGCACCTCTACCCGGCGCGGACGTCCAACCACCACCACTAGAGTCTGACACCGGGCGTTGCGCTGACAGCGTCCGGCGCCGGCCCTGCGGCGGGCCGGGCCACGGCGCTAGCCAGTTAGCGGACCCGGCAGCCTCTTCAGGTGGACCTCGTATCGCTCGCCATCTCGCTCGTAGAACAGTTCAGCGCTATCTTCGACGTAGTTGAGGTCCCGCTCCGTCACGCGGCCGCCCGCGTGCTCGATCGCCCCGGCCAGCCGGTCGAGCTCAGCCTTCAGGTGCCCAAGGTCCATGGTCCAATGGTCTTCCCTCCGCGCCGCGTTGGCACCTACGGCCGGCGCGGCGCCGGTTTGGGCCTGCGTCCGCGCCCCATCGTGATCGCGACGTCCGCGGGTGGCCGGGTCCGGACCAGGCCTTTAGTTAGAGGTAGCCAAGATCACCCGCTGCACGTATTGCGCTCTGGAGTAGTTCTTCGGCTTCGGCGGGCTGGCCTGCGTCCCATGTATGTATGGCGCTTTCGACCAGGGTCTGGACTGGTTCCTGGAGTAGCTGCTGGGGAGGAGGGAGCATTCCTCGGGTGTGCTCGATCGCTTCCCCGACGCGTCCGGCGGCCAGAGCCATGGCGAGCAGTGGCCAGAGCGCCATCCAGTCATAGAAGTAGCGGGCGGGAAGTCCTTTCCATATGTCGAGGGCGTCCTGCGCGTCTGTCCCCGCCTTCGCATGCTCCCCGCTGCGCCACGCGACCCAGGCGCGGTTGGCGATGGCCATGGCCTCGTACTCCGGCAGCGACGCCTCGCGTGCCTGGGCGATCACCGAGCCGATGGCCTGGCGCACTGCGTCAACATCGCCCCGTTTCCGTTCCGCAACCATGAGGTAGGTCAGCGATCGCGACCTCAGCGCGGTGTCGCCGCAACGCTCGGCCTCCCCCAGGCTTTCCTGCAGCATTGCGGTCGCTTCATCCAGATCTCCGTGCCAGAGCAGGGCGAACGCGTAATTGAACCCGGTCCATCGTGAAGACGAGGGATCGGCCTGGGCGATCGCGTAAGCCGCCCGGGCGAACTCGAGGGTCTCATCCGTTATGAGGTACCGGTCCCGGCGTACGGACCATCCAAACAGGCTGAGGAAGAAGCTCATGCGCTGCTGGGCTGACCCGTGCGCCTCGACAAAGGGGCGTACTCGGTCGATCAGCTGGCCGTATCCTTCTGTGTCGTTAAGCCAGTACAGGACCCCCATCCGCTTGTCCTGGATGTCGAACCACGACGAAAGCCACTGGGGCCCCGGCTCATCGGGGACCTCGCCGAGCGCCTGCTCGGCCAGGTCGCACTGGGCGAGCGCCCGCGAATAGCGGTGGGCCCCTTCTTCCGCCTCGCAGCACAGGCCATGTAGGTGAGACCGCTGGAAGGCGTCGCTTACGACGGTCAGGCCTTTTTGATAGGCGTCGATGGCTTCGTCGTACCGGCTCAGCCGCACCTGGACAATGCCCAGGTTTTCGCAGATGGCACCGTATGGGTCCGGCCGACGGTCATCAAGTCGCTCGATCAGGTCGATCGCCTGGCCATATGCGGCGATTGCCTCCCCGTTGGCATACCTATCCTTGGCCCGGTCCCCAGCGATAGCGAGGTAGGGAATCGCTCGTGCGGGGTCGGTGCTGCGGGAGTAGTGATAAGCGAGTAGTTCGCAGTGTTCGAAGCGCTGGCTGGCTTTGGAGTACTCCAACGCGGTGCCGGCGCGCGCGTGCAGGTATCGGCGGCGCGCTTGCAGCATGCTGTCATAGCCGACCTCGCGGGTAAGCGCGTGCTTGAACACGAAGGTGCGCTCGGCGGGGCCGTGCCGCTCGCGGAGGAATTCCAGCGCTTTCAGCTCTTGCAGGCGCGCCTCCAGCGGTCCCTCACCGTCCCAGATTTCCTCGGCTAGGTCGAGCGAGAATTCCCGCCCCAGGACGGCAGCCACCTGGAGCGCTGCCTTCTGGTCCGTGCCAAGCCGGTCGATCCTGGCGGCCAGTACCTGCTGGACTGTCTCTGGCACGGTAATGTCTGGCGGGCGGGCGGTCTGGTCCCTGCTGGCCCGGGCGAGTTCTTCGAGGAAGAACGGGTTGCCCTCGCCGCGCTCGGCGATCGCCGCCGCCGTACCTTGGTCCCCGCTGGCCAGGATCGAGGCCACGATCGTTTCGCTGGCCGCTGGCGACAGTGGGCGCAGCGCCAGCTGGCAGGCGTACGACCGGCCGATCCATGGCGGCGTGTAGCCGGGGCGGTAGGTGACCAGCAGCATGACCGGCACCGACGGCAGCTCGTCGGCGAGCTCAGCCAGGAAATCCTGCGAGGTCTGGTCGATCCAGTGCAGATCCTCGATCAGCACCACCAGCGGCCGGCGGATCGCCTCTGCCACCAGCAGCTGCCGCAACGCGTCGAAGGTGCGCTTCCGGATAGCCTGCGGATCGAGCCCAGCCAGGCTGGGATCACCGGTCGGCAGGCCGAACGCATGCCGCAGATAGTGTGCCAGGGACACGTCCAGTTCAAGTGCCTTCACCTTCAGCTCGATCTTGGACGACACCAGCTCAGGGGCATCCCCGGCCGCGATCCCGCAAGCATTGCGCACCAGCTCAAACAGCGGCAGGTAGGCGATCCCAGTCCCGTAGGACAGGCACCGGCCTTCCAGCACGGCCGCACGTGGCTCAGCCAGCCGGCGGAACTCCAGCGCCAGCCGGGACTTGCCCAGACCGGGATCACCGGCCAGGCCGACCACCTGGCCCTCGCCGTCAACGGCGATATCCAGCACCCGGTGCAACTCGGCGAGCTCACGGTCCCGGCCGGTGAACGGGCTCAGCTCATCGCCGGCCGCAAGAGCCGCCGTCCGGGTGCCCAGCCCGGTCACCCGCAGCGGGCAGACCGTGCGCTCCTTGACCTCGACCGGCGTGATCTCCTCCAGCTGGAAGTAACCGCGCACCAGCCCCGCCGTCCGCTGGCTGATCAGTACCGCACCCGGCGCCGCCACGGCCTGCAACCGGGCGGCCAGCACCGTGGTGTCACCAAACGCGGTGTAATCCATCCGCAGATCATCACCGATCGCCCCCACCACGACCAGGCCGCTGTTTATCCCGATCCGGATCGTCACCTCCGACCGCTCGGCGATGCCCAGCGCGGCCAGCACCGCACGCCGGGCATGATCCTCATGCCCGATGGGGGCCCCGAACAAGGCCATGAATCCATCACCGAGGAACTGGTTGATCGTGCCCTCATAACGGTGTACCTCGGCCAGCGCGACCTGGAAGAAGCGGTCCACAACCAGGTGGAACTCCTCTGGTCCCAGTTGTGTCGCCAGGTCGCTGGACCGCACCATGTCACAAAACAGAACGGTGACCTGCTTGCGCTCACCCTCGATCGCGGTCCGCACGGCCAGGATCTGCTCACTGATATGGCGCGGGGTGTAACCCGCCGGAGCCGGCGCCATGGCAACCGCGCGCCCACACTCGGAACAGAACCTGGTACCCGGCGGCAGCACCGCGCTACAGGCGAGACACGAAACATTCAGCTGCACGCCACAATGCGGGCAAAACCGCACCCCGCCAGGACTCTCCTGCCCACACCGAGGGCACCGCACGGGCGACCACCCCCAGTCGGCCAACTCCGGCGACGCGCTAAGGCCGGGCACTCGCCGCAGCATTCGCGGGGTATGACCTCTGCCTGCCTGCGCATTGGAGCGGCAGCACGCGAAAGGCTGTACCCCACTGGATCCAACTACAATATCGCGTGACTTCGACTCCCGGCCAGCGGCATAAGGCGGCCTTACGGAATGGCTGGCACGCAACCCTGGATCTCAAGCTGGCAGTGGAATTGATGTGCTCGTGCACAACGAAGCTGACGCGCTCGTGCACAACGCCCAGCAGCAACTGCGGATCAGAGCTAAAAACGGGTCGGCCACGGCGCCGGCCTGCAGCGGGTTGAGCCTAGCTGGCCGACCGGGAGCCCTTACCTTTTCCAGGTGCACTCTTGGGTCATCCTTTGCACTTTCGGGGCCAGCATCGTTGGATAACAGGGTCAACCCCACATGGAGCGGATTGGAGGATGATGAGGATGCCTTCCATTACGGGCGGCCATCATGTTGCCTTGACGGTGAGCGACGCGGACCGGAGTGCGGAATGGTATTGCGGCCTGCTCAACATGCAGGTTGCGCTGACAGGCGACAGCGAGGATGTCAAGTTCCGGGTGCTGGCTGACCCGGGATCGGGATGGGTCCTTGGGGTGCGGCAGTACTCCGCCCGGGAGACGGATCGCTTCAATGAGTTCCGGACTGGTCTGGACCACCTGGCCTTTGGCGTGGCCACACGAGCTGAGCTCGAGGAATGGGAAAAGGAGCTTTCCTCCCGCGACATCATATTCACGCCAATCGCCGAAACGCCGATCGGATCGGTGATCGTGTTCCGGGACCCCGACAACATCCAGCTTGAGTTCTGGCTGCCCGCAGCCTGAAGCACGCGCATGTGCTCAGGTGAGGCAGGCAGCTTCCAGAGGCGGACTGGATCAAAGTGGGACGGACGGTGACTACCGCGTTGAGCCAGCTGGCGCCGGCGCGTTGACTTCGCTTCGCGGGCTGTTTCTTGATGCCCGCTTGGCCGCGGAGTGCGGTAGCCCGGCGGATTTTCGGTTATCGAGATTGCCCCGCCCTTGGGGTGTCACGGGCTGTTGGTGGTTGTGTTAGGCGGGCGGCTGCTCGGTGCTAGGGAAGGCGCGCCAGCGTGATCTCGACTCCGTGCACGGTTGTGCTGGCTCCCATGTCGCTTGCAGTCCCAGGGTTGAGGGCGTTGACGTTGGCGTGCCTGGCCTCAAGCTTTGGCCAGCGGCCCTTGGGTGAGAACGCGACGCCGCGTGGGAGATCGTCGGAGATCAGTGCGGTGAGCTCCAGCTCTCCGACCGAGTTGCGTACCAGTACGCGGTCTCCGGCGGCGACCCCGCGCTCAGCGGCGTCGGCCGGATGCATGGCGATCACCGGCATGCCGAGGCGCCGGGCGAGTTTCGGCTCGTTGGCGAAGCTGTCGTTGAGCAGCCATGGTGAGGCGGGGGTGAGCAGCCGCAGCCGCCCGTTCGCTGGGCGCGGGTCGGCATGCGGCTGCGGGAGGCGCGGATGCCCGTCGGCTTCGGCGCGAGTGCTGGCGAGCTCGGCCTTCCCGCTCGGTGTGGGGAAGCGAAGGTCAGGGAACTGCACGCGTGGCTCTGGCTGGATCCAGATTGTCCCCTGCCGTGCCAGCGAGGCGAAGTCGATCCCGAGTCCGGTCCGCCGCAGCACCTCCGCGATGATCTGCTCGTCTGGCTCGTGCAAGTCATCGTCGCCGAACCCGAGCGCAGCGGCGAGCCGGCGGAAGATCTCGGTGTTGGGCAGCGACTGGCCGACCGGCTCGATGGCTTTGACCTGCGCGGACAGGCTGAGATGGAAATAGGAAGCGACCAGATCGTCTGACTCAAGGAAGCTGGCGGCCGGCAGTACGACATCGGCCAGGTCGGTGGTGTCGGTCGCGAACAGGTCAATCGCCACGGTGAACAGGTCAGTGCGGGTGAGCGCTTGGCGGAGCCGCGCTTGCTCGGGGTTGGAGGCGGCGATGTTGATGTTCCAGCACAGCAGCGCCTGGGAGCGCCGCGGGTCCTCCAGGCAGCCGACCAGATCCATGTGGCTGATGGGATCGGGCTGTGCACCAGGCAGGTGCGCGCCCGCGATGTAGTCCTCATCCAGCATCCGGTTGCCAGCCCCGTTGAGGTACAAAAAGCCCGTGCCGGGCTTGCCTAGATTTCCGCTCAGCGCCGCCAGCTGCGCTACGGCGCGGACGGCGTTGCCGCCGCGTGGCTGGCGCTGGAAGCCCTGGCCGATCCACAACAGCGACGGCCCGGCGCCATACCAGTGGGCGGCCTGTTCGATCGCGGCCGCCGGCACGCCAGTAACGCGCTCGCCCCAGCCGGGGGTACACCGCTCCAGCAGCGGCTCGAGCTCGTCCCACCCGGTCGAGTGCTCGCGCAGCAGCTCGTGGTCGAGCAGGCCGTCTCGGCGGATCACGTGCGCGATCGCGAACGCCAGCGCGGCGTCGCTGCCCGGGAACGGCTGAAGGTGCAGATCGGCCTGGCGGGCGGTGGCGGTCCGGACCGAGTCGACGACGATCACCTGGCCGGGAGCCTCCGGCAGCCAGTGCTCATGCTGATGCGGCGCCGACGCCGACGGATTGGCGCCCCAGACCATAATGCACGCCGCATCGACGGCGGTTCGCGGGTCAAAGCCGTCCAGCGAGGTCCCATATAGATACTCCAGCGCGACGTGCCCCGCCTTGTTGCAGATCGTGTCGGGGTCGACCTCACGGGCACCGAGCCGGCGGATGAATCGATTCGGAAAGTGGTAGCCAAGCAGCGCGAACGTGCCGGTGTAGTGAGCCGCCAGGATGGTATCAGCGCCGGGGCCCCTGGCCACCTCAGCCAGGCGCGAGGCGATCTCCGCCAGCACCTCATCCCAGGACACCGCCTTAAAGCGGCCACTGCCCTTCGGCCCATCGCGCCGCAGCGGCATGGACAGCCGGGCCCGGGGATCCAGCAGCACGCCGTTGTAGGCGGTCGCGCACTTGCGGCACAGCCGCCCCCGACTGACCGGATGATTACGATCACCGCGCACCCGGCGGATCACGCCGTCGCGCCTGAACACCTCGATGCCGCACGCGTCATAGCAGTCACGCGGGCACGTCGTGAGGATCTTCTCGTCAGTCACGGCCGATCTCCCGTCAACGGATACCAGCGGGCGCCAGACAGTACAGTGCGCCACCAGGCTCGATACACAGCATCGACCCAAACACCCATCGCCGCCAGCCGACAGCGCCCCGCGGGCCAGATGAGATACCTCCGCTGGGATTCCTGCTCGCCGACGGTCGCCTCGCGGCATCACTCTGTCGGCGCGGCCCGCGACAGGCCAGCTAGGAGTTGGGAAGCCGCCAGAAGTCTGCGGTGAGCCCGAGCCCGTCGAGGATCGCCTGGTTCCTGTCTCTCGTGTGCGGCCGCCAGTCAGGGGAAAGCCGATCGTCCCACCAGGCATGCGCCAGTTCGCTCAGCTTCCCCACGGAGATTGTCGCGCCAGGCTCGCGTCCGGCGAGCCAGCGCTCGATGTGCTCTTCCGACCGGAAGAGATTCATCGTGCTTCAAGTGAAGACAATCTCGTCCCACCAGCGGGCCGCCGGGACGAGACAGTGGAAGAGCAGGCTTTGGTCATCAGGACGCCAATCGGTCACCGCAATCTGCAGGGCTGCGCCGCAGTCCGGGCACGATGTCTCGATCCGCCCGTCCTCGTGCAGGGCGGCGCAGATCCCGAATGCATCCCAGGCGCAATTGCCGTACCACCACCGTCCGGCAGCCTGGACGCGGTAGCCGGTTGGGACGCCGGAGAATGGATTCGCCATTCTGATGTCGCCGGTCACCGGGTCGAGGACCAGGGCGTGCAGGGCGTGGAGCCGTTCCCAGCTAGCAATCACCTCGGCTCGGCCGCGGCCAGCGGCGGTGGCAATCTCGGCCGCGGTGGGTGCGCGGCCCAGCTCGGCGAAACGCGCATAGGTCAGGTTACGGAGTACGAGGTCGTCTTCATTCATCCTGCGCCGCCTGCTGTGGTCACGAGCAGATCTTCACCAACGACAACGCCGTGATCAAGCAAAACTGTTTCGCCAGCGACGGCGCCGTCGCAACTGGGGATTACTTAGAATGCGCGCCCACGTGCGCCGGGGTAGCGATCAGGACGGCCACGAACTGGACGGCCATGTGGCCGGAACGCCCGACTCGGCGCGCGTTGGGGTCAGATCTCGTCGAGCCTCGCGTGCCAGTCAAGTTTATGCAGCGGGAACGCGGCCAGAAGCTCCCGCTGGTCGCGTGCGGCCAAGAAACGGCTGACGAAGAGCGCAGCGTGCGGCTGGTAGAGCGTGCGGTCGCCGCGCAGGAACTGGCCCCACAGGGCCATGAACTCCAGTTCCTCGCGAGGGTGCGCGGGACGGGCGGTAGCCAGAAGCCGAGGCGGGAACAGCGCCCGGTAGCCGGGCACGTTGTAGAGCCAAGACCCCGCGCGAAGCCACTGGGCCTCGGGATGGCGTTCTCTGGCGCACAGCAGCGTCGCGCCCATTTCGCTGCGTCGTTGTGGGCGCTGGGGCTCGGAGAGGGCGCCTGGACCGTGCCGGTTGACGAAGTGCAGCCGAACAGTGCGTTCGCCGGCTTCATAGCTGTAGGCGAAACATCCGGCGCCTGGCAACGCCGGGCCATGCTCGTATTGCCGCGTATAGGAGGCAGCCAGCGCGTGCGGATCCTGGTGGTCTGTCTGCGCCCAGCCGCCACCCGCCAAACCGAACGCGGGAGTCCATGTCCGCAGCGCCTCACGTCGGCTGATGCCGAGCACGTCAGCGACGTGGCGGGCGAAACCCAAATGCAGCTCGGCGAAACCGACGAACGCGCCCTCTGCAATCTCACCGGGCATGCGCAAGTGTGACATGCCGATGCACTGGAGGAGACGCGGGGGTTGTGGCCCGGCGAGACCCGGCAGCGCCGGCCCAGCAGCCGCTGCTGGGCCGGGCCGGCCGTGCCTGTGTGGCTGGTGTCTACCCGCCACGGCCGAAGGTGATGATGAGGCGCTCGCCGTTGGGCCGGGTCTGCGCGTGGAAGGTGCCGTGGGCGGCGGCGAAGATGCCGGTGCCGCCGTCGATGATGCCGTCGAAGGTGGGGGGGCCGCCGTTGCCGCTGGCGGGCCATTGAACGGTCCAGCTGGCCTGCAGGTCGCCCTGACCGTTGAGGATGACGATGTCCTGGCAGAGCACGTCTTGGTGGAAGGAAACCGTGCAGGCCTCGTTGTCGTGGCCGACTCGCACGCCGTGCTGCAGGATGCGGTCTTGGCCGATGATGCGGTTACCAGGCACCAGCGGCTTGGTGGGCCACCCTTTGATCGGCCCGGAGTTGGAGAAGAAGCGGATGGAGGTCAGCTGGCTGACGACGGTCAGCTGTCTTGGTGCCGGCGTGGCCGGCTGCGCCGCGGCGGCATTGACCGTGTGCGCGCTCGCCTGTGCTGCGGCCGCTGCGGCCGCTCCGCCTGCCAGCGCGACGGCCGCCACGGCTGTGGTCAGGATGCGGGTCCGGGTGTGCATGAAAGGTCTCCTCAGGGAAGGCAGTTCTGCTAGAATCGTCAGTAGCTTACTATTCTAACTACTAGATTGGCAAATCATGTCTGAGCGGGCACTCCCGTCCCGGGTCGCCGCCAGCCTCCGCGCGCTGAGCACCGACATCGACCGGCTCGACCAGGCCGCCGCCGACCGGTACGGCCTCAACCGCACCGACATGCGCGCCCTCGACATCGTCGGCCGGGCCGGCCCGATGGCCCCCACCGACCTCGCCCAGCTGCTCGGCTTCACCACGGGAGGCGTCACCACCGTGCTGGACCGCCTCGAGCGGGCGGGCTACATCCGCCGCCAGCCCGACACCAGCGACCGGCGCCGCCTGGTGGTCGAGGCCACCGCAGCTACCGCCGCCCGCGACCAAGAGATCTTCGGCGACCTCATTCGCCAGACCGGCGAGCTGCTCGCCACCTACACCGATGACCAGCTCCAGGTCATCAACGACTTCCTCACCCGCGCCCGTCAGCTCACCGCCGCCTACGCCGAGACCCTCAGCCGCCGCCACGACACGACCTCCCGGCAGTCCCCTGCCAGCTGATGAACCTGGGCGCGTGGCCCGGGGGCGCCGCCGCGGTGAACGCCCGCCGATGCAGGGCTGCGGCTACTTGTTTCAGTTGCCCGAGGACCGGTGCCTGGCGAGGCCGCCTCTCTTATCCCGGCGCGCGCCTCATGCGGCCCGCGCTCCCGTCATTTCCGGGAGCGACGCTGATCAAGCCCCTGTCCATGCACGGCGGCATCTTCCCGTTGAGTAAGGCCGCTCCCGCGGGCCAAGCGAGCGTGAGCGTCCTATGGCGACAGGGCGCTTGCCGCATCGCTGACCAGCTTGGCCGCAATGGCCAGGCACAAGACGATGGTGATCATCGCACCGTGCCGGGTCATCCAGTCCTTCACCCGCGACAGGAACTGCACTGAACGCTCACCCAGGGTGAGAAACAAGGCCACCAGGATCCCGACACTGAGGGTGCTGATGACCACGAAAACCGCGTAGGCGATCGCTTGCTGGGATCCTGGGATGCCGGCCCCGATGATGGCCGTGCCGCCGGCAGCCGCCAAGATCAGGTTCTTGGGGTTGACGCCTGACAGCACGGCCCCCAGCCCAAGGGCGGCTGGCGGGTTTGCCTTGTCGACGCTGGACATCCATACCGGTACCGGCGGCGGCCCGCCGCGGCGCGGCCGGGAGCGGAACTGCCAGGCCGCGACCACCAGCAGCAGGACGGCCAGCACGATCTCGGCCCAGCTCAGCCAGGACGGCCCACCGCCAGGCGACTCCCCCGGTGACCGGCTGGCGAGCGAAAGGATGATCACCCCGACGGCGCCCAGGCCGGCCAGCCACCCAGCCACGAACACCGGGCCGTTGACCCTCGCCCGGCGGCTGGTGAGTATCAGCAGAACGGCGATGATCGGGATCGGGCTGAGCGCGATCCCGATCGCCAATGGCGCAGAACGCGCGATGGCGCTACCCATTTCCCCCCTTGGCGGGCATACCGCACAGCCCAGCCGACGGGTCGCGGTGACACCGCCCTGTGCTGGCGCCCTGCGGCCCAGATTGCCGTAGGCAGGCGGCCTATGTCCACCCGGCCCGGAAGCGCCTCGGGTTGTGCGGCCGTCGGTGATCAGCCAGCGGTGCCGCCAGGAAGACCGGTATAGGTGCGACCCCGACCGTCAGCCCGGCCCGTCAGGCGGGCCGGTCTGTTCGAGCCTGGCCCGGACCCCCATGTCGTCTGGCAGTCGCAGGTCGTCGAGGATCTGCAGGGCCTGCCGCCAGGCCCCAGCGGCGGCGGGCAGGTCACCGGCGGCCTGGCAGGCATCGCCGAAGTCGGCCAGCACGATGACCAGCCACTTGAGGGCCATCGAGTTCTCCCGTTTCCGCGCGAAGGCCAGGGCGTGTTGGTAGCAGCTGATCGCCTCGCGAGGGTCACCGAGCCGCGAGTGCACCAAACCCAGCGCATGCCACGCGAAGGCCAAAGTTGTGGGATCGCCGTCCTCGCGGGTCACCTGCAGGGCTTGCCGGGCGTAGCTGCGCGCCAGATCGTAGTTGCCCAGGTAAGCGTGGCATTCCCCGAGACCGGCCGAGGCCCACCCCTGTCCCGTCGGATCGCTGGTCTGGCGGTACAGCGCCAGGGCTGCCTCGCCTTGTTTGACTGCCTCGGCCAAGTCGCCCGCCCAGCCGTACGCCAGGCTGGCTGCCAGGTGCGCGAAGGCCTGGCCGGGCAGATCATCGGCTTGCCGGAAGTGCCCCAGGGCCTGCTGCTCGTGGGCGCGGCCCTGGTCAGGAGCGCCGGCCAGCGTGCTGTAATAGCCGATGGCTGCGTGGGTCCAGCCCAGCGCGATCTGGTCACCGGCGGCCTGGGCGGCGGCCAGGACCGCCTGGGCGGTGGCACGGAGATCGGCCCAGTACCCCTGGCCGACTAGGAAGTAGGCCTGGCCGTAGAAAATCTGCCAAGCGCGGGTGATCAGGCCCGCGGCGGCGGCCTGGGCGGTGGCCTGGAGCAGGACCTGGTGCTCGGCCCGGGCCCAGTCCAGCAGCCCCGCCTCGTCGGCCAGCTGCTCGGGCAGTACGCCCGGCGCGGGCTGCGCAGGCGTCCACGGCGGCGGGAGGTCGTATGAGTTAAGCCCAGTGTGCAGGTAGTGGTCCAGGCTGCGGCTGATGGCCTCACCGATGTCAGCCTCGCTGAGGGTCTGGTGGGCCTGTGCGGCGGCGTAACCGCGGACCAGGTCGTGCATCACGTACCGGCCGGGCCGGTGCTCGGCGGCCAGGCTGGCATCAGCCAGCTCGGCCAAGGCCCGGCGCGCATCGGGGCGGGGGCCGCCGGCCAGGCTGGCCGCGGCCGGCACAGTGATGTCCGGCCCGCAGTGCACCCCCAGCAGCGCGAACATCATCGCGGTGGGCTCCGATAGCTGGCGGTGCGACCAGGACAACAGCTCGCGCAGGCTGGTCGCCGGGTCCCCCGTGTCCAGCACCTCCAGCCGCGGCGGGCCTTCCCCGCCCGGCTGTCTAGCGGCGGCGGCCCCAGCCTCTGGTGCCCAGGCCAGCTGGGCAGCCAGAACGGCCAGCGGCAAGTCAGGGTCGGCTGCCGCGCGGGCGGCCATCACCGCCAGGGCCAGCGGCAGCCCCCCGCACCGGCTGATCAGCTCGGCAGCCGCTTCGGGTTCGGCGGCCACCCGCTCCGGGCCCAGCCGGGCCACCAGCACCAACGCCGCCTGTTCGTCATCGAGCGGGCCTAGCCGCAGCGGCCGGGCGCCCTCCGCGGCGGCCAGCCCGGCCAGGGCGGACCGGCTGGTCACCACCACCAGGCACCCCCCGCCGCCGGGCAGCAGCGGCCGCACTTGCGCCGCGTCCCGCGCGTTGTCCAGCACGATCAGCACTCGCCGCCCGGCCAGCACGCTGCGGTACAGCCCCGCCCGCTCCGCCGGCCCAGCCGGGATCTGGGAGGCCGGCATCCCGAGCGCGGCCAGAAACCACGCCGTTGCTTCCTCCGGGGTGACCGCCGCGCCCGGGTCATACCCGCGCAGATTCACATACAGCTGCCCATCCGGGAACCGGGCGGCCACCCGATGCGCCCAGTGCACCGCCAGCGCGGTCTTGCCCACGCCAGCCGTCCCGGCCACCGCCGAGATCACCACCGTCCCGCCCAGCCCGCCATTGCCGTTGGCACCGTCAGGAAGTCCGGCCTGGTCCAGCAGCTCATCCAGCTGCTTCAGCTCCGCCTCCCGGCCCGCGAAAAACCCCAACCCGGCGGGCAACTGCCTCGGCACCACCCCTGCCCCCGCAGCCGGCGGCGCCGGGGCGGTCAGCGCCGGGTCATCGGCAAGCACCCGGGCCTGCAGCCCGGCCAGCTCCGGCCCCGGATCCAGGCCCAGCTCCTCGGCCAGCACCCGCCGCGTATTGTCGTAGGCTGCCAGCGCCTCCCCACGCCGCCCGCACCGGTACAGCGCGGTGATCAACAGGCCCGCCAGCCGCTCCCGCAGCGGAAACTGCGCCACCAGCCCGGCCAGTTCCTCCACTACCTCGGCGTGCCGGCTCAGCGCCAAATCACACCCCACCCGCTCCTCCACCGCGGCGGCCCGCGCCTCCTCGAGCCGGGCTGCCTCCCCGGCCAGTCGCGGGCACAATGGCGCCGCGTCCGCCAGAGCGGCCCCGCGCCACACTCCTAGCGCCTGCCCCAGCAGCTCCCGTGCCGCCACCGCGTCCCCGGCCCGCGCCGCCTCCCGGCCGCGGCCCGCCAGGTCCCGGAACACCGCCACATCCAGCTCACCGGGACCCAGGACCAGCCGGTACCCCGTCCCTGCCCGCGCCAGCCGCCCTCCGCCGCCGGGCTCGGTCCGCTCCAGCCGGCGTCGCAGCGCTGACACCTGCGAATGCAGGTTCTTTTCCCGGCCCGGCGACCACTCCTCCCCCCACAACCCATCCACCAGGGATTCAGCGGTGACAACCTGGCCCGCCACCACCGACAGCAGCCCCAGCAGCACCCGCAGCCGCGGCTGCGCCACCGGAGCCGTCACCCCGCCCGCCGGGCCGATCTCCACCGGGCCAAGCAGGCCCACCATCACACGAGCGTCCGTGGCATCTCCGCCCATACCCGGCATCGTAGAACCGCCGCCTGCGGACCTGCCATCCTCGCTCACTCCTCCAGCTTCACCCCGCGGAACAGCCCGCTCCCTGCTGGCCGCGGCCAGCTCACAGCGCCGGGCGCGGTCGGCGAACCTGTCAGGCACCCAGGGCAACGGCGGCTAGAGCCATCGAGTCGGCGGGGCGGGCCGGCCGTACCAGGCTGTCCAGGCTCCCTGCCCACTGGCACCAGCCCCCCACTTTAAGGTTCCTGGCCTGGGGCAACACCGGCAGAACAGCGCCAGCACAGCGGCAGTGAGCATTCTCGGGAGAACGCCATGACCAACGGAGGCCACGATGATGTTCCTAGACTGCCCGGCCTACCTAGACCAAGATGGCGCGGCACGATGCGGGCTACCCGCGGAGGTCAGGTCCTGGTTCACCATGGACTCCAGCGAAGGGCCCGTCGAAAGCGCCATGATCAGATGCCCGGCTGGCCACTGGTTCAACGGCCCCATCGAATTCCTCACCTGGCCAGGCAGGCACCAGCAAGATCCGGGTGCTGCCACAGTTGCTCCGAGCGCCAGGGGTAATAGCCGCACCGGCGCCCGGGATGGCTGTGGCGGCAGCAGCGGGCCCACCGGGGTATTCACCGGGAAGCCCGGACCGGAAAGTTCCCGCTTGAACAGCGTTCCCGGCTACTATCTGGGGCGGCCCGCCCGCCTGTGGATCACCGCCATGCGCCCGCGCCGCAGGCGCACCGCATCTGATCACCTGATCAACGCCATTACCAATGGCTGGCAACCAAGCGACGCTGCTCCACCCGCCCACCACTACGGCCGGTCTGCGGCATTGGGCAGGCGGGCCCGGTGATTCGGCGGATTGTGGAGCGGTTCGCTGGGATTGTGTGTCCGCCGGAGGTGCGCACGGGGGACCTGACAGCCAGGTTGCTCGCTGAGTTCGAATCAATGCTTGAGGTGTGGCCGCCCGGCGTGCGGTGGTCTGTCGAGGGCGGGCTGGTCGCCTTTGACCAGGGGGCGCGGTTGTACCCGCGGGCGCGCGGGCAACGGTTCGTCCAGCTGGCCGACAGCGATGCGGACGCTTACTTCCGGGCGGTGCTGGCCCGCCGGACGGGTGGCCTGGGTCTCGCGCTTCAGCGCATCAAGGGACTCGTCGTGATGTGCTACTACCAGCTAGCAGAGGTCAAAGACCAGCTCGGTTACCGGCCGGACGCTTACATCGCCGCAGTGTCACGGCGCCGCTTGGCCTCCTACGGGCCGCAAATCCGCGCCGGTGAGGCCGCGCTGCTGTCGCCTGATCCGGGCAGCCCGGGGGGGCGGCTCGATGCGCGGCAGGACCAGTCGTGAGCGCGGCCGTCCCGGCTGGGCTGACCCGGCAGGGCGAGGTAAGTGCGGATCTTCGCGTGGAGTGCGGCGTAGTGATCATCGGATCGGGCGCGGGCGGGGCGACCATGGCCGCCGAGCTCGCGGACGCGGGCGTGGATGTCGTGGTGGTCGAGGAAGGGGGATATCACCCGACCGAATCGTTCACCGCCGACGCCGGCCGGGCGCTGCGGACCTTGTACCGAGACGGCGGCGTGGGCCTCGCGCTGGGCAAGCCGCCGGTGCTGTTCTCCGAAGGGCGCTGCGTCGGCGGGTCTACGGTCGTCAACGGCGGAATGTCGTGGCGCACCCCGGCCCGGGTGCTGCAGCGGTGGGCCACGGAGGAAGGTATCGCCGCGATCAGCGAGCGAGATATGGAACCGCACTTCGCCAAGGTAGAGTCGCGAATTTCGGTGGCGCTGCAGGATCCCGAGACCATTGGCAAGGATATGCGGCTGCTGAAGGCCGGTGCCGATGCTAAAGGCTGGAACATCATTCCGAACCTGCGCAATCAGCTGCACTGCGCGGGTACCAACAACTGCACCAACGGCTGCCCGACGGGCGCGAAACGTTCGATGCTGGTGACCAACGTTCCGCGCGCGCTGGCGCGCGGCGCCCGGCTGTTCGCTGACTGCCGGGTGGAGCGGATCACCCAGTCCAGGGGCACCGTTACGGGCATTGAGGCCCGGTTCGTGCGGCCCGGGAGGCACCGCGGGCCGCGGCTGACCGTCCGCTCGCCGGTGGTTGTGGCCGCCGGCGGCGCGGTACAGACTCCCGCGTTGCTGGCCCGCTCGGGGCTGCGGTCCCGCTCCGGGCTGCTGGGCCGCAATCTCGCCCTGCACCCCAACGCCAAGGTGATCGCTTTCTTCGACGAAGAGGTTCTCGGCTGGCACGGCGTGCATCAGGCCTACCAGGTCCGTGAGTTCATAAAGGATGGCATCTTGCTGACGGGAGTCAACCTGCCACCGTCGCTGGTCGCGCTCGGGTTGCCCAGCTACGGTCAGGACCTCGGCCAGGTGATGGCCGGATACAACCACATGGTCACCGCTGGGTGCCTGGTCGAAGACACCGGTTCCGGGCGGGTACGGAACATCCCGGGCCTGGGGGTGCAGGTCTTCTATCAGGTCAACAACCATGATGCTGAACGGATAGTGCGCGGGATCTCACTCACCGCTGAGCTGATGTTCGCTGCCGGAGCCCGCCGGGTCCTGCTGCCGTTCGGCGGCGCGCCCGAGGTTCGCAATCCGGCTGGCCTCCAGGATTTGCTGGCGCGCCCGGTGCCCGCAAAGTCGATCGAGTTGTTCACGGTGCACCTGATGGGCACCGCCCGGATGAGCGATGACCCGCGGCGCGGGGTCGTGGACAGTTTCGGCGCCTTCCACGGCGTGCCGGGCCTGTTCGTCGCCGACGCCAGCCTGTTCCCCAGCCCCATTGGGGTGAACCCGATGGAAACGATCATGGCGCTGGTGACGCGCAACGCCCAGCAGCTGATCGAGCAGCGCGCCAGGCACGGGATCTGAAGCTCGTGGCGTCCCCAGAAAGGCAGGCTCCGGTGCCCAGTGTCTCAGCCCGTTTTCTCGAGTTGGCCCAGCAGCCCAAGGGCGAACTCGAGGCGGTGTTCGCTGCGGGAAGCCCACCCGATGTCACCGCGCTCACCGGATTTGAGTTCCGCGGTTACAACCAGCCCCGGGCAGCGGCACTGCTCGGCATCCGCAAATTCATCAAGGCCTTCTACCTCGACGCCGCGCAACAGCCGTTCGGCTGTAACACCCCCGTCACCCAGAACGGGCTGGAACACGAATGGCTCGCGCGGCCCAGCGCCGAGCATCCCAAACGGTACGCCTTCTTCCAGGTCGAACCCCTCAGCCCGGACGCACCCGATGGTCCGCGGCGCGGCGCGGCGCTTCTTGACTACGGCCGCGGCGGCAACCGGGCCTACGACATCGCCCGTATCCTCCGCGACTACCTGGTGCGCGTCGAACCCGGCTCCGACGAACTGCTCCTGGGCAAAGCGTTCTTCGTCGTGGCCGGGACAGCGCTCGCCCACAGTTACTTCCTCATCGAACGCTACCGGCCTCTCATCGACCCCGCCGCGCTCACCAAACGGCGACCAGCCGGCTGAACAGGCAGACGCGCGACAGCCCCATCGTGTCGCCGATCAGGGTCATGGCGCACCTTCGTGCTGTTCGATCACCTGCGTGACAACGGTCAGGTCCTGGCCGCCGAGGCCTTGGTCCACGGCCCGCTGCCATTCGCCGGCCAGGCAGGCAAGGACCTCCAGCCGACCATCACCGGCCGCCTCGAGGGCCAGGTGCACGTCCTTGAGCGCGAGCGACAGCGCGAACTGGGCCGAGAACTCGCCCTCGGCGATCCGCGCCAGCTTGGCCGCCTGCCACGGCGACACCAGCGGGCCGCCGCTCAGCGCGTCCAGCACTGTCCCGGTCGCCAGGCCCAGCCGGTGCGCCACGGCGACCGAGGCGGCCACCGCTTCGTTCCCGAACGCGAGCCAGGTGTTGTTCACCAGCTTCAGCCGTGTTCCGGCCCCGGTCTCACCGGCCCAGATCGTGCGCTGGCCGAGCGCGCCGAACAGCGGGGCGACCCGCGGGCGGGCCTCGGCGGGCCCGGACGCGAAGACGGTCAGCTGGCCGCGTTCCGCCGGATCTGTGCTTCCCGACACCGGCGCGTCCAGCAGCATCACATCAGGACGCTCCGCACTGGCTAGGGCTGCGACGCGATCGGTCCCCGCCACGCCGATGGTGCTCATCTGGGCCCAGATCGCGCCCGGCGCCAACGCGGCAAGCATGCCCTGGTCGCGGGCGATCGAGAGGACCGCTTCGGCGTCGGTGACCATCGTGACCACGATCGCGGCCCGCCGCGCCGCCTCGGCTGCCGACCCGGCGACCTGCGCGCCGCGGGCGGCCAGGCCCTGGGCCGCCTCCATTCTGCGGTCCCAGACGATCACCGGGATGCCAGCGCGCAGCGCGCTGTCTGCCATCCCATGGCCCATCGCGCCAACGCCGAGTACCGCAACCGGCTCGTGTGCTGCTGCCATCGGTCTCTCCCTTGCCAGGTGTACTGATTGCGGGCGCGCCCAGCATCGCATCTACCCCGCCGGCCAGAGCGATATCCGGGCACACCGGGCGAGGGCTGCCTGATCGCCCTGCCGTCATCGACAGAACTGGCCGGCAAGCCCGGCGTGCCGCTGACCGGGACGGCGATCGCGTTCATCATCTGCCACCCGGGTACGACTTCGGCGATCATTGGCCCGTGGGACGATGAGGCTCCTGGAGTCTCCGCCGCCCGCCGCGGGCGTTGAGTTCTCCGGTGGCGCGCGGGACGGGCCGGTGAGATCGTGCCGTCTATGTTGACCATCAAGCCGTCGGCGGCGGTTGGGCCAGCCCGGCTCTGGGCCCGGTGAATGATAAAGGAGCGCCGCGTGACAGACCCCGCGCAGCACGGCGAGTCCGGCAGCGTTTCTGAACCGGTGGTGTTTGTCCTCTTCGGCGCGACCGGGGACCTGGCCATGCGGATGGTGTTGCCGGCGTTGTACCGGCTGGCATGCGATGGGCTACTGCCCAGGCAGTGGCGGCTGGTAGGTAATGGCCGCGGCGACGTCGCGCACGAGAACTTCCGCGCTCATGTCCACGACGCGCTCGCCGAATTCGGCCCCAAGCCGGAGCCGCGGGAGTGGGACGCGTTCGCCGAGCGGGTGTTTTTCGCCGGCGGCGGGTTCAGCGCGGGCAATCCCGGCCGCCTGCCGGAGGTGCTGGGCGAGGCCCGCCGGGCGCTGGGCGAGGCCCCGCAGCTCATCTGTTACCTGGCTGTCCCGCCCGTGGCCTTTGCCGGGCTGACCACGGCGCTGGGCCAGCACGGGCTAGCTCCGGGCGCCCGCGTGGTCTACGAAAAGCCGTTCGGCACCTCGCGGGCGAGTTTCCGCGAGCTGGACCGGGTCGTCCATTCGGTGCTGGATGAGCAGCAGGTGTACCGGATCGACCATTTCCTGGGCAAGGAAGCCACCCAGGATCTGCACCTGCTGCGTTTCGCCAACGGGTCATCGGCGGCGTACTGGAACCGCGAGCACATCGAGTCGGTGCAGATCGACGTGCCCGAAACCCTCGGCATCAGGGACCGGGCGCAGTTCTACGACGCCACCGGCGCGGTGCTGGACATGCTGGTCACCCACCTGTTCCAGGTGGCCGCCGAGGTCGCCATGGAGCCGCCCGCCAGCCTGAGCCCAGCCGACCTGCAAGATGCCCGCGAAAAGGTCATTAACTGTTTCCGGCCGCTTGACCCAGCCGAGGTGGTGCTGGGGCAGTTCGACGGATACCGGGACGTGCCCGGAGTCGACCCCCACTCCCGCCAGGACACTTTCGTCGCCGCGCGGCTGTGGATCGACAACCCCCGCTGGCGTGGCGTGCCGTTCTACCTGCGCACCGGCAAGCGGATGGCCGCCTCTCACCAGCGGGTCAGCCTGATCCTCCGCGAGCCACCCGGGCCGCTATTCGGCCGGCTGCCCCGCGGCGCTAATGTGCTGTCGTTCTCCCTCGCCGGAGACGGCCAGATCGACCTAACCCTGGTGGCCAAAAAGCCCGGCCCGGCGCTCAGGCTCGATGTGGCCCATGCGTCGATCCCGCTGGCCAGCCTGCACGGCGCCGACCCGCTGCCGCCCTACGTCCGGCTGATACACGACGTCCTCCTCGGCGACCGCTCCCTGTTCACCCGCCCCGACGGGCTCGCCGCGGTCTGGGACACAGCCGAGCCGATACTGTCCACCCCGCCCCCACCCAGTGCCTACCCGCCCGGATCCTGGGGGCCGGCACAAGCACGTGACCTCATCACACCCGGGCACTGGCTCCTCGGCCAATAAGCCGGGCACACGCGGCCCACTGCGCGGACTGACCTGGGGCCAGACCCTGCTGCTGACCCCCAACTGACCACCACGGCGGCCGGTGGGCGCAATCTGCCGCAGCGACGCCAGTCCCCGATCCTCCCACTAGCCACCTGGGTGGATGGTGGCCCAGTCAGCGGCCATGTCGATCACGGTCCACTTGTGCTCGGCTGCGGTGGCGAGGATCTGGCCGGTGCCGCTGCCCAGGATGGGATCACGGTCGTATGCGTATTCCCGGTCGCCGTCGGTGTGGTGGACGACCAGTTGCAGGGGTCCGGTACGGGCTGGTTGCGGCCCATTGGAGCATGGCCAGGTCGCCGTCGGTGTTCCCGGCGGCCACGATTGGCCGCTGCCCGATGTGCTGGTGAATCGAGCGGGGTTTTTGCGGGCCGTCGTTGATGATCTCGATTTTGGCGGTTTTGACCAGTTCGGCACGCTCGTCGCGGAGGCGGAACTCCTCATCAAGTGCAGCGTAGGCCGTCCCGCATCCAACTCCACTGGCGCCGGCCGGATCTAGCTGAGGTGATCGCGTTCCGCTCGTGTGTCTCGAAGGAGGTGCTGGATCGCTGTCCTGGCTGGTAACCGGGATTCCTGACCTTCGTGTACGGGGGGCACGAGTGCTAGGTAGTCGTGGATGAGGCGGATGACGGTTGAGCCATCGCCGACCGCGGAGGCCACGCGTTTCATCGAGCCGTGCCGGACGTCGCCGGCGGCGAATACGCCTGGGGTGCTGGTCTCCAGCAAAAAGGGAGCCCGCTGCAGGGGCCAGTCCTCACCGGTGCCGGGCCCGGTGAGGATGTATCCCCATGGGTCGCGCTTTATCGTTTCGGGAAGCCAGCCGGTGAATGGCTGTGCGCCGATCAGGATGAACAGGCCCGCGGCCGGTACCAGTTCGGTTTCCCCGGAGTCGCGGTTGCGGAGTTGCAGTTGCTCTAGATGCCCGCTGCCACCGCCGCCCGCGACCTCGCAGCGGTAGCGGACGTCAATGTTGGGCGCGGCGTCGATCTGGCGGATCAGGTAGTCGGACATGCTCGCCGCCAGGGACTGCGAGCGGATGAGAATCGTGACCTGCTGTGCGTATTTCGACAGATGCAGTGCGGCCTGCCCTGCTGAGTTGCCGCCGCCCACCACAAAGGCCGGTTTCCGCGCCACGGCCTGTGCTTC
The DNA here is from genome assembly GCA_963813395.1 of uncultured Actinomycetes bacterium. Classification (GTDB taxonomy): domain Bacteria; phylum Actinomycetota; class Actinomycetes; order Streptosporangiales; family Streptosporangiaceae; genus DASXKD01. The sequence continues at coordinate 304,938 of CAWEYV010000021.1, forward strand.
GATGGTGCCCGCGCCGTAGAAGACGCCCGCGCCGGCCAGCGCCTCCAGCTCGGGGACCCCCAGGCGCCGGTACGACACGCCGGTCGCGATCACCACGGCGCGGGCCCGGGCCTGGCTGCCATCCTCCAGCCCGACCACCAGCAGGTCCCGGTCTTTGGCCAGCGACGTCGCCGGATTGCCGTACACGAAGTGGGTGCCGAACGCCCACGCCTGTTCGTAGGCGCGTTGCGCCAGCTCCCCACCGCTGACACCGTTAGGGAATCCCAGATAGTTCCTGATCCGTGAACTCGTCCCAGCCTGGCCGCCGAATGCCTCCCGCTCCAGCAGCGCGGTGGAAAGCCCCTCCGACGCCCCGTAGACCGCGGCGGCCAGGCCGGCCCGGCCCCGACGATGAACACGTCATAAACCTGCCCGGCGGGCCGCAGCTTCTGCCCGAGCGCCCCCGCTATCTCGGCGTTGGCCGGGTCCACCAGCACGACCCCGGTGTCCAGCGACAGCACCGGCCCAGCGGGCTCGATCACGCCCAGCCGCCGCAGCGCCGCCCGGCCCTCCGGGGAGTCGCTGGCATGAAAGCCGAACGGGACGTTGTTGCGGGCCAGCAGGTCGCGGATCTCGTGGACCCGGGCCGAAGGATCGTCCCCGATCACCGTGACCATCTCGCCCCGCCCGCCCTGCTCGCGCCACCACTCCTCCAGTGACCCGGTGATCACCCGGTGGAACTGCTCGTCCGGTGACAACGCCGGTCTGTTCAGGTAGAACTCCAGCTGCCCCAGCGCCGCCGCCTCCAGGAATGGCGCGGGCGCCGCCCGGTCAATCCAGGTGATCAACAGCCCGCGCCGGGCCGTGGGAAAGATGTCTCTCACCCGCGCCAGCAGCTCGGTCCCGCTCATCCCCGGCAGCCGCTGATCGGCCAGCACCAGCGGCACCTCAGCCCCCGCCGCCTTCAGCTCCGCCAGCCGGGCCAGCGCCACCTCCGCCGACGAACCGGACACGACCTGGTAGTGCGCGCCGTACCGCGATTCAAGCTCACGCGTCAGCGCCCGCAGGCTGGTGTCCTCGTCATCAACCACAACGAGCACCGGCTTCGCCATGACGGCCACCCTATGTCCGGTCTCCGCGTCATCGCGCTGACCCCAAAGCTTGGCCCACCGGCCATGCCGTGCGCGAATGGATTATCTGCGTGAGCCACGGCTGGCCAGCATCGGCTGAGGCATCTGACCGACGGTGTACCGGTGGAAGCCTTCGTTCAGGCATTCGGTGGAGGTGCTTGCCGTGTGGCGGTCTGAGACGATGCTGAGGTGGGCGAGGGGCCGGACGCTGGGTCAAGCGTCGTCGAGAGTCAGGTCGGGGCGGGGTTTCAGGCCATAGCGACCGGGGACTGGCACGGCGCGCGCGATGCTTTTGCCGGCGTCCTCGAGGTGGCCGAGGTCCCCGAGGCGCTTTTCGGTCTGGCGAACGCGCTGTTCTGGCTGGGCGACCTCGCGGGCACGATCGCCAGCTGCGAGAAGGCGTACGCCGGCTTCCGGCGCCGCGGCGACTCGATGTTCGCCGCCGGCGCCGCTCTCTCGCTGGTGGGCTACAACAAGGGGTACCTGGGCAATACGGCTGCGGCCCGCGGGTGGCTGTCACGGGCGGCGCGGATTATCAACAGCGAGGTCCCGCAGTTGCGCGGGGAGCTCCTGGGGGCCACCGCGTACGTTACGGACGACCCGGTCGAAAGCGAGGCGCTGGCGCGGCAGGCGGTGGAGATCGGGCGCGCGAACGGCAACTCCGACCTGGAGCTGATGGCGATGCACGCCGTCGGGCAGGCCCTGGTCCAGCAGGGCCGGACCGAGGAAGGCATGTCACTCCTGGATGAGGCGATGGCCGGAGTGATCGGCGGTGAAGGCCGCGATCCGATGACAGTCGCGCAGATGAGCTGCATGACGATGGTGGTGTGCGGCAGCTGTCTCGACCTCGAGCGCGCGACGCAGTGGGTGCAGTCGCTTGAGCGTTTCATCGACCGGTACGGGTGCCCGTTCCTGTATGCGGAGTGCCGCACCTATTACGGCAGGGTCCTGTTCGAAAACGGTGACTGGGCCGCTGCCGAGGCACTTCTCACCGATGCGGTCTCGATGTCGGAGGGTGTCTTCCAAGCGCCGCACGCGTTCGCGGCCGGGACGCTCGCCGAGCTCAGGCTCGCGCAGGGACGGGTCGAGGACGCGGCCAGGGTGCTGCGCGGAGTTGAGGGGCGCGAGGAGGCTGCCGCGGCGGTCGCCTCGGTGCGCCTGCGGCAGGGCGAGCCATCTGCGGCTGCCGCTGTCCTGCGCCGCCGGCTCGCCACGACGAGCCCGGGCCGGCTTGATGTCGCCGCGGTGATCGAGTTGCTCGGCGAGGCGGAGATCGCGCTGGACGACAGCAGCGCGGCGGTTGAACGGGGCCGTGCGCTCGTCGCGCTCGGCATGGTCAACAACTGTGACCTCATCGTCGCGCATGGCGAGCGCCTGCTCGGGCATGCGCTCGCGGGAACCGATGTTTCAGGTGCGTGTGCGCACCTGGAGACGGCGCTCGCGGCGTTCGTCCAGGCCGGAATTCCCTACCGTGCCGCGCAGACGCGGCTGTTGCTCGCCCAGGTGCTCAGGCGCAACGACCGCGAGGTGGCCGGAGCCGAGGCGCGGGCGGCGTTGTCGGTCTTCGAGGATCTGGGGGCCGACCGCGATGCGGACGCCGCCGCCGCGCTGATGCGCGATCTCGGCATCCGGGCGGCTCGTGCCGGGCCGAAGAACACCGGGCGGTTGACCAGGCGCGAACAGGAAGTGCTCGGCCTGCTCGGCGAGGGACTCTCGAACCCTCAGATTGCCGCACGTCTGTTCCTGTCGCGCAAGACGGTCGAGCATCACGTGGCACGTATCTTGTCCAAGCTCGGCCTGCGCGGACGCGCCGAAGCCGCTGCGCTCGCGGCGCGGGAGCCCGCCCAGGAATCAGCCATAGATAGGTGAGTTCGCCGATGCCCCGGCACCGGACGAACGCCATCGTTGCCCTCATGACCACAGCGCCGCGAGCGCCCCACCGGATGAAGTTATCGACGTGCGGGCGTTCGTGTCCCAGATCAGGAGGCCAGTCATGGCGGTACAAACACGTCAGCACCGTGGCCGGTGTGTGCACGCCAACGGGATCGACATCCATTACGTCGAGGCGGGAGAGGGCACGCCACTGCTCCTGCTCGACAACGGGATGGTCTCCACCAATCCGCTCTGGGCATCTGTTCCCATTGCCTACGCCTCGTTCATGGGAACGCTGGCGGAACACTTTCGGGTGATCGCGCCGGACACGCGCGGATCTGGGCACAGCGTCCACCCCGGCGGCTCGATTCCCTCCGCGCTACTGGCCGACGACGTCATGGCCCTCATCGATGCTCTCAAGCTAGATCGGCCGCTGATCTGCGGCTTCAGTGACGGCGGAGAGACCGCAACACTTGTGGGAATCCGCCATCCGGGGTCAGTGGGTGCGATCGTGAACCACGGGGGATACGACCTGCTCAACCCAGACCCGCAGGCACCAGCCATCGTCATGACACGACAGATGCTCGGCGGCAGCGCCGACGCAACCAATGCCGACCCCGAGTTGAGCGCGAGCCGCTCGCCCGAGCTGCGGGCGATGTTCGAGCTGATGAAGGCAGACCACGACGGTGCGCAGGGAGCCGACCACTGGAAGACAGTTGTCGCTCAGACCTTCGACCGGATCACCCAGCCGCATGGCTACACCCTTGAAAACCTGCACGCGATCATCATGCCGACACTCATCCTCACCGGCGACAGGGACCCTTTCTGTACTGTCGAGGAAGGGGCAGCTGCCTACCGCGCGCTGCCCGCTGGCGAGCTCGCAGTGCTGCCGAACACCGGGCACCTGATCACCCCCGCCGCTGTACAGACCACGATTGAGTTCTTCAAACGCCTTTGATCGACTCAGCGCGCAGTCCCGCCTGAGACTGGAGCAACGTTGCGGATCTTGCCGGGTTCGGGCTTCCCCTCATAACGTGGAGACATCGCCTTAAGGAGAACGGCGACCTGGCAGCGCCCCGCAGGCGGCCGAGGACCGGGGCGTCCTAGGCCATGACGCGCAGCCCGCACCAGGCGAGCTCGCTGCTGAAGTCGAAGTACCGGGTGCGCTGGACAGCGATACCGCTGGTGCCCGCCAACGGGCCGCCGATCAGGCCCCGGTGCAGGCGGATGTGGCGGTAGTGCTGCGGTGCCAGCGCGACCGCGCGGGCATGAACAACATCACCGTGCCAGCCCGGCGGCACCTCGGGCGTGCCGAACAGCACCAGGTTGCCGTGCACGCCGCGGTCCAGCTCGGCATCGTAATAGGCCAGCAGCCCGGCCACAGCGTAGCGCGGCAAGCGCCCGACGATGTCGGCCTCGAGCTGGTAGATCGCGGCGTGATCCACCCCCGGGCGCAGGTCACCGAAGAACCCCACCGCCATGACCTGGTGCGCCGCCAGCAGGGCGCGGGTGCGTGGCACCACCAGCCAGTGCCGCAAGCCCGCCGCCGGGTACTCCAGCACCTCCGCCGAACCCGGCCCGTCGGCCCACGACCGCGCCCGGTCCCGCAGCCCCGTCAGCATCCGGTCCATGACGGCGACGTCCGCCACCGTCCGCTCGGGGTCGGTGAACGCCCGGCCCGGCAACCGCTGCCCGGCGCCCAGCGTCTGATATCGCTGCACACCCCGATGCTAGGGCGCTCGATCGTCTTGGCACGGAACAGCATCCGGGTACTCCGCTTGCCCTTACATCGCCGGCATGGCGGAGACGTGCAGGCCAGGAAGCAGCCATGGGAACCAGATCGCCAGAACGCCGATCGCCACCAGCACCACACCGACGGCCTGCCCGAACGGCTTGCCGTAGCGCCAGAGTTTCTCCACGAGAATGACCACCGCCAGCGCCGCCATGGCCGCCACGTTCATCACACCGACCGCGATCAGCACGATCATCAGGCCCCAGCAGCACCCAGCGCACGTGGCTCCGTGATGGAGGCCGACGCGGACGTCGCGGCTACGGCCCTTGAAGCCGAGGTAATACATCAGCGCGCCGATCGGTGAACGGCAACGGCGCAGGCACCAGTCCTTCCAGGGGGTGAGCTGGTAGATGCCCGCGGTGATAAAGATCGCCACGCCCAGCCACTTCGCCGCCACCGGCGACGCCGCCAGCAGCCGCCCAGTCCCGGCCAGAGCCGCGAAAGCGACCACCCCGACCACAGCCCAGGTCAGCAGGTAGCCGGTCAGGAATGCGCTCATCCGCAGGACACGCCCGGCGCCGGCCGAAGCACCACTGATCAAACGGGTCCACAGCACCGCGACCGGCGCGACTGATGGCAGCATCATCGCGGCCATCATCACCACCCACAGCCCGAGGAAAGGCAGCAACGCCAAGCCCATAGTCCCGGGCCCGTTGCCCATCTTCCGGGCCAGCATGACGGTGACCGCCCACGCCACAGCCGCGAACCCCGCGACCGCGATCCACGGCACAGCGAGCTGACGCGGCGAAAGGCCCCGCACAGGCCTGGTAGCAGCGGCCGGACCGGCATGCTCAGCCACGAGCGGGCCGGTCAGCCTTCGTACCGGAAATCGGTGACGAAACTGTTTGTGCCCGAGAAATCGGCGCTCCAGTGGCCGTGGTAACTCACGTCTTTCGCCCTGGCCTGCCGGACCGGCTGCGGGACAGCACCGAACGGCGCGTTGGTGATCACCGCCGGCTCCTGGCCGTCCATCCCCACCAGCTGCTCACCGCTCATCGAAAGAGCACCCGCGACCTCAGCGTGCAGCGACCCATCCGACTTCTCGAACGTGATCGCAGCCGGGGCCACCCCAGCGACCTCACCGATCAGCGGACCCAGCCCGGCCAGGTAGCCACCAGCACCCCCGGAAAAGACCGCACCCAGCGCCTCGGACTGCTCCGCGGACGCACGGTCATCCAGATACAGCGCCACCCTCCAGCCGCCGTCAGTCATCCGCTTCGGCGAGTGCACCGCCATCACAGCGTTAAGACCCGACAGGTCCACACCGTCCTTGTTGCCGCTGGTGACGTGCCAGGCCAGCATGACGTCACAGTTGTCATGGGTAGCGGCCCCCAGCCATACGCAGTTGCAGCTGACCTCGCAGTTGCATACCTCGAAGTAATCTCCTTCAACAAAGAAGCTCACGACTCCCCCTTCTGCAGCTCCGGCCCACCAGTGGGCGGCCAGATACCTTCGCCTTCTAGCACCACATTCGCTGCCACGCAAGCCCCCCTTCGTGAAGGTATGCGTTCTCCGGCCGCAGTCCGGCGGCTGGCGCGGCCGACCCCCGCGGGGCCGCATGCTCGCCCCCGGCCGGCTGCACAACCTGCCAGGCCCGATAGCGGAAGCGCATAGCAACGGGATCTGTCGCGGGCCGAACGTCCACAGGACTCTGGATGGTTCATTTCTGTGCTGCTTTCGCCGCGTACGGTGCCGGACCTCGCTATTGGTGCAGGCCGGACATTGCCCGGCATACAAGCGATATCAATCGCCGCCGCGCCCAGAACCACGCCGATGGAACATGTTGCGCCATCTTTGCGGGACAACGTACCTCTTACCAGCGACGAGCTCTGCCAGGGCCTTCCGGGCGGTGGAAACACAGTCGCCCAGCGAGCCCACCGAAGACTGATGGCACTGCCGGTATGCGGCGCTCACCTCTTCCCATTGTTGCCTTCCAAGGACCCTGGCGAGCGCTCCCCGGTTCTGCGCCCAGATGTGGCCATCGACTTGAAGACGTGCGTCGCCTCCCGACATACGCAAGGCCTGGGCGGCAGTGGCAAGATCTTCATCCACGAGCCGTGCCGCCACCATTGCGTCACCTAGTTCTTGCCGCACCACGGCCAGCCAGGACCAAGCTGTGGTGATCAAGCCTCCGACGATGACGCCGACAAACCCAATCCAGACAGCACTCATGAGCCAAAACTACGAGAATCAGCTCGCCGGGCGTGAGCTTGTTGCCTCTCTGAGGCAGTCGGGCACTCCCACCACCGGCTCACTGGGGACCAAGCAGCAGGCTCGTCGGGGTCTGTCCGTGGACACGAGTCCGCCGATGAGCGATCGTCGTTGCTTCAGAGAGTCCCGCGGCCCACGATCGGGCGGCTGGGTCGCACGAAAAGGACGAGCATCGACGGCGCAGATCGTGTCAGGATGCTCGGCATGTCTGGTCGCGCGCTGAGGTTTGGGGTGGCGGCGGAGGCATACGAACGGTTCCGGCCCGGGTACCCGGTGGAGCTTTTCGACATGGTAATGACCTACGCGGGTCAGCCGGTTCAGATTGCCTTGGAGATTGGCGCTGGGACAGGCAAGGCAACCCGTCTGTTCGCTCAAAGGGGGGTCATTGTCACCGCGACCGAGCCTGACGGGGGCATGCTCGCCGAGCTGCGCAGGCACGTGCCAGCAAGCGTCAAGACCGTGCAAGCCGCGTTTGAGGACTTGCGGCCGGGCGGGGGCTACGGGCTGGTTTATGCGGCGGCGGCGCTGCATTGGACGAACCCGGAGGGGCGGTGGTCGCGCATGGCCGCGCTGCTGGAGCCAGGAGGTGTATTCGCCTCGTTCGGTGGGCCAGCCCGGCTGACTGACGCGGTTGTGGAGGAAGCTGTTCGCGCGGCCCGGGCACCGTTCTTGGACAGCGACGAGGTTCCGTCTCCCGATGGGACGCCTCCCGGACATGACATGCAGTGGCCCGGCACGGAGCTCCAAGGGTCTGAGTGGTTCGCCGATGTCCAGCAGTCGGTGATCGAGCGGCGCTTGACGATGAGTGCTCGCGACTACGTTGGCCATCTTTCGACCATCTCGGCTTACCTCGAATTGCCAACCTCAGAGCAAGAGCAGGTATACAGCCGGATCATGCAGGTTCTCCCTGAGACGGTCGAGATCGCCGCCGACATCACCGTCCATCTCGCGCGTCGGCGCGGCGAGCAGTAGTGCCTCGGTAATCCGCTGTCCGCCTCTGAGAACGGTCATCAGGGAATGCCGCGATGACAGTTGCCCGTGCGATAGGCCGTCCGCCTCCTGGACGTAGTGCTGTCATGGTTGGTGTTCGGCCCGCGGCTGGTCCGATCGCAGCACTCGCGGCGGTAGTGACCCGACTAGAGTATCCGTGCCCGGGAGTCGCAGATCAGTTGGCGGACATGCGTCGCGAATCAGCCGATGGAGGACAAGCCTGAGTGAACAGCAGAGGACGTTTAGCCTGGTCACAGGGCCGCAGGTTGCTAGTTGACTGGTGGTCAGGGGTCGAATCGCCGGCCTTCGCCTTTCAGGCGTGGCGCACGCCAAGATGTCGCTGATCGTGGGAGAGTCATGGGCTGTCGCGGGTCGCTGTTGGTAGCCGGTGGCTGCTGCTGTTGCTGCCACCGTTGCTGTCAGCCGAGGTCAGGAGAACGGATGCCAAGCCAGCCCGTCGCTGGCCTACGGATTTCCCTCACTTACCCGTATCGTCCCGCGCCCTAGGGCCACTGTAGGGCTCGCCCTAGGGTCACACTGGTACGCTCCGTTGCCGATTAGGCCCCATGCGCGAAGTCCAGGTGACATGAACACACCGCGAACCAGTATCCGTCTCATTGAGCCCGACGATGCCGGAGCGCTCGCCGCCCACCACGCCCGCGATGCCGAAGCCTTCGCCCGGTGGGATCCAGAGTGGCCGCCGGACTTCTACACCGCTGCAGGGCAGCGTACCCGTATCGAACGCATGCTTAAGAGGCACGACAGCGGCGAGGCGTGGCCTGGCGTGGTCCTGGCCGAGAATGTTGTCATCGGGCAAGTAACAATCCAGAACATTTTGCGCCGAGCGTGGCGGAAGGCCGAACTCGGCTACTGGATCGCGTGTCCACACCAGGGGCAAGGGCACGCCACACGCGCGGTCAGTCTGGCGATTCAGATCATGATCACCAAGCTTGATCTGCATCGCGCCGAGGCCATCACCCAGATGGACAACCTCGGCTCACAGCATGTGCTGCGCAATAACGGGTTCGTGCCGTGCGGGGTCGCCCGTTCGCGCATCTTCACCGCCGGGATGTGGCGCGACGAGATCTTGTGGGAACGACTGCTCGACGAGTAGGCACGATCATCTGGGCGCTGACCTAGTCGGCGGGGTGTCCTTGAGTGACCGCCGCGCACCGCTGATCCCTGATCCACCGATGGTGATTTGAGATTGCTGATTTCGGTGTCGCGATGGTTGGGACCGGTGGGTGCGCAGGGGAGGTCCGCCGGCCTGCACCGGCTCTTCCACTCTGTGTCCTTGGTCGCGCCGTCGCCGGCTGGGTGGTCAGTTGGTGGCGGTGGCCCACAGGCGTCGCACTACGTTGCCTATGGCCAGTCGCGGGGGAGGTGCAGGTCGAGGCGTCGTGGGGTGGTCGCGATCCAGGCGGGGATCTTGATGATCTTCTTGCGCAGGCTGGCCCAGCGTGCCTTGGCCATGTCGGCGGCCACGGCGGTGGCGCGAACGAGGTTGAACGCGAGCACGGGCTTGACGTATGCCGATATCGGCATATGATGGCGCCGTGGCACGAGCAGCGACGACGTCGGACGTCTTCAACGCGATCGCCGAACCGCAGCGCCGGGAGATCCTGGTGCTGCTGCGGGCGGGTGAGCGGCCGGTGACCGAGTTGGCCCAGGAGCTGGGGATGACCCAGCCGGGGGCGTCCAAACACCTGCGGGTGCTCCGGGAGGTCGGGCTGGTGCGGGACCGCAAGGCAGGCAAGCAGCGCCTGTACGGCATTGACGCCCGCGGGCTGCGACCGGTTCACGAGTGGACCGGCGGGTTCGAGCGGTTCTGGAACGAGAGCTTCGACCGGCTGGACGCGTACGTGCAGGACCTCAAGCAGGCAAGGCGGGAGGAGTAGCTGATGAGCGCGACGGGACGAGGAGCGCCGGCGCAGTCAGCGACGGCCGGCCGCGAGATCGTGATCTCCCGGGTCATCAGTGCCCCACGGGAGCTGGTGTTCGAGGCGTTCACCGAGGTCCGGCACCTGTCGCGGTGGTGGGGACCGGAGGGGTTCACCACCGCCACGCGGGCGTTCGAGTTCCGCGTCGGCGGGGAGTGGGACTTCGTGATGCACGGACCGGACGGGACGGACTACCAGGAGTGGATCTCCTGGACCGAGATCGCCCCGCCGGAGCGGATCGCACTGCTGCACGGCGAGTCCCGCGGCGACCCGAACGCCTTCGAGTCGGTCCTCACGTTCGCGCCCCACGGCGCGGCGACCCGGATCGAGATGCGCACCGTGTTCCCCACCAAGGAGCTGCGCGACGAGGCGGCCGAGAAGTACCACGCGATCGAGGGCGGCCAGCAGACCCTGAGCAACCTGGCTGCCTACGTCACCGAGATCGTTCGGAAGGAAGTGGAGGACTGATGGCCGGCAAGGTGTTCTTCAGCGTGACGATGTCGCTGGACGGGTTCATCGCGCCCGAGGAACGCAGGGACGACCCGGATGTGCAGCGCTGGATGGCGCAGTGGATGGAACTGCAGCAGTGGATATTCCCGCAGCGGTTCTTCCGGGAGAACCTGAAGCTCGGCGAGGGCGGCGAGGAAGGGCGCGACAACGACATCGCGCGGGAGACGTTCGAGCGCACCGGCGCGAGCGTGATGGGCAGGCGCATGTTCGACCTCGGCGAGCAGGCGTGGCCGGAGGAGGCGCCGTTCCACACGCCGGTCTTCGTCGTGACGCACGAGAAGCGTGACCCCTGGGAGCGGCCGGGCGGGACCACCTTCCACTTCGTCAACGACGGCATCGAGCCCGCGCTCGACCAGGCCCGCGAGGCCGCCGGCGACCGGGACGTCCGCATCGCGGGCGGCGGCGCAACGATCCTGGAGTACGTGAACGCCGGCCTGATCGACGAGTTCACGATCGCGCTTTCACCCGTGCTGTTCGGCTCCGGAATCCGCCTGTTCGAGGGCGTGGACGCGGGCCGCGTGGCCCTGGAGCCGGTCCGCGCGGAGCCGACGCAGCGGGTGACCCACCTGACCTACGCAGTCCGGGAGCGGTAACTGTCTCGACCTCAGCGCTCCCCCGCCGGGGTCAGCGGCGCGGTGAGATCCTCGCCGCTCGGAGCGCCAGGAAGGGCGAGCGTTCGGGGCCGCGATCTCGGCCGCGCGCTCCTCCGGAAGGGACCTTACGGCATTGTCGTGGAACTTCCTCGCCAGCTCAGGCTTCGCCAGCGAGTCACCAAGGGCCCGGCTCCCCACCGCCGGTGTCGCGATGGCGTTCAAGCTCATCGAATCAGTACAGACCCGGTGGCGGGCCGTCAAAGCACCCCACCCTGTCGCGCTGGTCCGTGCCGGCGCGATATTCAAGAACGGCAAGCTCATCGAACGACCCGACGAATCAGAGGGTTGTGATCAGCAAATCGCGTGACACGCCGATCCACAGGTCTTGACTATTCGCCACGTTCATCGGCAGCATCCTGAGAGTCACAAGCCCGCAATGCTCCCAGCCGCAGGGCCTCTATCGCAGGCGAACCCATAGGTCAGCCACCCATGTTCCGCTTTGACACGCCATAGGATCAGCTCAGCAGTGGGGCTGTGTGTCTGGGACGGCCTGATGAATACTTCGCAAGGCGGCCCCGCCGGCTTGCCGCAGTGTGCGAACTACCCGCCTAACCTGTGGCGTTGTGCGCCTGGGTCAGGTTCTGACCCAGGCGCTTGTCAATGCATGAACGCTGTCGGGCTTTAAATGCACTGCACGTGAGTTCCGCAATTACTCCATGCGCACGTGGGGCCACCATATTGGCCATTGCATGAGTCGTACCAGAAATAGCACGACTCCGGGTTCGGGCATCCCGAGCCGCAGTTGCCAGGAGAGCAGTACCACGTGATGTCGCACGAGCAGTCCGGCTTGACCACGATGCTCTTGGTGTCCGGTCCGGGTTTGCCCGCGCGCGGGTAGACAGCCCCGACGTTCTTGCTCGGGGGGATGATGGAACGCTTTCCGGTGGTCCCGGCCGTTGCCTGGGAAATTCCCAGTGTTTCGAGCCCGCCGACCACGATGGCGGCCAGTCCTGCCTGCCGCAGGAAGCCGCGGCGCCCGGGACCGCTCGGCTGCTGCCTGCGCCCGGTCCCGGGTTCGGCTTGGTGTCTCAAATGCTTCATGCGCGCTCCCTGTCGCCAATCGCCGCCCATGCCTTTCGCACACGCGGCTGTCTGGCGTTATAAATCACCGTTTCCAGCGTAGAAGCGTTACTCAAAGCTGCCCATATCAGCGACGACTCTCCTGGGTAACGAATCAGCAGCAGATGATTGTTCCAGAGATGCCGAAATCACTCGTGTGGCTAGATTGTACTCTACGTGCACAAGATGTGACGGTTGGTCCTGTCGGGACATACGTGTCTCCATTAGATTCATCAGTGCCGTGCCTTGCCGCGAGGAGGTGCGATGGGAGCACTGCTCATCCTGATGGTCCGCTGGATCATCGCTGGTATCTTCCTGCGGGCCGGTGTGGTCAAGCTCGGCGACCGGGCCGGCTTCCGGGCCGCCGTGGCGAACTACCAACTGCTGCCGCCCACGCTCGTCGCGCCGGTTACCGCCGTGCTGCCGGTTGCCGAGATCGCTGGAGCCGTGCTGCTCGCCGCTGGGATTCTCACCGCGCCCGCGGCGATCATGCTCGGCTTACTGCTGGCTGCTTTCGCCAGCGCGATCGCGCTGGCTCTCGCCCAAGGGCGCAGCTTCGACTGTGGTTGCTCCGGCACAGCAACGCCGAGCCGGATCGGCTGGCGTCACGTCGCGCTCGACCTGCTGCTGGCCGCGGGCGCGGCGCTCGTCGCCGGGTACGGCCCGGTCGCGCTGTCGGTCTGGCCGGGTCCGCTCAGGGTGGATCCGTGGAAGGTGCCAGCCGGCGGCATCACGCCGACGGTGATCGCCGTGCTCGTTGTGCTGATGACCGCGCTGGTGACCCGCCAGGCAGCTTTCGTCAGGGGCCTGATGACCTCTGTTACCGACACGGCGAGACGGCCGGGGATTCCAGGGAGGTAGCCAATGCCCGTTGGATGGGCTCTAGCCGTCGTGGTCATCGCGGTGGCCCTGCTCGTGCTCGCGGTGCTGATGCTGGGCGTGCTGCGGCAGGTCGCGCCGCTGCTGGAAGCGGTGAGCGCGCAACTCGAAGTGGTGAGCGCACAGCTCGGGGCATCCCCGGGGCATCAGTCCAGGATGAGACTGCCCGGACTGACCGTGGGCAATGCGCTGCCGCCCTTCACCGCGCGGGACGCGCAGGGCAAGGTCACCAACGACAACCTGCGCGGACGATCGGTCATCCTGGCGTTCCTGAGCGCCGGATGCCGGCCGTGCCAGCTCATCGCCGGCCAGCTCGCGGCCGAAGGGACCGGCGATCTGACCGGGCGGCTGCTCGTCGTCACGGCGGAGGGCGAGCCCGCCGCTCTTGGCCTGCCGCCGGATGTGCCCACGCTGATCGAGGACAACCACGAGGTCAGCGAGGCCCTGACCCTGCTCGGGACTCCGTTCGCGATCGCCGTGGACGCCGAGGGCACAGTACGCGGGATGACCGTGCCGAATACCCGTGCCGACCTGGCCCAGCTCGCCGCGTTGCTCGGCTAGGGGTTACTTCTACCTAAGCCCACTGTGATGGGGAGACGGGGATGAGGGCGTCAGGCACGAGCGTGCCCACGGAGACGTGCGGCCAGAGTATGCCGTTGAAGTTCAGGATTACCTTCTGGGAGTACTGGATCTGGATCGAGGTGGCTTTGATCTTGCGCGGTTGGGTGACCGCCGTGGGTGGCGTCACCAAGAACACCGGGGCGGGCCCGCTGGTGGTGGGGGCGGGGATAGCGAGCGGCGGCTGGCCGGGAGTCCAGGACGGCACGGCGAGGGTGTGCTGAACGGTCTCGATCCAGAAGAAGGAGGCCATCTGCGGGATCTGCGCGTTCGGCTCGGTCACGTTCTCGTTGCCGAGGAGGAAGGCGATGTTGTCGACGCCGCCGCCAAACAGTGGGCTGCTGACGTTGGTGGCGACGCCCAGGGCGGTGGTCGACAGGATGGTCTGGTGGGCGGTGGCGTTGCGCAGGACGGTGTTCGGGTCGTCCAGGATGTCCTGGGTGATGGATCCGTTCTTGATGAACCGGGTCAGGTCCTGCGGGATCCGTGCGGTATGCGAGTCGCTGGCGGTCTGGCTGGGGAACGACCCGATATTGGGGGTGATGCTGACCGGGGGGATCGAGGGCGGGCCGCTGAAGGTCCGGAACGTCCCCTGTGCGCAGAGCGTGGTGCCGTGCGGGATCGAGGCCATCCGCACCAGGGTCGCCCCCTCGGCTGGGTCCTTGGTCGCGGGGACGTGCATCCACACTCCGGGCTCGAAATGGATGCCGATGGGCTTCGCCGGGTTGGTGATATCGCTGACGGTCAGCAGGTAACCAACGCCGTTGAGGAAGATGTCCGGTGTTACCTCGCCGCGGTTGGGCACCGTTCCTATTGGCCGCGAGAAGGATAGCGTCTGGCTGACGAGGTTCAGCTCTAGGAGGTTGTCCGACGCGACGGGCTTGGGCAGCTTGGTCGGCGAGCCGATGTCGGGCCGGAAGATTTGGTTGAATCCAAGGCCGTGGAACGTGCCGGTGAACGCGGACAGTGGCCCTAAGCTGGGCACATGATGCGGAGGAGGGGGCGCCTGTGTGCTGCCTTCGGTACTTGGCACCGCACCGAATTCGAAATCGCCGGGCATGAAGAGAGCAGGTGTCAGAGCACCGGATTCGCGGCTTGTTTCAGACACGGTTCCGCCCCGGGATACGCATTGGATTCTCCCCGTGATCGTCGTTCAAGGGTGTCCTGGCAAGACAACGATCAGCGCATCGCCAAAGTGCACGATTACAGTAAAGAACAAGTAAAACCTGTCATCACTCAGCGCGCATACGCTATTACGCACCGCTTGCCCCTGATACGGCTGCTGCAGTTCGCTGTGATCATGGTTGGTCCCGGCGCAGGCGTTCCAGCGTTGGTGGCCTGACCGGTGCGGTGCTGGCGGCGTCGCCACCACCACAAAGAGCAGTGCGGCTGTGGACCCGGTCGCGCTGGGGTGGCGGGATGACGGTGCCGCGCAGCAGCCGCAGCAGGTGCCGGGCGTGATGGGATCAGTCCGGCAGGCCCGGGGCTGGGGTTGTACTGGCGTTGTGCGGCGGCGCCGATGGCCAGGCAGATGGCCGTCAGCGGTGCCCGGATTGTCACCGGATGACCTGCCCGGCGTCCAGGCCGGTGGCCTGCCCGGCGAACTGGTGATCTTCCCCGGTGCGCCAGCGGGTGACCGCGACGGCGATCAGCCGCGGCAGCGCGGCGGATAATTCAACAGCGGACGGCTCAGTTCGTCGGTGCTCGGCTGGGTTGCGGAGGCCCTTATGATCTTGCCGTGAGCACCGGGCTTGAGACAGCACGCCTGGTCATCCGCACCTTCGAGGCCCGCGACGCCGACCCATGGCTTGCCATGGTCACTGACCCCGAGGTCACCCAGTTCCTCCCACCGGGACCAGCCCCGGCGATGCAGGACTTCCAGCGCGTCCTCGGCGAGCGCCAAGCGATGGAACGCAAGCTTGGCCACACGATGTGGGCCGTCGATGACAAGACGACGGGCACGTTCGTTGGGCAATGCGGCCTCCGGCCGGTCGATGAGGGAGCAGGGCCAGAAATCGACCTCGCCTACCACTACACCAGGGCCTCCTGGAACAAGGGATACGGCACCGAGGCAGCGATCGCCGTCCTCGCCCACGGTCTGGGGCCGGTCGGCCTTGACACCATCATGGCGGTCGTCGTGCCGGAGAACGTCGGCTCGTGGCGGGTCATGGAGAAAGCGGGCATGCGCTACGAGGGGCTTGTCGACTACTACGGGATGGAAGGCCTGAAGAAGTACGTCGCCGCGCGGGAATGGTGGAGATCGCCAACAGCCTCGTGAGGCGCGACGGATGGACGGCTAGCGACCAAGACATCGCTAGGCCGAGCACGACGCGTTGGGCTGCACGTATCGAGCCGTTTCTGAGGGCATCCCTCGCACAAACAACTGGCTAGGGCACGTCATGATCAGGCGGCCTGATTGTTGATCTTCCATGCATCTACTGACCGCCTAGCCCATCAGACACATCCCGACGGATCATTGTCGCGGCGGCAGGGTGGCGAGGTCTTCCTGGACTGCTGCCGCGGTTGGGTGATGAAGCTCGACCAGGATCGCGAGGGCCTGATCCCAATACGGACGCGCCTCCTCGTTCTGGCCGACCGCTTGCAGGGCGGAGCCGAGGTCACGCAAGGTGCAGGCCTCATCAAAGCGGTCGCCGATGTCACGACAGTGCGCGAGGGCCTCCTGGAAGCGCGCGGTAGCGTCGTCGTACTGTCCTGCGCGCGCGTAGCAGCAACCTAGGCTCCGCAGCGCGTGCGCCTGACCGATGCGGTCGCCAGCTTCCTGGTGCATGGCGGCAGCCTGCTGCCCATAGCTGATGCCCTGCTCGTACTGACCAACCCCCGCGTGGGCAACGCCGAGGCTATCAAGCGCACGAGCTTGGCCGTCACGATGCCCGGTCCGCCGGTAAATCGCAAGAGCCTCTTCGCAACGTGCGATTGCCGCCGGGAAGTCACCTGTCTGCGTATGGGCCCAGGCGAGACTGTCGAGTGCATTGCCTTGGCCATAGAGATCACCGGCTTTACGGTATAGCTCCAGCGCTTGCAGAAAATGGGCCGTTGCAAGCTCATAGTCACCAAGCTGGCCATAGCTGACTCCGAGATTGGTGTGCACGGCAGCCGCAGCTGCATCGTTACCTGTCCGCTCGGCAGCGGACAATCCGATCTCATGCGTGCTGACTATCTCGTTCCAGCGTCCGCACAAGTAGAGGTACTGCCAGAAGGTCAGTGCCTGGCGCCAGGCATAATTATCGAAATCGTGCGATGCGGTCCATTCGATGATAGCCATGAGGTTTAGGTACTCCTCCTGGTACCACCGCATGGCCTCTTCGCGTGCGTCAAACTGCCGAATGACCGTGCCGGGCTGGGGTAGGTCGAGCGGGATTCGCGGGCGATGGACATTGAGCTCGCGGCTTGCGTTGTAGGCGGTGTGCAGGTAGCTATCGAGCGCACGGCAAAGCGCAAACTGCTGCTCAGGGCCAGGCTCGTCTTCCGTTGCACGCTCGGCCGCGTAGGTGCGTAGCAGGTCATGGAGCCGGAACCGGTGTGGCATGTGTTGCTCCAACAGGTGTGCCCTGACGAGCGCTGCGAGGTGCTGCCGGATGCTCTGCGGCGACATCGCTACCAACGCTGCCGCCGCAGGCAAGCCTATGTCCGGCCCCGAATGGAGTCCCAGCAGCCGGAACACCCGGGCGGTAGTGGACGGGAGTTGCCGATAAGACCAAGAGAAGACAGCCCGGATGTTCGTCGTAAGGTCCCCGGTGTCCAACGCGTCGAGTTGGCTGCGCTGGTCGCGCAGTTCTTCGGCGAGCAGCTGAAGCGGGAAATCTGGATAGGACGCAGCGCGGGCTGAGACTATGGCCAAGGCAAGCGGCAGGTGGCCGCACCGCCGGATGAGTTCAGCGCAAGCGTCAGGCTCCAAAGCGAGTCGATCCGCGCCGACATGTCTCGCTATCAGCTCCTGAGATTCGGCGGTGGCAAGTAGGCCTAGTTGGACCCGGCTAGCGCCATGGTGGACTGTCAGGCCATCCAGCCGGTTGCGGCTGGTCACCAACGCCGCGCACGGGGCGCCGCCCGGCAACAAAGGCTCAACTTGCGCGGTTTCCGCCACGTTGTCCAGCACCACGAGTATTCGGCGACCGTTGAGCAAGCTGCGGTACAGAGCCGCACGGCCATCCGCGCTGACCGGAACCCGGTCCGGCGGTACGCCTAGGCCTTCCAGCAGCAGTTGCAGCGCATCGCCCGGCGCTAGCGGCATCCCAGCCGGATCGAAACCTCGCAGATTGACATACAACTGCCCATCGGGGAAACGCTCGTGCACGCTGTGCGCCCACTGCACGGCCAGCGCGGTCTTCCCGATGCCAGCTGTGCCGTAGATGGCGCTGATCACACCCGTGCTGGCAGCGGATGACGCATGAGTCAACAGACGGGTCATGGCATCGAGTTCATGGATCCGGTTTACAAAGTTTGGCGCCCTTCCCGGCAATTGGTGGGGGGTGACCTGAGGTAGCCCGGTCTCATGAATATGGAACCCGCCCGTGACGGTGCCCACCTGGACAACCGAGCCCGCCGCTGTGCCGCTGAACTGGTTACTTACGTCCCCGCCGAGCCGTCGTGCCTCCACTGGCTCATTAGTTGGCATAGAGCTCACCCTCCGGAAGCGGAACGTCCGCCGCCATCAAGGACAAACCGTTCAGGGAACGATCAGGAATGCCCGGTGTCTGGCGGAGCGCCCAGGTGCAAGCCGCCCTCTATGTGCAGGTCCCTGGCCTGGATCAGGTGACCGCTGACGGTCCCAGTGCTCACATTGAGGACACCACCACTCGTGGCTGACAGCTCCGCACTCAACTCCGACCACAGCACCCGTACCTGCGCCGCAAAGTCAGGATCCGCTACACCGACGCGTTCGAGCGCGTCTTCGAGTTCACGTACGGCCAGCTGATCGGTTGGCCGCGATTGGGCGGTCGTCAGAGCCGCCGATGCGACCCCGTCGTATGCGAACCGGTCTCGCACCAACCGGACCAGCGCGTCCCACGCGCTTCTCACGCCGCCCGCAGCCGCCTCGGCGACCTTGGCTGCCAGCGCGGAGGCCACCGCCATCATGATCTCGTCAGCCACCAGATCCGCTCTCCCGCACTTAGCAGTGCGCTTGTAGGCCGAAACAGCGTGGATCACAGGTCGTTATACCAGAATAACGGTGCATGAACGGCTTGTATGGCGGCACTCCCGCGCGCCGAGTTACCTGACCTGGCACTATGCGCAGAGTACCCTACTCAGTTCGCAGCAGTAGGGGGATGAGCGTCATCGCCTCGTTGTCCAGGCAAGCGGAATTCATCGCCACGCTTCACCGCAGCTCGCGCCGCAGCGTCGCTCAAGGTCTTTGCGCGGTAGCGAGCGGCAGTGGCAGTTGCGCCCGGTCCTGTTTGGTGTGACATGGATGCCGTGCATGCTGATCTCACCGCAGCCTCAGGCTTCATTCGCAACGGAGAACCAGAGGGGGCCCCGGAGCCCGAGGCTGTGACTTGCGGCTATGCGTGGAAGCGCGATCGTCCGCTGGCTGTAAATGGCCTAGAAATGAGACTACAAACGTCACGACTTGCACTTTTACGATCAATGAACGCACGTCGGCGCAGGTCAGGGTGGTGGTCAGGGGCGGGGGCGAACTGCCAACCTTCCGCTTTTCAGGAGGCTTTGCGCGTCCACGCAAGTCCACTGCGGACCATCTGACCAGGCTGGATGCGGCGTAGGCCCGGCCCGGCGTCCAGGATCAACCCCACGTTTCCACAGCCGTTGTTAGCAAGGTGTTAGCAAGATCCGCAGACGGTCCGTCTGGACTGGGCCGTACCGAGGTGAATCCCAACCCGGGCTATTGCTCCGAAGTGCTATCGCGGAGCGTCAGCCCGGTTGATGTCCATCAGATGATGGTGGACCTCATGGGCATCGCGGTGGACGATCTCGACCGCGCCAAGAAGGCCGAACTGAGGATGGCGGACCTGGAGATCAGCCGGTACCACGGCCGCGGTTGTAGCCCATGATTGTGCCGCCGACCGCAACACAATCAGCCCGACAGCAGGCGACAGTAGCTGGTAGCGGCGAGCCTCGGCCAAGGCGTTCTCATCCCAGCAGGTGATGCCACGGCCAGGATCGTGGGCCAAGGTGAGCAGCCGCTCGGTCCCGATCCGCAAGACATCCACCAGGTGCCATACGTACATCGAGGCAGACCAGCGGTCCCCACTCCGCCGCATCGAGTCCTCGATGGCCGTGATCGCAGCCGTCACGCCGTCGGGAGCTTGAGCTACCAGTTCGATGGCATCCTGGCGGGTTATCTCCCAGTCGTAGCCGCACTCCGCGCAGACCGGGCCGTCCGGTCGCCACCTCATGACGAGACGTTATCTGACTGCTCGCGGCGCTGCCAGGCGCGCGGAGTCATCCGCACTATGACGCTGCACGCGGTGATCAACCCCTAGCCTCGGGCCTTGGCGAGCGCTGCGGTGATTCACACGGCAGGTTCCAGGTAAACACTGAAGTTGTGCCCTGAGTTTCCGAGGCCGTGAGGTGTTGCCTCTATCGAGCCACCTGATGTTCCATCCGAGGTCAGGTATACGATGTGGTGCGCCCAGGAGGCATACGACAGGCTGTGCGTGACGCCAGTGGTGGTGGTCAGCGTGGTAGCGGAGAAGGCCTGCAGGAGCGTTTCGGAGGAGGGGGGCTTGAATCCGCCCACGGGTGAGCCCCACGACGAGGGCGTCACGGGCTGCCCGGCCGCAGGCGCCGAAAACTCCACTCCCGCCCGGCCCTGCTTGAAGGTGTCGCCGGGATCGGGGTGGGTGGCATTCCATTTGACGCCCGTGGTCTGATCGTCGACGTGGAAGTGGTCAGCGGAACGGCCGTAGCTAATGGAGATGGTCACGGTGTCGCCTGGGCTCAGTTCGCGGTAGAAGTTCACCGAGAAGTCCAGGCTTTGCAGGATATTGCTGCTGTACTGCCACACGCTGGCGGTGAACACCCACTTGCTGCCTGGAGAGGGCTTTCCGCCCGCCATACAGTTATGCGAAGTGCAGGTGGTGACGCCTGCGACCAGGATGTAGTTGGCCGACCACAGCTGCACCGAGTCTGTCATCGTGCCGATGTTCTTGGCGAATTGCGAGGCGTCGGGCAGCTTAAAGGTGGTGGTGATGCTCTGGAAGTGGGCGCCTGTTACTGCGTAACCCGCCTGCTCCGAAGCGTAGATCGCCGGGCCAGATGAAGCTACAGCCGTCCCGGGTGCACCCAACGTCAGGACCAGCACGCCAAGCACAGCCGCAGAGCTTATGATGATCTTCCTCATAGATGGTCTCCCCCCTCAAAGCGGTCGATACGGGCCGCCCACAGCCCCGACAGCAGCTGTTGCCGCCCGGCCCAGAACAGGCTAACGCTCATCGCCGTCCCCTCCTCATGAGACGGCTAAGACCTGGGTTACGGATTACGCGGCGGTGGGGCCCTCCACCACATGGACGACTGAAAGGCCCGAGGCCAGCGAGCAGGCTGGCGATCTCGCTGCGATTAAACGAGACCTACTCAGGGCAGCCAGGCAGTAGCTCTCAGCAGCCGCACTCTGAACCCCCTCGATGCGACTCTCGGCGGTCAGGTCGTTGGTGGCCGTTGGGGCGCAGGTCACCCGGTTGGGCGGGAGCTTGTCGGAGGCGTTCACAGCCGAGTGCGTTGCTGTCCTGCCGTGCTGTGCAGTGCCCGGCGTAGCGGCAAGCCGTCAGCCCGGACTACGGCAGTGCTGTAGCTGATGCATGAGTTGCTACGCGGCTCCTCAACCTGCGGTCACTGGCTTATCGTTCTCTCAACCGACGCCACGGCTGTTCCCGCGGCGACGCCCAACGGCCACAATTGAGTAGTTCAAGCCCGCGGCCACCGCCGCCGCCGCTAGCCCGCCGCCAACAATCGCTACGGCGAAAAGGGTGTCAGCGGCGATCAAAGAAACGAGAATAATGCTTAGAAAGAAGAGGCTAGCTATCCCTATGGTGGCTGCTGCAACTGCCACTGGTCCCGAAGGCCGGGATTTCCAAGCACGAGACGACTCTGGGACTTCTGATGTTCCTCCTGCGACACTCATTCTAGATGCCTTTCAACCATTGTGGACCGTGATCGTAAACGAATATTGGATAAGTATTAGCAAGGTAGATGATCGCGAGAACTGATCCTCCGAGAATATCCATTCCAGTGACGCTGCCGGGTCGGAGCGCCCAGCGGGCGATCCGAATCCAGCGGCCATAGCGGTCAGTTACATCGATCCAATATTCCTCAGGTTTCCAAAGACCGTCAATCAATCTCATGGTCAGCGCCAACGACGCACATATGCCGAAGATGGCCACAAAGAGCAGCCATCCGAGTACAGTCTGCCAGATATTCGGGTTCTTGCGGGACGGCTTGCGGCCGATCACACCGAAGATCTTGCCGCCGACACCTCCGAAGGGGTTCTGACACAGCTTGCAGCGGGGATCACTCGGTAGGCGACGAAAGACCCGCTGCGCCTTTTTTAGCGGCTCGTAACCGTCTATAAGCAGTCGATGCCAATCGACGGGCCTAGCCATCCGGTCAGTATCACAGATCCACATCCATACAACCAGCCGGCCAACAGACGTCCGCGAGCCGGGGGCGCCACCAGTCAGCGGTCGAGACCCTGGTGCGCCCAGAGGGAAAGTCGGCGGCCCCAAACGAAGATCAACCACAGCAGGAAGCCACGCCCGGCTCCGAGGAGGGCTCTCCCGCTGGGCAACCGTCCTGGACTAGCCACCGGAGCCGCTGGTCTCAACGGCATCGCACCCGCCCAAATCACCGATTCTCGCGTCCTCGCTGGCCAGCGAAGACTGTGTCAGGCTGGCACCCTATAGAGCGTCATGCGTAAGGCGGGTGTAGTCGCGAGGTCTATTGCTCTGCTCCCAGCCGAGGACTGCCACAATGACTCGAGGAGCCACTCGGGCCGGTCGTGGCAAGCTCGCCCCTGCGCTGGCGCCCGGGCATAGAACAGCGGGCAACGCAGGAGATACGGAAGGCGGAGGCCGAGTCATGAATGCGATCGAGACCGACTACCTGGTGATCGGGGCGGGGGCAGCGGGCATGTCGTTTACCGACGCGCTGATCGACGCGGATCAGGACTGCGACGTCGTCATGGTGGACCGCCGGCACGCCCCTGGCGGCCATTGGAACGATGCCTACCCGTTCGTGCGCCTCCATCAGCCGGCCGCGTGCTACGGCGTCAACTCGCGACCGTTGGGCAACGACAAGCTCGACGAGCGTGGACTCAATGCCGGCCTGTACCAGCAGGCGGATGGTGTGCAGATCTGCGACTACTTCCGGCGAGTGATGGACGAGCACCATGTGGCGTCGGGACAGGTGCGGTTCTTCCCGATGTCCAACTACTTGGGACTCGAAACTTCGGATGTCGCGTTCGTCGCCTCCCTTACGGGGGCGACGACTGAGGTCAAGGTCCGACGAGCCGTCGTCGACGCCCGCTATCTTCGAACCGACGATCCCGTCACGGCACACGCCTTCGTTCGCTGTCGACACGGATGTCCGATGCGTTTCCGTGAACGAGCTGCCCGACGTGCGTGAGCCAGCGACCGGCTACACGATCATCGGCGGCGGCAAGACCGGCTCCGATGCGTGCACCTGGCTGCTCGAGAAACGGTGTCGACCCCGACAACATCCGTTGGATACGGGCCCGCGACGCCTGGATGTGGAACCGCGCGCAACGTTCAGCCGCTCGAGCTTGTGACCGACACTATCGACGGTGTGTCGCGCGGCGTTGAAGCGTCGGCAGAGGCCGAGAGCGTCGACGACCTGTTCGCCCGGCTTGAAGCCTGTGGCCAACTGCTTCGCCTCGATCCGAATGTCGCGCCGACCATGTACCACGCTGCAACGTTGACCGTCGCCGAGCGTCGAGCTTCTGCGGACCATCGAGAACGTCGTGCGACTCGGTCACATCAAGACGATCCGCGCCGACGAGATCGTGCTCGAACGAGGAACGATCCCGACCGACCGTCGGCAGCTGTATGTCGACTGCTCCGCTGCCGGGCTCGGCAAGGCCCCAGCTCGCCCGATCTTCGAACCTGGCCGCATCACCCTCCAGTGCATCAGCACGGTGTTCCCCACGTTCAACGCTGCGGTCATCGGCTACCTCGAGGCGAGCCGAGGCGATGACGAGGTCGCCAAGTCCCGCCTCTCGCCCACGAATCGCTATCCCGATGCCGCCAAGGACTGGATACCGAACATGCGCGGCCAGCTGGAGTCGCTCAGGCTCTGGAACGCAGCAACCCGACATAGCGACGTGGTTGGAGTCGAGCCGCCTGAACATCGCCCGAGGGATGTTCGAGAAGGCGAGCGAACCTCGAATGGCTGAGGCGATCACGAGACTCCTCACGTACACCGAACCCGCGGTCGCGAACCTCGAAAGACTTGACACCACCGCACCTTGACGACCAGCTGCGGCGTTATGACCTAACGAATCAATGCTGGCGGGGATCTCCGACGGGTCGACGAACAGCGCCGATTCCCCGGCGACGCTCACCGCCAGTGCGGCCACCGGCCGGTCTTCGCCGGGCTGCCAGTGCACCAGTTTCAGCCGGGGGCTGGTCAGGTACCCGCCGGCGATGCCCACGCCTACCAGGGCGGAGATGCACCGGCGGACCCGGTCGCCTTCCCCCGGGGTCGGCGCGGCGTTGACCGCCTCCTGCATGTGGCCGGTCTTGATGTCCTGGCACGCCACGCCGCCGATGACCGGATACCAGACCGCCCGCCACCGGCTTCCCGGCCCCCGCGCCGGGTACACCACCACCCCACACCCCACCTCCACCACCACACGGTCGTCACCGCGCGTGGCCTTGCGGGTGTCTCCGCTTACCCGCGGGGCGTCTCGCTCCGCACCGGATCGGCGCCCGGCACCGCCTGAACGCGGAGCTTCGACGCGCTGTAGTTGTGGGTTTTTGTGGGGATCTTGGTTTCGCGAAACCGCAGTGCTAGCCATCACTTTCGCTCTCTTCCGCGGTTTCTGCAGGTGAGAGGGCTAGCGGACTGCGCTGAGAAGTGGTGGTCGGGGCGGGGTCGAACCGCCGACCTTCCGCTTTTCAGGCGCATCCGCGGCGCCGCTGGATGACGCTGGATGACGCCCGGTATGTCAGTGACCTGCGGTGATCGTCGCTTGCTGTTGCCCGGTGAGGCTTGACGCCTGCCGACGTTGGCTCCCCATTTGGCTCCCCCGATATCGTTAGCCCAGCTAACGGCCGACATCGCCGCTGTCTTCTGGAGCGGCACCTGACTGGGCACCGAGTGTGTATAGTTAGGCGTATGCCACGGATGCAGGTGTATCTCCCCGACGACCTCTACCAGCAGGTGAAGGCACGCCGCCTGCCGGCCTCGGAACTGCTCCAGGAAGCGGTGCGTGCTGAGATACGCCGCCAGGATCTGCTCGCCGAGACCGATAGCTACCTGTCCGAGCTCCTTGCCGAGGTAGGTGCGCCATCACCGCAGGAGCGGGCGCACGCTGAGGCCATGGCCCGCCGGATCGCGGCCGGGCCGACGCCACGGGCGAGCTAAGCCCCGTGCTGTCTTGATGCTGGTCCTGGACTCCGGCGCGGTTACCCGTCTCGCCGAGCGGTCGGGCCGGGCGGCCGCTCTGATTGCAGCCTTCCGCGGGGAGGGATTGTGGCCGCCGGTGGTCCCTTCTGTGGTTCTGGTCGAGTGCCTCACCGGTGAGGGATCACGTGACGCCGCGCAGCACCGCTTCCTTCGGACCTGCGACCTCGTTGAGGCCGTTCCCCTCAGGCTCGCCCGCCGAGCGGCCTGGCTGCGCGCCAGAGCACGGACCGGGTCCGCAGTAGATGCGCTGGTCATAGCGGTTGCCGAACCCCGCGGCACGGTCCTGTCAGGCGACCTCGGTGACCTGCCGGCTCTAGCCGCCTATGCGAGCGGCGTCACGGTCGAGCCAATCTGATCGCTATAGGCCACTCGGCGCCGTGCCAAGGCACAGTAGGTATCCAATTCCGGATGAGCGTAACCGCACTCCTACCCGCCTTAATGGGCGGCGAGCTTGATCTGGTTGCTCCGGTGCTTGAGCGTACCGGGCTTGTCTTTCGGCGCTGGGCTGCTCCGCTTCCTGGCTGACTACGGCCTGGCCGTGGTGGAGCTCGACCGGCCGGACCGCTCCGCCCGCCGCCGCAACGGCAAATCCGACCCGCTGGACGCTGGGTCGGCCGCCCGGGCCGTGCAATTCGGCAAGGCCACGGGCACGCCGAAATCCCGCGATGCCCAGGTAGAGATGATCCGCGTCCTGCGCGTGGCCCGGAAAGGGGCGATGAAGGCCCGGATCCAGGCGGGCGCCCAGATCGACGCAGCCATCCTCGCCGCTCCCGAAGCTGTCCGCAGCCAGTTCCGCTAGCTCAGCCCCCGCCAGCGGATCCGCGCTGCCGCTACCTTGCCCCGGCCAGTTGCATGACCCCGCAGCCGCGACCAAAGCCGCGCTGCGCGCGCTGGCCCGCCGCTGGCAGGCCCTGCAAGCCGAGATCGACGACCTCGATACCCAGCTCACCCTGCTTGTCACCACCGTGGCTGCTCAGCTGGTCGCCCTGCCCGGAGTGGGCGTCGACACCGCCTGGCAGCTGCTGGTCACCGCCGGGGACAACCCCGGCAGGCTGCGTTCGGAACGCTCCTTCGCCCGCCTGTGCGGCGTCGCGCCGATCCCCGCTTCCTCGGGGCGCACCAGCCGCCACCGGCTGCACCGCGGCGGAGACCGCAACGCCAACAGCGCCCTGTGGCGGATCGCCCTGGTCCGGATGCACTGCCACCAGCCCACCAAGGACTACGTCGCCCGCCACACCGCCGAAGGCAAGACCAAGACCGAAATCCTCCGCTGCCTCAAGCGCTATATCGCCCGCGAAACCTACCCCTACCTCATCAAGCTGACCACAGCACAGGCCCGCCACCACGGACCACGGCCACTCGCCGTTACGCTCCGGCGCGAAACCGCCTGACTCATACAGGAGCCCCAGGCTGTGCAGGTCGGCAGCGGTGAGAAAATCAGCTGGGTGCAGCCATCTGAGACTCAGCGCGCGCTGGCTGCGGCCATGTCGGCCGCTTCGGCGCTTGATCTGATCGTCGACGATGCGATCGTTGTTCACGATTCGAACAGGCTCGCTGTGCGCCTGCTGCCTTGTGACGTCCTTGCCCGAGTCGCACCGGCAGCGCATCAGGCCGCACAGTTCGAGGTCGAGCTTGCCCAACGGCTCGCCGAAACCGACAGCCCGGTGGCCGTCCTGGAATCCCGGGTAGAGCCGCGCGTCCATGAGCGTGATGGCTTCGTCGTCACGCTGTGGACCTACTACAAACCCGTGCCATCTCGGGAGGTCTCACCAGCCGACTATGCGGATGCGCTTGAGCGGCTGCATGCCGGAATGCGCAAGCTCGATGTCAGGACGCCGCACTTCACCGACCGGGTGGAAGCGGCTCAGCAGCTTGTGCAGAGCAGCGACCTCACTCCGGAGCTTGCCGACGCGGATCGGGAGCTCCTTATCAGCACGCTACGGAGCCGGAGACAAGCGATCGTCGGCCGCGGCGCTGCCGAGCAGCTACTGCACGGCGAGCCGCACCCGGGCAACGTGCTCAGTACGAAGACCGGACTGTTGTTCATCGATCTCGAGACGTGTTGCCGTGGGCCCGTCGAGTTCGACCTCGCCCATGTCCCCGAAGATGTCAGCGAGCGCTACGCCGCCGCTGACGAGGAACTGCTCAGCCAGTGCCGGATCCTTGTTCTTGCCATGGTCGCCGCGTGGCGCTGGGATCCGGGCGACCAACTCCCGAACGGGCAACGAGCAGCTCGTGACCTCATCAGCGCTCTACGCGAGGGTCCACCGTGGCCAGCCCTCGACGTCGTGATGCGCCGACCGGACAGTCCGTAGGGCGTACGGCGCCTGCCTGAATCCGCGGAGCCTCCGGAATCGCTTGACGAAATAGGAGCGTCCGATCGGCCCGGCACGGGTCGGCACGGCCCTGCCCCGCCTCACTTGACCTGCGACACGATGGCTTCACTTGGACGCGTTACAGCGCCCGGCTGGCTAACTCACGCTTCGTAGCCGCCATGGGCGCGCCGATCACATCATGCGTCCGCGGAGGGCGCCAGCCAAGCGTTGGAAAAAGTTGTACTGCTGTGCCAAGCTCACCCGGCTTTGAGCAGGGGTGACTCCTTTTGGCTCCCGGGATCTCGATAGCTTCGCTAACGTTCAGCCCGATCGGCCCGGGTCTCAACGAGGAGCCGCTGTGCGCCGGCAGTGATCGTACCCGGAAGTGGATGGGGGCACCTCTGACGGCAGTCCGTTGACCTTGGGCGCCCATAGCGTCAGGCAAGCCAGCGGTCCTGCACGGTGATCGCCGGCTGTCTGCAACCAAACGTTGATGGACTTCCTGAAGCCGCCGCCTGCCGGCCCGCCGCAACGCTCGCTTCTGGCTGCCCGCCCACAGAGATGCTGGCGCACCACCTTCCATCAGGTCGGTCTGCGGGACCGCCGCCCCTCGGCGACATGGATGCCAGTTCACTGTCATGCCGAATTGAGGACGTTGCCTGCAAGCATGCTTATGCGTTGACACGCATCTTCAGTCGGGCCTTGAGGACTTGCTGTGGCTCCGCAAAGATCAGCGCAGGAGCGCTGTCGGCGATCCTGAGCCCGCCAGATTGAGGTGATACGGCGTGATCGCTGCTCTGAGCGGTGACTGTCTCCTGCCGCATGTCTGATCAGTTACTATTGGTGCTCAGTATCGAAGGGCGCTGCCGTAGAGCTGAGACGACCGGCTGCATCGAAGGCTGGGTTCTCGCTCTTCGGGGCGGGGAACTGCGAGATCGCGGCAATGATTGCATCCACACCGCCCGGCTCTGGCCGGATCTTCATCAGCTATCGGCGCGAAGAGGCCAGCTACCCAGTCGGCTGGTTGTTTCGCCAGCTCGCGGATCATTTCGGCAAGGACCAGGTATTTAGGGACGTCGTTTCAATCCGGCCGGGGGACGATTTCGTTGATACGATCACTGCCGCGGTTGGGTCGTGCGAGGTGCTGCTGGCAGTGATCGGCGGCCGATGGCTGACGGCTACCGATGAGCGCGGGCGGCGGCGCCTGGACGATCCGGGCGATTATGTCCGGCTGGAGATCGAGACCGCTTTGAAGCGTGACGTCCGGGTCATTCCGATCTTGGTGGACGACGCCCGGATGCCCGGGGCGGATGCGCTGCCTCTCAGCCTAGCCATGCTGGCGCGCCGACAGGCGCTTGAGCTTAACCCCAATCGCTTCGAAGCCGATACCGAGAAACTCCTGGTGGTACTGGAGCAGGCTCTTATAGGGGTCGCAGCGCCCTCAGCCGAAAGCCCGCAAGCTACCCCGATGCCTTCTATCCTTAAAGCCCCGTCGGCGAACGACGCGAGCGCGGCGGCTTTGCCCCCGCGTGTCGTGGGTGAACGGGTCTCCACGGCGGTGGAGGTGTTCCGCGATCGAATCGAGTTCCGTGCCAGACTCCGGGCGCTGGTGCTGGCCCGCGAAAAACCCATTATCTGCGTCACTGGCCGTCGCGGCATCGGCAAGAGCGGGCTTGTGGCTAAAGTACTCGCCGATTTTGAGGAGCCTGCCGACGCGACTGAGGACCGAGTTGGGGGGCTTGCTTACCTGAGCACCCGGACTGGCGTCGGCGCGCTTGACCTTGCCCGCATCTTTCATGCGTTTACCCGCCTCCTGCCACAGGACCAGGGGGACCGCCTCGAAGAGGGGTGGGTCAACGCCGGACCCGACGCGCTTCCTGACCTTCTCGCCGCGCTACGCGCTCGCCACGCCGTGCTTGTTCTTGACAATCTTGACGACCTCCAGCACCCAGACACCGGGGAACTCACCAATCAGAGCCTCATCACCTTTCTGACTGCCATCTGCCGAGACCCTCGGCCGCCGATAGTCGTCACCACATCGCAACGCCCCATCGAGCTGCCAGCAGAGCTATTTGGCCATTTCACTATCCTAGAGGTTGACGACGGACTGGAGGCAAACGAGGCGGTCGAATTGCTGCGCCAGCTTGACGCCGATAATCATGCGGGGCTGCGGGATTTGCCAGATGCAGAGTTGCTGCAGGCAGTAGAACGCGTCTACCGGATGCCGCGCGGGCTGGAACTCCTAACCGCTCTGCTGCAAAGACGCAAAACCGCCACGCTACAGCGGGTCTTGGACGCTCGTGACACTCCAGAGGTCTTGCTCGGGCGGCTGGTGTCGGAGGGATTCCACAGCTTGGATGAGACAGGGCGCGATGTCGTAAGACTGCTTGCCCTCGCTGACACCCCATTGCCAGCCAACGCGCTCCCGGACATGCTGGTACCTGAGCATTCTCCCGACGCGGTCACGCAGACTGCTGAGCGGCTCGCTGAGACACACATGATCGGTTTCGAGCGCAATACGGGGAAAGCTCGGCTCCACCCAATCGACTCCGACTACGTCCGTGGGACCCTCCTCGCCGACCAAGGCAAGCGAGCCGGACTCGATCTGCGGTTGGCCGACTGGCTGGCAACCCAACGGACCGATCCAGAGACGTGGCGCACAAGCTCCGACGTTGCTCCGCAAAGGCGGGAGATCCGTCACCGGCTGCGCGCTGCCGATGGGCACGGTGCCGTACAGATAATGGCGGATATCGCAGAGTTCCTCGCCCGCCATGGTGAAGGCGATCAGCTAACTGAGATGCTGGAAAAAGGCCTAAGTTATGCCGACACGCCAGCTACGCGTGCAGCTTACGAGTTGAGTCGCGGGTCGGTGGCTTTCTTCGCAGGATCTCTGGACGAGGCGATAGACGCGTTCGGTGCAGGGCGCGATGCTGCCGAGGAGACTAGCGACCATGTGCTGACAGCCCGGCTGAACTCGTGGCTTGGGACAGCGTTGCGTAACTCTGGGAATGCGGCGGCCGCGCTCGAACCGCTCGAGCGAGCTAGCCGGTTGCCTATGACCGATCAAGCGAGCCGCGGGATCGTCGTCGGGTCGTTGTTCGAAGGCGGAATCGCGGCTTGCTACCTCGGCGATCTTGCTAAGGCTGAGGAGGTGGCGGCCCGTATCGAGGCGATGCTGCAGGAGAAGGACCCACTGCTATGGCGGGGTTGGCTAGCGGACCTGAACGCGCTAAGTTCGCTCCTCCAGGGTGATTACACGCGTGCCCTGGCCGAGGTGGAACAGGGGATAGTTTGCTATGTCGATTCCCCCAAACAGGATAATATTGGGTATCTGGTCAACGTCCGTGGACTAGTGCTTCTGGCACAAGGACGGATCAGGGAAGCTGCCAGCGAGTTCATCGCTGTGCGTGAGGGCGCAGCTGCACTTCGTTATGCGCGGCTCGAAGGTGTCTCCGCGCTCAACCTGGCCTGGGCTCAGTTGTGCGAAGGTAACCGTCAGTTGGCCGCTGTAACGGCTCGTGAGGCCGCTGACCTTCTCGCTGTCAACCGGGTACGGGAATCAGAGTCCGCACGGACCTTCGCAGTAGCGTGCGAAGCGCGGGAAGTAGACGTGATGTGGCAGAAGCTGCGCCTTGCCGTTAAGGCATCGCGGGGCAACCCTGATCTTTATCAACCGTCTGAGAAACTCTTGTCCGATCTGGCCAGGGATCAGAGCGGGTCGTAACAGCCAACCAGGTTGTGGCTAAGTCCGCTCATCAGCCCAAACGATACGCGCGCGGAGCACACGTGCCGGAACTATGTATGTCGTGATTGGGTATCTACGGCGCAGGTCGTGCGCCACGCTACGGCGGAACCGGCCAGGGCGCTTTCGGCTGCCCGGTTAACGCGAGGATCGCTAGTGCAAACTGGTTTACGGCCCAGATCGACATCTCCGGGCAATCCGCGCAGCATCATGTATTCGGCATGGCCCGATTATCCTCAGCCAGCCCGAACAGCAAGAAAGCTGGGTGCATCGTTTCTCAGTGTGCTCCGCCCGCCGCGATCAGGGCAACCGAAGCGGCGGCTAGGCCAAGCCCTGCCATCCTGATGACCGTCAGCCGCTCGCCCGACAGCACTCTGGCCAACACAATCGTCACGGCCGGAAAGAGCGAGTAGATAACTGCGGTGACAGCCAGCAATCCTCGATGCGTGGCCAGGAAGAAGCAGAAGATTCCCGCAGTGCCCAAGGTGCCGGTGAGCACGGCCAGCCGGCGCGTCCCAGTCGGCGGAAGCCTGAACTCGCCCATTACTGCTGCCGTGCAGGCAACCGTCGCCACGGCAGCCAGTTCCGTGACGGCGAGAGGCCACAGATCCGTGCCGGACCCGGCCCGGTGGAGCGCCGTTAGAGAAAGCCCAAACCCGGCCCCGGCGATCAGTCCCCAGATAACCCCAGCCGTGTGCCGACCCATCCCATCAGTTCCGCGGTCCGTCGCGTACGATCCACCGGGTTCGCCGCTCTGTCCGCGCCCTATGGATACACCGATGATGGCGGGCACTGTGAGTACGATTCCCGCGATTGAAAGGGCACCGGGCCGCTCACCGAGTAGCAAGCCCGCCAGGACGGAGAACGCGGCCGCGCCGACCGCGCTCACCGAACTGGCCACGCTGAACGCTGCCTGCCGCAGGCCCGCGTACAGTGCCATCTCGCCGATCCCGCCGCTGACCCCCGCCACGGCTCCCCACGCTAAAGACGGTCCCGATGGGGCCTGGCTGCTGACGAACGGGACGATCGACATGACCAGAACGGCTTTGACCACCTCGGCCGTAACGGTCACGCTCACCACCAGACCGGCGCGGCGTGCAGCGAGTCCGGCCACATAGTCAGATCCGCCGAAGCTGACCGCCGCAGCCAGCGCAAGAAAGATGACCAGCATCGCGAATCCCTCTTTCACTTGCTAAGGCCAGGGTGGCACTGAATGCTCGTCATGGCCCTGGAAGACTCCGGGTCTCCCCCGAACCGCCAGCCCCGTAACAGTCACAAGGCGGCACTCCTGCGCGCAGCGACAGCAGATCTCCCAACCTGCATGCTTATCCATAGCTGTCCGACCAAGGCAACACACGGATCTGCCGCGACGGGTCGAGCGCCCTGTGCGTGGGCCTGCCTTACTGTCTGGCTTTCCTGTCGCGCAGCCAGTGCTCGAATTCGGCGGCGATGATGCGTTCGTCGTGTACGTCGGCTGCCTCGTCGGAGGCCAGCCATACGATCGGCGGGCCCATCACGGCCGGGTCGAGGAACCGCTGGCCCGCGGGCCTGGCACCGGCCGGCAGCATGCCGGTGATGGTCACGCCGCCGGGCAGGAGCAGGTTGACGGTGACGCCGGTGTCCCGCAGGTCGGCGGCCATGATCCGGGACAGCGCCTCGCTGCCGGCCCGGGAGGGCCCATAGGGGATGAACCCGGCCCGGTGCATGGTCGAATGGCTCACCGAGATGTTGACGATGCGGCCGCCGCCGGCGGCCAGCATCCGCGGGGTAACCTCGCGCGCCACCAGGAAGTAGCCGGTCAGGTTAGTCTCGATCACCGCACGGAAGCCATCGGCCGGCACCTCCCAAAAGCCCTGCGGGTGGGTCATGAAACGCGGGTTGACCGTGCGCATGCCGATCCCGGCGTTGTTCACCAGCATGTCGATGCCGCCGAGACACGACCACGCCTGGCCGACCGCCTGGGCCACCGAGGACTCCTCCCGCACGTCCATCTCGACCCCGGCCGCGCCCGGCAGTTCCGCAGCGACCGCGGCCACCTGGGCGGCGGACCGGCCGGTCAGCGCGACCCTCGCGCCCGCCGCGGCCAGGGCGGAGGCCATCGCCCGGCCCAGGCCGCTCGTCCCGCCGGTCACCAGCACCTTCAGCGTCGAAGCACTCATGACCGCGAGGCTAGGGCTTCGGCCATGCCCGAAGTCAAGCCGCGGCCGGGCCCACGCCCGCCCGTCCCGCCCCCCAGGCGGGCCTGCGCATCGCCGAGGCCAGCCGCCGCACCCGCTATAGGCCGCCGGCGAGACGCCGACACGGATCTGCCGAATAGCGCGCGTTGCGCCCCCACATACTTATTCGCTGGCCTGCATGTTGCTGACAGTGGCGCCGATCGTCAACTCGTCGCGCCGTTCGGATCGAGGGCCGCGCTTATCGCCGACTATGTCCGGCTGCCGCAGGAGGGTTACAGCACGGGTCCTGCACGCAGACGCTCCAGTTCTGTGCGCCTTCTGGCCGAATGGCGCGCTCTCATCGCGAATATGACCGTGCCTGAGCTACGCGTCCCGCCGGCGCTGACCTCAGCCCACCACCACATCCATCTCGACCGCCGCGCCCAGCGGCAGGGCGGCCACGCCGATCGCGGTGCGGGCCGGGTAGGGCTCGGCGAAGTGCCTGCGGTACGCCTCGTTCATCGCGCCGAACTGCGACATGTCGGTCAGATAGACCCCGACCCGGATCACGTCGTCCAGGTCCTTGCCGATCGCCGCCAGGGTCGCCGCGATGTTGCGCAGGATCTGGTCGGCCTGCTGGGCGATGTCGCCGTCGACCAGCTCGCCGGTGGCCGG
The DNA here is from genome assembly GCA_963813395.1 of uncultured Actinomycetes bacterium. Classification (GTDB taxonomy): domain Bacteria; phylum Actinomycetota; class Actinomycetes; order Streptosporangiales; family Streptosporangiaceae; genus DASXKD01. The sequence continues at coordinate 339,078 of CAWEYV010000021.1, forward strand.
GTCCTGGGCCACCTGTCCGGACAGGAAAAGCAGCCCGCCGCCGCGCACGGCCACCGAGAACGGCAGGCCCGATGCTGGCAGCTGGTCACTGGTAACGGCGTCACGTGTCATGGTCGGTGAGTTCCTTTCCCTTATGTGCTGAGCCGTTGGATTTTTCGTCAGGG
>CAWEYV010000022.1:0-884185 GCA_963813395.1 uncultured Actinomycetes bacterium
TCACCCAGAGTGCGGCGCAGCTGACTCAGCGCACGCGGCACCGCCGCTCGACAGAACGTGCTAACCGACAGTACGTCCTGCAGGGGACACGCGCGATTTCGCGTCTTGGTTCAGCGGCGGCCGGCATCCGGCCCCCTGTGCCAGGCACCCGGGGCACGGTGCGCCGCTCGGCGGGCCCAGCAACACCCGCGTGGAGTGGCCGCCGCTGGCAGCGCTGGCGGGCTCGTCACCGGTGGTGCCCGCATCCCGCAGCCTGCCGTGAACACCGGTCAGGTGGGGCGAAGGGGGCACGGCGGGGAGGAACAAGCGTTGACGGTGGGGAATTGTGGAGTACAGTGGAGCGCAATGGGGTGCACGGGTGCCCGGATGGGGCGCTGTGCGTCTGCCGGGGAGCGGAGGTGAGCGCCGTTGTTCCTGGGCACTCACTCGCCGCGGCTGGATGAGAAGGGACGGCTCTTCCTGCCGGCCAAATACCGCAATGACCTTGCCGGAGGCGTCGTGATCACCAAGGGGCAGGAGCGCTGCCTCTACGTGTTCCCCCCGGCTGAGTTCGAGCGGATCACCGAGGCCTTGCAGGCGCCCGTCACCACCAAGGCGGTGCGGGACTACAGCCGCGTCTTCTTCGCCAGCGCTTTCGACCAGGTGCCCGACAAGCAGGGCCGGGTGACCATCCCGCAGGGTCTGCGCGACTACGCCGGGCTGCAGCGGGAGTGCGTGGTGATCGGCGCCAACACCCGGCTGGAGATTTGGGACGAGGCCGCCTGGACGGCTTATCTGGCCGGCCAGGAGGACGCGTTCTCCGCGTCAGAGGAGGTGCTGCCCGGCGTCTTATGACTGGTGCTGCGAGCGGTACCAGCGTGCACGGCGAGGTCTCCACCCGTGGCCGGGTGACCGGCCGGCTGACGTCACTTCCCCGGCGCCAGGCGGCCCGCACACCGCCCGCATGTCGCGCGGATGGAGACCTGGCCGGGCACCCATAGCGGAACAAGCCACCACCAGCGGCGCTGGTGGTGGCGCGCGGGGATCGCGAAAAGGGGGTTTCGGTGGGCACAGCGGGAACCGGCCACCGGCCGGTCCTCCTCGAGCGGGTTGTCGCGCTCCTGGCGCCGGCCCTGGACCCGCCCGGAGCGGTTCTCGTTGATGCCACGCTCGGCCGCGCCGGGCATGCCAGGGCACTGCTTGACGCCCATCCGGGACTCATGCTCATCGGGCTGGATACCGACGCGGCCGCGATCGAGGAGTCCGGGCGGCTGCTCGCCAGCTACGGAGACCGGGTAAGGCTGATCCGCGCCGTCTACGACCAGATCGCCGCCGTGCTGGCCCGCCTGGGACTGAGCAGCGTGCAAGGGGTCCTGTTCGACCTTGGGGTGTCCTCACCGCAACTCGACGAGCGGGACCGGGGGTTCGCCTATTCCTACGACGCTCCGCTGGACATGCGGATGGACCAGGACCAGTCGCTGACCGCCGCGGAGGTCCTCAATAGCTACCCGGCTACGCAGCTTGCCCGGGTGTTGCGCGAGTACGGCGAAGAGCGGTTCGCCCGCCGGATAGCGGACGCCATCGTGCGTGAGCGGTCCCGCGCTCCGCTGACGTCAACCGGGCAGCTGACCGAGATCATCCGCGCCGCGATCCCCGCGCCCGCGCGCCGCACCGGCGGCCATCCAGCCAAACGCACCTTCCAGGCACTGCGGATCGAGGTGAACGGCGAGCTAGACGCGCTGGGCAATGCCCTGCCCGTCGCGCTGGGCGCCCTGGCCACCGGCGGCCGGATCGTAGTCCTCGCCTACCACTCGCTGGAGGACCGGGTGGTGAAGCGCACGCTGGCCGCCCGCGCGGCCGACACCACGCCGCGCGGCCTTCCCGTGCCGCTGGCGGAGGCAAGGCCGGAGTTCCGGCTCCTCACCCGCGGTGCAGAACGGCCATCCACGGCCGAGGTAGCAGCTAACCCGCGGGCAGCTCCGGCCCGGTTGCGGGCTGCCGAGCGCATCAGGGAAGCCGCATGACCGGCACCGGGGAGCCACGAACAGACGAGGCAGGGGGATGACGCGGTGAACCAGCGCACAGACGTGGCCGAGCGAACGAAGACACCGAATGGCTCAGCCGGACAGCGGCGGGCCCCCGGGTCCAGGCCGCGGGTTCCTGCGGAGACCGCGGCACCGGCTAGGGCAAGGCCGTCGGCGGGGACGCCAGCGCCGGCCGGAACACGGGACGCAGTGAGGGCGAGCGCCCGCGAGCTGATCAGGGTGCCCGCGGGGGTGCCGGGCACCACGCCCGCACGGACGCGGCCGGCCAGGGTCCGGCCCGCCCGCCGCGGCGCTGCGGGACCAGGAACCGTCCCCTCGCGCACCGGCCGCCCAGCGCGGTCCGGCCAGGGGGGGATGGCGCCGAAAACGCGCACCCGCTTCGTCTTCCTCGTGGTGGCGCTGCTCGGCGGCGGCCTGCTGTGCCTGCTGCTGGTCAACACGATCCTGGCGACCGGTGCCTTCAAGATCACCGCCCTGCAGCAGGGCAACGTCGCGCTGGCCCAGCGAGAACAGGCGCTTCAGGCCCAGATAGCCGCCGAGGAGGCGCCGTCAGCCCTGGCAGAACGCGCTCGCGCCCTCGGCATGGTGGCACCGCCGCTGGTGCATTTCCTTGACCTGAAGACCGGCCGGATCATCAGCCAGCCACGACGGGTGCCGGGGGTGCCCACAGTTCCCGGGTATGTGCCGTGACCGCACCGGGCGGCAGCGGCCGGGACGGCAGGAACCGCCCACGCGGGCCGGGGCGCCCACCCGCGGCGTCCGGGCCGCGCCGGCCGGGCACCGGGCGTCCCCGCGACGCCGCCGCGCGGAACCGGGCCGGTGATTCCGGGGGAATACCCCCCGGGGGGCGCCCGCCCGGGCCGGGGCGTCCCCACCAGCCAGAACATCCCGCCACGGCCCGGCCGCCCGCCTCCGCCCCCCCGCCCGGCGGCGGCGCGCCCCCCATCCGCGCGCCGCTCCGGGGCGCGCCGCCCAGCGGCCCGCCGGCCCAGCGTTCGGCGCGCCAGCCCGAACCGGCGGCTGCGGGCCAGCCTCGGCTGCGTAGCAGTCGCGCTGACACTGGTAGCGGGCAGGCTCATCCAGTTGCAGGGGCTGGAGGGGGGGAGGTACCGCGCGCTTGCCGAGCAGAGCAAGCTCCAGACGATCACCATTCCCGCCGAGCGGGGCGTCATCACGACCGCAGACGGCACCACCCTGGCCATGACGGTCCAGGACGTCACGGTGATCGCGGACCCGCCGCAGATCACCGGGAAGACCGCGCAGGCTACGACGACGATGCGGCAGCGGATCGCCGGGCTCCTCGCGGGCCCGCTGCACATGACGCAACCAGCCATCCTCGGCAAGCTCTACCACCCCTCTTCGCGGGACTACGTCGTGCTGGCCCAGGGAGTGCCCGCCGCCACCGGCGACCGCCTCGAAGCGGCGCTGACCGGGCGCAAGCTGGCCGGCATCTACATGAAGCCCACTTACGTCCGCCAGTACCCCAACGGGGACCTCGCGTCCAACGTCGTCGGGTTCACCACCGTCAACGGCAACACGCAGGACATCGTCGGCCAGGCAGGCATCGAGCAATCTTTCAACTCGCTGCTGGCCGGCCGTGATGGCAGCGAAGAGGTCGAAACCGGGGCCACCGGGCAGCCCATCCCGTTCGCCACCGGCAAGGTGCGCCCCCTGGTACCCGGCGGTGACGTCCGGCTCACCATCATCTCCACCTTGCAGTACGCGGCGCAGCAGGCCTGCGAGCAGCAGGTGAAGGCGAACAAGGCAGACAACTGCACGATCGTGGTCGAGCAGCCCGGTACCGGCAGGATCCTGGCCATGGCGCAGTACCCCACGTTCTCGCCGGCCAACGTGACCAGCCTGCAGTCGACCGTGGACATGCCCAACTCCTCGGTCTTCCCGCCCGGCAGCACCGCCAAGGTGATCACCGCGGCGGCGGCCCTGGAGCACGGCCAGACGCAGATGAGCCCCTACACGGTGCCCGAGCAGATCGTGGTCCACGGCTTCCCGTTCCACGACGCGGATCCGCATCCGACCGAAAAGCTCACCCTGGCCGGCGTCCTGGCCCATTCGAGCAACGTCGGCATGGTCCAGGTGGCCGAGCACGTCAGTCCGCAGGTCCAGTACCACTATTTGCGGGCGTTCGGTCTGGACGAGCCGACCGGCCTGCCGCTGCCCGATCCCAGCAACGGCATACTCCCGCCGCTGTCGAAATGGTGGGGTGACGAGCGGTACACCCTCGCCTTCGGCCAGGGGGTGGCGGCCACCGCGGTACAAATGGCGGGCGTCTACGCGACCATCGCCAACGGGGGCGTCCGGGTCACACCGAGCATCGTGGCCGGGACGACCGGGCCATCGGGGACGTTCGTGCCCGCTGCACCGCCGCACCGCCAGCGGGTGATCAAGCCCACAACCGCGCACGAGCTGGTCGGCATCCTCCAGCAGGTCCCTTACCTTGACGCCACCCTTGCCTACCAGCCCTGGGGTGAGATCCCCGGATACTCGGTGGCGTCCAAGACCGGGACCGCCCAGGTCTGGGATCCCAAGCAGCAGTGTCTGTGCCAGTACGGATCGAGCTATATCGGCATGGCCCCGGCCAGCCACCCGAAGGTCGTCGTGGCGGTGAACATCCAGAATCCGCGCAAAGCCGACTATTTCGGCAACTATGTCGCCGGTCCGGCCTTCTACCGGGTGATGAAGTTCGCACTTCAGGCGCTGAAAATTCCGCCGGACAACGGCAAGCGTCCCAACGTGCGGCTCACCGCGCCGTGATGAGCGGTAGCCTCTGCCCGTGCCTGCGGATCCGCGTCCACTCAGCGCGTACGGGCGCCCCCTATCCGGGCTCGCCGCGTTGCTTGGTGTGGTCATGTCCGGATCCGGCCCGGACCCGTTTACCGGCCCCGGCGGCCCGCAACTGGTCACGGGGGTGACCCACGACTCACGCCGGGTACAGCCCGGCGACCTGTACGCGGCGCTGCCCGGCAGCCAGCACCACGGCGCGAAGTTCTGCCAGGACGCGGCGTCGGCGGGCGCCGTGGCCGTGCTCACCGACCCGGCGGGCCGGGAGAACGCGCGGCAGTCCGGCCTGCCCGTCTTCGTGGTCTCCGACCCACGGGCGAGGCTCGGGGAGGTGGCGTCCTGGGTCTACCGCCATCCTTCGGCCCGGCTCCTGCTGATCGGGGTGACCGGCACAAGCGGCAAGACCACCACCACCTACCTGCTCGACTCCGGGCTGCGCCGGGCTGGTTACCTGACCGGCCTGATCGGCGGGGTGGAAACCCGGATCGGCGGTGTCGCCGAGGCGAGCAAACTCACCACCCCGGAGGCGACCGACCTACAGGCGCTGTTCGCGACCATGGCCGAGCGCGGCGTCACCGCGGCGGCCATGGAGGTGTCCAGCCACGCGCTGGCGCTCGGCCGGGTGTCCGGGACTTCTTACGCGGTGGCCATCTTCACCAACCTGTCCCAGGATCATCTGGACTTCCACGGCAACCTCGACGCGTACTTCGCCGCAAAGGCCACCCTGTTCACTCCCGGCTACGCCCGGATGGGCGTGGTGAACATCGACGACGCCTACGGCAGGCGGCTCGCGGACGGTGCGCGCATCCCAGTCGTCACCATCTCTGCCAGCGGTGACGAGGGCGCGGACTGGCGGGCGACCGACGTACGTGGCGGGGCGGACGGCAGCACGTTCCGCATCGTCGGTCCCGGCGGCGTCGAGGCCGACGCGTCGGTTTCCCTCCCCGGGCCCTACAACGTGGCCAACGCCCTGGGCGCGGTGGTCGCCCTGGTGGAAGCGGGAGTACACCTGGCCACCGCGGTGGCCGGGGTCGCCGAGTGCCCCGGCGTCCCGGGCCGCCTGGAAAGGGTGGACGCGGGCCAGGATTTCACCGTGCTCGTGGACTACTCCCACAAGCCGGGCGCGGTCGAGGCGGTCCTGCGTGGCCTGCGCCCGGTCACCGGCGGCCGGCTGACCATCGTGCTTGGCTGCGGCGGCGACCGGGACACCGCCAAGCGCCCGCTCATGGGTGCCGCCGCCGCCAGCCTCGCCGACACGGCGATCCTGACCAGCGACAATCCCCGCTCGGAAGATCCCCTGGCGATTCTCGCTGAGATGCTCGAAGGAGTGCTCACCATCGCTGAACCAGACCGGGCGCGGATCATCGTAGAGCCCGATAGAGGAGCTGCCATCGCCCTGGCCGTCGCCATGGCTGACAAGGGAGATGTGCTGGTGATAGCCGGCAAGGGCCATGAACGCGGCCAGTACGTGGGGCGGACAGTGCTGCCTTTTGACGACCGGGAGGTGGCCGGGGAGGCGCTCACCCGCCGTCTTGGCCGTGGCCTGCCAGGGGAGGCGCTGCGGTGATCCCGCTGTCGCTCGCCGATATCGCCAAGATCACCGGCGCGGTGCCCGACCTGGTCGACGATCCAGGAACCTTGGCGGACTCCGTGGTGATCGATTCGCGCAAGGCCGGCCCCGGAGCGCTGTTCGCGGCCCTGCCCGGCGCGCGAGCGGACGGGCACGACTTCGCGGGGGCCGCCATGGCCGCCGGCGCGGTGGCGGTCCTTGGCACCCGGCCGGCAGGCGTGCCCACGCTGCTCACGCCCGATGTGCCAGCCGCACTCGCCGCTCTGGCGCGGGCGGTTGTCGACGCGCTGCCCGGCCTGCGCATCGCCGGCATCACCGGCTCTGTGGGCAAGACGACCACCAAGGACCTGGCCGCCCAGCTGGTCGAGCGGCTGGGCCCCACCGTCGCGCCGCACGGGTCCTACAACAACGAGATCGGCCACCCGCTGACAGTGCTGCGGGTCACCGAGGCGACCCGGTACCTGGTCCTGGAACTGTCCGCCCGCGAGGGCGGGCACATCGCGCAGCTGTGCGAGATCGCGCCGCCCAGCCTCGGCGTGGTGCTGTGCGTGGGGCACGCCCACACCGGTGAGTTCGGCGGGATCGACGAGGTCGCCCGCGCCAAGGGGGAACTGCCCGCCGCGCTGCCGCCGGACGGGGTGGCCCTGCTGAACGCCGACGATCCGCGGGTGCGTGCGATGGCGGACCGGACCGCCGCCAGGGTAGTCACTTTCGGCCGGAGCAGCGACGCCGCAGTGCGCGCGGCGGACGTCCGGCTCGACGGCTCGGGCCGCGCGGAGTTCACCCTGGTGACCCCGGACGGGTCCGCGCCGGTGCGGCTGCGCCTGTTCGGTGAGCACAACGTGACCAACGCACTGGCTGCGGCGGCGCTCGCCCGCGAGCTCGGCCTGCCGGTCGCCGCGGTCGCGGAAGGCCTGTGCTCGGCGGCCCCGCGCAGCCGGTGGCGGATGGAGGTCACCGAGCGCCCGGACGGGGTAACCGTGATCAACGACGCCTACAACGCCAATCCCGAGGGGATGGCCGCCGCGATCGAGACACTGGCGGTCATGGCCCGGGGACGGCGGGCCTTCGCGGTGCTCGGGCCCATGAACGAGCTGGGCGGCGAGTCGCGGCTGCGGCACGAGGAGACCGGCGGGCTGGCCGCGCGGGCGGGCGTCGCGGGGCTTATCGTGGTCGGCGAGGACGCCGCGCCGATGCTGTCCGGTGCCCGGGCGGAGCGGTCCTGGCACGGCGAGCTGCTCGCCGTGCCCGATGCCGGCAGCGCGGTGGCGGCGCTGGGGAAGTTGCTAACGCCGGGAGACGTGGTACTAGTCAAGGCATCGCGAACGGTCGGGCTCGAACGGGTCGCCCTTGCCCTGACCGGGGAGGCAGCGCAGTGAAAGGCATCCTGGTCGCGGGCACGGTCTCCCTCCTGCTCGCGCTCTTCGGCACCCCGCTGGCGATCCGGGTCTTCCGGCGGCGCGGGTACGGCCAGGCCATCCGGGAGGAGGGCCCGGCGGGCCACGCCACCAAGCGGGGCACGCCCACCATGGGCGGAACCGTCATCGTCATCGCGGCGGTAGCCGGGTACTTCGCGGGCGACCTGACCACCGGCCAGGTCCCGTCGGACTCCGGGCTGCTCGTGATGATGCTGATGGCGGGCCTGGGACTGGTCGGGTTCATCGACGACTTCATCAAGATCTACAAACAGCGGAGCCTGGGCCTGCGCAGCAGCGCCAAGCTGGCCGGGCAAGCGGTGGTGGGGGCGCTGTTCGCGCTGCTGATCTTGCAGCAGCGGTTCGCCGATGGGTACGACATCACCCCGGCCGACGCGCACCTGTCGTTCCTGCGGGACTTCGGCCCGACGCTGGGCCTGGCGCCGTTCGTGCTGTGGATCGTCGTCCTGATCGCCGGCTCGTCCAACGCGGTGAATCTCACCGACGGCCTGGACGGCCTGGCCACCGGATGCGCCTGCCTGGTGCTGGCCGCCTACGTGCTGATCGGGATCTGGCAGACCAGGCAGGACTGCACCATCGCCCTCGCCACCAACTGCTACGCCGTGCGGGACCCGCAGGACCTGGCGGTGGTGGCCGGCGCGGTGCTGGCCGCCTGCTTCGGCTTCCTGTGGTGGAACGCGCCCCCGGCGCGCATCTTCATGGGCGACACCGGGTCGCTGGCCCTCGGCGGCGTGCTGGCCGGCCTGGCCATCTGCACGAAGACCCAGCTCCTGCTGGGCATCCTGGGCGGCCTGTTCGTGGTCATCGCGCTGTCGGTCATCATTCAGGTGGGCTGGTTCAAGATCAGCGGCAACCGGGTGTTCCGCATGGCGCCGCTGCAACATCACTTCGAGCTGCTCGGCTGGGCAGAAACGACGATCGTGATCAGGTTCTGGCTGATCTGCGGCCTGTTCGTGGCCCTCGGCCTCGGCATCTTCTACGTGGAGTGGGTGCCGAAGTAGCCAGGTTGGGTGGCGCCGAAGTAACCGGCGACACGCGCCGGATGTCCGCTTGATGGCCGGGGTCACCCCGGACACTGGAGTGATGCAGCGAGTTAAGGAGGCAGCCCGCTCAGGCCCTGGGGAGGCAACCGCCGACCCCAGCCGGCCGCTGCCCGCGGCAGCGGGCGAACCGGCGCGGCGCACACCCAGCGCCCTGCTCGCGGCTGCTCGACCGCCCGCTCACCTCCTACTACCTGATCCTCGGCATCACCACGCTGTTGCTGGGCCTTGGCCTGGTGATGGTGCTGTCCACCTCGTCGGTCCAGCAGCTTGACCAGGGCGGGTCGCCCTACTCCGGTTTCCAGCACCAGCTGATCGGGGTGGTGCTCGGCCTGCCTTGCATGTGGCTGGCGGCCCGGTGCGCGCCCACGGTCTTTCGCGCCGCCGCGTACCCGCTCATGTTCATCGCCATCCTCGGCCTGCTGCTGACCCCGGTGATCGGGACGTACTCCGGCGGCGCCACCAGGGAGATAGTCTTCGGGCCGGTCGCGTTCCAGGCATCCGAGCTGGCCAAGCTGGCGTTCCTGCTGTGGGGCGCGGACCTGCTCACCCGCAAGGAGAAACTCGCCCAGCTGGACGACTGGCGGTTCCTGCTCATTCCGCTGCTGCCGGGGACCGGCATTCTGTGCCTGCTGGTCATGCTGGGCGATGACCTCGGCACGACGTTCGTTCTGCTGCTGATCTTCCTGGCGCTGCTGTGGGTCGTTGGCACCCCGCTGCGCCTGTACCTGGGGATGCTCGGGCTGATCGGGCTGGCGCTGCTGCTGCTCATCATCGTGGCCAAGTACCGGCTCGGCCGTCTCACCTCGTTCTTCGGCCCGCAGGGCAGCCCGACCGGCCCGCAGATGCAGAGCATCCAGGGCAAGTGGGCGGTCGGCTCCGGCGGCTGGTTCGGCGTGGGGCTCGGGGCCAGCAGGCAGAAGTGGGGATGGGTGCCGGACGACACGACCGACTTCATCTTCGCCATCATCGGCGAGGAGCTCGGGCTGATCGGGACGTTGTGTGTATCGGTGCTCTACGGCGGGCTCGCATTCGCGGGGCTGCGGGTCGCCCGCCGGGCGCAGGACACGTTCATCCGCCTCGCCGCGGCCGGTGCCACGGTCTGGATCGTGGGCCAGGCCATCGTGAACATCGGCGCGGTTCTCGGCCTGATCCCGATTACCGGCGTGCCGCTGCCGCTGGTCTCTTCCGGCCTGTCGAACCTGGTGGTGACGATGGTGACCCTCGGCATGCTGATGTCGTTCGCCAAACGCGAGCCAGGCGCGGCCCAGGCGCTTGCCGAGGCGGGCCCCGGGCCGGTCCGCCGCGCCCTAAGCTGGCTTGGCCTGGACCGCTGGCGGGAGTGAGCCCGGGCCTGGCTACCGCACGCACCCGCGAACGAGGAGGCCTGCGATGAGTGTCGTACTCGCCGGAGGGGGCACCGCTGGCCATATTGAGCCCGCCCTGGCGGTGGCGGACGCGCTGCGCCGGGCGGACGCCCAGCTTCCGATCACCTGCCTGGGAACCGAGCGAGGCCTGGAAACGCGCCTTGTGCCGCTGCGCGGGTATGACCTCGCGCTGATCCCACCGGTCCCGCTGCCCCGCTCGCTGACCCCGGAACTGCTGAGCGTACCGGGACGGCTGAGGCAGGCGGTCCGCGCCGCGGGCGGCGTGCTGGACCGGACCCGCGCGCAGGTGCTGGTCGGCTTCGGCGGTTACGTGTCCACCCCGGCATACCTGGCGGCGCGGCGCCGGCACGTGCCCATCGTGGTCCACGACGCCAACGTCAAGGCGGGCCTGGCCAACAAGATCGGCGCGATGTTCACCACGCATGTCTTCACCGCCCACCCGGACACGAAGCTGGCGCACTCGACGTGCATCGGGATGCCCATCCGCAAGCAGATCTCCGGCCTTGACCGGCTGGCGATGCAGGACAAGGCCCGGGAGCACTTCGGGCTCCGGCCCGACCTGCCCGTGCTGCTGGTCACCGGCGGGTCCCAGGGCGCCAGGTCGCTGAACCTCGCGGTGCTGGACGCCGCGGACCAGATCCGCGGCGCCGGGGTCCAGGTGCTGCACCTGCTCGGCCCGCGCAGCGGACTGGAGGTGCACCTGCCCGCCATCGGCCCGCCGTACGTCACGCTGCCCTACGTAGACCGGATGGACCTGGCCTACGCGGCCGCCGACTTCGCGCTGTGCCGCAGCGGCGCCATGACCTGCGCCGAGCTCACCACCGTGGGGCTCCCCGCGGCGTACGTCCCGCTGCCGCACGGCAATGGCGAGCAACGGCTGAACGCGCTGCCCATCGAGCGCGCGGGTGGCGGGCTCATCGTTGCCGACGCGGAGCTGAGCCCGCGGTGGATCTGCGAGGTGCTGCTGCCGGTCATGCTCGACTCGCAGCTCGTGGCCGGCATGTCCGAGGCGGCCGCGAGGCTGGGCAGCCGCGGTACCGACGACCGGATAGCGGCCGAGGTGCTGAGCATCATCGCGGGCCGGCGGCCCGCCCACAGCCACTCGGCCCGCAGCCACGCGGCGCGCGGGCGGTGAGCTGAGGTGGGACGCCTGGTCACCCCCGTGGCCCCGGTGCCGGTGGCCGAACTTGGCCGGGTGCACTTCACCGGCATCGGCGGTGCGGGCATGTCCGGGATCGCCCTGATCATGATGGCCCGCGGGGTGAAGGTGTCCGGCAGTGACGCGGCAGCCAGCGACCTGCTCACCGCGCTGGCCGTGCAGGGCGCGGACGTGCATGTGGGCCACGCCGCCGGCAACATCGACGGCGCCGACACGGTCGTGGTGTCCACCGCGATCCGGCCGGACAACCCGGAAGTGGCCGAGGCGCGCCGGCGTGGCCTGCGGATCCTGCACCGGGCCGCCGCGCTCGCGTCGGTGATGCTGGACAGGCAGGGCATCGCGGTGGCGGGCACGCACGGCAAGTCCACGACGACCGGCATGCTCACCACGATCCTGCGGCACTGCGGCGCCAGCCCCGGATACGTGATCGGCGGAATCCTCGCCGAGACCGGCCTTGGCGCGGAAGACGGCGCTGGCGCGATGTTCGTGGCCGAGGCCGACGAGAGCGACGGCTCGTTCCTCATGCTGGCCCCCGATGTGGCCATCGTCACCTGCGTGGAAGCCGATCATCTGGACAACTACGCCGACCTGGCGGAGATCCAGGCCACGTTCGCTGGCTTCACCCGCCGGATAGGGCCGGGCGGATTGCTCATCGCGTGCGCGGACGACCCGGGCGCGGCGGCGCTGGCGGCGGCCACGGAAGCATCGGGCGTGCGGGCCCGCAGCTACGGCACGGCGCCAGGCGCCGATTACCGCCTCGCCGCCGTGCGCTCGCAGGGCATGGCGGTGCACTTCGAGGTGGCCGCGGGGCCCAGGGCGGCTTCCGGTGCACCGCCGCGGGCCCAGCTGCAGGTCGCAGTTCCCGGCCAGCACAATGCGCTGAACGCTACCGCCGCCTACGCCGCTGCCGTTGAGCTCGGCCTTCCCCCGGGGCCGGTCGCGGCGGGGCTGGCCGCTTACCGGGGCCTGCACCGGCGAATGCAGCCGAAGGGGGAGGCCGCGGGGGTGCTCGTGCTGGACAGTTACGCACATCACCCCACCGAGCTCGCCGCCGATCTGCGGGCAGCCCGCGACATCAGGCCGGACGGGCGGGTCATCGCCGTCTTCCAGCCGCATCTGTTCAGCCGGACCCGGATCTTCGCAGCAGAGTTCGGTGCCGCCCTGGGCCTGGCCGACGAGGCGTTCATCCTCGACGTCTATGCGGCGCGGGAAGACCCCGAGCCCGGCGTGACCGGGGAACTGGTCGCCCGCGCGGTGCCCGGCGGGCGGGCGCGGTTCGTCCCCGATCAGGCGGATGTGCCAGCCGCCGTCGCGGCGGCCGCCCGGGCCGGTGACCTCGTCCTCACCATGGGCGCCGGGGACGTGACGGCGATCGGCCCGCGGATCGTGGCGGCGCTGGATGCCCGTGGCCGGGAGGCACCCGATGGCTAAGACCGCCAGTCCGCTGGCTGGTGCCCGTCGTGACGGCCGGGGTGCTGCCCGCGGCCGCCGGCGGCCCAGCGGAAAGGCGGTGCTGTTCGGGGTGATCGCTACGGCGATCGTGGCCGCTACGGCGTGGGCCCTGCTTGGCTCCCGGCTCCTGGTAGTCCGCTCCGTCCAGGTCACCGGCGGTGGCCGGGCCGTCCCGGCCGCCCAGGTGCTCGCCGCAGCGCGGGTCCAGTACGGGGTGCCCCTCATCCGGGTCAACACCGGCGCGATCGCACGCCGGGTCGAGGCGCTCAGGCAGGTGCAATCGGTCCAGGTCAGCAAGGACTGGCCGTCCACCGTGGTGATCACCGTACAGCCGCGGACCCCGGTATTCGCGATGCCGGTGCCAGCCGGGTACGCCCTGGTGGACCGGTTCGGGGTGACCATCAGCGACGTGACCGGCCAGCCAGCCGGCCTTCCCTTGCTCAGCATCGTCAGTACCGGGGCACCACTGCACGGCGACCCCGCGGTGCAGGCGGCCGCGACTGTGCTGAGCGAACTACCGCCGCGGGTCGCCCGTCTGGTTCGCGACGTATCGGCCACCAGCCCGTCAGCCGTGTCCGTGACGCTGGCCGACAGGTCGGTGGTGGTCTGGGGCAGCACGGCGCGGCCCAAGGAGAAGTCGAAGGAACTGACCGTGCTGATGCGCCAGCACCGGCACGCCCGCAGCTACGACGTCAGCGACCCGGGAACCGTGATGGTGTCCGGCTGATCGCACGCGGACACAACAACGAGAACATGTTTGGTGTTAGCGCGTGGCGAGTTGACCCTGCTCCCGGGCAACCCTACTGTCCGTATCAATCGTCACCATAACATAACTCTAAATCTCAGGTTGAGAGTGAGGGTTTGACTCACGGGAAATCGTGAATTGCCTGGCCGCCACCGCGGGGTGCACTTCGGCGGACTGCGCACACGGCCGATTCCCTGTGTGAGCGGATCAGCTGGCCGCATAAAGCGATAGGCAGGAACACGATAGAGGCAGACAAGCGGAAAGGGCCCTCCTCGTGGCAGCACCGCAGAACTATTTGGCGGTCATTAAGGTCGTCGGTATCGGAGGGGGCGGCGTCAATGCCGTAAACCGGATGATCGAAGAGGGGCTCAAGGGCGTTGAGTTCATCGCGATCAACACGGACGCGCAGGCGCTGCTCATGAGCGACGCCGACGTCAAGCTCGACGTCGGCCGTGAGCTGACCCGCGGGCTTGGCGCTGGCGCCAACCCGGATGTCGGAGCCAAAGCGGCGGAAGACCACCGCGAGGAAATCGAGGAAGTGCTCAAGGGCGCGGACATGGTTTTCGTCACGGCGGGGGAGGGCGGCGGTACCGGTACCGGCGGCGCCCCCGTGGTCGCGAACGTGGCCCGCTCCCTCGGTGCACTCGACGATCGGCGTGGTGACCAGGCCGTTTGGCTTCGAGGGGAAACGCAGGGCGTCCCAGGCGGAGGTGGGCATCGAGTGCCTGCGCAGCGAGGTGGACACGCTCATCGTGATCCCGAACGACCGGCTGCTGTCCATCTCGGATCGCCATGTCAGCGTGCTGGACGCGTTCAAGGCGGCCGACCAGGTGCTGCTGTCCGGTGTCCAGGGGATTACCGATCTCATCACCACGCCTGGCCTGATCAACCTGGACTTCGCCGATGTGAAGTCGGTCATGTCCGGAGCTGGCTCGGCCTCTGATGGGAATCGGTTCCGCGCGCGGCGATGACCGCTCCGTCGCAGCCGCTGAGATGGCCATCTCCAGTCCGCTCCTTGAGGCGAGTATCGACGGCGCGCACGGCGTGCTGCTGTCGATCCAGGGCGGCTCGGACCTCGGCTTGTTCGAGATCAATGAGGCGGCCCAGCTGGTCGCCAACTCGGCCGCGCCCGACGCCAACATCATCTTTGGTGCGGTGATCGACGACGCACTCGGCGACGAGGTGCGCGTCACGGTCATCGCGGCCGGGTTCGACGAGTCCGGGACGGTTCGGCGCGACCGGTGGGGCCGGGCCTGGCCCGCCTGGGCCCGGACACCGCCAGTCCCGGCGATGGCCGGGGCGGCCACGTTTCCGGTGGCGAATGGCGAAGCTGGCCGGGACCATGGCCAGAGCGGCCGGCGCGGCGTTGCTAGCGGCGCTACGGCCGGCGCGCAGCAGCCGGATCACCGGGCAGAACAGTTTCCGGCAGTGACCATGTCCGAGGCCATGCCGGAGGTAACGGTCACCGCGTCACCGGTTGCGAAGGCCGGGGCTGCCGAGACCCCGGCCGAACCCGCCGCGCACAGCACCGAGTGGCCAGCCGCGCCCGTGGCGGACTCCGGCAGCCAGGACTCACGTACCAAGTGCGGCCGCCGCGGCCACATCGGCAGCCACACCGCGTCCCCGGGCCGACCCCGGAGCCGCGGCCCGCATGTTCGATGCGGCCACCACGCGGCGCCGTTCAGTCGTATTCGAAGAGGATGACGAACTGGACGTGCCTGATTTTTGAAATGATGCGTCGGGCTGGCAAAGGCTGCACGCCGATCTTCGATCGGCTTCGCCGTGAGCCGCACGCAGTGCTTGCCCGGGGGCCGACCCCCGGGGACCCCGCGATTGGTGGTTGCGGTCGGCGGCATCAGCCCCGCTTGAGCCTGGCCGCACCGGGAGGTGGTTCGGGCTGTTCTGTGCCGGAACGATGATGTTGGTATGACAGGTGAGCGGGAGCGGCGGGCTGAGCTGAGCGCGCGGCTGGTGGTGTTCGGCAGCGAATCGAGGCTGCCTGCGGGCGGCCGGGCGCGATCCGGGGGAGGTGACGCTGATCGCGGTGACCAAGACGTTTCCCGGCGTCGGACGTGCGGCTGCTGTATGACCTGGGCGTGCGGGATGTGGGGGAGAACCGGGATCAGGAAGCGGCGCCCAAGGCGGCCGAGTGTGCCGACATTACCGAACTGACCTGGCACTTCATCGGGCAACTGCAGACCAACAAGGCGGCAAGCGTGGTCAGGTACGCGGGCGTCGTCCACTCGGTGGACCGGCTGCGGCTGGTGCGGGCGCTGGGCGAGCAGGCCAGGAAGGCGGACCGGGTGATCACCTGCCTGATCCAGGTCAGCCTGGACCGCGACGAGGCACGGGGCGGCGTCGGCCGAACCGGAGGTGGGCGAGATCGCCGGGGCCGTGACGGCGGAGGACGGCCTGCTGCTGGGCGGGGTGATGGCTATGGCGCCGCTCGGCGTTCCGCCGGCCCAGGCGTTCGCGCCGCTGCCGCGCATCGCCGCCGCAGTGCGGGCGAGCTACCCGAAGCGGTCATCGTGTCGGCCGGGATGAGCGGGGACATGGAGGAGGCAATCGCCGCTGGCGCGACACACGTGCGCATCGGTACGGCGTTGCTCGGCGGCCGGCCGGGCTTCGTCAGGTAATGTCCGACGCAGCGAAAGGGCGGGCCAGGGACTACGGAGGACTGACGAATGGCCGGCGCGATCCACAAGATGGCGGTCTACCTCGGCCTAGTCGAGGACGACGTGGCCTATGACGATGAATATGACTCCTACGAGGAGGAGTACGACTCCTCCTCCTACGAGGATGAGGACGGCGCCCAGCCTGACCTGCCCAGGGGCCAGGCCCCTGCGGCGCGCAACGGTCACCGGGCCAGCGCCCCACCGGTGGAACCCCCGCAGCCCGCTGCAGCGCCCCAGGTGGCCGATCTCACGCGTATCACGACGCTGCATCCGCGCACATACAATGAGGCGCGGACGATTGGGGAGCACTTCCGTGAGGGCACCCCAGTCATCATGAACCTGACGGAAATGGTCGACAGTGACGCTAAGCGACTCGTTGACTTCGCTGCGGGGCTGATATTCGGGCTTCGCGGCAGCATCGACCGGGTTACCAACAGGGTGTTCCTGCTGTCACCGGCGTCCATCGAAGTCACTGCAGAGGACAAGGCGCGGATAGCCGAGAGAGGCTTCTTCAACCAGAGTTAGGCGACCAGGGACGAGCCCGCGCATCACGGCGTTCCCGCAGGTCGTCGCGGCGTCGTGAGGGCAGGACACGGTTGTGGGGATAGTAAAGATCGTCTTGACGTACGTCCTGTACCTCTATCTCCTCCTGCTGCTGGGGAGGCTGATTTTCAGCTGGATACAGGCGTTCTCCCGGTCCTGGACGCCGCGCGGGCCGGTGCTAGTGGTCGCTGAGACCGTCTTCACAGCGACCGATCCACCACTGAAATTCCTAGGCCGGTTCATCCCCGTGCTCAGGCTCGGTAGTGTGGCCCTGGACCTCAGCTTCATGGTTCTGTTCTTCGCGGTTCTTATCCTGATCTACCTCGTGCCGCTGTTGTGATCAGGTACGGTCCCATTGGAGAGAAGCACAGACTCGCAGCGCGCCAAGGAGACGAGATGCCGCTGACGCCCGCAGACGTGCGCAACAAGCAGTTCAGCACCACCAGGCTCCGGCCCGGCTACGACGAGGAAGAGGTAGACGCCTTCCTTGATGAGGTCGAGGTCGAGCTGGACCGGCTGATCCAGGAGAACGATGAACTCCGGTCGAAGCTGGCTGAAAGCTTGCGCGGAGGCAGGCCGGCCGTGTCTGCGCTGAATGCCCCGCTGGCCGATCCCGAGCCCGAGATGCTGGCACCCGAGCCGATGCTCGCGGAGCCGGAGCCGGTGCGCAGGCCGGAGCCGGTGATGAGCATGCATACCGAGGACAACATGGACACGGCAGCCCGTGTTCTCGCCCTCGCTCAGCAGACCGCCGACCAGGCCATCGCGGACGCGCGCCGCGAGGCCGACGAGACGCTGGGCCGGGCCCGGCGCGAGGCCGACGAGATCCTCGGCAAGGCCAGGCGCCAGGCCGAGCAGATCACCAGCGACGCGCGGGCCCGGGCCGAGAGCCTGGAGCGCGACGCACAGGAACGGCACCGCCAGGCCATGGGTTCCCTGGTCCAGCAGCGGGAAGAGCTCGAGCGGCGGGTTGATGACCTGCGCGCCTTCGAGCGTGAGTACCGCAGCAGGCTCAAGGCGTACCTGGAAGGCCAGCTCCGCGACCTGGAGGCAGGCGCCGCGGACAGCGGTACCTTCCCCGCGGTCGCCGGGCCGCCGCCAGCGGCGGTGGGCATGTCGTCCCGCATGGAAGCCCGCAATGGCCAGCCAGCAGTCACCGGCGCCTACGTCGGTTCGCCGGAGCCTGGGGGGCACAACGGAGGTTTCCACCCCTCCGATGGCCCTTCGCACGACCGCCGCTAGCGGATCGCCCGGCGCCTGCCAGGCTGGCCGGGCGGGGGCACCCTGCTCGCTGACCTTTGGTCAGCTTCGCCGGGCGCCCGCCGCTGTGCTGGCCCAGGGGGCCGGGATGGCCGACGCTGCTCGCCGCCTCCTAGCGGCTTCGCCTCGGTCCGCAATGCCAGCCCGGGGGGACGGCCCCCCGGAACCCCCCGAGCCCCCTGGAACCCCACAGTTGGTGGGAGGACGCTCGTGATCCGGTCCAGCGCCCTCCTCATAGCGGTGGCGATGGCGCTGCTCGCGGCCGGGGTGTTCGCGAGCAGCCTCGAGCTGGTCTACATTTCGATCGGCATCAGCATTCTCGCGGCGATCGTGCTGGCCGCTGGGGTTCTCCTCCGGCGCGGGGAGATCTTGCGGGACGGCCGGTACGGGGCACGGCAGGGCACGGCTGCTGACTGGCCCGCCGCTGACGGGGCCGGAGTTCCGGCAGGCGGTCGGCCCAAGACAGGACTCGGCGACTGGGCGGACCGCGGCCACATGGATAGCCAGCCAGCCACGCCGCCGTGCGGAAGCCGGACCTGGCCGGGAACGTGGTTCTGCCGGGCCAGCCAGGTCCCGAAGAGGCTGGCCTGGTCGAGGGCGGCCCGGTCAAGAACGGCTCGGTGAAGGGCGGCTCCGTCAAGGGTGGAGCAGTCAAGGGCGGCCTGGGAGCGGCACGCCGCGACGGGACCGAGTCCGCAGGCCGTGAGCCAGCCGAGGCCGGGAGCACAGACAGCGGGCCGGGCTGGCCCAGGAGGACCGGCCGCGACGCAGCGGCGTCCGGGCGCGACAGGGCTCACGCGGCCTTCGGGGACCGCGAGGAAGCAACCGACCGGCCGGACAAGGAACCGGCGCGCTGGGAGAGCCCGCGAGGAAGCAGCGTCCGCACCGGCGAGGACCAGGTGGCCTCGGCGGAGGGGCGCCTGGCCGCGCGCCAGGACCGCGAGCGGGCCGGTTCCTGGGACGACAGGGTAAGAGCGGCGTCCGGGCGTGACAACGACCAGGCAGCGCCCTGGGACAAGCGCGAGGAGACACCAGCCGGGCGAGAACCGGCCGCTTCGTGGGATGACAGTCCCGCCGAGACCTCTCGGCGGGACAAGGACAAAACGGCGTCCGGGCCGGACGAGGATCAGGCGGCCCCGTGGCCGCAGCGCCGGGCAGACGCCCCCGGACAGGACCGGGACACCCCGGCGTCCCGGGCGGGAGCGCGAGCAGGCGGCCACCGAGCGGGACAGGGATCGCGGCAGGTCGTGGCCCGGACGGCAGGCGACGGGGCCCGCGGACCGTGACGTGGCGCCGTCCTGGGAGAAGCGCCGCGCGACAGCGTCCGAGCGGGAGCGTGAGCAGGCAGCCGCCGAGGGAGACGGGGATCGTGCCGGGTCGTCGCCGGGACGGCAGGCGGCGGCGTCTTGGGAAGATCGCGGGGCGGCGCCAGAGCGAGACCGGGACAAGGCGGCATCTTCGTGGCCGGAAGGGTTCCGCGTACCGCCCTTCGGCGACCGCCGTGCGGCGGCGGCCAGTGAGCAGGAACGCGGGTCTTCGGACCGCCGTGCCGCGGCGCCCGAGGGTGAGCAAGGACCCGGATCTTCGGACCGCCGGCCCGGCGACAGCGGCCTGCCTCGCCGCCAAAAACCCGCGCCGATCGCCGGTTCGGCCGCGACCGGGCCTGCCCGGGCCAGCGACCTTTGGACCCGCGCCAGCGGCGAGCCCGCCAGCAGCGGCGGGCCCGACCAGGCCCGTCCCGCGTGGCCCGCTTCGGCAGGCCCGCGGGCCATGGGCACCGGATCCGCCAAATCCCCGCCGGCCGAGCCAGGGGATGGCGGGCCGGAGCCGCCGGGCAAGTTCCGGCCGGCGGGGCCATCGGTGCCGGACCACGAGCAGACCCCGTCCACCCCGGAGCGGGAGCCGGGTGCGAAGGCGTCCGCCGCGGATTCTGGGGCACCGGGGAGCCTGTTCACCCCGCGAGTCCCCGCCCGGCCCCGGCCCGCCGAGGTTGACCGCGAGCGGGCCAAGGAGGCCGAGCCCGCTGGTGCCGGGGATGCCCGCCCCGCGGACGCGGCCACGCCTCCGGCCGTCGGCGGCAAGCCCGAGGCCAGCCGCGACGCCGAGGACCTGTTCCCGGCCGGCCCGGTCCAGGGAGAGGACGTTACCCGCGAGACCAGGGACGCGGATCAGCCCGGCGCTCATGTCGCCGGGGATGCCGGGCAGGCGAGTGGCGACGACGACCGCGGTGCCGGGGACCCGGGAGATGCCGGGGACCCGGGCGCTGAGGCAGCGGGTGATGCGCGTGATGCCGGAGAGCCGGCCGGGACCGAGGGCGTGCCCTCCACCGCAGCCGCTGCTGCCGACGATGCTTCCGGTGCCGGGAACGCTGGCGAGTCCGCGGCCGCGGGCAAGGCCGGGCAGGCCGGCCAGGCCCGGGACGCGGGTTCCCGGGATGCGGAGCCACGCGATGCCGACTCTCGCGATACCGGTTCGGCGGGCGAGCCCGGCACGACGGAGTCGAGCAAGGCGGCAGGCAGGGACGGAGTAACCGGTGCGGAGGATGCAGCCCCTGACCGGAACCCCCCTCCGGCGGACGACCGCGAACCAAAGCCGGGGGAGAAGCCGGATAAGCCCGGTACGGACGAGGGGGACGGCTCCGGGGTCACGCCTCTGGACGGCGAGGTCACGATCGTGCCCGGCGTTTCCCGGTACCACCGGCGCGGATGCATCCTGATCCGCTTCCTCAGCGACGGCGACCTCGAGACCATGACCAGGGGCGAAGCCGAGGCGGCCGGCTCGATCCCCTGCAAGGCCTGCCAGCCCGAGAAGCCAGTCTCGCAGAACTGAGCCAGTACCGGCCCGGGCTGGCCCTGGGCCCGGGCAGGTCCTGGGCTGGCTGGCGGGGCCGGGTCACGGCTCCGGCAAGGTGGCGACATGCCCGAATCGCTTCCGGCGGCTCAGCGGAGACCCTCGGGCAACCTGGCGGCGCGGGCGATGGGGGGCGTGGCGGAGGAAGTGAGGTCGGCGAGGCAACCCTGACGGTGGCCCAGGCGTCCTTGGCAGGCGACAAAGGAAGCAGGCGACCCGGGAGGTGGCCATGGGCCCCGAGCCGGACGACCAGCCCATAGAGCGGCTGCTCGGCGAGCGCGGACAGCACCTGATGCGCGCCGCGGTCGCGCTGACCGGCAGCCGCGCGGACGGCGAGGACCTGTTGCAGGCGGCCCTGGAACGGCTGCTACAGAACCGGTGCCGGGTCGACGCCGACCTGGAGGGCTACCTGCGGCGCACCCTGTACAACCTGGCTGCCGACGGCTGGCGGCGCCGCGGACGGTGGCGGGGCAGGCTCGCCGAACTCCGGTCGCAGGCGCGGGCGGCCGGGACCGGCAGCGAGGACATCGCCGTGGTGGACCTGCGCGACACGCTGGTCCGCCTGTTGCAGCAGCTGCCGCCACGGCAGCGGGCCGTGGTGGTGCTGCGGTATTGGGAGCAGCGCACCGAGGCCGAGACTGCGGAGTTGCTGGGCTGCACCGAGGGCACGGTCAAATCCGCCGCGGCACGGGGGCTGCGGCGGCTGCGGGAACTGGCCGGCCCGGAGCCGGAGGGCCTGCCCGCGTCCAAAAGAGCCCAGCTGAGAACCGAGATCGAAGTGGCAGGAGGAAGACCATGAACGGGGCTGTGGAGGACCTGATCCGCGAGGGCCTGGACCGGCTCACCGCGGAAGTCCAGGTCCCGCCGGGCGTGGCCGGCCGGGCACGCGCTCACCTGCGGCGGAAGAAGATGGCGGTCCGGGCCGCGCTCGCCGCCGGGGCCGCGGCGGTGACCGCCGCGGCCGTGGTGGCCGCGACCGTGCCGGGCCAGGGCACCGGTGCCGGGCCGGCCCGGGCCCGCACGGCTGCCTTCGTCCTCACCTGGGTGGAGCACGCCCTGGCGGCCAGGAACAAGGTGATCCAGACCGAGACCATCTTCAGCGCCCCCTACCCCCCGGTCATGGGCTGGAACTACCGGTCGGATATGCGGCTCACCCAGTCCGGGTACATCCCGCCCGCCCTGGTTCCGGGCATGCCCTGGGCGCAGGGGCGGGTGCACTGGGGCGTCGGGACCACCACGGTCCACGGGCGGCGAATCTACGCGCAGATCGACTACCGGCATCACGAGTGGGCCAACGCCGGGATCCTGGGATTCCCGCCGAACGCCTGCACCGTCCGCCTGGACATCGTCGAGTTCAACGGGCCCGCGCACTGGCCGGCCTACGTCCGCCAGGCGCTGTCCTGCGGGCTGGTCAAGGTCGCGGGGCACGCCCAGGTCAACGGCGCGCAGACGATCAAGCTCACCGGCTCGATGACGGACCGGCACTTCTGGAGCCAGTTGCCGCACGCCGAGGGCCGTGGGCCGCTGCGGGTGGACGTGACCCTGTACGTAAGCCCGAAGACATACCTGCCGGTGCTGGTGATCTGGAGCAACCGGACGCACTACCGCGACGGCAGGCCCCTGGACGGCACGGTCCGCCAGGACATCACCGCCCTGCCGGCTACCCCCGGCAACATCGCCAAGGCGAACGTGACCGTCCCGGCCGGCTTCCGCAAGGTGCCAAGCAACACCTTCGGCGGCCCGGTGTGGCCCTACTTCACCTCCGGATGACCGGGGCTGGACACGAACGCGGGCCGGGCGGTACTGCCCCAGGTCTCGCTTCCGGGGCAGGAGTTAGGCGCGCTGGAGCCAGAAGGTTAGGGCCAGGTCCGCATCGGTGTGTTCCCAGACGGGCTGGGCACCGTCGGCAAGGGCGGCGTCGTCCGGGCGCCCGGCGCGGAACTGCCCGGCAAGGACCTCACCGGCGATGAGGGCTCCGTGCTCGGCCAGCGCCTGGGCAAGGTCCGGGTCGGGGGAGTCCCACCAGAACAGGATCCGGTCGCTGACGTCCAAGCCATCCGCCTTGCGCGCGTCCTGCACCAGCCGGATCACCTCCCGGGCCAGCCCCTCGCGGCGCAGTTCCGGGGTGATGCTCAACTCCAGCGCGACCGTCTCACCGGCCTCGGTGGCGACCGACCAGCCCGCCCGCGGGGTCTGCGTAACGATCACGTCGTCCGGCCCTATCGCGACCGGCTCGCCGTCGACCAGCACGGACGCGGCGCCGGTGGCCTGCAGCTCACCCGCCAGGGCGGCCGCGTCCGCCGCGGTGATCGCCGCCGCGACCGGCTGGGTGCGGTTCCCAAACCGGCGGCCCAGCGCGCGGAAGTTCGGCTTCACCACGTGGTCGACCAGGTCCTCGCCGACCGTGCTGAGCGGCTCCACGGCGCGGACGTTCAGCTCGGCGGCGATCTGGTCGCGCAGGTCCTCGGGCAGACCGGCGAAGCCGGACGCGCTCACGAGCGCCTGCGGGAGCGGCTGGCGGATGCCCAGGGATGCCCCGGCTCGGGCCGACCTGCCCAGTTCCACCACCCGCCGGACCAGGGCCATCTGCGCGGACAACTGCCTGGTCCACCAGACCAGGGTCGGCCACCGGCCAGGTGGTGAGGTGTACCGAGTCCGGGCCTTCCCCGGCCCGCAAGATCCCCCACACGTAGTCGGTGATGAACGGCACGATCGGCGCCATCAGCCTGGTCAGGGTCTCCAGGCACTGGTAGAGCGTGGCGAACGCCGCCGCGCCGTCCGGGGTCTGCGGCCCCTCCCAGAACCGGCGCCGGGAGCGGCGCACGTACCAGTTGGACAGGTCGTCGATGAACGCGGCGAGCCGCCGCCCGGCCGCGCTGGTGTCGAAGTCTTCGAGTGCGGCCGTGACCTCGGTGGTCACCTGGGTCAGCTCGCTCAGGAGCCACCGGTCCAGAACGGGCCTGTCGGCAGGCGGCGGGGCGCTGGCCAGCTGGGCAGGACCCCAGGCCGCCTGCTGGGCCGCGGCGGCGTTGGCGTAGAGCACGAAGAAGGAGACCGTGTTCCAGTACGTGAGCAGCACCTTGCGCACGACTTCGGCGAGCGTGCGGCGTGCCCGATCTTGCGTACCGACCACGGCGAGCCCACAGCCGCGAAGTACCAGCGCACCGCGTCCGCGCCCTGCTCGGCCATCAACGGCATGGGTTCGAGCACGTTGCCCAGGTGCTTGCTCATCTTGCGCCCGTGCTCGTCCACCACCAGGCCGAGGCAGACCACGTTCTCGTACGCGGACCGGCCGAACACCAGCGTGCCGACGGCCATCAGCGAGTAGAACCAGCCCCGGGTCTGGTCGATCGCCTCGCAGATGAACTGCGCCGGGTAGGCCCGCTCGAACTGGGCTTCGTTGCGCAGCGGGGCGCCGTGCTGGGCGAACGGCATGGAGCCCGAGTCGTACCACGCGTCGATGACTTCGGGCACCCGCTGGGCTGGCTCGCCGCACTCCGGGCAGTTGATCACGACCGCGTCCACGTAGGGGCGGTGCGGGTCGAGGCCGGACAGGTCGCGCCCGGCCAGCTCGCTGAGCTCGGCAAGCGATCCCACGCAGGTCAGGTGCGTGCTCGCCGCACTCCCAGACGGGCAGCGGCGTGCCCCAGTACCTGGTCCGCGACAGGGCCCAGTCCACGTTGTTGCGCAGCCACTCCCCGTACCGGCCCTCCTTGATGCTGGGCGGCTGCCAGTTCGTCCGCTCGTTCTCCGCCAGCAACTGGTCCTTGATCTGGGTGGTGCGGATGTACCAGGACGGCAGCGCGTAGTACAGCAGCGGCGAATGGCACCGCCAGCAGTGCGGGTAGCTGTGGTCGTAGAGGTCCTCGCGGAACATCAGCCCACGCTCGGCCAGGTCATGGGACAGGACGGGGTTGGCGTCGGAGAAGAACATCCCGCCCACCAGCGGCACCGACGCGAGGAACCGCCCATCGAGCCCGACCGGGTTGACCACAGGCAGCCCGTTGGCGCGGCCCACCTCCATGTCGTCCGCACCGAACGCGGGCGCCATGTGCACGAGCCCGGTGCCCTCTTCGGTGCTCACGAAGTCAGCGGTCACGACCACATGAGCGTCAGGGATTTCGACCAAGCTGAACGGCGGGCGGTAGCGGGCCCCCGCCAGTTTGCTGCCCTGGATCCGGGCCAGAACATGCCAGCCCTCGCCCGAGCACCCGCCCGAACAGCTTCTCCGCCACCACCACGGTCTCGCTGTCGCCGGCCTTGCGCGCGACCACGTAGTTCTCGTCGGGATTGA
This sequence comes from uncultured Actinomycetes bacterium, assembly GCA_963813395.1. Classification (GTDB taxonomy): domain Bacteria; phylum Actinomycetota; class Actinomycetes; order Streptosporangiales; family Streptosporangiaceae; genus DASXKD01. The sequence continues at coordinate 25,236 of CAWEYV010000022.1, forward strand.
CGGCCACCGCGGTATTGGACACCAGCGTCCACGGGGTCGTGGTCCATACCAGCAGCTCGGCGCCGAGCGCCGCCTCGGCACCCGGCGGGCACGCTGAGCAGCGGGAACCGCACCGTCACCGACGGGTCGGTCTTCATCTCGTAGACGTCGGGCTGGCCCATTTCGTGGTCGGACAGCGGGGTCTCGCAGCGCGGGCAGTATGGGCTGATCCGGAAGTCCCGGACGAGCAGGCCCTTGCCGAAGATGACCTTGAGGGACCACCAGACCGACTCGATGTAGGTCGGATCCATGGTCCGGTAGGCGTGGGCCAGGTCGGTCCAGTAGCCGAGCCGCGTGGTGAGTTCCTCGAACGCGTCCACGTGCAGCAGCACGGACTCGCGGCAGCGCTGGTTGAACGCGGCGATGCCGTACGCCTCGATGTCCTTCTTGCCGGTCAGGCCGAGTTCCTTCTCCACCGCGACCTCGACCGGCAGGCCATGGCAGTCCCAGCCGGCCTGGCGGGGCACGTGGAAGCCCTGCATGGTCTTGAACCGAGGGAAGACGTCCTTGAAGACGCGAGCCTCGATGTGATGCACGCCGGGCATGCCGTTGGCGGTCGGCGGGCCCTCGTAGAACGTCCACATCGGGCCGGCGGCGGTCCGCTCGAGGGAGCGGTCGAACACCTTGCCGTCCTGCCAGCGCTGGAGGATCTCCAGTTCGATCGCGGGCAGGTCGATCGCCGCGGGCACGGCAGGAAAATAAGGGGTGGAGCGGGGAGTTTCGCCCTGCGGCATCGAACTACCCTCCTGCGGTCGTTGCGCGGCTGGCGCGCACGGCGTCGCTGGAGGGACGGGACTTAGCCGGCGGCGGTCCCGCGGTACCACCCTCCTTGACCGCGCCGCCCGGCGAGGCGGAGCGCGGCCCTCTCCACTTCAGTCCTGCGGCCGGGTCTAGTGAGCCGTGCCACACCCGGCTGACGCGCCGTGGCGTGAGATGGCTGTTCTTCCGGCAGCTCCGGGGTGATCTGTTCCGCTGGGCGGGCCCCCGGGCTCACACCATCCCCGGGTCGCTCCTGGCCGCTACCGGCGGCAGCTGTCCCCATCAACGCTTTCGCAGACTGACACGATATCCGATGTGCAGTACCAGGGGCACTGGCGGAGCGGGGTCAGGGCATACGCGTTTGCGGAGCCCCGCCGTGGCGAAATATCCTCCGGTGACTGCCCGTATTCAAGATCGATTGACCGGGCGCGTGCAACTATTGCGCAAAGGGAGGCAGATTATGGCCGCAGCCACCGGTGCTGGCGCCGCCGCTCTTCCCGTGCGCCCGGGGGAGAAGCCCTGGACCGAGGCCGAGCTGAAGAAGCTGCGCCAGCAGCTCGAGGCCGAGATCGCCGGGCTCGCCGCGGATATCAGCGAGGCCGAGTCGGCGATCGCCGAGCGGCTCGGTGATGCGGTCGGGGATGCAGGGGATGACCAGGCGGATGCGGGCGCCAAGACGTTCCAGCGTGAGCACGAGCTGGCGCTCACCCAGAACGCGCGCGAGCTGCTGGAACTCAGCGAGCGCGCGCTGGCCAGGATCGACGACGGTACCTTCGGCGTTTGTGCGTCGTGTGGCCAGCCGATCGGGAAAGCGCGCCTGCAGGCGTTCCCGCGGGCGACGCTGTGCGTGACGTGCAAGCAGCGCGAGGAAAGGCGCTGATCATGCAGCAGGCTGACCCGCAGCCGGACGGCTCGCCGCAGCCAGGCGGCCGCCGCAGCGCGGCCGGCGCCGGGTCGGCCTGCTGTTCGGCGTCGCCGTGGCCGTCTTCGCCGCCGACGTGATCTCGAAGGTCATCGTGGTGGCCACGCTTACGCCGGACCGGCCGGTCTGGCTGATCAGCGGCTTGCTGGACCTGAACCTGACCCGCAACAGCGGGGCCGCGTTCAGCTTCGGTACGGGGATGACCATCGTGTTCACCGCCATTGCCATCGGGGTGATCATTTTCATCCTGCGCACCTCGCGGCGGCTGCGCAGCCTGGCCTGGGCGGTGACGCTCGGGCTGCTGCTCGGCGGCGCGGCGGGGAACCTGACCGACCGGCTGCTGCGCTCGCCCGGGGTGTTCCGCGGCGAGGTGGTGGACTGGATCCAGCTGCCGCACTGGCCGGTGTTCAACGTGGCCGACTCGTGCATCGTGTGTGGCGGGTTCCTCGCCGTCGTGCTGGCCGCCCGGGGAATCCGGCTGGACGGCACCAGAGAGGTCCGGGCCGAGAAGCGGCGAGGACGCCGCGGCCAAGCCGGCCGGAGGGCCACCGGCGGGGGACAGCCAGACGTGACCGACGGCCCGCGCCGGGTGGCGGTGCCGGAAGGACTGGACGGCGAGCGGCTCGACGCGGCGCTGGCCCGCATGTTCGGCTTGTCCCGGGCCACCGCGGCGGATCTCGTTGCGAGCGGCAACGTCCTGGTCGCCGGGCGGCCCGCGGCCAAATCGGAACGGGTGCCCGCGGGCGAGTGGCTGGACGTGACCCTGCCGCCCCCGCCCGTCGCACCGGTCCTGGCGCCCGAGCCGGTGCCGGGCCTGTCCATCGTCTACGAGGACGCCGACATCGTGGTGGTGGACAAGCCCGCCGGGGTCGCCGCGCATCCGACGCCGGGCTGGTCCGGGCCCACCGTGCTCGAGGGGCTGCTGGCCACCGGGCACACCATCGCCACCTCGGGTGCTGCCGAGCGGCAAGGCATCGTGCACCGGCTGGACGCGGGCACCTCCGGGCTCATGGTGGTGGCCAAGAGCGAACCGGCCTACTCGGCGCTCAAACGGGCGTTCCGCGAGCGCGAGGTGGACAAGATCTACCACGCCCTGGTGCAGGGCCACCCGGACCCGCTGCGGGGCACCGTGGACGCGCCGATCGCCCGGCATCCCTCGGGTGACGGGCGGTTCGCGGTGGTCGCTGGCGGCCGGCCCAGCGTGACCCACTACGACACCATCGAGGCGTTCCGCGCCGCCAGCCTGATCGAGGTCAAGCTGGAGACCGGCCGGACTCACCAGATCCGGGTGCATATGGCGGCGCTGCGCCATCCGTGCGTCGGCGACCGGCTGTACGGCGCGGACCCTTCCCTCACCGCCCGGCTGGGCCTGACCCGGCAGTGGCTGCACGCCGTGGAACTGGGCTTCGCGCACCCGGCGGATGGCCGGTGGGTCGAGTTCCGCAGCGACTACCCGCCCGACCTGACGCACGCGCTTGAGGTCCTCCGCTCGGAGAGTTGACGGGAACTCGGCATCCCCCGGAGTGTTGGGCATGGAACGTCCGCCCCCTCGGTTAGGCTCGTTCTGCCGGACCGGTGCGCGCCGCTCAGAAGGTTCTCCAGGACTTAGCAGGCGGGAGCGCTGGCACTTCCCCCGGCCCTGGAACACGCGCCCGTAAGGGCGTGTTGACGCGTGCCTGAAGGAGGCGGTTTCTCGTGACGGCGGCGGACACCAGGGCAGCTCGCCGCCGATACGGCGGCTTCGCCTGAGTCCGTAGTGCTAGCCCGGGGGGGCGACCCCCCGGAGCCCCCTGTCACCCGCCACCGGGCCAACTCGTTCGTGCATCTTCATGTGCACACCGAGTACTCCATGCTTGACGGGGCCGCCCGGCTGAAGGACCTGTTCGCCGCCTGCAAGCGCACGGACATGCCGGCCATCGCGATCACCGACCACGGCAACATGTACGGCGCCTACGACTTCTGGTCCAAGGCGACGGCCGCGGGCGTCAAGCCGATCATCGGGATCGAGGCCTACGTCGCGCCGGAGCACCGGCGGTTCCGGCAGCCGGTGCGTTGGGGTAACCCGGCGCAGAAGGACGACGACGTGTCCGGCGGCGGCGCCTACACCCACATGACGCTGCTCGCCGAGACCACGGAGGGCATGCACAACCTGTTCCGGCTCTCCTCCCTCGCCTCGCTCGAGGGCTACTTCCGCAAGCCGCGCATGGACCGTGAGCTGCTCGCCGCGCACGCCAAGGGGCTCATCGCCACGACCGGCTGCCCGTCCGGCGAGGTGCAGACCAGGCTCCGGCTCGGCCAGTACAAGGAAGCGGTCGCGGCGGCGGCCGCCTACCGGGACATCTTCGGCGCCGGAAACTTCTTCGTCGAGATCATGGATCACGGCCTGGCGATCGAGCAGCGTACCCGCGACGGCCTGCGCCGCCTCGCCAGCGACCTGGCGCTGCCGTTCGTGGTCACCAACGACTCGCACTACACCACCCCGGAGGACGCCACCCCGCACGAGGTGCTGCTCGCCGTGCAGACCGGCACCACCCTCGCCGATCCCGGCCGGTTCCGCTTCGAGGGCACGGGCTACTACCTCAAGAGCCCGGCGGAGATGCGGGCGGTGAGCAGCGACGAGGTGTGGCAGTCGGGCTGCGATGCGACGCTGGGCATCGCCGAGCGGGCCGAGGTCACGTTCGCCAAGTCCAACCTCATGCCCACGTTCCCCATCCCCGGCGGGGAGACCGAGGAGAGCTGGTTCGCGCGCGAGGTCTGGCAGGGCATGGACCGGCGTTACCCGGATGGCTACGACGAGCGCCGCCGGGACCAGGTCAGCTTCGAGATGGACATCATCACCAGGATGGGGTTCTGCTCGTACTTCCTCGTGGTCGCCGACTTCATCATGTGGGCCAAGCGGAACGGGATCCGGGTCGGCCCGGGCCGGGGCTCGGCGGCGGGCAGCCTCGTGTCCTACGCGCTCGGCATCACCGACCTGGATCCACTCGTGCACGGGCTTGTGTTCGAGCGGTTCCTCAACCCCGAACGCGTGTCCATGCCCGACATTGACATCGACTTCGATGAACGCCGGCGCGGTGACGTCATCCGGTACGTCACCGAAAAGTACGGCGACGACCGGGTCGCCCAGATCATCACCTACGGCACCATCAAGGCCAAGGCCGCGGTGAAGGACTCCACCCGGGTGCTCGGCTTCCCGTACGCGCTCGGGGACCGGATCACCAAGGCGTTCCCGCCAGCCGTCATGGGCAAGGACATTCCGCTGGGCGGCATCTTCGACGCCGACCACCCCCGCCACGGCGAGGCGGGGGAGATCCGCGGTCTGTACGAAGCGGAGGGCGAGGTCCGGCAGGTCATCGACACCGCGCGCGGCCTCGAGGGGCTCATCCGCCAGGCAGGCGTGCACGCGGCAGGCGTGATCATGAGCAGCGAGCCGCTCGTCGACCACATCCCGGTGTGGCAGCGGGAAGCCGACGGCGCGATCATCACCCAGTTCGACTACCCGGCCTGCGAAGATCTGGGCCTGCTCAAGATGGACTTCCTGGGCCTGCGCAACCTCACGGTCCTCGATGACGCGCTGCTGGGGATCAAGGCCAACCAGGACACCGAGATCGACCTGGAGACCCTGTCGCTGAGCGACAAGCCCACCTACGAACTCCTCGGCCGCGGTGACACGCTGGGCATCTTCCAGTTCGACGGCGGCCCGATGCGGGCGCTCCTTCGGAGCATGCGGCCGGACAACTTCGAGGACATCTCGGCCGTCGGCGCGCTCTACCGGCCCGGCCCGATGGGTGCCAACGCGCACAACGAATACGCCGACCGGAAGAACAGCCGCAAGCCTGTGGTGCCCATCCACCCGGAGCTCGCCGAGCCGCTGGTGGACATCCTGGGCGACACCTACGGGCTGATCGTGTACCAGGAACAGGTCATGGCCATCGCGCAGAAGCTGGCGGGGTACTCGCCGGGCAAAGCAGACCTGCTGCGGCGGGCCATGGGCAAGAAGAAGAAGGAGATCCTCGACAAGGAATTCGAGCCGTTCGCCGCCGGGATGCGGGGGAACGGGTACTCGGACTCGGCGATCAAGACGCTGTGGGACATCCTGGTCCCGTTCTCCGACTACGCCTTCAACAAGGCACACAGCGCCGCGTACGGGCTGGTCTCCTACTGGACCGCCTACCTCAAGGCCAACTACCCGGCCGAGTACATGGCGGCGCTGCTCACCTCGGTCGCCGGCGACAAGGACAAGAGCGCCGTCTACCTGAACGAGTGCCGCCGGATGGGGATCACCGTCCTGCCGCCGGACGTGAACGCCTCCACCGCGATCTTCACGCCGGTCGGCAACGACATCCGGTTCGGGCTCGCCGCGGTCCGGAACGTGGGCGCCGCGGTCGTCGAGGCCATCATCGGCGCGCGCTCCGGGAAGGGCGCGTTCACCAGCTTCTCCGACTTCCTCAACAAGGTGCCGGTCAACGTCTGCAACAAGCGGGTCATCGAGTCGCTGATCAAGGCCGGCTCGTTCGACTCGCTGGGCCACCCGCGCAAGGGCCTGCTGCTCATCCACGAGCAGGCGATCGATACCGTGATCGACGTCAAGCGCAACGAGGCGAATGGCCAGGACTCGCTGTTCGGCCCGGACACCGAGGCGGAGGCGACCTTCGAGATCCCGGTGCCCGAGGGGGAGTGGGAAAAGCCCACGCTGCTCGGCTTCGAGCGGGAAATGCTCGGCCTCTACGTGTCCGACCATCCCCTCCTCGGCATCGAGCACGTCCTGGCCGTCGCCACCGACTGCTCGGTCGCTCAGCTGCTCACCTCCGCCGCCGACGACACCGAACGCGGGTCCCGGGGCGGCCGCGGCGACGGTCAGCCGGCCGTCACGGTCGGCGGAATCCTCTCGGGCGTGCAGCGGAAGGTCACCAGGCAGGGCAGCCCGTGGGCGGCGGCGACCCTGGAGGATCTCGGCGGGGCGATCGAGGTGCTGTTCTTCCCCGCCACCTACGCCGGGTGTGCGGGCCTGATCGGCGACGACGCGATCGTGGTGGTGAAGGGCCGTCTGGACCGCCGTGAGGACTCACCGAAGCTGATCGCGATGGAGGTGTCCCAGCCGGACCTGTCGGTCGGCGGAGACGGCCCTTTTGTGGTGTCGATGCCGGTGCAGCGGTGCATCCCCGCGGTGGTGGAGCGGATGCAGGAGGTGCTGCGCAGCCATCCTGGGCTCGCCGAAGTCCATCTGCGGCTGCTCAACGGGCGCCGTACCACCGTGGTGAAGCTCGATGACAAGTTGCGCGTGAAAGCCTCGCCCGCCCTGCTCGCCGACCTCAAGCAACTTCTCGGCCCCGCCTGCGTCGGGTAAGCGGGTTACGCGTCGCGCTCCTGGAGGAGGAGGATCGACCGCGGCGAGCAGCAGCGCGGTCCAGGCGCAGAAGACGCCGAATCCCTGCCACGGCGACAGCAACTGGCCCGATTGGTGTTTGTCCGCGGTGATCAGCTGGCCCGCCACGGTCGGCAGGTAGGCGTGGACGTGCGCGCCCCAGCTGTCGGGTAGCAGCCCGGCGAGCGGGAAGATCACCAGGACCATGCCGATCACCGCGGTGATGGCGCCCGCAGTGTGCCGGATCAGCCCGCCGATGGCCAGGGCGAACAGGCCAAGCACGGTCAGGTACAGGCCCGCACCGACCACCGCGCGCAGGACGCCGGGCTGGCTCAGCGACACCGTGATCGTGTGGTGCACGGTGACGGCGATGCCCGACGACGGTCAGCCGTCCCGTGATGACGTGCCCGTTCACCAGCGCCGCGCCGATGAAGAACGAGACGAACGCGACGATCTCACCGACGACGAACACCAGCACCGCGAAGACCAGCCCCTTGGCCAGGAGCACCGGGTAGCGGCGCGGGATGGCGAGCAGCGACGCCCGGATCGTGCCGGAGGAGTACTCGGCGGTGATCACCAGCACGCCCAGCACGCAGATGGCAAGCTGGCCCAGCCCAAGCCCGGTGCCGAGGATGAAGTGACCGGGTCGGTGACGATGCCCGACGCGCGTACGCCACGCCTGCCGTTGCTCAGCGCGTTCAGGGTCAGCCAGGTGAGCAGGCCGGTCAGCCCGAGGCTGACCACGGCGAAGATCACCAGCGTCCACAGGTGGACCGGACCGAGCGGATCTTCGTCCACTCGGCCAGGAGATCGCCGGCGAGCCGCGCCCGGTGCGCGCGACCGGGGCGGTGGCGCGGCGGCCGTGACGGGGATGGGGGGCGGGTGGGCGGAGGTCATTTGCTGCCTCCCGCGGGTGTCGTCTGGCCTGCGTTCTCAGCGCGCTGTCCCGCCGTATTCGACGCTGCCAGCCGTCAGTTCCATGTACGCCTCCTCCAGCGAGGCGAGCCGCGGGGTGAGTTCGTGCAGGACAATCCGGTTCGCGGCGGCGATCTCCCCGATCCGCGGCGCTTCAAGCCCGGTCACACTCAGCGCTTCCGCCCTCCCGTTCGTGGGTTCCTCCGCGAGTGACCTTGCCGCCCTCGGCGGTGATCAGGTCGGCGAGGGTGTTGGCGTCGGGCGAGCGGACCAGGACCGATCGTTCCGAGCTTCGCTCGATGAACTCCTGCGTCGAGCAGTCAGCGATCAGCTTTCCCCTGCCGATCACGATCAGGTGGTCGGCGGTGACCGCCATCTCGTTCATCAGATGGCTGGATACGAAGATCGTCCGCTGCTCGGCCGCCAGGCTCTTCATGAGGTTCCTGACCCACAGGATCCCCTCCGGGTCAAGCCCATTGACCGGCTCGTCCAGCAGCAGCACCGACGGGTTGCCCAACATGGCCGCGGCGATGCCGACCCGCTGGCTCATGCCCAGCGAGTAGCCGCGGACCCGCTTGCGCGCCACGTCCTGTCAGCCCGACCAGGTCGATCACCTCGTCGACCCGGCGGCTCGGCAGGCCCTGGGTCTCGGCGAGGAACAGCAGGTGGTTGCGGGCGCTCCGGCCGGGATGCATGGCCTTGGCCTCGAGCAGCGCGCCGACGGTGCGGAGCGGATCGGCGAGGTCGGCGTATTTCCTGCCGTTGATCGTCGCGCTGCCCTCCTGGGAGCGGTCCAGGCCGAGCACGAGCCGCATCGTGGTGGACTTGCCGGCTCCGTTCGGCCCGAGGAACCCGGTCACCCGGCCGGGCTCCACCCGGAATGAGAGGTGGTCGACGGCGACCTTGTCTCCGTAACGCTTCGTGAGGTCCTGTGCCTCGATCATGTGATTCCCTCGCCTCGGGCGGGCTTGGGGTGCCCCGATGATGAAACGCCCAGTGCGGCACTTGCGTGGCTAAAAAAGGCCAGCCACACGGTAGCAAGTCTTCCTGGAGGACTTCGGCCGGGGTGCGATGAGTTGCGCCAGCCACGCCCCGTGGGACGCTGGGGTGTCGCGTACGCTGCTGCCGACCATGTCTGTGCCAATTCCCCTGCCCGAACCCGCCCGCGGTGACCAGGCCGTGCCTGCCCGGCGCTGGCACAGCGGCGCGGTCGCGGTCGCCTGGTCGCTCGCGGTCGTCGCCGGGACCGTGCTGCTCGGCGCGGCCGCCGGGTTGTCCTGGGCGGCGGTGGCGCCCCGCGCTTGGCTGGTGATGACCGGCCCGGGGGCGGCGAGCCCTGCTCAACCCGGAGACGAACGCGTTCATCGCGGCGGACGCAGCGTTCTGCCTGGTCTGCCTGGCCGGCGGCGTAGTGTCCGGCGTGCTCGGCTATCTGTTCGCGGTGCGCCGAGCACGGCCCGCTGGGGATGGCAGGGCTTATCGCCGGGGCGCTCGCCGCCGCTTTCGTGGCCCGCTGGGTCGGAGAACAGTCGGGGCTCGCCACGTTCCGGCACCTGCTGGCCACGCTCCCGGCGGGAGCGCGGCTGCGCGACACGCTGACGCTTGGCGCGGGCGGGGCCCTCGGGTTCTGGGTGCTGGGCGCCTGCGCCATCGCCGGCGGCCTCGAGCTGGTGATCGGGCCGGCCGGCGCCGGGCCAGCGGGACTCACCGGGCCGAGCTGGGAAACCAGTAGGCCATCAGCCGGTGAGGACCTGGCGCAAGGTGGTGGCGCAGGTGTCCGGCTCGCCCATGCCGCCGTATTCGCCACCGAGGAATCCGTCGTGGCCGCCCGGGAAGGTGACCGGTGCCGTCCCGAGCCGTTCGGCCACAGCAATGCCCGCGCGGCCGGCCAGGGCCTTACCGGACTGGGCTCCGACGGCTATGACGATGCGGGTCGATGCGGCCCGGAGCGCGTCGAAGTCGTGCCGGTAGCCGGGGCCCGAAGGCATGTTCAGGCGCAGCAGCGCGTCGTCGCGGGAGCCGTCGTCCACGGCCGGCAACCCGAACGTGGACCGGATCGGGACCGGGCTGGTCCGCGAACCCAGCCGGGATCGGGCCCTCATAGCTGACCAGCGCGATGAACTTCGCCATCGCCGGGCCGAAGCCCAGGCGCAGGTAGGTCTCCTTGAGACCCTCGCACGCGGCCAGCACCGCCTCGCGGTCTGGCAGTTCCTGGGCGGCTGGCGGCTCGTGCGCTACCAGGACGCGGACCTGCTCCGGGTGCCTGGCCACCAGGGCAAGCGCGTTGACGGCGCCGCCGCTGCTGGCAAAGATGTCCACCGGCCCGGCACCCAGCGCATCGATCAGCCGGTGCAGATCGTCCGCGTGCTCGGGCACCGTGGTCTGGCAGGCGCCGTCGGTGCGCTTGCTGCGCCCCGCTCCGCGGGGATCGTAGGTCACCACCGTGCGGTCGGTGAAATGCCCGGCCTGGGTGACGAATCCCTCGGCGCCCATAGGCGAGCCGATGAGCAGCAGGACCGGCTGGGTACCGGCGTCGCAGCTCCGGACGTCGTAGTGCAGCACGGCGCCCGGCGCGTCCAGGGTGTGCGTCTGCGGCTCGGTCATGACTGCCTCCTTCCGGGGTTCTCGGCTCCGTACTGGTGCTGACCGATCATGCCAGCGAAACTCATCGATCCGCCGCCGGAGGTTGCTCGCGATACGGACGGTTCCGCGACCGTGGCGGCCGGCTCCCTAGACTGGGCGCGTGCTCTCCAGGATCGATCTCCGCGGACGGACCGCTGCCACCTTGAACAGGGAAAAGCTGGCCGGGGTGCTGCCCCGCGCCGAGCTTGACGCGGCGGCCGTGATGCCGCAGGTAGAACCAATATGTGAGGACGTGCGCCGCCGTGGCGCGGCGGCCATCCGCGAATATACGGCCCGCTTCGACGGGGTTGACCTGGTCACCACCCGGGTGGCGCACGAGGCGATCGCCCATGCCCTGGCGGCCCTCGACCCCCGGGTGCGGGCCGCCCTGGAGGAGGCCGCCCGGCGGGTCCGTGCGGTCCATGAGGCGCAGCGCCCCGCAGACCGCGTCACGACGATCGCAGCGGGCGCCCGCGTCACCGAGCGCTACGTTCCCGTCGGCCGGGTGGGCGTCTACGTGCCGGCCGGCCTGGTCCCGCTGCCCTCTTCGGTGATCATGAATGTGATCCCGGCACAGGTGGCCGGCGTTGACCGGATCGCGGTGGCCTCGCCGCCACACCCGGAGCACGGCGGCATGCCCGCCCCGGCCATTCTCGCCGCGTGCGCCCTGCTCGGCGTGGCAGAGGTCCATGCGGTGGGCGGCGCACAGGCGATCGCGATGTTCGCCTACGGCACCCCCGACTGCCCGGCGGCCGACGTTGTCACCGGGCCGGGCAACGTGTATGTGACCGCCGCCAAGCGGTTGCTGCTGGGTGTCATCGGCACCGACGGCGAGGCCGGCCCGACCGAGATCGCGATCATCGCCGACCACACGGCCAACCCCAACTATGTGGCGGCCGACCTGATCGCACAGGCCGAGCACGACCCGCTGGCAGCCTGCCTGCTGATCACCTCGGATCCGGCCCTGGCCAGCCGAACCGAGGCTGCGCTCGCCGTGCAGGTGCCCGCCGCCCGGCACGCAGACCGGATCCGCGCCGCGCTGGAGGGGCAGTCCTCCTGTGTGCTCGTGGACGACACCAGCGCCGCGCTCGCGGTGTCCGACGCATGGGCGCCTGAGCACCTGGAGATCCACGCGGAGAACGCGGCGGGCCTGGCCGCGCGGGTCCGCAACGCCGGTGCCGTCTTCGTCGGCCCCTATGCCCCCGTCTCGCTGGGAGACTACCTGGCGGGGTCGAACCATGTGCTGCCCACCGGGGGCACGGCCAGGCACGCCGGCGGGCTGTCGGTCCTTTCGTTCCTGCGTGGCATCCACGTCGTGGACTACTCCGCACCCGCACTCGCCGAGGTAGCGCTGCACATCGACGCGCTTGGCGGAGCCGAGGACCTTGCCGCCCACGTTGCGGCGGTGCGGGCCCGGGTACCCCGCGGCACGGGCGTCCCCACGGTCATGGGCGCTGCTGAGCCCCGTCCCGCTGCGCCTCGCCCTGCGCAGGCTCAGGCCGCCGCGCCCGCCGTACCAGAGCCTGCCGAGCCGGGGCTGGCCGCACCGGAGCCTGCCGCCGAACCCGAGTCCGCCGATCTAGATGATCATGGTCCGGTTGCCGCGGCGAGTGCCGCCGGTCGCGGCCCGGCACCGGACCCGCCGCCCATCCGGCCCGACCTTTTTGGCGGCACCCCCTACGGGGCACCACAACTGAACGTGCCGGTCCGGCTCAATACCAACGAGAACCCCTATCCGCTGTCCCGGTGGCTGGCCAGCAAGATCGGTGACGCGGTGACCGCCAAGATCGGCTCGCTCAACCGCTATCCAGACCGGGACGCGCGGGCGCTGCGCGACGACCTCGCCGCCTATCTCGGGCACGGCCTCACCGGGCAGCAGGTCTGGGCGGCCAACGGCTCGAACGAGATCATCCAGCAGATGCTGCAGACGTTCGGCGGCCCCGGGCGCACCGCGCTCGGCTTCGAGCCGTCCTACGCCATGCACCCACTGATCGCGCGGGCCACCGCCACCACGTGGATCAAGGGTCACCGGGACCCGGGCTTCGGCCTCGATGCCGACGGGGCCGCAGCGGCGGTCCGCGAGCACCAGCCGGACCTGGTCTTCCTCACCTCGCCCAACAACCCGACCGGCGCGGCGCTGCCGCTCGCCGTGGTAGAGGCCGTCTGCGACACCGCCCCCGGCATGGTGGTGGTGGACGAGGCGTACGCCGAGTTCGCCCGGAATACCGGGGGCACGGCGCTGACGCTGCTGCCGCGCTATCCGCGTCTGGTGGTCACCCGCACCATGTCCAAGGCCTTCGCGCTGGCCGGTGCCCGCGTGGGCTACCTGGCAGGCCGCCAGGAAGTGGTCGAGGCGCTGCTGCTGGTCCGGCTGCCCTACCACCTCTCCACCCTCACCCAGGCGGTGGCCAGGGCCGCGCTGGAGTACCGGCGGGACCTGCTGGCCACCGTGGACACCCTCCGGACGCAGCGGGACCAGCTGGTGGAGTGGCTGCGTGACCGGGGGCTTGCGGCCGCCGACTCCGACGCGAACTTCGTCTTGTTCGGCGAGTTCGGCGACAGTCATGCGATCTGGCAGGGGCTGCTGGACCACGGTGTGCTCGTGCGCGAAACCGGCCCGGCCGGCTGGCTGCGGGTCAGCGTCGGCCTGCCGGGGGAGATGAAGGCGTTCCGGGAAGCCCTCAGCGCGGTCCTCGACGGCCCGGCAGCGGATGGCGGCGGGGCGTCATGAACCGGACCGCCAAGGTTCACCGGGCAACCAGGGAGACCACGATCGAGGTGGAACTCAGCCTCGACGGCACGGGCAGAGCCGACGTGAGCACCGGCGTGCCCTTCTTCGACCACATGCTCGCCCAGCTGGCCAAGCACGGCCTGCTCGACCTGACGGTCCAGGCGCGGGGGGATACCCACATCGACGCGCATCACACGGTCGAGGACACCGCCCTCACGCTGGGCCAGGCCCTGCGGGAGGCACTGGGTGACAAGGCAGGCATCACCAGGTTCGGCAATGCCGTGGTCCCGCTGGACGAGACGCTGGCCAGTGCGGCCGTTGACCTTTCCGGTCGGCCGTACTGTGTGCACAGCGAGCCGGCCGGCATGGCGCCGCTTATCGGGACCTACGACACGACGCTCACCAGGCACTTCTTCGAGTCCCTTACCGCGTCGGCGGGGATCTGCCTGCACCTGAGCGTGACGGGGCGTAATCCCCATCACCTGGTCGAAGCCCAGTTCAAGGCGGTAGCCCGCGCGTTGCGGACCGCCGCCGCACCCGATCCGCGCTCGCCCGGCGTGCCGAGCACGAAGGGCGTCTTGTGACAGTTCGCCGTCCCCGGGTCGCCGTGCTGGACTACGGTTCCGGGAACCTTCGTTCTGCCCAAAGAGCGCTTGCCCGGGCCGGCGCGGACGCCGCGGTGACCGCGGATGCGCAGGCCGCGCTGGCCGCCGACGGTCTGGTAGTGCCCGGCGTGGGCGCGTTCGCCGCGTGCATGACGGGCCTGCGGGCGGTCGAGGGTGAGCGGGTGATCGACCGGCGGCTGGCGGGCGGCCGGCCGGTGCTCGGGATCTGCGTGGGGATGCAGATCATGTTCGCCGAGGGCATCGAGCACGGCGTGCAGAGCGAAGGCTGCGGCCAGTGGCCGGGCCGGGTGGAGCGGCTGTCCGCGCCGGTGCTGCCGCATATGGGCTGGAACACCGTGCGGGTGCCGGAGGGCTCGGTGCTCTTCGCGGGCATCGGCCCGGCCGAGCGGTTCTACTTCGTCCACTCCTACGCAGCGAGGGCGCTCCCGCTGGGCGACGGCCGCTACATGACCCCGCCGCTGGTGACCTGGGCAGTGCACGGCCAGCCGTTTATCGCCGCGGTCGAAAACGGCCCGCTGATGGCGACCCAGTTCCACCCCGAGAAATCCGGCGACACCGGCGCGGCGCTGCTGGCTAACTGGCTTACGACACTGCGATGAGACATCAACTGTCGAATCCGCTTGCCCGGAGACGCCGCAGGCACCGGGCCCTCCGGCCCAGCGCCGAGGACCAGCCTCCCACGGCGCCCCTTGCGCGCCTCCGGCACGACCAAGCGAAGCGCCCGCGAGGGAGGCAATGAGTGGAGACGATCCGATGACGTTTACTCTGCTGCCCGCGGTGGATGTGGCGGACGGCCAGGCGGTGCGGCTGGTCCAGGGCGCGGCGGGCACCGAGACGTGCTACGGCGACCCGCTGGCCGCGGCGCTGGCCTGGCAGGCGGCCGGGGCACGGTGGATCCACCTGGTCGACCTCGACGCCGCGTTCGGCCGCGGCTCCAACGCCGCGCTGCTCGCCCGCGTCGTGGCCCGCCTCGACATCGCGGTCGAACTGTCCGGCGGCATCAGGGATGACGCTTCGCTGGCCGCCGCGCTCGGCACCGGGTGCGCCCGGGTGAACGTGGGCACCGCCGCGCTGGAGCGCCCGGAATGGGTGCGTGCCGTCATCGCCGAGCACGGCGAGCGGATCGCGGTCGGGCTCGACGTGCGCGGGGACAAGCTCGCCGCCCGCGGCTGGACGCGTGAGGGCGGCGACCTGACCGAGGCGCTGGCCCGGCTGGACGGCGACGGCTGCCGCAGGTTCGTGGTCACCGACGTCACCAAGGACGGCACGCTGACCGGGCCCAACCTGGACCTGCTGCGGGCCGTCTGCGGGCGGACCGCGCGGTCCGTCATCGCCAGCGGCGGCGTGTCCAGCCTGGACGATCTGCGGGCGATCGCCGCGCTGGCGCCGCTGGGAGTGGAAGGGGCGATCGTGGGCAAGGCGCTGTACGCGGGCGCGTTCACCTTGGAACAGGCGCTGGAGGCGGTGGGAACGTGACACGCAAGATCTCAACCAAGACGCCGTGGGAGCCGGTCGTCGGGTACAGCAGGGCGGTGGCCGCGGGCGACTTCGTGTTCGTGTCGGGGTGCACCTCGGTGGCCGACGGGGTGCTCGTGGGCGAGGGTGACGCGGAGGCGCAGACCGTACAGGCGATCGCGAACGTAGCCCAGGCCCTGGAGGCCCTTGGCGTGGGGCTCGCCGACGTGGTGCGGACCCGTATGTATGTGACCGATATCTCCCGCTGGGAGGAGTACGGCCGGGCGCACGGCGCCGCGTTCGGCGAGGCGATGCCGGCCACCTCCATGATCGGGGTGGCGGCGCTGGTCGACCCGCGGATGCTCATCGAGGTCGAAGCCGTCGCATACAAGCCCGGAGTCGGCACGTGACCGTTGCGGTCAGGGTTATTCCGTGTCTGGACGTGGACGCGGGACGGGTGGTCAAGGGGGTCAACTTCGCTGACCTGCGGGACGCGGGGGACCCGGTGGAACTGGCCGCCGCGTACGACGCCGAGGGCGCCGACGAGCTCGTCTTTCTCGATATCACCGCGTCAAGCGGCGGCCGGGAGACCACGTACGAGGTAGTCAGCCGCGCCGCGGAGCAGGTCTTTATCCCGCTGACGGTCGGCGGCGGGCTGCGCAGCCCGCAGGACGTGGACCGGCTGCTGCGGGCCGGGGCCGACAAGGTGTCGCTGAACACCGCCGCCGTGGCCCGGCCCGAGCTGCTGGCCGAGGCGGCACAGCGGTTCGGCTCGCAGTGTGTGGTGCTGTCGGTGGACGCACGCCGGGTGCCGGGCGGCCGGGGCGGAACGCCCAGCGGTTTCGAGGTGACCACGCACGGGGGCAGCCGTGGTACCGGCATGGACGCGGTCGCCTGGGCCGCCCGGGCGGCAGACCTCGGCGTCGGGGAGATACTGCTCAACTCGATGGACGCCGACGGCACCAAGGCGGGGTTCGACCTGGAACTGATCCGCGCGGTGCGGGCCGCGGTGACCGTTCCCGTCATCGCCAGCGGCGGCGCAGGGGAGCTTGCGCACTTCCCGCCCGCGATCGGCGCGGGCGCAGACGCTGTGCTGGCCGCCAGCGTGTTCCACTTCGGGCAGCTGCGGATCGGCGAGGTGAAAGATACGCTGCGCGCCGCGGGCCACCCGGTCCGCTGACGCGTTCCACCCAGGCCTAGACAGCGGCGAGCGCGGCGCCGACGATGCCTGCGTCGTTCTGCATCCCGGCGGGGACTATCCGGGCCCGCAGGCCATCGAGCAGCGGCAGGAACTTGTCGGCCTTGCGGCTCACCCCGCCGCCCACGATGATCAGGTCCGGCCACAACAGCGCCTCGAGGTGCTTCAGGTACTCGTCGACCCGGCCTGCCCAGTGTGCCCAGTCGAGGTCGTGGAGTTCCCTGGCCCGGTCGGAGGCCCGTTTCTCGGCGTCCTTGCCGCGGATCTCGATGTGGCCGAACTCGGTGTTGGGCACCAGCACGCCGCCGGTGAACAGCGCGCTGCCGATTCCGGTGCCGAAGGTCAGCATGACCACGGTGCCCTTCTCGTCCACGCCGGCGCCGAACCTCATCTCCGCCTGGCCGGCCGCGTCGGCGTCGTTGAGCACGCGGCAGTCCAGTCCGGCGGCCGAGCCGAACAGGGCGCGGGCGTCCACCCCGATCCAGGACGGGTCGAGGTTGGCCGCGGTTTGGACGACGCCGCCGGTCACCACCCCGGGAAAGGTGATGCCGGCCGGTCCTGACCAGCTGAATTCGGCGGCCACGGTGTGCACAGCCGCGGCGACCGCGTCCGGCAGGGACGGCTGGGGGGTGGCGACCTTGAACCGCTCTTTGACGAGGGCTCCCGTGGTGACGTCGACCGGCGCCCCCTTGATCCCGGATCCTCCGATGTCGATGCCGAGAATGTCCACCGCGCAGCCTCCCCATCGGGTCCATGTCGTGGACGGTTCTGTTCGTGTCGTGGACGGTTCTGTCGTATCGCTGGCTCTCCCGCCCGCCTCCCCTTCCGCTTCATTGCCGCCCGGCCTGGTTTACAGCCCGATGCGTACCTCGCTGAGGCGGCGGACGGCGTCCCCGCTGCCGTCGAGCCGCACCTGGGCGGCCTTGCTGCGCCCGAGGGCCCACATGAGCAGTTCGGACGGGTGGCCGGTCACCGTGACCACGGGCGTCTTGGCCTTGGCGGTCATCCGCACCGGCTGCTGGCCGGGACCGGCGGGCAGGTCGTCCCGGACGAGTTCCACCCCGACCGGGGCGCGGCGGAAAAGAATCCGGCCCATCCGGAGCCGCTGCCACAGCGCGTCGGCCAGGCCGTTCCTGACGCCGCGAGGCTCCCACCCGTCGGCTGCGCGCCGGACGTCCTCGTGGTGCACGAAGTACTCCAGCAGGTTGGCCCGCTCGTCCACACCGTGGATCCGGAAGAACGACAGTGCGGGCGGCCCGTGGCGGATCTGCGCCACCAGGTCCGGGAACGGGGTACGGGTGGCCAGCGTCTCGGTGACCCGCCTGGTGTAGCCCGCCAGCGGGCCGCCCAGGATGCCCGCGGCCGCGTCAGGGCGGCGTTCCCGCAGCACCAGATGCGCGGCCAGGTGCCGGGTTTGCCAGCCCTCGCACAGCGTCGGCGCCTCCGGGCCTGTCTCGTCGAACAGGGCGCACAGGGCCGTGCGTTCGTCGCGGGCGTAGCTCACCCCGCGATGGTACGCCCCCTGTTGCTCCGTAGGATCGGGGGAATGACGAGCAGTGAGGGCACGATGAACGGGGCCGTCCGGCCGTCGTCGCTTGACCCCAAGATCGCCGCCCGGCTCAAGCGAGACGCCCACGGCCTTGTGGCCGCCATCTCCCAGCAGCACGACACCGGCGAGGTGCTCATGCTCGCCTGGATGGACGATGAGGCGCTGCACCGTACGCTGACGACGGGCCGGTGCACCTACTGGTCGCGCAGCCGCGGCGAGTACTGGGTGAAGGGGGAAACCTCCGGCCACGTGCAGCGGGTCGTCTCGGTGGCACTCGACTGCGACGGCGACGCTGTCCTGGTCAAGGTCGACCAGACCGACGCCGCCTGCCACACCGGCGACAGGACCTGCTTCGGCGCCGGTGCGCTGGAGCTGACCGGGCCGTGACCACAGCGACCGGCGAGGCGCCCAGGCCAGCCGCGACGGGCACGATGGCCCGGTCCCGGCGTGAGTACGCGCTCGCCCTCGTCCTGGGCGCCGCCGGAGCGGCCCTGGTGCTGCTGTCTGCCCGGCAGGGCTGGGCGCGCGTGCTGACTCCCGCCCCGCCGCCGCTGCCCGCCGACTCGGTAACGGTCAGCGGGCAGGACCTGGTTCCCCTGGCGGGCGCGCTGGGCGTGGCCGCTCTGGCCACCCTGGCCGCGGTCATCGCCACCCGCTCGCTCGCCCGCCGTCTCACCGGGGTGCTGCTCGCGGTCTTCGGCGCGGCGATCGCCGTGGCGGTGAGCCTGCCCATCACGGCCGCCGAGGTAGTCGCCGCGGCGCGGGTGACCACGGTCTCCCAGGCCGGTTCCGCCACCGCGGGTGGCCCGGGCGGGGTGTCACCGGGCGCGGTGCCCGGCGGCACGACGCCGGGGGTGACCGCCGCGGGACATGTCACGATGCTGACGGCGTGGCGGCCCGCCGCCGTGCTGGGTGCGCTTGTCATCATCGCGGCGGGGCTGCTGGTGGCCTGGCGGGGCAGCCGGTGGCCGGTCATGTCCGGCAGATACGAGCGGTCACCGGAACAGGACCGCCCTGCGGACGAGAGCGCGGCGCTGTGGGAGGCACTGAGCAGCGGAGCCGACCCCACCGATCAGGCCGAACATGCTGGCCGCGGCGGAGGGGGAGGCGCACCGCGCGGGCCGGACTGACGGTTTCCCGCGGCCGGCGTTACGCTCGTAAGTGACACATGGCTGGCGCGCAGCCCGCGTGCGTCCTTGCCCGTGGGGCGCTGGCCCGGAGGTGAGCGGTGAGCATAACCGGACAGGTCAGGCAGAAGGGTCGCCGCGCGCCCGGTGGGCGCCGCACCGCCCCGGCGCCTCAAGTCCGCCTGGTCACTCGGCTCGTCCTGGCCCAGGCGGCGGTGGCTGCCGCGGTCGGGCTGCCATTCGGCCGCCGTCACCTGCCCTCCATCCTCATCACCCTTGCGCTGGTGGCGTCGCTCTGCTTGCTCGCGCTTTTGCTCAGGTCCGGCACCCGGGCGGCATGGCTGATGGCGGTGAGCTTCGAGGCCGCGTTCTTCATCTACGGCGTGTCCAGGTTCCTGGTCGCCCGTTACGTCGGCGGCACGCTGTTCGCGATCGTCGTCGCAGGTTCCTTGCTGCATCCCGCGGTGGCGCGGGCTTACTCGGCCGTGCCGGGGCGAGTGCCCGGCCATGAGCGTGGTGAGGTGGGCTTTGGTGACGCTGCAGGGGAGACGCTCGGCGAACACGCCGCGGGCTGACCGGCGGGAGGGTGCCTGCCGGCGGCCCGCAGCGGTCTCGCTACCATCACCGGAAGCAAGGCATCCGACCCGAGGGGATAGCAGAATCGCGTGAGCGTGCTCAACGAGATCCTGGACAGCGTGCGCGCCGATCTCGCCGTCCGCCAGCGGCACACGCCGCTGGAGCGGCTCAAGGAGATGGCCAGGAGGGCTTCTTCCTCGTCCCGGGATGTCATCGCCGCGCTCAAGGGCCAGGACGTGGCCGTGATCGCCGAAGTCAAGCGGGCCAGCCCGTCCAAGGGCAGCATGGCGGCGATCCCTGACCCCGCCGCGCTCGCCCGCGACTACGAGGCGGGCGGGGCGAGCATCATCAGCGTGCTCACCGAGCCGCGCTACTTCGGCGGCAGCCTGGACGACCTGGTCGCCGTCCGGGAATGCGTGACCGTGCCGGTGCTGCGCAAGGACTTCATCGTCAGCTCGTACCAGCTCTGGGAGGCACGCGCGCACGGGGCGGACATGGTGCTGCTCATCGTGGCGGCGCTGGAGCAGAACGCCCTGGTCTCGCTGGTGGAACGGGCAGTCTCGATCGGCCTCGTGCCGCTGGTCGAGGTGCACACCGACGCTGAGATCGTGCGCGCCGCCGACGCCGGTGCCAAGGTCATCGGCGTCAACGCGCGCAACCTGGCCACGCTGGAAGTGGACCGGAGCGCGTTCGAGCGGCTCGCCAAGCTCATCCCGGACACCATCATCAAGGTCGCCGAGTCGGGCATCCGTGGACCGCGCGACCTGTTCCGCTGCGCCGCCGCGGGCGCGGATGCCGTGCTGGTAGGGGAGAGCCTGGTCACCGGCAAGGATCCCCGGTCGGCCGTCGCGGACCTGGTGACCGCGGGTTCTCATCCGGCGCTGCGCGGAGACCGGCCATGAACCCCGCCTCGGCAGCGCCTGACGTTGCCCCTCCGGCCGCCATGCCCGATGCCAGCGGGCATTTCGGGATCTACGGCGGCCGGTTCGTGCCGGAGTCGCTCATCTCCGCCCTGGACGAACTGGAGACGCAGTACCTGGCCGCGAAGGCGGACCCGGAGTTCCAGGCCGAGCTTCACGCGCTGCTGCGCGGCTACGCGGGCCGGCCGACGCTGGTCACCCGGGTCCCCAGGTTCTCCGAGGCGGCGGGCTGCGAGGTGCTGCTCAAGCGCGAGGACCTGGCCCACACCGGCTCTCACAAGATCAACAATGTGCTCGGGCAGGTGCTGCTGGCCAGGCGCATGGGCAAGACCCGGGTGATCGCCGAGACCGGGGCCGGGCAGCACGGTGTCGCCACCGCGACGGCGTGCGCGCTGTTCGGCCTGGACTGTGTCGTCTACATGGGCGAAGAGGACACCCACCGGCAGGCGCTGAACGTGGCGCGGATGCGCATGCTCGGCGCCGAGGTCGTCCCGGTCACCATCGGCACCCGCACCCTCAAGGACGCCATGAACGAGGCGTTCCGTGACTGGGTCGCCACGGTCGCCACCACCCATTACTGCATCGGGTCCGTGGGCGGGCCGCATCCGTTCCCGGTCATGGTCAGGGACTTCCAGCGGGTCATCGGGGTGGAGGCGCGCAGCCAGGTCCTGGAGATGACGGGCCGGCTGCCGGACGTGGTGATGGCCTGTGTCGGCGGCGGGTCCAACGCGATCGGCATCTTCCACGCCTTCGTGCCGGATGCGTCCGTGCGGCTGATCGGCTGCGAGGCGGGCGGCGACGGGCTGGAGACCGGCAGGCACGCCGCGACCGTGGTGGCGGGCTCGGACGGGGTACTGCACGGCATGCGCACCCGCCTGCTGCAAAACGGCGACGGCCAGACGCTCACCACCCACTCGATCTCCGCGGGCCTGGACTACCCGGGGGTCGGCCCGGAGCACGCTTGGCTCGCCGAGACCGGGCGGGCCAGTTACCGGGCCATCACCGATGCGCAGGCCATGGAGGCATTTTCGGTGCTCTGCCGGACCGAGGGGATCATCCCGGCCCTTGAGTCCGCACACGCGCTTGCTGGGGCGCTGCAGGTCGGCCGCGAGGTAGGCCCGGACGCGCTGCTCCTGGTGAACCTGTCCGGCCGCGGCGACAAGGACGTCACGACCGCATCGCGCTGGTTCGGGCACCTATCCGCTGAGGCGCTGGACGCGGCCCTGTGAGTGGCGAGCGGAGCCCTGGGACGGTCCTGGAACGCCGCAGCAGCCGGGCCGAACGCCGCTTCACGGCGTCCCCGGCGGCGAGGACCCGCCTCCCACTCTGCCGATTCGCGTGCCTCCGGCACGACCATGCGAAGCGCCCGCGAGGGAGGCGATGAAAGCAGTGAGCGGAGTCGCGGCTGCGTTCGCGAAGGCGGCCAGCGAGCAGCGGGCCGCGCTCGTGGGCTATCTACCGGCCGGGTTCCCCACCGTGGCAGGGGCGATCACCGCCGCCACGGCCATGGCGCAGGCCGGCGCCGACGTGGTGGAGATCGGGCTGCCCTACTCCGACCCGGTGCTGGACGGGCCCATCATCCAGGCCGCCGTCGACCGGGCGCTCGCTGGTGGAGCCCGGGTCACCGACACGCTGCGCACCGTCGAGGCCGTGGCGGCCACCGGGGTACCCGTGCTCGTCATGACCTACTGGAACCCGGTGGACCATTACGGGGTGAGCCGGTTCGCGCGCGACCTCGCCGCCGCCGGGGGCAGCGGGCTCATCACCCCGGATCTGACCCCCGAAGAGGCGGGCGAGTGGCTGCGCGCCTCCGATGAGCACGACCTGGACCGGGTGTTCCTCATCGCGCCGAGTTCCACCACCGAGCGCATCGAGCTGATCGCCCGAGTGTGCCGCGGCTTCATCTACGCCGTGTCGCTGATGGGCATCACGGGCGCCCGGAACCAGGTCAGCGGCATGGCGGCCGAGCTGGTCGGCCGGGCCCGTGGCTACACCGACCTCCCCCTCGCGGTGGGCCTCGGCGTGCGGGACGGCACTCAGGCGGCGGAGGTCGCCGGGTTCGCCGACGGCGTCATCGTCGGCTCCGCGTTCGTCCAGCGCATCCTGGACGCACCCGATCTGGCCGCGGGCGTCAGCGGCGTGCGCGAGCTGGCGGAAAACCTGGCCGCGGGCGTCCGCCGCCCGGTCCGGGCTCCCGGCTGAGGAGCCCCGTCACTGCGAGCGGCCGGCCGATGGTAACGGCCCGGATTCGGTCCGGTCGCTGAGCAGGATTCAATCTCGTCCCAGTGGTTTCAACACCCGCCCCGCGCGGGCAGAAACGCGCAGGTGGCTTAATCTGGATGTAACAGCGCGGGGCGCTCGCTAGCGCACGCAGCAGATGCCACCGCGGCAGGGCCAATGTCGTCCCGATCCGCACGCGACTACGGACGAGACGACTGGAGACCTGATGGCCTCAGCCGGTTCACACAACCCTGCTCGCCGCCCTTCGGACGGCTTCGCCGATGCTCGCAGTGCTAGCCCGGGGGGGCGACCCCCCGGAACCCCCCGATGCGCGGCTGACGCCGCGCGCGGTCCTGTCGAAGGGCTGTATGACAGTCAGTACGAACACGACGCGTGTGGCGTCGGGTTTGTTGCCGACCTGTCCGGGCGGCGGACCCATCACACCGTCGCGCAGGCGCTCACCGTGCTGCGGAACCTGGACCACCGGGGCGCCAAGGGCAGCGACCCGGACACCGGTGACGGAGCAGGCATCCTGACTCAGATCCCGGACGCCCTGTTTCGCGCGGCAGGCAACTTTCCCCTGCCCGCCGCGGGCAGCTACGCCGCCGGGCTGGCCTTCCTGCCCACCGACGCCATCGAGTGCGCCAGGGTCCAGACGGCTGTCGCCGGCCTGGCCGCGCAGGAGGGGGTGTCGGTGCTGGGCTGGCGTGACGTCCCGCACGACGACGCGTTCTGCGGGACGGGCGCCCGGTCCACCATGCCGCGGCTTGCCCAGCTGTTCGTCGCGGCGGACAACGGGGAGAGCGGGCTCGCCCTGGACCGGCGGGCGTTCTGCCTGCGCAAGCGGATCGAGCACGAGGCAGGCCTGTACCTGGCCAGCCTGTCCTCGGCGACGATCGTGTACAAAGGGATGCTCACGGCGCTGCAGCTGACGCCGTTCTTCCCTGACCTGTCCGACCCCGCCTACACCTCCGCGCTGGCGCTGGTGCACTCCCGGTTCTCCACCAACACCCTGCCGTCCTGGCCGCTGGCGCACCCGTACCGGCTCATCGCCCACAACGGCGAGATCAACACCGTGCGCGGCAACCGCAACTGGATGCGGGCCCGGGAGGCGATGCTGGCCTCCGGCCTGTTCCCCACGGCCGCGGACGGGCGGGGGATCGACCGGCTGCTGCCGATCCTCACCGGGTCGGCAAGCGACTCGGCGAGCTTCGACGAGTGCCTGGAACTGCTCTACCTCGGCGGCAGGACCCTGCCGCACGCCGTGCTCATGATGATCCCCGAGCCGTGGCAGAACCACGACGAAATGGACCGGGCCCGGCGGGCGTTCTACCGGTTCCACGCCGCGCTGATGGAACCATGGGACGGCCCCGCCTGCGTCGCGTTCACCGACGGCACGGTGGTGGGGGCGGTGCTCGACCGCAATGGCCTGCGCCCCGGGCGCTACTGGGTGACCCAGGACGGACTGGTCATCCTGGCCAGTGAGGTCGGGGTGCTTGATCTCGACCCGGCCACCGTGGTGCGCAAGGGGCGGCTGCAGCCGGGACGGATCTTCCTGGCCGACACCGGCAGCCACCGGCTGCTCGAGGACGCCGACGTGAAGGCGGCACTGGCCGCCGAGCACCCCTACACCGAGTGGCTGCACGCCGGCCAGATGCACCTCGATGACCTGCCCGACCGGGACCGGGACCTGCCCGGCAGCGCGGAACTCACCACCCGGCAGCGGGCCAGCGGCTACACCGAAGAGGACCTGCGGCTGCTGCTCGGCCCGATGGCCACCACGGGCGCCGAGCCCATCGGCTCCATGGGCACCGATACGCCCATCGCCGTACTGTCCGACCGCCCCAGGCTCCTGTTCGACTACTTCACCCAGTTGTTCGCCCAGGTCACCAACCCGCCGCTGGACGCGATCAGGGAGGAGCTCGTCACCTCGCTGGAGACCACCACCGGCGGCGAGCTGAACCTGCTGGAGCCCGGCCCGGCCTCGTGCCGCCAGATCGTGCTGCCCTACCCGGTGATCAGCGACAACGACCTGGCCAAGATCATCCATATCAACGACGACGGCAACCTGCCCGGGTTCGCCGCCCACGTCCTGGATGGGCGCTACCCGGTCGCGGGCGGTGGCGCCGCCCTGCAGCAACGGCTCGCCGAGATCCGCGCCGAGGCCTCGGCCGCGATCGCCGGCGGCGCCCGGATCCTCGTGCTGTCCGACCGGGGCGCCGCGGACCCGGCAGGCGCCCTGGACCCCACCCTGGCCCCGATTCCGTCGCTGCTGCTCACCGGCGCGGTACACCATCACCTGATCAGGGAGCGGACCCGCACCCGGGTCGGCCTTGTGGTCGAGTGCGCGGACGCCCGCGAGGCGCACCACATCGCGCTGCTCATCGGCTACGGCGCAGCCCTGGTCAACCCGTACCTGGCCCTCGAGTCGGTACAGGACATGGTGCGCCGTGGCGTTCTGCCAAAAATCTCTGCGCGCAAAGCCAGCGCCAACCTCATCAAGGCGCTCGGCAAGGGCCTGCTCAAGATCATGTCGAAGATGGGCGTGTCCACCGTGGCGTCCTACCACGGCGCGCAGATCTTCGAGGCGATCGGCCTGGGCAGTGAGGTCATCGACACGTGCTTCACCGGCACGACCTCCCGGCTCGGCGGGGCCGGGTTCGGCGTGCTGGCCACCGAGGTGACCCGCCGCCACGCCCGCGCGTTCGGCCCCGCGGGCGCGGGCCTGGCCTACCAGCGGCTCGAAACCGGCGGCGAGTACCAATGGCGCCGCGACGGCGAGCCGCACCTGTTCAACCCGGAAACGGTGTTCAAGCTGCAGCACGCCACCCGCACCCGGCGGTACGAGATCTTCAAGGAGTACACCCGTCTGGTGGACGACTCCTCAGCCCGGCTGATGACGCTGCGCGGACTGCTGCGGATCCGGGGCGTCGACGTCGCCGCGGCCCGGCCGCCGGTACCGATCGAGGAGGTCGAGCCGGTCTCGGCGATCGTCCGCCGCTTCGCCACCGGCGCCATGTCCTACGGCTCCATCTCCGCCGAGGCGCACGAGACCCTGGCCATCGCGATGAACCGCCTCGGCGGCAAGTCCAACACCGGGGAAGGCGGCGAGGACCCGCGGCGGTTCACGCCCGACCCGGGCGGCGACCTGCGCCGGTCGGCGGTGAAGCAGGTAGCCAGCGGCAGGTTCGGGGTGACCAGCGAGTACCTGGTCAACGCCGACGACCTGCAGATCAAGATGGCACAGGGCGCCAAGCCGGGGGAGGGCGGGCAGCTGCCCGGGCACAAGGTGTACCCGTGGATAGCGCAGACCCGCTACTCCACCCCCGGCGTCGGCCTCATCTCGCCGCCGCCGCACCACGACATCTACTCGATCGAGGACCTCGCCCAGCTCATCCACGACCTGAAGAACGCCAACCCGGCCGCCCGGGTCCACGTCAAGCTGGTCGCCGAGGTGGGCGTGGGCACGGTCGCCGCCGGGGTGTCCAAGGCGCACGCCGACGTCGTGCTCATCTCCGGCCACGACGGTGGCACCGGCGCCGCGCCGCTGGCCAGCATCAAGCACGCCGGGGCGCCGTGGGAGGCCGGCCTGGCCGAGACCCAGCAGACCCTGCTCCGCAACGGGCTGCGGGACCGGATCGTGGTGCAGGCCGACGGCCAGCTCAAGACCGGCCGCGACGTCATCATCGCCGCCCTGCTCGGTGCCGAGGAGTTCGGCTTCGCCAGCGCCCCCCTTGTGGTGTCCGGCTGCATCATGATGCGGGTCTGTCACCTCGACACCTGTCCCGTCGGGGTGGCCACCCAGAACCCGCGGCTGCGCCAGCGGTTCACCGGCAAGCCGGAGTTCGTCGTCAACTTCTTCGAGTTCATCGCCGAAGAGGTCAGGGAGTACCTGGCCGCGCTCGGCTGCCGCACCCTGGAGGAGGCGGTCGGCCGCGCGGAGCTGCTCGACACCGCGCAGGCGGTGACCCACTGGAAGGCGGCCGGGCTCGACCTGACCCCGGTGCTGTACGTACCTGATCTGCCGCCGGCTGCCGCGCGGTCGTGCCGGACCGGGCAGGACCACGGACTGGACCGGGCGCTCGACAACACCCTCATCCAGCTCGCCGAGGGCGCGCTGGCCGACGGCAGCCCGGTCACCCTGGACCTTCCGGTCAGGAACGTCAACAGGACGGTCGGGACGATGCTCGGTTACGAGGTGACCAGGCGGTGGGGCGGTGCGGGCCTGCCCGAGGACACGATCAGCGTCCGGTTCACCGGGTCGGCGGGACAATCGTTCGGCGCCTTCTTGCCCAGGGGCGTGACCTTGCGGCTTTCCGGGGACGCCAACGACTACCTGGGCAAGGGCCTGTCCGGCGGGCGGATCATCGTGGCGCCCGACGCGGCGGCGCCGTTCGCGGCCGAGGAGCAGATCATCGCCGGCAACGTGATCGGCTACGGCGCGACCGGCGGGCAGATGTTCCTCCGCGGGATCGTCGGCGAGCGGTTCTGCGTGCGCAACTCCGGCGCGATCGCGATCGCCGAGGGCACCGGGGACCACGGCTGCGAGTACATGACCGGCGGGACCGTGGTGGTGCTCGGCCGGACCGGGCGTAACTTCGCCGCGGGCATGTCCGGCGGCACCGCCTACCTGCTCGACCCCGACGAGCGCCGGGTGAACCTGCAGATGGCCGACCTGGAGGAGGTGGACGCCCGGGACGGCGAGGTGCTGCGCGAGCTTGTGGAACGCCACCACACGGAAACCGGCTCGCCGGTGGCCGCCCGGCTGCTGACCGACTGGGACGCGGCGCTGCCGCGGTTCCGCAAGGTCATGCCGCACGACTACAAGCGGGTGCAGGAGGCGGCCCGCCGTGCCGAGCGCGAGGGCCTGGACGTCAACGAGGCGGTCATGGCCGCCGCGCACGGATAAGGGGGCGGCATGGCTGATCCCAAGGGGTTCATGACTACGCCGCGGGTCACCCCGGCCCGGCGGCCTGTGGACGTGAGGATCGGGGACTGGCGCGAGGTCTACACCGACTTCGGCACGGGCCGGACCGAACTGCAGGCCGGGCGCTGCATGGACTGCGGCATCCCGTTCTGCCACTCCGGCTGCCCGCTGGGCAACCTCGTCCCGGAGTGGAACGACCTGGTGTGGCGCAAGGACTGGGCAGAGGCGTCGCGGCGGCTGCACGCGACCAACAACTTCCCCGAGTTCACCGGGCGGCTGTGCCCGGCGCCGTGTGAGAGCGCCTGCGTGCTCGGCATCAACGCAGATCCGGTCACGATCAAGCAGGTCGAGGTGGAGATCGCGGACCAGGCCTGGGACCGCGGGTGGACGGCGCCCGCGCCGCCTGCCGTGCTGACCGGCCGCCGCGTCGCCGTGGTGGGCTCCGGGCCCGCCGGGCTGGCGGCCGCGCAGCAGCTCACCCGGGCCGGGCACGCGGTGACGGTCTACGAGCGCGCGGAAGCTCCCGGTGGCCTGCTCCGCTTCGGCATCCCCGAGTTCAAGATCGAGAAGCGGTACCTGGACCGCCGCCTGGACCAGATGCGGGCCGAGGGCACCGAGTTCGTGTGCGGGGTCGACGTCGGCGTGGACGTAACCGCCGCGGACCTGGTCACCTCGCATGACGCGGTGCTGCTCGCGGGCGGCGCGACGGTCCCGCGCGGGCTGCCGGTGCCCGGGGCGGACCTGGACGGCATCCATCAGGCCATGGAGTACCTGCCCGCCTCGAACCGCGCAGTGACCCGTGGGTACGCAGCCGTCGCTGACCGCCCGGGGGAGGCACGTGGTGATCATCGGCGGCGGTGACACCGGCGCCGACTGCCTCGGCACCGCGCACCGCCAGGGTGCCGCCTCAGTGACCCAGCTGGAGATCATGCCGCGCCCGCCGTCGTCCCGGCCGGACGGGCAGCCGTGGCCGACCTACCCGATGATCTACCGCGTGTCCAGCGCGCACGAGGAGGGCGGATCCCGCGTTTACGCGGTCTCGACGCAGGAGTTCCTCGCCGGCGCTGGCGGGCGGGTGCGGGCGTTGCGCCTGGTTGAGGTGGAAGGGCCCGCCAGCCGCTTCGCACCGATCCCAGGGACAGAACGGGAGCTGCGTTGCGACCTGGTTCTGCTGGCCATGGGGTTCACCGGGGCGGACCGGGCGGGGCTGCTCGACGACCTGGGTGTGACCATGGACGCGCGCGGCAACGTGGCCAGGGACGGTTCGTTCGCCACCTCGGTGCCCGGCGTGTTCGTGGCCGGGGACATGGGCCGGGGCCAGTCGCTGATCGTGTGGGCGATCGCCGAGGGCAGGTCGGCGGCGGCCGCCGTGGATGCGTACCTGATGGGCTCCTCGGCGCTGCCAGCCCCGATCGCACCCACCACCCGCTCCATGACCTGAAGCGCGCGGCTCGGTTTCGTTTCGCGGCCGGCCCGGTCATCTCGCCGTCCGCGGGGCGGGCCGTGGATGTGAATCTGCTGCCCTTCTAGGGGCGTCGTTGTCACATTCACGCCCTTGCGCGGCGGCGCAGCTCTCCGGCGGGTGGAACCCTCAGCCAATGAAGCCGGTCAGTGAACGGCGTTCCAAGCCGGGTGCGCCGGAGTTCTGGGCCAATGAACGTCGTTCCTCAGCCGGTGACGCCGGTCAGTGAACCGCGTTCCTGAGCCGGGTGCGTGGGGGTCCGGGGGGTCGCCCCCCGGGCGAAATAGCGGCCCCCGGCGAAGCTGATCGAAGATCAGCGAGCGTGCTGAGCCGGCCCGTGCCCCGGGTGGGATTCGAACCCACACTGCACGGTGTTTGAGACCGCGGACTCTGCCTGTTGGTCTACCGGGGCGTCACCGCAGCATCCCCCGTGGGAAGAGATGCAGCCGACGCCAATCTACCGCTTTGGGTACGCTCGTGGCTGTGAGCCAGACACCCGTCCGCGTTGTGATCGCCGAAGATGAGGCGCTGATCCGGCTCGACTTGAAGGAGATGCTCGAGGAGGAGGGCTACGAGATAGCCGGGGAGGCCTCCGACGGGCAGCAGGCGGTCGAGCTTGCCGCGAGCCTGCGGCCTGACCTGCTGATCCTGGATGTCAAGATGCCGGTCCTGGACGGGATCTCCGCGGCCGAGCAGATCGCTGCCAAACACATCGCCCCCGTGGTCATCCTCACCGCGTTCTCCCAGCGTGAGCTCGTCGAGCGGGCCCGCGACGCGGGCGCGATGGCCTACCTGGTGAAGCCGTTCACCAAGGCGGACCTGGTGCCAGCGATCGAGATCGCGGTCAGCCGCTTCCAGGAGGTGGCCGCGCTCGGGGCCGAGGTGGACACGTTGCGCGACCGTCTGGAGGTTCGCAAGCTCCTGGACCGGGCGAAGGGCCGCCTCCAGACCGAGAGCGGGCTGACCGAGCCGGAGGCGTTCCGCTGGATTCAGAAGACCTCGATGGACCGCCGGGTAGCCATGCGCCAAGTCGCTGAGGAAGTCCTGGCCGGCACCCTGCCCGCCGCCGTGGCATCCGGCGAAGACGCCAGGCAAGACCCCACCGGCGAATACCCGGCCTCCACGCCCGCCGAATAACCCCGGTCGCTCGGGAGCCCGGGACCGCCTTTGGTGCCGTGTCGGCCTTCCCCGGGTCGACACGTTCTCTACTCGGCTGCCCCGGGCTCTCAGCACCACCGTAGCGACCGGCGGGCGGGCGGCGCAAAGGCATCAACATTCCCTGGACGGAATGCCGTAAAGGTCCGGTCGTGTGCGGTTTCCCCAATAGGATCCGCATGGCGGCTTCCCGTGCCTGATCACGCGGTAATTTCAGGACAAGCGAGCGGAAGGTTCTGCCGCGGCGGCCCGGCCGGGGACGCGGTCGGTGAGCAAACAGGTTAGCCGCGAGGTGCAGACCCGCCGCCCCGCGTCATCACTGATCACGATCTCATACGTGGCAATGGTGCGCCCGCCGTGCAGCAGCGTGGCCACGCCGGTCACCTGGCCGGCCGAGACGGCGCGGTGATGGGTGGCGCTGATCTCGATCCCGACCGTGATCCGGTTCAGGCCCCCGTGCAGCGCGGATCCCACCGATCCGAGGGTCTCGGCGAGCACGCACGACGCTCCACCGTGCAGCAGCCCGTACGGCTGGGTGTTGCCCGCCACCGGCATGGTGCCCACCACGCGTTCCGCGGTGGCCTCCACGATAGAAATCCCCATCCGGTCGGCCAGTGTCCCCTTGCTCGCCGCGCGGTATCCCGCCAAGATCCGCAACGTGCTGTCCTGCTCCACCGTCACCTCCGCGCCGACGCCAGGTGGGTCGCCCCACCCAGGGAAGACTAGGCGGCCAGGGCCGGTCCGGTCATCCAGGACCAACTCAACTTGATCTACCACAAACCCGTGACATTTCTGCATAGTCGGTCAAGAATCAACACGGGAGCGGCCCAGGCAAGGGAGGAGAGTATGCGTAAATTGTTAGCGCTCACTCGGAGAATGCCCTGGTCAGAGCAACAACAGAGGGGATGGTGGTGATGATGAAGCTACTGTCATCGAAAGGATCGGTCACCAGGGCCGTGCTTGCCGGCGTTCTCGGGGTTGCCCTGGTGGGCGCCCTGGGGATGAAGCTCGCGCCCAGCACGCCCCAGGCCAAGGCAGGCGGCTGCCAGCCGAACGTCACCCGGCAACCCTTCGGTTCGGCGTTCGACCTGTACGCGGGCAGGAACCTGCCCGTGTTCCGGTACACGCTGACGAACTGCAACCACATGACCGTGCAGATCCTCAGCTACGGCGCCATCACCCAGTCGATCACCGTGCCGGACAGGAAGGGCAACCCGGCCGACGTGATACTCGGCTTCAAGACGCTCAACGACTACGTGACGATGGCCAGCCCGCGCCCGCCGAACCCGGGCGGCCCCTACTTCGGGGAGATCGTCGGCCGGTACGGCAACCGCATCGCCAACGGCACCTTCAAGCTGGACGGCCACACCTACACGCTGCCGATCAACAACGGGGTG
Organism: uncultured Actinomycetes bacterium; assembly: GCA_963813395.1. Taxonomy (GTDB): domain Bacteria; phylum Actinomycetota; class Actinomycetes; order Streptosporangiales; family Streptosporangiaceae; genus DASXKD01. Next base: position 57,201 of record CAWEYV010000022.1, read on the forward strand.
AACAGCCTCCACGGCGGCTTCGTCGGGTTCGGGAACCACGTCTGGGCCTCCAGGCCAGTGAAGGTCAGGGGCGCGGCCGGCGTGGCGCTCACGATCGTCAGCCCGAACGGCGACGGCGGGGCGAACGTGGGCTGTGTGGTCAGCGGCGTGACCTGCACCGGGTATCCCGGGACGCTGACCCTCACCGTCACCTACCTGCTCGACAACGCCGGCAGGCTGTGGATCCACTACCACGCCACGGTCGCCGGTAAGGCGACGGTGCTCAACCCCACCAACCACGCCTATTTCAACCTGGCGGGCGAGGCCTCCGGCGATACCTATGGCCAGGAAGTGCAGATCAACGCGAACAGGTACACCCCCACCGACTCGACGCAGATCCCCACCGGGGTCGAGGCGCCGGTCGCGGGCACGCCGTTCGACTTCCGCACCTTCCATACGATCGGGTCGCGGATCAACGAGGACAACCAGCAGTTGCTCATCGCGCAGGGCTACGACCACAACTGGGTGCTCAACAAGACCGGCCCGCGCCTGAGGACCCCCTTCGGCTCGCTGGTGCAGGCTGCACAGGCGCTCGACCCGGTGAGCGGCCGCAAACTCACCGTCTGGACCGACCAGCCGGGCGTGCAGTTCTACAGCGGGAACTTCCTGACCGGAACCATCGTGGGCATCAGCGGGCACATCTACCGTCAGTCCGCCGGTTACACGTTCGAGACCCAGCACTTCCCGAACTCGCCGAACCAGCCCAACTTCCCGTCCACCGTGCTGAACCCTGGCCAGCAGTTCAACTCCACCACCATCTTCCAGTTCTCCTCCTGACCGAGCCCAGGCAAAAGATCATGCAGAACGGCTGACGCGTGGTGCTCTAGTCCGCCACGCCGCACCGTTTCGCGTGATCGCCAGGCGAAACCCCGGGCAGGCGCTCCGGCGCCTGCCCGGGAACCGCGCCGATGTCGTGGCCGCGCACTAGACTTCCGGCGTGGCGACGACCCCGGCCGGGAAGGCATCCGCTGATCAGAAGCCTGGTGGGCAGGCGCAGCAGGCAGGCCCACGCGGGCGGCTCCTGCTGCTGGACGGGCACTCGCTGGCCTACCGGGCCTTCTTCGCGCTGCCCCCGGACCTCGCCACCACCGACGGGCAGCCGACCAACGCGGTCTACGGCTTCACCTCGATGCTCATCAAGATGCTGCAGGACGAGCAGCCCACCCACGTGGCGGTCGCGTTCGACCGGGGCGAGCCGACGTTCCGGCACGAGCAGTACGTCGAGTACAAGGCCAACCGGAAGGAAACGCCGACCGATTTCCGCAGCCAGCTCCCCCTGATCTTCGAGGTGCTCGACGCCCTCGGCATCGCCCGGCTGTCGGTGCCCGGCTACGAGGCCGACGACATCATCGCCACGCTGGCCAGCCAGGCGGTCGACGCAGGCATGGATGTGCTCATCGTCACCGGCGACCGCGACGTGCTCCAGCTGGTCAGCGAGCACGTCACCGCGCTGATGACCCGGCGCGGCATCAGCGAGATGACCCGCTTTACCCCGGACGAGGTCGTCGCCAAGTACGGCCTCACGCCCGCCGCAGTACCCGGACTTCGCCGCGATACGCGGCGACCCCAGCGACAACCTGCCGAGCATTCCCGGGGTGGGGGAGAAGACCGCCGCCAGGTGGATCGCCGACTTCGGCTCGCTGGCGCAGCTCGTCGACCGGGTCGACGAGGTCAAGGGCAAGGCGGGCGACAAGCTCCGCGAGCACCTCGGCGACGTGCTGCGCAACCGGCAGCTCACCGAGCTTGCCCGCGACGTCCCGCTTGAGGTCGGCCCGGCCGACCTGCGGCCCGTCCCATGGGACCGGGAGCAGATCCACCAGCTGTTCGACACGCTCCAGTTCCGGGTGCTCCGCGACCGGCTCTACTCGACGCTGCCGGACGGCATCGCGGGCACCGCGGCCGTCGGCGGCGCGGAGGCCGCTGCACCGGGGGAGCCAAGGCGGGTTTCGACGTGGAGGTCACCCGGCTCGGCCCCGATGAGGTGGCGCAGTGGCTCGAGGAGCACGCCACGGGCACGGGGCGGGCGGGCCTGGCCGCGCGGGGAAGCTGGGGACGTGGCACGGGCAAGCTGACCGCGCTGGCCGTGGCGACGGCCGACGGTGCCGGCGCCTACCTCGACCCAGTGGCCCTGACCGAGCAGGACGAGGCCGCGCTGGCCGCCTGGCTCGCCGACCCGGAGCGGCCGAAGGCGCTGCACGACGCCAAGGGACCGATGCACGCGCTGGCGGCCAGGGGCCTGGAACTGGCCGGGGTGACCAGCGACACCGCGCTTGCCGCCTATCTCGCCCTGCCCGGGCAGCGTTCGTTCGACCTGGCCGACCTGACCCTGCGTTACCTGGGCAAGGAGCTGGCTGGCGGCGGTGAGGAGACCACCGGCCAGCTCGCGCTCGATCTCGCTGGCGAAGAAGACGACGACGAGGCGGCGATAGCGGCCGCGACCGCTCTGGTCTGGGAGGCGGCGGCCACCGCTGAGCTGGCAGCCGCGCTCGACGCCGATCTGGAACGCCGCGGCGCCACCCGGCTGCTACACGAGGTGGAGCTGCCGCTGGTGGACGTCCTGGCCCGGATGGAGCGGGCTGGCATAGCGGCCGACACCGACCATCTGGTTGGCATGTCGGCGATGCTGGGCGGCGAGGTGAAGGCGGCCGAGCAGGGCGCGTACGCGCTGATCGGGCACGAGTTCAACCTGGGCTCGCCCAAGCAGCTGCAGGAGATCCTGTTCAACGAGCTCGGCCTGCCCAAGACCAAGCGGATCAAGACCGGGTACACCACCGACTCCGAGGCGCTCACCGGGCTGCTGGCCCAGACCGGCCACCCGGTGCTCGAACACCTGCTGCGGCACAGGGACGTCGCCAAGCTCAAGAGCATCGTGGACTCGCTGATCCCGATGGCCGACGAGGACGGGCGTATCCACACCACCTACAACCAGACGATCGCGGCCACCGGCCGCCTGTCGTCCACCGATCCCAACCTGCAGAACATCCCCATCAGGACCGAGGAAGGCCGCCGGATCCGGCGCGGGTTCATCGTCGGGGACGGTTACGAGTGCCTGCTCACCGCCGACTACAGCCAGATCGAACTGCGCATCATGGCCCACCTTTCGGCCGATGAGGCGCTGATGGAGGCGTTCGGCTCCGGATACGACTTCCACGCGGCGACCGCGTCGCGGGTGTTCGGCCTGCCCCCCGAGGAGATCACTGGCGATCTGCGCAACCGGATCAAGGTGATGAACTACGGCCTCGCCTACGGCCTGTCCGCGTACGGGCTGTCGCAGGGGCTGAGAGTGACCCCGGACGAGGCACGCGCGCTGATGGACGGGTACTTCGAGCAGTTCGGCAGGGTGCGCGACTACCTGCACGAGGTGGTGGCCCAGGCCCGGATGGACGGCTACACCGAGACGATCCTGGGCCGTCGCAGGTACCTGCCCGATCTGACCTCCGACAACCGGCAGCGCAGGGAGATGGCCGAGCGCATGGCCCTCAACGCACCGATCCAGGGCTCGGCCGCCGACATCATCAAGGTCGCGATGCTGAACGTGGACCAGGCGCTGCGCGACGAGGGCCTGGGTTCGCGGATGCTGTTGCAGGTCCACGACGAACTGGTCTTCGAGGTGGCGTCCGGCGAACTCGACGGCCTGCGCGGAACTGGTCAGCGCCCGCATGTGCGGCGCGTTCCAGCTCAGCGTGCCACTGGAAGTGTCGTTCGGCACCGGCCGCAGCTGGGAAGAGGCGGGGCACTAGATGACCTATTCCAAGGTCAGTGATCGTAAGCGATCAGTGACCGGAGGGTGGGCTGGCTGGTGGTGTCGTTGTGCCAGATAGCGGCGGCCAGGGCCAGGATGCGCTGCAGGACGCGGATGATGACGCCGCTGGGGTGCGGCCGCCGTGGCGTTCGAGGTCGAGCTGGCCGTTGAGGGTGTCGTTGACTGATTCGATGATCTGGCGCAGTGGTTTGAACAGGTGCGCGGCTGCGCGCGGGGCTCGCTGTGGCGGGCGGGCCGCAGCAGCTTGATCCCGGTGCCGGCCAGGGCGGTCTCGAACGCGGCGCCGTAGTAGTTCTTGCCGCCGGGCAGGGCCTGGCCGGGCCGGGTGGTGGTCAGGTCCGGATCGGCGGTGAAGATGGCCAGCAGGACGTCGCGCTCGTCGGCTTCGGCGCCGGCCAGAGCGAACGCGACGGGCAGGCCGGCCAGGGTGCGTGACCAGGTGCAGGCGCAGGCCGCAGAAGTAGCGCGAATGGCTGGCGCAGTACCCGTATTCGGCCCATCCGGCCAGGTCGGAGCGTTTGGCAGTCTCGCGGGAGCGGCCGCACTCCACGGGGTGGAATCGACTATCCAGACGTCGTCTGTCCAGCTGGCGGTGCTGGCGGCCAGGGCGCGAATGCAGTGCCGGATCAGCGGTGCGGCGCCGCGCAGGCGCTTGTTGTATCCGGGCTGCTGAGGCAGGTAGGGGAACAGGTGGCACAGGTGGGCGCGGGCATACCGCAGCCACCGGGCCTCGGAGGTGAATCCCATCAAGGCCTGCATCACGGCCAGGGTGACCAGTTCAGCATCGGCCAGCTTCGGGCCGATGCCGGTCTTCGGCCGGTACGGGGCAAGCTGCGGCGATTCCTTCAGCAGATCGTCGGTCTTCACATACAGTGCGGTCGCGAGGGTGTCCATGTCAGTCGTCACAACCTGACCTTGGGCACCCTCGCATCATGTCCGCAGAAGATCCCTTGGAATAGGTCGTCTAGCGAGCCGCGTACCGGGACAAAATGGGTCACGCACCGGTCGTAATGCATGGAAAGTCGCGGCGACCACGGAAACGGGGGGCGCGCCGTGGCGATGCGGGTAAGTGAAGGTCGGGGAGGGGCGCTGAGGGAACTTCCGCGGCAGGCGGCCAGGGTGCGCGAGGCGGTCGCACCCGGCTGGCTGGTGGATATCGTGCGGCCGAAGCCGGTCACCGTGCCCTGGCCGCTGATGGTCCGGGCCGCCCTGGCGATCTGCGTGCCGATGGCCGCCGGGCTGCTCGCGCACGACCTGGCGCCAGGCCTGCTGGCGGCCCTGGGCGGTCTGATCGCGGTGATCGTGGACGTCGGCGGCCCGTACCTGGCCCGGCTCAAGCGGGTGGGATCGGCCGCAGTGTTCGGCGGGGCGGTCGGCCTGACCATCGGCGCCGCGATTCACGGGCGCGGCTGGACCGCCGTCGTCGTGCTCGTCCTGCTGGCCGGCGTCTCCGTCGTGGTCAGCGAGATGGGCAGCACGGGCTCGGTGGTCGGCCTGCAGCTGCTGGTGTTCGCCTCGCTCGGCCTCGGGCCGCTGGGCGGGCTGCGGCCGTGGTGGACCGGGCCGTTGGAATTCCTCATCGGCGTGGCCTGGGCCATGATCCTCATCATCCCGGGCTGGATTCTGAATCCCCGGTCGGCCGAGCAGCACAGTGTGGCGGAGGTGTACCGCGCGCTGGCCGCCAGGCTGCGGTCCATCGGCACCGATTCCTTCGCCGCGGACCGGCGCGCGCTGACCGCCGCGCTCAACGGCGCCTATGACCAAGTGCTGACCGCGCGGTCCGGGATTGGCGGGGGGAATCCGCAGCTGAGCCGGCTGGTCGCGCTGCTCAACCACAGCTTCCTGGTGGCCGAGGCGACGAACACCCTGGCCCTGGAGGGCACCGCGCCGCCGGCCAGCGCGGCCGGCGCGGTGGACGCGCTGGCCGACTCGATCTCCTGCGACAGGCCGCCGCCCGCCATCCCGCCGGCCTGGAGCGACACCCCCGGCGCCCGCGCGCTCTGCGATGCGCTGCACGGCGCGGTCCGACTGATCGAGGGCCAGCAGATCCCCGACGGCGGCCAGCCCGAGCCACCGGGCCTGCGGGAACGCCTGCGCGCGGCGATCGACCGGATCCGGGCCGGACGGCTCACCCGGCTGTACGCCCTGCGGCTGATGGCCAGCATCGGCGTGGCTGCGGTGGTGAGCGAGATCCTGCCACTGCAGCGCTCGTACTGGGTCGTGCTCACGGCGGCCTTCGTGCTCAAGCCGGACTTCGGATCGGTATTCGCGCGGGCCCTGCAGCGCGGGATCGGCACGGTCGTCGGGGCGGTCATCGGCGCGATCATCCTGGTGGCGGTGCCGTACGGCCTCTGGCTGCTGATCCCGTGCGCGGTTCTCGCCGCGCTGCTGCCGTACGGGCGCAGCCTCAACTACGGCCTGCTGACCACGTTCTTGACCCCGCTGGTCGTGCTGCTCATCGACATCCTGGACCGAACGGGCTGGCACCTGGCCGAGGACCGTCTGATCGACACCCTGCTCGGCTGCGCGATCGCCCTGGTGATCGGGTTCGCCCCCTGGCCGGGGACCTGGCGGGCACACCTGTCGGACGAGTTCGCCGAGGCCATGACGCACGTCGCCAGATATACCGAACGGGCACTGGCCGGTCCCTCACCCGAGCGGTCACGCCTGCGCAGGCAGACTTACCGTGAGCTGTCCGACCTGCGCGCGGAGTTCCAGCGCTCGATGTCTCAGCCGCGCGCCCTCGGCTGGCAGGCCACCGCGTGGTGGCCCGCGGTGGCCGCCCTGGACCAGGTGATGGACACGGTCACGAGAGCCGCCGTCGCCGTCGACCACGGCGCGCCCGCCCCTTCGGCCGACGACGTGCGGCGGCTGGCGGCCGCGCTCGATCAGGTCGCCGACGCGGTGCGCGACGGCACCCGTCCGCCGGCCAGGGCGGATCTGCCGGACATGGCGCAGGACGAGACGCTGGCCCCGGTCGCCGACGCGGTCCGCGGCGTGCAGGCCACCGTCGCCTAGCGACCCAAAGGGTCGCTAAACCCAGCCTCTTGTCCGGCGCGGCGGAGTTCGCTCACTGGCGCGGCCTTGTCCCGGATCCTCCTCGGGCCATGTGATCTCAGGAACACCGGGAACCCCACAGCATGCGCTGGGCGCAGGTGTCTCGATGTGTACGGAGATGCTCATCTACCTCAGAGGCTGCAGGTCCGGGGGTTGCGCGGGGTGGCGATGGCTTTCGTTAGCTTGGCGAAACTTCGCCGTTGCCGGGCGGACAACCCAGAGCGCTTGGTGCAAGCTTTTATCTGTGAGGCTGCGCGGGTTTTGGCTTCTGCGATTGACCGCTCGGCCTGGCTCTCATATTCTGAACGACGCGCCGTGTTCTGGTGCAGTCCGCCATGGCCAGGCACAGTCGTGGCTGCCGTAAGGCGGTTGTGGCTGGTCAGGTCGGCCAGGCAAATCCAGTGCACCTGTTAGCCCTGCATGAGGGGCTTGTCGGTAGAGCGCGCCCAACTACATTGTGTCCGCCGGAGCCAACCCACACATGACGAGCAGCACGCAGGCCAGCCTGACCCCCAAGGTAGCGGTCAACGACATCGGGTCGCAGGAGGCCTTCCTCGCCGCGATCGACGAGACCATCAAGTACTTCAACGACGGCGACATCGTCGAAGGGACAGTCGTCAAGGTCGACCGAGACGAGGTCTTGCTCGATATCGGCTATAAGACGGAAGGGGTCATCCCTTCCCGTGAGCTGTCGATCAAGCACGACGTCGACCCGCATGATGTGGTCAAGACCGGAGAGCACATCGAGGCCCTTGTCCTGCAGAAGGAGGACAAAGAAGGCCGCCTGATCCTGTCGAAGAAGCGGGCGCAGTACGAGCGCGCGTGGGGCACGATCGAGAAGATCAAGGACGAGGACGGCGTGGTCACCGGCACGGTGATCGAGGTCGTCAAGGGCGGCCTGATCCTGGACATCGGGCTGCGCGGGTTCCTGCCAGCCTCGCTGGTGGAGATGCGCCGGGTGCGCGATCTGCAGCCTTATGTGGGCAGGCAGATCGAGGCGAAGATCATCGAGCTGGACAAGAACCGCAACAACGTGGTCTTGTCGCGGCGCGCCTGGCTGGAGCAGACCCAGTCCGAGGTCCGGCAGAACTTCCTGAACACGCTGCAGAAGGGCCAGATCCGCAAGGGCGTGGTCTCCTCGATCGTCAACTTCGGCGCGTTCGTGGACCTGGGCGGCGTCGACGGCCTGGTGCACGTGTCGGAGCTGTCCTGGAAGCACATCGACCACCCGGGCGAGGTCGTCGAGGTGGGCCAGGAAGTGACCGTCGAGGTCTTGGACGTGGACCTGGACCGGGAGCGGGTCTCCCTGTCGCTGAAGTCCACCCAGGAAGACCCGTGGCAGCAGTTCGCCCGCACGCACCAGATCGGCCAGGTGGTCCCGGGCCGGGTCACCAAGCTGGTGCCATTCGGCGCGTTCGTCCGGGTGGAAGAGGGCATCGAGGGCCTGGTCCACATCTCTGAGCTGGCGGACCGGCACGTGGAGATTCCCGAGCAGGTCGTCCAGGTTGGTGACGAGATCTTCGTCAAGATCATCGACATCGACCTGGACCGGCGGCGGATCAGCCTGTCGCTCAAGCAGGCCAACGAGGGCACGATCGGCGAGGCCGTCGGCGACGACTTCGACCCGACGCTCTACGGCATGCCTGCCACCTACGACGAGCAGGGCAACTACGTCTACCCGGAGGGCTTCGACCCGGAGACAGGGGAGTGGCTCGAAGGCTACGAGCAGCAGCGCGAAGAGTGGGAGCAGCAGTACGCCGAAGCGCGGTCCCGGTTCGAGGCGCACCGGCGCCAGGTCACCGAGGCCCGCAGCAAGGCCGCCGAGGACGAGGCGGTCGAGCCGGCCGAGGCAGGCGGGACGGGGTCACGGCGCTCGTCGTCCACGACCCGCGATGACAGCGCTCCTGACGGCGCGCTGGCCTCCGACGAAGCCCTCGCCGCACTCCGCGACAAGCTGTCCGGCCAGAGCTGACGCGGTCGGAGTGGCGAGGCCTGCTCGTTGGCCTTCGGCCAGCTTCGCCTCGCTCCGCCCGCTGTGCTAGGCCGGGGGGCGAGGCGGTCAACGCTGCTCGCCGCGCTTAGCGGCTTCGCGATGGCCCGTGGTACTAGCCCGGGGGGACGACCCCCCGGACCCCCCGATGCGCGCTGACGCGTGCCTGCGTTACCACGGAGGCCGAATGCTCAGGGTCGGGCTTACCGGCGGGATCGGCGCCGGGAAAGGTGAGGTAGCGCGGCGGCTGGCTGCCTGCGGGGCGCTCGTCATCGACGCCGACCAGGTGGCCAGAGAGGTGGTCGCCCCGGGCACGCCAGGGCTGGACCAGGTGGTCGCGGCCTTCGGTACCCGGGTGCTCCGCCCCGATGGCAGCCTCAACCGTGAATCGCTCGGAGAGATCGTCTTCTCCGATGCCGCGCTTCGCGGCAAGCTGAACGCGATTGTCCATCCCCTGGTGGGCGAGCGCATGCGGGAAATCGAGGAGACCGCTGGAGAACAGGATGTCGTCGTCCACGAGATACCGCTGCTCGCGGAGAACGGCCTGGCGGGCGCCTTCGACGTGGTGGTGGTCGTGGACGCCCCGCCAGCGGTGCAAGTGGAGCGGCTGGTCAGCGTCCGCGGCATGACCGAGTCTCAGGCGCTGGCCCGGATGTCCGCCCAGGCTACGCGGGAGGAACGGCTTGCCGTCGCCACGATGGTGGTAGACAACTCCGGTTCGCTGGAAGACCTGGACGAGCGCGTTGCGACATTGTGGGCCGAACTCTCCCGCCGGGCCAAGGGGAGCTGCTGACCGGGACCCCCCCACGCACGCGCCCGTATTGTCCGACCCCGGTCATACAGTGGACTCGGCGTACCCGGGAACATCGATCCTGCCTGAATTGTTGTCAGGCGAGCGGTGCGCCAGGGAAGGCGGTGGTTCGGTGCGGCCGGTAAGCGACCTACAGCGGCGGGTGGCACCCTTCCAGACGGTTACCGATATGGTTCCCGCGGGTGACCAGCCGCGTGCCATCGCCGAGATGGAGCAGCGGCTTCGCAGCGGGGCCAAGGACACGGTGCTGCTCGGTGCCACCGGCACCGGCAAGACAGCTACCGTCGCGTGGCTGGCCGAGCGGCTGCAGCGGCCGACGCTGGTCATGCTCCCCAACAAGACCCTGGCCGCGCAGTTCGCCAACGAACTGCGCGAAATGCTTCCCAACAACGCGGTCGAGTACTTCGTCTCGTACTACGACTATTACCAGCCGGAAGCCTACGTGCCGCAGACCGATACCTACATCGAGAAGGACTCCTCGATCAACGACGAGGTGGACCGGCTGCGCCACTCGGCCACCAACTCGCTGCTGACCCGCCGGGATGCGATCGTGGTCGCCTCGGTCTCCTGCATCTACGGCCTTGGCACCCCGCAGGAGTACGTGGACCGGATGCTCAAGCTGCAGGTCGGCGCCACCATCGAACGGGACATGCTGCTGCGCAAGCTGGTCGGGATGCAGTACACCCGCAACGACATGGCCTTTACCCGTGGCACGTTCCGGGTGCGCGGCGACACCATCGAGATCATCCCGGTCTACGAGGAGCTCGCGGTCCGGATCGAAATGTTCGGTGACGAGATCGAGCGGCTGATGACACTGCACCCGCTCACCGGCGAGGTAGTCAGCGAAGACGAGGAGCTCTACGTGTTCCCGGCCTCCCACTACGTGGCGGGCCCGGAGCGGATGGAGCGCGCGATCGCAGGCATCGAGCTGGAGCTCGCCGACCGGCTCGCCGAGCTGGAACGGGGCGGCAAGCTGCTGGAAGCCCAGCGGCTGCGGATGCGGACCACCTACGACATCGAGATGCTGCGCCAGGTGGGCAGCTGCTCCGGAATCGAGAACTACTCGCGGCACATCGACGGCCGTGCGGCCGGTACCCCGCCGAACACGCTGCTCGACTACTTCCCCGAGGACTTTCTCCTGGTCATCGACGAGTCGCATAACACCGTGCCGCAGATCGGCGCGATGTACGAGGGCGACGTGTCGCGGAAGCGGGTCCTGGTCGAGCACGGGTTCCGGCTGCCGAGCGCGATCGACAACCGCCCCCTGACGTGGGACGAGTTCTGTGACCGGATCGGGCAGACGATCTACCTGTCCGCCACCCCCGGCCCGTACGAGCTGCAGCGCACCGGCGGAGAGGTGACCGAGCAGGTGATCCGGCCGACCGGGCTGCTCGACCCCGAGGTCATCATCAAGCCGACCAAGGGACAGATCGACGACCTGGTGCACGAGATCAGGGAGCGGGCCGAGCGCTCCGAGCGGGTGCTTGTGACCACGCTCACCAAGAAGATGGCCGAGGACCTTACCGACTATCTGCTGGAACTCGGTATCCGGGCCCGCTACCTGCACAGCGAAGTGGACACGCTACGGCGGGTCGAGCTGCTGCGTGAGCTGCGGCTCGGTGAGTACGACGTGCTGGTCGGGATCAACCTGCTCCGTGAGGGACTCGACCTGCCGGAGGTATCCCTGGTATCGATCCTCGACGCGGACAAGGAAGGATTCCTGCGTTCCGGTACGTCGCTGATCCAGACCATCGGCCGGGCGGCCAGGAACGTGTCCGGTCAGGTGCATATGTACGCCGACAAGGTCACCCCGTCGATGCAGCGGGCGATCGACGAGACCAACCGGCGGCGCGACAAGCAGATCGCCTACAACCGCGAGCACGGCATCGACCCGACGCCGCTGCGCAAGCGGATCGCGGACATCCTCGACCAGCTGATCCGCGAGGACGCCGACACCGAGCAGCTCCTCGGCGGTGGCGGACGCCAGCAGAGCCGGGGCAAGGCGCCGGTGCCGGGGCTTTCGTCGCGGGCGCGCCAGGCCGCCTCGGCCAGCGCGGCCGGTACAGCTGCCGAAGGCGGCGGCCAGGCCCGTGGCGACCTGATCACCCTGATTGAGGAGCTCACCGAGCAGATGCATGCCGCCGCGGCCGAGCTGCAGTTCGAGGTCGCCGCCCGAATCCGGGATGAGATCAAGGACCTCAAACACGAACTCCGTGGCATGCAGGCTGCGGGCGTATAAGGGCGAGGCGGGTGACGAGGCGGCTCAGCATGCTCGGTGACCTGTGGTCACCTCGCCGCGTCCCGCAGTGCTAGCCCGGGGGCCGAGCCCCCCGGACCCCTACGGGTCCGGTACAGGTTGGTGGTCCGGGTTCCGTTCGGCGAGGTCCCCGGGACCCCTACGGGTCCGGTACAGGTTGGCGGTCTGGGTTCCGTTTGGCGAGGTCCCCGGGACCCCCACGGGTCCGGTACAGGTAGGTGGACTGGGATTCGTCCCCGGAGCCATGGCCCGTACCCCGGCCCGCCCTTCACCGGCTCGCCTGCCGATCTATGGTCACCTCGGACCGGACGCTGACTCAGCCCATCTGCCGGCTTGGCCAACGTCGGTGGGGCCGTAGCGTTGACCGAAGGCGGCCGCTGGAATCCGGAGAAGCCTCCGGCGGAATCGGCCGCTTCGGCGCGCGTTACCCCCGAGCCAGGAAGAGGCGAGCATGACCTGGGTGCTGTTCGACTACGGTGGCAGTGATCTGCCAGCCGCAGCCAGAAGCGGACGTGGCGCTTCTGGCCGCCGCGGCGGGAGGTACGGTCAAGGACTTCAGCGAAGGCTACTGGGCGCACCGGCCGGACTACGACCGCGCCGAGCTGAATTGCGTGACCTACTGGCAGAAGGTGGGCGCTGGCGTGGGCCGCACCTATTCCGCCGCCGAAATAGCCGAGCTGACCCGGCTCGATATCGCGTCGTGGATGCACTTGCAGCCGGACACGGTCACCCTCATCGAAGACCTGGCCGCCGCTGGCCACCGGCTGGCTCTCCTGTCCAACGCACCGGCCGAGGTCGCTGACGCCATCGCTGCGCTCCCGATTGCCGCGCACTTCGAGCATTGCGCCTTCAGCTGTTACCTGCCGGCGGCCAAGCCCGCGCCGGAGTGTTACCAGGCCGTCCTCGCCCTGCTCGGCGCCAGCCCAGCCGAGGTGGTCTTTCTCGACGACCGGCCGGAGAACGTGGCCGGCGCCGAGGCACTGGGCATACGCAGCGTGCAGTTCACCGGCGCCGGCCAAGCGCGCGCCGCGCTTGCCGGGCTTGGTATCACCGCCCGCCCGCCCGGCTGATCCTCGAGATCAAGACCCCGGCGCCCAGCCTTCGCGCCGCATCGGCGAATCCTCGTTCGAGATCGTTGTGACATTCACGGCCATAGATAGTGATCGTTGCCACATCGATCACTGACCGGGCGACGTTGGGTTGTGCCCGCTGCGCCTGCAGGATGCGGTCGGCCGGCGCTCAGGGTTTCCTCGGTTGATGTGCAGAGTGTGAACAGCGGTTCTATGGTCGGCCTTCGGTGCAAGTGTGTCCGCTCTTGGTAACGATGAACGATTCTGCGCGTCTTGTGATAATTTCGTGTCCTACTTCACAGACCGCATTTGACCTGCGGCGACGTCGCCGACTGCAGCTAGACGGGCGGCAAGCGCGTTACTAAGTAGCAGGCCTCAGATTGTGCGGCGTAGGGTCGGAACTGTGTGGGTCAGTCTGGGAGCCGCGCTGGTGGCCGCCCTGTGTTACGGCATCGCCTGCGTCATGCAGGCGATGGCGGTGCGGGCTGCCAGCAGGCGCAAGGCTACGGCGAGCCGGACCGCGCTCGGGGGCGTCGACCCCGGACTTGTCGTCCGCATGCTGCACCAGTGGCCTTTCATCGCCAGCCTTGGCCTCGACCTCATCGGCTTTCTCGCCCAGCTCGTGGCGCTGAGAAGGCTGCCGCTCTTCGCCGCCCAGGCGATCATCGCAGGGAACCTGGCCGTCACCGCCGTATTCGCCGCCTGGCTCATGCACCTGGAGCTGGCCTGGCGGGAGTGGCTGGCGGTCGCCGGTGTGATCGTTGGCGTGGGCATGCTCGGATTGTCCGCCGGTGCCCACGCCGCCACCGGGGTGAGCGAGGACTTCAAGCTCGCGCTGATTCTTGCCGTGGCCGGTATCGCGGTCGCCGGCGTGGCCGCGTCCCGGCTGAGACCCCCGGTCCGGACCCCGGTGCTTGGCGCGGTCGCGGGCCTGGGTTATGGGGTACTGGCCGTGGCCGCCCGTGTCCTGCCTGGGTTCTCCCCGCACGAACTAATCCGGGACCCGGCTGCCTACGCGCTCGCCGCCGCCGGGATCGTGTCGTTCATGTTCTACGCCACCGCGCTGGAAGGCGGCAGCGTGACGGTGGCCACGGCTGCGGTGGTGCTGGCGGAGACTACGCCGCCCGCCGTGGTCGGAGTGATGTTCCTCGGTGACCACACCAGGCCAGGGCTCGGCGGAGTGGCCGTGCTCGGGTTCAGCCTCGCCATCGTCTGCGCAGTGGCGCTGGCCAGGTTCGGTGAGACGGACGAGGAAGGACTGACGGCCACGCAGCGCCGGGTCAGGCAGTCCGCAGAACGCGAGCCCAGCCCGCATACAGCCGCGTAGGCGACGGCTCCTGTCGATGATCGTGGTGGTGTTGCTGCAGGCTCTAGTGGTGGCCAGCTGATATTCTGATGGCCCGTGGACCGGCGGCTTTTCCGCTTCGCACCGACCACGGGAGCCTTCCTTTGGCTGCGGCATCAATTTCATCACGCCTGGTATCTACCAAGCATCTCTTCGTCACCGGCGGGGTCGCCTCGAGCCTCGGCAAAGGGCTGACCGCTTCCAGCCTGGGGCGCCTGCTCAAGGCCCGTGGCCTGCGGGTGACCATGCAGAAGCTCGACCCCTACCTGAACGTGGATCCGGGCACCATGAACCCCTTCCAGCACGGTGAGGTTTACGTCACCGACGACGGCACCGAGACCGATCTCGACGTCGGGCACTACGAGCGGTTCCTCGACACCGAGCTCAACGGGCACTGCCAACGTCACGACCGGGCAGATCTACTCCAGTGTGATCGCCAAGGAGCGGCGCGGGGACTACCTCGGGGACACGGTCCAGGTGATCCCGCACATCACCAACGAGATCAAGTCACGCATCGCCGCCATGGGCGGCCCGGACGTGGACATCGTGATCACCGAGGTGGGCGGCACCGTCGGGGACATCGAGTCGCTGCCGTTCCTCGAGGCCATCCGCCAGATCCGGCACGAGATCGGCCGGGACCGCTGCTTCTTCCTCCACGTGTCGCTGCTGCCCTACATCGTGCCGTCGGGGGAACTCAAGACCAAGCCCACGCAGCATTCGGTTGCGGCACTGCGCAGCATCGGCATCCAGCCGGACGCCATAGTCTGCCGCGCCGACCGGGCGATCAGCGACGGGCTGAAGCGCAAGATCAGCCTGATGTGCGACGTCGACGAGGAGGCGGTAGTCGCCGCCGCGGACGCCCCGTCGATCTACGACATCCCCAAGGTGCTGCATGCCGAAGGCCTTGACGCCTACGTGGTGCGCCGGCTGGGGCTGCCGTTCCACGACGTCGACTGGAGCGACTGGGACGACCTGCTGCGGCGGGTGCACCGGCCAGCCCGCAGCGTCACCATCGCGCTGGTAGGCAAGTACGTGGATCTCCCCGATGCCTACCTGTCACCGGCCGAGGCGCTGCGCGCGGGCGGCTTCGCCAACGACGCCAGGGTCAACATCCGGTGGGTGACCAGCGACGACTGCCAGACTCCTGAGGGTGCGGCCCGCCAGCTGGACGGAGTGGACGGGGTGCTTATCCCGGGCGGCTTCGGGGTGCGCGGCATCGAAGGCAAGATCGGCGCGGTCACCCATGCGCGCACCCACGGGATCCCGCTGCTGGGCCTGTGCCTGGGCCTGCAGTGCGTGGCGATCGAGGTAGCCAGGAACCTGGGCGGGCTGGCCGACGCCAACAGTGCCGAGTTCGACCCGGACACGCCGCACCCGGTGATCGCCACCATGGCCGACCAGGAAGACGTGGTGGCCGGGGAACGCGACATGGGCGGCACCATGCGACTTGGCCTCTACCCAGCGGTGCTGGCCGAGGGATCGCTGGTGCGGGAGCTTTACCGGGCCGAGATGGTGGAGGAGCGGCACCGGCACAGGTACGAGGTCAACAACGCATACCGCGACGTTCTGGAACAGGCTGGGCTTCGGTGCTCAGGGTTGTCACCGGATGGCCGTTTGGTCGAACTCGTGGAGTTGTCCAGGGATGTCCACCCATACCTGGTGGCCACGCAAGCCCACCCGGAGTTCCTGTCCCGGCCGACCCGCCCGCACCCGCTGTTCACCGGCCTGGTAGCCGCGGCCCTTGAACGCACGCGATCGGTTCGCACCGCACCTGCCGCGACCGCGCGCCGGGCGGCGGCCAGCGCGTGACCGGCCATGGCGTCCAGGCGCCGCCCGGGACCGGCCCCGGACTGACCGATGCCGTAGCAGGCTGGCCGGTCGAGGGCCACCGGCAGGCCAAGGGCGCCTTCGTGACGCTGCGCACCGACGAGGTGCGCATGCCCGACGGGGACCTGGCGGCCAGGGACGTGGTGGTAGCACCCGGGTGCGGTCGCGATAGTCGCGCTCGACGACGCCGGGCAGGTCCTGCTCATCCGCCAGTACCGTCATCCGGTCGGCCGGCTCCTGTGGGAGATCCCTGCCGGGCTGCGTGACGTGCCCGGCGAGCCGTTGCACGCGGCCGCGGAACGGGAACTGCGCGAGGAGACCGGTTACATCGCGAAGAACTGGCATGTGCTCGTCGACTGCTTCACCTCGCCGGGAATACTCACCGAGCGGCTGCGGGTCTTTCTGGCCCGCGACCTCGCCAAGGTTCCTGAGCGGGAACGCGGCATTGTGCTCAGGCACGAGGAGGCATACCTGCGGACGGCCTGGGCGCCGCTGGAGGCGGCCGTGGCTGCGTTCCTGGGCGGCGAACTACACAATGGTGTCACTGCGGTAGGTATCTTGGCCGCGTACGCTGCCAGCCAGGGCGGGTTCGCGGGGCTCAGGGATGCCGGGGCACGCGAAGACTGACGGCTGCGGGAGTCGTCAGGACCGGACCGTGCGGCAACGGAGCCGGACGGGCGGGAGGGTGAGAAAGGGCTGCGGGCATGAAGGTTGGGATCCCCAAAGAGGTCAAGAACCACGAGTACCGGGTAGCGATCACGCCCGCAGGCGTGCACGAACTGGCCCGTGCAGGTCACGATGTATTCGATCCAGAAGGATGCGGGCACCGGCTCGGCCATCCCGGACGACGACTTCGTGACCGCCGGGGCGACGATCCTGCCGACCGCCGACGACGTGTGGACCAAGAGCGAACTCGTGCTCAAGGTGAAGGAGCCGGTGGCGGAGGAGTATCACCGGATGCGCAAGGGGCAGGTGCTGTTCACCTACCTGCACCTGGCCGCGTCGCGCGAGGCCACCGACGCGTTGCTCGGCTCTGGCATCACCTCGATCGCCTACGAGACGGTTCAGGCACCGGACGGTTCGCTGCCGCTGCTTGCGCCCATGTCGGAGGTCGCCGGGCGGATGGCCCCTCAGGTCGGCGCCCATCATCTGCAGCGCGACGGCGGCGGCCGCGGCGTGCTCATGGGCGGGGTGTCCGGTGTCTACGCGGCCAAGGTCGTGGTGCTCGGCGCCGGGGTGTCCGGCATGAACGCCGCTGCCATCGCGCTCGGCATGCAGGCCGAAGTCCTGCTGGTGGACAAGAGCGTCGCCAGGCTGCGCTCGGCGGACGCGATCTACCAGGGGCACCTGCAGACGGTCGCCTCCAACGCCTATGAGATCGAGCGTGCGGTGATCGACGCCGACCTGGTCATCGGGGCCGTGCTCGTGCCCGGTGCGAAGGCGCCGATGCTGGTCTCCAACGACCTGGTGCGGCGGATGAAGCCCGGCTCGGTCCTTGTCGACATCTCCATCGACCAGGGTGGCTGCTTCGAGGACTCCCACCCCACCACGCACGCCGAGCCCACCTACAGGGTGCACGACTCGGTGTTCTACTGCGTGGCCAACATGCCCGGCGCCGTGCCGCACACTTCCACTTACGCGCTGACCAACGTCACGCTGCCCTACGTGCTCGAACTGGCGAACCTGGGCTGGCGGGATGCACTGCGTTCCGACGCCGCACTGCGGCCCGGCCTGCACACCCATGAGGGCGCACTCACCATACAGCCGGTGGCGGAGGCACACGGACTGGGCTGGACGCCGCCGGAGCAGGTGCTGAACTGACCGATCCCCGGACCGGCGTCGGCAGCGCGGTAGACCGGTACCTCGATCACCTCGCGGTGGAACGAGGACTGGCCGCGCACACGCTCGCGGCCTACCGGCGGGACCTCACCAGGTACCAGGCAGCGATGTCGGCCAGGGGCAGGGCCGGTATCGGGGATGTGACCACCGGCGATGTCGCGGCATACCTGGCCGGGCTGCGCCAGGGCGGGGACGGGCATCCGCCACTGGCTGCCAGTTCTGCCGCCCGCGCCGTGGCGGCCGTGCGCGGCCTGCATGCCTTCGCCGCCCGGGAAGGCCTGGCCGGTTCGGACGCGGCCGGCCAGGTGCGCCCGCCCACCCCAGCGCGCAGGCTTCCCCGCGCGATCGGGATCGCCGAGGTGGAGCGGCTGCTTGCGGCGGCAGGCTCAGGAGGCGAACCGGCCAGCCCACTGCCGCTGCGCGACCGGGCCCTGCTCGAGCTGCTGTACGGGACCGGCGCGCGGATCTCCGAGGCGGTCGGCCTGGACGTGGACGACCTCGGCAAGGACACGCTGCGGCTGGCGGGCAAGGGGGGCAAGGACCGGATCGTGCCGGTCGGCAGCTACGCGGCGGCGTCCCTGGACGCCTACCTGGTCCGGGCGCGTCCCGTGCTGGCGGCCAGCGCACGGCGCACCTCAGCGAGCCCGGCCGTGTTCCTGAACGCCCGCGGCGGCCGGCTCACCCGGCAGGGCGCCTGGGGCGTGCTGCAGGCGGCGGCACGGCGGGCCGGCCTGACCGGAGTCTCCCCGCACACGCTGCGCCACTCGTTCGCGACGCACCTGCTCGACGGCGGCGCCGACGTCCGGGTGGTGCAGGAACTGCTCGGCCACGCGTCGGTGACCACCACCCAGATCTACACCCTGGTGACCGTGGACAAGCTCCGCGAGGTTTACGCCGCCGCCCACCCACGGGCGTTCTGAGGCCCGGGAGGCAGGCACATTCTGAGGCCCGCGAGGCGGGCAAAAGAGCCTTTGAGGCAGGCAAAAGAGCCCATAACGGTGAGTCGGCTTGCTGTCGGCTGGCCCACCTCCTAGAGTCCGGGTTGCAGCGGAGGCATTCTGCGTTCCTCCGCTGGGAGGTGCAGCATATGGGAGCAGCGTCCCGCAAAGCCGACCTCGTGACCGGCCCCACCGGACGTCCTCTGCCGCTATTCCCCCAGCCCGAGCCGCTGACCAGCCACGGTCCGGCCCGGGTAGTCGCGGTATGCAACCAGAAGGGCGGCGTCGGCAAGACAACCACGACCATCAACCTCGGCGCGGCGCTCGCGGAGTTCGGCCGCCGCGTGCTGCTCGTCGACTTCGACCCGCAAGGCGCGCTCTCGGTGGGCCTGGGCATCCAGCCGCACGAGCTCGAAGCAACCGTCTACAACCTGCTGATGGAGCGGGGTGCCAGTACATCAGACGTGGTCATCAAGACCAGCGTGGCCGACATGCACCTGATGCCCAGCAACATCGACCTGTCCGGCGCCGAGGTCCAGCTCGTGCACGAGGTGGGCCGGGAGTTCGTGCTCGGCGGGGTTCTCGAACCCCTGCTGCCGGAGTACGACGTCGTGCTGATCGACTGCCAGCCGTCGCTCGGGCTGCTCACGGTGAACGCGCTCGCCTGCGCTGACGGCGTCCTTGTGCCGCTGGAGTGCGAGTACTTCGCCATGCGCGGCGTGGCGCTGCTGACCGAAACCATCGACAAGGTGTCCCGGCGGATCAACCCCAATCTCGCCATGGAGGGTCTCCTTGCCACGATGTACGACTCGCGGACGCTGCACTCCAGGGAGGTGCTTACGCGCGTGGTGGACCGCTTCGGCGACGAAGTCTTCCACACGGTGATCAGCCGCACGGTACGGTTCCCTGACGCGACCGTGGCCGGCGAGCCGATCACCAACTTCGACCCAGCATCCACGGGTGCCAGTTCCTACCGGGAGCTTGCCAAGGAGGTGCTGGAGCGGTGGCGGCAGGCAGGTCACGCCTAACCCGTAAGCGGGTAAGCCTGCCTGGAGTCGCCGAACTGCTGCGCCCCGTCACGCGGGACGTGGCTGCCCCGGATGGGCGGCAGGCGAGCGGGCGCGAGGCGCACCCCCAGAAGATCACCGTCTACCTAGCCTCCGATGAGCTGCTCGACTTGGAGCGGGCACGCATCACGCTGCGCGCCCGCGGCATCAGCGTGGACCGGGGCAGGCTCGTGCGCGAGGCGATCGCGGTGCTGCTCGCCGACATGGACGCCGGGGTCGATTCGAGCCTGCTTACCCGCCGGCTGCGCGAGTCAGCCGCGAACGGCACGCTGCGGCACGCCCCGGCGGCCCCGCCGTGATCCCGGCGGTGGACAGCGCGCCGGGCGGCGACCCCGGCCAGAGCAGCGGGGCAGCGGGGTTCGAGGTCCATCTCGAGAACTTCGAGGGCCCATTCGACCTGCTGCTCGGGCTGATTTCCAAGCACAAGCTGGACATCACCGAGGTGGCGCTGTCCCAGGTCACTGACGAGTTCATCGCTTACATCCGGGTCCGGGCCGACTCCTTCGACCTGGACCAGGCCAGCTACTTCCTCGTCGTCGCCGCCACTCTGCTCGACCTCAAGGCCGCCCGGCTGCTGCCCGCGGGCGAGGTCGAGGACGAGGAGGACCTGGCCCTGCTGGAAGCCAAGGACCTGCTGTTTGCCCGGCTGCTGCAGTACCGCGCGTACAAGGAGGTCGCCGGGGTCTTCGCGGGCCGGATGGCGGCGCAGGCGCGCCGGTTCGCCCGGCGGGTTCCCATGGAGCCGCGGTTCGCTGGGCTGCTGCCCGAGGTCCTGCTGGGCCTCGGCCCGGCCGAGTTCGCGTTCATCGCCGGGATCGCGCTTGCCCCGCGCCCCACGCCGGTGGTGTCCACTGAGCACATCCACACCCCGCGCACCAGCGTCCGCGAGCAGGCGGAGATCCTGGCCCAGCGGCTGCGCGAGGTACACCGCGCCTCGTTCCGCGAGCTGATCGCGGACTGTGCGGGCACCTACGAGGTGGTGGCCAGGTTCCTGGCGGTCCTCGAGCTCTACCGGGAAGGTAACGTCTCTCTGGAGCAGGCCGAGCCGCTCGGGGACCTCTACGTCACCTGGGCGCCGGGCGGGCACGCCGCGGCCGCGACCGCATCCGAGGAATACGGTTAGAAGATCATGCTTAACGACAACGCCGCGGTGACCTCCAGCGAAGGCGAGCCAGGCTTCCAGGCTGGGCCCAGCCTGGAAGCCTGCTTGGAAGCGATCCTGCTTGTCGTCGACGAACCGGTGGCCGAGGTCGTGCTGGCCCAGGTGCTCGAACGGCCCCGCGATGAGGTGGCGCGGGCGCTGCGCGAACTTGCCGCCTCCTACGACGAGCAGCGTCGCGGGTACGACTTGCGGCAGGTGGCTGGCGGCTGGCGCTTCTATACCCGCGAGGAATGCGCCCCCGTGGTGGAACGGTTCGTGCGCGACGGTCAGGAGGTGCGCCTTACCCAGGCGGCGCTGGAGACCCTGGCGGTTGTGGCCTACCGCCAGCCGGTCAGCCGGTCACGGGTCTCGGCGGTCCGCGGCGTCAACTGCGACGCGGTGATGCGCACGCTGACGCTGCGCGGGCTGGTCGAGGAGGCCGGAACCGAACACGAGACCGGGGCAATCCTCTACCGCACCACCGGCTACTTCCTGGAGCGGCTCGGCCTGGCCAGCCTTGACGAACTGCCCGAACTCGCCCCCTTCCTCCCCGATCAGATCGAGGAGGCAGCGGACCAGGCCGGAGAGGTCCCGGAGCGGATCGAGGTGCCTGCGGACCAGGGTGCGGAGGTACCGGAACAGACCAAGGAGGCCGGGGAATCCCGCGATGAGCAAGGCTCGTGACGGTGCCAGCAGCCGGCCGCAAGGCGCACCGCGGCGCCGCGGTGCGGGGACCGGCGGCCGTAACCCGGCGAGCGGCGCCGCGGACGACGTGCTCGGCGAGGACGAGCGGGACTCCCTCATCGATGTCCCGGGCGGGGTCAGGCTGCAGAAGGTGCTGGCCGCTGCGGGCCTGGGCAGCCGCAGGCACTGCGAGGAGCTGATCGCCGAAGGGCGGGTCGAGGTCGACGGCGAGACCGTCCGCCGCTACGGCGCCCGGGTCGATCCGGACCACCAGGTCATCAGGGTGGATGGCCTGCGCATCCCGTCCCGCCAGGACCTGGTGTACCTGGCGCTCAACAAGCCTGCCGGGGTGCTGACCACGATGTCAGACGACCGGGGCAGGCGGACGGTCAGCGACCTGCTCGGCGACCGGGAGGAACGGCTGTACCACGTGGGCAGGCTGGACTATGAGACCGAAGGCCTGATGCTGTTCACCAACGACGGCGACCTCGCGCACCGGCTGACGCATCCCAGGTACGGCGTGCCGAAGACCTATCTGGCGGACGTGCCCGGCCCGGTCGAGCGTGACCTGGGCCGGCGGCTGCTCGCCGGGATCGAGCTAGAGGACGGCATGGCCAGCGCCGACAAGTTCCGGGTGGTGGAGCGAGCCGGCACCCGCGCCCTTGTCGAGATCACCCTGCACGAGGGGCGCAAGCACATCGTGCGCCGGCTCCTGGCCGCCGCGGGTTATCCAGTGACCCGGCTGGTGCGCACCCAGGTAGGCCCGGTCTCCCTCGGCAACCTGCGGCCGGGGGCCTCGCGGGCGCTCACCACCGCCGAGGTGGGAAAGCTGTACGCGGCCGTCGGCCTGTGAGCTTCTCGCCGTTGCTCAGCTACAGGTAGTCGAGGCCACGTTGCCCGCTATCCGCCGATAGCCTGGTGAAGGCTGTCGGCGCGGGATATGAGCGTGAGGAGCAGGGCGAGTGGCGGTCAGGGCGATCCGGGGCGCGGTCCAGGTGGACGCCAACGAGCGGGTGGACATCCTCGACCGGACCACTGATCTGGTCACCGAGGTGATGACCCGCAACGGCCTCGTTCCGGACGATGTGATCAGCGTGGTGTTCACCACTACCCCCGACCTCACGGCGGAGTTCCCGGCGCTGGCCGCCCGCAAGATCGGCTTCCACGATGTGCCGCTGCTGTGCGCCAGCGAGATCGATGTGCCTGGCGCGATGCCGCGAGTGGTGCGGCTGCTCATGCACGTCGAGACGGCCAAGTCCCGGCCGGCTCTGGAGCATGTGTACCTGCGCGGGGCGGTGGCCCTGCGGCTGGACATCGCGCAGTGACCGGCCAGCCAGCAGGCGGCGAGGCGGCCGGGGAGCCACCGGCGCAGCTGCGCAGCGCGGTCGTCATCGGCACCGGCCTGATCGGGACGTCCATCGCGCTCGCGCTGCGCGAGCGGGGCGTGACGGTAGGGCTGGCCGATCATGACCCGGCGGCGGCGCAGCTGGCGGCCGACATCGGCGCGGGAACCGTGCTGCCCGGTGCGCTGACCACCCCCGCACCCGCGCCGGCGGATCTGGCGGTGCTCGCGGTACCACCCGCCGCCGCGGCGCCCGCGCTGGCGGCCGCCCAGGCTGCTGGGCTCGCGCGGTGGTACACCGATGTCGCCAGCGTGAAGGGCGCGGTGCTCGGCCGGGCTCGCGCGCTCGGCTGCGACCTTGGCTCGTTCGTGCCCGGGCATCCGCTGTCCGGGCGGGAGCGCTCGGGACCCGCGGCCGCGCGGGCCGACCTGTTTCTCGGCCGCCCGTGGGTGACCTGCCCGGGGCCGGAGACCGCACCGGGCGCGAGCGTGGCCGTCACCGCGCTGGTGCGATGCTGCCAGGCCCAGGAGATACGGCTATCCGCCGATGAGCACGACCGTTATGTCGCCCTCGTCTCACACGCACCGCACGTGGTCGCCGCGGCGATGGCGGCGCGGCTGGCGCACGCCGCCGATCCGGCCCTCCTCCTGGCTGGCCAGGGGATCCGGGACGTAACCCGGATCGCGGCCGGGGACAGCAGGCTGTGGGCGCAGATCCTGGCGGCGAACGCGGCCCCGGTCGCAAAGGTTCTCGCCGCGGTGGCGGCCGACCTGGCCGCGGCGGCCGAAGCGCTGAACCGGGCCGCGGCCGACGGCGGCGAGCCGGAGCTGAAGGCGCTCGCGGGCCTGCTGGATGAGGGCACTGCCGGGGTGGGACGGATACCCGGCAAGCACAGCAAGCCACGCCGGGACGACATGGTGGTTCAGGTCGTGATCCCCGACGTGCCCGGCGAGCTGGCCCGGCTGTTCCGCGCGGCCGGTGAGGCCGGGGTGAACATCGAGGACATCGGGATCGAGCACTCGCCGGGGCTGCCGGTGGGTGTGGCCGAGCTGACCGTCCGGCCAGAGGCCGTCGTCCGGCTGACACAGGCGCTGGCGGCCTCCGGATGGCCGGTCCGCCGGTAGCATCGCAGGGTGACTGGGTGCCTTGTGATCGCGGTGGACGGCCCGGCCGGGGCGGGGAAGTCGAGCGCCGCCCGTGGCGTGGCCACCGAGCTTGGCCTGTGCTATCTGGATACCGGCGCCATGTACCGGGCGCTGACCTGGTGGCTGATCACCCAGCACCTGGATGTCACCGACCCCGCGGTGATCGCGGCGCACGCACGGCAGCCGGTGATCGAGGTAGGCACAGACCCGGGCCGCCCGTCGGTCACGGTCAACGGGGCCGATGTGTCGGGCGAGATCCGCAACCGTGCCGTCTCCAACGCGGTGAGCGCGGTCGCCTCGGTCCCCGAGGTACGGGCCCACCTGATAGCCCAGCAGCAGGACATGCTCGCCCGTGCCTGCGCCGCGGGCCAGGGAATCGTGGCTGAGGGCCGCGACATCGGCACCGTGGTCGCCCCACAGGCCGTGGTCAAGGTGTTCCTCACCGCCAGCGAGGAGGCCAGGGCCTCCCGGCGCAGCGCCGACCTGGCCGCGGATCCCGGCGCAACACCCGACGTGACCAGGAACGAGAACAAGCGCCGGGACCGGGCTGACGCCCCGCAGACGGTGATGGCTGATGACGCGATCGAGGTCGACTCGACCGTCCTGAGCCTGGACGAAGTGATCGGCCTGATCATCCGGGCCGCCGGGGAACGGGGATTCCCGCTGGCGGGCGGCGGCAGTCCCGGGCCGGGGCAACTGCCCTCGCGAGCCGACACGGCACGGACGAGCTGACCATGGCCGGCAAAGACAGGCACGAGAACGGCCCGGCCCAGGGCAGCGCCCAGGCGACCGGTGGCGAACCTGAGGCCAGCGAAGCGGGATACCGGGGCGCGGACGCTCCAGCGCCCGTGGTGGCCGTGGTGGGACGACCCAACGTGGGCAAGTCCACCCTGGTCAACAGGATCCTCGGCAGCCGCCAGGCGGTGGTCGAAGACACCCCGGGCGTCACCCGTGACCGGGTGGCCTACGACGCACTCTGGCGCGGCCGCTCCTTCACGCTGGTTGATACCGGGGGCTGGGAGGCCTTCCCCAGCGCGGCGGGCGCCCACGCCAGCCGTAACCTCGCCCAGCAGGTCACCGCTCAGGCTCAGCTTTCGGTGGAGGCCGCGGACGCGGTGCTGTTCGTCGTCGATGCGGTCGTCGGAGTCACCGACGCCGACGAGGCGGTCGCCGCGGTGCTGCGCCGGTCGGGTAAGCCCGTGGTGGTCGCCGCGAACAAGGTGGATGATGCCCCCGCCGAGCCCGCGGTGGCGGCGCTGTGGTCGCTGGGGCTGGGCGAGCCGTACCCGGTCAGTGCCCTGCACGGCCGGGGAAGTGGCGACCTGCTCGACGTCATTCTCGCGGCGCTGCCGGAGGCCCCACGCGAGGCTGAGGGCGGCGGAGGCGGGCCCCGGCGGGTGGCCCTTATCGGCAGGCCCAACGTGGGCAAGTCGAGCCTGCTGAACAAGCTGGCTGGGCAGCAGCGGGTGCTGGTGGACGAGGTGGCGGGGACTACCAGGGACCCAGTTGACGAGCTCGTCGAACTCGGCGGCATCCCGTGGCGGTTCGTGGATACCGCGGGGATCCGGCGGCGGGCGCGGGAGAGCCAGGGCGCGGACTTCTATGCCGGCCTGCGCACCGCCGGGGCGCTGGAGCGGGCCGAGGTCGCGGTGGTGCTGGTGGACGCCAGTGAGCCGCTCACGGAGCAGGACCTGCGCATCGTCTCGATGGTCATTGACGCTGGCCGGGCGCTGGTGCTCGCGTTCAACAAGTGGGACCTGGTAGACGAGGACCGGCGGCTGCGGCTTGACCGGGAAATCGACCGTCAGCTGCATACCGCCCGCTGGGCGCCCCGCGTCAACATCTCGGCCGAGACCGGGCGGCACGTGGAGAAGCTGGTACCCGCGCTGGAAACCGCGCTGGCTGGCTGGGAAACCCGGGTGCCGACCGGCAGGCTGAACGCCTGGCTCGCGGACCTGGTCGCCGCGACCCCGCCGCCGGCGCGGGGTGGCCGGGCGCCGAGGATCCTGTTCGCCACCCAGGCCGGGATCCGCCCGCCCCACTTCGTGCTGTTCACGTCCGGTTTCCTCGAGGCCGGCTACCGGCGGTTCATCGAGCGGCGGCTGCGGGAGGAGTTCGGCTTCGAGGGCAGCCCGGTGCATGTATCGGTCCGGTTGCGCCAGCGGCAATCCGGCCGGCCGCCCAGCCGGTCCCGGGGCCGCAGTGCCTCACGGACCGGCCGCTGATCAGGTGGACTATTCCGAGCTGGCCCGGCTTGACGCCGCCTGGGCCTGGCATCCCTACGGCCCCATGCCCGCCGTCAAGCCGCCGTTCGTGGTGGCGGCCACCGCGGCTGGCTGACCACCCCCATCCCCTACGATCGGTCCGGGATCAGGGTCCGCGAAAACGAGGTATTCGATGCGCTACCGGCCATTGGGCAACTCCGGCCTCATCGTTTCGGTCACCGGGCTTGGCTGCAACAACTTCGGCCGCCGGCTCGACCTGGACGCGACCAGGGAGGTAGTGGACGCGGCGCTCGAGGCCGGCGTGACGCTGCTGGACACGGCCGACATGTACGGCGGCGGGGGAGGCTCGGAGGAACTCCTTGGCGAGGTACTGGCCGGGCGGCGCGACGAGATCGTCCTCGCGACGAAGTTCGGGCACCAGGACTTCGACATGGGTTACGGGACCGCCGCCGGGGCCAAGGGTGGCCGCGCCTACATCAGGCGTGCCGTCGAGCGGTCCTTGCGCCGGCTCCGCACTGACTACCTGGACCTGTATCAGCTACACACGCCCGACCCGGTGACTCCGGTGGAGGAGACCCTGGCCGCGCTGACCGAGCTTGTCGATGAGGGCAAGGTGCGCTACATCGGCCACTCGAACTTCACCGGCTGGCAGATCGCCGACGCCGCCCACCTGGCTCGCCAGGCAGGCACGGCCCCGTTCGTCTCCGCCCAGAACCACTGGTCGCTGCTGGAACGCGGCGCGGAAGCCGAGGTGGTGCCCGCGGCCCGTCACTTCGGGCTTGGTGTGCTCCCGTACTTCCCGCTCGCCAACGGCCTGCTTACCGGGAAGGTCCGCAAGGGGCAGGAGCCCGCGGCGGGCACCCGGCTCGCCAGCCGGAAGGGCTACCTGACCGACGACAAGCTCGACCGGGTGGAGACGCTCATCTCCTGGGCGGCCGATCGCGGGCGCACGGTTCTCGAGGTCGCCGTGGGGGCGCTGGCCGCCCAGCCCGGCTGCGCCTCGGTGATCGCCGGCGCGATGTCGGCGGAGCAGGTGAAAGCGAACGCGGCCGCCGCCGACTGGATCCCCACGGCCGAGGACCTAGCCGACCTCGACCGGGTCGTCCCGCCGCCCCGCGCCAGGTAATCCCCGAGGGGCGTGACTGCGGCAGCCACGCCCTGCAAGGGCAGCAAACTCACTTCACGACCCCCCCATGGGCCGCTGACGGCCGGGTGGCCGCTCTGCCAGCTCCCGGGCCGCCCCAGATCTGGGCCCGGCAGTTTGTAAGGCTGGACTTATCAGTTTAGACTTATGGTATGGCGGAGGAGCTTGATGTCCATGACGTTGCCGCGGCGGTCCGGGTAAGCATCGGGCTGCTCCGGCGGCGGCTGCGCCAGGTGCAGCCCGAGGGCGGCGAGCTCACCTGGCCCGAGACCTCGGCCCTGGCGCGCCTGGACCGGGGCGGCCCGGCCACGCCGGGCGCGCTCGCCAAGCTGGAGCAGATCAGCCCGCAGTCGATGGGAGCGACACTCGGCGCGCTGGAGGGGCGCGGTCTCATCGAGCGGCATCCCGATCCCGGCGACGGCAGGCGGGCCGTCATGTCGCTGACCGAAGCCGGGCGGCAGGTACTGCAGGACAAGCGCGATGCGCGGACGCAGCAGCTAGCCCGGGCCCTCTCGGCCGGGTTCACCCGCGACGAGCTCAGCCTGCTGATGGCGGCCGCGCCGCTGCTCGAGCGACTGGCGCAGCGCATCTGATGCCGCGGCCGGGCAGAGCGGGGGACGGCCAGACCGGCGGGCATCCCGTCGGGACGGACGGCCGGTACAAATGGGTGGCCCTGTCCAACACCACGGCGGCCGTGTTCATGTCGGCGCTCGACGGGTCGATCGTCATTATCGCGCTGCCCGCCATCTTCCGCGGCATCCACCTGGATCCGCTGGCGCCGGGCAACGTCGTCTACCTGCTGTGGATGATCATGGGGTACCGGCTGGTCCAGGCCGTGCTGGTGGTCACCGTCGGCCGCCTCGGCGACATGTTCGGCCGGGTCAAGATCTATAACGCCGGCTTCGTGGTGTTTACCGCCGCCTCCATCCTGCTGTCGTTCGATCCGTTCCACGGAGCCCACGGAGCGCTCTGGCTGATCGGCTGGCGGGTGCCACAGGCGATCGGCGGGTCCATGCTCACCGCCAACTCGGCCGCGATCCTGACCGACGCCTTTCCCTCGGATGAACGTGGATTCGCGCTCGGCACGAATCAGGTCGCCGCCCTGGCCGGGCAGTTCATCGGCCTGGTCGCCGGAGGCCTGCTGGCGGCGCTGGACTGGCGGGCGGTGTTCTGGGTCAACGTGCCGGTCGGGGTCTTCGGAACGTGGTGGGCCTACCGCAAGCTCCGCGACAACGGTGAGCGGCACCCCGCCGGTATCGACTGGTGGGGCAACATCACCTTTGCGGTCGGCCTCAGTGCGCTGCTTATCGGCATCACCATCGGCATCCAGCCGTACCACGGGCACACCATGGGCTGGACGAGCCCCACGGTCACCATCCTGCTTACCGGGGGCGCCGCGCTGCTCGCGGCGTTCGCCGTGATCGAGAGCAGGGTCGCCGAGCCGATGTTCCAGATCGCCCTGTTCCGGATCAGGGCGTTTACGGCCGGGAACGTGGCGGGCTTCGCGGTGTCCCTGGCCCGGGGCGGGCTGCAGTTCATGCTCATCATCTGGCTGCAGGGGATCTGGCTGCCACTGCACGGCTACGACTACAGCGACACGCCCCTGTGGGCCGGCATCTTCCTGCTGCCGCTGACCGCCGGCTTCCTCGTCGCCGGCCCGCTGTCCGGGACGCTCTCTGACCGCTTCGGTGCCCGTGGCTTCGCCACCGCCGGGATGGTCGTGTTCGGCGCCAGCTTCATCGGCCTCATGCTGCTGCCCGTCGACTTCCCGTACTGGGCCTTTGCCCTGCTGACCGCCGCGAACGGCATCGGCGGCGGCATGTTCGCCGCGCCCAACTCATCCTCGATCATGAGCAGCGTCCCGGCCCGCCACCGCGGCGCGGCGTCGGGGATGCGCTCGACCTTCCAGAACTCCGGCACCGCGCTGTCCATCGGGGCGTTCTTCTCGCTGATGATCGCGGGGCTGGCTAGCAGCCTGCCCAGGTCGCTGACGAGCGGCCTGCAACAGCAGGGCGTCCCGCACGGCATCGCGCACCATGTCGGTACCCTGCCGCCGGTATCGTCACTGTTCGCCGCGGTCCTGGGCGTCAACCCGCTGCAGCACCTGCTGGCCGCGAGCCGGGTGCTGCCCACGCTTCCCGCCGCGTCCCAGCGGATCATTACCGGCCGGCGCTTCTTCCCAGAACTGATCTCCGGGCCGTTTCACCACGGCCTGGTGGTGGTGTTCATCGTGGCCACCGGGCTGTCGGTGGTTGCCGCGGTCGCGTCGCTGATGCGCGGAGGCCGCTACGTCCACCCCGGGCCGGCGAGCCGGCGAAGCCCGCGGCACAGGCCAGCCGGGTCAGCCGTCCGCGACAGCAGTCCGGTAAAGGTCTCGCATCGCGCGGCCGAACCGCGGCGAATAGGACACCGACGCGAGATCACCGCCCTGCTCGTAGCCGCCAATCACGCCGATGACCGTGCCCAGGCCGGTCGCGGAGACAGGCCTGGCCAGGAAAGGGCCGCCGCTGGTGCCGCCGGTGTACCCGGCGCGGTCGAACCGCATCTGATGCCGCCCGAACGGGCGGGTCCACGAGGTGCAGACAACCGGCCGCTGCGCACGATCCGGGTAGCCGATGACGTGCACCAATGACCGGGCCGGCCAGCCTGTGCCCAGGCGCTCCCGCCGGTCAGCCGCTCCACACCTGTCGCGGCTAGCCGGACCGCGTCATGTGCCGTCGGCGTCAGCAGGAGGATGCCCGGAGCCGGCACGGCCAGCGCGCTGGCCGCCCATGGCGCCAGGAACCGCCAGCCCCCGGCCTCGCCGTACCGTCCCGCCCAGCAGGCCTGCCAGGCCACCGGCACGTCTCGTCAGCTCTCCCTGCCTCGCCCCCGGAATACCCCGCCTGGAGCGTAGGATCACACCGTCATGCACTATCTCACGGATCACTGGTCGTTCGACCCGTTCGTCGTCGTGGCCGCGATCCTGGTGGTCTGGCACGAAATCGGCCTGGCCCGGCTCGCCCGGCGGTCGCGGCCGGACCGGACCCGCGAGCGCCGCCGCCGGTCCTGGCTGTTCTACGGCGGGCTGGCGGTGCTGCTGCTCACCGTCGCCTCGCCCATCGACTACTGGGCGGACAGCTACTTCTTCGTCCACATGATCCAGCACCTGCTGCTGATGTTCGCCGCGCCGACGCTCGTGGTCGCGGGCGCGCCCTGGCAGCCGCTGCTGGACGGCCTGCCCGGCCGGACCGGCCAGGCGGTCACCCGGGGCACGCTCCGGGGCAGCTGGTCGCGGCCACTGCGGGCGGTGGGCGGGTTTTTGTTGCGGCCGTGGGTCGCGATAACGCTGTTCAGCGTCGTGATGATCGCCTGGCACCTGCCGGCCTTGTTCAATCTGGCGGCGAGCAATCAGGCAGTGCACATCTGGCTGATGCACGGCAGTTTCTTCGTTGCCGGGGTGCTGTTCTGGCTGCAGTTCATCCCGTCACCCCCGTTCCGGCGGCGGCTGTCTGACGTGTCCCAGGCGGCGGCCCTGATCGGCACCAACCTGGTGATGTGGGTGCTGGCGATGTCGATGAGCTTGTTCACCCAGACGTCCTGGTACCCGTCTTACAACCACGTCCCCGGGGTGACCTTGCCGCCATTCGCCGACCAGCAGATCGGTGCCGCGATCTTGTGGGTGTGCGGCGACCTCTGGGCAGTCCCCGCGCTGGTCATGGTGATGCGCCGGATCATCAACTCGGACGGCGGTGTCAGTACGGCGATCGAGAAGATACTGAACCGCGGCTCCGCCAGGTACTCCTGGGCGGGCACGGCGGGCTCGCCCCGTGCTGGCCGCCCGGCCGTTCCGCCCTCCCCGGAACCGCCCGCCGAGGCGTAACACCGAGGGCCGGGCACACCCATGTTCGGCGTTGCGTGATGCTCTGACCACTGCTAGTTGAATCCCAGGGCGGGCTGCGCCAACAATGGGAGTCACGGAGGCGCCGGGATACCGAGGAGGGCCAAGAAGCGTGGCCAAGCACGCGGGCGGGGCTGCGGCGGTCCGGAGCGCCTCGGCTCGCGCGCCCGCGCTCTGGCTCCTAATCGTGTTCGTAGTGTAGCGTTGTGTCACCATCGACGCCGTTATGGCGGCCTCTAGCCTGATTCGCATAGAAACCTGGGTATTTCGCATGTCACCGGGCTGACGTCCGGTGGGCTGCCCGGTTCGCGGGGCTAGGGGGTGCGAGAGCACCGCGGACCGGTGAGGTTGATCACGGCTGGCCGGGCTTGGATGTCCGGTGGGATGCAGGCAGAGTCGTTGTCATGACCTTGCACCTGGAGACCCGCGCGATCCATTCTCGTGCCGCCGACCTGAACGGCTCCCGCCCGGTCAGTATCCCGATCTACCAGACCTCGGTGTTCGCCTTCGACGACGTGGCTTCCTGTGCGCGGGCCCTGGACGATCCCGCCGCCGGGTTCGCCTACAGCCGCTACGCGAACCCCACCACGCAGGCTCTTGAGGCCGTGGCCGCCGATCTGGAAGGCGGCGCGGCCGCGCTGGCCACAAGCTCGGGCATGGGCGCGATCAACGCTGTGCTGCTGGCCTCGCTGCGCCCAGGCGATCATGTGATCGCCCAGCGCTGTCTCTATGGCGGCACGTTCGCCGTGTTCACCAGCCTGGCCACCCGCTACGGCATCGACGTCAGCTACATCTCCGGGTCCGATGCGGGCGAGGTGGCCGCAGCGCTGCGGCCAACCTCCCGGCTGCTGTTCCTGGAGACCATCGCGAACCCGACGATCGCGGTGAGCGACCTGCCGGCCCTGATCGCGGCCGGCCACGAGGCCGGTCTGACCTGCGTGGTGGACAACACCTTCGCTACCCCCGCGCTGTGCCGGCCGATCGAGCATGGTGCCGACATCGTGGTCCACTCGGCCACCAAGTACCTCGGCGGTCACGACGACGTCATGCTTGGCCTGGTGATCTCGGCCAGCGAGGAGGTTCACCGCCCGCTGTGGAAGCACACCGTGGACCTGGGCGTCGCCGCGGACCCGTTCGCCGCATGGCTCACGCTACGCGGGCTCAAGACGCTGGGGCTGCGGATGGAACGGCACTGTGCGAACGCTGCCCACCTGGCGCAGCGGCTCGCCAGCCACCGGGGCGTTATGCAGGTGTACTGGCCTGGGCTGCCGGGCCACCCGGACCACGCCATCGCGCGGCGGATCCTGGCCAACTTCGGTGGCATGGTCGCGTTTGACCTGGCCGGTGGCCGGGACGCCGGGCTGGCGTTCGCGTCCGGGCTGCGCCTGGCCGCGCTGGCGCCGTCGTTGGGCGGCACCGAGACGCTGGTGCTGCATCCCGCGTCCACCTCGCACCGCCAGATGGACGCGGCCAGCCTGCAGGCGGCGGGCATCGGCGAGGGGAGCATCCGCGTGTCGGTGGGGCTGGAGCACCCCGACGACCTGTGGGCTGACTTCGAGCAGGCCCTCGCGGCGCTCTGAAGGCGCTGGCTCAGGTGCCGCCGATGCTGGCGCTGCGCCGCTCGACCAGCACGACGTCGCGCCAGCGCCCGAAGTGCTGGCCGATCCGCTCCCGTGTGCCGACCACGCGGAAACCCTTGCACTGGTGCAGGCGGATGCTGCTGGTGTTCTCCGGGAAGATGCCGGACTGGATGGTCCAGATCCCGGCCGCCTCGGTCGAGTCGATCAGCGCCTGGAGCAGGGCAGCGCCGACGCCCTTGCGCCGCGCGGTGCTGGCCACGTACACCGAGTGCTCGACCACGCCCGCGTAGGCGCAGCGGCCGGACACCGGGGACGCCGCCACCCAGCCCAGCACCTCACCGGTGCCGGTCGCGGTCGCGACGTGGCGGTGGCCGGGGAGCTTGGCGGCCTCGAACGCTTCCCAGGACGGTGCCTCGGTCTCGAAGCTGGCGTCGCCCGCGTCCAGCCCGGCTTGGTAGACGGCCAGCACGAGGCCGGCGTCGGACTCGCGCATTGGCCGGATCGTGAACCCGGCCGCCTCGCGGAAGGCGCCCAGGATCAGCTGGTCTTCCGGGTGGGCCGGGACCGGCGCGGCGAGCCCTCCGACGAGGTCGGCGGCGGTCGGGAAGAGGTTTACGCAGGCAGCGTTGATGCGGTAGTAGCGGGCGGTGCCCCGGCGCTCGGCCAGGACGAAGCGCAGCGCGGCCAGAACCTTCAGGTGCTGAGAGACGGTGGACTGGCCGACTTGTACGGCCGCAACGATCTCGCCGACCTTCATGGGACGTCCATGCCGGGCGAGCAGCGACACGATCTTGACCCGGGTGGCGTCGGCCAGCGCCCGGAACCAGGCCGCGTAGTCCTCGGCTTCCGGTAGCGCTGCCGCTGGTGTTATGGCTCCCGCCTCTGCGCCGCTCATCGTAAAGCAACGCTAGAAGATGTTTGATGCCCGGTCAAAACGGTTAGCCGCCCGGCCGGGCACGCTCCTGCGCTGGGCATTCCCCCAGTGTTAGCCCTGCCCCGCGCCCCACGCGGTGCCAGCCCCGACCCGGCCCGCGCATAGGCTCCTGGTGTGTACCTGCCACGGCATTTCGCCGCCCACGATGCGGCAGAGGTTTCGGCGTTCGTCGGCGCTGTCGGCGCGGCCGATCTGGTGACCTTCGACGGGACCAAGCCGGTCGCGAGCCTGATCCCGGTCCTGTGGGACCGCAGCGAGGCGGCGGATGGCGAATACGGGCGGCTGATCGGCCACCTGGCGCTGGCCAACCCGCAGTGGCAGTCCGTGGGGCCGGACACGATCGCGCTGGCGATCGTGCACGGGCCCCAGGCGTACGTGTCACCGTCCTGGTACCCGAGCACGGCCAGGCACGGCAAGATGGTGCCGACCTGGAACTACGTATCTGTGCACTTCACCGGGCCGCTCACCGTCCACAGGGATGCCGAGTGGAAGCGGGACATAGTCACCCGGCTCACCGAGCGCTACGAGGCGGGCCGGCCGTCACCCTGGCACGTCACCGACGCCCCGGCCGAGTTCATCGACAGCCAGCTGAAGGCGATCGTGGGGGTCGAGCTGACGATCGCCACGGTGGAAGCCAAGGAGAAGCTGAGCCAGAACCGCAACCCCGAGGATCGCGCCGGGGCGCTGGCGGGGCTGCGCGGCGAGCCGGGCCCGGGTCCCGCCGCGATCGCCGAGCTGATGTCGGAACTGGCGCCGGCCCCGGAGGGCTAAGGCGGGCTGGGGGTGCAGGCGGCCTGGAGCGGCGCGGGCGGGCTGGCCGCCGCGCAGAGGGGGACTGGAGCTCCGCAAGCGGGGCTAACGCCGTCCGGAGGCGGCGGGCGCCTCCTCCTCGGCTTCGTCCTCGCTGGGGCAGCCCGGCGGGAAGGCCACCTTGCCGTGCCCGTCAGCCGCGGCGATCATCGCCTCGCTGATCGCCCTGAGCTGTGTCACCTGCTCCGGGCTCAGCGCGTCAAACAGTGACCTCCGGACCTGCTCGACGTGGCCGCGGGCGGCTTCGGCCAGCGCGGCGTATCCCTCGTCGGTGAGCTCGGCGACCTGGCCCCGGCGGTCGGTAGGACAGTCCATCCGGCGGACCCAGCCGCGCTCCTCCAGCCGGGCGACCGCGTGGGAGGCTCGGCTCTTGCTCGCCGAGGTCGCCTCCGCGAGCTGGCTCATCCGCAGGGCGTGACCAGGCGTTTCCGACAACCGGACCAGGATCTCGTAGTAGGTGTGCGGCATCCCCGAGTCGTGCTGCAACTGGGCATCCACGGCCGAGAAGAACGCGTTGCAGGCACAGAGGAACGCGCGCCACGTCTCCTGCTCCTCGGCGGAGAGCCATCGGGGGCCTGCCATGTGATCAGTGTACACGAGAAATAGTTGAGCGCTTGACAACGTTACACAGGACGTGATAGTCCTATTGAACACTCAACTATTGAGAACGCAACTACGATCACTCAAGGCTCTCGCCCCACGAGCAGGAGGACACCATGACCACCACCGCTGACAGCGGCACGCTGACCAGCATCCCCGGGTACGTCGCTGGTACCTGGTCGATCGACCCCGTGCACAGCGAGGTCGGTTTCGCCGCCCGCCACATGATGGTGAGCAAGGTCCGCGGCCGGTTCGGCACGTTCTCCGGCCAGATCGTCACCGGCGCCGACCCGCGCAACTCCTCGGTGACCGCCGAGATCGACCTCTCCTCGATCATCACCGGCAACGAGCAGCGCGATGCGCACATCAGGTCGGCTGACTTCTTCGAGGTCGAGACATACCCCACGATGACCTACCGGTCCACCGGCGTCCGCCCGCACCGCGACGGCTTCATCGTGGACGGAGAGCTGACGCTCAAGGGCGTGACCAAGGAGGTCCCGCTCACCCTCGAGCTCAACGGCTTCGGGCCGGACGCCTACGGCGGCACGCGGGCCGGGTTCACCGCCACCGCGGAGATCAACCGGCGTGACTTCGGTGTCAACTTCAACGCGGTCATGGGGACCGGCGGCGCGGTCGTGAGCGACAAGATCACGATCCACCTCGAGATCGAGGCCGTGCTCCAGCCCTGACACCGGGAAGCTGGTGCCGCGCACGGGCCACGCAACGACGTGACGACGGCGGCCGGGGAGAATCTCCCCGGCCGCCGTTTGCCGTCGTGGGCCGCCATAACGCGCTAACGGATCATGGTGCGGATGGGGAGTGGGCCGGGGGAGGAAGCGGAGAGGGCCGGGCGGGGAGCGGGGAGGTGAGAGGATTCGGTCGAACCCCGCAACGCGGAGGAGGCTCCTGATGAAAGCCGCCAGTTACGACCGTCATGGCCCGGCAGCCGATGTCCTGCGCGTCGCCGAGATGGAACGGCCGCAGCCGGGCCCGGGCGAGGTCCTGGTCAGGGTGGCCTTCTCCGGGGTCAACCCCACCGACTGGAAGAGCCGCAGTGGTGCGACACCGCGGCCCATCGACGGATTCCAGATCCCGCACCATGACGGCGCCGGGGTGATCGAGGCGGTCGGCGAGGGCGTGGACCCGGCCCGCGTGGGCCAGCGGGTCTGGCTGTGGATGTCGGCGGCGGGCCGGCGGTGGGGAACCGCGGCCGAATGGACCGTGGTCACCGAGCGCCAGGCCGTCCCGCTCCCCGGCAGCGCGTCCCTGGAACTCGGCGCGAGCCTGGGCGTGCCCGCGATGACCGCGCACTGGTGCCTGTTCGCCGACGGCCCGATAACGGGAAAGACCGTGCTGGTCGCCGGCGGCGCGGGGGCGGTGGGCCACTTCGCGATCGAGCTGGCGGTCCTCGCCGGGGCCCGGGTGGTCGCCACGGCCAGCGGCCCGGAGAAAGCCGAGCTGTCCCGCAGGGCGGGCGCCGAGCACGTGATCAACTACCGCGACGCCGACGCCGCTGACCAGATCCGCGCGGCGGCCGGGCACACCGACCGGATCATCGAGGTCGCGCTCGGCGCGAACCTGGGCCTCGACCTTGCGGTAGCCAAACCCGGCTCGGCCATCGTCACCTACGCAGCCGAACCCACCGACCCGGTGCTGCCCGTCCGCGCCTGCATGACCGCGAACGTGACAATCCGGTTCGTCCTGCTGTACGGGGTGCCGATCGAGGCACTCGACCGCGCCGCCGCCGACATCACCGCCGCGCTGGCCGACGGGGCGCTGACCGAGCTGCCCGTGCACAAGTTCGGCCTGCCCGACATCGTCGCGGCGCACCAGGCGGCCGAGGCAGGTCCGCTGGGCAAGGTGCTCGTCGTCCCGTCCTGACGGCGGGGCCGGCGCGCCTGCGGCCGGTTGTCGTACCCCTTCGCCATCATGGCAGCGTCAGGCCGGCCGGGAGTTTCCGCGCTGGCACCCCGCCTCACGGCGAACGGGGTCACGATGAGGCTGATCCACACGTCCGACTGGCATCTCGGCCGGACCTTGCACGGGGAGAGCTTGCTCGAGCACCAGGACACGTTCCTGGGCTGGCTGCTGGACCAGGCGGTGGCGCACCAGGCCGACGCCGTCGTGGTGGCCGGTGACGTCTACGACCGCGCGGTGCCGCCGCAGGACGCCGTCAAGCTGCTCGACAAGACGCTGGCCGGGTTCGCCCAGGCGCGTATTCGGGTCGTCCTGACCAGCGGCAACCACGACTCGCCGGTGCGGCTCGGCTTCGGGTCGGCGCTCACCGAAGCGGCAGGCATCCACCTGCGCACGAGCATCGCCGACATCACCCGACCGGTGATCGTCCCCGACGCCCACGGCGACACCGGCATCTACGGCATCCCGTACCTGCTACCCGACGCCGTCATGGACGACCTGGGCGCCGAGCGCTCGCATGCCTCGGTGCTGGCCGCCGCCACGGCACGCATCCGCGAGGACGCCGCTGCCCGCCGCCTGTCCCGCACCGTTGTCCTCGCCCACGCGTTCGTCACCGGCGCCGAGGTGTCGGAGTCCGAACGCGACATCAGGGTCGGCGGGATCGGCGACGCGCCCGCCGCCGTCCTCGCTGGCTTCAGCTACCTGGCCCTCGGCCACCTGCACGGCCAGCAGCGGGTGCCGGTGCCCGGCAGCAGCACGACGGCCAGGTACTGCGGGTCGCCGCTGGCGTTCTCGTTCTCCGAGCGCGGTGCCAAGTCGGTCACGCTCGCCGAGATCGACGGCACCGGGACCGTAACGACGGAACTGCTGGCCGCCCCGGTGCCGCGGCCGCTGCGCGAGGTGAAGGGCCGGCTGGCCGACCTGCTCGCCCGGGCGGACGCAGACCTCGCCGACCTGGCCGGCGCCTGGGTCAAGGTGGTGCTGACCGACCGGGAGCGGCCCGCGGCGCCGATGGAGCGGCTGCGGCAGAAATGGCCGCACACGATCGCCCTCGACTTCGCCCCCGAGGGCGGGCTGACCGGCGCCGACGCCGACCTGGCCCGGCTGGCCGCGGCGAGCGACCCGGTCGAGATCTGCGGCTCCTTCGTGGAGTACGTGGCGGGCGCCGCACCGGACGACGCCGAGCGCGCGGTGCTGCGGGACGTCGTGGAGGCCGCCCAGCATGCCGGCGACGACCCAGGCCAGGCCCGTCCGGCCAGATGCGCTCCGGCCTCGCAGGGCGGGGCCAGCGCCAGCCCGGCTCCCGCCGCTACCGTCCTGGCGGGTGTCTGATGCGGCTGCACACGCTGTGCCTGCGGGCGTTCGGCCCGTACGCCACCAAGCAGGCGATCGACTTCGACCGGCTCGCGCACGGTGGGCTGTTCCTGCTCGAGGGGCCGACCGGGGCCGGCAAGACCACGATCCTCGACGCGGTCACGTTTGCCCTGTACGGCGGCCTCGCCGGGGAGGCCCCGGCCGACGACAGGCTCCGCTCGCATTTCGCCGCCCCGGACGCGCAGACCGAGGTGGAACTGGAGTGGTCGCTGCGGGGCGTTCGGTACAAGGTCACGCGCGGCCCGGAGTACCGGCGGCCGAAGAAGCGCGGCGATGGGTTCACCACCGAGGCAAGCCGGGTGCACCTGCAGCGGCGCGAGGGCACCCGCTGGGTCAGCCTGTCGCACAACAAGGCCGAGGCGGGCGAGATGATCGCCGAGGCGGTCGGGCTCACCCGCGAGCAGTTCACCCAGGTGATACTGCTCCCGCAGGGCGAGTTCGCCAGGTTCCTGCGCAGCAGCGACGACGTCCGGCGGGTGCTGCTCACCAAGCTGTTCGGTACCGGCCTGTACGACCGGATCACCGACGACCTGTACGCGCGCCGGAGTGAGGCCACCCGGGCCAGGGAGCGGGCCGACCAGGCCATCTCGGTCGCGGCGTCGGCGGCGGCCGAGGCAGCCGGCCTCGATGCCGGGCAGCGCGCGGACCTGCTGGCCGCCGCCCGGGGCGGCCAGCAGGCCCGGCTGACCGAATTGGCCGGGGACCTGGCGCAGACCGCCGCGGCCACGAGCGACGCACTGGCAGCCGCCACGGCCGCGGTGACCGCGGCGCAGGCCGAGGACGACGACGCCAAACAGCGGGCCAGCCTCATGGCCAGGCTGACCCAGGCGGTCGCGGAGCTGCGTGCGCACGAGGACACCAGGCCCGGCCACGACCAGCGGGCGGACCTGCTGGCCGCGGCCAGGCACGCCGAGCCGGTCCGGCCGCTGCTCGATGTGCTCGCCGAGGCGAGCGCCGCCGTCCACGCGGCCACGGCCGACCTGTCTGACCTGGTGCCCAACCCGGATGAGGACGCGCTGGCCGGCCGGGGCGGTGCCGCCGCCGTGGCCGGAGCTGAGGCCGCGGACGCCGAGGCGGCCGCGTTGCAGCACGCCGTTGACGCCGAACAGGGCCTGCCCGCGCAGCGGGCCGAGCTGGCCGGACTGGAGCGGGGCGCGACCGCGGCCGAAGAGCGGGTCGCGTCGCTGGAACGCGCCACGCACGATCTGCCGGGCCGCATCGCCACGCTGGAGGCCATGCTCGCCGAGGCGGTCACCACCGCGGCCGGGCTGACCGCGGCCTGCCAGCGGCTGGACGCCACCCAGAAGCGCAGCGCGGCCGCGGCCCGGCTGGCTGAGCTGGAACCGCAGCTAGCCGAACTGGACGAAGCGCGCCGGGCGGCGATCGAGACCCACCAGCGGCTCGTGGACGAGCACCAGCATCTGCTGGACGCCCGGCTGGCCGGTATCGCGGCGGAGCTGGCCGCCAAGCTGGCCGATGGCGGCCCGTGCCCGGTGTGCGGCTCGCCCGCCCATCCAGAACCGGCACTGGCCTGCGCGGACGCGGTGTCCGCCGAGCAGGTCGAACAGGCACGCCAACATCGCGAGGATGCCGACGCGGAGCGCACCCGGGCGGAGAGCGAGCAGGCGGCCCTGGCCATCGAGGCGGCCGGATGCACGGCGGTGGCCGACGGCGGCAGCGTGGCCAGCCTGGCCGCCGAGGCCGGTGCCCTGGCCGGGCAGGTCGCCCAGGCCGAGGCGGCCGGCCGGGACGCCGCCCGCCTCGACGCTGAACTCGCCGATGCGCGGGCCGGGCAGGAACGCGTGGCAGAGGAGCTACGCGAGGCCGGCGAGGCAGCGGCAACGGCCCGGGAGAAGGCGGCCCGGGCCGGAGCGGACCTGGCCGGGATCGAGGCCGAGTTGTGCGCTGCCGCGGCGGGGCATCCGTCGGTGGCAGCACGGCAGGCGGCGCTCCGGGACGCCGCGGCGCACGACCGCGCCCTGGGAAACGTCCTGGACTCGCTGGCCAGATGTATCGCGGCGGAGGCCGCGGCGCGTGACCGGGCGCGGCGCCGAAGCGCGGGCGCGAGGCTTCGCCACGCCCGAAGAAGCCGCCGCGGCGGTGCTCGGCAGCCAGGAGCAGGCCGGGCTCGCCGCCGGGGTGCGCTCCTGGGACGAGACGCTGGCCGCGCTCACCGCCGCGGCAGCCGCACCGGAGCTGGCCGGCCTCGATCCGGAGGACGCGGAACAGACCGCGGACCGGGCGGTGGCAGCATCGGCGGCGCTGGCCCGTGCGCTGGCCGCCGAGCGGGCGGTCCGTGGCGAGCACGAGGCCGCCAAGGTGAAGGTGGAGCGGCTGGCCCAGCGGCACGAGGAGGTGTGCGCCGCGGAGGCCGGTTACGACCGCCTGGTGGCGCAGACTGAGGCGGTGATCCGGCCTGGCCGGCCTGGCCAACGGGACCGAGGGCCACCGCCGGGTCGCGCTCACCACCTACGTGCTGCGGCACTGGTTCGCCCAGGTGGTGGCGGCCGCCAACGTGCGGCTGTCGGCGATGTCCTCGGGACGGTATGAGCTGCGCCGCACCGACGAGGGCAAGAGCAGGCGGGACCGCTCCGGGCTGACGCTGGCCGTGATCGACCGGCACACCGGCGAGGAACGCAGCCCGGCCTCGCTGTCCGGCGGCGAGACGTTCTACACCTCCCTCGCCCTGGCCCTGGGCCTGGCGGACGTGGTCCGCGCACAGGCCGGGGGAGTGGACCTGGACACCCTGTTCATCGACGAGGGGTTCGGCTCACTCGACGGCGACACACTCGACCAGGTGATGGGGGTCATCGACGACCTGCGCGACCGGGGCCGGGTGATCGGCATCGTCAGCCATGTCACCGACCTCAAGGACCGCGTGCCCGAGCGCCTCGAAGTGCGCCGCCTGGCCGACGGCTCCTCCGCCGTCAAGGTTGTCGCCTGAGGCAGCTGAGGCGGAATCATCCCGCCCGCGGCGGGGTTGCCATGAGCATGGCTTCAGGGCATCAGATCACCATCAGTCCCACCGACCAGCACATCGAGGTCACCCTCGCGGGCGAGAAGCTGGCCTCCTCCGACCGCGCCCTCCTGCTTGAGGAGACGGGGGCGCCGGACCGGTACTACCTGCCCAGGGAGGACGTCCGCACCGACCTGCTGCGGCGCACCGACACCAAGACCACCTGCCCGTTCAAGGGCGAGGCCTCGTACTGGTCGGTCGAGGCCGGTGGCCAGGTCCACGGCGACGTCGTGTGGAGTTACGAAACCCCGATCGACGCGGCCAGGGAAATCACCGGGCTGCTGTGCTTCTACACTGAGCGGGGCGCCGAGCTGACCATCACGCCCAACGGGGCGCGCTAAGCGTTACCTCGAGCGGGGGTGGGCTGACCGGCCGCGTCCCCGCAGGTTCCGGGAGATCCGGCGCGGCCCGCTGGCGGCTCATCCTGGGCCGGGCGCGCTGGCAAGGCCGAACACCCGCTCGGCGTTGCCGTGCAGGAACGCCTCTGCCGTCTCGGGGTCGAGCTGAAGGTTGGCCAGGCCGCGCAGGCAGTCGGCGGCGGGCCAGGCGGGATGGTTCGAGCCGAACAGCACCTTGTGCCGGCCGTGGCCGCGCAGGTAGTCAACAAGCTCGCGGGGATAGCGGTTGCTCTTGTAGGCCGAGGTGTCGATGTAGACGTTCGGGTACTTGGTGGCCAGCGAGATCATCTCCGTGGTCCACGGGTAGCCGATGTGGCCGCCGACGATGACCAGTTCGGGGAACTCAAGCGCCACGGTGTCCAGGTAGGGAATCGGCCGGCCCGGCTCGGACGGGCACAGCGGGCCGGTGTGCCCGACCTGGAGGCAGAACGGGATACCGAGTTCCACGCACTCGGCGTACAGCGGGTAGTAGCGGCGGTCGTCGGGTGGCAGGTTCCACAGCCACGGGATCACTCGGAGTGCCCCGAAACCCAGGTCCCGGACGCACCGCCGCAGTTCCCTGACCGCGTCCATCGGGTGGGCGAGGTCCACCGCGGCGACCCCCAGAAACCGGCCTGGGTAGCCGCGCACCATGGCGGCGACGGCGTCGTTGGTGATCAGCGGCCCCCGTGGTCCCCACCACGCGCACAGCATCCCGGTCTGGACTCCCGCCGCGTCCATCGCCGCCACGGTCGCCTCGGCCGGGATCTCGCCGCCGGCGAGCTGGCCGTGGGCCCAGCGCCGCAGCGAGTCGAACATCGGGTCATTCAGGAACTCCGCCGACGGGTGCTGCATCCAGGCGTCAATGATCACTCTTCAGCCCTCCGGAAGTCGCTCGGGGCGCCCCCGCTTTCATGATCCGTTCGGATTTTCGACTCTATTGGGTCCAAAATCCGAACGGATCTTGGCTGCGGATCGGTGGGCCCACGCCTACTACGCGTCTGGGCTTTGAC
The DNA here is from genome assembly GCA_963813395.1 of uncultured Actinomycetes bacterium. GTDB lineage: Bacteria > Actinomycetota > Actinomycetes > Streptosporangiales > Streptosporangiaceae > DASXKD01. The sequence continues at coordinate 100,387 of CAWEYV010000022.1, forward strand.
CTATGCCGCGCCGTGGTCTAGGCCCACTGTAGCAGTGGGCCTAGACCAACCGTTTGACATGGTGTAAGCCCACGTCAGGTGGGGCCCGGTCCATCGGGCGCCGTGACGCAGGCCCACCGCAAATGTAGGTCACGCTCCATAGCGCGCCATTTCCGCGCACGCCAGAATCTCGTGGTAAGCGAGTAAAAGGCTCTTGGCTGATCGCGCCAATAACTGCACTGGGTTTACGTGCAATCCCTTTGCCGCCACCGACGAGAGGCCCCTTTGTGCGTACGCCAGCGCGGCGACCGGCCGTGGTTGCCACCAGGACCGCGGCAGCCCTCCTCACCTGCTGTCTCGCCGTGGCACTGTCGGCGGCGGGGTTCAGGCTCATGTCCCGCGCCGCACCACCCGGTCAGGCCGGGCGCGGCCGCCGCCCGGACAACACGGCACCGGCCCGCCCCGGGGCCTCCGGCCCGCATCCGCTGGCACACTCCCCGGCACCGCCGCCATCACCGCAGCCGCCGGCCTGCCCGGCGCACGCCGCGCTCCTGGCGGCGCTGGCGCCTGTACTGCGGCACCGCACCGGCCTGCTCGCCGTCGGAGTCGCCGACCCCAGCACCGGCGTCACCGCCGCCTACCACTCCGGCCAGGCGTTCCACACCGCCAGCATCGTCAAGGCCGACATCCTTGCCACGCTGCTGCTGCAACTGCAGAACCAGCACGCCGGGCTCAGCCTGGACGAGCAGGACCTGGCCACCGCGATGATCGAAGACAGCGACAACGGCGCGGCCACCGCGCTGTGGAACGTCATCGGGGCGACGGCCGGCCTGGCCGCAGGCGATCAGGCGCTGCGGCTGCGGCACACGGTGCCCGGCCAGGACGGCTGGTGGGGACTCACCTCCACGACGGTCACCGACCAGCTACGCCTGCTTTCCGCGCTGACGTCCCGGCGTTCGCCGCTGACCGCCGCCTCCCGCCGTTACGAATTGAATCTGATGCATAACGTCGAGACCGGGCAGAACTGGGGCGTAACGGCGGCCGCGAGCCGGGGGACCCAGCCCGCGGTGAAGAACGGATGGATGCCGGACGGCGCCGAAGGACTGTGGGATATCAACAGCATCGGCGTGATCAGCCACCACGGCCAGCGGCTGCTCGTCGCCGTGCTCTCCAGCGGCCAGCCGTCCCAGCAGGCGGGCATCGAGACAGGTGCAAGCCGCCGCCAAGCAGCGGCGGCCGCCGTCACCAGGCCTGCCTGCCCGCACCACTGAGAGCAGGCGGCCCGGTGCCGACCGGGACCTGCTCAGCCGGGATCCGGCACCGTGGTCAGCTTGTCCGGGTTCCGCATCACGTCCATGGCGGTGATCCGGTCGGCGTCGATCGTGAACGCGATGACCGTCAGCACCCCGTCGCCGTCGCGCATCACCAGGCCCGGGGCACCGTTGACCATGACCATGCGCAGGCTGCGGGGCGGGCGCCGGGCCAGCGCGAGCAGCCAGCGCGCCACGTTCCGCGCGCCTGGCGTGGCCGGGTGGGCCGCGGAGACCTTGCCGCCACCGTCGGAGCGCCACACCACGCCGGGGTCGAGCAGCGCGACCAGCCGCTCCAGATCGCCACCGCCGCAGGCGTCCGCGAACGCGGCGACCAGCCGCCGCTGCTGCGCCAGCGTGGGCGGAAACCGGGGCTGGCCGTCTTCGACGTGCCTGCGGGCCCGGGAGGCGAGCTGGCGCACCGCGGCCGGGGTGCGGCCGACCACGTCGGCGACCTCCTCGAAGGCGAGCCCGAAGACGTCATGCAGCAAGAACGCGGTCCGCTCCGCCGGTGACAGCCGTTCGAGAATCACCAGCAGCGCCATGCTCACCGACTCATCCAGCGTGACCCGGTCCGCGGGATCGTCGTCGGTCAGGCCTTCGACCAGCGGCTCGGGCAGCCACGGGCCGACGTAGCGTTCCCGCCGCGCCCGGGCGCTGCCGAGCGTGTCGTAGGCCAGCCTGCTGACCGTGGTGGTCAGCCACGCACCGAGGTCGCGGATCGACGCCGGGTCCTGGGCCTGCAGCCGGAGCCAGGCCTCCTGGACGCAGTCCTCCGCCTCGGACACCGAGCCGACCGTTGCGTAGGCGACCCGCAGCAGCCGCGGCCGGTGCACCTCGAACGCCCGGCTCAGCGGGTCGCTCGCCGGGCCTGGTCACGGCGCCGATCCGTTACCCCAAGGCCGGTGAGCGTCATGGCGCGCCGCCAGCCACTCGGCGAAGGTGATGGTGCCGCGCACGTCGGGCCTGCCGGTGGTGAGCACCCCGGCGCGCAGCGCCCGGCCGAGCTTGCCCGGCACGGCGACCGGGACCAGCGCCACCCGGCGCCCGGTCACCGACCGCCAGGTGCGGGCCAGGTCCCGCGCGTCGGCTACCTCGGGCCCGGCGACCTCGATGCGCCCGTGCCGCGGGCCGCCCTCGGCGACGTCGGCCACGACCGCGGCCACCTCGGCGCACGCGATCGTCTGCAGCCGGGCCCGGGGTACCGGCAGCACGCCCCAGCGGGCGCCCGCGGTGAGCGTGGCCAGGGCCAGCTCGTGGAACTGCGTGGCGCGCACGATGCTCCACGGCACCGGTCCCTGCTCGACCACCTGCTCCTGTTCCGCCTTGGCGGTGAAGTAGCCCATGGGCACCTGCTCGCAGCCGACTATCGACACGCAGACATGATGCTTGACCCCGGCCGCGTGCTCCGCGGCCAGCAGCCGCCGCGATCCCGTCGACGAGGATCTCCGCGGCGTGCCTGGAGGAGTTGTTGCTGGCGTCGACGACCACGTCGCAGCCTGCCAGCGCGGGTTCGAGCCCCTCGCCGGTGGTCAGGTCCACCCGGTACTCCGGAGCGCTGCGGCTCAGTGCCCGCACGTCATGCCCCCGCTGGCTGAGTTCCGCGAGGACCAGGCTGCCCAGCGTCCCGGTCCCGCCAACGATCGCTGTCTTCATACCCTCGTGACGACATAGCCCGCTGGCGTGTGACATCCCCCTGGCCACCAGGCCGGGTGTTGCGGTGCCCGGTCACGGGGACGCCGGAGCGTGCAGGAACTCTACGGTCTCAGAGATGTAATTGGGCACCAGCACTTGCCCGGTGGATGAGTCGTAACCAAGGTCGCGGGGGAACTGGCCGGCAGGCAGTGACCCGGTTACCGCCGGATGGCCCGCGAGAGCATCGGCCGTTGAGACCACGCTGATCCGCGGTTCCGCGCTGACCGGCGTGCCCGGTATCAGGCCGCGGTCGGAGTCGCCCACCAAGGCGGTGCTGCCGTTGCTCAGCAGGAGAAGGCCGACGGGCTCGGCGCCAACGTGCACCACCGCTCGCAGCGCCGGGGGTGACGCAGGCTTGGCCGCGGCCGCGTAGGCCAGCAGCGCGTTGGATTGCAGCGCGGTGACCCATATCGTCTTCCCGCTGGGCGCTACCGCGACCCGCACCGGCTGGCATCCGGCCGGCGCGTGCGCGAGCACCGCGGACCGGCCGGCGCCCTGTTCGGCCCGCTGGGCATCGATCGCCCAGAGAATCCCGTGGTCCCCGTATCCGCCAAGGGTGGTTACGTACACCGTGTCGGCGTCCGGCGCGACGGCAAGGCCGAGGGCTCCCGGGGCCAGGTGAATGATGCCGGCGGCTACGCCGTGGGCCGGAATCCCTTGCGCAAGGCCAGGGCCAGGTTGAAGGTACTCAGCTCGCCGGATGTCTCGTCGGTGACGAACGCATACTTGCCGTCGCCAGATACGGCGACCTCGGTCTGGCCCGCCGCGCCATCGGCCAGGATGCCCACCAGCGGGTGGTGGCTGCGCTTTTCCAGCGCGGGCACGCTGAGCACGCCTGTCGCCGACTCGGCCGCGACCAGCAGCAGCTGCCCGTTTGGGCTGAGCGCCAGGCCGGCCGCCCCGCCCAGCCGGGGTGGCAGGATGAGCCTCCGGACCACGTGGGCGGTCCCGCCGTGGACCGCCATGAGCGCGACCTCGCCGCGGTCGCCGGGCGATCCGGCGATGGTCAGGGACGCCACCGCCCAGGCGCCGCCGGGCAGGGCCAGCGCCGCGAACGGGTGCGCGGTCAGCTGGACCGGCTGGGGCGACGGGACGGCAATGGGTTTGCCCGGGCTGACATGGGTGGAACAGTCCAGCGTCAGCTTGGCCGTTCCGCTGGATGTCCCCGAGCATCCGCCGATCGCCGCCAGCAGCAGCGCGCAGAGCGTTACGGCGACCCGGCGCCGGCGGGCGTACGACGCCGCAGACATGCCTCTCATTCTGTGTGGGCTGCTCTTTCGCCAGCAACCGTCGAGAGATCCTTTGCCCGCCGTTCAACCAGGCTTGGTGCGGCTGCGGCTTGTGTGTGTGCCGCCGTTGTTCAGGCGTCGCGAAGCCGGAGCAGGACGCCGCCCGCGAGCAGCGCCGCCGCGGCCCATGCGGCCAGCACGCCCAGGCCCGCCCACGGGCCGATGGGCAGCTTGCCGAGGTTTCTGGTGGCCTGGATGGCCAGCCCGGCGGTCATCGGCCCGTACCGCTGCAGGCGGTGCTGCCAGGTGGGGTCCAGGGTGCCCAGTTCGGTGAGGACCGGCACGACGTAGAGCAGGGCGAGCACGACCGCGATGGTCGCGCCGGAATCGCGCAGGGCCGTGGCCAGGCCGAGGCTGAGCAGCGCGATCAGGGCAAGGTAGAGGACCGACCCGGCCGCCGCGCGCAGCGTCGGCCCGTGGCCAGCGACAGCGGCAGCGAAGCCGTGCGCCGTGGTGAAGCCGTTGCCGGGCAGGATGAAATGGCCGGCCAGCACCGATCCAAGGACGGCGACCGTCCCCGCTGCCAGCACCACGCCGGTGACGATGGCCGCCTTGGCGGCCAGCGCGGTGGCCCGCCGCGGCATCGCGGTCAGCGTGATGCGGATCATGCCGCTGCTGTACTCGCCGGTCACGACCAGCACGGCGAGCACGGCGACGGCCGCCTGGCCGAGCAGGATCCCGGTGAGGCTGAGCTTGGTGGTGTCCGTCGCCGCACGAGGCCGGGCACTTCACCACCGCGGTCGCCAGGGTGCTCACCCCGACGGTCAGCACGATCGCGGTGATCAGCAGCCAGGCGGTGCTCGGCACCGTGCGCAGCTTCGTCCACTCCGCGTGCAGGGCCTCCCGCAGGCTCGCGCCATCCGGGCGCAAGCCGGCTCATGCGTCCCTCCGGCGCAGCAGGAAGATGGCGATGCCCAGGGCTACGGCGGCCCAGGCGCACAGCACGGCGAACCCGGTCCACGGCGCCAGCGGGTAGCAGCCGTTGTACGGCTGGCAGGCGCTGGCCACCTGCGAGTACTGCGGTATGCCCTGCTGCAGCCCGAACGCGGCGGCCGGGGTCAGCCGCAGCAGCCAGTCCGCGGGTGCCTGCGGCAGGATGGTGCCCAGGATCAGCGGGACGATCAGCAGCACGACGACGGCGGTGATGGCCCCGGCGCTGCGCCGCAGCACGGCGCCGGCGGACAGGGCGAGGATGGCGGCGACCGCGAGCAGCCCGGCGGTGCCCACGACCATCTGCAGCCCGTGCCCGCTGGTGAGCGACCAGATCGGGAACACCGACGACGCCCAGCCTGCCGAGTGCAGCTTGTGCTCGGCGATCGGGAGTGCGATGGCGGCGCCGATCAGCCCGGCCACGAACGCGACCGAGCCGATCACGATGGCCTTCGCCGCCAGCACCCGGCCGCGCCGCGGGCTCGCGGCGAACGTCGTGCGGATCATGCCCCGCCGGTACTCGGCGGTGATGAACAGCGCCCCCAGGGCGATCACCGCGATCAGCCCGACGAGCGAGCCCTTGAAGACGGTCCCGAATGGGTCGACGTTGGCCACGTACGGCGCGATGTCGCCGGCTTCCGGCCACGGTGAACGTGCCGCCCGATTCGTTGAAACCGCTCGTGCGGCGTTCTCGGACAGGAATGCCCGGGCGACGCGGTGCAGTAGGAACTTGATGCCGGTCGGGAACCCTATCTGGCCGCCGCGCCACGCCCCACCCGCCTCCCCATCCCCCTTCGCTGGCCGCGGGCCGTGGAGGCTGACGTGGTCGAAGGCGGCAGCAGCCTGGGTGGCATAGGAGAAGACGGAGGAGTTGCTGGCGAACGTCTGGGCGGGCGCAGCGGCCGAGCAGAGCTCCCCGGCTGCAGGACAGGGTGTTATTCGACCAGAAGGACCGGACGGCGAGGTCGACGAAGAGCCCGGCCTGCACGGTCGGCGGCAGCCCGGCGAGGCGGACCGTGCCGAGCTTGGTCCAGCGCCTGCCGTCGGCAGAGTCGTAGCCGGTGATCGTGTCGCCGGAGCGGGTCAGCCGCAGCCAGCGCGGCGATGCCGCGGAGACGGTGCCGGGCAGGCCGGCCGTGTCGTGGGTGAAGTCGTACTGCATCCGCACCCCGTGGCCCGGCGGTGGCCATGACCGCGGCGTAGGCCGAGCCTGGCTTGGTGCCCGCCTTGATGATGATCCCGGCCTTGGCCCAGGGCACGGCAATGTGGGGGGCGGGCCGCCGGGCAGCGGGAGTTCGGTGTGCAGCGAGGTGACCCGCACGGTGATGCTGCCGTTGCCGGCCAGTGGCTGGTGCACGAAGTAGAAGTCGTCGGTGACCGCCTCGCCGCCCGGGCCGATGGCGGCTGGTCGGCTCGGCGCGCCGCGTTCTGCCCGCCGTTGGCCGTGCCGGCGAGGGCCACCACGGCCAGCGCGGTCAGCAGCGCGGCAGCGACCATGGCGATCACCCAGCCGCGCACGGTCCGGAACTTGGTCCACTCCGAGCGCAGCAGGTGCGGGAAGTCGTCGCGTCCCGGGCCGCTGGCCGGACCGGTACGGCGTGACCGTGCCCGTGCTCATCTCGCCATCTCCTTCGGTACCGGCGGGCGCGGCCGCCGGAACTCGACCGCGTCCCTGGTGAGCTCCATGTAGGCCTCCTCGAGCGTGGCGCGGTGCGCCGATACCTCGGAGAACGGCACGCCGCCGCCGGACAGTACGGCCACGATCCGCTCGGCCGGCAGCCCGGAGACCGTCAGCGTGTCCCGGTCGGCGGCGGCCACCGTGCCGCCAGCGCGGGTCAGCGCGGCCGTCGCGTCCGGCCAGGCGGTCGTGCGCAGCGAGACCCGGTTGCCGGAGGCGGCCGCGATCAGCTCCGCCACGCTGGTGTCGGCGATGACCTTGCCCCGGCCGACTACCACCAGAGTGGTCGGCACTGTCCTGCAACTCGGCCATCAGAGTGGCTGGACACCAGCACCGCGCGGCCCTCGGCGGCCAGCGACCGGAGGAACCCGCGCATCCACACGATGCCCTCGGGGTCCATGCCGTTGAACGGCTCGTCGAACATGAGCACCGGCGGGTCGCCGAGCAGGGCCGCGGCGATGCCGAGGCGCTGCCGCATGCCCAGCGAGTAGCCGCCGGCCTTGCGCCGCGCGGCCTTGTCCAGGCCGGCCTGCCCGATCACCTCATCGACCCGGCGGGCGGTCAGGCCCTGGGAGTGGGCCAGCCAGAGCAAGTGGTTGCGGGCGCTACGGCTGGGCTGCAGCGCGGCCGCGTCAAGCAGCGAGCCGACGTGGCTCAGCGGATGCCGCAGGCTCTGGTACCGCTGGCCGCCGATCAGCGCGGTGCCCGCGTCGGCCGCGTCCAGGCCGAGGATCACCCGCATCGTGGTGGACTTGCCCGCGCCGTTGGGGCCGACAAAGCCGGTCACCTGCCCTGGCGCGGCGGTGAAGGTCATCCCGTCCAGGGCTACGGTGGACCCAAAGCGCTTGTGCAGCCCACTGACTTCGATAGTCGCTTCCATGCTCGCCACGGTAGGGAAGCGGTACCGCCGCAGTCGTCACGCTGGCGAGCCGTCTTTGCCACCACTGGCACGAGGGACTCCGGCCGCGGCGCATCCCTCGCGCGAGGGACGGCTGGAATGCTCCTGCGGGGGACGCATGCCCGCTGGCCGGCGAGGACAATGACAGCGTGAGCCGAGAGGGTGACTGGCGTGCCCGGTGGGCCGGGACGCTGCGGCGGACCGCTGCCGCCCCACATACGCCCGCCGTTGCCGGAGCGCTGCTCGCCTTGCTCGCCGCGGTCCAGGCCATCGCGGCGCCCGTGAGCACGAGCGGGACCGACGCCGGGGGCCTGCAGATCGCCTTCGTGCTGCTCGCGCTGGCCACCACGCTACCGCTTGGGCTGCTGTGGGCGCACCCGGAGGCGGCGGCCGTGGCGGTCTGCGCCGCGTGTGTGCTGTGCCTGCTGGCCTTTCACACGCTGCCCGTCGCGGGCCTGATCGCCTTGCTGATACTGCTGTACCGGCTCGGCCGCAGCGGCTCCCAGCTGCTGGCCGCCGGCCTCGCGGTGCCGTTCCTGGTGCTGGCACTGGCCGGACCCACGGGCGCCAAGGCCAGGATCCCGGCGGTGCTCCTGGCCGCGCTGGGACCGGCGGCGGCGTGGGCGGGTGCCGCCAGGCGGGCCCGCACCGAGGCGGCGCTGCACACCGCCGCCAGGGAGGTCATCGCCGGCTCGCTGCTCGAACACACCGCGCGCGGCGAACGCGCCAGGGTCTCCACCGAACTGCACGACGTCGTGGCCCATCACATCTCGATGATCGCCGTGCAGGCGGAGACGGCCCGGCTGACCACGTCCGGCATGCCCGCCGCCGGGGCGCAGCAACTGTCCGCGATCGGCGACACCGCGCGGGCCGCGCTGACCGAGATGCGGCGGCTGCTCGGCGTGCTGCGCGAGGACACCCGCACCGGTGCCCCGGTCCGGCAGCCCCAGCCTGACCTGCGGCAGCTCAACGAGCTGCTCGACGAGGCAAGGGACGCCTCTGGGTCGGGCGTCCGCCTCATCGTCCGCGGCCCGATGACCACGCTCGACCCCGGCGTCGAGCTTGCCGCCTACCGCATCATCCAGGAGGCGCTCACCAACGCCCGGCGGCATGCCGAGGGCGCCGCCGTCGACGTGGAGCTGTACTACACGGCCGGCGCCCTGCGGCTGCGCGTGCGGGACAACGGGCCAGGCCCGGCGGCTATCGCCCCTCCCGCTTCCGCTGCGGCACCGCCTGGCGGCCACGGGCTGCTCGGCATGCACGAGCGCGCCGCCGCGGTCGGCGGTGACCTGCGCACCGGTGCCGCGACCGGCGGCGGCTTCCTGGTCGAGGCCACGTTGCCGGCCACGGCCGAGGCGGCCGCGTGACCGCGCCATCGCCGGCGATCCGGATCGTCGTCGCCGACGACCACCAGGTGGTGCGCACCGGTTTCGCCGCGCTGCTCGATACCCAGCCGGACTTCGCCGTCGTCGGCACCGCCTGCGACGGGGCCGAGGCGGTGCGGGTCTGCCGCGAGCTGCGGCCTGACGTCGTCCTCATGGACGTCCGCATGCCGGGCACGGACGGCATCGATGCCACCAGGCAGCTCACCGGATCTGGCCAGGACGGGCCGCGCATCCTCATCCTCACCACCTTCGACCTGGACGAGTACGTCTACGACGCGTTGTGCGCCGGGGCCAGCGGCTTCCTGCTCAAAGACGTCACCGCCGAGCGCCTCTTCGACGCGGTGCGGGTCGTCGCCGCGGGCGAAGCGCTGCTCGCGCCCACCGTCACCCGCCGCCTCATCAGCGAGTTCGCCCGGCTGCGGCCTCATACGGCCGCTCCGTCCGCCGCCAGGCTGGCCGCGCTCACGCCGCGCGAGACCCAGGTGCTCCGACTGGTCGCCGAGGGCCTGTCCAACCCGGAGATCGCCGCCCGGCTGGTGGTCACCGAGGAGACCGTGAAAACGCATGTCAGCCGGGTGCTCGGCAAGCTGGGCCTGCGCGACCGGACCCAGGCAGTCGTCACCGCCTACGAATCGGGGCTGGTGGTACCGCGTTCCGGCGGCGCGGGTTAGCTGGGCACGGTCACCCCGGAACCCGGGTTGACCGCGGGAGATGAGTTGCGGGGCGCTGTTTGGCGCATCGACAAGCGCCCGGACATCATCCGGTAGGGGTATGGCCATGCCGGCATGGTAAACGTGCTGGAGAACACGCCGCGTTACCGGGCGGCGGAGAGCCGAGAGGGCGTGCTGGTGCTGCCACCGGACGGGCACGTGCATACCGAATGGTCCTGGGACGCGGTCTCCGGGTCGATGCAGCAGTCGTGCGCGATGGCGGCGGAGCTGGGGCTGCCGTCGATCGCTTTCACCGAGCACGCCGACTTCACCCGCTGGGTGATCGGGCCCGGGATAAGGCCGCTGATGCGGCCGGTCAACGCGGGCCGGGTAGGACCCGATGGCGCATGGGACCCGCCGGTCTTCGACACCGCGGCCTACCTGGCGAGTGTGGATCGGTGCCGAGAGGAGTTCCCTGGCCTGCGCATCCTGACCGGAATGGAGCTGGGTGAGCCGCACTGGCACGAGGCACAGGTCAAGGCGCTGCCCGGCATCAGGGACTTCGACCGGCTCCTTGGCTCGGTGCATTCGCTGGACCTGGACGGGCCGAGGATGGTTGATCACCTGTTCGGCACCCTGGCGCTAGGTGACCTGATGCGCGCCTACCTGGCCGAGGCGCTCCGGCTGGTGGAATCTCCCGCGCCGTTCGCGGTACTGGCGCACATCGACTATCCGGTGCGCTACTGGCCCGCACAGGCGGGGCCGTTCGACGCCGCTGCCTTCGAGGACGAGTACCGCGCCGTGCTGAGCGCCCTGGCCCGGTCCGGCCGTGCGCTCGAAGTCAACACCTCGGTACCGCTCCCGGCGCCGATCGTGCGGTGGTGGCACGAGGTGGGTGGCGAGGCGCTCGCGTTCGGCAGCGATGCCCACAGGCCAGCGTCGGTGGCCAGGGACTTCGCCAACGCGGCGGCCATGGCCGAAGCCGCTGGTTTCCGGCCCGGCCGTTACCCGCACGACTTCTGGCGGCGCGGTGCCATCCGGTGAACTGCCGCGCCCCGAACGGCCGTAAGAAAACGGTGCTGGTGCCACCTTCCGCAGGCGCCCGTGTGGTGCTGGCCCGCCCGCGCCGCGAGGTCCGATGTGGAGGCCCCGAGAGCGCCTGCCAGGTGGGCCCGCTGCCGCCGTTCGGCAAAGTCCTGGTGTAGCGCCTCGCAGCGCATTATTCCGGCCCCTATGATCGCTGATGGCGGCTTTCACAAATGGGGTCTTGCGGCCATGCCGAAGATCATTTGGTTCTTGTGGTTCCAGGGGCTAGAGAACGCCCCTCCCATCGTTCGCACCTGCCACGACTCCTGGGTTGCCCGCAACCCCGGCTGGCACGTGATCACCCTCGACGAGAAGTCTCTGCGCAGGTTCGCCTCCGTGGACTACGCCGCGGGCAACATCGCCCTGCTGTCTCCCCAGCACAGGTCCGCGCTGCTTCGGTTCGACCTCCTCGCATGCCACGGAGGGCTCTGGGTCGATGCGACCTGCTTTTGCGTGAAGCCACTAGACGATTGGCTGCCGCCCAACCTGGACTCGGGCTTCTTTGCCTTCCACCGCCCGGGGCCAGACCGGGTCTTGTCCTCCTGGTTCCTGGTGTCCGAGCCCGGTAACCGGCTGGTCTCCCAGCTCTTTACCCGGCTGCTGGCCCACTGGCGCGATCACGCGTTCCGGAACGACCAGCGGGAGTTCCTGGTGAAGGTGCTGACCAGACTGCTGCGGGTTTCGTCCATCACCCGGGGCTGGTGGTTCTCCCGGCCGCTCCGGGACTGGCTGGCGATACACCCCTACTACATGATCTCCTGCGGATTCGAGAAGCTCATCCACGACGATCCTGAGTGCGCCCGCATCTGGGACCGGACACCGAAGATCAGCGCCGATGGCCCGCACCGGCTCTACGAAGCTGGCCTGCTAGCTCCCGTAACAGCTCAGCTCCGGGCGGAGATCGACCGAGGCGACGTCCCGGTCTACAAGACAACCTGGCGGATCGGAGATCAGCCCATCCCCGCCGACAGCACGCTGGGCTACCTGTTGCGGCGGGCCAGCGCGCGGCAGCCGGGGGCGATCCTGCCCCGTACCAACGGCGCCGGCTGACACCAAGCGTCCCGCCAGATCAGCCCTGATCGGGCCCGTAGACAGCCACTCATCGCCCTCGCAACGGGTCATTCCGGCGCCCGCCACCTACCATGAGGAGAGGTGTGCGGTGAGCGACACGGTTGAGTTCGGTGGCTGGCCTCGGCCACCGCGGTGGGTATGGGCAGTCGCCGGAGTTGCCACGGTAGCCGTGCTGGCCGGCGTGGTAGTCGCCCGCACCGGGCCGCACCGGGCCCGGCCGGCTTCGGCCGTCACGAGCACGGCCGCGCCCAGCAGCAGCGACCGACAGCCCCAAGGCATCCCAATGCCGCCCCGCAACCCCGCGCGAATGGCCGGTCAGCCGCTGCCGCGCCAGGTTGGCTTGCGGCTGGCGCTGGGCGGCCGGATGCCGGCCTGGCTCTGGGTTACCACCGGCCGGACAGAGCCGATTCGCGGGCTGCCGCGACGCGACAATGGCTATCAGCTCATCCGCATCGCCGGCGGCTGGGCCGCACTGCCCTTTCCCGGTAACGACGTACCCTGCGCCAACTGCGCATCCCGGCCGATGCCGGTCTACTACATCGCGGACGGATCGCGGGCGGCGAGCCGGCTGGGCGCCGCGGAATTCGTCGCACCGGCTGCGACCATAGGTGCCTTGTGGCTGGTCAGTTACCGTCCTGGTGCAGTCATGCCTGCCACCGCGGGCACGGCGCAAGAGGTCAGCGTGTCCGGCGCGGCGCTGGGGCCGCGCCGCAGATTGCCGCCCGGGTACGTCATCGACCAGGGCACCAACTCCGGCCTGCTGCTGGCGCCGGAACTCGCGCGCGGCGGTACTGTCCGGTACCAGCTGTGGGAGCCCAGCACCCGCCGCGTCAGCCGTTCCTTCGAGAACGTCATCGCGGTAAGTCCTGACGAGATCGCCTGGACGCCAGCCTGCACGGCGCACTGCACCGTGCACATGCTGAATCTGAAGGGCGGGCTGGATCGCGTCATCCCGCTGCCCGGGCGGAGGCAGGCCTATCAGGGCGCGTTCAGCCCGGACGGGAGGCTCCTGGCCCTCCTGGTGACCGCAAGGATCGGGGCGAACGGCCGTGCTACGGCCAACCGGCTGGTCGTGGTGGTCGTCGCGAACGGGAAGCTGACCGCCGTCCCGGGAACCACGATCGGCAGCGGGATCGGGGTTGACTTCGGCTGGCAGCCAGGTAGCCGCCGGCTGGTTGCCGATGCAAGCCTTGAGGATGCGTGGCAGGTCGCGGTGTGGACGCCCGGCGGCGTCCACCTGTACGTCGCGGTCACGCGGACGCCAGCAGGCTCCTGGCCGGTCGTCGGTCTGGGCCCCTACTAGTGCCGCACCGGGCGCGCCCGCCATGATGCCCGGCATCGTCTGCCGGTAACTTGATCTTGCTTTGGAGGTACAGCAGCGCGGCGAGGGTGGTGCCGCTGGCCATGTCGCCTCGCTCGATCAGGGCGGCGAGGCCGGAGAGGGGTATCCATTCGATTCGCCCGGACTCGATGCCGTCGGGCTCTCCTACCCGCGTAGCCCCGTTGGCTGTATAGACGTGGTGCCGCGAGTCCGAGATGCCGGGCGTGGGCTGGACGTCGATGAGGTGTTGTAGCGGCCCGGCCCGCCAGCCGGTTTCTTCCTCGAACTCGCGTGCGGCGGCCTGGATGGGCGACTCTCCCTCCTCGACCTTCCCGAGCGGAATCTCCCAGCCCCAGCTATCGGTGATGAACCGATGACGCCAGATAAGCAGCACGCGGTCAGCGTCATCGACGGCGACAACCCCGGCTCCCGGTGGGGTACGGATCAGGCGGTGATCCAGACGACGGCCATCCGGCAGCTCCACGTCGGCCACGCGAATGTCCAGCCACTCATCGCCGTACAAGGGCTGCTCGGAAACAACCTTCCACCGCACCGGCGGTCACGCTCCCGTCCGCGTTATGAGGTCAAGCGCGCCAACGGCGATCAGCGCAATCTGACGGCGTCGCGGCTACATTACTTCTGGCAGTGAAATGCGCCCCTGATGTAGGCCGAGGTGGGAGGTCCGGCATCGATGGCAGGAACACGCCGGCTGGCCTTCATCCCGAGCCCGTCCACGAACGGACTTCACCTCGGGCCGCTTGACATTCACTTCTACGGCCTGATGTACGTCGTGGCGATCACCCTGGCCGTGGTCATCACCAGGCGGCGCTGGCGGGCGGTCGGCGGCAACCCGGACCTGGTCAGCGACGTGGCCCTGTGGGCGGTTCCGGCGGGGATCATCGGCGGCCGCATCTACTTCGACATCACCACGCCGTTCGACATCAAGCCAGCGCACGCGTGGTGGGGGCCGCTGGCGGTGTGGAACGGCGGGCTCGGCGTCTGGGGTGGCATCGCGGCCGGGGCCGCGGTCGGGATCTGGCGGGTGCACCGGGCCGGCGCGGACTGGCGGCTGATGGCGGACGCGGTCGCCCCCGCGCTGCTGGTCGCCCAGGCAGTCGGACGGATCGGGAACTACTTCAACCAGGAGCTGTACGGCAAGCCGACCAGCCTGCCGTGGGGCCTGGAGATCGCGCCAGCCCACCGGGTGGCCGGCTACGCGCAGTACGCCACGTTCCAGCCGTCGTTCCTCTACGAGCTGATCTTCGACCTGGCGCTGGCCGCCGCCCTGGTCTGGCTCGGTCACCACCGGGACATCCAGCCACCGGGCCTGCTCGCCCTCTACGTGACCGGGTACTCCGGATACCGGATCTTCGAGGAAACCATCAGGATCGATTCCTCCGCGCACTTCCTGGGGCTGCGGCTCAACCTGTTCATCGCGATCGCGGTGGCCCTGGCCGGCCTGGCCTGGTTCATCGCCAGCCAGCGCCGCAGGCCGCCCAGACCCGGCACCGCTCCCGAACCGGCCGAGGAGCAGCGCGCCGCTCACACCCGACGCAGCTGAAATCGCCTATATGGGGAGATAACAGTAATAATCGCGCGCATGCGACACGCCACGCCGCCTGCTGGGACGTCATTCCGGGCTCTTGTGGTAACTCCGGGTTACCTTAGGAAATGTGTTCGGATGCGAAGTTCCGCCGCGCCCCGATTGAAGGTCGCATGACGTCTACCAATGACGCCAGCAAGCCCAAGGCGACTCCCGCCGATCACGCCGGCAGCGTGCTGTGCCGCCTGCTGATCGCCCACCCCGAGGTGGTCGACATCGAGATCCTCGGCCAGATGGATACGAGCGAGGGGATCATCTACTCGCTGGGCGTCATTCTGCCGGACGGTCGCGAGTTGCTGGTCGACGTGGGCGACGTCTGATTTCAGCGTGACCCGGTAGGGCCGGGCCGGAGCGGCGGCTCCGGCCCGGCACCGGGTTAACTCAGTTAACTCAGCAATTCGGGTTGGCCAGCGGCGAGCTCGCGAAGTCGAACTGCCCCTTGAAGAACCCGTGCGGCACCAGGTGAGCGTACTGGCGATCTCCGCCGAACCTGTTGCCGTTTCTCATGTTGCCGAACTCCCACACGCACAGCCCGCCGACCTTCGCCTGGGTGTAGTAGGGGTAGAAGTGCCCCGGGCCCTTGGGCGGGACCGTGCAGCCTGCCGGAGTGTTCGGCCCACAGGTGGCCACCTCGCTCGCCGGAAGGTCGGTCTCGAACTGGATCTTCGAGTACCTGGCCCCGCCCACGGTCGTCGGCTGCTGCTGGAGGAACGTCGACGGCCACTGGTTGGGAACGGTCGAGGTCGGCCAGTCGGCGTAGTACGGCGTGCCGTCGAAGTCCAGGTCACCGTTTTGCGTGAAGTCGTCCAGGCAGCCGGTGACCAGGTTCGGCGGCACCGTCCCGCCGTGCGTATCGCCCTTCTTGTAGCAGAGCGCGTCCGATACTTCCTGGCTCTTCTTGGTGCCGTCGGGCGGTCCTGCGTTCTCGTAGGCCCCGTGGCAGGTCGACCAGGAGGTGTCGGACCCCACGGGAGATCGGCCCGGTGACGCGCTTGCACGGGATGAAGTGACCGGTCTCGTACTGGGTGAGGATGCCGGACAGCAGCACCGACCAGCCGTCCGAGTTCGCCGCCCGGGCGGTGTTGAACAGCGGCTGGAAGTTGAACGGCGTGCCGGCGCAGGTGACGTAGTTGGTGTTCATGAAGCCGTTGGCGGCCGAGGCCACCATGAACCCGCTCTGCCCGGTGGTCAGGTCGCTGATGTCTATCTTGAACGCGCGCTTCCCGCCGCCGATGCTCGCGTCCCACATGTGGGTGCGAACGACGTCGCCGGGGTTCATCATCAGCGTCTGGCTGTTGGGCGTGAACGTCGCGCAGTTGGAGAGCTGCGGGCCGGGCGGCCCGGCGGGCACGCCGTTTCGCTGGATGAACGCGAAGTTCACCGGCTCTTCGCAGTTGGGGTTCGGGCCGCTGTGGTCGGTGGCCTCGAGCGAGTCGATGTTGAGCGCCGCGCACCAGTGGGTGTTGTTGCAGCTGACCGAGTCGCTGAACGGGGCGAAGCCGGGCGGGTAGAACTGCATCTCCATGAATGCGGCGCCGCCGCCGGGGAACGTGCCGTGCGGCGCGTTGTTGTCGCTGTTGGGCGTGCACTTGGTCTGCGGGTAGGAGTTCGGGTCGCAGATGGTCATCCCGAACCACGGCGCGAGGGAGAGCTCGAACCAGTGGGTGACGTCGTGACCCGGATTGTTGTTGCCCGGCGGCGCCGCCGGGTCCCGGGGGAGCGTCTCGGTGAAGCTCACGTTGTTGCCGGAGCCGGGCCGGCTGGACAGGAACCGGATGGACGGCTCGTCATGGCCGATGTAATGGCCGTTGTCGTAGAAGCGGTGGTAGTGGCCGATGATTCCGCGGATGTCGGTGCAGGCCAGCTTGTGAGAAGCCGCCGGCTTCTGGATCTTGCTCCAGCCGTTGCAGTCGAGTTCGCCGACTTTGTTCGGGCGTACGGAGTGGACGGTTGCCCGGGCCACGCTGGGCGTGGCGGCAAACAGCGTTTGCCCCACGACCAGCACGGCCGCCGCAGGGACGGCTACAGCCCCTATCGACCACATCCGCCAGTGGCTACGAAGGCGTCCAGGCATGGACAGCGCTCCCTTCGCTGGGACCCTGGCGTCTGACGCCAGGGTCGCCTGGACCCGCGCATCACCGGCGGGCATATGCGCAGGTCCCCACCGGTAGCGCAGGTCCGCTAACACCTACTCGTCAAGCAGTGCGCTCAATTCGCGCCGCATGGTTGGCCGCCGCGTGCCAGTCTCTCTCGGCGTTCCCGAGGTGTCCAGGGTCCCCGAACCGACGGATCAGGTTTTCGCCGCCCGGCCCGGCTCGAGGGTGCCGCCGTCATCGGGCACCATGACCTCGCCGCTGGTTTCCTCGGTGCGTTCCGGGAGCAGGAGAACGGCGCCGGTGAAGAAGCACACCGCGCCCACCAGGGTCCACAGGTTCGCCCCGCTGGCGTTGCGCACCTGGCCGGTGACCGGGTTGATGTAGCCAGCCACCGCCGAAATGCCGAAGGCAACGGACCCGATGAGGTTAAGCAGCGTTATCCACCATGACCACGAGCGCGGGCGCCAGGCTACCGGGCCGTGGCAGACCTCGAACCAGGCCAGGGCGCTCGACACCAGGAAGCAGACCGAGCCGATGGCATCGGGCCGCCATATGTGCTGATGTGCCGCCTGTGCGGCCAGGTCGGACTGGGTGGCGACGCCGGTGCTGACGTTGAAGTAGAGGGTTCCGGCAAGCTGCACCGCCGTTGCCCACCAGTCGATCCGCCGTGGCTGGTAGACGAAGAAGCGCCGGTGGCCCGGGTTTTGCGCAGGGGGAGCCGCGTCGACCGCCTCGCGGTAGGTGAGGAACGCGGCCGAGGTGAAGAACAGCGAGCCGACGAAGTACGTCACCGTGTCCCGGCGGTCCCCGGCAGCGCTCACATACCCGGGCAGCGACCCGAGCGCAAAAAGCAGCGATCCCACGGCGAACAGAACGGCAATCCACCATCCCCGGGCCCCGGGTGCCCACCAGGTCGAGCCGACCGCACTCGCCAGGTGCTTGCGGTGATGCCTGGACTCCCAGCGAACAATCCGGCCGTCGGGACGCATGTGGTCAACGAACGTCAGGGCGGAACCGAAGCCGCCCTCGCGGATGCGGCGGTCCCGCTCAGCCATAGACCGGGAGTTTCCCGGCTCCGGCCAGGAGGCACATCCCCCGCCGTGGGTGAACACGGTCTGGCCACAAACGCCGGTGCTGGCCTTCGCTGATTCCGGTCTTTACGTTGGGGCTATGCGTGCTATCACCGTGATCCCCGGGCAGCAGGGATCCGTCGGGCTCACCGACATGCCGGAGCCGCCGCACGACGACGGGCCCGTCCTGGTGGAGACCCAGGCGATCGGCATCTGCGGCACCGACGTGGAGATCATCGACGGCGCCTACGGGTGGGCACCCCCCGGGCAGGAACGCCTCATCCTCGGTCATGAATCGCTGGGCCGGGTGATCGAGGCCCCGGCGGAGACCGGGTTCAGCGCCGGAGACCTCGTGGTCGGCATCGTGCGGCGGCCCGATCCCGTTCCGTGCCCGGCGTGCGCCGCGGGGGACTGGGACATGTGCACCAACGGCAGATACACCGAGCGGGGGATCAAGGCCCGCCACGGCTATGCCAGCGAGCGGTACCGTATCCGCCCCGAATACCTGGTCGCCGTCGATCCCGCCCTCGGAACCCTCGGGGTACTGCTGGAACCGGCCACCGTTGTCGCCAAGGCCTGGGATCACATCGAAAAGATCGGCCGCCGGGCCACATGGGCGCCGAAGACGGTACTGATCACCGGCGCCGGGCCCATCGGGCTGCTGGCCGCGCTGCTGTCCGTCCAGCGCGGCTACACCACCTTCGTGCTCGATCTGGTCACCGAAGGCCGCAAGCCGGACATGGTCCGCCGGCTCGGGGCAACCTACGTCCCCCGCGGCGACATCGTCCACGCGGCCGCCGAGGCGGACATCGTCATCGAATGCACCGGTTACGTTCAGATGTTGCTGGAGGCGGGGCCGCAGCATGTCCGGCAGCGGATCATCTGTCTCACCGGCGTATCCGCGGCCGGGGCGGTGCACACCGTCGACCCAGGGCTCCTCAACCGCAATATGGTCCTGCAGAACTCGGTCATGTTCGGCTCGGTCAACGCCAACCGGTATCACTACGAGCTCGCCGCCAGCGCTCTGGCCAAGGCCGATCCCGGCTGGCTGGCCGATCTCGTTACCCGCCGGGTGGCGCTCGGCCAATGGGCCGACGCCTACAGCCGCAGGCCCGATGACATCAAGACCATCGTGACCTTCTAGATTCCCCGGGTTCCGTCGAGGGTCATCCGCTGACGCGATCCGGTCCTGCGCTCACGCCTCCAGCCCTTTTGCGACCGCGGGCGTGTGGGCACAACTGGCTGTGGTGGATGCCGACGTGGTGGTAATCGGGGCGGGTGCGCTCGGTTTGAGCACCGCCTTGCATTGTGCGCTGACCGGGCAGTCGGTGATCGTGGTGGACCGGCACACGGCCGGATCGCAGGCATCGGGGCGGGCGGCGGGGCTGTTCAAGTCCGTGCAGGCCGACGAGCTGCGCACCCGGCTGGCCCGGCGCAGCATCGCCCGGGCGGCCAGCTTTGCCGACTGGGCGGGCGTGCCACTGACGGTGGCCCGTTCGGGCAGCTTTTCTGATCGCCCGGACCGCCCAGCACCGGAAGCTTCTCGCCCGGGAGCTGGCCCAGTCGCGGGGCTGGGGCGCCGACGTCCGCGAGGCAGACCCGGCCCACCCCGGCCGGCAGCTCAGCTACTACCGGGCGGCGGGGGAGCAGTTCGCCCTGTGGTGCCCGGAGGATATCTACATCGAGGAACCAGTCAGCCTCATCCTGGCCTACCTGGCCGCTTGCCGGCGGCACGGGGTGATGGTGGCCGAGGACGAGCCGGTCATGGGCATACCGGTCGGGCGTGGACGGGTGGCCGGGGTCCAGACCGATAGCCGGGTCATCACAGCGCCGGTGGTGGTGGACGCGGCCGGCGGCTGGGTCCGGCAGGTCGCCGAACTGGCCGGTGCGTGGGTGCCGCTCGCCCCCGTCCGCCACCAGCTACTGATCACCGAGCCAGCGGCCGATATTGACCCGGCCGATCCGATCGTCAGGGTCGTCGATGCCGCGGTGTACCTGCGGCCTGCCCGTGGCGGGCTCATGGTCGGCGGCTTCGAGGCAGATCCGCTGCCGGTCGACCCGCGCCAGCAGCCGGCCACCTTCACCACCGACGACGTGCCGCTGGACTTGGCCGTGCTGCGGAGGCTGACGGCCCAGGTCGGCACCGAGGCGCCAGCCGCCGCAGCCGCGCCGGTCGCCGAGCACCGGGGCGGGATGTTCACGATGAGCCCCGACGGCCGGTTCGTCGCCGGGCCGGTGCCGGGCCTGGCCGGCCTGTGGGTGGCCAGCGGCTGCAACGGGTCGGGGTTCTCCTCCTCGCTCGCGATCGGGGAGGCCCTGGCCACCTGGATCGCCAGGGGCATCGCGCTACCGGGCATGGACGCGCTGGCACCAGCCTGGTTCAGCGCGCTGCCCGACAGCACCTTGGTCAGCCGCGGTCTATGGCAGTACGCCCACTACTACGACCCTGGTACCGGCGCATCCACGGAGTGCGCCACCGCGTGATGCGCGGCCGGTCACGACGATGCGCGGCTACGCTATTGCCCCATACCGCCGATCCGAGGAACGCGCCGTGACGGAGGACTGACTGAAGGGGTGGGCCGACGACCTCGAAGCCACGGCCTCGATCGACACCACCGTTGCGCACCAGGCCCGGATCTATGACTACTGGCTGGGCGGCAAAGACAACTTCGCGGTCGACCGGGAGGCCGCTGAGCAGGCGATTGCCGCCTATCCGGCGATATTGCGCGGCGTCCGCGCACAGCGGGCGTTCCTGGCCCGTGCGGTGCGTTATCTGGCCGAAGAGGCGGGCATCCGTCAGTTCCTCGACATCGGCACCGGCATCCCCACCGCGAACAACACCCACGAAGTCGCGCAGGCGGTCGCCAAGGACGCCCGGGTCGTCTACGTGGACAACGACCCCATGGTGCTGGCGCACGCCCGGGCGCTGCTGACCGGCGTGCTGGAGGACTCGACGGCCTATCTGGACGCCGATCTGCGCGAGCCGGGCAAGATCCTCGCCGGGGCAGCCGAGCTGCTGGACTTCAGGCAGCCCGTCGCCGTGCTGCTGATCGGCATCCTGCAGCCGGTCCCCGATGCCGCTGACCCGCACGCGATCGTCGCACGCCTGGCCGAGGCGGTGCCGTCCGGAAGCTGGCTCGCGGTCTACCACCCGGCCAGTGAGATCGACCAGGACCGGGTCGCGGAGGCCGTCCGCCGGGTCAATGCCCGGACCGCCGGCACGACAACGCTGCGGACGCACGCTGAGATCGCCCGGTTTTTCGGCGGCCTGCAGCTGCTGGAACCTGGCCTGGTGCAGGTGCAGCGCTAGCAGCCCGGCTCGGCCGCGCCCGATGACGGTGGGCGGATCGCCGCTTATGCCGGTCTGGCCCGCAAGTCCTGACCGCCACAGACGAACGACCGCCGGGCCGTCGTGGCGCTCGACGTCGTCAGGTGGGTTCTGTATCCCGCGGATGATCAGTGGCGGGCGACGGCAATCATTCGCCGGCTGTCCAGGGCCAGCGGGTCGCCGTCCTCGCCGTAGCCCTGCACGCTCGTGAAGCCCGCGCCGAGCAGCCAGTCCCGCAGCTCGGTGAAGGTGAACGTGCGGACGAAATAGGGAATGCGGCGGACGTGGCCGTCGCGAACCACAGTCCGCTCGGCCACCATCCGGCCGGTCAGCGGCTCGAACTGGCGCCGTTCGGTAATCAGGTTGCCATCCCGCTCATCCACGCTTGCGGGCTCAAAGTGCCGGATTATCCAGTCACGATTGCTCATTTCAAGCGCGAACCGGCCGCCGGGCCTGAGCGCCCGGGCCACCTCGGTGAGCACCCGCCGATTGTCCGCATCGCCGAAGTAGCCGAAGGCAGTGAACCAGTTGATCACCCGGTCGAAGCGGCCGGTCCAGGGCAGGTCCCGCATGTCACCGTCAACGTAGGTAACCGTGACCCCGCGGGCGGCCGCGTCGCGCCGGGCCCGGTCGAGGAACAGCGGCGTGGCGTCCAGGCCCGTCACGCGGCAACCGCGCTCGGCCAGGGCGTTAGCGATCCGGCCGTGCCCGCAGGCGAGATCGAGCACCTCCATGCCTGGCTCCAGCTCCAGCAGATGCCAGATCAGCCCGGCCTCGGCATCGCTGCGCGCGTCGAGCGGCTCGGCGTAGAAGTACAGGTAGTCCTCGCCGAACAACCCCTCGGCATCGAATACGGGCTCAGTCACGGCGACCCTCCGACGGCAATCCCGGCTATGTCCGATGTGGAGCGTAACGTCGAGAGTATGACCGTTCTCGCCGGGCCTGCGCGGGTGCGGCGGCACGCATCCGGCGGCCGCAGGGCTGGAGAGCGGGATCAGCTCGCCCGGATCCCGCTAGACCTGTGGCAGGCGCTGGCGGAAGACAGCGAGGCCTGGGCGAGGTACTACAGCAAGGTCTACTGGCGCGGCCCGGGGCAGTGTGCGTTCTTCCTTGGTGCATTGTCGTCGGGCGGGCACGGGCGGTTCCGGGCAGGTACCCGCCGTGCCGTAGCGGACCGTCCCGCAAGCCTGGTCGTCCCGGCCCACGTCTACGGCTATGTGCTCAGCAGGGGCATACCCCAGCCGGATCCGGTTACCGGCCTGCTGCCGGTGATCCGGCACCGGTGTGACGAACCCAGTTGCCAGGCCGCTGGGCATCTGGCCGCCGGGTCGCCTGCGGAGAACATTCGCGACTACCTCGCCAGGCGCCGCGATCCGTACTCACCGCTGAACGATCGCCGCGGCCCGCGCGGCCGGGCGGTGGCGATAAGGAACGCGATCCTGGCAGCGCTTGCCGAGGACGCCAGCGCGGGCCAGATCGAGGCGGCCATCGAAAGCGTGTCCGCGGCCGGCATCCCCGGCGCCCAGCAGATGCTGTTCTGAACTCGTATCCCCGGCGTCTGGACTGGCCGGCATTCCGCTAGGCGACCAGCGTCTTGGTGAACCGTACGCGATCTTTCCCGTCGCCGTCGTAGCCCGCCGTCACCGGTATGCCGTCGATCTCTGCGTCGCCTGGCTCGATGTCGAAGCCCATGCGCTGGTGGAACGCTATTGAGTTGCGGTTGATGGGGGCCGTTACCGCCCGGACCAGCCGGCAGTCCCGCGCCCGCACCTCGGCAAAGAAGCGCTCATAGAGCCGGGGGAGCATGTCCGCCATCTGTCGTCCGCCCCACCAGTTATCGATGACCGAGATCACAGTCAGGTAGTCCGATGGGCGGAGCGGGCGGATCTCCACGGCGTAAGCCTAGAGTGGTTGGTCGTGAGCGCGGAAATCGACGGAGCCAAGCAGGCGATCCGCAGGCGGGTGTGGGACCTGCTGGTGGCGGAACGCGTCGTTGACCGCGGCGTCCACGGATACGTCCCGCCCTTCGCCGGAGCCGAGGCGGCCGCGGACCGGCTCGCAGGGCTGCCCGAGTGGCGGGCCGCCCGGGTCGTCAAGGCCGCCCCGGACCGCGCCCAGCAGCCCGTCCGGGAACGAGCCCTCCGCGACGGCAAGCTGCTCTACGTCGCGGTCCCCAGGCTGGCCGCCGAACTGCCGTTCTTCGTCCTCGATCCCACCAGCCTCACCGCCGCGCCCGCCGAGGCCGCTTCCAGGGAGCACGCCGCCGTCCATGCCCGGAAGGTCGGCGTCACGGACTTGCGCCGGATTGACATGGTGGTCTGCGGCAGCGTCGCGGTGAACCGGCGAGGTACCCGGCTGGGGAAGGGCGGGGGCTATTCAGATATCGAGGTGGCCCTGCTTCAGGAGGCCGGGCGGATCGGTCCCAGCACGGTGATCGTGACGACCGTCCACCCGCTGCAGGTGATGGACGAGCCGATGCCCGAGACCGAGCACGACTTCAGCGTGGACCTGATCGTCACGCCGGACGAAGTGATCGAATGTGAGCCGCAGCGTCGCCCCAGCGGCCTCTACTGGAACAACCTGAGTCCCGCCAAGATCGCCGCCATCCCGGTGCTCGCCGCGAGGGCCGCCGCTGCCAGACGCCGCGGGTGAATCCCGGCAGCGTATTGGAGGTAGCGGCGGAGGTATTCCACCCCTTCGCCGGTGACAGATTCGGGGATGTCGCTGGCGCGGATGCTGCTGACGATTTCGGTACGGTAGCGAGCACGGGTGGTGGCCACGTTGAGCTTGCGCCATCCGTTCGGTCCGCCGAGTGGGCCAAAGTCCGAGGTGACCTGGCCCTTCTCGTCTGGCCCATAGCCGATAGACAAGATCAGCACGTCCCGTTCGTCGCCTTGTACAGCCTCTGCACCCTTGACGAAGAACCCGCGCAGCCGGTCGGTGCCGAAGAACCGGTCCAGGTCGGGACGCCGTTTGCGAGCCTCGCCGAGCGCCGCCTCGATGGCGACGGCCTGGGCCTCGCTGAAGGTCACCACGCCCAGGCTGAGAGCCGGGCGGGTGGTGTAGTGGTGAATGACTCGTTGTGCCACCCGTGCGGCCTCGCTGGGGTTGTCCCGCGTCGTCCGGCCTCGGTACGTTCCTTCGCCATAGAACAGCTCTATTCCGGCTTCGGGCCCGCCGCCGGGCACGGGGAGCAGGCGGCCGCCGTAGAACGCCGCGTTGGAAAACGCGATCAGGGCCTCATGCCGGGACCGGTAGTGCCAGCGCAGAGCGAGGTTGCTGAACCTCCCAGATCCCCTCGCAAGATCGAGGACCGAATCGGGAGCGGGGGGCTCCTCGAACGCGGCCGGCCGTAGCTCGTCATCGTCCAGGGCGCTGCCGGCCGGTGGCAGCTGCTTATGATCCCCGGCCAGGATCACCGAACTGCCGCGGTAGATGCAACTGATCGCATCGGCCGGGCTGATCCGGCTGGCCTCGTCGAAGATGACGACGTCGAATGGCATGTCTGCCGGCAGGTACCGACTGACCGCCAGGGGAGAGGCCAGCACGCACGGCTTGATCGCCTGGGTGAGATGGCGGCCCTGGTCAAGAAGTTCCTGTACCGGTACGTACCCGCTGTCCTTGGCTGCCTCCAGGCGGATGACCGCGGACTCGCCGCTGTCGCCGCGCGGGCGCCGGGCATGACAGGCGCGGATGATCGCTGCGGCCGCCGCCGCGGCCAGCTCCCGCTCCAGCTCCTGGTACCTGTCGACCAGCGCGTCATGACCAGCAGCCCGCAGCGGAGCGAGGGCCGGGTCGGTCCGCACCTGGTGATCAGCCCACTCCCGCAGGAGCGCGCGCTCGATCACCTGGGGTACCTGGGCTGGCTCACTCTGTTCGGCGATGCAGAAGTCAACGGCCGCATCCATGCCATGCGCGGCCAGGACGTCGCGGGCTGCCTGGTAGGCGTGCCATTCGTCACGCCCCTCCGCGTCCTCGAACATGGCTTCGAGCAGGCGATAGCCACCGGAGTAGTCGTCGAGCTGGGCCGCCAGCTCCGGGCGGTAATGCGGGCTGAAGGCCGCCAGCAGGGCCGAGCAGGCATCGTGCCACGCGTCGGCGGCTTTGGCCAGCCGGTCGGTCGGAACGGCGCTTTCGGCCGCGGTGAGGTGTGCCGGGGTGAGCGGTCCCGATCCCCCGGTGATCATCGAGCGCAGGCGGCGCGCCCACTCCAGCGCGTCCCGCAGCACCATGACGTCGGTCGCGGCTGCCGCGTATAGCTGCCCGCACACATCCCGGAAGACCACATCGCGCGCGGCCAGCCGGGCGTGCGCAGCGTCGGCCGCCTCGTGCAGGGCGACCAGCTGCCGGGCCTGGCCGAGAGTCAGGGGCCTGCCCACAACCTCGCCGACCGCACGGGTGAACTCGCTCGCGGCGTGCAGCGGCCGCCAGGTGGGCCCGCAGCCACCCGATCGCCTCGATGATCGTGCCGTTCAGCAGTTCCGGGCGCGGGGCTATGGCGGGTGCGGGCGCTAGAGCCGTCTGCCAGGCAGACAGGTACTGGCGGGCCTCCGCCACGATGCCGCTGACCGCCCCGTTCGGCGCCGCGTCCAGCGCGATGTAGTCAGCGGCCCGGGAAAGGTCCTGCCCGCGGGCACACCGTATGGCGTTGGCAGCATGGGTGAGCGCCCGTTCCAGCCGGGTGAAGTCGGTGGCCCGGCCGGCGTAGTGGGGGCCGAGCAGCGCGGCCTGCCGCAACTCGGCCGCGGCAAGCGCTTCCGACGCCTGTTTCCAGGCGACGGCGAGGCCGAGATACTGTTGCGCCGTGTCTTCGGCTGTCCCCTCCCTGGTGATGGCCGCGACGAGTTTCCTGTCTGAACGGTAGGCCGCAGAGAGCTTTCCGAGGCCCTGGTAGTCGTTCGCGAACCGCTTCGCCAGGCCGCTGGCATCCTCGCGCAACGCATCCGGCGTGAAATACCTGCGCGCGGCAGCTTCCGCTTCGGCCAGGGTGTTGTGGGCATCGTAGAGGACCTGCGCCGCGTGGCCTGCGGCGCGGTAACCGGGATCTGACAGCCAGGCTCGTTCGGGGCGGTCAGGTTCGCCACCCAGCCTGGCGACGGTCAGCAGATCATCGGCGGCGGAGAACGTCACCGGAGGTTGCAAGCCGAGGGTGGTGGCCAGCCCGGACAGCGCGCTAAGCCACCTCTCCAGGCTGTCAGCGGTGGCTGAGAAGTCCCGGGCAAGCTCGGTGATCTGCCCGGAGCCCAGGCTGCTGGCATCGGCGCTGGCCGGGTTCAGCCCGACCAGCGTGGCAGTGTCGGCCGCGAGCAGCGCGTCCCGCCGCGGTATCGCCGGCCACGGGATCCCGGCCGCCCCTGCGGCCTGGGTTTCCCGGGCGGCGATCTCGGTGAGCGCCGCGGTGAGCTGGGCGACCGCCGCCTCCACCACATCGAGTGTGTCCACCGTCAGCCATTCGTCCGGCAAGCCCTCCGGCCACGCCAGCAGATGATCCAGCAGCCGGGCGAGGGCCTGTGCGTCAGACGGGCGGGTCAGCCCGGTGGCGTCGGCCAGTATCTGGTTGCCCCGGACCACCCTGGCGAGCGTTTCCAGAGCGGATGCCGCCTCGTAGAGCCGGCCGTCCAGCCCGCCCCGCTCGGCCACGCCACGCCAGGCGAACGACCGTCCCTGCGCGGCCGGCCGCCAGGCAGCCGCCAGGGCCGCTGCGGCGCCGCGGATTTCGCCGAGCACCTCCTCCGTCAGGTGCACGGGGGCACGGCCCGTTGCGGGAGCGGCGGGGACCGCGTGCAGGCTGGCGATCATCGCGAGGACGTCGTGCAGCGAGTAGCCCAGCGGGTCCCGAACCCGGTTCACCGCATGGGCATAGGCGCTGAGCTGCTCGCGGGCCGGCTCGGTATCGGTGGATGAGACCGCCGTGGGCGCGGGGGGTACGGTGTCCAGGGCCTCCGCGAGCGACGCGGCCACCGCTGTGCGTGTCGCGTGGTGCGAATGCAGTTCCAGCAGGTAACCGCCCAGCCCGGCACCGGCCAGGCCGGCCACCACCTCGAGCGCGGCCGCCTTGCTCGACACCACCAGCGCGGTCTTGCCCGCGTGCAGCAAGGCACCAACTATGTTCGCGATCGTCTGGCTCTTGCCCGTGCCGGGAGGGCCGTCGATCGTGAATGAACGGCCCGCGAGCGCGGCCATGACGCAGGCCCGCTGCGAGGAGTCGGCGTCCAGGATCACCGGGGGAACTCCAGCGGCTGCGCCCGCGCCGGTCTGGCGCCCGGTGACCTCGCCAAGGGCGGGGCCAGCCTCGCTGAGCCCGCCGACGGCCAGGGCCCGCACCGCTCGATGCGCCGCGATCAGATCCTCATGATCGAGCAGGTCCCGGTACGTCGCTTCGTTCATCGGCGGGAAGCATGAGAGGACGGCGCTCTCGCTGGCCTGCCAGCCGTCCTTGGCGGCGACCGCTGCCCGGACCGTGTCCAGCAACCCACTCAGCGTGAGCTTCGCCAGATCGTCCACACGGGGAAGCGTGATCCGGTCCCGGGACAACTCCAGGCTGAGCGCCGGATTGATCACCGGGTCGTCTGCGGTCGGCTCGAGCATCGGCGGCTGCCGTGCTCCGGCGGCCACCAGCCTGACCGGCATCAGCAGCAGCGGGCTGGTATAGCGGGCCCGATCCTGGTCAGCCCACCTCACAGTGCCGAACGCCAGGTACAGGACCGGCACGCCCCGTTCTAGGCTCTCCTGGTTTGAGCGCCGCACGAGTGCCTGAAGTGCCGCCTCAAGGTCGTCGGGCTCCATCCTCGTATCGAGGAGGTACGGAGTCGGCGGCGGCACCGTCGGCCGGCCCACCGGCCCAGGGCTGCAAAGACCGGAAGGCGAAAGACCCGCCCGTCCTGAGGCGGGACAGGATATCGTCCGCGGCCGGGCGGACCACTTCGATCATGGCGATCCCGGCCGGCCTCAAGCTGAGCAGCCGGTTAGCCGCCGCGACGTCGATGACACTGGCCCGCCAGCGACTGATCGCAGAGCGGATCAGTGCCTCGTGGTCGGCTGAAGACCGGCCTCCGCCATTGTCCAGCACGCCACCCACCCCATCTGCGCCAAAGGAACATCCTGCCGTGACCGCTGGGCTCGGCGCTGAGGGTTTGTGCGTTCCGTTACGGTGCAGAGGCGATTATCGGGAGCAACGCGGCCGGTAGCGGGCAGTGAGCCGTGCGGCGATGGCGGGGCCTGTCTCCCGCAGCCACGCCTCGGCGCGCGGGAGTTCGTCCTTGGCTCCCTGCTCCCAGAAACCCCGGAACACAGGGTCCGCCTCAGCGGCGGCGCGGGCAGTGAGCTGATAGCGCTGAGCCATGCGGATCATGAGAGGGACCAGGCCCTTACGCTGCTGCCAGATCATTCCGTATGCGTCCGCGAAGACGGCCGCGCGGTGCGGGATATCCGCCGCAGCGAAGGCGGGAGACCGGTCCCTCGGATCTCGGAGCGGCGCCCACCACCACAAGGCGTTGGCGATGTCGTAGAGCCGGGTGGTGGGCTTGGCCAGGTCGAAGTCGATGAGCGCGGCGGGAAGACCCTCCCGGAACACCACGTTGCCCGGGAAGTAGTCGCGATGGCTGACGAGCTCGGGCGCCCCTTCGACCGGAGGAAAGGCCGTGGAGCCGGGGATACCGCCCCAGACCGCGTCAGGAGGTGGCTTCCATCCGGCGGAGGCCTCGTGCAGTGCGTGGATGAGCTGAGCCAGCGCGACAAGTACGTCATCGCCCGCGGTTTCGGCTGGCAATGGCTCGCGTGGGACCTCTCCCGGGACGTAGGACAGGACTTCGCGGCCTTGTTCGTCGGTACCCAGCGGAACGGGTGCTCCCGTGAACCCCGCCTGGTGCAGGTGCGCGAGGTAAGCCTGGATCGTGGCGGTGAACGGCCGGGCCGGGCGCCGGACGGTGTCGCCGATTCGCACTATGCCAGGCGTGACGCCATCCCCGCCGAGCGGCTCCTCGCCGCTCTCATCACCCGTCAACGGCTCACCCGTCAACGGCAGTGGGCGGGGGCCGGGATGGGGCCGTGGCCAGGGATGTGGGCTTGGGCAGGCGGCGGCCGTTGTCGCGGGTGATCTGCGGGCTGTCCCAGTTGGTGATCTTTCCGGTGAAGATCCCCATCAGGGTGCGGGCCGACAATTGCAGATTGGTGACCGGGTGGCCGTGCACGGTCAGGTGATAGGGGAACGCCGTGCCCCCAGCGGCATCGGGGATGTAGGAGTACCCCTGGGGCGGGTGCTCAGGCCCTACCCCGCCGAGCTGGTCGAAGCCGGAGCGGAACGGCGGGTCGGAGCCGGCGAAGTCGTCCTGGTTGGCCATGTAATCAGCGCGCCCAGCCGAGGATCCATCCGGGTTGTAGTTGACCACAATCCCGCGGGCCCGGACAGCCTGCGCCCACTGGTCGATCGCAATCGAAGGCCACGACGTGCCGGACCCACTGATCGCGACGTAGGGACCGGCGCTCGCCGGCGCCGCGGCACCCATCAGCGGGATGATCGAGGCGGTGAGGGAGAGCATGGCCAGTCGTGTCATGCGCGAGCGAAATGCGGCAACTGCCATTCTGTCTCCTTCAGGCCCTCCGTAGTGACCGCGCCGCGGGCCGCCATGGCATCCGGTCGCCCGGCGGCGCTAGCGCATGCTGCAGTTCGTTGACATCCACGCAACACAGCATCGCGTACCTAAGGCCGCGCGTCCGTATGACGCAGGTCCGTATGACGCAGCCGTCTGCCTAGCCCGCGCCAGCACGACCGCTGCTGGGGCCGTGGAGCTGGCCGCTCATGGCCCCGTCCCGGGTTTCGCCGCGTTCGCCTCGGCGGAGGCGAAGAACACCTGGGGCGATACCGGGGACCTGGAGCCCGCCGACGGCCAGGCCGGCATTACCGAGTTCGACTTCCGGGCCGGTGGGCAACAACGGTTCGGCTTCAATATGGCGGGCATGACCTACCGCTACGACGCCCGCTATTACGACATCGTGCCGGACCAGCGGATCATCTACGCCTACCAGATGTACGCCAGCGACGCGCGGATCTCGGTATCGGTCGCCACCATCGAGTTCGCTGAGATCACCTCAATACCCGCAATTTTTTTCCAGAAATTGTGATAGTGTTTTGGTATGGCTGGCTGGAACTTCGTGAGTAACCGCGGCCGTGTGCCGCTGTTTCTCGCGGACGGCCCGGGGACGCGACTGCATGACATCGCGGTCCGCTTGCGCATCACCGAGCGAAGCGCCCACGGCATCGTGACCGACCTGACAGCGGCCGGCTACATCAGCAAGCACAAGGACGGCCGCCGCGACCGCCACCAGACCATGGCGCCCCAACCGCTTCCAGAGCCCATTACCCGCGAGAAGACCTTCCGGGAAGTCCTTGCGCTGCTCCCGGGCGCAGCCGCTGGCCAGCCGCCGGCGGAAAGGGGACATCGCTGAGCCCGCCGCTTCGCGCCGTGCATGCGTTCCGGACACGTCAGCCGTCAGGCAGCCTGTTCCGCCTCAACCTGATCGGGGAGCCATCATGGACTCCGGACTTACAGTCGATTCCAGCCTGGATATTTCCACCCGGACCGTGGACGGCATGACCATCGCCGAACTGGCTGGCGAACTCGACATTGCCCGCGCCCCGGCCCTGCGTGAGCAGCTTCTGAGCATGCTCCGGCTCGGCTCAAACCGGCTTGTTATCGATCTGTCCAAGGTGAGCTTTTGTGACACCAGCGGGCTCGCGGTGCTGGTCGGCATCGGCCGCCGGGCCCGGCAACAGGGCGGATTCTTGCGCTTGGCAGCCGTCTCGCCGCAAGCGGACCAGGTACTGCAGATCACCGGGCTCCACCGGCACCTCCCTGTATCCCCGCTGTCCACTCAGCCGCAGCCGGTCCCCCCGACGCCCGGCACGGCGGGAGAGGAGCGGTCGCCGAAATTGCCAGTCCCCTCTGGCAGGTCCGGTACGCCCGCTGCTGGCCCATCCTCGGCCGAGGCTGAACGCGCGATAACGGGCGGAGCCCGGACCTACTGCGCCCCGGCCGCGGTCATGTCGCTGGCACAATCGCAGCCAATGTTGTCATCGCCCTCGCTGCGTAGCTGAGGCGCCGGCGATCTCGCCTCAAAGAGCGCATGGACGTTGCGGTTCCCACCGCTTTTATTATGACACGCCAGCGAAATTAAACCAACCGCCGACAGCTTATTGGGCGTCTTTCTTATTAGGTCTTTAAAGTACCGGCGCCGTCAAACCGGAAACCGGGCCGCCGGGATTCCCGCATCCACTCACGGGCCCTGGATCTCTTCCGCGGTAAGGATGTCGGCGGTCTGTGGGGCGCCTGGATTGGTGGCCGCTATGTTCATGGCGGCCCAGGCGGTCTCCGCGGGGGTATCGGGGGGGACCACCAGCAACGCGATCGGTTCCCGGCCGCCGGTTGTGGTCACGCTGACCGTCTGCCGGGGCACCGTAGTGAACCAGTCGACCCGGACAAAGTGGCTGCCGTCCGCGGTGAGCTGGCGCGGGATTTCGTCCCATTCGTCGCGGTGGATGGCCAGCTGCTGCACCCGTACGCCGGGCCGGGCGTCCAGCGCCGCGATGAGAGCAGGCAGCTCGGTCAGTGCGTTCCGGGAGCGTGGCCACCATCCTCCGTCGGTCGTGCCATGCCGGATGAGCGCGGAGTCAAAGCTGACTCGGGCTGATGGCAGCCCGGTGGGGATGGCGGATGGTGCACCGGCGGCGGCAGGTGGCGATGTGTTGGCAGTCGTGGCGTTGCCGTGCGGGATCATGTGCCGCCGGTCCGCCATGGGCCGGCTCACGGCCGAGGCCCGGGCTCAGGGCGTCCCGGGCC
Source organism: uncultured Actinomycetes bacterium (assembly GCA_963813395.1). Lineage (GTDB taxonomy): Bacteria > Actinomycetota > Actinomycetes > Streptosporangiales > Streptosporangiaceae > DASXKD01. The sequence goes on from CAWEYV010000022.1 coordinate 132,611, forward strand.
GGTATTCCGGTCCCGGTGGGTGTCGCTGGCGGGGACATGTGCGTGGCCAGCGGTGCCCGCCCGGCGCATGGTGCGCCGCAGCCGGGTGATCCGCGCGGTTCCCGCGGCCGCCATCACCAGCGCGCCTGCGATGGCCGCGACCAGCAAGGCGACGGCAAGGGACACACTGGCGTGCGCGCCGAGGAAGGTGATGTGCACGGCGTGGGCGTTCTGGACGATGAAAATCACCAGCAGGATGAGGACGACGATGCCGGCGAACAGCCCCATCCGGATGGTGGCGATCCTCGTGGGCCGCCGTCGGGCGGGGGGTGCCGGCGGGGGCCTGGCGGAGCCGTTGGCTGAGGGGCGCAGCGGGGCCCGGATGCCGTCGTAGCGTGGTGCTGCCGGTTCGGGCATTGACATTTCTTCTCTCGCTAGCGGTGCGGTGTGCTGGGCCGCCCGCCACCAACCTGGCGGGATGATCGGGCGTGTGCAGGCGCTGCCCGGTGCCAGGCAGGAGCGCGTTCGCGCGGCCGCGCGCACCGGGCCTGGCCCCAGCCTACAGAGGCAAAGAACAACTAGCAATAATTTTCTAGTTTGCTGCTACCAACGTTTTGGGGTACCCATCTGGGGTGGTTCCTTATAGCGGCTCGGTGGCCCAGCGCCAGCCGTCGTCATCCCATACCGGGCTGACCACGGTCGCCTGGGCCGTGTCGGCCAGCTGGGCCACGACCCGGACCAGCTGGCGGTGAAAGTCATCGGGGGTGTGTTTGCCCTCATGCGAAGCGACCGACACTAGCGTCACGGCTGATCCCTCGCCGCTGCTCAGGCGGATCGTGACGGTGCCGGTGTAGTCACGGCCGACCGCCACCATAGCCTCGGCCCGGACGAGGTCGCTGCCATCATCCTTGGCCACCCACACCTCAGGCGCGGCCATGCGCCCCACCTCCCAGGTCACTTGTCGACAGCACCTCCACAGTGGCATACCTGGGCTGTGGCGGGCCCACCGTCAGCTGGGCGGGATCCGGCAAGCGAGGGGCGGCGCGCATCCGGGCCCGCTCAGTACTCGAGCTCGGGCCGCAGCGAGCCGACGGTGTGCAGGTGCCGCAGGACCTGTGCGTAGGAGGCGACGAAGCTGCTCTCGCAGTAAGCGATGCCGTGCTGCTTGCAGAACGCACGCACCGGTTCCTGGGCATGCCGCAGGCTGGGCCGCGGCATCGAAGGGAACAGATGATGCTCGATCTGGTAGTTGAGGCCGCCGAGGACGAGGTCGGTGAGCCACCCCCCGCGGATGTTACGGGATGTGATGACCTGGCGTCGGAGGAAGTCAGACTTCTCATCCTCGCCAAGGACCGGCATGCCCTTGTGGTTGGGCGCGAACGAGCATCCCAGGTAGACACCGAACAGGCCCTGCTGGACGAGAACGAAGGCCACCGCCTGTACCGGGGACAGTACCAGGAACACGGCGGCCAGGTAGCCAATGATGTGGGCGGCGAGCAGTGCGCCGTCCACCAGCTTGGCCCTCGTGCTGCCGCGGCGGCCCAGCAGGGTCCGGACCCCGGCGGCATGCAGGTGGAAGCCTTCCAGCAGCAGCATCGGGAAGAACAACCACGCCTGATAGCCGGCCAGCCAGCTGCCGATCCCGTGCCGGGCCTGGGCTTGGTCCCGGGTGAGGGCGATCGCCCGGCCACCGATGTCCGGGTCGCGGCCGAACTGGTTGGGGTGGGCGTGATGTCGCCTGTGCTTGTCCGTCCACCACCCGTAGCTGAGCCCGATCAGCAGGTTCCCGTGGATGCGGCCGATCAGGTCGTCGGTGCGCTTGGACCCGGAGACCTGACGGTGCCCAGCGTCATGCCCGATGAACCCGGTCTGGGTGAACATCACCGCTAGGAAGACCGCCACCAGCAGCTGCCACCAGGAGCGCCCAAGCAGGAAGAACGCGGCCCACCCGGCGGCCAGCAGGAGCAGGTTCACGGCAATCTTGACGCTGTAATAGCCAGGACGCCTGCGCAGCAGCCCGGCCGCCCGCACGCTGCGGGAAAGCCTGGCATAGTCGCTGCCCGGACCCGTGAGCGGCGCTTCCCGGTCGGCCACGACGGTACGTTCGGATACTGAATGTGCCGCGTCAGCGGTCAACCTCATCCTCCTGCGGTGGGCAGTGAGCGGTGCGTGGTGAGCGGCGCGCGGCGAGCGGCGAGCGGTCGGCCGCCAGGGAGGTTGGTGGCGCTCCCGGGCGGGCGGCGGTGCGGTGGTGCAGTGGGGACGAACATGCGGCAGGCCCCGCGCGGGGCCTGCCGCATGCATCCAGTCAGATTGCGTGAACCTGCTCCGCCTGCGGCCCCTTCGGACCCTGGCGCGTGGTGTACTCCACCTTCTGGCTCTCTTCCAGGGTGCGGTAGCCGCCCATGTCGATCGCCGAGTGGTGTACGAAGACGTCGGCGGTGCCGTCATCGGGGGCGATGAAACCGAAGCCCTTATCGGGGCTGAACCACTTCACAATTCCCTGTGCCATCTGCTTTTCTCCTTCCAAGACGAGCCCGGACCTGTGCCCTTCGCACAGACCAGCTGCTGGTTGCCCGCCACTTGGAGGGAGGAATTCCACAGCCAGACGGCTAGACGCCCATTGCCGAAATGCGGGCGCCTTCACGATCGCAAACGTCGACAACAACTTTCTTACATAACGCCATCTCGCGGCCGGTGTATTCCCGCGCCTGGCGCCCTTCCTCGCATCCGGGCTGGGAGAGCGCCGCGGGCGGTGTCTCTACCGCCTGGCTAGGCCACACGTCCGGTGGTGTGTGAAGGCCCAGACGACAGCGGTGCGCGCCCGCTGACCAGGCTCCTGCTCCCAGTCTCCGAAAACTATCAACAAAACTAGAAAAATATTGCTAGTTTCTGACTACCTGTGTAGATTTGAGAGGCAGGCGCCCGGGGGGAGCATGACGCTGACGAGGGACAGCTACCCCCGGGGTCGCCGAAGGGAGTACGCCATGATCCTCACCCGCTTGGCCGCCATCATCGCCGCTCTGCTGGCGCTCGCAGCGCCGTGCATCCGGGGGATGCTGATGGTGCGCGATGCTCGCCGCAGGGGCAGCGCCAAGACCGTGCGCACCCCGGCGAGCGCCCCGTGATGAGTGCTACGGCCAGAAGCCGCCGGAGGTGAGTGGCCAGGAAGCTGATGTTGAGGGCCACTCCGTGTTCGGTTAGCCCGGTAATCCCCGGCCGCCTGGAGCCAGCCTGATTGACCCGCCGGACCTGGGCGGGTTCGGCGCCGGGGCGAGGATGCTGAAGCTATGGGCGAGCGGGTGGTCAAGGTCTGGGCGTGGATCGCCGCGGCCCATGAGGGTGATGCGCCTGTGTCGATTGCGGCGCTGTGCCGTGCCGCGGTGCTGAGGCTCGGGGTGGATGGTGCGAGCGTGACGGCGGTGAGCGGACCGGTGGCGCGCCAGCCGGTGGGTGCTTCGGATGAGGTGAGTGCCCGGCTGGAGGAGTTCCAGTTCACCATGGGGGAAGGACCGGGTGCGGACGACTTCAGGCTCGGGTCGCCGATGCTGATCCCGGAGCTGGACTCGGTGGCGGCGCGGTGGCCGGGGTTTGTGCCGGCTGCCGTGGCGGCTGGTGCCCGGGCGCTGTTCTGGTTCCCGCTGCAAGCGGGAGTCATCCAGGTGGGGATCCTCTCGCTGTACCGGGCGCGGCCTGGCCCGCTCGGAGCGGGGAATCTGGCTGATGCGCTGGTGTTCGCCGATATCGCGCTGCAGTTGCTGCTGGACACTGCTTCCGGGATCACGGGGTCCCCGGGCTACCAGCCCCTGGAAGGCGTGCCGGGGGCGCGGGCCGAGGTTCATCAGGCCACGGGGATGATCTCGGTGCAGCTTGGCGTGAGTCTTGAGGAGGCGTTCGTGCGGCTGCGGGCACACGCGTTCGCCAGTGGCGCTGCGCTGGGTGATGTCGCTGGGGAGGTAGTGGGCCGTCGGCTGCGTTTCGGCCCCGGCGCTGCGCCGGGTTCACGGCGCTGACTCAGTGTTAGGCGAGGCAGCACACTTGGGCGGGCGGCGGCGAGGGCTCTAAGCTCGGGACTATGGTGGCATCGGTCGACGAGCGGCTGGCGCAGACGTTCGTGGAACTGGCGGACACCCTGGTGGCCGGCTTTGACCTGATGGAGTTCCTGCATACGCTCACCGAACGGTGCGTGGAGCTGTTGGAGGTAGACGCGGCGGGGCTGCTTTTGGCCGATGGCCGCGGCGCGCTGCGGCTGGTGGCAGCGTCCACCGAGCAGGCCCGGGTGGCGGAGCTGTTTCAGCTTCAGAACGATGAAGGCCCATGCGTGGACTGCTTCCGCAGCGGGCAGCCCGTCTTCACCCGCGATATCAGCGCCGGCGATGTGGCCGCGCGGTGGCCGCGGTTTGGCCCCGCCGCGCTCCAGATGGGATTCGCCGCCGTGCATGCCATCCCGATGCGGCTGCGCGACCAGGTCATCGGGACCCTGAACCTGTTCCGCAGGGCACCTGATGGCCTGGACCCGACGGTGGCGCGGGCGGCCAGGGCGCTGGTAGATGTGGCCACCATCGGGATACTGCAGGAGCGAGCGGTCCGCCAGCAGGAGCTTGTCGCCGCGCAGTTGCAGGCCGCGCTGCACAGCCGGGTCATGATCGAGCAGGCCAAGGGAGTCCTGGCCGAACGGCATCACGTGACGCCCGACGAGGCGTTCCTCATATTGAGGCGGTACGCGCGCGACCACAACCGCCCGCTCACCGCACTGGCCGGGGACGTCATCCACGGGACCGCAGACATCGGCCCCGGCAGCCAGTTATCGAGCAGGCTGTTACCCGGGGGGCTGCGCCTTGTCGCCGACCCGCCGTTGTTGCCCAGGCTGTCGCAGGAGTGTGGGTGCGTGCTGCCACACCAGGTAGGTGATCGCGCCGAGCGGGATAGGAGGCAGGTAGGTGACGGCCCGGTACAGCAGCACGGCCGCGGTCACCTGCACCCCGGCACCGGGGCCAGCGCCCACCGCCAAGGTGCCGATCAGGCCCAGTTCGGTGATACCCAGGCCGCCTGGGGTGATGGGCAGGGCGGTCAGCAGCCGGACGAACGCGAACGCCGCGAGTGAGGTCTGCCAGGGCACCTGCGCCTGGGACAGGCCGACGCCGCGCAGGCACGCGAGCAGGACCAGCCACAAGATGAGCTGGCTCGCCGCGGTAGTGGCGGTGATCCGCCACCCGCGAGCGGCGATCAAGGCGGCGGCCCGGTGGCGGAACCCGAGCAGCGCTTGGGGGATGTCGCAGGGGGGCCTTCGGCGCACCAGCCGGCACGCGATGACGAGCCCGCGCTGCAGTATGCCGCCCGCACGGAGCGCGAAGGACTCGCTGCGCACAAGCAGGCCCAGCCCGGCCGCTGCGATTGCGAGCACTGCCAGGCCCGTGGCTGCGGCGGCGATCAGGGCGGCATCGGGCGGGGTGGCGGTCAGCATGATCAGCAGGGCGAGGGCCGGCAGGCCCAGACGGGCCAGGACATTCCAGGTTCCTGACACCAGGGTGTAGAGCACGTAGTCCGCCGTGCTGACGCCCCAGCTGGACATCATTGCCCAGCTGACCCCTATGCCGAGGGCACCGCCGGCCGGCAAGGCGTTCGCTACCGCGTTCGAGCTGAGGTTGACCACCGCCGCTTGGCGGAGCCGCAGCGCTGGCAGCACCGCACAGATCATGAACCAGTACGAGGCCATGCTGGCAGCGGCCGTGATGCCGACGAGCAGCGCATGCGGCCAGGTCATCGCGTCCAGGCTGGCCCATACGCTGCGATAGGACGCGAACCGGGGGAGGGCGAACGCGAATATGGCCGCGATCAGAGCCACCGACACCACGGTCCGCAGGATCTTGCGGGCGCGGTGCGGCCGGGTGATGGCGGTCTCTGGCTCGCGCCGCGGCACGTGACTGCGGCCAGGGCCGGCCTCCGGGCGCGTGAGCTGGCCAGGCGGCTCGGCACTGGTCCCCACCGGGTCCTGTCCGTGCTGGCGGTGCCCATGACCGGGAAGGTCTTCGGCCAGCGGTGGGGTAATCCTCGCAACTGAGGAGGTCATCAGCCAGCGTCGGGCGATCGCCCGCTCATCGGGGCCAGGAGACTTGCGGGCCGTTGTTCGATTAGCGTGGGGACGCGGCCGCCAGCGAGCACATGTGCCGCGGGTATCGCCCGCGCCCGCCTGCGCTGCTCAAGCCGGGCCAGGGTAGGCCACCGCACGCCGCTCACCCACCCGAGGCGTTCGAACCCGCGGATCAATTCGGCGGACAGATCGATCTGGCCGCGGTCGACGCCGTGCCGGGCGCAGGCCGGATCCGAGTGGTGCATGTTGTGCCAGCTCTCACCCAGCGACAGGACCGCCAGCGGCCACAAATTGGTGGCCCGGTCGTGGCGGCGAGTGGTAAAGGGCCGGTTGCCGAGCATGTGGCACAGGGAGTTCACACTCCAGGTGACGTGCTGCAGCAGGAAAACGCGAACGAGCCCGGCCCACACCAGCGCCAGCAGCGCAGCCAGCCAGGTACCGCCAAGTGCCCACCCCGCAGCGAACGGCAGCACCAGCGACACAAGGCACAACGCGGGGAAGGCCCGCGACACCCGCCGCATCGACTGGCACGCCAGCATGTCGGGTGCATAACGCTGCTGCGGTGTCGGATCGTTGCCGAACAGCCACCCGACATGGGAGTGCAGGAGGCCCCGCAGCTGCGCGGCCAGGCCGGTGCCGTACCGGTAGGGCGAATGCGGGTCGCCCGGACGGTCGGTGAACGCGTGGTGACGCCGGTGGGTGGCGACCCAGCCGATCACGTCGCCCTCGAAGGCCATCGACCCGGCGATCGCCAGGGCAATCCGCAGTGCCGGCCGCGCGGTGAAGCTCCGGTGGGTGAGGCACCGGTGGAAGCCCACCGTCACACCGAACCCAGTCACCAGGTAAAACAACACCGCCAGGCCCAAGTCGGCCCAGCCGACACCGCGGCCCCACAGCAGCCAGATCGCGGCGATCAGCCCGGCGAACGGGAGTACCACGATCAGGCCGGTCACCGTCACCTGCCCAGTCCGCTGCGCCCGGGTCCGGACGGGGGCGCTGGCAGCTGGGAAGGGCCCGGTGCCGTCATAGGGTGCGCTCGTACTACTTACGGTCACGGTCATCACTCCGCATCGCGGGATAGGACAACGCAGCGAAACGGATCTCGTGACCGGCGTATGGTCTAGACCTGACCGAAAACGCATTCAGGCTGCCTGGGCCTGTTACCCAGGGAGCCTGATTGAAAACGCGGTCAGGCTATCTGGGTAAGCAGGGCCAGTGTACGCCCCCGGGCTCTAACTCCGGCAGGTGCGCGCGGGCCCTCTCCCGAGGACGCACATCCTGGCAGCGCCGCAAACCACATGCGGTAAGCCCGGCAACGATCAATGGGCGAGCCGCAAGCGCGAGCGGCGGCACGGCCGCGCTCGCCGCCACCTTCACAGATCAGGCCCGCCCTGGGCCTCCCGGAAGATGATGATCCAGACCGGCGCCGCAACGGAAATGGGCCAAGGTGCAGCTCCGGTCCGTCACGGCGGTGCGTTGTCGCCGGTAAGGAGGGCCAGAACCTCGCCCAATGTGCGCTCCTGGCTGGAGGGCTCTGGCAGCGGGAGATGCGTCTGAATCTCGTAGCGGTTGCGGCGGCCGTCTTTTTGCTTGACGATGTAGCCGGCCTGGGCCAGGTCGGTAACGATGCCGTAGGCGGTGCGCTCGGTGATGTCGAGCCCGGCCGCGATGTCGCGCAGGCGGACCCCCGGGTCATGTGCGATGCACAGCAGGACCCGGGCGTGGTTGGTCAGGAAGGTCCAGCCAGGGGCAGCCAACGATCCCATCCAATTCTGGAAGTTATTTGCTAGTTTTATACAACCAACGTAGCGTCGCAGGCAAGGACCGCCGGGGTCGTAGGCGCCGACCGCGATGATCTCAGCGCCAGGTGCGGCAGCTCTCAGCTGGCTCAGGATAGGTGTGTGCTGGCTCTTGGATGGTTCTTCGTGTGGTTGCCCGGGTGGACCGCCGGACGGCAGGAGGCCGGGTTTTGCGCTGTGCCGGGGTCAGGTGCGGGTGAAGGTCCCGTTCGTCTTGTGGCCTGACGCGGAGCCGACGGCCTGGACGACGTGACGGCCGGCAGCGCCGGCGGTTGACTTGGGGACGGTGCCTGAACAGCTGACAGTCCCGGTTGCAGATGCGGTGCCGTGGCAGATAAGCACCGTCGCCGGGCTGGTGAGCCCGGTCGTATATTTCACCTTCACGGTCTCGCCGCTCTTGAAGCCCCCGCTCGAAACGGTGACCGGCGTGCCGGCCGGGCCCGACAACGGGGCGATGTCCAGGTCGACCGCCGAGAGGGTGAAGGTCCCCGTACCAGTGCCGGGATTGTCCCAGATGAGCGTCGTCCACGTTCCCGCCGAGCTGATCGCGCAATCGTGCAGCTCGCCCGGTGTGGCACACGTCGACACCCCGGCCGGGCTGAAGATATCGGTCTCGGGTGAGAGCGTTCCCGAGACAACCACCGGGTCGACGGTGACAAGCGCGCCCGTCGGTCCCGAGTACGTGAAACAGTCAACCGCGCCTGTCGAGGCGATCTTCTTGGTGAGCGGCGCCGCGGCGAACTTGAGCGCTGAGCACTTTGCGGGCTTGGTCATCCGCTGGAGGTACATGCTGAACTTGCCCGTTTGCGCCGCCTGGTAATAGGCCAGCACGGTCTGGGTGCCCGTCTTGGTGAGCGTGCAGGTGAAAAAAACCGCCCTCGACGAAGCAGACCTGCGAGCCGTCGGCCGAAAGGAGTTCCATGAACGGCGCCCCGGAACTGGCAAGGTTCTGGTCATGGCCCAGGACGACCTCCCCGGCGGTCCCTGAGAACGTGAAGCAGGCCGCGTCAGCGGCGGCCGCGATGTCGCCGGTGAGGGGACTACTGCCGGAAGTGATCGGGTGGCAGCCGACCGCCCCGTCGAGCCGCTGCGCGAAGATGTGGAACGACCCGGTAGTGCTGGAGGAGATCTGCACCATCCAGGTCCCGGTGCTGTCGGCGGTGCACTCGATGTCGCCGGGTGTGGCGCACTTGCTCGTCCCCCCGGCGTCGAACACGTCTGTGAAGGGAGAGATACTCCCCGACACGGCACGGACGTTGAAACGGACGTGATCGCCGCTAACCACCCGGAACTTAAAGCATGCCGCCTTGGCGGTGTTGGTGATCTTGCCGGTCAGCGCCGCAGCACCATAGGAGATCGACGCGGTCGAGGAGCACGTCAGATCACTCGCCGAAGCAGGCGCCGCAGTCGCGACGACCCCAACGACCTGAACCGCCCCCACGACCACGACACCAGCGACAATCAGCCGCTGCCACCGGTTGCCTCGCGCTCGGCCAACAGTACCCATCAAGCGCCACTTTTTACACGAAGTGGCCCAGGCTGTCTAGCCTTTGGCATCTGGCTTATCTCCTGGTGACCCAATGATCGCAGTGATGCCATGACGGTAGGTCCGGCGCAACGAGCGGGTAATGAGGTGTTCGTCCTAGCTTCCGGCACCCCGATGCCGGGTAAGGACGTCGCCGTGATGGCGATCTTCTCTTCGGGCAGCAGGCCGTGCTGCACCGCGAACAACGCGGCGGCGGCCCGGCTGGAGGCATCGATCTTGGCGTAGATGTGCTCCACGTGATTGCCTGCCGTCTTCGGCGTGATCACCAGCCGCTCGGCGATCTGCTTGTTCGACATGCCGCGCGCAAGCAGGACGAGCACCTCAACCTCGCGGGCGGTCAGGCCCGCGAGCCCTTGCTGGCGGCGCGGCACGCAATGACCGGCCGCTTCAAGCACGGCATCGACGGCTGCCCCGTCCAGCCGGCCAGCCCGGACTTCGGCGCGCATCTCCGCGACTGCGTCGGCCGCCGACCGTGCTGGCCGGTGCGGCCTCGGTTCACGCATCGACTGGTAGGCATCCGCCGCCCCCAGGACCCGGGCCTGGCTGGAGATGGCGCCGCCGGAAAGCCCTCGCGGGTATCCGCTGCCGTCCAAGCGCTCGCGGTGCTGCACCGCGATCTCACCCAACGGTGCCAGGGCCGCCGACTGGTGCAGCATGCGTTCGGTCAGGTAGGGATACATCCTGATCCGCTCCCAGTCGCCGGCGCTGAGCGGCCCGGGCCGGTCCCAGATCGAATTCGACACGCCCAGCCGTCCGAAGCCATGCACGAACCCGGCCTGGCGCAACGACAGCACTTCTTCGCGGGGCAGCCCCAGCCGGTGGCCGGCCTCCTCCGCCAGGTCCGCGACCGCGACTGAATGGCCAAGAGTGAACGGCGACTTCAGGTCCACGAAATTCGCGATGGCTGCCAGTGCGCTATTGAGCCTTTGCGGCGATAGCGCGACGGCGAGCGCCGGCTCGGAAGCGATCACGGTTTGCCAGGCCGGAACCGTCTCCAGGCCGCCGAGTATCTCCTCCGCCCGCTGGCAGACCAGCGCCGCCAGTGCCGGGTCGAACTGCTTGCCCGCCCGCCTGCTGGCCAGCGCCGTCGCGCCCTCGATCCCGCTGACCCGGTGGGCTACCTCGATGAACTCCGCAAGCTGGGCGATCCGCGCCGCCACCGGCACCGCGTCGGTCTTCAGGACCCCGGGCCAGCCGCGCCCATCCCACTGCTCGTAGGCAGCGCCGACCGCCTCGCGTACCTGGCCCGGCAGGTCAAGCTGCTCAGCTAGCGTCTGCGCCAGCTTCGCATGCTGGGCGATCATCCCGTCCAGCTGCCGGTGCCCGGACATGGCGAGCTCGAGGCCGACCCGGAATCTGTGCAGCGGCGGGTTGCCGGCACCGACCAGCCGCATGCTCGCCAGCACCGCCCGCAGGCTGCCCGGCTCGTGCGCGTATTTGCCCGACTTGAGGGCGATGTCGTCGCCAAACCACTTTGCCTGCTCGTGCGCGTCGGCGTGGCAGCCGACATTGACGAGCAATGCGGTGTAATAGACCGCCAGCCGGTCTGGCTCGTCGAGTCCCGCATGGCCAGCCAGTCGCAGTGCGATCAGGCACTGCCGCAGCACATGTTCCATCGGCTGGCCGAACCCCAGATCCACACCAAGCGACAGCGCCGCAACAAGTTCAGCCAGCCGCACTCGGGGCATCTCCCGCCGCCTCCCATCAGCAGAGCTTAACCTGCCTTGACCCAGCGGCGACATACCCGTGGCCCTGCTCCCGCCGGTGCCTGGTGCCGGGAAGATGGGGTGTTCGCCTCATGCGCCAGGGCCAAGTGCCCCCATAGGTTCGCCTCAACGGAGCTCAGACGCAACGGAACGAGGCAGCCATGACCCTCCGAGCCGGATTCTTCGCCATGACGTACGACCGCCAGATGGCCAGGGCCGAGAAGGCCGGATTGCGCGCCTTCCGGGAGGACCTGCTGGCCGGGGCCAAGGGCCACGTGCTAGAGATCGGCGGCGGGACCGGGGCGAACCTGCCCTTCTATGGCCCGGCCGTCGAGTCACTGACGATAACCGAGCCCCAGCCTCCAATGCTGCGCCGCCTGCAGCAACGGGTCCGCGAACAGGCCCCGGCAGCCGAGGTCCTGCGCGCCCCAGCCGAGGACCTTCCCTTCAACGATCACACCTTCGACGTGGCGGTCTCCACGCTGGTGCTCTGCGGGGTCGACGACCAGCCTAGGGCGCTGCGGGAGCTGCGGCGCGTGCTGCGGCCCGGTGGCCAGTTCCTGTTCATCGAGCACGTGCGTTCCGACGACCCCGGCCGGGCCCGATTCCAGGACCGGATGAACTGGCTCAACCGGCTCGTCGTCTGCTGTGACTGCAACCGCCCCACGCTGGGATCCATTCAGCAAGCAGGCTTCACCGTCACCCAGCTCGAGCACACAGCTCTGCCGAAGGCCCCGAAGTTCGTCGCCCCTACCATCGTCGGTAGCGCAACGGCACCCGCACCTGTGCCTTCCAGCCGCTCCCCGCTCGCGGCTCGAGACCAGTCCTGACTCGTGTCTGATGGCTAACCGCATTGGTGAGGACTGCGTTTCTCAGGCGTCCCTGGTCATCATTCGCCACGCGCCGAGGATCGTCCAGGCCGCCAGCCAGGCGATGATGACGCAGCTGGCCTGGGTGGCCGACTCGGGCAGCAGTGCGGTGCCGGGCCCGCCGACTGCCTCCGGTTACCCCCGGCAGCCCGGAAAACCATCGGCAGCCCGGAAGGCTCCAGGTGCGCCATGGCCAGCCCGACGAATGATCGCTGCAGGGCCTGCAGATGGGGAACGGCAGCGAAGGCCAGGATCGGCGTCAGGATTATCTGGAGCACGATTATCAAGATCACCGGGATGAGTCTTTGCCCCATGAGCGAGGCGAGCCCGAGTCCGAGGATGAATCCGACGGCCGCTTCAAGCTCGATCCACAGCCCGGCCTTGATCATGAGGGAGATCGGCGGGCGGCGGAGAATGCCGGTGTAACCGGGGTAGTCCTGGCTGGCAATCTTGACGGCCAGAGCTTCCAGCTTGGCGGGCGCGGGCTGGCCGGGGGTGACTGCTGACTTCGACCAGCCAGGCGGCCCGGCGCACGTGACATTCCCCGGAAGATGCCCGTTGTAGGGGAGAGAGCAGATGACCGGCTCGGCGCGGTCCCTGGCCCAGTTCTCGAAGCCGGCGCGGGACAGGCCGGGAGGAATGTTCACGTTCGAGTCATCGATGAAGGCCGGTGCGGCGAAGACGCTTACCGCGCAGACGATCGTGTAGCCGATCGCGAGCAGCGGCACGACGATCGCCAGTCCGCCGGGGATCCGGGCCAGGTAGAGCGCCAGCCGGGACCGGCCGGTCACCACCAGGTGCCGGAACATACCTTCGGTCAGGTCGCGCGATCCGGCAGTGCAGCCCACCGTGGCCGCGGCGATGAAGCCGAAGGTGGGCAGCAAGCCGGCTACCAGGACCTCGAAGATGCCGTAGCCCCCGGCGGGCGGGCTGGTGCGCGGCGCGAACGCGTGCAGGAGCAGGCGAATGAGGAGGAACAACGCCGGGAACCCGATGGTCACCACGACGACGGCGATCATGAGGCCGCGCCGCCGCCGCAGCTCCATGATTCTGGTGGTGATCATGCCGGCGGTGGGAATCGGGGATCCCCGGCGGTCACGTGAGTGACCAGCGGGCGCCGTCTGCACTGCCCGATCCGGCGCGGGCGCGCCGTGGCCGGCCGGAATGGTTGTCATTCCGGGTCCCCCAGTCTGCTTGTGACCTGCAGGAACCACGATTCGAGCGAAGCCTGGACCGGCTGGAGCCGGTAGACGGAGATTCCGCCTGCGACGAGAACGCGGTTGATTTCGGCGATGGCGTCGCGTCCGGTGCCCCTGGGCAGCGTGATCTCCAGGCCCAGCGCCGCTGGCGCGGCCTCGGCGCGGGCGCCGAAGGTGGTGCCCGCGAGCAGGGCGCGGGCCCGCCCGGGTTCGGAGCATTCGACCTGAACCGTGAGCAGCGCCCCCGCCAGCAGCTCGGAGAGCGGTCCCTGCCGGATGATCCTGCCGCGGTCGACGATGGCGACCGTGTCACAGGTCCGCTCGACCTCGTCCAGAAGGTGGGAGGACAGCACGACCGTGCGGCCCTCGGCCACCAGCGACAGGATCATGTCGCGGATCCCGGCCATTCCGGCGGGATCGAGCCCGTTCATCGGCTCGTCCAGAATGAGCAGCTGCGGGTCTCCGAGCAGGCAGGCGGCGACGCCCAGGCGCTGCCGCATGCCCATCGAGTACATCGAGACCCGGTCGTCAGCGCGGTGCGCCAGGCCGGCTCGCTCCAGTACCGGCCCGATGCGGTCCCGCGCGGCCGGTTCGCGAGCCGCGGCGAGAAGCCGCAGGTTCTGCCTGCCGGTCAGATGGCCGTGGAACCTGGGTTCGTCGACGATGGCGCCGACACGAGCGAGCGCCGCGTCGCGATGCTGCGGGACCGGGTACCCGAGCAGGGACATCGTGCCTGCATCAGCGCGGGTCAATCCCAGCAGCACCCGGATGAGCGTGGTCTTGCCGGCGCCGTTGGGGCCGAGGTAGCCGAACGCCGATCCCCGGGGGACCAGCAGCTCAACACCGTTCACGGCAGTATTCGCCCCGAAGCGCTTGGTGAGCCCGTGGGTCTCCACGGCCCAGCGGCTCTGGGCGGCCAGTTCGCCGGGGGCGCCCGGCAGAGCCGTGGTGCTCATCCGCTGCCCCGGCCTGCTACCGCCGCCAGCGGCGTCTGGCGACGAGGACGGTGGCGATGAGGCGGTCATCAGATCCTTCAAACGGCGGCGGGGAGGAAGCATCAGGGATCCTTGGCGTTGCCGGGCTGAGGTGCGAGTGTGCGATACAGGAGGAGGGCACGTCTTCGGCGCGGGGTTGCATATTTGCCAGTCCGTCACGCTGTAACCCCGGGTGGAGGCGTATCCACCCTGCGTTAGACCAGGCCATCTGCCCTGGAGGTGCTGCCGTTCGGGCGGGCGCGCCGTAGTGTTCGTCGGATGAGCACAGAACCCGCGGCCAGCCCCGCCCTCGCCACGCTGCGCAGAGCGCGGGCACAGCAGGAGGCAACCCACCGGTGGATGCGCCGCTTCGCTCCACCGCTGTTTGCCGTGGTGGCAGTGGTGGTGTTCAGCAGCGGCCGGAATCCGGGGTTTCCGGGCCGCGACGTGGCTGCCGTTCTGGCTGTGGGCGGGTTCGCGCTGGGCGCGCTGGGCGCGCTGACGGCCCGTTACCGACGCGCGGCAGTCCGCATCGTCTTCGCCGTACTGCTCCTGGTCAGTTCGGCGGCGCTCATGGGACTGCAACCGGACGGGCCGGGCCTGGCCGGGCTCTTGGCGGGTCTTGTGCTGCTCGCCCCGCGGGTGCCAGATCGCTTCCCGATCGCGTTGTCTGTCGCCGGCATCACGTGCCTGGCAGCGGTCGCGGTAGCTGTCAGCCACGACTCGCCGACCTTGGCGCTGCTCAGCGCTATCGCGATCGTCGGCTTCCCTGGCATGACGTTGCTGGCAAGACGGCTCGGGCAGGCCAACGACCAAGCCGAACGGCTCCTGATCGAACTGGAGGGCACCCGGGCCGCGCAGGCACGGGCGGCTGGGCTGGCCGAACGCCAGCGGCTTGCCAGGGAGATGCACGACGTGCTCGCCCATTCCCTGTCCGGGCTCATGCTCCAACTGGAAGGCGCCCGGATCCTCGTGGGCGATAACCCCAGCGATCCCCGGCTGCTGGGAGTCATCGAGCGCGCCCACCACCTGGGCAAGTCCGGGCTCGAAGAGGCCCGCCGGGCGATCGGGATGCTGCGCGACGACGAACTGCCCGGACCCGAACGCCTGGCCGGTCTCGCCGCGCAGTTCCAACAGGTCAGTGGCGTCCCGTGTCAGTTCACGGTGTCCGGCCAGGCATACGAACTCCCGTCAGAGGCCCGGCTCGCGGTGTACCGGGTAGCGCAAGAGGCCCTGACGAACATCACCAAGCACGCCTGCCCGGAACGGGTCGAGATGCACCTCCGTTATGAGCCTTGCGGTACCCGCCTGACGGTCGAAGATTTCGCGATAAACAAGGAACCGCCACGAGCGGTCGGCGACGGTCCCGGCTACGGCCTGACCGGGATGCGTGAGCGGGCCGAACTGCTCGGCGGCGAACTCACCACGGCGATGACACGCGGTGGCTTCCGCGTGGAGCTGCGGGTGCCCGCGTGAGCCCGCCGGTGCGTGTTCTCATCGCTGACGACCAGCGGGTGGTCCGTGAAGGCCTGACGATGGTGCTCGGCCTCCTGCCTGAGGTCGACGTCGTTGGCTCCGCCTCTGACGGCGAGGAGGCCGTCGCCATGGCCGCTGATCTACTCCCCGACATCGTCCTCATGGACCTGCGGATGCCCCGCTGTGATGGCGTCGAGGCCACCCGCCTGCTGCGTGAACGCGTGCCGGAGACCAAGGTCGTCGTGCTTACCACCTACGCGGATGACCGGTCCGTGATAGACGCCTTGCAGGCCGGCGCACGCGGTTACTTGACCAAAGACGCGGGCGGGGCAGAGATCCGTCACGCCCTCAGGCAAATCCTCGATAACCACGCGGTCATCGACCCCGCCGTCCAGCATCACGTGGTCGATGCCATCGCCACCGGATCGCCGGGCCAGGACCGGCGACCGCTCTCACCTCTTCCCGCGGGTCTCACTCCCCGGGAAGCCGAGGTGCTGTCACTCATCGCCACAGGCATGTCGAACAGCGAGATCGCCGAACAACTCGTCGTCAGCGAAGGCACCGTCAAAAGCCACATCAACCACCTGCTCGCCAAGATTGACGCACGCGACCGCGCCCAAGCGGTCACATTCGCCTACCAGCACGGACTTACCCCGCCACGGGAGCAGCCGGGCATCCGTGATCATTCGTGACGACAGACACGGGCCTCCGTGGGCCCGCTACGCCTCAGCCGTCAACTCGTCCCGAGCTTGCTGGTCCAATTCGATGCCGGAAACGGCGAGATTCTCCTCCAGGTGCCGCACCGACGATGTCCCGGGAATGAGCAGGACATTGGGCCGCAGACTCAGCATCCAGGCCAGCGCAACCTGCGCTGGGGTGTGACCGAGCCGCTGTGCGGTCTGGACCACCTGCCGATTGCCCAGAACCGTATTGTTTCCGCCAAAGGCCGAGCCCAGCGGGAAGAACGGGACGAAGGCTATCCCACGTGCGTAGCACTCCTCAAGCACGGGCATCGAGGCGCGGTCAGCTACGTTCAGCTGATTCTGCACGCAGACGATGTCGGTCTGCCCGACCGTGTACAACAGGTGCTCGCGAGTGACGCCGCTGAGGCCGATGCCGCCGATCAAGCCTTCCTCGCGCGCCTTCACCATGGCCGCGAGCTGATCATCGAACCGCTGGTCCGGTCTGGCGCCCTCATTCAGGCGCAAGTTGACGGCGGCGAGCCGCTCGACTGCGAGACTGCGCAGATTCTCCTCAATGTCCTGCCGGAGTTGGGCGGGATCGTCTGCCGGCAGCCAGCCGCCGGACGCGTCGCGGCGCACGCCTACCTTGCTGACCAGGGCAAGATTGTCCGGATACGGGAAGAGCGCAGTCTTGATCAGCTCGTTCGCCACATCCGGGCCGTAGGCCTGCGCCGTGTCGATATGTTCCATGCCCAGTTCCACCCCACGGCGCAAGACCGCAAGCGCCGCGTCGCGGTCGCGCGGCGGTCCGAAGACACCAGGTCCGGGCAGTTGCATCGCCCCGAAACCCACACGCGACACCGTGACCGAGCCTAGAGAGTAGGAAGACATAACCCTGCACTTGCCTTTCGCTCTGCGATGACGGGTTCTGCATCGGCGAGCTTCGCCGACAGAAGCCGCCCGGCTTCGGTCACGCCGACATCAGCAGGCAACTCCTGCGCCGATGTCAGCTCCCGCAGCAGCCGCCGCTGCTCGCTGACGTCGCTGTCCACGGGGAAGGCAGACCGTCGCAGGATTGCTTCGAGGTTCTCTCGTTGCTCGGCGCTCACGGACTACCTCCCCTCGACGGTGGCCGGGGCGGACAGCCACCAGGCTTGCCGCCAGGCAGGTGAGAGCGCCTCACCGGATTAACGTGATTCGCGCGACCGGAGCGCCACAGAACTGATCGGGTCAGCTGCCATCTGATGGGCCGGGTGGCGGCCTGTGCGGTGGCCTTGCAGCGGGATGCGCCGACGCCGGTGAATGTCCCGGCACGCTGGCCGCTGGCCGAGCGCGGACCGGGGGATGACCCTGGCCCGCTTTGACGGACTCACCGGATCCCGGTGATTCCCTGCGCGGTCAGGTTCCGCCTGTGACAGCGTGTCCGCGCACCACCCGCGTCGGGGCCTGAACCGCTTCTTGCGCCTGCCGGCTGGGACTGCTACTCTCATTTCACTAAGCTCTTAGTGGAATGAGAGATTGATGGTCGAATTCCAGCTCGACGAGACGTCGGGCGTCGCCACCTATCTGCAGCTGGTGCAGCAGGTCCACCAGGCCCTGCGGATGGGGATGCTGGAGCCGGGCGACCGGCTGCCGACCGCGCAGCAGGTCGTGGCCCAACTGGCCATTAACCCGAATACGGTGCACAAGGCCTACCGTGAGCTGGAGCGGGAGGGACTGGTACGCGCCCGCCCTGGTCTCGGCACGTTCGTCACCCGCGCGCCGTCCGGACCCGACCCGGCCACCCAGGCCCGGTTCCTCGCCGCGATGACCGACTGGCTCCGCTCGGCGCGCGCGGCGGGCCTGGGCCCCGATGACATCGAGGCGATCTACCGCACCGCCTTCCGCACCTGCTTCGCCGAGGGAGTCGCATGAAGGCCGCCATCCAGGCCAGCGGGCTTGGCAAGCAGTACCGGAGGGCCTGGGCGCTGCGCGACTGCACGCTGGCCATCCCCGAGGGCCACGTCGCCGGGCTCGTCGGCCCCAACGGCGCGGGCAAGACCACCCTGCTGCGGCTGGCCGCCGGGATGCTCACGCCGACCCGCGGCACGATCACCGTCCTCGGCCAGCGCCCCGCGGCCGGGCCGGCGCAGCTGGCCCGGGTCGGCTTCGTCGCCCAGGAAACCCCCATCTACTCCCGGATGACGGTCGCCGACCATCTCCGGCTCGGCGCCTGGCTCAACCCCGGCTGGGACGACCACCTGGCGCGGCAGCGGATCAGCCAGCTCGCCCTGAACCCGAAGCAGCGCGCCGGGTCGCTGTCCGGCGGGCAGCGCGCCCAGCTCGCCCTCACCCTGGCGCTGGCCAAGCGGCCCGGGCTGCTCATCCTCGACGAGCCGGTCGCCAGCCTGGACCCGCTGGCCCGGCGGGAATTCCTGCAGGGCCTGATGGAAGCGGTCGCCGGGCAGCGCCTCAGCGTCCTGTTGTCCTCCCATCTGGTCGCCGACCTGGAACGGGTCTGCGACTACCTGGTCGTGCTCGTCGCCTCCCGGGTCCGGGTCGCCGGGGAGGTCAGCGACCTGCTGGCCTCGCATCACCGCCTGTCCGGGCCGCGCCGCGACCCCGGCACCTTGCCGGCGGCCCAGGAAATCATCACCGAAAGCCACACCGACAAGCAGAGCAACCTGCTGGTCCGGACGGACGGGCCGGTCCTCGACCCGGCCTGGGCCGTGCGGCCGGTCAGCCTGGAGGACCTGGTGCTGGCCTACATGAGCCGGGCCGGCGGCGACGGGCCGGCCAGCCCGCAACGACTGAAAGTGGCGTCATGATCCGGCTCAGCATGCTTCAGCTCCGTGTCCAGGCCATCACCGCGGCCGTGGCACTGATCGCGTTCGCGGTCCTGCTCGCGGCCACCGGGCCGCACCTGGCCAGCCTGTACGCCGCCAGCGGCCTGCGTGGCTGCCAGCCCGCCAGCTGCGGCCAGCGAGCCAGCAGCTTCCTCCAGCAGGTGGACTCCACCGGTCCCTATGCGGCGGTGTACCCGCTCAGCATCATCCTCATCGCCGTCACGCCCGCCGTCACCGGCCTGTTCTGGGGAGCGCCGCTGCTCGCCCGCGAGCTGGAGACCGGGACCTTCGCCCTGGCCTGGAGCCAGTCCGTCACCCGGGCCCGGTGGCTAGCGGTCAAGCTGACCGTCGGCGCCTTGGCCGCCATGGCCGTCACCGAGGCACTGAGCCTGCTGTTCGCCTGGTGGGCGGCACCGCTCGGCCGGGCCGCCGGACTGGGCGGCAGCGGGAACAGCCTCGCCACGAACCAGTTCAACCCGCTCGCCTTCGTCACCCACGGCATCACCCCGCTCGGCTACGCGGCATTCGCCTTCACCCTCGGCGTCACCGCCGGGGCGCTGATCCGGCGCACCGTCCCGGCCATGGCCGTCACCCTGGCCATCTTCGCCGCCCTCCAGATCGCCATGCCGCTATGGATACGCCCGAACCTGTTCCCGGCCAGCCACACGACCGTCGCGATCGCCAGCGACACAACGTTGAACCTTTTCAGAACCGACTCGCCGCACACCTTCACCTTCACGCTCGCTACGGACGGCTTGGCCGGCCAGCCCAGGGCCTGGATCCGGTCCAGCGGCGCCGCCGACGCGGCAGGGCATCCCGTCAGCACCGTCGTCCCATCGGCGTGCTCGCCAGCGGCGAGCAGCGGCGGGCCCGGACCCGCCCTCGCGAAGTGCCTGACCAGTCGGGGCATACGGATCGCCGTCACCTACCAGCCCGCCAGCCGCTACTGGCCCTTGCAGTGGACGGAAACCGGCATCTACCTCGTCCTGTCCCTCGCCCTGGCCGGGTACTGCTTCCGGCGGCTCAGCCGCCTCTCCTGAAGCGGCGTGAGGCGGTCTTGGGGAACGCATGCCGGTGCGGGCGTGGCAGCGGTATCCGAACGGATCCTTCGCGAGGTACTGCTCGTGGTATCTATCAAGACCACGTAGTAGAGCCTCGCGGCAGGGACGCCGCCGACTCCGTCAAGAAGTCTCCGGAAGTTGCATGGGGACCCGGAAGCGCCGCACCTCCTGCGGCCAACCGCAGGCCACCGCGATCTTTCCGGCCCACAGCCGCGCCGCCTCCTCGTCGGCCACGTCCACGACGGCGAAGCCGCCGAGGTACTCCTTGGACTCGACGAACGGACCGTCAGTGAACAGCGGCGTGCCGCTCGATGCATCGACACTGAACACCGGGGCAGCATCGTCCAGGCCGCCGGTGAAGATGAAGACCCCGGCAGCTTTCATCTCTGCCACCAACGCCCTGACAGCCTTGGACTTCTCGCGCAGCTCCTCGACCGTGTGGTCCGGCACCCACTCGTCGTTAAAGGCGATGAGGTACTCGGTCATGTCTCCTCCTTTGCCGGGGGTGGCCCCCTGCGGACACCCTCCGCCTTCTCTACGAACGCCTCGCTCCGGATCCGACAGGCTGCAGGCGGAAACCTTACGGGATCTCCGCCGTTCGGGCCCCGCCGGCGTCGGGTGCCCCCTTCGCGGAGATCATCGCCGCTGCCACCGGTTGCGAGTAGTCCAACCGCACTCTCCGCGACGCATCTCCCGCCAACTGATGCGCGACAGGGGCCCAGCGCAGCCTAGGTAGCCTGTTGTCCCGGCGCCGAACGTCCCGTGAGGTAGCCGATGAGCGCGCACCACCCGCAGGCTTTCGCGGATCGATGTCGAGAATCCGCGGTCGGCGTCGATCTGGGTGCGACTGCGGCCGCGATGGCTGAGACGTGAGGGAAGGAGAACCCGTGGAGCGGCAAGAGATGGAGGACGAGCTGTCGGCGACTGGCGCGCAGGAGCTGCTTGCGTCCACGTCGGCCGCTCACCTCGCCTACGCCGGCAGGGACGGAACACCGCGGGTGATTCTGGTCGGGTTCTTCTGGACCGGCGACCAGGTCGTGATCTCCACGGCCACAACCGCACCGAAGGTCGCGGCGCTGTCAGCTCGCCCGGATGTTGCGCTGAGCATCGACGCGGGCGACACGCCTGACCAGGCGCGAGCCCTGTCGATACGCGGGCGGGCGAGCGTCGAGATCGTCGATGGCGTGGTCGAGGAGTACCTCGCCGCCGCCAGGAAGACGATGGATGCCGAAGCGGCGGCCGAGTTCGAGCAACACGTCCGCGGGATGTACGAGCGGATGGCGCGAATCGCGATAACCCCGCACTGGGTGCGTTATTACGACTTCGGCGCCGGCCGAATGCCGCGTTTCCTGCAAGAATTGGCCGAGCGGAACCGGTCCTGACGGCCGGACCGCTGGACTTGCGGCACCGGCGCACCTGAACCGCGGAAGTCGAGACGCATAGCGTGGGCGGCCGGCTGCCCGCAGCGGTATCTGCACCCTGATACACAGTCGATCGCTGATGCAGGCCAGGCTCAGCGCCCACCTGAGAGCCGTCTAATTGGCCCTTGTGGTCCCAAAGTGGTCCCAAGGCCGTTCGAAAAACAGTCGGGACGGCCGGATTTGATTCCCTATGGAAGCTGATCTGTCAAGCCTGTCCGGACGTGCCTTTTCGGAGCTGTCAGGTGTGCTGATTACAGGCATGCTGACCAGCCCGCTGGCGGGCCAGGGGGCTGGTAGTGAGGGCGGTGCTGGTCAGGTGGTGGGGTTGACTGCCTTGGGGCGGGGCCGCGACGATCGGGGGCGGGGGAGGCCGCCTCGCGTGTCCGGCCTGGTGAGGGCCGGCTGAGGGGCCTTCCCCACTGTCTTGCGGCTGCGGCGGCGTTTGCGGATTTCTTCGGGGACGGTCCAGCGCTCGGCGATGATCTTCTTCGCCTCGGCGGGGGTGACCGGGTTGCCGTTGTTGTCGCAGATCACGTACGGGGTGCCGCGGTTCAGGACGGCCCAGGCCCGTTCGGCCAGGTGCCCGGCGACGACGCAGCAGGCCTTGAGGTGGGTGGCGCCGCGTTCGGCCATCTGGGTGTAGTAGATCCTGGCGAGCTGGGGGTCTTGGCGGCGGGCGGTGTCGGCGGCGCGGAAGAACGTGGCGCGCAGCAAGGACGGGCCGGCCTTGCTCATCGGCTGGCCCTTGCGGTCGGTCTCGCCGGTCTCGCTGGCCCGGGGCGCGAGCCCGACGTAGGACTTGAACTTCGTCCCGTCGCAGAACCGGCCGGGCCGGCCCATGGCGGCGATCAGGCCCGGGTCGGCGTGCCGGTAGTGCTGTTCGCGGGCAGTGGCATGAGCGGCCAGCTCCGCCTGGATCGCGCGCAGCAGCCGGATCTCGGTGGCGACCTCGGCGGCCAGCTCTGCATAAGGGACAGCCGGGTGGCCGTTATAGAGCTCGACGGCGGCCGCCGCGGCATCGCGCCATTGGCGTGCGCGGTCGTGTCCTTGCTGGTGGTGGGAGGCCGCGGTGATTATCTGGGTAAGCTCGGCCAGGCTGGCGGCCAGCACGGCACGCGGGTCGCCATAACGCTCCAGGACCGTCAGGTCCGCCTGGCCGATGTCCCCGGTCAGCGGGGTCACCGGCATCAGCTGCCGCACCAGGTCCTTGATCCTGGTCTTGTGCTCGGCAGCGGCCTGAGTGAGCCGGGCGCACGCCCGCACTCGCCGGTCCAGCGCCGCCGCTGCCTCACCGGGCAGCTCCAGTGGCTGCAGCCCGCCCGGGTCGGCCAGCGGGATGCGGGCCAGCGTCTCGGCGTCGATCCCGTTGGACTTGGCGTGCCGCCGCAAGAACCGCCGCAGGTCCGCGGCCTTAGCCGACGACACCCGGTACACAGCGTGCCCACGCTGGGCGAAGAACACCGCGATTGGCATCCACGCCGGCCCTGCCGGACCCGGACACCACTGCCAGCGTGGTTCCTTCCGGTGCCCCGGCCAGCGCCGCCCGCTCCACCGCGGCCAGCGACTCCACCCCCGGCACACACGACGCCCGGCACACCATCCGCCCGTCAGCCTCCAGGACCCGCACCGAATGCCGCGACGCGATCCCCAGGTCGATCCCGACCAGCCGCCGGGCCGGTGGCCGCCCGGCCTCCTCCTGCTCCACCTGCTACCTCTCCTCCGCGTTGTCGGAACTTCCAGCTCCGGCGGCGCAGCAGGCAGCAACCCATCGGCCACGGTCCCAAGGTGCAAGAGCCCAGCAACGGCTCCCATTCATGTGCTGCAACCAGCCCATGCCTCCGGGGCTGGGCCACTTCCCTCATCCGGGTCATCCGTGGCCAGGCCAGCAGTGGCAATCAAATCCGCGAGGCCCGGCATCACACCGGCCTCAGAACCTTCCTCGTCGCCCACCTACCGGACCAGCCGGGGATGCTCATGCAACCCTGGAACCCCTGTGCTGATCAAGCACCGGAGCTCCTTACATGAACCGGCGACCCCTTGACCCCAGGAATGTATTCACGAAGCCGTGACCTCCATTAACGTCTCGCCAGCAGCAGGCACCCGGCGAATGGTGCGTGCGCGGCGTGGCGGGCAGGTAGCCGCTGGACGACCTGACCGGCGAGCCCGAACGCGGCGACCCACGGCACCAGCGTGAGCCCGGAGGTCATCGCGTGGTAGCCCAGACCCTGCTGCAGGTACTGGGCCAAGGTGAACAGCAGCGCGTAATACGTACTGGTCGCGGCCAGCAGCGCCAGCAGCGCCCAGCCCGTCGGCCGGGCCAGGACGTGCACGTTGACCAGGGGTGCGCCGCCGCGAGGCCAACCGCCGCTGCGCTAGCACGAACAGTGCGAACGCCGGGGCGCTGGCCGCCAGGCACAGCCACGTCCACAGCGGCCAGCCCTCCGGCCGCCCGAGCATCAGCGGCAGCACGGCCAGCAGTGCGCTGGCCGTCAGCGTGGCCACGCCGACTAGGTCAATGCGCCGCGGCAGGCGCTGCTCACCGGCGGGCATCCGGAACAGGCCTGCGGCCACCGTGACCGCCGCGACCGGCACATTGATCAAGAAGATCGCGCGCCAGTGACTGCCGGCCACGTTCGCCGAGACGAGCAGGCCCCCAAGGATCTGCCCGGCCACCGCCCCGCACGACAACGCAGCCGCATACAACCCGATCGCCCGGATCCGGTCCGGCCCGTTGAAGTTCAGCTGGATGCCGGTGAGCGCCTGCGGGAACATCAGCGCCGCACTGGCGCCCTGAACCACCCGGGCGGCGACCAGCATCACCGGGCCCGCGGCCAGCCCGCAGGCCAGCGACGCCAGGTCGAAGGCCCTGACCGCCGCCAGGAACACCCGCCGATAGCCGAACGCCTGACCCAGCCGTGCACCGGTGATCAGCAGCACCGCGAAGGCGATCAGGTAACCTCCGACCACCAGTTCCAGCGCCGCTCCCGACGCGCCCAGACCGGCACGGATCGACGGCGTTGCCACGTTGACGATCGTCGCGTCCGCCTGCGACATGAAATGGCCCTACCAGCAAGACCGCCAGCAACCAGCCCCGGCTAGCGGGCCGGGCGTGCAGGAGTGATCTCGTCATACCCAGAAGACGACCCGACTCGCGGCGACGTGAGATCAGCGCGTGTCTGGGTGTTATGGCGTACCGGCGCGCTTTTGGGCCTGCGGCTGCGACTGCCTGCGGGGACCGGGCTTAAGGGGTCAGTTCATCATCATTCGCGGCACGGCGTGAAGGCCCGGGGCGAGCCGGGGGAGCCAGACCGTGGCCACGGCGAAGGCCAACGAGGCGGGGCACCCGCGAGCCGACCGGCGGTTCGAGCCAGCAGGAGGTCGCTGGCCCGGCCTCACCCACGGGCGTTGATATTGGCGGCGGAATTGGCCTGGCCCGCGGGACGTCTCGCGCGGGGCCCTACCTGCGGCGGGAGACGCGCCGCGCGGTGCGCCGCCCGGTGCGGCGCGCTACTCTGCGTGATCCGAACATGTCATACCTCCGGTTGTGGCGATGGCGAGCCATCATGACTTCGCGGCGGCCGCCGTTTCCATGTCGTGCAGCGCCTTGGCTTCCTCGGCTGACATCAGCCCGATGTCGATGAGGTCGAGCGGGCTGATAAACCCGTCGCCGAGACGGAAGCCGCCCGCGCGGGCGATCGCATCCCGCAGCGGCACCGCCCAGTGATGCTCCAGCAGGATGAGCGCTGCTGCGGAGTCGTTGGGGATGTCTTCAAGGACATCCCACTCCTCCGCGCCGCCGAACACGTTGATGCCCTCGGCCGCAGCCTGTTCGGCGCCGGCGGTCGCGCCAGCCTCCATGCCCTGTTCGCCTTCGATACCGAGGCCTATGAGCGCGCCGATCTTGGTGCCCATCTCGATGGCTTCCTGCTGGGACAGGTTGCTGAGGTGCTCGACCTCCAGTTCGCCGTTGGCGTCCTTGTAGACGGCCAGCGAGTCGATCACGCGGACCGTGTCGCTTTCGCGCAGCCGCTCCAGTTCGTTGATGATCTCACCGTGGAAGTGGGGGTGGTTGAACCCCAGCACGATGAGCTGCACCGGCCCAATCGCCATGTCTTATCCCCTTTTCTGATCGGCCTGCCGGTTCCCCCCGACGCCCGCCGCCAAGTCAGCGGTGGCCAAGTGTCCCGATCCCGGCTGTCTTCCCCCAGCATCCAGCCACGCGGAGAGATGGCGCATCACCCGGCAGGGGTTGGTTTGCCCTCCGATGGGCCCTGACTGCGAGGGAGTGAACCTACGGCGGGCTTGTTGGCGGCCGGGGCTGGGGGTCACTTGACTTACCCGTGCGGGGTGACGCCGCTGATCCGCCTCTACGCGGATACTGAACCTGCGCTGGGCGCAGGACCGTCGGGCCGGCCGCTGCCCGATCTCACTGGTGCAAAGGAGAAACCATGCCGCTCGCCTCAAGTTCCTACTCCTATCCGCTGCTGGGCGCGTTCTGGACGATCTTCATGATCTTCCTGTGGGTGATCTGGATCTGGATCCTGATCTGGATCTTCATCGACATCTTCCGCAGCCATGACCTGTCCGGCTGGGCCAAAGCACTGTGGTTCCTGTTCGTGCTGTTCATTCCGCTCATCGGCGTGCTGGTGTACCTGATCGCCCGCGGCGGCTCGATGCAGGAGCGGGCTGCGCAGCAGGCTCAACAGCAGGACGCGGAGTTCCGCAGCTACGTCCAGGAGGCCGCAGTGGACTCACCGGCCAGCACGACGGACCAGCTGACCAAGCTGGCCGACCTCCGCGATCGGGGAATTATCTCCGCTGAGGAGTTCGAGCGCGAGAAGGCCAAGGTCCTGGCGGCCTGACCGGGCTGGTGCGCTGGGGCCGCGAGTCCCCGGCCAGAGCCCTGTCAGTCTCGTCTGGGATGCGGTGAGTCTGCGATGACGACAGACCAGGTCTTGCTCGGGGTCGGCCTGATCGTTGTGCTCGCGGTCGGCTCCCAGGTTCTGGCGAGCCGCCTGCGGATCCCAGCCTTGATCATCTTGCTGCCTGCTGGCTTCGTTGCGGGCGCGCTGACCAGCGATGTTAACCCGGAGAGGCTGTTTGGGGCGGCATTCCAGCCGCTGGTGTCGCTGGCGGTGGCCGTCATCCTTTACGACGCCGGGCTCGGGCTGGAGCTTGCCAAACTGCGCGGGCATACCCGCCGCGTGGTGATCCGGCTGATCACCTGGGGAGTCGCGATCACCTGGGCGTTCGCGGCGGCGTTCGCGGCGCTGCTGCTGGGGATGTCCACTGGGGCGGCGCTGATGACCGGCGCCATCTTGGTGGTGTCCGGGCCGACGGTGGTGGCGCCGCTGTTGCGCTTTGTCCGGCCGACGGAACGGCTGCGGCGGGTGCTTGCCTGGGAAGGGTCGCTGATCGACCCGGTCGGCGGCATCCTCGGGGCGGTCGTATACGCGGCGGTGGCGGCAGGCGTCCACAAGAGCCTGGCCTATCAGCTCGGGGAGTTCCTGATCACTGTCGGGATTGGCTTGGCTGGGGGGGTCATCGGCGTCGCGCTGTTGTGGTTCTTGCTGCGCAGACTCCGGCTCGGCGAGGTGTTGGGCACGTCCGCCCAGCTTGCCTGCGTGGTCGGCGTGGCGGCCGCGTGCGACATAGCGCGCGAAGACGCCGGGCTGCTGGCCGCCATCGTGATGGGGCTGGCGGTCGCGAACATGGACGGCTTCGACGTCCCGGCCCGGCGGCCGTTCTTCGAAACGCTGGTGCAGCTGATTATCGGGGCGTTGTTCGTGTCTATCTCCGCCACCGTCACCCCGGCGTCGCTGAGCGATCTGGTGCTGCCGTCGCTGGGGCTGGTGGCAGTCCTGGTGCTGGTCACCCGGCCGGTGGTGGCGTTCCTGGCGACCCTGCGGACCGACTTGACCAGGGGGGAACGTGAGTTCACCGGGTGGATGGCCCCACGCGGCATCGTCGCGGCGGCCACCGCGTCGACGTTCTCGGCGCAGTTGGCCGCCAAGCACGTCGGCGGCGCCTCGAAGATCCTGCCGGTCACGTTCTTGGTGATCGTGGCCACGGTCGCCGTGTACGGCCTGACGGCGGTGCCGGTCGCGCGGCGGGTCGGTGTTACCCGCCCGTCTCGCACCCGCCCGCTGCTGGTCGGCGGGCAGGCCTGGGTCGTCGAGCTGGCGTGCGCCCTGGCCTCGGCAGGCCTGGACGTGCTGATGTGGGCCGGGCTCGACGAGCAGCGTGAGGCGATCAGGCGCGCTGGCCTGGAACTGGCGCCGGGGGAGTTGCTGGCCTCGGCCGCTGCCCGCGGCGCGGAGCTCGAGGGCATTACCGCAGTACTCCTGCTCACCGATGAGGACGACTTCAACGCCTTGGCCGCCGCGGAATTGGCAGGTACTGCCAAGGGCCCGGTCTACCGGCTCGGCGCCCGCCGCCCCAGCCATGGCGTGGTCGCACCCTATACCGGCGGTGAGATCCTGTTCGGCGCCAGCCTGACCCGGTACGACATGGGCCAGCGCTACGCCGGGGGAGCACGGATCTCCACCCATCCGGCGCCCGGCGGGATCCCCGCTGGCAGCGATCTGCTGTTCCTGGTCCGGGCCAACGGCATCCTGGCGCCGGTCACCCAGACGGCCACCCCCCCGCTGGAAGAGGGGGACACCATGATCCTGCTCAGCCCCGCGACGGCCTATTCGTGATCTTGCATCCCGGTGATGACAACGGCAACCAGCGGCCGAGGCGGGGCCGGGGGTGACATCAGATCAGCTCAAGCTGCCGGGCCCGGCGGACCGCTTCGCCGCGGTGAGTGGCTGCCAGCTTGCGGTAGATCCTTTTGAGGTGTGCCTTGACCGTGTTGATGGAGATGTACATTTCGCTGGCGACCTCAGCGGTGTTCAGCATGTTTGAGAAGTGCTGCAACACCTCGCGCTCGCGTTCGGTGAGCGGCTCGACCACCAGAACCGTTGCCTTCGGAGACAAGCCCGACGGGGCCTGTGGAGACAAGTCCGACGGGGCCTGGGACTGGTCGTGGCGCGGTGCCGATGCGAACAGATGCCGGTGGATGCGGGCCAGTTCAGGATCATGCCGCAGTACCGGCCCGATCCAGCCGCGCTCCAACACGAACGGCAGCCTGAGCTGCTCACGTTCGGCCAGCCGCATCGCGCGCGCGAGCGACCGGCGGCCTCGCGAGTGGTCGCCGCTGTGGTAGCTAAACCGGGCGTCAGCCAGCCAGGCTTGCAGGCGCACCCGTTCAGGCTCCTCGCTCCGGGCCGCCAGTGCGGATGCGAGCGCTATCCTTGCGTTCTTGCCGTCCCCAGCGGCCAGCCAGGCGTGCGCGAGTATGGCCGCCGCCTCTGGCAAACTAGCGCCGTCGGCGCGCTCGGCCGCGGCGACCGCAGCCGGGATATCTCCGGCCGCCGTGTATGCCCGTGACTCAGCCAGGCTCAGCCACTGGTCGAGCCAGGCCGGAACAGACCACCCAGACCGTGCCCTGGTTATCATCTGCGCGGCCGCTTCGCCGTGTCCCTCAGCCAGCCCACCACGCGCTGTTATCAGGCAGGCTACCGCCCGCATCAGCTTGTCCGGGCTGGCACCGAGGGCGGCGTCCAGTTGCTTGAGCTGCCTGCCCGCTGCCCGCAGGTCACTCTGTTCCAGGTGTACCCAGGCGAGCGCGGCGAGCGCCGCGGGGGGCGGATGCTGAGCAGGTGGCTGCCGCTCTTCGGCGGCCACGGCCGCCGTGGCCTGGCCGGCCAGCTCTGCAGCGTGGCGCAGCCGGCCGCGCAAGGCCTCCACCAGCGCCAGATGCCCGAGGCAGGCGGCCCGTTCGTGCTCTGCGCCCGAATTGGTTGCGGCGGCCACGCCCGCATCGAGGAAGCGGGCCGCCTCGTCGAGATGGCCCGGCCACAGCTCGACGGCCCCGCGGTCGGCCAGCGCACGCGCCCTGAGTTCTGGGTGCTGGGCGAGTTTGTCCTCCGGCATCTGGCTGATCAGCGTCTCTACCTGGGAAACGGCTGCGGTCGCCTGGGCGAGGTCTCCGGTGCTGCGGGAAGCGGCGAGGCGGATCGTCGCGGCGGCCAGCCGGGCCGTGGCCTGCTGACCGGCGGGAAGACGCCCGAGTATGCCTTCCGCGGCGGCCAGCGCGGCGGCGGAGAATTCACCTTGGCCAGTGGACAACGCGACCGCGGCGGCGACCAGGTAAGGCTCCGCCCCGGTCCAGGTTTCGCCGCGCGGCATGCCCGCGAACTCCCCGGCCAGACACTGGCCGGCCCGCGGCTCGATGATCTCGCTGATCGCCAGCTTATCGATGACCATGCCGGCGGCGAGTTGCCAGTCGCCCGCCGCCGCGGCATGCCGCACCGCGGCTGTGAGCATACCGTTCCGCTCATACCACCGGGCAGCCCGCCGGTGCACAGCCACCCAGTCCGGGTGCTGGCGCCTCAGCTTCAGCCGTAGCACCTCCGCGAACAACGTGTGGTAGCGATACCACCCGCACCCGATCGACTGGACGAACGCGTTCGCGCGCGCCACCGCCGACAGAATCGCACCGGCTTGCTCGTTGCCGGTCAGTTCGCTGGCCGCCTCGGCGTTGACCTGTTCCAAGATGGACGTGCTCAGCAGCACTTCCCTGGCCTCAGGCGGCGCGGCCTTGAGAACCTCCTCTACTAGGTACCCGGTCAATGCGCTGTCCTCGGTGATCAGGTCCTTGACGAACTGGTCGGGGTCGGGATGGGTGTCCATCGAGATCGCGGCAAGGCGGAGGCCGGCCGCCCAGCCCTCGGTTCTCCGCGTGAGGCGCTCCAGCGAGTCAGCCGTCAGTGTGCCGCCATGCCCGGCCAGCAGCAGGCTGGCCTCGGCGGTGGTGAAAGCCAGATCGCTGGCCCGGATCTCGGTCAGCTCACCGGCCAGCCGGTAGCGGTGCAGCGGCAGCAGCGGATCCACCCTGGAGCAGACCACCATGCGCAGGCCAGGCCGCGCGTTCCGCAGGACGAAGTCAAGCTCGGTCAGTACTTTCGGCTTGGTCAGAACATCGAGATCGTCGATGACCAGTGTCACCGGCGGGTTCTGGGCAGCCAGCGCCGACGCAAGCCGCAGCAGGAACATATGGTCTGCCGCCCGCCCGTGGGAAGCAGCCGACAACACCTTGGGAACGGCAACTCCGGACCGGCCAAGTGCCGCGACGGCGTAGGACCAGAAGGCGCCTGGCTGGTTGTCGAAGTTATCCAGGGAGATCCAGGCAACAGTCCCGGGTTCGGCCGCTGCCCACTGCGATAGGGCCATCGTTTTGCCCGCGCCGGGAGGGCCGGTGACGATGGTGAGCGGGCACTGCCGCGTGCCTTCGGCGATCAGCTTGGCGATCCGCGGCCGCGGCACCGCCCAGTCCGGCACACCTGGCGCGGTGATCTTGGCTGCCAGGATGGGGACGTTAACGGAAACT
Organism: uncultured Actinomycetes bacterium; assembly: GCA_963813395.1. Lineage (GTDB taxonomy): Bacteria > Actinomycetota > Actinomycetes > Streptosporangiales > Streptosporangiaceae > DASXKD01. The sequence continues at coordinate 163,676 of CAWEYV010000022.1, forward strand.
GCCGACCGTCTGGCGGGGGGCGCCACCTGCCCGGCAATGTTGGCGGCCATCGGGACCTCCTCCCTCCTGCCAGCGGCCTGATGGCCGCTCGCCATGGGAGACCACACGCCGCGATACCGGCAGGCCGCCAAGCGCGGCGGCCATGCAGGCGTCTCGGCCTCCACCCACCACCAAACGCCAGCCAGCCAGGGTGCGCATCAGCCTATTCGTATGAAACCGGACTCTTCGGCGCTCGGGCCTGTGCGCTCGGGCAAGGCCCGACCGGGCGTCCTGGCCGGGCTGGTGCATACAGGCGATCGCCGCGGCGGTTGACCTGATCCGAAGCCAGGTACCGGGCTACTTGGCGGCGGACTACACGCCTTCTCCCAAGTTGGCGATAAATTTGATGGCCGTTATGCTCGGCAGAAACACGTACGCAGCCGCCTTGGTCGTAACGAAGCTCGAGAGATCCGTAACCTCGATCGGCGGGCCCCCATTTGCCTGCGGTATGACGAAAATGCTCTCTGTTGGATTCTGAGTGCCAATCAGTGGATCTTTCGACTTCGGGTGAAGCCTGACGGCCCCGGCGAACTCGCTGTCATTGGCCCACTGTCGCAGCACGAACTCGTATTGGTTTTCGATGTTCGAGTTCACGAAATGAAAGAGCATCCCGCGCTCGATGCCATCGTAGGGCTTGCTTCGATCATAGGCAGGTCCGTACGGCATACCGCGGCGAATCAGCCGATGGGAATTGTTGCTGCCGCCCGGCAGCCCCTGGCCCGCAACTGGCTGACCTCGTGGATTGACGCGGCGTATGTGCGCGCCGACGGGACAGCGGATCCCCTTCGGATCTCCCGTACCATCGGCATCTACATACCCGAAATTGTTCAGCTGTTCGGGCGGTATCCCCCCCGCAGGGCTATCCGTGTCCGGTGACAAGGCGAGAGGAACGCCGTTGCGCCATCGCCCCAGCATCTTTGCGGCCAGCAGTTCGGGATCGATCTTGTCCTTGTTCGACTGCAAGAAGTCCTCAAAGCCCACGACGTCAGTCTCGACTTTCTTGAAAACTGCAAAGCTGCCGTTCAGGCCGAGTTCTCGCGGCTCGGGTACGTCGTAGTTCTCCGCTTCTTTCCGCAAGACGAAGAGCCATGGCTCGCAGGGCCGCTGGTGATCGGGCCGATACTCTTCCGGGCCGCCGCGAATGGTGGGCGTAGTGATTCCGTCGGTATATCCGAATTGAACTTTGGACGTAGGCACGGGTTGGCCATTGTGCATCTCCATCAGCGCCATCCCGTCTTGGCGCCAGATTTCTCGAAAGGCATTTCCTTCGGAAAACCAGGTGCACACCCTGTCGCTGTAGCCCTTCATCGCTTCCGGGCTGATCGCATGCAGCGTCACGAGGACGTGATCGTGCCCTTTTCCAAAACCGGCAATCCAGTTCTCGGGCGAGCTAGGCCCAGTTTCCCCGACCGACTCTGCTCGTTGCGCGGCTCCTTCGAGGAACGCACCAAATGATTTGAACGACAGCGCTGGGACGCGTTCCTCCATCTCGAGCGCCACCAGCCCGGGCCACGTGACACCGATGTTGAGGCAATAGTCTGGCGTGCGACGCGGGGCGGCCGCGGGATCGTCTAGCGGTCCGGGCGCGAACCCCACATGCCAGTCCTCGGCAGTGGTGATTTGCGGGACGTCGGATTCGTCGCCGTTCACGAGCCGCCCGAGTTGCCTGCGCGCTTGTGCCGGAGTTCCTACCGTCAACAAGAAATGCCGCACCATCGGCATTCTGTAACCGCGGAGAATGAACCCCTGAATGTCAGCGAAGTCGAGTGCTGGCTCGTCCGCGGTCGCCGAACCGCCATCGGTCCCCCAAGGTTCGTGCCGCCTTCGGCCAAGCAACCGGCGAAGACCCCCGGGGCCCTTCATCGCCGGTGCTCCTTGTGAGCTGTACTCCCCGGCCAGCACCCAACCCTGAGTTGATTACGGTTCGTGACCATGTGACGCCTGGTCCTATCCAGCGGTGGCCGGCGGTGACGCACGATCGGCCAGCAGAGCTCGGATGTCTTGAACCGAGAGGCCTGGATAGGCGCTGTAAAACCCGATCGGCGGATAGTTGTTTTCCAGCCCCCACTGATAGAACGCCTGGGCGTTCTTTTCCACCGGGGTCGGCGCCCCGCCAACGACACGTGGAAAGAGGGCATTGAAGGTGAAGGCGGTCTTGTCTGCAAAGTCCTGGAAGTACTTCTCCATATCACCGTCGAACACCGTGAAGAAGCCTATGTGGTTGTGTTCAAAAGGCACAAAGTGGGCGACGTGCAGCGTCCCGATGGAATCCGACGCTTTGTGTCCTTTGTCTGCTATCAAGGCCTCGCCGACCAGCTTCACGGCAAAGGATTGCACACGTGATTTGAAGGACATGTATGTCAGCAAGGTGCCCTGCGTGGTATTGCCCGTAAAGCCCGCCGCACGCGCGCATGCCTTGATGTCCTGAACCGAAGCGTCCCCGTAAGCAAAGTACGTGTCTAGAGGCTCGCGGACATGCCTCTTCAGCCATTTGGCCGACCCCTCAGGGTTATCAGCCACAGGCGTGGCTGGAGGATTGTCCACGTGCGTGAAGATGGCATCAAACACCGGCCCGGCACTCTCCACGAGGCGCTCAATGTGCTGGTCGGTCTCGCCGTCGATGTCCGAAAGGAAGAGAAGCTTCTCGTCTCCCACGACCATGAACCGGGAGAAATGCACGGTACCGAGATCGTCCTGCGCTGCCGCGAGATCGGGCATCAACCGGGACAGCTCCCCGGGCAGCGCCTTAGCGCTGGCTGGACCCTTAATCGGGAAGTCAACGAGGAGATGACTCTGGCTCATAGCGTTCTCCCTAGCTGTCAGAATGGTCGCGGATGTCCAGCTCGACGCGGTGGTCGACGGGCACCCGGGTGCTATCCGCTTATGCCGTGGGCCACGTGCCCGTGGTGCGCCGATTCGTGCAGCGCCTGCTCGTCCGCTGCGGTCAGGTGTGGCTTGATGTCGAAGACGACTTTTTTTATGGTTCCGGTGAACGCGAACGGTGCCTGGCTCGCGTAGTTGCGGTCGACGACGCCGCCGTTGTCGCGGCCGACGTCCATGCCCGCGTAGCCGGAGAACCGGAACGGCACGCTGTGGTCCATCCGGCCCTTGCCGATTTCGTTTCCGTTGGCGAACAGGCGTATGTCGCCGCCGGTGGCGGGTTTGGCCGCGTCGGCGTGGAACTCCAGCCGGACGTTGACCTCGCCAGTAGGCAGGGGGGTATCGGATTCCTGCCGGTATACCTGGACGCCCATCATCGAATAGGTGTGCTTGAGCTTGCCGTCGGCGACGAACAAGGAGAAGCCGCCCAGGTGGTCGGCCTCGGCGACGATCACGCCCTCGGCGCCGGCCGGCGGTATCACCAGGTCGGCGGAGATCGCGTAGGAGTGGTTGTAGATCCGGGGGATCATGCCGGACGCGATGTTCTGCACGTCACCGTAATAGGTGTAGATGCTCTGTCCGGGAAGCGGTGGCAGGAGGCCGAAAAAGAAGCTCAGGCCGCTGAGCAGCGGGAGGACCTTGTACTTCTGCGCCTCGGCCCAGAACAGGTCCTTCAGCTCCTTGACCCTCTCGGGGTGCCGCGCCGCGATGTTGTCCGCCTGGCTGAAGTCATCAGGCAGGTAATACAGCTCCACCGGGTCATCGTCGGGCTGCCACACCCCGGGTGCGAACCTCTTCATCGTCTCCGGGGTCGCGTCCCAGGGGATGCGCGAGACGGACTGGGCGAGCCACCAGCCGTCCTTGTACATCGCCCGGTAGCCGTAGATCTCGAAATACTGCTGGGTGTGCCGCTCCTCGGCGCCCGGGCCGGCGAAGGTGTGCAGGAAGCTGGTGCCGTGCATCGGCGTCTGGGCGATCCCATCGACGTGCGACGGCTGCGGCAGGCCCGCCAGTTCCAGGATGGTCGGGCCGATGTCGATGCAGTGCGTGAACTGGGAGCGCAGCCCCCCGGCGTCGGTGATCAGCGCCGGGTAGCGGATCACCATGCCCTGCCGGGTGCCGCCCAGGTGGGAGGCGACCTGCTTGCCCCACTGGAACGGGCAGTTTCCCGCCCAGGCCCAGGCCGCCGCGTAGTGCGGGGCAACCAGGTCGCTGCCCCACACATCCAGCCCGCCGTAAAGCTGAATGAGCGCGAGCTGCTGCTCGGGGGTCAGCGGGATGCCGTTTTGCATCGTCAGCTCGTTGAACGTGCCGGTGAGCGTGCCCTCCATGCTGGCGCCGTTGTCGCCGAAGATGTAGATCACCAGCGTGTTGTCCAGCTCGCCCATCTCCTCGACCGCATCGATCACCCGGCCCGCGTTCCAGTCGGCGTTCTCGCAGTACCCCGCGTACACCTCCATCTGCCGCGCGTACAGGGCCTTTTGATCATCGGTCAGGGAATCCCAGGCCGGGAACGCCTCGTTGCGCGGGGTCAGCTTCGCCTCCGCCGGGATGACACCCAGCTGCTTCTGCCGCTCGAACGTCTGTTCCCGGTAGGCATCCCAGCCGCTGTCGAACTTCCCCTTGTACTTTGCCGCCCACTCCTCGGGCACGTGGTGCGGCGCGTGGGCGCACCCGGTGGAGAAGTACACAAACCATGGCTTGGCCGGGTCCTGGGCGCGGACCGCGTGCAGCCACTCGATCGTCTTGTCGGCCATGTCATCGGGGAAGTAGTACTTCCTGCCGTCCTTGCCCTGTGGCACACCGATCGTCTTGTTGTTCTCGGTGATGACCGGATCCCACTGCCCGGCCTCACCGCCCAGGAACCCCCAGAAGTAGTCAAAGCCCCACCCGTTCGGCCACCGGCCGAACGGGCCTGCAGCGCCCTGCTGCCCATCCGGCGTCAGGTGCCACTTGCCGAACGCGGCCGTACTGTACCCGTTCAGCTGCAGCACCTTCGGGAACGGCGCACTGTCCTCCGGAACGAACGCCGTATACCCGGGGAAGCCGCTGGAAAACTCGCCGATGGAGCCGAAACCGACGGCATGGTGGTTGCGGCCGGTCAGTAGTGCCGCCCGGGTCGGCGAGCACAGCGCCGTCACATGGAACCGGTTGTACCGGACACCCTGCTCAGCGATCCGGGACATGCCCGGCGTGCTGATCGGACCGCCGAACGTGCTCGGATTCCCGAAGCCCGCATCATCGATCAGCACCAGCAGCACGTTGGGCGCTCCCTCAGGCGGGGTGACGTGCCCGATAAGGCCCCAGTCAGGGGTAGATCCCGCTAGCGTCCTGTTCGCCGTGCCCTTAAACGCCGGATCCGCTACGGGCAGACTGGTCCGGTCGATCGGTGTATCCGCCATGGCTATATCCCTTTTCCTTGCGTTGCCTTCCCGAGCACGCAAAAGGCATCCCAGCGGCAGTCAACCACCCCGGCATGGAACGTCGCGTCACCCGCCACGGGTACACCCGGTTCATCAACTCCCTCAAATAACCGTCAGCGGCTGGTTGGGCAGGGCATGCGGGCCCGTCACGCGGTCCCGCGAGCTGGGGCTCCTGGAGGGGATATCGACCCAGCTTTCATGCCATCCGGGGGATGGAACTCCGCCCGGTACGAAGTGGAATGGTGCTCGACGGCAAGGAAGATTTATGAGACAGACGGCGAGATACCAGGAGACTTTGCGAAGGCTGGCGATGATCGACGAAGGCTTCGTCCAAGACGAGGCTGGGCTCGGGCTCGACCTGGCCAGCACCCCGGCTCTCGAGCCCAAAACCGCGGCCTTGCTTCAGCTAGCGGCATCGGTGGCCATCGGGTCGCCAGCGGTCAGCCTGGAATGGAGCGCCGGCCGGGCGCTCGCGGCAGGCGCGACGGAGGACGAGATCGCCGACGTGCTGCTGGCGATCGCCCCCGTGGCCGGGCTCGGCCGGATCGTCTGCGCCGCTCCCGACGTGGCGACCGCACTCGGATATGACGTCGTAGCCGCGTTGGAGGAACCAGACGATCGGTAGCAGCAGGCAACCGGTGACATCGGACTGGCAACGGCGCGCGAGAGCAGGAAATTCGCGAGCGGAGGGAGGAAACGCAGGTGGCCCATAGCATCAATGCCCCAGGGTGGGGGTGGCTCGCTGCCGTCGCACAGCCGCATGCTCTCGGAGGCCTGCCATGACGATGCCCACGGATCCGCGCGCCTTGCTGCGCAGCCGGGACTATCTGAGGCTGCTGGCCCTCGCTGCCATCCTGGGGGTGCCGGTCTCCGCGGCCGCCTATGGCTTCCTGGCGCTGGTCAGCTACCTGCAGAAAGAGATCTTCACACACCTTCCGCACGGGCTGGGTTTTGCCACCGAGCCGATCTGGTGGCCGCTGCCGGTCCTGGCGGCAGGAGGCATCATCGCCGGGCTGGCCATCAGATACCTGCCTGGCCGGGGCGGGGCGTCCCCGGCGGACGGGTTCAAGGTGCACGGCGCGCCGGCTCCGGGGCAGTTGCCCGGGATTCTCCTGGCGGCGCTGGCCACCCTGGTCTTCGGCGCGGTGCTTGGGCCGGAAATGCCGCTGATCCTCGCCGGCGGCGGTCTGGCCCTGCTGGCAGTGCGCCTGGCCCGGCGGGAAGTGCCGCAGCAGGCCGCTGCGGTGCTCGCCGCCTCAGGAAGCTTCGCCGCCATCAGCACCCTGTTTGGGAACCCCCTGCTTGGTGCCTTCCTGCTGATGGAGGCATCCGGGCTGGGCGGCCCCATGCTCGGGCTGGTGCTCCTGCCCGGGCTGCTCGCGGCAGGCATCGGCACGCTCATCTTCGTCGGCCTGGACAACTGGACCGGGCTGGGCACGTTCTCCCTGGCGATTCCCGGGATCCCGCACTTCAGCCAGCCCACCCTGGCCGAGTTCGGCTGGGCGCTGGCCATCGGCGTGGCCGCCGCCTTTGTCGGCTCCGCACTGGCGTGGCTGGGACGGCTGCTGCAGCCCTACGCCGAGCGGTGGACGCTGCTGGCCGTCCCCCTGGCTGGCCTGGCCGTGGCCGGGCTGGCCGTCGGCTACGCCGAAGGCACCGGCAAGTCCTCCAACGATGTGCTGTTCTCCGGCGAGTCCGCGCTCGGCCCGCTCATTCAGCACAGCGCCAGCTACACCGTCGGGACACTGCTGCTGCTGATGGCGTGCAAGGGGGTGGCCTACGGGGTATCGCTGAGCAGCTTCCGCGGCGGCCCGGTCTTCCCGGCGATGTTCATCGGCGCCGCTGGGGGCATCGCCTTGTCCCACCTGCCGGGGCTGCCCCTCGATGCAGGCCTGGCCATGGGCATCGGCGCGATGACCGTGGTGATGCTCACACTCCCGCTGACCTCCGTCCTGCTGCCCAGCTTGCTGCTGGCCTCGGCTGGGATCGCGCTCATGCCGCTGGTGATCGTGGCGGTGGTGGTGGCGCACGTGACGGCGGCGAGGATCGCACCGGCTCCGGTCCCCGAAGGCCGCCACACTGCGGACCGCCCGCCTGGCGCGGGCAACGATAGCGCCACGGCGGCGGTCAGGTCAGGCGGACCAGGGCGCTGACCGTCAGGTAGGCGCCCAGGACCAGGGCGATGCCCGCCGTGAGCTGCAAGGTATGGCCGCGCAGCCACTCCTGGGCGCGCTTGAGCCCTGCCTTGGTCGCTTCCGGCCGGAGCTCCAAGGACACGAGCGGGATGATGATCAGCAAGAACTCGATGAGCACGAAGACAATCACCGCGACGACCTGGGTCGCGGTGGAGTAGTTCCCGGCGATCAGGTTGTGCAGCGCGGTGAGGTAGCTGGCGCCCGGGAGGCCGCACAGCGCACCCACCAGCACGGCCAGCCCGAGCCGTGGCTCGGCCAGGACCCGCTGCGCCCAGCTGTCTGTCTTCTCCGTTTCCTCCGGCTGCCCGGTGCCCGCGGGGACGGGTGCCGGTCGCCGGCCGTGCAGGCGGCCGGTGGCCAGCAGCCCGCCGACGGCAAGCAGCAGCAGGCCCAGGGCCAGGTCGACCCCGGCGCTGGCCGTGCCCTGAGAGTTGATCGCGTCGGCGTGGACGGTGAGCACGTCCAGCAGGCCGAGGGTGATGCCCACGGCCATCCCGCCAAGCAGGACGCACAGGAACATCGCCCGCGGCCGCCGGTTCTCGATCAGCAGCAGATCAATGGCTAGCAGCTTAGGGTTCAGCGCCGCGGTGAACGCCAGCGCGAAGAACTCGGCGTTCATCGCTGGTCAGCCATCATCGGTCTCCGATCGTTAGACGCCCTCGACTGCGTCCAGCCGCCCGGATCGGACCGCCTTGACGAATTGTTCATAGTCCTGCTCGTTCTGGTCGGCGTAGCGCTGCGAGAAGTCGGTGATCGACTTGTCGAACGCGTCGCTGTCGCCCAGGTAGGCGGCGATGGCGACCGGGTCCCCGGACCGGGCGTGGGCCCGGGCCAGCGTCCACCCGCAGATGCCCGCGTAGAACGTGAGCGCGACCGGCGGCATCGCTTCGGGCAGCGCCGAGCCCTTCATGTCGCGTAGCTGCCGCCAGTAGAAGTGGCGGCGTACGTCCACCCCCTTGGTCCAGCCGAGGTAAATGTCGCTGGCGGCCTGCATCATCCGCTGCCCCTGCACCACCCGCTCGCCGTGCTGCCGGTACCGGCTCTTGCCCACGTAGGGCTCAAGAACCGACGCGGTCGCTTCCTTGACCTGCAGGAACAGCGGATCCTGCGCGTCGCGCCCCTGGAGCAAGACGATGAACGCCCGGGTCCCGACGCTGCCGACGCCGACGACCTTGCGCGCCGCGTCCACCACCTTGAACCGCTCCAGCAGGTGGCGCCGGTCGTCTTGCAGGGTGGCCCGGTAGGCGCGGAACTGCTCGCGGATCACCTTGTCGACCTCATCGGCGGGCAGCCCGTAGGTGGCGGTCCAGTCGCGGAACGGGACGACGACCGGCGGCTGGCTGACGATCCGGTAGGTACCGTCGACCAGCTCGCCGAGCTTAGACAACGCCTGCACGCTGTCGCGGGTATGAGCCTTCTGGGCCGTCTTCGCCGCCCGCTTCTGCGCCGCCTTCGCCGTCTTCGCTTCCTGCTTCGCCGCCCGCCTGTCTTGCTTCTTCGCCTTCGCCTGCTGGACCGTCCCGGCCACTGCAGTGCGGATCGAGGCTCTGAGCTCGTCTTCGTCCAGGTAGGCATACCAGATGTCCATCGTCCCCATCTGCGCGAACTCCGCCATCGCCTCCCGGTAGGCCCGCACCGACGCCATCGTCGCCGCGCGTGTGTCGGCCTTGGCGAACCCGTTGTTGCGGGCAGCGATGGTAAAGCTCGCCGCCATCCGCTTCACGTCGTACTCGAACGGCCCCGGCAGCGTCTCGTCGAAATCGTTCAGGTCGAACAGCAGCCGCCGCTCGGGCGAGGCGAACGCGCCGAAATTCGATAGGTGCGCATCGCCGCACAGCTGCGCCTCCAACCCGGCCACCGGCGTGCCCGCCAGGTCCGCCGCCATGATCTTCGCGGCGCCACGGTAGAACGTGAACGGCGAGACCATCATCCGGCCATGGCGCACCGGCACCAGATCCGGCTCCCGGGTAGCGTCCTGCTCCTCCAGCAGCGCGACCGGATCCGGCCGGTCCGCAGCCGGGTGCCACCCCGAGTGGCTCGACGGAGGCGTCGGGGTGCGGGCCCCCTTGCCCTCGGCTTTGCGTTCATCGATGCTCGGATGCGCGATCTGTTTCACAGCCATCCGGCCCACCTCCTCCACGGATCCGGGCGCCCCGGGGCAGCGGTCCACAAGCTCGCCCTGCCCGGTCCGGCCGGAACGGGCAGGACGCTGGCCGGTGCCCCGTCTTTCCCGTGCGTTCCTAAGCCCCATCATGCGCCGCCGCGGCTAAGCCAGCATCACCCAAACAGCATGACGCCGGCCCCGGCCGTCCAAGTAACCCTCAGAACCCCATGCAACTCCCGGTACTCCAGGCGTTCCGAGTTGCTCCTGATACCAACGCCCAGGTGAGAGCCTCCCAGCCTTGTGGTTCACCCCATTAGGGCGATGCCGCCGCGGTCCTGGCCGGGTGGGATCGGTGACGTAGATGAGAAAGGGACCTGGAGTCAAGGGTTCCGGAGATTCCGGCACAGGAGGCCACCATGATGCCGCCATCCACCACGCCAACCGCCGGCGAGGCCACGCGCCATACCGAAGGCCAGGGCTACGGCCTGGTCCTGTTCGCATCCATCCTGCTGGTCGTCGTCGGTTGCTTCAACACGATCCAGGGCATCGCCGCGATCGCCAACTCGCACGTGTTCACCGCCAACGCCCACTACGTGTTCGCCAACCTGAAAACCTGGGGCTGGATCACCCTCATCCTCGGTGTTCTCCAGCTGCTGGCGGCGGTGGGGGTGCTGGCGGGCAACCAGCTGGCCCGCTGGTTCGCGGTGGCGGTGATCGTTCTGAACGCCATCGACCAGATGTTCTTCATCCCCGCCTACCCGTTCTGGTCGCTGACCATCATCGCCATGGACGTAGTCGCCCTGTGGGGGCTTTGCGCCTACGGCAGCCGCGCCAACCTCGAAGTCGCCTAGCACCGGCCAGTCATGACGGTGACACGGCTTGCCCGCAGGCTGGGCCTGGACGGCAACCCGTTGCGGCGGCGCACCGACAAAGTCGCGGCCTGCCTGGCGGCTCTGCTCGTTGCGGTGTTCTTGATCGGCGCGCCCTGCCTCGCGGTTGCGGCCGCCGACTGGGCGGGCCGCACCGGGGCCGCCAGGCAGCAGCCCGCGCACCCCGGGCGTCAGGTCTCCACCGTCCTGCGGCAAGCCGCACCGGTGCCTTCCTTCGGGCGAGAAGTCTTGGGCTATTTCCAGGTCCAGGCCCGGTGGGCCGCATCAGACCGCCGGGCGCGGGCAGTTCCGATCCCAGCCGGTGCCGGCCCGGCCGCTCGCCACACAATCCCACCGCGGCTGGACGCGGCGGGCCGGCCTAGCCACCGTGCGGTGCTGGCCCGCCAGGCCGCTGCGGTGGTTGTCGCCACTGCCATACTGGGGACCGTGCTGATGTGCCTGGCCTGGGCCGGACGGCGGCTGCTTGACCGGCGCCGACTCGCGAACTGGGAAACGACATGGGCCATCGTTGGCCCCCAGTGGACCAAGCGCTTCCGGTCTCGCGGCTAGCCTGTTCCCAACATCAACAATCCTGGGTGATCTTGCAAGATGGACCAGACGTCAGTTACCGCCGCGGGTGCGATCGACACGTTCCTGGTGCTCTTGATCGGCATCGGGCCGAAGCTGGCACTGGTCCCGTTCGTGGAGATCACGGCGTCGCTTGACGCAGCGGCCAAGCGGCGAGTGCAGCGCAAGATGCTGGTCACCGCGGGCACGGTGGCGCTGATCTTGATCCTGCTCGGCGAGCTACTGCGCGCCTTGCTGCACTTCACGATCAGCTCCCTGTCGATCGCCGGTGGGGTGATCTTGCTCGTACTCGCGGTGTGGATGGTGCTCGGGCAAGGTAGCGGCGGCCAGCGCACCGTGGGAAAGGACCCGATGCAGCTCGCGGCGTTCCCGCTGGCCGTGCCCTACCTGCTCAACCCCGTGGGCATCGTGGGCCTGATGACGATCTCCGCCGAGGCGAAGTCGCTCGCCGTCCTGGCCACGGCCATCGGCATCCTGGTGTTGGTCTTGCTGATTGACGTGGCGGTGTTCCGCTGGGCGAACCAGGTCAGCGCCAGGCTCGACGAAAACCGGATGCTGGTCACCGAGAAGGTCTTCGGCTTCCTCATCGCTGCGATCGCCGTCCAGCTGATCCTCGACGGCCTGGCCTCGGCAGGGGTCATCGCACCTATCAAACACTAAACTCCAGAAACCAGCCCGGCTGCGCCTAGCGGTTGATCGGGTCAGGAAGTGTCTGCCCGGGTTACCCGTATGGGGGGATGGCAGATCACCGGGAATGGTTTCGCTGAAGCCGGCCGGGCTTGATCGGCGGGGGCCGCGACCGGCGGGGATGACCGGGGCGACCGGCGCGAAGACCGTCGGCGGCGCGAGCCTGGACTGTTCAGGTAACAGGGAGCTAGACGATCAATAGCCTGCGGCAGCTGATACTGGCAACCTTCCAAGGGCTGGCCGAGAGGTGACCGCGCACCCCGGCATGATCCGGAAAATGCACGGGACGATCTTTGCCACGACCGTTGGCGGTTACTACGTGCAACCAGGTCAGCGGCATAAGTTCGCCCCGTCAGGGTTGCTGGGGGTTGTTCACTCGTCGATCTCCTGCCAGACGGCCTGTTCGTCGTGCTGCTCCCAGCCGGCGCCGGGCAGCGCGACGGCCCAGCTCGTCCATGTCCCGGTCGGCTGGGCCGGGGCGGTCCTGACTTTGGCGCGGACGGCCATGCCGGGCGTGAGCTGCACGGGGCAGCGCAGCGGGGCCGTCGTCATTCCCCAGTGCGTGGGTGGATCGCCGGGTCCCACCGACAGTGAGATGCCGGGCGTGAGTTCGGCGCTGAACCATAGTGCGAGCGCGTTCGCCGTTCCGTGCTCGCGGACTGGCAGCAGCGTCTCGGCTTCGTGGGGCGCTTGCGCCTGCTCGAGCGGGATCAGCTCCGTGTCCGTTGTCCACAACCGGCCCGGGTCGGAGCGCCTGTCGCTGGCCGCGAGGTGACGGAAGGTGCCGGAATAGAAGATCTCGTTGACGGTCATCTCGGCCAGGTCATCGAGCTTGAGGCCGTAGGGGTTGTCCCGCAGGAACTGCACCATCTCCGCGCTGTACCGGTCGTCGACCAGCGCGGTCCAGGCCGTCACCAGGCGGGGGATCATGACTCCGCCCGGCTTGAGCCAGCGGTCACGGGCGGCGATGACCGGGCCGAGCATCCCTTCGTCGATCCCGAACCCGCCAAGCCATTCCGAGACGATCACATCGGCCTGTCCGGGCAGCTCGATCTCCATGACATCGCCGTGGAACACCTGGACGATCTCCGCGGCCCCGTTCGCGGCGGCCAGCCCCTGCGCCACGGCGGCGACCGTCGTCCGCTCCACGGCGTAGACGCACGCGGCCCCGGCCCGCGCCGCGAACAAACTCAAGATGCCGCTTCCCGCCCCGACGTCGAGCACGACGTCACCGGGGCGGACCACCGACTCGATCGCCCGCCGGAAGGCCTCGGTGCGGACGCGGTCGCGGATCATCGTCCGGTGTACCTCAAGCTCCGCATACATCGGATCCGGCGGGTTCCTGATCGGCGTCCGCACGCGTGCATTCTAATGACCGCTGCTGTCCTAACGTCGCACGCCGGCGGCCAGGTTCTGCCAGGCCGAACCGACGATCCGGTCACTGGCGGTGGCTTCCGGGCGCGCCCGGCGGCCACTCTTGGTGTTACCTGCCGGGTGTGACGCGCTCACGCAGGGCTCGCATCGCCCAACGCCCCGATTCACCCAGATAGGGGGATGCCGTCCGGGATCCGCTGGAGGCAGGCTCGTGCCTGACAGGCGCAGTGACATGCGGGCCAGTAATCGGCCGCTCACCTGCCTTCGATGACGGCCGGACGACCGGGGAGGAGTTTCCCATGGGATTCAGACGACGGACCCGGCGGCGGGCGCTCATTGCCGGGGCGGTTGCCGGGGGGGCGATAGCTCACCACGAGGCCAAGCAGGCCGGAGAACAGCAGTCGGGATACGACGACCAGGCGGCCGCCGATGACCAGGCGCCTGCCGACTACCAGGAACAGGCGCAATATGCGCCGCCTGCGGCGGACCCTGCCGACGAGCTCGAACACCTCGCACAGTTGCACGCCTCGGGCGTGCTGACAGACGAAGAGTTCGCGGCGGCCAAGGCGAAGATCATCGGGTCGTGAGCGCGCGCCGGAGTGCCAGATGAGGCCGGACAGATGGGGTTACGAGGGGCGGCAATGAGTGAATCGCGAAAAGACGTGCTATCAAAGGCGCTCGAGGCCGAGGTCGGTGGCGCATCGGTGGATCTGGGCACCCTGTTCACCGACGATGTCGTCGGCTGGTCGCCGTACGCGACCGTGTCAGGGCTGACAGCACTCGCTGACCTGGCCGCCCTGCGTGAAACAGCGTTCTCCAACGTCGTCCTCATGTTCCGGGGACTCGACGAAGTGGGCAACAAGGCGTTCGCCGAATGGCTCATCGAAGCCGATCACACCGGGCCACTCGTCCTCGGCGAGGATGCGGTGCTGGAAGCAACGGGACGGCATCTCAAACTGCCCGGCGTCACCGTGGCCGACTTCCGCGACGGGAAGATCCGGTCATTTCGGACGTACTTCGACGACGCCTCGCTGATCGAGCAGATCGCCGGCGTCTGACGAGCCGGTCGCTGTGGAGTTCCACGTCGAGGACCATCCGGATCCGCTCGACATCGACGTCCTCGAAACGCAGATCCGTCATGAGGCGTCCGCCGCCATGGGACTCGGTGACGAAATCGACCTGGCGATCTTCGTGCGCGACGCTGGCAGGGTCGTCGCCGGTATCAGCGGATGGACCTGGGGCGACTGCTGCGAACTGCAGAGCCTGTGGGTGGAGCCGAGTCTCCGAGGCCGCGGCCTCGCTACGCGGCTCCTCGCCGCCGCCGAAGCCGAGGCAGCGGCGCGTGGGTGCGCACAGACCGTCCACTTCACCTACGCCTTTCAGGCCCGAGCCCTGTATGAACGCAACGGCTACGAACTGGTGGGCCAAGTCGAGGACTTCCCCTCAGGAACGGACGTCCTGTGGTACCGCAAGCGCCTTAACCCACCCAAGTTCCCGCCCAGCCGGGAACGGCTCCGGTCCGGGAAGCCCAGAGAAAACACCGCCGCCTTGATGACCGACCCCGGCCCGGAAGCGGGGACGCCGTAATCCAGCCCGACAGCACACCCCCAGCCGGTTCGCCCGAGCGTCTGCCCAGGTTACCCGTATGGGGGGATGGCAGATCACCGGGGATGGGTTTCGCTGAAGCCGGCCAGCGGTTTGCCCGTAACCATCCGGAGAACCTAGGCATGAGACTCCGCTTCCCGGTCAGGCGTGACACGCTGCGCAAGGACGCCGTCGCGGGCTTGGTGCTCGGCGTGGAGAGCGTTCCCGACGGCCTCGCTGCTGGCCTGCTCGCCGGGGTCAGCCCTCTTTCGGGCCTGTACGCATACTTGTTCGGCACGATCGGTGGCTCGTTTTTTACCAGCTCGGCCTTCATGGCTGTCCAAGCCACCGGGGCCATGGCCATCGTTATCGCTGATGTCCCGGCGGTTCACGCCGCTGGTGACCCGGCGCGGGCATTGTTCACCCTGTCGGTGCTTACCGGCGTTGTGATGCTGGCGGCCGGGTTTCTGCGGCTCGGTTCGGTCCTGCGGTTCGTGTCGAACGCCGTCATGGTGGGGTTCATCAGCGCTGTCGGGGTCAATATCATCCTCGGGCAATTGGCCAACCTCACCGGCTACAAAGCGGAAGGGGGAAACCGTGTCGTCCGCGCCGTCAACACTCTCATCCATCCCGGCGAACTCCACCTGCAGTCCCTGGCGATCGGGGTCTTGACGGTCGCGCTGATACTCCTGCTGGAGCGCACCAGGCTCGGGCCGCTGGGGCTGGTGCTGGCGGTCGTCGTCACCTCGGCTCTTGTGGCCGTCCTGGGATGGGGCAGCGTCGCCCTGGTCAGGGATCTCAGTGAGGTTCCCCGTGCGCTACCGTTGCCCCAGGCCCCGATGCTGCGGCTGGTCCCTTCGCTTGTGGTCCCGGCGCTGTCGCTTGCGTTCGTGGGACTAATCCAGGGGGCGGCCATTTCGGCTAACTTCCCCAACCCGGACGGCCGTTACCCCGATGTTTCCCGTGACTTCATCGGGCAGGGCGCCGCGAACGTGATCGCGGGCATCTTCCGGGGGATGCCGGTGGGCGGGTCCATGTCGGCCTCGTCGCTGAACAAGGCCGCCGGTGCCCGGTCACGTATGTCTTTGATGATCGCCAGCGTGGTGATGGCGGTAGTGATCCTCGCGTTCGCCGGCCTGGTCGGCTACATCGCCATGCCGGCCCTGGCCGGCCTGCTCATGCTCGTTGGCTACCGGACCATCAAGCCGGCCGATCTTCAATCGGTGTGGAAGACCGGCGCCGTGCAGAAGGCGGTGCTGGTGACCAGTTTCGTGCTCACCATGGTCATCCCGTTGCAGTACGCGGTGCTCGTCGCGGTGGGCCTGTCGGTGATCTTGCACGTGGTGCGGCAGTCGAACCAGGTCACCATCAAGCGCTGGCTGCTGGACCCAGACGGGAACCTCATCGAGACCGACCCGCCGGCCCAGCTCCCCGCCAACGAGGTGGTCGCGCTCCAGCCGTATGGAAGCCTGTTCTTCGCCGCCGCGCCGGTGCTCGAAGCACAGCTCCCCGCCACCGGCGGCGGCGGCCGCAACTCCGTGGTGATCCTCCGGCTGCGCGGGCGCACCGACCTCGGTACTACCTTCATGGACGTCCTGCACCGCTACGCCCAGGCCCTCACCGAGACCGGCAGCAAGCTCGTTATCGTCTCGGCCAGTGACCGCATCCAAGAACAGCTCCGCGTCACCGGCGTCACCGACCTGATCACCCCGGAGAACATCTACAGCGGCGATGAGCGGGTGGCCGCTACCCTCAAGCGCGCCTACGCAGACGCTATGACATGGATAGAACAAAACCAGCCAGCCGGCGGAACCGACCAGCGCTGAGCGGCAGGGCCACCCACACCGGGACGCCCCCGGGGCTGCCCGCCAGCGGCGGGGCGATCGACGTCGAGGGCACCGCAGTCCTGACGCTCAGCGGCGGCAAGATCGCCGAGGTCTGGACGGTCTTCGACACGCTCGCACTCACGGTCCAGACGGGGGCCGCCGAGGCGCCCGCCTGGTGGCCGGGGCGCAGCTGAACCCTCGGCCGGTGGGTCAACGCGGGCGGCTCCAGCCGGCAGGTCCAACGGCGATGCGCTCGCGACGGGAGAACCCTTTTCATGACAGATGCTGGCGTTGCCTCCTGGCCCGGATGTTCCTCAAGATGCCAATCCATGCGGGCGTGCATCCCCGGGAAGGGATGCCGAGGGTTCACCCGGTTCGGAGGATGCAACCGCCTGCGTAATGATGCTTGCCTGGCATTGGTGGGCCGCCGTCTGGCCAGCCGCAGCCCCACCCCCAAGCGGGGCCATGCCACGGACAGAGGTCCCATTGTCCGGGACGAACGGCCCCTAGCGGGCGGCCCGCCTGCGGTCCAACGTCGGGAAATACCAGCGCAGTGATCACAAGGAGGTCGGTGTGAAGACCCCTGATCACGCCCGGCACGGCTGGACGACCGTTCTCCGGCGCCAGCCGGTCCCCATCGTGGAGGGCCAGACCGAAGACGGCTACCGCGACGTGTTTGAGATCATCTGCTGCGACTGCGGTGATGATCCCGACAGGGACTACTCCGAAGTCTCACCCGGGCTTCAGCGGGTCCGCGGGCCGTACCCGATCGCAGACGGCGTTGCAGCGTATAAGAGGCATGTCAGGCTGCACCAGCAGCCAGGGCGGCGCACCGGCCGGAGGCGGTGGCCGATGCCGGCTGACCGGCGATGAACGCCGAGTTCTTCGCACTCGCGTTCGTCGCGGCGCTGAACCCCAAGCTGCTGGCCACCGATCTGCTGCTGATCGAGAACCGGCGGCCGCGGGCGATGTTCTTGTGCGTCCTGCTCGGCGGTTTGACCGTGGCCATCACGATCGGCCTGCTGGATGTGCTGGTCTTCCACGCCGACGCCATCAACTCCCAGAAAACGGTGAGCGCGGGCGTCGACCTCGCCCTTGGCCTGCTCCTGCTCGCCGCCGGCGCGCTGGTCGCCACCGGGCGGCTGCACGGCCGGCGCAAGACGCCGGTCCCGGCCGGCGACGGGCAGCCGGAGAAGAAGGAGAAGAAGGACGGCTGGGCGCAGCGGGCGCTGGCTGAGCCCCGGCTTGGGCTCGCCCTAGGTGTCGGCGCACTGTGCGGCATCCCCGGCGGCGCCTACCTGAGCGCGCTGCACATCCTGGTCACCAGCAAATCCTCGACCGCTAACCAGGTCGTCGGCGTCATCCTGTTCGTTCTCATCGAGTTTTTGCTGATCATCATCCCGTTCGCGTTCCTGGAACTGCGACCTGAGGCCACCAAGGCGGCGCTTAAGAACGCCCAGGACTGGCTGCTGAGTCACGCCCACCAGCTCATGGCCTACACCGCCCTGGTCCTGGGCGCCTACCTGGCGATCAGCGGCCTGGTGCTCCTGACCTGACCTGCCACTGGGCCCCCAGGCCGCAGCAGCCAGGTGAACGTCCCGGCCTCAGGATGAGATGGTGGAAGCCCATTGACCGTTGCCGGACGGTGTTACTGGCCGTCCGGTTCTTCCAAGGCAGCATCAACGTCGTAGTCGAGTGCTGCGGCCACCTCAGGAGCGGCGGAGACGACCCGGCCGAACCCGGCCACCGGGGCGATCGCGAGCAACACGTCGGTGACCTCGGCCTTGGTCGCCCCTGCCGCCAGCGCCCGACCGACGCTCCACTGCAGGCAGACCGCCGACGACCCGTTTCCCACCAACACCGCCACCTGCAACAGCGCCGCGGTCTTGGCATCCAGGGCCGATGGCCCGGCCAGGCCGAGCCCGAACCCCGGCTCGACGAACCGTTCGTCGAAGACCGCCAGCCTGCGCAGGGTCTCCTGGAATCGCTCCGCCTGGCTCATACGCCTCCCAAGTGCGACAGCACCAGCCCACCTCGTGCCAGGGCAGATTTCATCCCACGTACGGAGTAAAGGCCGGTCGTCAGCCTTCCAGGAGCCCCAGTTCACGGGCCCGGGTGACGGCCTGGTTCCGGGTGGATGCATCCAGCTTGCGGTAGATCGATGTCAGCTGCGACTTGATGGTGTGCGGCGAGAGATACAGCTCGGCAGCGATCTCCGGGACCGACAGGTGCGTGGATATCAGCGGCAGCAGGCGGAGTTCGGCGGCGGTCAGGGCCGATGCTCCAGGGACGGCCGAACCGCGTTCTTGGGCAAGCCGGGCCCGGAGCGCCTCGGCCTCCCCGACCAGGATCCCCAGCCCAGGCCGAAGTTTGAGCACCTCATCGACTTCCCGCATGAGCGTCCTGGCGCCGCTGATGTCGGCGAGGGCGATGTGGGCGCGGATGAGCTCGATCCGGGTCTGGACGGCCAAGTGGGGCTGCGTGTACGTCAGCAAGGACCTCAGCCGCTGAGCGCTGACGAGTTCGCGCCGCGCCGCCGGGACATCGCCCCGGTGCAGGGCCACGCGGGCCTGCGCCGCGCAGACGGTAGCGTCCTCCAGCCCGGCCTGATCCAGCAGCGAGCGCGCTTGGCCTGCCAGGGCCTCAGCCTGGTTCCATTGGTTGCGTGCCATCGCCACCAGCGACCGTTCGCACAGTATCTGCGCGATCGTATCGGGCGTGCCGATTTCCTGTCCGGTTCTGACGGCCTCGTCAAGGACGACATCCGCGCTGTCGAGATCGCCGGAGAGGATGTGCGCGATCCCCTGCAGGAGCCCGGTCATCGGGCGCACGATGCCCGCCGCCGCGAATTGTCGTGCGGCCTCATCGGCGTCCGCGTGCATCTGCTCGACACCATGGCGGCACAGGTAAGCGCGCAGCGCAGCGGCGAGGCCCTCGATGAGATGGTTGCCGGCCCGGGCCACGTCCTGGGAGCGCCAGCGGTCGACGGCATAAGCCATTCGCTCGGCGTCGGCCGCCCGCCCGGTCGCCAGGGCAAGAAGCGAGGCGTACGCGGCGGCCCGCGGGTGGTCCTCGAACCCGCCCCGGTCATCGAGCCACCGGAACCACCGCTGCAGGGTGGTGATCCTGGCTCGCCGGGACGTCGGCAGCCAGAGTTCTTCCACCAGCCGGGCCACCGTGTCAACGTCCCCGGCAGCCATGGAGTACTCCAGCGCTTCCTCGGGCAGGTCGTTGCGCAGGTACCAGGCGGCGGCGCGGCGGCGCAGGACCGGGATCAGGCCGGACTCCAGGCGCTCGGCCTCCGCGAGCAGCATGTCGCGGAACAGGTGGTGGTAGCGGTACCACTGTCCGCGCCGGTCCAGCGGCACCAGCAGCAGGTTCGACCGGGCCAGATCCGCCAGCGTCGCGGCGGACCCGGGCAGGTCCAGCACCGCCTCGCACAACGGCCCGGACATCCGCTCCAGCACCGCGGCACGGTCAAGAACGCCCGCTGCTGCCGCGAGATCCGCCCCAGGAACTCCGACTCCACGTACTCACTGACGAACAGGTCATCCCCGCCGAACGAGGCCGCCGTGCCCGGCAGCGACCCGCCTTCCCGCAGGTACAGCGCCGCGAGGTACAGCCCGACCGGCCACCCTTCGGTCCGCCGGTGCAGCTCAGCAACATCTTCGTCGCCGACCTGCACCCCGGCAGCGCGCAGCAGCGATGCTGCTTCCTCCACCGTGAGCGACAGGTCACCGGCGCCGATCTCCAGGAGCTTTCCCTCGGCGCGCAGCCGCGCGGTCCGCAGCGGCGGCTCGGCCCGGCCGGCCAGCACCAGCCGTGACCCGCTGGGCACGTGGCCGGCGAGCACTGATAGCGCGGCACGGCATTCGGAGTCATGCAGCAAGTGCACGTCATCCAGGACCAGCGTTACCGGCGAGGTCATCGACGCGAATGCCGACCCCAGCCGCGGGACGACCGAGCCGGGCACCGAGCTTACCGGCGAGGCGAGCGCATCGAATACCCGCCTGTCCACGCGCTCCACCGCGTCGAGCGCTTCGGCGACGTAGGTGAGCAGGACCTTCGGGTCGTTGTCCGCTTCGTCGACCGACACCCACGCGAAGGCCCGTGGATCACGGTCGGCCCACTGTGACAACAGTGTCGTCTTCCCGTAGCCCGCCGGCGCCGCCACCGAGACGATCGGAACGCCGTTGCTATTGACCAGTCTCTCGATCAACGGCGAACGCTGGATGGTCTCCGGCCGCACCAGCGGGCGCAGCAACTTGGAGACCGTGAGGTCGAACACCGGCCTGCCCGCATCCTGCGAGCGGTCGACCCGTTGCCGCGCCTCACTAACGTCCATGCCCTGACGGGTACCTCGGAAGAGCTTGCGTCCATGCTCAGCCGGAGCGGTAGACCAGGTCAAGCGGCCGCTGGGCCCGGCAGGTTAATTCCTTCGAAACATGACATGGCCGGCAGGCCGCAAGGAGCCCGGGCAAGAACCGGGGTGATAGGCCGACGAGGCTGACGGGCGTACAATTTTGCCGCCCGGTGTGACGGCTGGCCTAAACTGCGCGGCCGGGAGGGGCGGGGATCGGTCGTGCGCCGGTCGGGAGGTAGTGTGCCCACCTCCGGTCGGGTCAGGTGGATGCTAGGTGCCGTCGCCGTGGCGGGCGCGCTGGTGGCTTCAGCATGTGGGCGGCCCGCCCCAGCGCCAGGCGATGTCTCACCGGTCAAGGGCTTGGTGTCGAGCCTTCCCGCGGCCACCAAGCCGGTGTCCTCCATGGTCTGGGCCACCACCCGGGACGTGATATCGCTTGATCCCATTCATGCGGCCGCCTTCCCGGAGTACACAGCTGACTCGCTGATGTGTGAGTCGCTGCTTCGCCAGGCACCGGGCGGCGCGCTTGAGCCTGGCCTGGCCACCGTTTCGCATCCGTCGCCCACCACGATGGTGTTCACGCTCCGGCCGGGAGTGAAGTTCTGGGACGGCCATCCGGTGACATCGGCCGACGTGGTGTACAGCCTCGACCGCCAGATCAATCCCCGGCTGGGCGGGTTCAATGTGGCGGACTTCAGCAGGGTGGCCTCGGTCACCGCGACCAGCCGGTCCCAGGTGACGATCAAGCTCAAACAGCCGGACTACTGGCTGGAAGGCGAACTCGCCTCGATACCAGGCATCGTCATCGAGAAGAGCTTCGCCGAAAAACAGGGCAAGAACTATGGCACCCCGGCCGGATCGATCATGTGCACGGGTGCGTACATGTTCAAGTCGTGGACGCCGGGCGTGGGCGTGACGGCGGTCCGCAACCCGCACTACTGGAACCCCTCGGTCCGCCCGCTTGTCGGCCAGATCACCGTTAAGGGCGTTCCGAGCATCACCACCCTCACTGCGGGCTTGCTGACCGGCGCCATCCAAGGGGACTACAGCCTGGGGCTTTCCACTCTGGACCAGCTGAAGAACAGCAGGAGCGTCACGGTCTACCAGGGCCCTGGCTGGGCCACCGACGCGTTCACCATCACCAGCCTCAAAGGTGTGCTAGGAAACCTGAACGTGCGCCGGGCGCTGTCGCTGGCGCTGAACCGCCGGGGCATCATCAACTCCGTTTATGCCGGTACGGCGCAGCTGCCACGGTGGCTGTCGAACCCGGGCACGTTCGGCTATGGCAGGTCCGTGTTCGACAAGGCCTACAACAGCTCGCCGGTTTTGACCCAGAACATCGCGGAGGCGAAGAAGCTCGTCCAGCGGGCCGGGGCCACCGGGAAGACGATCACGATCGGCACCTCCAGCCAGCTGCTGAGCATCGCCGCGCTGACGGGCGCCTACCAGGCGGCGGCGCAGGCGATCGGCCTGAAGGTGGTGCTCAGGTCGGTGTCCGCCCAGGATTACATCGACTTCTTCATCGATCCCAAATTCAGGGCGGGCATCGACGGTCTCCCGGGGGTCGACTACGGCGACTACGCCGACCCGGCGGCGCTGCTCAATCAGGTCGTCCTCCCGGGTGGGTTGCAGAACCTCGACAACTTCAGCGATCCGGCAATCACCGCAGCACTGGAGCAGGCGCGCAGCACGGCGAACCTGGACCAGCGGGCGGCGCTGGTGGCGAAAGCCGAGAAGCTCGCCGCCCAGCAGCTTCCCTGGATCCCCGACGTCCAGCTGAACAACGTACTGGTGCTCAGCAAGGGCCTGACCGGCGCGGTGTCGTCGACCGCCTACCTGTTCTCCCCCTGGGCCGACGGCCTGGGCCGGGCCGGCTGAGCGGTGCGCTGGCGGTTTTTGGCACGCCGGCTGGTCATGTTGGTGGCCAGCCTGCTGGTGGCGAGCTTCGTGATCTTCGCGGCGCTGTATCTGGCACCGGGGAACCCGGTCGCGGCGCTGTCTGGCGGGCAGCCCCTGCCTCCGGGCAGCGTCCACGTGCTGGAACAGCGCTACCACCTGAACGAGCCCTTCCTGGCCCAGTATTGGTACTGGCTCGGTAACGCACTGCACGGGAACCTGGGGATCTCGATCACGCTGCAGGAAAACGTATCCACGCTGATCGCGTCCCGGATCTGGACGACCGCCGGGCTGGTCCTGTACGCGTCCCTCATCATCGTGGTGCTGGGCATCGGCCTAGGCGTCGTGTCCGGGCTGCGGCCCGGCAGGTTCGACACCACCGGTGGCCTGCGGAACACCGCCGAGCCCGCGTTGCCGAACTCACCGGCCTGGTCGGCCTGGACGGACGTCAGTCGCGCGCGCTGCCCCGGTCGCTGTCCGGCGGCCAGCGGCAACGGGTGGCGATCGCCCGCGCCCTCGCGGCGGAGCCCGCCGTGCTGATCCTTGACGAATCCGTCGCGCCCTCGACGTATCGATCCAGGCCCAGGTGCTGAACCTGCTCGCCGACATTCGCGACCAGACCCGCGTCTCCTACATCATGATCAGCGACGACCTGGCCGTCGTACGCCAGCTCACCGATGAAACGGTGGTGCTCCACCACGGGATGGTGGTGGAACGCGGCCCCACCGCGCGGGTCCTCGATGACCCCCAGCACCCCTGCACTCAACGGCTACGCGCCAACGTGCCCCGGCCCGGCTGGAGACCGGGACGTCTGGGGGGTCCGCCGCGGTCCCAGGCTGAGCCCCATTAAGCGGGCGGATCCTGGGCATGCCCACCGTGGCCTCTTCCGGTCCGGGATGGATTCTCAGGTGTTGCAGCCGGGGACGGTGCCCGGCGGGTAGCAGTTGTTGGGATCATTGCCGAGAATCTGGCTGAGTTGCAGTATCACCGGGCTGCCGATGCTGGCGTAAAGGCCCCCGCCTTGGGCGGCGGAATTGCCTGTCACCTGCGTCTGCTGGAGGGTCAGCGGGCCACCCGGTAGGCCCAGGGTGTCGTCTGGGTTGACGCCGTCTTCGAGGATTCCGCCGCCAAGCCCGGCTGCGGTGTTGCCGGTCACCTGGCTGAGGGTGATGGTCAGCACTCCGCTGTTGGGGGCGCCGGTGAGGGGGGTGATGTTGAGGTTGGCTATGCCTCCGCCTCCGCCGCGGTCGCTGGAGTTGTCGGTCAGAGCAGTGTTGCTGGCCACAATGCTGGCGTGAATGGTCATCTGGCCGTGGTTGAGGATGCCTCCGCCGAAGCCACCAGGGGCGGTATTGCCGGTGACCTGGCTGGCGTTAATGGTCGCCGTGCCGCCGTTGGCGATACCGCCCGCGCCCGCCCTCGGGCCGCCGTTGGCGGTATTGCCGGTGACCTGGCTGGCATTGAGCACCAGGGTGCTGGCGCTGTTGGTGCCCATGCCGCCGGTGCCGCTGGCGATGCCGCCGCCACCGTTGGCCGCGGTGTTGTTGTTGACCTGGCTGGCGTTCAAGGTGAGTGTGCCGCCGTGGTTGAGGATGCCGCCCGCGCTGCCGGAGGTGGTGTTGCCGTTGACCTGGCTGGCGTTGAGGGTGGTGGTGCCCAGCGGCCCGGTACCCGACGTGCCGGAGGCGATACCGCCGCCGTTGCTCATCGGCCCGCCCTGGGCGGTGTTGCCGTTGACCTGGCTGTGGTTGACGGTGAGCGTGCCCTCCAGGTTGAGGATGCCGCCGCCCATGCCAGTGGTGTTTCCCCCGGTGATGGTCAAGCCCTGCACCGTGAGGTTCCCGGTGCCGGCGACCTGCAGGATGCGGAAGGTGCTGTCGTTTCCGGCGATCGTGGTAGCCGACCCGTTCAGGGTGATCGGGCTGCTGATGACCGGCAGCCCGTTGCTGCCCAGCGTGGGGCTGGTGTTGTTGGCCGCGGTCAGCTGGTAGGTGCAGCCCGCGGCCAGGTTGATCGTCGCGCCGCCGCTGGCATTCGCGGCACTGATCGCCGCGACCAGCCCGGCCGGGCCGCCCGCCGGGCCCGAGCAGGGCACGCTCACCGTGGCGGCGGCCTGGGCCGCCGGAGCAGCCGCGAGAAGCAAAATCGTTACGCCTCCCAGGGCCACCACCGTCACAAACCTAAAAGGCCTCATCCATTACTCCTGCAACACCAATTGCCGACCACCAAGCGGCTCCCATGAATAATTACACGGGAATCCCGGCACCGTCCACTGGTGTTACCCCGAGATCACGATGGCTGCGGATGGCGGATGCGGTTCATGACGATCCCCTTCGAGCTCCTACCGCAATATGTCAGCTGCCAGTGTGAGCAGGCTCGCGGCGCGTCCGCCATCCGCGTCCTGTTTATGTACGGATACACACATCGGCGCCCGGATACCAGGGGAACCCAGGTGGCCTGGGCTGTGCAGCTCCTGCACGCCCTGAAGTGAGGACCGGCCATTCCGGCGGGTGCCCGGTGGTCGCGGCTAGAGGGTGATTTGCAGCGTTCGCATGCCGCCGAAGTCCATCCACATACGGGTGCCGTCTTCGACGATCTTCACCAGGGCGTTGTCACAGTGCGGGCAGCGCAGCACGATTCCGGCGCCGCGGAAGACGTGCATCGCCCCGACCGCCCCGGCTATGCCGCAGTTGCCGCACATCATGGTGGCGGTTGTCATCTCGACGGCGAACACCTCGCCGAGCATGCCGGCGACCGCGTTGCCGTCGAGCATCAATTCGTCCATCTCAGCTTCCCGTCGGCCCGAACCGCTCGGTCTTGATTTGCTGCGGCTGGTGCCCTAGGTGCACCAGCGCCTCGGCCACGGCTTCGACGAACGGCGTGGGGCCGCAGACGTAGACGCGCGGCCGCTGCGCGGGGCCCGGCCCGACTTCGGCCAGCATGTCGGCGTCGACGCGGCGCGCGTAGCCCGGCCAGCCGGGCGGCTCCGACGCGGTCAGCGTGTGCGTGACCGTGAGACCGTTGCCGTTCAGCCGCTGGAGTTCGTCGCGGTAGATGATGTCGTCCCAGCTGCGTGAGGACAACAGCAGCCGCGTGTCCACATCGCTTCCGGCGGCGGCGCGAAGGCGGATCATCGCCATCAGCGGCGCGACGCCCGATCCGCCGGCGACCAGCAGCAGCGGGCCGCCGTCTGGCGGCTCCCAGACGAAGTAGCCGCCGATCGGGCCGCGGAACTCGATCTGGTCGCCTGGCCGCAGTTCATCGGTCAGGTACGGCGAGACCTCGCCGTCGCCGATGCGCACTACCGTGAGCTCGATGCGGGTGCCGTCCGGCGCCGAGGCGATCGAATAGCTGCGCTCGGCCTGGTAGCCGTCGTCGGCGGTCAGGCGGACGTCGAGGTGCTGGCCGGCGCGATGCCCGGGCCAGCCGGGGACGTCGAAGGCAATCGTCGTGGCGCGGGATGTCTCGGCGGCTATGCCGACGACGTCCGCGGGCTGCCATATCAGTCTCCCCAGTACCGTTGTTCCCTCCAGGGATCTCCGTAGTTGTGGTATCCGTTGGTCTCCCAGAAACCGGGCTGGTCCACCGCTGCCAGCCGCAGCCCCCGCGCCCACTTCGCGCTCTTCCAGAAGTACAGGTGGGGTACCAGCATCCGGGCCGGGCCGCCGTGCTGCGGTTCCAGCGGCTCGCCGGCGTAGCTGAACGCAACCCACGCCTTCCCGCCGGTGAGGTCCGCCAGCGGCACGTTCGTGGTGTACCCGCCGTCGCTGAACGCCACCGTGTACCCGGCCGAGGTCTCGATCCCTTCCAGCAGCGTGTCCACCCGGACACCCTGCCACACCGTGTCCAGCTTCGACCACTTCGTCACGCAGTGGATGTCGGTGGTGATGTCCTCGGCCGGGAGCGCGCGGAACTCCTCCCACGACCACCGGCGCGGTTCATCCACTTCGCCGGTGATCGTGAAGTCCCACCGCTCCAGCGGCGTATGAGGGGTCGGGCCCGCAGACAGGACCGGGAAGTCCCTAGTCAGATACTGGCCCGGCGGCAGTCGGCCTGGCGGCGCGTCACTGCGGCGCCCCCGGAAACCCCGCGAGATGATCGACGGCATCTCTCCTACTACAGTCGCTGACGGACCCACCCTCTCGCGGCAGACCGCAACATACAAGACGCGGCCGTGAACCTTCCCGGCCCGGCCCACCCGTCACGATGGCAGATCAAGAGCGATGAGTTTCCCGCCTGCCGGCCGTCAAAACGTCGGACAGCAGTGATAGCTCCTGGAAGTAGGTCAGGCGGGACCAGGCTCGGCAGTGACAGTGTTGGCCGCGTCCGGGCACGCTGGGAGGAGAGCAATGAGCGGAGTACGGGTGCTTGTCGGGACACGCAAGGGCGCCTTCGTGCTGAGCGCCGACGGCAAGCGTGACCAGTGGAACGTCAGCGGGCCGCATTTCCCCGGCTGGGAGATCTACCACGTCAAAGGATCTCCCGCCGCCCCGGACCGGCTGTTCGCGTCGCAGACCAGTGGCTGGTTCGGGCAGGTCATCCAGCGCTCCGACGACGGCGGCGCGACCTGGGAACCGGTAGGCAACAAGTTCGACTACGACGGTGTCACCGGGACGCACCAGTGGTACGACGGTACCCCGCACCCCTGGGAGTTCGCCCGGGTCTGGCACCTGGAGCCATCGCTGGATGACCCGGATACGATCTACGCCGGAGTGGAGGACGCTGGGCTGTTCAAGTCCACCGACGGCGGACAGCACTGGGAGGAACTGCCCGGGCTGCGCACCCACGGCTCGGGGTCGTCCTGGCAGCCGGGCGCGGGCGGGATGTGCCTGCACACGATCCTCCTGGACCCGAGCAAGCCTAGCCGGATGTTCGCCGCGATCTCGGCCGCGGGCGCGTTCCGGTCCGACGACGCCGGGCAAACGTGGCGGCCGGTGAACCGGGGCCTGCATTCTGAGGGCATCCCCGATGAGGATGCCGAGGTCGGCCACTGCGTACACCGGGTGGCGATGCACCCGGCCCGGCCCGGCGTGCTGTACATGCAAAAGCACTGGGACGTCATGCGCAGCGACGATGCCGGCGAGTCCTGGCATGAGATCAGCGGCAACCTGCCAACCGACTTCGGGTTCCCCATCGACGTGCACGCCCACGAGCCGGACACCGTCTACGTGGTGCCGATCACCAGCGACTCGCTACCACTTCCCGCCCGAGGGGAAGCTGCGCGTGTATCGGAGCAAGACCGGCGGCGACGAGTGGGAGCCGCTCACCAACGGCCTGCCGCAGGAGCACTGCTACGTCAACGTGCTGCGCGACGCGATGGCCGTCGACTCGCTCGATTCCTGCGGCGTGTACTTCGGCACCACCGGCGGACAGGTGTACGCCTCGGCCGACGCCGGGGACACCTGGGCGCCGATCGTGCGGGATCTGCCCGCGGTCCTGTCGGTCGAGGTGCAGACGTTGCCATGATCCGGGTCGTCCTGCCCGCGCACCTGCGGACGCTGGCCCGAGTCGACGGCGAGGTGGAACTGCAGGTCGAAGGCCAGGTCACCCAGCGCGCCGTTCTCGATGCGCTGGAGGCCCGCTACCCGATGCTGTGCGGAACCATCCGCGACCACGGAGGCGGGCAGCGGCGGGCGTTCATCCGGTTCTTCGCCTGCGAACAGGACCTTTCCCACGAGCCGCCAGACACCCCCCTGCCCGAAGCCGTGACCACCGGTGCAGAGCCCTACCTGATCGTCGGCGCCATGGCAGGCGGCTAGCGTCATCCGCTCAGCGACAGCGCACGTAGGCTGCGGGCAACGACAGATGTGCCAGGCCTGGGGAAAATGACGCCGTGCTAGCAGACTCCTACGGGCGCATCGCGACAGACCTGCGGCTATCACTGACCGACCGGTGCAACCTGCGCTGCAGCTACTGCATGCCTCCCGAAGGCCTGGACTGGCTGCCAACCCCGCACTGCTGACCGACGGCGAGCTTGCCCGCCTGATTGGGACCGCGGTTCAGATCCGCAACTGCCTATTCGCCCACGGCGAGACCGATCTGCGCACGCCACTCCGAACCGGAGCCAACGACGATCAGCTAGCCGCCATCTGGCGCCGCGCGGCCGTTTTCTGGTGGCCAACGCCACCGCCGGGCTGATGTAGGCGGCGGCGGTCTCCTTCGGGCTGTACCGGTCCAGCCAGTGGCGACTGCTGCGGTGAGGTGGGGTGGCTGGGCAGGCGTCCGGCCTCCGGGCTGGTGAGCGGGATCATCGCGGGTCGGCGGGCGGGGCTGATTGGGCCTCACCAGCGCGGTCGCGCGGAGTCGGGTGCAGCGGCACAGCAAGCCTTGACGGCCGGATCTGAACCGGCGACCCTTGACCCGGGGGAAGTTCACTTGAGTCGGCGGGGAAGGGGCGCGAACCTGCACGCGGACGCGCTGTTGCCGGTAATCGCTGGTCAGCGTGCCTGGACGGCCGGACATGCCACTCTGCCTGATCGGCGCAACGGATGGGAGCGCACGTGCGCTCCCATGGCAAGCCAAAAGCCGGTCGCTGAAACCCGTAACCAGCCTTTGACCTGCGTCGGGACGGCCGGATTTGAACCGGCGACCCCTTGAACCCCCAGGAATGCATCCACATCCCCGCCACCAGGGAACTTCCGTGTTCCTGCAGGTGAAGCCGCGCACAGGCGAGCAGGACAGAGCCGTGGAGCGCCCTGAAGAGCGCTGGTGATTCCCATCTTGTTCCCAGCCCCAGCCGCGTTACCTGATCCGGGCGTCGGCGAGACGCTGCTCCCAGAGCTGCGAGCGTGCAGCAGCACTCAGCCACCGCGTTCTGGCCAACGCCCGGCCAAGGGCCCCAGGGCAGGCTCGATGGACAGGACTCCGCCGGCGGCTCGGCCACGCTCGGTGACCTGCTGGCGGACGGCAACCCGGGGCTCAGGCGGGTGGAGCCACCCGGCGCGTCGCGGGCCGGTGTACTGGCCGCAACCGGGGCTGCGCGGCATCCGGGAGGGCGCTGGCTGCCGATGCGTTAGGCGATGACCCTGACGTTTTCCGCTTGGGGTCCCTTCTGGCCCTGCGTGATGTCGAACTCGACCTTCTGCCCTTCCTCCAGGCTGGGGGCGCCGCCACCGGTGATCGCGCTAACGTGCACGAACACGTCCGGGCCTCCCTCTACAGCGATGAAGCCGTAGCCTCTCCCGCCGTTGAACCACTTCACCGTTCCCTGTGCCATCTTGACCTTCTCCGCTGCGGCTGCGCCCCCGTCATGGCGGCTGGGGACCACACATCCTGCGATTGCTCTGGCCAGCCTGTCACGTCAGGCGCGGGGGCGTAAGCCGTGCGGCCGGCTGCGAGAACCACCCCGCCCGGCCAGGGAGCGAAACGGATGAAGCGAGCACCTGGGCCGGATGCACCAGAGCCCTGCACCACCGAAGTTCGGGCATGGGCGCGACCGCCGGTGTTGCCTATCCCGGCCGCAGCAAGTTCTGGGCCGCATGGCGTGCGCCGCGGACGACCACAGAGCGTGACCCGGAGAACGGGGCAACTTTACATGCTGTCGCGCCGGGTCGCCGACTACGGGCGGGGTCTCTTTGTGTGCCTCTCTTGGACAAGGCGGCGACAGAACGCCTAGTTCTGGCTTCGCTCAACCTGGCCACACTAGGCCAGCCGAACCCCGTCCCTCGGCGGTCCTGGCGGGAACTGGCGGGTGGTTACGGTGCGGCAGGTGGGGTGGGTGGCTGTGGCCGCCTGTATTCGCGTCCAGGGAAGATGTCTGGCCGGCCAGACAATACATAGGTAGGACCGATCCGAGGGTGCACTACAAGCGCCGGGTCATCGGGGCGGCACTGGGGTTCCTGGTCGGCGTCGGGGTGCTGTTCGCCGGGCTCGGATCAGTGTGATCCTGATCGCAGTGGCGGGCTTTGTGGTCATGCTCGCCTGCAGCCTGTGGGCGGTGACCAGCTACCGGCTCATGATCGTCATCACCACCAGACGGGTCCCTGCCCAGGTCAGGCAAGTTGCCAGCAAGCGGCGCGGCCAAGGGCCGGCGGCCCGGCAAGCAGGCGGGATCTGGGCTAATCGGGCAACTGGAGGAGCGCTGGCGGCGTGGCCAGCAGCGCGGCCACTAACGCGATTTCACTAAGCGAATCCCGAGTGCGGGTCAGGCGGACTAGTGGTGGAGGGAGAGGGCCGCCCCTGCTAGGCAGGTAAGTGGTTCGGGCGGCTGGCCTGGCGGAGCGCTGGTGAGTAGGTAAGTCGGGTGGTTGTGGTGGTTCCGGCGCGCTGCAGCGGAGTTACTGTCAATACAGGGATGCAGGACAGCCGGGTACGTTCGCTCGGTATGTGGGCTCGTGGCTGCTGCGCCCGGCTGCGGGAGTGACCATGGGGTCGTGGATTGTCTGGCTGGTCCTGGCGGCGCTGCTGGGCGTCGCTGAGGTCATGACGACGACGCTGGCTTTCGGCCTGCTGGCCGTCGCGGCGGTGGTGGCGGCCGTCGTCGGCGGGGTCGGCTTGGGCCTGCCCTTCCAGATCGCCGCCTTCGCCGTCGCGGCGGCGGCGGGTCTCGGCGTGGTGCGGCCGCTGGCGGTGCGCCACATCCGGCAGCCTCCGCTGCTGCGGACCGGAACATCCGCCCTGGTCGGGCGGTCTGCCACCGTGACCGAGGAGGTCACACCGCTTGCTGGGCGGGTCCGCATCGGCGGTGAGGTCTGGTCGGCACGCTCCTACGATGAGGCTCAGGTTATCCCCGTGGGCTCCACCGTCGACGTCTTCGCGATCGAGGGCGCTACCGCGCTTGTTCATCCCAGGGAGTAGCCATGGCAGAAATAGCCGCGCTCATCGCCGCTGTCGTCGTTGTCGTGCTGATGTTCATCTTTGTGGTTAAGACTGTGCGCATCGTGCCGCAGGCGCGGGCGCGCAACATCGAGCGCTTCGGCCGGTACCGCAAGACCTTGGAGCCGGGGATGAACTTCATCGTCCCGTTCGTGGACCGGGTCAAGCCGCTCATCGACCTCCGCGAGCAGGTGGTGGCCTTCAAGGGGCAGCCGGTCATTACCGAGGACAACCTGGTCGTGCACATCGACACCGTGCTGTTCTTCCAGGTCACCGACCCGCGGGCGGCCGACTACGAGATTGTCAACTACATCCAGGCGATCGAGCAGATCACCGCGACCATGCTGCGCAGCGTGATCGGGAACATGGACCTCGAGGAGACCCTGACCTCGCGCGACAAGATCAACACGATGCTGCGCGGCGTGCTTGACGACGCGTCGGGCAAATGGGGCCTGCGGGTCACCCGCGTGGAGATCAAGGCGATCGACCCACCCAAGAGCGTCATTGACGCGATGGAAAAGCAGATGCGGGCCGAACGGGAGAAGCGCGCGGCCATCCTCACCGCCGAGGGGCTGCGCCAGTCCAAGATCTTGACTGCGGAGGGCGAGAAGCAGAGCCAGATCCTGCGTGCCGAGGGCGACAAGCAGGGGCAGATCCTGCGTGCCGAAGGCCAATCCCAGGCGATCGGTACAGTGTTCCAGGCTGTGCATCGCAACGACGCGGACCCCAAGGTGCTCGCCTACCAGTACCTGCAGACGCTGCCGCAGCTTGCCCAGGCCGAAGGCAACACGTTCTGGGTGATCCCGAGCGAGGTGACCACGGCCCTGAAGACGCTGAGCGGCGCGTTCGGCGGCGACAGTGCGAGCCCGCCAGCGGCGCCCCAGGCCAGGCCCGGCCAGGTGACCGGCGCTGCCGTCGCAGCGCTGGCAGCCGACGGGCCGGGACAGCCGGGCCCGGTCGCGAACGGGGAGCCAGCCGGGGCCGAGCAGGGGCTGGCGGAGCAGGCGGTCGCGGAGGAGGCGGCCCGCACGAGAGAAGAGGTCGCCCAGGTGGAGCAGGAAGTTGCGGCGGTCCAACGGCAGGTGGACGAAGCGGAGGGGGCCAGCCCCCGCTAGTGCACGGGCTGGCCGGCGTTCGCCAGGTGCACGATCGCGGTGAAGCTGCAGGGGCAGCGCCGTCACATGGAGCCACAACTGCGGCATGTCCCGGCACGCCGGGGTGTCTTCGGTGCCGAAGAAGTACCTGAGCTACCTGGACGCCTGCGCCGACTCTGCATTGGTCAAGCCGTTGCACCACGGCGTGCTGGTCAAGACCTGCCCGCGTCTATGGTGTGGACACAAATACCTAAGCCGCCTGGGGATCTCCGCCATCACGGCAACGCGATCACCATGACTGTGTGGCCCGCCACTTTGAACGCTTTGATCGTCCCGGCCGGGCCAGGTGGGAACGATCATGGTTGATTTCGTTCCCAGTTCGGGGTACAAGCGTTCGAAAACCAGTCGGGACGGCCGGATTTGAACCGGCGACCCCTTGACCCCCAGTCAAGTGCGCTACCAAACTGCGCCACGTCCCGTCCGCCCTCGCGGACCCTACGACGATAGCGTACGGCGCGGGTGATCGCGCACGTGCCGAACCGCTACCGCAGGTCTACTGGCATGAAGGGGCGCCATCGGGGTGCGTTGCGCGGCGTCCCGCCGCCGTGGCGGAACGCAACCCCGGCAGCGTGGGCACTTCACTGAATGGTTCGTACGTTATTTTCTAGAGGGGACTGGGTTGACCGGGTCATGCTGTCGCGGCGTGACCCGCTGCCAACGGAGCACTCGTCATGACCTTGGGCGTGCCTGCGGGAGAGGGCGGGTATACCGACGCGCCCACCGTGCCCCTCGCCGAGGGC
The DNA here is from genome assembly GCA_963813395.1 of uncultured Actinomycetes bacterium. GTDB lineage: Bacteria > Actinomycetota > Actinomycetes > Streptosporangiales > Streptosporangiaceae > DASXKD01. The sequence goes on from CAWEYV010000022.1 coordinate 197,212, forward strand.
CCGGACGGCGTGGAGGCCCAGCGACGCCGTCAGCAGACCCAGCCGATGGGCATCCCGCGCCGAACGCCTCGCCGCCGCCTGCCCCGCTGGCTGCGCCGGTTCCTCATCGTGGCGATGACCCTCGCCCTGGCCACCACGGTGACTTTTGCCACACTGCTCCTCGTGACGCCGTCGGTCAGCAACGCGCCCGCGCTGGCGCGGAGCTTCGACCTGGCGCACCATGCCGTCTACCCCGGCCCGCCGGTGCCCGCGCGGTTCGCGGCGGCCCTTGTATCCACCGAGGATCACCGCTTCTACTCCGAGCCGGGGGTCGACCCGTTCGCGATCGCGCGGGTGATCCGTGGCCGCATGACCAGCCAGCCGGACCAGGGTGGGGCGACGCTCTACCAGCAGCTCGCGAAGATGCTCTACACATCGGGGCGCTCTGGAATGTCCGTCGAGGTGGAGCAGATGGTGCTCGGCATCAAGCTGGACCTGAGCTACTCCAAGGCCGAGATCCTGCGGCTGTACTCCGACGTCGCGTACTTCGGCCACGGATACTACGGCCTGGCCGCCGCGAGCTGCGGCTACTTCGGCGTCACGCCGGCCGGGCTCAGCTGGCCGGAGGCGGCGCTGCTTGCGGGACTCGTGCAGGCACCCAGCGTGGACAACCCGATCGGGCACTACAAGGTGGCCAGGGCCAGGGAGGCACACGTCCTCGGCCGGCTCGCGGCCACCGGAAAGCTCACCAAGACGCAGGCCAGCCGGGCCTACCGGCAGCCGTTGCATATCGTCGGCGGCCCTGGCACAGGGTGCACCGCCGGGTAAATCCACAAGGTGCGTTACGCACGCGAGCGCCCACTCGAGTCCCGGGAAGCGAGCCTGGGCCCGGGGCTTACCTCCGCGAAGTATGACCCGTTCTCGGCCGCCCGCTTCGCCACGTCGTCGTGCCCGTTCGCGTGGTTGATGCCGCCGGGGACCGTCTTGACCGGGGAGTAATGCACGTCTTGCTCGGTGGCCAGGGGCTGGTCCGGGGGAGGCGTCCCGTCCGCCGCGACCGTGGTCCCGCCGTCGTCCGACTTCGCGGCCCACACGAACCTGCGGTACGACCAGAACCGGAACAGCGTGGCCAGCCCGATACCCACGTTCAGCGCCAGGAACTCGGCCAGCTTGTTGCCTGACAGGCCCAGGATGTAGTAGCTGAACGCGACCACCGCGTCCTGGATCAGCAGGCCGATGCCGTTCAGCAAGAAGAAGATGCTGCCCTCGCGGGCGACGCTGGTCCGCTCCCGGTGCTTGAACGACCAGTACCTGTTGCCGACGTAGGTGACGCACGTGGCGATGATGGTCGCGACGGTCGCTGAGGAGACCGGGCCCATACCGAACTTGCTGTGGAACACGGCGTAGCCGATGTTGGTGATCAGCAGCCCGATGACGCCGATGACGCCGAACTTGGCGAACTCGTGGATGATCTGCCTGAACCGGTCGTACAGAGCACGTACCACAGTCACCGGGCGATCACCTCACGTATTCGGTCCAGGTCTTCACCATGGGTCAGCGCGACCGCCACGGTGACTCTTGTGACAGTACCGCCCTCGGGGGAGTAAGCGGTCCGAGGTGGCCAAACTTTGGCCCGCACGTCGCCGATACGAGAAAATCCTGGTGAGAGGATACCGGACCGCCCGGTAACCTCGCGTAGGTGTCTGCTGCTCCCGCCATGATAAGAGCCCAGGGGCTGGTCAAGCGGTTCGGCAGTTTCACCGCAGTGGACGGAATCGACTTCGATCTGAGCCGGGGAGAGGCGTTCGGCTTCCTCGGGCCGAACGGCGCGGGCAAGTCCTCGACCATGCGGATGATCGGCTGTGTCTCCCCGCCCAGCGATGGTCAGCTGTCGATTCTCGGGCTTGACCCGGTGGCCGACGGTCCGGCGATCCGGGCCCGGCTTGGCGTGGTCCCGCAGGAGGACACGCTCGACCTTGAGCTGACCGTGCGCGAGAACCTGCTGATCTACGGACGTTATTTCGGGCTGTCCCGGGAGGTGATCCGCGAACGCAGCGCGCGCCTGCTCGAGTTCGTCCAGCTCAGCGACCGGGCCGCGGACCAGGTCGAGCCGCTGTCCGGCGGCATGAAGCGGCGGCTCACGATCGCCAGGTCGCTGATCAACGAGCCGGAGATCCTGCTGCTCGACGAGCCGACCACCGGCTTGGACCCGCAGGCCAGGCACGCGGTCTGGGACCGGCTGTTCCGGCTCAAGCAGCAGGGCGTGACGCTGGTGCTGACCACGCACTACATGGACGAAGCCGAACAGTTGTGCGACCGGCTGGTGGTGATGGACCGGGGCAAGATCGCGGCGGAGGGCTCGCCGCGCGAGCTCATCGGGCGGTACTCCACCCCGGAGGTACTGGAACTGCGGTTCGACCCGGCGGAGCACCAGGTTGCCGCCGACAAGCTCGCCGGCGTCCCGGCCGAGCGCACCGACGTGCTCGCCGACCGGATCCTGCTGTACGTGACCGACGGCGACGTCGCCCTGGCGGCGGTGCGGGCGCTTGGGGTGGAGCCGCTGACCTCCCTGGTCCGGCGCAGCACGCTGGAGGACGTGTTTCTGCACCTGACCGGCCGCCGGCTGGAGGACTGATGGCGGCCGCGACGAGGGTCGCTGCGCCCAGCCGCAGCTTCGCAGTGCGGCAGTTCCGGTTCTGGCTGACCGACTACCGGCGGACCTGGCGTGGCTCCATTTATTCCAGCCTGCTGAACCCGCTGCTGTTCCTGGGCGCGATGGGCCTGGGCCTGGGCAAGCTTGTGGACGCCCACGGCACCGCCAGCCTGGGCGGGGTCAGCTATCTGGTGTTTCTCGCCCCGGGGCTGCTGGCGGCCACCGGCATGCAAACCGCCGTGGGCGAGTCGACCTACCCGGTGTTCGCCTCGGTCAAGTGGACCAAGACCTACCAGGCGGCGTCCGCCTCGCCGCTGCGGCCCGCCGACGTGTTCCACGGCCACCTGCTGTTCGTGACGATGCGGCTGACCATGAACTGCGGAATTTTCATCGCCGTGGCGTCCGTACTCGGCGCGGTCCGCTCGGTCTGGATCGTGGCGGCGCTGCCGGTTGCCGTGCTCACCGGGCTGGCGTTTGCCACCCCGATCGAGGCGTGGTCGGTGACCCGCACCAAGGACACCTCGTTCGCGGTGATCTACCGGTTCGGCATGATCCCGATGTTCCTGTTCTCCGGCGTGTTCTTCCCCATCACCCAGCTGCCGGCCTGGTTCCGGCCGATCGCCTACCTGACCCCGCTCTGGCACGGCGCCTCGTTGTGCCGCGCGCTCAGCCTGGGCTCCGCTACCTGGGGCGGTGCGCTGCTGCACGTGGGGTACCTGGCCCTGTGGGCCGCCGCCGGAGTGGCCGCCGGGCACGTTACCTACCCGCGGCGGCTGTATGTCTGACACCCGGCTCCAGGAGGCCCCGCTCCGCGTCCTGCCCACTGCCCTGATCACCAAGCCCTGGCGGTCCCTGGGCGGACGGGGGAGCCTGCACGTGGTGGAACGGCACGCGCGTGTCTACCGGCACCTGTGGCTGATGCTGGCGTCCGGGGTCGCGGAGCCGCTGTTCTACCTGCTGTCGATCGGGGTCGGGATCGGGCATCTGGTCGGCACCGTGGCCGGGCCCGACGGCCAGCCGGTCGCGTACGCCGCGTTCGTGGCCCCGGCGCTGCTCGCGACCTCGTCCATGAACGGCGCGATCTACGACTCCACCTTCAACGTGTTCTTCCTGCTGAAATACGCCAAGGTCTACGAAGCCACCCTGGCCACGCCCATGCGGCCCCAGGACGTGGCCCTGGGGCAGGTCATCTGGGCCCTGCTCCGTGGTGCCCTCTACGCGTCCGCGTTCACACTGGTGATGCTGGTGATGGGCCTGCTGAAGTCGCCGTGGGCGGTCCTGGCACTGCCCGCCGCCGTGCTCACCGCGTTCGCGTTCGCCGCCGTGGGGATGGCCGCGACCACGTTCATGCGGAGCTGGCAGGACTTCGAGTACGTCATGCTGGTGAGCGTCCCGCTTTTCCTGTTCTCCACCACGTTCTTCCCGCTGAGCGTGTACCCGGGCGGCGTGGCCGTCCTCGTGGAAATTACCCCCCTCTACCAGGCGGTCACGCTGATGCGCGCGCTCACGCTCGGCGCGGTGGGCCCAGATCTGCTGTGGCACGTGGCCTATCTAACCGTCATGGGTGTGGCCGGCCTGTACATCGCCGGCCGCCGGGTCGGCCGCCTGCTTCTTACCTGAGGCAGGAGGAGAGCCTAGGCTGGCGATTACCGGAAACGGCAGTACAACCCCGCGCGGGCGCCCAGGAGGGAGAGCCATGACGGTCACGGACAGCATGATGGAGATCTCATCCGAGGCCGAGCTGCGGGAACTCCTGGGGACACCGATGCCGCGGGCGGTCACCAAGGAACGCGTCCGGCTGCACGACCGGGACAGGGACTGGCTGGCCGCCTCGCCGTTCTGCCTGGTCGCCACCTGCGCGGCGGACGGCACCTGCGATGTCTCGCCGAAGGGCGACCCGCCCGGCTTCACCCTGGTGCTCGACGACGCCACGATCGCGATCCCCGAGCGCCCTGGCAACCGGCGCGCCGACGGGTTCCGCAACATCTTGTCCAACCCGCACGTCGGCCTGATCTACCTGGTCCCGGGGCGTAAGGAAACGCTGCGCATCAATGGGCGTGCCCGGCTGATCCACGAGGCCCCGTTCTTCGAGGACATGATCGTCAAGGGGCACCGGCCGCAGCTCGCGATCGTGGTGGAGACCGAGCAGATCTTCTTCCACTGCATGAAGGCGTTCCTGCGGTCGAAGCTGTGGGAACCGGAGTCGTGGCGGCCGGACGCCCTGCCGTCGCACGCCCAGATCGTGAAGAGCGTCCAGCCGTGTGCGGAGTCGCTGGAGGAGCTGGAGCACTACTACGGGCCGCAGTACGCAACGCGCATCTACGGGTAACCGGGCATGCCTCCCGACGATCGCGCTCCGCCGGCTGTGGCCAGTGACCCGGATCCCCCGGTCGCCGGTCAGCAAGCGGAGCTGGCCAGCCCGGGGGAGGCCCCGCCCGCCAGCCCGGATCCCGGCCAGCTGTCCGGGCAGGACCGCGCGGCCGGGTCCCGGCGGGACCGGACTGCCAGAGCAGACCCGGTTGCGTGGCTGATCGCGCTCGCCGCGTTCCTGGCCTACGACGTGATCTCGATCTTCAAGTACCTGCGCCTCGACCCCGGCTCCTGGGACCTGGGTATCTTCACCGAGTACGTCAAGCAGGCCGCCCACCTGCACGCGCCCGTGGTCGCGATCAGAGGAACCGGGTTCGACCTGCTCGGTGACCACTTCCAGCCGATCGTGGTGCTGATCGCACCGTTCTTCCGGCTGTTCCCGGCCCCGGAAACGCTGCTGGTCGCCCAGGCGCTGCTGACCGCGATCTCGGTGATCCCGGTCTGCCGCGCCGCGCGGGAACTGCTCGGCACCTGGCCCAGCCGGGGCATCGGCATCGCGTACGGCTTCTCGTGGGGCCTGCAGCAAATGATCAGCTTCGACTTCCACGAGATCGCGTTCGCCGTTCCGCTGCTGGCCTTCTGCCTGTCCGCGCTGGTGCGCCGCAGGCTGCGCCCGGCGGTGCTCTGGGCGCTGCCGCTGGTCTTCGTCAAGGAGGACCAGGGATTCACGATCGCCGCCATCGGCCTGGTCATGGCAGGCATGGGACTGGCCAGGCAGCGAGCTTTGCGGGAAGGGACCGCGGACCAGGCCTGGGACGACGCGCCGGCGGCGTGGATCCGGGCCGGGATCTTCCTGGCTGGATGGGGGCTGCTGTGGTCCACGCTGGCGATCGGCGTGATCATCCCGCACTTCAACCCCGCGCATCACTACCCGTACTGGAACGACGGCGGGGCCCTTGCCCCGGGCGGCCATCTGTCGCTGAGCGCCATAGCGCACCAGTTCGTCAAGGCCGGCACGGAGAAGCTGTGGACCCTCTACCTGATCTTGCTGCCGGTCGCGTTCCTCGCGCTGCGCTCCCCGCTCGCCCTGATCGCGCTGCCCAGCCTCGTCCTGCGCTTCGTGTCCACCAACACCTACTACTGGGGTGACGGCTGGCACTACAACGCCACCGTCATGCCGATCATGTTCCTGGCCGCGATCGACGGCATGGCCAGGTTCCGCGCCGCGTCGGCCCGGCGCACGGCGCGGACGGGGCGCATGCCGGGGACCCGCGTGCCGTATCCCGGTGAGGCGGTGGCCCGGTACGGCGCTGCCGTCATGGTCGTGATCGCCGGCTGGCTGGCCTTCCGGTTCCCGCTCGATGGGCTGTGGAACTCACAGACGTACCAGATCAGCGCCCATGTCAGCGCCGAAGACGCGGCCATGGCCCGGGTACCCGACGGGGTCACGGTCGAGGCGACGCTGTCCATGCTCGCCCCCCTGGCCGCCCGCGACGATACCTACTGGGTCGGCACCAGCCCGAACCCGGCACCGCAGTACATCGTGTTCGACAACGACGACAGCGGCTGGTACCCGCCGCCCGCGAACGTACTGCAGTTCGTGGAACAACGTCACCCGGGATATGAGTATCGGCGGATCTTCACCGACAACAACGTCTATGTGTTCCGCAGAGTTGGGCGTACTGGCGGGTAAGTTCGACCTAGATCACCCGGCGGGGCGATCCGCCACACCCCGCTATAGAGTCATGCCCGAGTGCCGGGAGGCGCCATGGACTTCGCGCACGACGACCGCACCCAGGAGTTGTGCAAGCGGCTCCACGACTTCATGGACAGTCACATCTACCCCGCCGAGCCCGTTTACGCGCAGCAGGCCGCGGAGGCCGCCCGGGCGGGCGATCCGTGGCACCGCCCGGCGGTGCTCGCCGAACTCAAGGCGGAGGCCCGCCGGCGCGGCCTGTGGAACCTCTTCCTCGCCGGGCACGCCGAGGGGGCGGGACTGACCAACCTGCAGTACGCCCCGCTCGCGGAGATCACCGGCCGCAGCGCCGCGCTGGCTCCCGAGGCGCTGAACTGCGCCGCCCCCGACACAGGGAACATGGAGCTGCTGGCCGACTTCGGCACCGAGGCGCAAAAGCAACAGTGGCTGCGCCCGCTGCTTGACGGTGAGATCAGGTCGGCGTTCTGCATGACCGAGCCGGATGTGGCGTCCTCCGACGCGAACAACATCTCCACCCGGATCGAGCGGTCCGGGGACTCCTACGTGATCAACGGCACCAAGTGGTGGTCGTCGGGGGCGATGGACCCGAACTGCCGCATCCTCATCGTGATGGGCAAGACCGACCCGGCCGCGGAACGGCACCGCCAGCAGTCGATGATCCTGGTGCCGCGGGACACGCCGGGCGTCACCGCCCGGCGCGGGATGAGGCTGTTCGGCTACGACGACGCGACGCACGGCGGTCACGCCGAGGTGGATTTCACCGACGTCCGGGTGCCTGCCGCCAACCTGGTCGGTGAGGAGGGCGGCGGGTTCGCCATCGCGCAGGCCCGGCTCGGCCCGGGCCGGATCCATCACTGCATGCGCTTGGTCGGCTCCGCCGAGCGGGCCCTCGAGCTGATGTGCCTGCGGGTCACCGAGCGCAGCGTGTACGGCCGGCCGCTGGCCGAGCAGGGCGTGATCCAGGACTGGATCGCCGAGGCGCGGGTGAGGATCGAGGCGGCCCGGCTGCTGGTGCTGAAGACCGCCTGGCTGATCGACTCCGTCGGGGCCAAGGGCGCCCACACCGAGATCCAGGCGATCAAGGTCAACACCCCGGCCATGGCCGAGTGGATCATCGACAGGGCGATCCAGGCACACGGCGCGGCCGGGGTCAGCCAGGACACCCCGCTGGCCCACATGTGGGCGGCCGCCCGCTCGCTGCGGTTCGCGGACGGCCCCGACGAGGTGCACAAGCGCTCCCTGGCGCGCCGCGAACTGCGCCGCTATCTCGGCCAGGGCACCCCCCAGCCGGCCGCCAGCCAGCACTGACCCACCGGAAGTAAAGGGAGAAGGAACACAATGCCAACCGACTCATCCCGGGTCGCCATCGTCACGGGCGCGGCCCGCGGCATCGGCGCCGCCACCGCCCAGGCGGCTCGCCACCGACGGCATGGCGGTGGCCGTGCTCGACCTCGACGCGGACGCCTGTGCGGGCACCGTGGACGCGATCACCGCGGCCGGTGGCCGGGCCCTCGCCGTCGGCGCCGACGTCAGCCAGGCCGGCCAGGTGGAGGCCGCGGTGGGCAAGGTCGCCGCCGACCTCGGCCCGCCGGTGGTGCTCATCAACAACGCCGGGGTGATCCGGGACAACCTGCTGTTCAAGATGACCGACGACGACTGGGACACGGTGCTCGGCGTGCACCTGCGCGGCGCGTTCCTGATGAGCCGTGCGGCCCAGAAGTTCATGGTTGACCAGCGCTTCGGCCGCATCGTCAACCTGTCGTCCAGCTCCGCGCTCGGCAACCGGGGCCAGGTCAACTACTCCGCGGCCAAGGCCGGCATGCAGGGCTTCACCAAGACGCTGGCCATCGAGCTTGGCCAGTTCGGCGTCACCGCCAACGCCGTCGCCCCCGGCTTCATCGCCACCGATATGACCGCCGCCACCGCGGCGCGGGTCGGCATGAAGTTCGAGGACTTCCAGGCGGCGGCGGCCAGCCAGATCCCGGTCCGCCGGGTCGGCCAGCCAGCCGACGTCGCGCACGTGATCTCGTTCCTGGTCAGTGCGGGCGCAGGGTTCGTGTCCGGCCAGGTGATCTACGTCGCCGGCGGTCCGCTGTGCTGACCGGGGACCAGGCAGGCGACCTTCGCCAGCAGGTCAGGAAGTTCCTGGCCGGGCACAGCCCGGCCACGATGCCCCGGCTTGAGTTCCTGCGCGCCCGGTTCGACGCCGGGCTCGCCTGGGTGCACTACCCGGCCGGCCTCGGCGGCCTGGGGCTGCCCCGGGAGCTGCAGGCCGCGGTGGACGCCGAGTTCGCCGCGGCGGGCGCGCCGGACAACAACCCGGCGCGGATCGGCATCGGGCTTGGCATGGCGGCTCCGACGATCCTGGCGTACGGCACGCAGGAACAGAAGGAACGCTGGCTGCGGCCGCTGTGGACCGGGGAGGAGGTGTGGTGCCAGCTGTTCAGTGAGCCCGGTGCGGGGTCGGACCTGGCCGGGCTGGCGGCCCGGGCGGTCCGCGACGAGGCGGAAGACCGGTGGCTGGTGACCGGCCAGAAGGTCTGGACCTCGATGGCGCACGCGGCGCGCTGGGGGCTGCTGCTCGTCCGCACCGACCCGGACGTGCCCAAGCACGCCGGGCTCACCTACTTCGGCTGCGACATGACCGTGCCCGGCGTCGAGGTGCGGCCGTTGCGCCAGCTCACCGGCGAGGCCGAGTTCAACGAGGTGTTCCTGTCCGACGTGGCGGTGCGCGACGGCGACCGGATCGGGGCGGTCGGCGAGGGCTGGAAGGTCGCCCAGGCGACGCTGATGAACGAGCGGGTCGCGATCGGCGGCGGGGCACTGCCCCGGGAGGGGGGCATGGTCGGCCTGGCCGCCGGGGCCTGGCGGGACCACCCGGAGCGGCGCACGCCCGGGCTGCACGACCGGCTGCTGCGGCTGTGGGCCGAGGCCGAGGTCGCCCGGCTGGCCGGCGCGCGGCTGCGGCAGATGCTGGCCGCCGGGCAGCCTGGGCCCGAGGGCTCCGCGGCGAAGATCGTCTTCGCCCGGCTCAACCAGGACCTGTCGGCGTGGGAGCTGGAGTTCGCCGGCGCCGACGGGCTGCGCTACGACGACTGGAGCCTGCGCAGGCCGGAGAGCGTCAGCTTCTTCGGCCGCGGGCCCGGCTACCGCTACCTGCGGGCACGGGGCAACTCCATCGAAGGCGGCACGTCGGAGATCCTGCGCAACATCATCGCCGAACGCGTGCTCGGGCTGCCCACCGAGCCGCGCACCGACACCAAAGTGCCCTGGAAGGACCTCCCGCGATGACTACCACGACCAACCGCGGCGACGCGCCCACGCGGGCCCAGGGGGCCGTGCCCGATCTGCGCTACTCCGAGGCCGAAGAAGACCTGCGCGGCGTGGTCCGTGGCCTGTTCGCCGACCGGAGCCCCTGGCCGGCGCTGCTCGCCCGGATCGAGACCAGCGAACCAGGCGACCCCGCGCTGTGGCGCGCACTCGCCACCGATCTCGGCTGTGCCGGGCTGCTGATTCCGGAGGATCTTGGCGGCGCCGGCGCCAGTTCCCGCGAGGCGGCCGTCGTCGCCGAGGAAACCGGGTACGCCGTAGCCCCCGTTCCTTATCTGGGAAGTTCCGTGGTGGCGACCGCGGCGTTGCTCGGCAGCCGCGACGAACTGCTGCCTGGCCTGGCGTCTGGGCAGGTCACCGCCGCGCTCGCGGTGCCGTTCGCGCAGCCGCCGCCGCGCACCGCGCACGCTGCGGCGCGCCCCGGCGGGGTCCGGGTCGTGCTCCAGGAGCCCGGCGACTCCTCCGGCGTGATGCGGCTGTCTGGGCAGGTCACCGGCGTTGCCGACGCACTGACCGCGGACGTGCTTCTGGTCCCTGCCGACGGCAAGCCGTTCGGGCTCTGCGCGGTCGACGTGGGCGCGGACGGGGTGACCATGGCCCCGGTGGTCTCCCTGGACGCCACCAGGCCGCTTGCCGACCTGGTCTTCGACCGGGCGCCCGGCCGGGTGGTGGCCCTCAACGAGGACGCCGGGGCCAGCGTGCTGGCCGGGCTCACCGTCGGTGCCGCGATGCTCGCCTCCGAACAGCTGGGGGTGGCGCAGCGGTGCCTGGACATGACGCTGGCCTACGTCAAGGAGCGGCGCCAGTTCGCCCGCCCGGTGGGCTCCTTCCAGGCGCTCAAGCACCGGCTGGCCGACGTGTGGATCGCGGTGACCCAGGCCAGGGCCGCGGCCAGGTACGCGGCCGCCTGCCTGGCCGGCGGTGACCGCGATATCCCGGTCGCGGTGGCCCTGGCCAAGGCGGCCTGCGGCGAGGCGGCGGTGCACGCCGCCCAGGAGTGCGTGCAACTGCACGGCGGGATCGGCTTCACCTGGGAACACCCGGCACACCTGCTGCTGAAGCGGGCCAAGAGCGGCTCCATCGCGTTCGGCACGCCGGACCGGCACCGGGCCGAACTGGCCCAGCTGGCCAGCTTGCCCCCGGCCGGGCAGGGAGGCTGACTATGCGGTCGGTCGCGGGCGCGGGTGTGGTGGTGACCGGAGCGGGCAGCGGCATCGGCGCCGCGATGGCCCGCAGGTTCGCCGCGGAGGGCGCACGGGTCGTCGTGAACGATATCGACGCCGCGGCGGCGACGGCGGTGGCGGAGTCCTGCGGGGCCATCGCCATGCCCGGTGACGCGGCGAGCGAGGAAGGGGTCGCCAGCCTGGTACAGGGCGCCGGTGACGAGCTCGACGGGATCGACATGTTCTGCGCGAACGCGGGCGTGGCCAGGGGCGACGGCGACGCCGCCACCGAGGCGGACTGGGCCGCTTCCTGGCAGGTCAACGTGATGGCGCACGTCCGGGCCGCGCGGCTGCTGCTGCCCGGCTGGCTGGAGCGCGGCAGCGGTCACCTGATCTGCACCGTGTCCGCGGCGGGGCTGCTCACCATGCTCGGCTCGGCCCCGTACTCGGTGACCAAGCACGCCGCGCTCAGCTTCGCCGAGTGGCTGGCCGCGACGTACGCGCACCGGGGCATCACGGTGCAGGCCCTGTGCCCGATGGGGGTGCGGACCCAGATGCTGGCCGGGATCTCCCCGGCCGCGGAGATCATCCTGGGCGAGACCGCGATCGAGCCGGAGGTCGTGGCCGGCACCGTGGCCGAGGCCATCGCCGACGGCCGCTTCCTGATCCTGCCGCACCCGGAGGTGGCCCAGATGTACGCAGGGCGAGCCACCGACACCGACCGCTGGCTGCGCGGCATGAACAAGCTCCAGCAGCGGACCGAGCAGGCCGCCGTGGACGGGGCGGGTTAGCGGTGCACCAAGAGGCCGGGGCTCGTTAATGAGCTGGGAAAGCTGAACGGTTTCGCAGCCGTAGCAGCTCGGTTTTCAGTATTGCCGCTACACTCACTGACTCCGTGATCTCTCCTGCCATTACCGAGCTGACCGCATCGGCGAAATTCATCCAGCGCAGCTCTATATCTTCATCGCCCTGGCGATTCACCGGCCCGCTACTTAGCCGCTGCGCCAGGAACATATGGGCGACGTCAGTGGTAACTCCATTACTGTTGTCAATTGTGCCCAGCGGCGTCCAGCTGCCAGCGGTGAGGCCCGTCTCCTCGCTGAGTTCCCGCTTCGCGGCGTCAAGTGGCATTTCTCCGTAGGCACCGCCGCCCGTCGGGATTTCGACGGACATTTTTCCGAGGGTATAACGCCACTGGCTGACCATTGCGATCTGATCGCGCTCATCGATAGCAACGATGCCGCAGGAGAGCGGCATCTCTACGACACCATAGATTCCTTCTGCACCATCAGGCCGAATGACCTTATCCTCGCGGATGACCATCCATGGATTGCTATATACTATCTTGCTGTCTAGCGTGCGCCAAGGGTTCACCGCTTACTCAGCTTTCTACTGTGGAACGAGGGCAATGCCTGGACTACGTCGCCGGATAGCTCCGCGCTGTATCTCAACAGTCACGCGGGCAGATTAGCGTGCCGTCCCGGGCCGCGCGCGCGGGTCAGGACTACGACCGTGACGGGCAGAGCACTGGTGCTCGGCAGCGGTGGCATCACCGGCGTGGCCTGGGAGGTGGGGCTGCTGGCCGGGCTCGCCGCCGGTGGCCTCGACCTGGCCGGCGCCGACCTGGTCATAGGCACCTCGGCCGGCGCCCTGGCCGGAGCTCAGGTGACCTCGAGTACCGGGCTGGCCGAGCTGTACCAGGCCCAGATCACCCCGGACGGGGTGGACGTCATCGCGGGCATGAGCCGGGGACTGATCATGCGCTACGCGCTCGCGTTCGGCCTGCCGGGGACGCCCACCCGGGCCCGCACCCGGATGGGCAGGCTCGCCCTGGCCTCCCCGGAGCTGCCGGAGGCCGAACGCCGCGCGGTCATCGGGGCGTGGCTGCCCAGCCACGAGTGGCCGGCCAGGAAGCTGCTGATCACGGCCGTGGACGTGGCCTCGGGGAAGTTCGCCGCGTTCGACCGCTCCAGCGGCGCGACCCTGATCGAGGCGGTCAGCGCCAGTTGCGCGGTGCCGGGGGTGTGGCCGCCGGTGCTGATCAACGGGCGGCAGTGGATGGATGGGGGAATGCGTTCGGCCACGAACGCCGACCTGGCGGCCGACTACGCGCGCATCGTGGTGCTGGCACCGATCTGGCAGGGGTTCGGCCTGATGAAGGGCACCGTCCGGCAGTGCCGCCGGCTGGCCCGCCAAGGGCGGGCGGTGGCCCTGGCGGTACCCGACGAGCAGGCACGGGCCGCCATCGGGCCGAACCTGCTCGACTCCTCGCGCCGCGCCCAGGCCGCGCAGGCCGGCTACGCCCAGGCGGAGACCGCCGCGGCCCATATCGCCTCCGTATGGTCACCGCAGCTCCCGGACAACGCCGGAGCCATACCGGCCGCTTGAGCGACGCCGCGAAAATCCGGGTAGGGAGCGTGGTGTGATGAATCTCCACCAGCAGGGCGGCAACCTCCCGTGGGCCTCCTGCAGCGCCTACTTCTCCGGGCCGGCGCGCACGCTCTTCAGGCAGGCCGCAGGGACAGTGACCGGTGCGGGCCAGCCGTTGGCCGTACTCCTGGCGCTGGTCGCTAGCTGCTGCTTCGCCGTAGCCGCGGTGATCCAGCAAGGGGCGGCCGTGCGCCTGGAGTCGGCGCGGGCGTTCGAGCCAGCGGTGCTGCTGCGGCTGATCCGCAGGCCCGCCTGGCTGGCGGGGCTGGCCGCGGTCCTCGCCGGCTTTGGGCTGCAGGCAGCGGCGCTTGGCCTGGGCCGGCTCGTGGTGATCGAGCCGGTGCTGGCCACCAGCCTGCTGTTCGCCCTGGTGCTGGCCGCCCGGCGGGCCCGGCGGCGGCTGCGCGCCGGTGAATGGGCCGCAGCGCTGGCGGTCGTCGCCGGGCTGGCCGTCTTCCTGACGGCCGGCCAGCCCACCGGCGGTCAGCGCACGGCCAGCGCGGCGGCGCTCGCGCTTGCCGCCGCCGCCGCTGCCTGCCTGACCGGGCTGTGCGTCGCGGCGGCCAGCCGGGTCCCGGCCGCGCGCCGGGCCTTGCTGCTCGGCGTGGGCGGCGGTACGGCAGCCGGGGTGACCGACGCGCTGGTCAAGTCGGTGACCGTGGTTGCCGCCGGGCACCTGCTGTCGGTGTTCGCCGACGCCAGGCTCTACCTGCTCATCGTGGTGGGCCTGCTTGCTTTCACGATCCAGCAGAACGGCTACCGGGCCGCCGGGCTTGCCGCCTTCCTTCCCGCGTTCGCGGTCACCGAGCCGGTGATCGGATCCCTGCTGGGGCTGGTCATCTACCACGAGCGGCTCAGCAGCCGGCCCGGTCAGATCGTCCTGGAACTGGCCGCCTGCGCCGTCGCGGTCTGGGGCATCGCCAGGCTCGCCGCCGATGAGATGGTCAGCGGCGCCCAGGCAGCCACCGAGCCTGAGTTTGGCGGCTGACCGTCCGCCGCGGCGTCAGGGTGGCTCGGCGGGCAGGCCGAAGCGGGCGAAGAGTTCGGCGCCGGTGAGCTTGGCGCCGGGATATTCCTCCGGGTCGAGGCCCAGGAACCCGGTTACCGCGGCGATCTTGCCCCCAGCCAGGGTGAGCACGTCGATCACCGCCGGTACGTAGCGGCCCTGACGGGCCTCGAACAGGTAGCAGCCGACGGCAAGCTGGCCGTTCGCCTGGGCGGGCAGGTGCTTCCAGCGCACGCTGAGCGGGTCCCTGATCAGCCACTGCCGGATGGACGGCTGGCCACGGAACCAGGTGGGGATCGGTGGCATGGACCAGGACGCGTCCTCGGTGAGCATGCTGACCAGCGTGTCCGCGTCGCCTCGCTCGATGGCGTCGCTGTAGCGCCGCACGATGTCCCTGGTGCGCTGGTGGCCAAGGGCGCGCAGGGCCGACTGCTGGCTGCGGGCCGGCAGGCGGCCCGCCACCGTGGCCCGGGCCCGCTGAAGTGCACTGTTCACCGACGCCGCCGAGGTGCCGAGCTGGCTGGATATCTCGGCCGTGGAGAAACCCATCACCTCCCGCAGGATGAGCACCGCCCGCTGCCGCGGCGGCAGGTGCTGCAGCGCCACGATGAACGCCAGCTCCACGCTCTCCCGCTGCTCGTAGCGGGCCTCCGGCGAGTAGGCCGCATCGCCGGTGAGCCACCGGTCCGGGTAGGGCTCCAGCCACGCCGACTCCGCCAGCGGCTCCTCTACCGCCGCTCCTTGCTGGGCCGCCGGGCCGAAACCGACGGGCAGTTCCCGCCGGGACCGGTGCCTGGCGAGGTCCCGGGCGCTGTTGGTGGCGATGGCGTACAGCCACGAGCGCACCGAGCTGCGGCCCTCGAAGCCCGACAGCCCCCGCCAGGCGCGAAGCAGCGCGTCCTGAAGCGCGTCCTCGGCGTCGTGCAGCGAGCCGAGCATCCGGTAGCAGTGCGCGCGCAGCTCGGTGCGGTGCGCCTCGACAAGCTCGGTGAACGCGCGCTCGTCGCCGTCGGCGGCCAGCTTGAGCAGCGCTGCCTCGTCGGCACGCGTGCGTGCCATCACCACCTCCCTGGCTCGGCATGCCCTGTGATTGGGGACTGCCCGGACCGCTGGAACTAATCGCCTCCCTGCACAGAAAATAGCGGTGCCGGCCGCACCGCAGTGAGGCCGGCACCGCTAAGGGTCAGCGTCGGGTATGGGTCAGCGTCAGCTGGCGTAGTCGAGCAGCGGCTGAGCGCGGCTCGGGTGGCGCAGCTTGGACAGGGACTGCTTCTCCAGCTGGCGGATCCGCTCTCTGGTGAGGCCGAGCGCGCGCCCGATCTCGTCCAGCGTGTGCGGGTTGCCGTCGTAGAGGCCGAAGCGCATCGCCATGATGGTCGCCTCCCGGGGGGTCAGCGCGTCCAGCGCGCTCCGCAGCTGGTCCGCCATCAGCTGGCGGTCCACCAGTTCGGAAGCCTCGGGCGCGTCGACGTCCTCGATGAGGTCACCGATGCTGGTCTCGCCGTCCTCACCGATAGTGGAGTCCAGGCTGATCGGCTGGCGGCTGGTGCGCAGCAGCTCCTCGATCTGGTCGGGGGTGCGGTCCAGCTCCACCGCAAGCTCCTCCGGGGTGGGCTCCCGGCCAAGCCGCTGGTGCATGTCCCGCTCGACCCGGCTCAGCTTGGACAGCATCTCGAGCACGTGCACCGGCAGCCGGATGGTGCGGGCGGCGTCGGCGAAGCCGCGCTGGATCGCCTGCCGAATCCACCACATCGCGTAGGTAGAGAACTTGTAGCCCTTGGTGTAGTCGAACTTCTCCACCGCGCGGATCAGGCCCAGGTTGCCTTCCTGCACGACGTCGAGCAGGGACAGGCCCCGGTCGCTGTACTTCTTGGCGACCGAGACCACCAGGCGCAGGTTGGCCTCCAGCATGTGCGCCTTGGCGCGCCTGCCGTCCTCGGCCACCAGCTCAAGCTCGCGACGGTGCTTGTCGTCCAGGTCCGGCTCGGTCTCGAGCTTGTACTCCGCGTACAGGCCGGCCTTGATCCGCTTGGCGAGGTTCACCTCCTGCTCGGCAGTGAGCAGGCTGGTGCGGCCGATGGACTTCAGGTAGGTATGAACGGAGTCGCCCATCGTGGAGGTCTGGTCGTCCAGGTCGACCTCGGCCACCATCGGTGCGGCAGCCTCGTTCAGGGTCTCGGCCTCATTCAGCGCGGCGGCTTCCGCCTCCGCGGCGGCGGCGTCCATGCCGACGATCTCGGCGATCTCCTCGGGGGCCGGCTCGGTCTGCACAACAGTCGTCATGACGTCCTTACTGGTTCCAGCCCCGGTCTGGACGGGGGTTTCGGCTGGCCCGGCTCGCTTGCCGGAAGTCTTGGCTGCCGCGCCGGTGGTGGGGCGCTCACCGGCCCGGCGGCCACGTGTGGCACTCGACGTCCTCGGCATGAGGTCCCTCCCTCCGTGCGCGCGCGTCGGTCGGACGCATCGCTAGGCGACTCCCGCGCCTGCGGTTACAAAGCGACTCTTGACTCGCCTGGTACTGTTGGGCGCGGGCAATAGGTTCTAACGCTCAGAAAGAGCGTTTGTTCCCGTGACGGTGAAGCATGCTCGCCGCCATTAGTCGGCTTCGCCCTTCGCCCGCGGTACTTACCCGGGGGGCCGAGCCCCCCGGAACCCCCGCGATTGAGGGTTGCTGTCGGCTGTTCAGGACCCCTTGAATCCCCGCGGTTGAGGGTTGCTGTCGGCTGTTCAGGACCCCTTGAATCCCCGCGGTTGAGGGTTGCTGTCGGCTGTTCAGGACCCCTTGAATCCCCGCGGTTGAGGGTTGCTGTCCGCTGGTCAGCGCCCCCGGAACCCCCGCGGTCCCCGAACCCACAACCGGTGGTTACGGTTGGTTGTTCCCTGGAGATTGGTCGCGGAGGGCGGCGAGGTCGGGTTTGCCTGAGGGGAGCAGCGGGAGCTCCGGTACCAGCATCAATGCCTTCGGCGCGGCGTAGCTGGGCATCCGCCGGCGAACCGCGGCACGCAGGTCAGCCAGGTGCGGCGGAGCCGCCGGGTCGATGGGGACGACCGCCGCGGTCACCCGTTCCCCCCACTGCGGGTCCGGCTCGCCGAACACGGCCGCCTCGCGCACACCGGGGCAGCCGGCCAGGATCGCCGCCACCTCGGCGGGCGCGACCTTTTCGCCGCCGGTGTTGATCATCTCGTCGGCCCGGCCGCGGACGATCAGGCGGCCGTCAGCCCCGAGGCGGCCTATATCCGAGGTGACGAACCAGCCGTCTTGCAGGGCGGCGGCGGTCAGGTCGGGGCGGTTCCGGTACCCAGAGAAGACCACAGGACCGCCGATCCGGATCTGGCCGTCCGCGCCGGTACGTACCTGCACCCCGTCCAGCGGCACCCCGTCGTAGACGCAGCCGCCGCAGGTCTCGGACATGCCGTAGGTGGTGACCACCCTGGCCCCGGCCGCCCTGGCCTGCGCCAGCAGGCTGCCGGGCACGGCAGCCCCGCCAGCCAGGATCGCCCGGAACGCCGCCAGTCCGGCCCCGGCGTCGAGCATGCGGCGCAGTTGGGTAGGCACAACGGATACAAACGCGCAGCCGGGTGCGCCTAGTTCCCTTGGGTCGAGCCGGTCGGTCACCACCGGGGCTGTCCCCGCCACCAGGGACCTGACCAGCACACCCAGCCCGGCAATGTGGCTGGTGGGCAGCGGGCACAGCCAGCGCTCGCCCGGGCGGGCGCCGAGGCGGCTCAGGCTGGCCCTGGCCGAGTGCACCAGTGCGGTGGCGCTGAGCTGTACACCCTTGGGCTCCCCGGTCGAGCCCGAGGTTGCGATCACCACGGCCACGTCATCGGGCAGGCCCGCCCCGGATCCGGCGGGCATGGCGATGGCGGTGGTGGGGCGCCAGCGTTCGGCACCTTCGGGCGTTTCTACCGCAGCAGGGGAGAAGGCGTGCAGCAGGTCGGTGACCCTGGCCGGGGGCAGGCGTGGGTCCAGCGGAAGGATCGCGGGGCCCGTGCCGTCCAGCGCCGCGGCCAGCGCGTCGAGCAGGCGGCTGGCCCCGGCGGCGGGCGGTAGCAAGAGTGCGTGCAAGGGGCGGCCGGCCATCGTCGTAAGGTTAACGGGCGTAAACGTGACTGGAACGGGAGGGTCATCGGTGTTCGAGTGGCAGGAGAAACGGCAGCCGGGTTTCGCCGGGTTCCCCCGCCGCCCGTGACGGGCGAGCTGCCGGGAGTCCCGGGGGAGGTGGCGGACCTGCTGCCCGGGCTGCGGGCGTTCGCGATCCCGATGCGGACCCGCTTTCGTGGCATCACGGTGCGGGAGGGCGCGCTGGTCGAGGGCCCGGCCGGGTGGGGCGAGTTCTCCCCGTTCGCCGACTACGGGCCCAGGGAATGCGCTCGCTGGCTCGCCTGCGCGGTGGAGGCGGCCACCGTCGGCTGGCCGCTGCCGGTCCGGGACCAGGTGCCGGTGAACGTGACCGTGCCCGCCGTAGGCCCGGCGCAGGCGCACGCGCTGGTGGCCGCGTCCGGGTGCCGCACCGCCAAGGTCAAGGTGGCCGAGCGGGGCCAGTCCCTGGCGGACGACGTCGCCCGGGTCGAGGCGGTCAGGGACGCGCTTGGGCCGGCCGGGAAGATCCGGATCGACGCCAACGCCGCCTGGGACGTCAGCCAGGCCGAACGCGCCCTGGGTGAGCTGTACCGGTTCGGCCTCGAGTACGCCGAGCAGCCCTGTCCCACCCTGGACGAGCTGGCCGAGCTGCGGCGCCGGGTCGATGTGCCGGTGGCCGCCGACGAGTCCATCCGGCGGGCCGAGGACCCGCTCGCGGTGCGGGTGGCCGGCGCCGCCGACATCGTCGTGATCAAGGCCCAGCCGCTGGGCGGCGTGCGGGCCGCACTCGCGGTGGCCAGCGCGTGCGGGCTGCCGGTGGTGGTCTCCAGCGCGGTCGAGACCTCGGTGGGGCTGGCCGCCGGGCTGGCGCTCGCCGCCGCGCTGCCCGAGCTGCCCTACGCGTGCGGGCTGGCCACGATGAGCCTGCTGACCGGCGACGTGGCCGGTGATCCGCTGGCCGAGGAGGAAGGTGCCCTGCGCGTGCGCCGTCCCTTGATCGATGCAGAACGCCT
Source organism: uncultured Actinomycetes bacterium (assembly GCA_963813395.1). Classification (GTDB taxonomy): domain Bacteria; phylum Actinomycetota; class Actinomycetes; order Streptosporangiales; family Streptosporangiaceae; genus DASXKD01. Next base: position 216,897 of record CAWEYV010000022.1, read on the forward strand.
GTCGGCGTGGGAGACCGATCCCGCCCCGTGGCGCGCCCGTGCGCTGGCGGCCGCCCAGTGGCTGGCTGCGGCGTGAACCCGTCGACCGCGTTCGCGGCCACGTTCGTGGACGAACTGGCCAGGTGCGGGCTGGCCGACGCGGTCCTGGCCCCCGGCTCGCGCAGCGCCCCCCTGGCTATTGCCTTCTGGGACAGGGCCGACCGGGATCGGGCCCATGGCGGGGTTCCGGGCCATGGGGTCCGGGGGCTGTCCCCCGGGGAGGCGGAGAGCTCCCACGGGCTAGCACTGCATGTCCGGATCGATGAGCGGTCGGTCTCGTTTCTCGCGCTCGGGCTCGCCAAGGCAAGCGGCCGGCCGGTCGCGCTCGTGTGCACCTCGGGGACGGCGGCGGCGCACTTTCACGCGGCCGTCATCGAGGCCAGCGAGGCGGGCGTGCCGTTGCTCGTGCTCACCGCCGACCGGCCGAACGAGCTGCGCGGCACGGGCGCGAACCAGACGATCGACCAGCTCAAGCTCTACGGGGACGCGGCGCGCTGGTTCTGCGAGGTGGGGACGCCCGAGGCCCGGCCGGGGATGAACGCCTACTGGCGGTCGCTGGCCTGCCGGGCCTGGGCGGTCGCGGCGGGCACGGACGGAGGGTATCCCGGGCCGGTCCACCTCAACCTGCCCCTGCGGGAGCCCCTGGTGCCCGGCCTGCCCGACCCGGGGGCGGCCGGGATGGCCGGCGCGGCGGACGCCGGTGGCTGGCCGGAGTCGCTGGAAGGCCGCCCGGGCGGGGAGCCGTGGACGAAGTTTGCCGGGGCCACTGTGGTGGGCGAGGCTGGTGAGGCGGCCGGGTCGGCAGCCGGGGGAAGCAGTGGCCCGATTGAAAGGGCGTCGCTGTCACATTCACGCCCTTCTAGGGGCACCAATCTCACATCCATGAGCGGTCCGGTGCTTGAGTTGCCGTGGACGGAGCGGGGGGTGGTCGTCTGCGGTGATGGCTGCGCCGACCCGGCGGCGCTGCTGCGGCTGGCCGAGGAGGCTGGCTGGCCGGTCCTTGCCGAGCCCTCGTCGGGCGCCCGGGCCGGGCCGGTGAGCCTGACCGCCTATCCCTATTTGCTCGACTCGCCCGCGTTCGTGGCCAGCCACCAGCCCGACGTCATCGTGTCGGCGGGCCGGGCGGGCCTGTCCCGGCCCCAGCTTGGCTACCTGAAGCCGCCGCGGATTCCGGCGTGCCGGTCCGGCACGTGGTTGTCGCCCAGGGCCGGGGCCACTGGTCCGATCCGGCCCGGAGCGCCACCGACGTGGCCGCCGCGGTCCGGCTGACCGGCGCCGGTGACCGGGCGGGCGGAGAGAAATGGCTGGCCTCATGGCAGGCGGCTGATGCGGCTGCCCAGGCCGCGGCGGCCGCGATCCTCGACCGCGGCGACACGCTGTCCGAGCCACGGCTCGCGCGTGACCTGGCGGCCGCGCTGCCGGACGGTGCGCTGCTGTGGGCGGCGTCCAGCTTGCCGGTCCGCGACCTCGACCAGCACATGGCGCCGCGCGCTGGCCTGAGAGTGCTGGCCAGCCGGGGGGCGAGCGGGATCGACGGGCTGATCTCGACCTCAGTGGGTGCCGCCCTGGCGCATCAGCGCGACGGCGGCGGTCCCGCCGCGGCGCTGGTCGGCGACCTGGCGTTCCTGCACGACGCGCCCGGCCTGTTCCTCGGCCCCGGCGAGCCCCGCCCCGACCTCGTGCTCGTCGTAGTGAACAACGACGGTGGCGGCATCTTCTCGCTGCTGGAGCAGGCCGAGTTCGCCGGGCCGTTCGAGCGGGTCTTCGGCACGCCGCACGGGGCGGCGCTGACCGAACTGGCCGCCGCGGCGGGCCTGCCTGCCGTCACCCTGGACCAGGCGTCCGGCCTCGGCGCCGCGCTGCGGGGCGAGGGCATCCGGGTGGTAGAGGTGCGCACGGACCGGGCGGCCGGCACGGCGCTGCGCCGCGAACTGCGCGCGGCCTGCACCGCTGCCGCTGCCGCCGCCGCCGGTTAGCGCCCGGATCTGGTCCGGCGCGGTTAGGGTTCCAGCGCGAACTTCATGGGGGCGAACTTGGCTTGCGCTTCGGCCAGCTCGGTTGCCGGGTCGGAACCGGCCACGATGCCGCAGCCAGCAAACAGCCGGGCATGCCTGCCGTCCACCTCGGCGCAGCGCAGCGCGATGCCCCACTCCCCGTTGCCCCGCGCGTCGACCCAGCCGACCGGGCCCGCGTAGCGACCGCGGTCCATCCCCTCCAGCTCGCGGATCAGCTCCATGGCCGCATCGGCCGGGGTCCCGCACACGGCCGGGGTGTGATGCAGGGCATCCGCGAGCGCCAGCACGGAGTGGCCGCTGCCGTTCTGCGATGGGGAAAGCCGCCCGGTAATCCAGGTGGCCAGGTGCTGCACGTTGGCGAAACGCACCAGCGACGGGCCGTCGTCCACCTTCAGCCAGTCGCACCGGGCGGCCAGCGTGGACCGCACCCCCACGGCCGCGTACTGGTGTTCCTCCAGCTCCTTGGCTGAGGCGAGCAGTGCCGCGCCCAGCTTGGCATCCTCGGCGGCGTCCCGGCCGCGAGGGACGGTTCCGCCCAGCACCAGCGAGCTGATCTCGGCATCCTGGCGCCGGATCAGCAACTCGGGAGTGGCGCCGACCAAATCCGCGCAGGCGAAGGTGTAGCAGTCGGGGTAGCGGCCGGACAGCCGCCGCAGCACGACTCTGAGGTCGATGTCCTCGCAGGCCGTGGCGTACACGTCGCGGGCGAGGACCACCTTGCGCAGGTAGCCGGCCTGGATCCGGGTCACCGCGGCGGCGACCGCGCGTTCCCAGTCGGGCGCGCTCAGGCCGCCGTCATGCCAGCGCAACTCGGCGGGCCCGGTCAGCGCATCGGGCGTGGTCGGCGGGGGGACCTCGGTCAGCGCGGGAACGGGGCTTCCCGCCGGGGTGATGGTGGTGAGCCAGGACCGGCCGCCGCGGCGGCCGATGATCGTGCTGGGCACCACCAGGACCGAGCCGTCGGACGCGGAGTCGAAGGTGAAGCTGCCGAACGCCACGGGCCCGCAGCCGGGCTCCGCTACCTGATCATCGACCTGCGCGCCCTCGAACAGCGCCCGCAGCCACTTCTCGCCCGCGGTGAACCTGTCCTCACCGGCGGGAAGGGTGATCCGGGCCGTCTCGCCCCAGCCGACCAGGCCGTCTCCGTGGCGGACCCAGGCAACACCAGCCGACTGAGGGAACCGGGCCACGAGATCGCCGGGGTCAGTGACTGGGATGGTGCGTACTGCGAGCCGCTCCGGCGCCTGCTGAACGTCGGTGCAATAGCCGGCTTCCACGGCAGATAACTTTACGTCCATCCCGGCGCTGCTTCGCTGTGGGGGAGCCTCGACCGCACGGGGGAAGACCTGGCGACGGGGCGGAAACTGGGCGGATACGGCGCGGCGAAGACACGGCGGCGCCCCCGGAGCTGGCCATAACGAGAGTGGACCGCCCGGGCTGTGATACGGTTCCCTGCATTAATCTCTATTAAAACGATCGGATTAAAAGGATGAGTCGGATCGCGACCCGCAGCCAGCTCAGCCAGGCCCGCCTCCGGCAGATCGTCACCGACCTTGCCGCCAGCGATCAACAGTGGCGCGACCTGGTGCTATACACCGAACACCCACGCTGGTACCACCGCCTGGCCGCCGCCGACGATTACGAGGTCTGGCTGCTGTCCTGGCTGCCCGGCCAGGGCACGGGATTCCATGATCACGGTGGTTCGTCGGGCGCCTTCATCGTGGCGCAGGGCGACCTGCAAGAGTGGACCGCGGCAGGGGGCCGCCCGAACCCGGTTGCCGGCACGATCGCGCAAGGGGCGGTGCGATCGTTCGGTCCGTGGTATGTCCATCATGTGATCAATGCCTCAGCACAGCCTGCGGTGAGCGTGCACGCGTACTCACCGCCGCTGGAAAGTATGCGCCGGTTCGAGTTCAGCCCGGACGGGCTGATGCGCATCACCACGGAGATGGCGGGCCGGTGGTGACGAGAGTCCGCGGGCGCGCCCGCTCGATCGACGAGATCCTCGCCGAGGCCCGCCAGCAGCTACGGCGCCTGGGCCCGGCCGAAGCACAGGAGGCGATGGGCCGCGGCGCGCTGCTCGTCGACATCAGGACCCAGACGCAGCGCGCGGAACAGGGCCGGGTGCCTGGATCAATCCACGTCGAGCGCAACGTCCTGGAGTGGCGGTTCGACCCGCAATCCGCGGCCAGGCTGCCTCAGGCCACCGGCTACGACGTTCAGGTGATCGTGATGTGCGTGGAGGGCTACACCTCCAGCCTGGCCGCGGTGGCACTGCAGGATCTCGGCCTGGCCAGCGCGACCGACCTGGACGGCGGGTTCCGCGCCTGGGAAAAGGCCGGCCTCCCCGTGGTCTACGGCGACGAATCTAGACCAGCCTGAGCTGCACGGGCGGGTCCGGCGGGCCGCCGGCCGGGGCGGCCGGCCATCGCGCGCCACGGAAGGACGACGCGGGCGGCCGGGACGGCCTGCGCGGCCGGGGCGCTTCCGCGCCGACCCGGTATCGCTGGGCCAGCGCCCGGACGTGCTCGGTCACCCGCTTCTGGTAGGCCGCTGACGCGTACGCCCCCTGGCCGTAGAGCCCGCGGTAGCGGGGGATCAGGCCCGGGTGCTGCTTGCTGAGCCAGCGGAAGAACCACTCCCGAGCCCCCGGCCGCAGGTGCAGCACGATGGGCGACACCGACGCCGCACCGGCCGCCGCGATCTGCCGGACCGTGGCATCAAGCTGCTCGGGGGAGTCGGACAGGAACGGCACGATCGGGCCCATCAGCACCGCGCAGGGCAGGCCGGCCGCGGCGAACGCGGCGCATACCCCCAGCCGGCGCTGCGGGCTGGGCGTCCCTGGCTCCAGGTCCCGCCAGAGTGCCTGGTCCGTGCATCCCACCGACACCGCGAGCCCGACGTCGGTGACCTCCGCCGCCTGGCAGATCAACTCCAGGTCGCGCAGGATCAGCGTGCCCTTGGTCAGGATCGAGAACGGGTTGGCGGCGTCGCGCAGGGCGGTGAGGATCCCCGGCATGAGCCGGTAGCGCCCCTCGGCCCGCTGGTAGCAGTCCACGTTGGTGCCCATCGCGATGTGCTCGCCACACCAGCGCGGTGCCGCAAGCTCCTTGCGGGCCAGGTCCGGCGCGTTGACCTTGACCACGATCTTCGAATCGAAGTCATGCCCGGAGTCGAAATCTAGGTAGGTGTGAGATTTCCGAGCGAAACAATAAACACACGAATGGCTACATCCCCGGTAGGGATTGATGGTCCAGCGGAACGGGAGGCGGGAGGCTTCGGGGACCCGGTTGATGATCGACCGGGCCTGGACCTCGAAGAACGTCATGCCACGGAACGCTGGTGTGTCGAAGGTTCGCTGTACCGCGCGCTGCTCGAACAGCACCGGCTGAGATGGCACGCCGGGCTGGCCACCGTCGGGGCGTTCCGGGGGGTCGTCCCCCCGGGCTGGTACTGCGGGTCCTTGGCGAAGCCGCTGGTGCGGCGAGCAGGGTTCACCGCCGCCGGGGGGTTCCGGGGGGTCGTCCCCCCGGGCTGGTACTGCGGGCCCTTGGCGAAGCCGCTGGTGCGGCGAGCAGGGTTCACCGCCGCCGGGCGCATCGATGCGCAGCGCATCCCATCGCACTCAAGAGAATTTAGAATATTCGTTCTGATTAGTCAAACATGAGTTCGAAGAAGCTGCCATTGGGCGCCGCCGCCGAACACTGCCACCATTTGCCGGGCGATACCAGGGATAAAGATCTTGCCATGGGGGATAAGGGGATAGCAGTGGGGCGGCCAGCTAGCCCCTGGCATGCGCTGGGTGTGGAGGTGGCGCCATGGCGCTGTCTATGGAGGAGCAACGCATCCTCGCGCAGATTGAGCAGGAGCTCGCGCGGTCTGAGCCAGCGCTCGCGGCGCACCTGTCGTCGTTCGGCCGGTCCGGCCGGGGCGTACTGCTGCAGTCATCCCGGGCGAGGCTGCGCTCGCCGCGGGTGCTCGTCGTGGCGTCACTGGTTGCGCTCGTCCTGCTGACGGTCGTGCCGGTGATGGTCTACGCACTGGTATCGCTGCGTGCCGGATCCAAAGGGCACCAGGCGGGACACCCGGCGGTCTCGGCGCAGCACCATGAGGTGCCGTCCCACCCGATCATGAGCGCGCCCCGGTAGCCACGGGGCTACCTCAGGAGCCGCGCCACAACTGCAGCAGGTACTCCTCCAGCCCGTCCAGGGACCGGCGGGCCTGTTCGAACTCGTCGCTGAGGGGATCGAGGCCGCGCAACAGATCGCGGTAGCGGTGGGTTACCTCGGTCCGGTTGCGGGCGAACACGCGGACGACATAATCGCCGACCCCGCCGGCCAGCTTGAGGTTGTCCACGGCCTTCCCCGCGGTACCCATGTCGATGCTGACCGCGCCGCGCAGGTACAGCACGGCCTTGGCCTCGTCCTCCCACCTCTCGCCGGATGGGGGCGGAGCCGCGTCCCACTCCTCCAGGAGGAGCTGGACGCTGACGACCTCCTGGAGGCTGGCCACCCACAGCTGCTCGCGGGTAACGCTGATCAGCGCCCCCTCCGGCGGGACCGGGCTTCCGGGCGCGTCGGGATCCACGGTGGCATCATGCAGCCGGAACATCCGCCGATCCGGGAAGACTGGCATCTCCAGCCGGAGCAACCTGCGGCTCACACGTTCCCCCTCACATGCATTCGTCGCTCTAGCATGCTCCGTCAAGAGGGTCCAAAGTCAGGTAATCGGCGATAAACGACGATTGTGATGCTTCTGTCCTGCCGCTACCCTTCGGCCTCCGGGCCGTTCAGCACCGGCTCACGGGCCTGTACCTCGGTCCAGAGGCCAGCGTAGGCATGGGCAGCCGCGCTGCGCGGGGCGAACGCGGCCACCGGGGCCCGCCGTACGGCCATCTGCTCGATCATCGACAGGGCGGGGATGGCCGTGGTCGCGACGTCCTTCCGCTCCGCCGGGAGGCGTTCGGCGATCTCCTTGTGCAGGCGCTTACGGCGGTCGATCATCGAGCAGAACGCGAGCACCTCCGGCCGGTGCCCGTCGAAGCCGCCGATGAACTCGGTGAGCTGGTCAAGGGTGCGCAGCGAGAGCGTGGTGGGGATGATCGGCACCAGCACCATGTCGGCGGCGTGCAGCACGCTCTCCGACAGCAGCGAGATGCCCGGCGGGCAGTCGAGGAACACCAGGTCGTACTCGCCGCCGAGCGGGCGCAGCAGCCGGGCCAGCCGCCGGGTGGGTTTCTTGGTGGCATCCAGCAACAGGTCCAGGTTCCGGAACGTGAAGTCCGCGGGAAGCAGGTCAAGGTTGTCGAAGTCGGTTCCCTTGATCGCCGCGTCGAGTTCCCGGCTGCCCTGGATGAGGGCCTTGCCGCCGCCCTTCACCCGTGGCCGTACCCGGAGCAGATAGGTGGCCGCCGCCTGGGGGTCAAGATCGGCGAGCAGCACCCGCAGGCCATCGCGGGCAGCGAGATAGCTCAGGTTGACGGCCGTGGCCGTCTTGCCCACCCCGCCTTTGATGTTGTAGGTGGCGACGATCTTCATGCGCCCGGATCCAGGGCAAGCGCGCGGAACCGCGCCTGTGCGGGGCGGCTGGCGAAGTCAGCGAACCGCGCGGCGAACTCGCCGCGGGCCTTCCGCTCGCGCCGCCCGATCTGAGCCGAGAGATCCCCCATGGCGAGCAGCGCCGTGGCCGGGACATCGTGGGCGGCCATCATGTCGGCCGCGATCACCCTGATCTCCTGCTGCTGCACCTGGCAGTCCTGGAAGGTGCCCAGGCAATCCTGCAGGGCCTTGAGTTCACGTACCGCTTGCCGCTGGGCCGCCGGGTCATGCAAAGACGCGAAGAACTCAAGGGCATAGCGCAGCTCCTTGCACCGTTTGCGGAGGTCGTGGAGTTTCTCGGCGGGGGAGTCGTCGGTGATGGTGGCTCCCAGGGTCAGGATCCGCCGGTGCGCGCGGCGGATGATGGCTGCCGCGGCATGTGCCGCGGTGGGGCCGTGCCGCGGCGGGGTCAGGCCGGTGATCGCGCTGCGCCAGCCGCTGATCAGCGCCGCGAAACGCGCGGAGCGCAGGGCGCGGGTCAGCCGCCGCTGCTCGACCGTGCGCCGCCGGGTGAGGTAGTCGTGGAACGGAGCCAGGTCGGCCGGGCTGGCGGAGCTTAGTGCCGCGGCGTCAGTGGCGAAGCTCAGCAGGTGAACATCGAGGTCACGGGTTGGCGTGGTGAGATCGCCGAGCCACTTGAACCCGGGCCGGTACTCGTCGGCCAGGCCGGCTGGCAGCAGATCTCCGCCCAGCTTGAGGGCGCTCCTGGTACGGCGCACCGCGACGCGCAGATCATGCAGGAACTCGGTGTCGACGTCGCGGGCGGTACCGGGGACGTTCGCCTCAAGCGTGTCGAGCAGTTGCCGCAGCACGGCGGCCAGGGCCATCCGGGCGGGCATCGCCGGGGCCAGCTCCACGTCGATCTTGCCGCTGTACTCGCCGGGCGCCCGGCCCGCGATGGCCAGCACCGCGTCCAGCGCAGGGAGTGCGCCCGGTGTCACGCCGGGCTCGGTGGCCAGGGACTGGGCGATCCGGTCCGCCTGCGCCTGGTAGCCGCGGACCGGGGTGACCGACAGCCGGGTCGGCAGGTCGGCGGCGGCCGGCTGGGCCGCGAGCATGTGGTCGACGGTGAGCCAGGCCACCGTCTTGTCGTCGGCGTTGCACAGCCGGAACTCCGAGACGGTGCTCGCCGCCTTGGCCGCGGGCAGCAGCGCCCGCACCCAGGTCAGGCCCTCGAGCCGGGCCCGGAGCGGGCCGTCGGGCAGGTCATCCGCGAGCGCGGGCCAGCGTGTCCCGTTGGCCGCGGCCGTGATCCGCTCACCGGCGGCACCGGTGAGAACCAGTTCCCCGTGCCCGCGCCCGGTGACGTACTCCAGGGTCAGCCCGGCCCGGTGCAGCCGCCAGTCGAAGGTGTCCAGCCACGTCCGGCGGACCGTGCGGGACCGGCTGCCGGGCACCACAGCGAACCGGGGCGCCAGCGCCTCCTGCACGGCCTCAGCCGCTTGCTGGTCACCATCTGCATATACAAAGTTATGCGGGGGGGCACCCACTGTTAACCTCCACCTTGGCTTCCCGCGCCCGGCACGCGGGGACGGGCCAAGGAGAGCACCGCCGACCGGTTCCGATCCCGACATTGTAGGCGCCCGGGGTTAGCGCTCACAGGGGTCAAATGTCGCTTTCTGGCGCGAGTTCGGGGAGCAGGCCAGGAGGCGGGGTGCATTAGTCTCCTTGCGTGCACGTGGACTGGGCAACGATCTCTTCGCTGGCGACAGCGGCAGGGACGCTCGTGCTCGCAATCGCGACGTTCGCCGCGGTCCGGTCCGCCAACACGGCCGCGCGCACCGCCGAGCATTCCTTGCTGGCGGCGCTGCGGCCATTGTTCGTGCCGTCCCGGTTGCAGGACGAGCTGCAAAAGGTGCTGTTCGCCGACGCCAAGTGGCTCCGCGTCCCGGGCGGGCGCGCCGCGATAGAGGCCGAGAACGGGGTGATCTACCTCGCCGCGTCGCTGCGCAACGTGGGCAGCGGGATCGGCATCATTCACGGGTGGATCTTCTACCCGGACTGGGAGCCGACCCGCCCGCGGCCGGCGGTCGAGAAATTTCATCCGCAGACCCGTGACATCTACCTGCCGCCCGGGGACATTGGCTTCTGGCAGGCCGCGTTCCGGGACCAGGACGACCCGCAGTACGAGGCGGCCTGCGCAGCCGTCACGTCGCGAGGCCAGATGACCGTCGACATTCTCTACGGCGACCATGAGGGCGGCCAGCGGATCATCACCAGGTTCGGGATGATCCCCAGGGACGACACGGGCTGGCTGCTGACCGCCGGGCGGTACTGGAACGTGGACCGGCCCGATCCCCGTGACCCCCCGGTCCCGGTGAACCCGTTGAACCCGCGTAACGGTGACTCTGGCGCCGCCGGCTCCGGGCGTCACGGCAACTCTGGCGCGGCCGATGCCAGGCGCCGCAGCAACTAGGAAGGCTGATCGCCCGATGACCGATCCCGCACGTACCGGCCCGCCGGTACTGAACGACCCGTTCGCCCGGCTGGAGGGCCCGCTTGCGGGGACCGTCCGGATGCGGCTGCAGGTCGTGCGGAACGACCCGCTCACCCCGGCGATGCAGCAACTGGTGCTCGCGGCCCCGGAACTCGCCAGCTTCAGCTACCAGCCCGGCCAGGACATCATGCTCATGGTCGACGTCGACGGGGACCGCCCGGTCCGCCGCCGGTACACCATCCGGGCGGTCGACCCGGCCGAGCGCTTGCTCACCCTGGGTATCGTGCGGCACGACCGCGGGCCGGGCGAGCGCTGGGTGCGGGCCGCCCGGCCCGGAGACCAGATCGAGGGAATCGGCCCGCGCGGCAAGATCTTTCCGTCGGCCGACGCGGCCTGGCACCTGTTCGCCGGGGACTTCTCGGCCCTGCCCGCCTTCTTCGCGATGGCCGGCTCGCTGCCAGCGCACGTGCACGCGACGATCGTTCTGGAGGTACCGGGCCCGGGGGATGAGCAGGAACTGGTCACCGCGGCGGACGCCCACATGCTGTGGCTGCACCGGGCGGACCGGCCTGCGGGCGACCCGTCGGCTCTGGTGGCGGCGGTCGAGAGCGTGCCGCTGCCGTCCGGCACCGGCCATGCTTACCTGGCTGGCGAGGCACGACTTGTGCTGGCCCTGCGCGAGGCCCTGGCCGCACGGGGCATGCCGGGCGGCCAGGTGTCGCCCAAGGCCTACTGGGGCCTGGGGAAGGCCAACGCCGCACACGGCGAGCCCGCCAAGGATGGCTGACGCCTGGTAGCGGTGATGCCTGGCTTCCGGGCTCAGCGGCTCACCGCGGTCTCCCGCTCGATACGTGACAGCTTCCCGGGATTGCGCACGGCGTAGAACGCGCTGATGAGGCCGTCGTCGATGCGCAGCGCAAGGACGGTGTCGATCTTGCCGTCGAGCCGGAGGATCAGCGCGGGGTAGCCGTTGACCTGTGCCGGCTGCAGCGACGCCGCGGCGGCGATCCTGCGCAGCCCGATGGCCAGCAGGCGGGCCACCCTGTCGGCCCCCACGATCGGCACCGGCGCGCTCTGCACGACTCCGCCACCGTCACCCAGGAAGACGACATCCGGCGCGAGGATGTCGAGCAGGTGCTGCAGATCGCCCGTTTCGGCCGCCCGCTGGAACGCCTCGATCGCGTCCTGGGCCTGGGCCGCCGAAACGGCCCCGCGTGGCCGGCGCGCGGCGACGTGCGCCCGTGCCCGGTGGGCGATCTGGCGCACCGCGGCCGGGCTCTTGCCGACGGCCTCGGCGATCTCGTCGTAGGCCACATCGAACACCTCGCGCAGCACGAACACCGCCCGCTCGGCGGGCGTGAGCGTCTCCAGCACCAGCAGCATCGCCATCGAGACGCTGTCGGCCAGCTCGACATCCTCGGCCACGTCGGGTGAGGTCAGCAGCGGTTCGGGCAGCCAGGGGCCGATGTAGGACTCCTTGCGCCGGCGGAGCGTGCGCAGCCGGACGAGCGCCTGGCGGGTGGTGATCCGGACCAGGTACGCACGCTGGTCCCGCACGGTGCCGAGGTCGACGCCCACCCACCGCAACCAGGTCTCTTGCACGACCTCCTCAGCGTCGGCGGCCGAGCCGAGCATTTCGTAGGCGACGGTGAACAGCAGGTTGCGGTGGGCGAGGAACGCCTCGGTGGCGGCGTCCATGGGACCGACACGAGCGAGCGGCTCAGCTGTGCCCGTTGTTCGCTCGCAGCGCTCGGTCATAGCGGCTCCTCTCGACCGTGCCACACACAAGACACCGGTCCCGGCCGCGTTGTGACACTCCCGAACTGAGCTGCGACTGCACTATTTAGAACGGGGTGGCGGCGAGCCAGGCCTCGAGCACGGCCCGGTCACCGATGACCTCCAGCGCGGGGTCGTCCGGCGTGAGCCTGCGGACCAGCAGGAGCAGCAGCGCTGATGCCGGGCCACGCACGGCGGCGTCCCCCTTGCCGTGGCCTGGCTGCACGGTGATTCCGTCCGGGCCACCGCGGATGAGCCACTCACCGCCGGGCCCGTCGTCGGTGGCGTGCAGGTGCAGCACCTTGCCCTCGGGCAGGGCCGGACGAGACTCGCCCGGCTCGGTGCCGAAGCCGAGCCATTCGTCGATGCCGTCGGCGGCGACGACCGCGTCGATCACCGGCCGGATGCCGACGGTGATCTGGCCATCGGCACGGTGCACGGCGGTCTCGTGCGCCATCCGGCGGGCCCAGTAGCTAGCCGGTCCCATGCCGTAATGCGTCCACACCTGGCCGGCGCCCGCGCCGTGGACCGTCTCGGCCAGGCCAGACGCGCCGCGGCGCAGCCAGCCAGGGCGATCGGCGGGGTCGTCAGGCAGCCTGCCGTCAGGCACCTCACGCAACGGGATGGGCTCGGCCGCCTGGGTGGCCACGATCGCGGTGGCCCACCGGTGCGCCCGCCCGACGTGGGTGATCAGCTGCCGCAGCGTCCAGTCGGGGCAGGTAGGCACCTGGGCGGCCGGGTCCGCGGTGGCGCTGACGTCAGCCAGCGTGTCGGTGCTGCTCACGACCTCGGCGAGCAGGCGGTCGGTATCAATCACGACGGGGCACAGCCTTCCCTAGCGGGGTGATCGGGAGGTCGGCGGTCAGCGGCAGCCGCAGGCGCCGCCGCAGCAGCCACCCCCGCCACCGGGCCGCGGCGCGGCCGTGCTGGCCTTGCCGCCCACCGACACGGTGGACAGCAGCTTTACCGTGTCGTCATGCCCCTGCGGGCACTGGGCCGGGGCGGAAGCCTCGGCCATGGGCCGGTCGCGCTCGAAGGTCGCGCCGCACGCGCGGCAGCGGTACTCATACCGTGGCACGCGAGCAGCCTACGTCACGACCGGGCTCCGGGTCAGCGGCTGGCCCGGCACGATCGGTGCCGTGCGGCGGCCGCGAGCCCGCTCAGCCGCGGGTGACCGGCACGGACGATGGCCTGGCGAGGCTCTCCGGGCTCTCGCCGTAGTAGAACTGCCCGCCGCGCAGCAGCGACACGACGGCGCCGATCAGGGACATCAGCGCGGCCGCGGTGAACACGATGATCAGCCCGTGGTGGAACGGCCCGGAGATGAGGTGGGGGAAGAACTGGTTCCCGGTGAGCACGGCCGCCTTCTGGCGGGGCAGCCGGGCCAGCACCCCGGAGTGGCCGAGCAGGTGCTGGACCGGGTTGAAGCCGAGCAGCGCCGCGAACACCGTGCTCACCGGCGGCAGGTGGCTGACCTGGGTGGCAACGTGGGCCGGGACTCCCTGCGCCCGCAGTCCCGCGCTCAGCGTGCGTGGCAGCGTCGCGGCCAGCCCGGCGATCAGCAGCGAAAAGAAGATGCCGATCGACAGGGACATGCCGGAGTTCTGGAAGGTCGAGCGCATCCCGGATGCGACGCCCCTGTCCTCGGCCGGGACGCTGCTCATGATGGCCGAGGTGTTGGGGGAGGCGAACAGCCCGGAGCCGATGCCGTTGCAGAGGATGATCAGGGCGAAGGCCCAGTACGGGAAGTCCACGGGCAGCAGCATCAGCCCGCAGAACGCCGCCGCCGCCACCAGCAGGCCCGCGGTGGCGAACGGGCGCGGGCCGAACCGGTCGGACAGGTACCCCGACACCGGCCCGGCCAGCAAGAACCCGCAGGTCAGCGGCAGCATGTAGATGCCGGCCCACAGCGGCGTGACCGAGAACGCATAGCCGTGCAGCGGCAGCCAGATCCCGGCCAGCCAGATCACCAGCATGAACTGCAGCCCGCCCCGGGCGATCGAGCCGAGCAGGCTCGCCGCGTTCCCCGCCGCGAACGCCCGGATCTTGAAGAGGTTCATCCGGAACATGGGTTGCGCGGTCTTCGTTTCGATGATGCCGAACGTGAGCAGCAGGACGGCCCCGGCCACCAGGCCGCCCAGTACCCACGGGTTCGTCCACCCGGTGGGATGCCCGCCGTAGGGCTGGATGCCGTAGGTGATGGCGACCAGAAGCGTTCCCGCGCCGAGCGCGAAGGTGACATTGCCCGGCCAGTCGATCTTCGCCCGCCGGGTGGCGGCGATCTCCCGCAGGCTCCGGTAGGACCACACGGTGCCGAACAACCCGATCGGGACGTTCACCCAGAACACCGCGCGCCAGTCCCACGCGGCCAGCAGGCCACCAAGCAGCAGGCCGACGAACTGGCCCGAGATCCCGGCGATCTGGTTGATGCCCAGCGCCATGCCGCGCTGGCGGGCCGGGAACGCGTCGGTCAGGATCGCGGCCGAGTTCGCCATGAGCATCGATCCGCCGAACGCCTGCACCATCCGGAACCCGATGAGCCACAGCGCGCCGGCCGAGCCCTTGAACGGGTCGAGAGACAGCGCGATTGAGGCCAGGGTAAAGACCACGAAGCCCAGGTTGTAGATACGGACCCGGCCGTATATGTCGCCCAGGCGGCCGAGCGTGACCACGAGCACCGCGGTGACCAGCAGGTACCCAATGATCATCCAGAGCAGGTAGCTCACGTTGTGCGGGTCGAGGGGGTCGAGCCCGATGCCACGGAAGATCGCGGGCAGCGAGATGATCACGATCGAGGCGTCGATCGTCGCCATCGTCATGCTGAGCGTGGTGTTGGACAGCGCCACCCACTTGTAGCGACCGTCCTCGGGCTGCCCGTTCGGCCCCGCCGTATCCCGCCCCTGCTTGTCAGCATCCCGCACGTCACACAAGCCTACCCAAGGTTACTTGCTTGATCGCAACTATTTAATGGGCGTCGCGACGGTGCGGCTTGCGGGGACGGCGGGCTATGCGGGCGTGTCGCCGTCCGCGGTGTAGAACGCGGTGGTGTGCTGGACGGCCGAGGCGGCTTCGGCGGCCGTGGCACCGGAGGCCCGGAACGCGGCACCCCAGGCCTCGCTGCTGGCCGACACGAACGCCTTGCCGCCGGCTGCCTGAAGCCAGCGCTGGACCTCGGCTTCGTCCCTGGCCCAGCCGGACAGGTGCCGGCCGAGGCCGAGCAGGGCCAGGTCCCAGCCAACCCCGACCGCGCCCGGGCCGAAGCGGGCCCAGAACGCCGGGTCGACGACCGCGGTGTGCTCGAGCTCGAGCACGGTGTCACCGCCGGGACCGGGGGACAGCCGCAGCTCGACCTCCGAAGGCGGGTTGTCCCCGAAGATCCAGGTCACCCGCAGCAGGCTGGGCGGCTCGCAGCGGAGGATCTCGCCGCCGGCGTTGCCCTGGAGCTGGTACTTGCCGCCCAGGTGGAAATCGCCGGTGACCGGCATGAACCAGCGGCTGATGCGCTCGGCCCTGGTGCAGGCGTCCCAGACGTCCTCGACCGGCGCCGGGTACGTCCGCCGCAGCCGCACCGCCACGCCCTCGCCGGCAGCGATCCGCCCCGTCCCGACCGCGCGGTGAGTGTCCTGAGTGGAGTAGTTGCTATCGATCATCACTGGTCTCCTCGTCCGGCGGTGCCCCGCTCATGGCCCCCGGGGCCCGCATCGCCTCGTACCGTGCGCCGTTCGTGCTGTCCGCGCGCCAGCTCCGTGGCCAGTGCGTCCAAGCGCTGGTCCCAGAACCGGCGGAAACGCTGCAGCCACACGTCGGCCTCGTGCAGGGGTGCCGCGTCCACCGCGTACAAGCGGCGGGCGCCGTCGGCCCGGACGGTCGCGAACCCGCTTTCGCGCAGGACGCGCAGATGCTGAGATACCGCCGGCTGGGAGATCGCGAACTCGGCCTGGATCACCGCGCTGATCGCGCCGGAGGTCTGCTCGCCTTCGGCGAGCAGTTCCAGGACCCGGCGGCGGACCGGGTCCCCGAGAACGTCGAACGCGTGCACGAGGAAATCACTACAGTACAGACTTATATAAGTCAAGGTTGATATAAAGGGCCGCCGCGGTGGCGTCAGGCGAGGCCGCGGGTCAGTTCGACCAGGTGACCGAGCACGCGGCCGTTGCTCACCCGCAGGCCGTCATGCTCATATTCGCTGGTCACCCAGGCCCGGAGGGCGCAGATCGCCTCCGTTGTAGGCAGCGACAGCTCACGCGGCACGTACATGTCGTTGAAGTAGACCGCCGCCGCCACCGGGACATCGTTGGCGGCCAGCCGGGCCGCGTCGTAGAGCGGAGGCCAGTCCTCGCGCGCAGCCAGCGCGTCCGCCACCGCCCGGAGCGGGCGCAGCACCGGGTCGAGGTCGAACATCCAGGGGTAGATCATCTCGCCGGTGAACAGCAACGGCTCATCGCCGTCGAGGGCCGCCCGCGGGTCGAACTCGGTGAACTCGCCCCGGATCCGCTGCGCCGACCAGGCAGTGGCGGCGCCCTGCGCGTAGCAGGGCTCGTGCAGCAGCCCGTACAGGGGCCCGGCGGCGAAGCTGAGCTTGCTATGCACCGTGTGCAGGAAGCCATCGGAGAGCTGGCCGCCCGCGAAGGCGCCCTCCAGCAGGTAGTGCAGCTCGTCGCTGCCGGTGCTCTGGCCGAGCATGTGGCCGAGGGACTGGAACGCCTCGACGGTGAGCCGGGCGCCGTCCGGCAGGACCACCTCGGTGCCGGCCAGCTCGCGCGCCACCTTCCTGGCCAGGTCCACGTCGCCCGGATAGCAGGAGTAGTGCGCCTGCGCCCGCTTCCGCACCCGCGGATAGGTCGTCCGGTAGACGTCGTCGGGGGTGGCCGTCAGGCCCGGCAGGCCACCGGTGATGAATGCCTCGCGGACGCCTTCGGGTGCCTGGGACAGGTAGGTCACCGTGCAGAAGCCGCCGAAGCTCTGGCCAAGCACGCTCCACGGCCCACCGCCGGTGAGCTCACGGCGGATCAGCTCGGCATCGCGGACGATCGAATCGGCCCGGAACAACGACAGGTACTGAGCCTGATCCTCGGCGCTGCCGAGGCAGGCCAGCGTGTGCCTGGTCGCGGGGGTGGACCGGCCCGTCCCGCGCTGGTCGAGCAGCAGCACCCGGAAGTCATCAAGGGCACGGTCGAGCCAGCTGCCCCGGCCGGACAACCGCGGGCCGCTGAACCCGGGGCCACCCTGCAGGAAGAGCAGCCAGGGCAGGTCCTGCCCGGCCCGGTCGGCCGCGACGACCTCGCGAGCGAATATCTCGATCCGCTTCCCACCGGGACGGCCGTGGTCGAGGGGGACGGAGAAGGTGTGATCGGTGAGCACGGTGCCGCGCTGCCGGTAGGAGATCATGAGACACCGTACGGCGCGCGCGGGCCCGGCAACCAGGGCCACGCCGACGCCGGGCGCGGGGGAGCGCTAGTTGAGGAAGTAGCTGCTTCCGCCGCTTTGCGGGTTGGTGACCTGCGCGACCACCGAGACCGGGCCGGCCCGCGCGAAGACCAGCGTCAGGATGATGTCCTTGCCGCCGCGCATCCGGCCAGCGCCGGTGATCAGCATGTGGATGCTGTTGGGGGCCATGGCCAGGGTGGAGTGCGCGGGAATGCGGATGGACGCGATCGTGGCCATGGCGGAAGCCGCCCGCCCGGCGGCCCGGCGGAACGTCACCCGCCCGCCGACACTGGTGCGGGCCGACACCAGCCGGTCGGCTGGGCCGTTGTTGCGGATGACCACGTAGGCCACCGTGGTCCCCGGCGTCCGCGGCACCGGTACGAAGGCGGTGGAGAGCTGGACCGATGGGCTGGCATGGGCCGCCACGGCGCAGCCCGCCAGGGCCGCGGCCGCGCCAGCCACGGCGATGACGGCCATCGTCCGCGCCAGCCCTCGGCTGGCGCTGCGCCACCGGTGGCCCGCCGTGGCGGGCCCAGCGTTGAGCATCTGTCCTGCCTCGCTCTCCACGAGGCCTCCACGATAGCCCCCGTCACGCCAGCGGCAGCCGCCAGTCCTGCCCGACCAGATCGTGGCCGAAGCTGTGGTGCTCACGGGAGTCAACGAGCTCGAACCCGGCGCGCTGGTAGATGCGCCGGGCCGCGTGCAGCACGTCGTTGGTCCACAGCACCAGCTCGCGATATCCCGATCGCCGGGCGAAGGCCACGCACTCGGCGACCAGGCGCTCGCCGATGCCCATGCCGCGCGCGTGCGGCTCCACCAGCAGCAGCCGGAGCTGCGCGACGTCATCGGTCTTGCGCATGCAGAACACGCAGCCGGCCGGCTGGCCGTCCGCCTCGGCGATCCACGCCGCCTCCCGCTTGTGGCCCGCGCGGCCGGCATAGTCCGCGACGAGCCGGGCGACCAGCGCCTCATACGACTCGTCCCACCCGTATTCCGCCGCGTACAGCGCGCCGTTGCGCTGCACCACCCAGCCAAGCTCGCCCGGGACCGGCGCGCGCAGCACCAGCGCGCTGTGGCGTGGCCGCCCGTCGAGGGCCTCCCTGATGCCGGCCATCGCCGTGAGCAGGCTGGCCCGGCGGCCGGCCGGTAGCCCGCCGAGCAGGCCGCGGATCTGGCCGGCCGACAGCGCGTCCAGCTTGGCGAACACGGCCCCGCCGGTCGCGGTCAGGCCGATCACCTGACGGCGGCCGTCCTGCGCGGAGCGCGACCGGCTCACGATCCCGTCGGCCTCGAACCTGGCCAGGACGCGGCTCAGATAACCGGCGTCGATGTCGAGCCAGCGGCGCAGCTGGCCCGCTTCGGTCTGATCCGCCCGCGCCAGCTCGAAGATGATCCTTGCCTCGGTCAACGAGTACGGGGTGTCCAGCAGCCCTTCCCTGAGCAGCCCGAGCACGTTGGTGTAGAAGCGGTTGAAGTCGCGGACCGCGGCGACCTCCGCGTCCGTTACCTCCTCCGGAGGTGCTGCGTCAGAGGGATTACTTGCCGATGTCAACGAAATATTTGACATAGGCAAGAGTATGCGCCCGTCGGGGCTGGCCAGCAACTCTTATTTAGGCACTTATTAGCCGCGGACGATCGCGGTACCCATCAGGCCCAGCGGCGGCGACCCCAGGCTGAGCAGGGCAGCGTGGAACCGGGACAGAGAGAATCCCGCGCCCCACTGCTGGCGCGCCTCCTCGCGCAGCTTGAGGATCTCAAGCTTGCCCCAGGTATACCGCCCGTAGGTGGGGTCAAAGGTGGCCCGGCGGGCCTCCGATAGCGCGGCCGGCCCGGACAGATGCGTATCTGCCTCGAACCTGGCGGCACCCTCTTCGACGGTCATGCCCGCCGAGTGCACGCCGATCGCACACGCGAGCCGGGTGATCCGGACCAGCGCCTCCAGCCACACCCCGATCGCGAAGCGCGGGTCACCGGCCTCGAAGCCCTCCTCGACGCAGAGTTCCTCGACATAGTGCGCCCAGCCCTCGACGAACGCGCTGGAGTGCAGGATGCGCCGGACCGGGGTGGGCGCACGCCGCAGCGCCCGGCCGTGCGAGAAGTGCCCGGGCGCGACCTCATGCACGGTGATGCCCGGCAGGGTCGTCTGGCTGAAGACCTCCAGCCACTCCTCCTGCTCGCGCGGCGGCCAGGACGGGTCCGGCGGGGTGATGTGGTACCAGGAGGGACCCTCGGGCTCGCCAGGGGCGGCCGGCGACATCATCGCCATCGCCCACCGGCGCGACTCCGGTGCCAGCCCGACCAGGCACTCGCCATCGTGGTAAGGGACGAGGTCCCGTTCCTTCGTGAACGCGATCGCCCGCTCGGTCCAGAGCCGGGCCGCGTCCAGCACACCGTCCGGGCCAGGGTGGTCGCGGACCAGTTCGCGGGCCACGACCAGGGCCGGGCGCCCGGGGTCGATCCGGGCGCAGCTCTCGGCCAGCCGCTCGGCCAGCCGGTCGCGCTCGGCATCGGCCTGCACGGCGAGCTGGCCCAGGTCCACCTCGATCCGCTCGGCGCTGCTCATCATCGCGGCCAGAGCCGGGCCGCCAAGGGCGGCGTCGGGATCCCCGTTGGCCGCGGCGTCCGCCACGTGGGCGAGCAGCCGCGCGTGCGCGGCCCGCGCCGCCTCGGCGACCGCTGGCAGGGCATCGGCCGGAATGCCCGCAGTCAGGCCCTGGATCCCGGTCAGCATGGCCGTGGCGACCGGCGCGCTTACCTGGTCGAGCGCCGCAAGCGCCGCGTCGACCGCGTCCGGCCAGGCAGCGAGGTGATCAAGACGCGCGCGATCCCGCTCCGCCGCCGGCGCATAGTCACGGTCGTAGCACGCCAGGTCCAGGCCGCTCAGGTGCGGCAACGGGTTGCGCCTGTGCAGCTCAAGCTCGCCGAACCTGACCCGGGTGGTGTCCTCGAACGCCGCCAGGTGCGCCTCGTCGTGCGCGTCCTCGAGAACCTCGCCCGCGCCAGTGGCCTCGGCCAGCCGCGCCAGGCCCGTGGACACCCCGCCGGGGGACAGGTCCTGAACTCTGCCGTCGTACTCGTGACGCCCGCAATACTCGCGGACCTCGGCGACTTCGAGATCGCAGACCGCGCGCAGCCGCGGAGAAAGGTCATCCATGGGATCTGACCGTATCGCGGCCGGCGGTCAGCCCGCCGCGCTCCGCGGTGCCCTCACGGTCCCTGGCCGGCCTTGCCCGCCCCGGGCCGCACGACGTACACGGAGAGCTGGCGGCCGAGCTGGTGCGGCAGTTTGGCCGAGCACACCTGCGCCGTGTACTTCGTGTAGATGGCGTTGAACTGGTTCGGCGGGTAGATCCGCAGCCAGTGCGCGGTGACCGGCTTGCAATCCGATGGGCTGTAGTTTTCCGCCTGGGCGACCTGGAGGGTCGCGTGGGCCACCGCGCCGGGTGCCAGCGTAACCGTGGTGGCCGCGACCGCCGAGTTCCGGCTGGCGGGCCTGCCGATCTGGCTGCCCGGCACGCCGCTCACAAACGAGACACCGGGGTAGCCAAACAGCGTGCACGGGCTGCTGCTGGTGTTGGTGAAGTCGATGGGGACGTACGTGCTCCCGGCCGCGGCGCCGCCCTGGGAGGTGTCCACCTTGACCTTCAGCCCTGCCGTGGCGCAGCCGGCCACGCTCGCGCTGGCGGTGGCGCTGGGCTGGGACGCTGGCTGGGACGGCCCCGGCGTCGTGCCGGGCGCGCTGGACGCCGTTGGCGTGCTGCCCGGCGTGGAGGCCGCGCTTGTCCCGGTAGTGCTGGACGAACTGCACGCGGCAGCACATAGCGCCGTGCCGAGCAACAGTGTCATGCCAAGCGCGTGACGAGTGACAGGGATCATCGACGGCCTCCTCTGGTTGCCACAGACGCGGAGCGCCGGTCACTGACTGTAGTGGGAAGGCCGCCGCTACGCACGGAAGGACACGCCCTGCCGCCGAGGTACCGATGGGCCCATGTGGTCTCCTACTGTCAGGTCCGTTTAGCTGATATGACGCTCGGGCGGCGCGCCCGGTTGGAGGAAACCGCATGATGCCGCAGGGGTCCACGTTCACTACCCGGCCGCAGCTGGCCGGCACGTTCGGCATGGTGGCGTCGACCCACTGGCTGGCCTCGGCCGCCGGGATGGCGGTCCTGGAGAAGGGCGGCAACGCCTTTGACGCCGCGGTTGCCGCCGGCCTGGTCCTCGGCGTGGTCGAGCCACACATGAGCGGCCCGGGCGGCGAGGTGCCGGTGATCGGCTTTGACGCCAGTCAGGCTGAAGTCTTTGTACTTAACGGCCAGGGGGTGGCACCCAGTTGCGCCACCATCAGCGCGTTCGGAGAACTCGGTCTCCGACCTGGTTCCCGGGGCCGGCCTGCTCCCCGCGTGCGTGCCCGCCGCGTTCGGCACCTGGATACTGCTGCTGGCCTCCCGGGGCCGTCTGCCACTGCGCGAGGTCATGGAGTACGCGATCGGCTACGCGGCCGACGGGTACCCGGTGGTCCCCGGGATCAGCGCGGCCATCGAGTCCGTGGCGGACGCGTTCCGCCAGCACTGGCCGACTTCGGCGGAGATCTACCTGGCGGACGGCGTCCCGGCACCGGGCTCTCGTTTTGCTAACCCTGTTCTTGCCGACACCTACCAGCGGATCTTGCACGAGGCGGAGGCGGCTGGGGCGGACAGAGAGGCCCAGATCGAAGCGGCGCGGCGGGCGTTCTACGAGGGGTTCGTGGCCGAGGCGGCCGGCAAGTACCTGAACCAGGCGCAGGTCATGGACGGCACCGGGGAGCCGCACCGGGCCCTGCTGAGCGCGGGCGACCTGGCAGCCTGGCGGGCCAGCACCGAGCCGCCGGTGACCGTGGACTTCGCCGGGCTGACGGTGTGCAAGACGCAGCCGTGGGGGCAGGGCCCGGTGTTCGGCCAGCAGCTTGCGCTGCTCGCCGGGTTCGGGCTCACGGATATGGCGCCCGGCAGCGCCGAGTTCATCCACACCGTGGTGGAGTGCGCGAAGCTGGCCTTCGCCGACCGGGAGGCCTGGTACGGCGACC
The DNA here is from genome assembly GCA_963813395.1 of uncultured Actinomycetes bacterium. GTDB lineage: Bacteria > Actinomycetota > Actinomycetes > Streptosporangiales > Streptosporangiaceae > DASXKD01. Next base: position 239,250 of record CAWEYV010000022.1, read on the forward strand.
CGCGTTTCGTGCCCGTGCCGGTGGACACCCTGCTGTCGCCGGAGTACGCGGCGCAGCGGCGCGGGCTTGTGGGACCGGCCGCGTCGGCGGACCTGCGTCCCGGCAGCCCCGGCGGCGCCCAGCCGCGGCTGCCTGGCTTCGTCACCAGCCCGGTCGCGGTGGGGGCCGAGGGCCTGGGCAGCGGGGAGCCCACGCTGACCCACTCCGGCGACACCTGTCACCTCGACGTGGCGGACCGGTTCGGCAACCTGGTCGCGGCCACGCCCAGCGGCGGCTGGCTGCAAAGCTCGCCGGTCATCCCCGGCCTTGGGTTCTGCCTGGGCACCCGGGCGCAGATGTTCACGCTTACCCCCGGGCTGCCGAACAGCCTGGCGCCGGGAAAGCGGCCGCGGACCACGCTGTCCCCGAGCCTGGCATTGCGCGGCGGGGAGCCGTACCTGGCGTTCGGGACCCCGGGCGGGGACCAGCAGGACCAGTGGACGCTCGGGTTCTTCCTCAACCACGTGCTGTTCGGCATGAACCTGCAGGAGGCCATCGACGCCCCGGCCTTCCACACCAGTGCGTTCCCATCGTCGTTCTATCCCCGGCAGTCCCTCCCGCTGGCGGTGGAGGCCGAGGAACGGGCCGGGCCGCGGGTCATCGCCGAACTGCGAGAACGGGGGCACGACGTGGCGGTCCGCCCCGCCTGGTCGCTCGGCCGGGTCAGCGCGGTCGCCCGGTCGGACGGCCTGCTGTACGCGGCCGCGAACGCCCGGGGCATGCAGGGCTATGCCGTAGGCCGGTAGGCCGCCGGGGACGGCTGGGGTAAGCAGCACGCGCGCGGCGTCGATTCAGGTGAGAGCACCGGCGCTGGCTGCCGGGGACGGCCCATTTCATGATCCGTTCGGATTTTCGACCTAATAGGGTCCAAAACCCGAACGGGTCACGGTTATCCACGGGGCTGGCTAACGCCGTAACTCGGGGCTGGCCACCCCGGACTGGTAGGCGATGATCACCAGGTGTACCCGGTCGCGGGCGCTGAGCTTGGTCAGCAGGTGCCCGACATGGGTCTTTGCCGTGGCCTCGCTGATGCACAGCCGCGCGGCGATCTCGGAGTTGGACAGGCCGGTGGCGATCAGCCCGAGAACCTCCCGCTCCCGCGCGGTGATGGTAGCGAGGGCGGCGCTGGCTGCTTTCCCGGCGGGCGGCGCCGCGGGCCGCGGTGGCGGCGGGCGGCGGGTGAACTCCGCCACCAGGCGCCGGGTGACGCTGGGGGCCAGCAGGGAATCGCCGTCCGCGATGACCCGGATGGCGGTGAGCAACTGGCTGGGCTCGGTGCTCTTGAGCAGGAACCCGCTCGCCCCGGCGTGCAGCGCCGCGAAAACGTACTCATCGAGGTCGAACGTGGTCAGGATGAGCACCCGGGTGGCGGATGTGCCGGCCGACCCGGTGATCTGCCTGGTGGCTTCGATGCCGTCACCGTCCGGCATCCGCACGTCCATAAGCACGACGTCCGGCCGGGTCAGGCGGGTGACCTCGACCGCCTCGGTCCCGGTGCCTGCCTCGCCCACCACCGCGAAACCTTCGGTGGCGGCTACGATGCCGCAGAACCCGGCGCGGACCAGTGCCTGGTCGTCGGCGACCACCACCCGCAGGGTCACCGGGCCGCGCCGTTCAGCGGGAACCGGGCAGCCACCCGGAAACCCTGCCCGGGCATGGGCCCGGCGGTGAACTCACCGCCACACAGGCTCACTCGCTCGCGCATGCCGATGATCCCGTGACCGGTGCCGCTGGCCGGGCCGGTTCCGTTCGTAGCCGCCGCCGTGCGCCCGTTCCCGCCGGGGTCGGTGATCTCGACGCACAGGTCACCGCCGTCGCAGCCGACGCTCACCCGGCAGTGCCCGGCCCCGGAGTGCTTGACCACGTTGGTGAGCGCCTCCTGGACGATACGGAACGCCGATTGGTCGACCGCCGCCGGGATGTCAGGCCGGTCCGGGGCGCTGGCCACGTCCACCCGCACGCCGGCACCCGCGGTGGTGGTGACCAGCCGGTCCAGGTCGGCCAGGCCCGGCGCGGGCGCGAGCTGCAGCGTGCCGTCGCGGCCGGTTCCGCGCTGGCCGGCGTCGCCCTGGCCGGTGCCGGGCAGGCCGGCCTCGTCCTGGCCAGCGCCCTCCCGGCTGGCCTCGTCCTGGCGGAGCACCCCGAGCAGCCGCTGCATGTCGGCGAGGGCCTCCCTGGTGACCCGCTGGATGGCACCGAGCGCGGCACGTGCCTCACCCGGATCCCGCTCGAAAACGTACTCGCCGAACCCTGCCTGGACCGCCACCACCGTCATGCTGTGCGCCACCACATCGTGCAGTTCCCTGGCGATCCGCAGCCGTTCCTCGGTGACCGCGGCGCTGGCCACCTGCTCACGCAGCCGGGCCGCGTAGGCGCGCCGCTGCTGCACCGCCCAGCCGGTCATCCAGACGATGATCAATATCAGGGCGGTCCCGACCGCGGGCCCTGACCCCACCCCGGTCCAGTGCAGGATCAGCGCCTGCGCCGCGAGCAGCCACAGCGACACGGCGAGCCCCGCGATCGCGATGGTGCGCGTACACCTGGCGGCCACCAGGAACAGCACCAGCGCCAGCGGCAGGACCGGGCCGCGGCTGATCATGCCGCCGAGCACCATCGTGATCACACACCCGGCCAGGACCAGCGCGAGCGCGAGCAGCGGGTCGCGGCGCCTGATGGCAACGGGCAGCGACAGGCCGATGGCCAGCAGCGGCCGCCAGGCGCTGGCATCCCACCCGAAGTACGGGACCCGGTAGAGCACCCCGCCCCGGAACAGGACGCCGTAGATGACCACGGCGCACAGGGCCGCAGCCACCCAGTCGAGCGTCCCCCAGACACGCGCCCTCGGCCGCCGGCGGGGGTACGGGCTCGGGGCGGCGGCGGGCGGGACGGCAGGGTCTCCGCTCACCTGATCACGGTAACCCGCGGCCCGGCCCGCTGCGTCATCCCGCAGGCGTAGGCTGCCGGGCGGAGCCCGGGCCAGCCGCGACAACGGCAAGCCCGAAGGCGCAGCCGAAAGCCAGACCTCAGGATGACGACGCCCGGGGCGCCCGGCCGACATGCTGGGATCGCTGCACCAGACAACGCCGAGGCAGTTTCGCGAAGGTGAGGCAGGGACCACCGTGACCGCACCACTGCCAGTGCGCGCCGGGCCGGGACCGGCGGACACAGGCACCGTTGTAGCCGTCATCCAGACGGACGCGCTGACCAAGCAGTACGGCCGCGAGGTGACGGCGCTGGATGGCCTTACCGTGGCCATCGCCCCCGGGATCACCGGGCTGGTCGGCGCGAACGGGGCCGGCAAATCGACGCTTATCAAGATCCTGCTCGGCCTGCTGCCGCCGACCAGCGGCCGGGCCGCCACGCTCGGTCACGATGTGACGAGCAGCGGGGAGCAGATCAGGACGCTGACCGGGTACATGCCCGAGCACGACTGCCTGCCCCCGGACGTCACCGGTACCGAGTTCGTCACCCATCTCGGCCGGATGTCGGGGCTGCCGGCCACCGCGGCCAAGGAGCGCGCCGCCGAGTCGCTGCGCCACGTCGGCCTGTACGAGGAGCGGTACCGCCAGATCGGCACCTACTCGACCGGCATGAAGCAGCGGGTCAAGCTCGCCCAGGCGCTGGTAGGTGACCCCAGGCTGCTGCTGCTCGACGAGCCGACCATCGGCCTGGACCCCTCGGGGCGCCGGTCGATGCTCGACCTGATCAGCCGGATCGGCGCAGAGTTCGGCATCTCCATCATGGTCGCCTCGCACCTGCTGGGCGAGATCGAGCAGATCTGTGACCAGCTCGTCGTGATCGACGGGGGCAAGCTGCTCCGCTCCGACACGATGACCAGCTTCACCCAGGTCAGCCAGGTGCTGCTGATCGAGGTCGATGAGGGCACGGCCGAGCTTGTGGCGGAACTGGCCGCCCGCGGGCTCGCGCCGCGGCGCTCCGGCCGTGGTCTGCTGGTGCGGATCGAGGATGACGCGACCTACGACCAGGTCAGGGACGCGGTCGCGGACCTGGGCCTGCCGCTGAACCGGCTTGAACAGCAGCGGCGGCGGGTCGAGGAACTGTTCCGCGACCAGGAGGACTCAGGCGAGGAGGCACCCGGTGACCACTGATGGTGGCGTCGCCGCGGCCGGCGGTGTGGCTGCGGTGGGCAACGGTGTGGCCGCGGCCGGTGGCGGCGGGGTCATTCACGACCTCGGCTACCGCCGCTACGACGGGCCACGCCTGGGCCGGGCGGGCATCATCCGGGCGCTGTACTGGCACAGCCTGCGGTCCGCGTTCGGCATCGGCCGCGGCGCGAGGGCAAAGATCGTCCCGATTCTCGTCTTCATCGCCATGTGCCTGCCCGCGATCGTGAACGCCATCTCGGTGGCGCAACACCCCGGCTCGACGCCGATAGTCGACTACGACACCTATACCTACCGGCTGCGCACGCTGGTGATGCTGATCTTCGTGGCGGCGCAAGCGCCCGAGATGGTCTCCCGTGACCTGCGCAGCCACGTACTGCCGCTCTACTACTCCCGGCCGATGCGGCGCCTTGACTACCCGCTGGCCAAGTACATCGCGTTCACCGCCGCCTGCCTGCTCGTTATCGAGATCCCGCTGATCATCCTCTACGTGGGCAACATCCTTTCGGCCGGCGGCGGCAGCGCGGTGTGGGACCAGACCAAGGCGCTGATCCCAGGCCTGGGCGTCGGGTTGCTGTGGGCGGTGCTGCTGGCCGCGATCGGGCTGGTCCTCGCCTCGTTCACCGGCCGCCGGGCGTACGCGACCGGCCTGATCGCGATCTACTTCTTCCTCACCTGGATACTGGCCACGATCCTGATCAACATCGCCTCGCACGGGGCCGGGCTCGGGCCGCCCGGGCCGCCCGGCGCCCAGTTGAACGCCTCGCTCGGCGCCCGCTTGGGCGGCCTGATAAGCCCATTCACCGTTCTCGACGGGGTGCGGCGGTGGCTGGGTGGCACGAATCCGGGCCCGGTTCCGGATCCCGGTAGTGCGGGATGGGCATATGGCCTGATGTTTTTGATCTTGCTGGGCGTCAGCCTTGGCGGCCTGGCTGCGCGGTACCGGAAGGTCGGTGCGTCGTGACCGCGATCGAGCTGCGCAACGTCTCCCGGTGGTACGGGAACGTGGTGGCGGTCAACGACATCACGATGACGATCGGGCCGGGGGTGACCGGACTGCTCGGCCCGAACGGCGCGGGCAAGTCCACGCTGCTGCACATGATCGCCGGGTTCCTCGCGCCGTCGCGCGGGGAGCTGACCGTCGGCGGCGCGGCGAGCTGGCACAACCCGGATATCTACCGCACCATCGGGCTGGTGCCCGAGCGCGACTCGGTGTACGCGTTCCTGACCGGTGAGGAGTTCGTCCGGACCGCGGCGCGGCTGCACAAGCTGCCGGATCCGGACGCGGCCGCGCGCCGGGCGATCGCGATCGTGGAGATGGGCGGCGCGCAGGACCGGAAGATCTCTACCTATTCCAAGGGCATGCGGCAGCGGATCCGGGTGGCCGGCGCCCTCGTGCACGACCCGCAGGTGCTCCTGCTCGACGAGCCGTTCAACGGCATGGACCCGCGGCAGCGGCTGCACATGATGGACCTGCTGCACGGGCTGGGCGAGCAGGGCCGGACGATCCTGTTCAGCTCGCACATCCTCGAAGAGGTGGAGCGGCTGTCCGGCACGATCCAGGTGATCGTCTCGGGCCGGCTCGCCGCGTCCGGTGACTTCCGGGCCATCCGCCGGCTGATGACCAGCCGCCCGCACGTGTTCCTGGTGCGCACGTCGGACGACCGCAAGCTCGGTGCCACGCTGATCGGCCGGCCGGCGGTGAACGGGGTGGAGGTGACCGACCACGGGCTGTCGGTCCGGGCGGCCGACTACGGCACGTTCACCCGGGAGATCGCGGCGCTGACCAGGGACCAGGGGATCGCGCTGCGCGAACTGCTGCCCGAGGACGAGTCGCTGGAAAGCGTCTTCGCCTACCTGGTCGAAACCTGACCGCGACAGAAAGCAGCCAAACCATGTTCGGTGTCCAGGGACGGACCATCGCCTCCGTCACGCTGCGGGCGACGATAGGCCGCAAGCGTGCCCTGCTGTTCGCGCTGCCGCCGCTGACCCTCATCGTCGTCACACTGCTGATTAAGCTGGCGCACCCGAGCGACCCGTCCTGGCCGAGCCAGATCCTCGGCGTCTTCGGGTTCTCCGTGGTGCTGCCGCTGACCGCGCTCATCATCGGCACCAGCGTGCTTGGGGCCGAGGTCGACGACGGGAGCATCGTCCAGTTGCTCGCCACGCCGGTGCCGCGGTCTGTGGTGATCGGCAGCAAGTACGTGGTCGCCACCGTCCTCACCATAATCTTCGTTGCGGTACCGGAGCTGCTGGCTGGCCTGATTGCCACCGGCGGGGTGACCAAGCTGGCCATCGGGCTGTTCGTGGGCGCGCTGGCCGGCTCGGTCATGTACAACGCGGTCTTCGTCATGCTGTCGGTGGTGACCACGCGGGCGATCGCGTTCGGGCTCCTGTACGTGCTGATCTGGGAAAGTCTGCTGACCAACTTCGTCAGCGGCGCGAAGCTGCTGTCGATCGGGCATTACTCGTTGGGCATAGCCAACGCGATCGCGCACGACTCCAACCTGAACGCCGGGCTCAGCGCCGGGACGGCGATCCCCATGGGTGCGATCGTGACGGCCGTAGCGCTCGTCGTGGCGGCCCGCGGCCTGGCGTCGTTCTCGCTGAAGGGCGACGCGATCTAACTAATTACCTGGGCGTGCCTGGCCCGGGGCGGAAGGCCGGGCCGTGGCCGGGGATGATCACGGTCGCGACGGCCAGGATGCGCTCGCGGCTGGCGTCCAGCGCCTGCTGGTCGGCGGCGAGCGGGTCCTGTTCGGGACCGTCCGGGCCCCACCAGGCGTGCGTGCACGCGTACACGCCCTCGGCAGTCGCGGCGAGCGTGGTGATGTCCTCGGCGGTGTGGCCGGGGGAGGGCACGAGCCGCACCGACGGGGTCAGCTGGAACTCGCCCGAGTCCCGGCCGACCCACAGGTCACCGAAATAGGTGGCCCAGTGATCGTGAATCCGGGCGGCGGGGAACAGCGCGGCGTTGATGGTGTGGTCAGGGTGATGGTGGCTGAACACGATGTCGGTCACGTCGCGCGGGCCGGGTCCGTGCGCCGCGAGCGCGGCGAGCAGCGCGCCGGTGTCGGGCACCATGCCGGGATCGACCACGATCACCCGGTCACCGTCCAGGATGAGCGTGACGGTGCTGCCCACCCGGTCTCCGCCGGCCTCCTCGCGCGCGTAACCCTCATGCAGGATGTGCACGGCGGCCATGCCGGTTGGTGGGACCGGTGATGTGGTCATGCCGCCAGACCTTACCGCCAGCTGTCTCGTGCCTGTGGAGCAGCTCCGTCAGGCGTTATCACGAAGGCCCGCGCGGCGATCCACAGGCGCACGGCCGCTCCGTCCGCCGCCGGGCCCCATCCCCTCTGTCCGCCGCCGAGGCGCTCGCCCGTCCACAATGTGGACAGCGTTTGCTGACATATCCTCGTTTCCGCACGCGTATACCGGGACAATCCGGGCGTGAAACCGTGCGTTGTGAGGAAAAGTCGTTTTGATCATGGAAACGGCGACACCGCACCAGGATCATCGGCTCGTATGGGCGGCGACGCTCGGCTAAGCCGACGGCTAACCGGATGCGCAAGGGGGGGCCGGGGCGGGCTAAGGGCCGGCACACGGGACAGGCGACGCCTACCCAAACCGGCGATTGAGCGGGTGCGCACCGGGGGTTCCGGGGTCGTCCCCCGGGCTGGCACTGGGAGCCGGGGATCAGGCGAAGCCGCCCCGAGGGCGGCGAGCAGGGCTGTCCACCCCGGCGAGCAGCCTGGACTTCCTGGCTACACCGGGTCGGTGCCGTCGGGGGGCTCGGGAAGTGCCTCCTGAGGCGAGTCCTCTGGGATCGGTGGGGGAGTGCCGCCGAACGCGGGGCAGATCGCCTGATGGGCGCACCAGTCGCAGATCCGGCCCGGCCGGGGGCGCCAGTCGCGGTTGACCCTGGCCCGCTCGATTGCCTGCCACAACGCCACGACCTTGCGCTCGGTGGCGAGCAGGTCGGCCTCGTCCGGCTCGTACGAGACGATTTCCCCGTTGCCCAGGTAGATCAGCTGCAGCAGCTTTGGTACCCGTCCTTGCGCGCGCCAGAGCGTCAGTGCGTAGAACCGCATCTGGAACAGGGCCCGCGCCTCGAACTCCGTCGGCGGCGACCCGCCGGTCTTGTAGTCGACGATCCGCATCTCACCGCTGGGGGCCACGTCGAGGCGGTCGATGTAGCCGCGCAGCCGCAGGCCCGAGGGCAGGTTCGCCTCGACGCACAGTTCCCGGTGGGCGGGCTCGATACGCCGGGGGTCTTCCAGGGTGAAGTACCGGTCGAGCATGGTGGCCACCTCGGCCAGCCAGACCGCCCGCTGCTCCTCGTCATCGGCGAACAGACCGGCCAGGTCCGGCTCGGCCTCCAGCAGCCGGGACCATTCCGGCTGGACCAGCGAATGGGCGGCCGGCGGTGTCCGCTCCGCTGACGGCTTGTCGAACAGGCGCTCAAGCACCGCGTGGACCAGGGTGCCGCGGGCGGCGGCCGGACTCGGTGGCTCGGGCAGCCGGTCGATGACCCGGAACCGGTACAGCAGCGGGCAGGTGAGGAAGTCGCCAGCCCGGGACGGTGACAGCGAGGGACCGGTACGGACATGGTCCGGCATCGGGGGGTCGCCCCCCTGGGATAGCACTGCGGGCTCCGGCGCGGCGGGCGTGTCCGCTGTGCCTGGTCCGTCCTTCGGCGTCGGCGCTCCCGGAACGGTAGTCACGGTTGCGGTGTCATCACCCATGTCAGGGAGGTTAGGGGACGCCACCGACAGTTGCCCTTGCTTCGGGTCAGGAAAGACCGGCCAGACAGGAACTGCGTCCTGGTAAGCCGCCTCAGGACGGCTCAGGACATAGCATCGGCGTGTGGCAGGTAACGCACCAGGCGGCTCTGGACCCCGGGAGGCCGGGCCGGGAGTGAGGATCGCGCGTCCCTTCGGGATCCCGGTCTACATCTCCCCGTACTGGTTCGTGATCGCGGGTGTTTTCGTGGTCCTTTACGCGCATGGATACGCGCGGTCGGGGATTTCCACGAACCTGCGTTACGTGGTCGCTGCCGCATTCGTCGTCCTGCTCTACGCGTCGGTGCTGGTGCACGAGCTCAGTCACTCGGTGGTGGCCAGGGCGTTCGGCCTGCCGGTGCGGCGCATCCTGCTGTACCCGCTCGGCGGGTTTTCCGAGATCGAGCGCGAGCCGCCGACCCCGGGCCGGGAGTTCCTTGTGTCCGCGGCCGGCCCCGCACTTTCCTTGGTGCTCGCGGGCATCGGCTTCGGGCTGGACCGCCTGTTCCATCCGGTCGGCGTGGTCGGCGTCCTGCTGAGCCAGCTCGTGGTGGCCAACCTGCTGGTCGGGATCTTCAACATGCTGCCGGGCCTGCCTCTGGACGGCGGCCGGATGCTGCGGGCCGGGGTGTGGAAGCTGACCGGCCGCCCCGCGTCAGGCACCGTGGCGGCCGCCTGGGCCGGCCGGGGGCTGGCCGTGGCCGTCCTGCTCATCCCCCTGGCGTTGTTCCTGCGGTCCGGCAGCCAGGTCCAGGTGTTCGACGCGCTCTGGCTCGCGGTCATCGCCGCGTTCATGTGGACCGGCGCCACCCAGTCCTTGCGCGCCTCCCGGGTGCGGGAGCGGCTGCCTGGGCTGCAGGCGCGCCTGCTCGCCCGGCGGGCCATTCCGATACCGTCCAGCCTGCCGCTTGCCGAGGCGATCCGGCGGGCGGATGCCGCCCAGGCCCGCGCCCTGGTGGTGGTGGACCACGAGGACAGGCCGATAGCGATCGTGAGTGAGGCGGCGGTCATGGCCACCCCCGTCCAGCGCAGGCCGTGGGTGGACGCGGGGTCGCTGGCCCGCACCCTCAACCCCAGTCTCGTCTTGAGCGCCGACCTTTCCGGCATGGCGCTCGTCGACGCGGTACGCCGCTCCCCGGCCACTGAGTACCTGCTGGTCGAACCGTCCGGCCAGGTTTTCGGCGTGCTCGCGTCGGCCGACCTGGACCACGCCTTCGCCGGGGTATGACCAGGCCGAGCCGGCTCATGCTGGCCGGTGGCCTGCGGCCACCTTCCCCACGGGCCGCGATGTCCGCCCGGGGGCCGAGCCCCCGGAACCCCGCGATTCGTGATTGCGGTTGCTGATTCAACTTCTCCCCAGAGGTGAGCCGGTGACCTCGCCCGGCACCGATGGGCTACCGGCCGCCGCTCTGCTTTCCCCGCCCCCGCGCTCTGCTTCCCGCCCCCTGCGCTGCGCGCCCGCCCCCACCAGCGCCCGCCACCGCACTAGCCTGTCGGGCGTGATCTCTCGCCGAGGACCGTTCGCGCCTGGTGACCAGGCGCAGCTTACCGACCCCAAAGGCCGGCGCCACCTGGCCGTCCTGCAGCCGGGCCGGTTGTTCCACACCCACCGGGGCTCCATCGCGCTCGACGACCTCATCGGCAGCCCGGAGGGCAGCGTGGTGCGGTCGTCGGCGGGAACGCCCTACGTGGCGCTGCGGCCGCTGCTGGCGGACTTCACCTTGTCGATGACCAGGGGCGCCGCGGTCGTCTACCCCAAGGACGCCGCGCAGATCCTGGCCATGGCCGACATCAGCCCCGGTTCGCGGGTGCTCGAAGCCGGTGCGGGCTCCGGTGCGCTGTCCTGCTGGCTGCTGCGCGCCGTCGGCGAGACCGGGCGTGTCGTCTCCTACGAGCGCAGGGCCGATTTCGCGGACATCGCCCGCGGCAACGTGGAGCGTTTTTTCGGCAGCCCGCATCCGGCCTGGCAGCTGCGGGTCGCCGAGCTTGGCGGAGAAGACACCATCGACGGTGAGCCGTTCGACCGAGTGGTGCTCGACATGCTGGCGCCCTGGGATTGCGTGGCGACCGTCGCCCGTGCGCTGCTAGCCGGAGGCGTGCTCGCCTGCTATGTCGCCACCGTGACCCAGCTGTCCACGACGGTGGAAGCCATCCGGGGGCATGGTGGTTTCGATGAGCCAGCGGCGTGGGAATCCCTGATCCGTGACTGGCACGCAGACGGCCTCGCGGTCCGGCCCGAGCACCGGATGGTCGGCCATACCGGGTTCGTGGTGACCGCGCGGCGGCTGGCCGAAGGGGTCACCGCGCCGCCCCGGCAGCGGCGTTCGGCCAAGGGCTCGAGATAGCGGAATGCGGAAGACCCGGCCGGGCGGTCAGGTTACGACAGGGCTCAGGATAGGTAGGGTCTAGGTGAGACCTGCTCTCGGAAGGAGGTGGGCGCGTGGCCACTCGCGATGACGGCTCGCTTGGGCGGCACGACGACCAGGTCAAGAGCCTCACGACGCAGATCTCCTTCCTGGAGGAGGAGGTCGCGGTTCTGCGTCGTAGGCTGACCGACTCGCCCAGGCAAGCACGGCTGATCGAGGAGCGGCTAGGCGAGACCGAGGCCAGGCTCGCGACCGTTAACCGGCAGAACGAGCGCCTCACCGACACGCTGCGCGAAGCCCGTGACCAGATCGTTGCGCTGAAAGAGGAAGTCGATCGGCTGACCAAGCCGCCTTCGGGCTTCGGCATCTTCCTCAACGCGTGCGAGGACGGCGCGGCGGACGTGTTCACCGGCGGCCGGAAGATGCGGGTCAACGTCAGCCCTGCGGTGGACATGGACTCGCTGCGCCCCGGCCAGGAAGTCGTGCTGAACGAATCGCTCACCGTGGTCATCGGCCAGGGCTACGAGACCGTGGGCGAGGTCGTCATGCTCAAGGAGGTCCTTGAGGACGGCGACCGGGCGCTGGTCATCTCGCACGCCGACGAGGAGCGGGTGGCGCGCCTTGCCGAGCCGCTGCGGGACCACCCCCTGCGGGCCGGTGACTCGCTGCTGCTCGAGCCGCGGTCCGGGTACGTGTACGAGCGCATCCCCAAGGCCGAGGTCGAGGAGCTGATCCTCGAGGAAGTGCCGGACATCACCTACGGCGACATCGGTGGCCTCGCCTCCCAGATCGAGCAGATCCGCGACGCCATCGAGCTGCCGTACCTGCACGCGGACCTGTTCAGGGAACACCAGTTGCGCCCGCCCAAGGGTGTCCTGCTCTACGGCCCGCCCGGCTGCGGCAAGACGCTCATCGCCAAGGCGGTCGCGAACTCGCTGGCCAAGCAGGTCGCGGCACGCACCGCGCAGGAGGGCACCGAGCGCGAGGGCAAGAGCTTCTTCCTGAACATCAAGGGCCCGGAGCTGCTCAACAAGTACGTCGGGGAAACCGAGCGGCATATCAGGCTGGTCTTCCAGCGGGCTCGCGAGAAGGCCAGCGAGGGCATGCCGGTCATCGTGTTCTTCGACGAGATGGACTCCATCTTCCGGACCAGGGGCTCTGGAGTTTCCAGCGACGTCGAGAACACGATCGTCCCGCAGTTGCTGAGCGAGATCGACGGTGTCGAAGGGCTGGAAAACGTCATCGTGATCGGCGCCTCCAACCGCGAGGACATGATCGACCCGGCAATCCTGCGCCCCGGCCGTCTCGACGTGAAGATCAAGATCGAGCGGCCGGATGCCGAGGCGGCCAAGGACATCTTCTCCAAGTACGTGCTGCAGAGCCTGCCGCTGCATCCCGACGACATGACCGAGCACGGGCGCTCGGCCGAGGCCACCGTCGAGGCGATGATCCAGCGGGTGGTCGAGCGGATGTACTCCGAGACGGAGGAGAACAGGTTCCTCGAGGTGACCTACGCCAATGGCGACAAGGAAGTCTTGTACTTCCGCGACTTCAACTCCGGAGCCATGATCCAGAACATCGTGGACCGGGCGAAGAAGATGGCCATCAAGGAGTTCCTGGAGACCGGGCAGAAGGGCCTGCGGGTGGCGCACCTGCTGTCCGCCTGCGTGGACGAGTTCAGCGAGAACGAGGACCTGCCCAACACCACCAACCCCGACGACTGGGCACGCATCTCCGGCAAGAAGGGCGAGCGGATCGTATACATCAGGACCCTCGTGTCCGGCAAACAGGGCACCGAGGCAGGGCGGTCCATCGACACGGTCGCCAACACCGGCCAGTACCTGTAGCCCTAGTGCATTACGTAGGCAGGGGAGTGGCTGTCCGATCCGCCGCTAGGCTTTCATCATGAGCGTTCGGCGGGTGATGGGGACGGAGACCGAGTATGGCATCTCGGTGCCCGGCCAGCCGGGTGCCAATGCCATGGTCACCTCGTCCCAGGTCGTGAACGCCTACCAGGCTGCGACCTCGGCCAGAACGCGCCGGGCCCGGTGGGACTTCGAGGAGGAGAACCCGCTCCGCGACGCCCGCGGCTTCGACCTGACCAGGGAGGCGGCCGACTCCAGCCAGCTGACCGACGAGGACCTCGGGCTCGCCAACGTCATCCTCACCAATGGCGCCAGGCTGTACGTCGACCACGCCCATCCCGAGTACTCAACGCCCGAATGCACCAACCCGCTGGCCGCCGTGATCTGGGACAAGGCCGGTGAGAGGGTGATGGCCGAAGCGGCGGTCAAGGCGGCCACCGTGCCGGGGGCGGCCCCGATTCAGCTGTACAAGAACAACACCGACAACAAGGGCGCGTCCTACGGCTGCCACGAGAACTACCTGATGCGGCGGGCTACGCCGTTCGCCGACATCGTGCGCAACCTGACCCCGTTCTTCGTCTCCCGGCAGGTCGTCTGCGGCGCCGGGCGGGTGGGCCAGGGTGCCGACGGCAGGAACGAAGGCTTCCAGATCAGCCAGCGGGCCGACTTCTTCGAGGTCGAAGTGGGCCTGGAGACCACGCTGAAGCGGCCGATCATCAACACCAGGGACGAGCCGCACGCCGATCCGGAGAAGTACCGCCGCCTGCACGTGATCATCGGCGACGCGAACATGAGCGAGGTCAGCACCTACCTCAAGCTCGGCACGACCGCGCTGGTACTGGCGATGATCGAGGAACGGTTCCTCGACGGCGACCTCGCCGTGGAATCGCCGGTCGCCGAGCTGCGGGCCATCTCCCATGACCCGACCTGCCGCCACCTGGTCGCGCTGCGCGACGGCAGGCGGATGACCGCGGTCCAGTTGCAGATGGAGTACCTGGACCGGGCGCGCAAGTACACCGAGGACAGGTACGGCGCCGACGTCGACGACCTCACCGCGGACGTGCTGAACCGCTGGGAGTCGGTGCTGTCCCGGCTGGCCGAAGACCCGATGCTGACCTCGAAGGAACTCGACTGGGTGGCCAAGCTGGAGATCCTCGAGGGCTACCGGGCCCGGGACCACCTGGGCTGGGGGCACCCCCGGCTGCAGCTTGTCGACCTGCAGTACTCCGACGTCCGGCCGGAACGCGGCCTGTACAACCGGCTGGCCGCACGCGGCCGCATGGTCCGCCTGGTCTCCGAGGAGGACGTGGCCCGCGCGGTCGAGCAGCCACCGGACGACACGAGAGCCTACTTCCGCGGCCGCTGCCTGCAGAAGTATCCCGACTCCGTGGCCGCCGCCTCGTGGGACTCGGTCATCTTCGACATCCCCGGGCACGACTCCCTGCAGCGGGTGCCCACCTTGGAGCCGCTCCGCGGCACCAAGGCCCACGTGGGCGACCTCATCGACCGCTGCCGCACCGCCGCCGACCTGGTAGCGGCCCTCACGGGCCAGGGGTGAGGGGCCAACTCTGCTCGTCGCCTGCGGGCCGGCTTGGGCTACTCGGCGCCATTCAGCGCCTTCGCCGCAGGGCGTATTAGCCCGGGGGGACGGCCCCCCGGAACCCCCCGGTGCGCACCCTGTAGTGCCTAGCTTGGGCCGGCGTCGCCCGTTCTGCGGGTACCTGGGTTCCCGGCGCGGCTGAGTCCCCAGTTACAGAGCCGTGTCCCGCGCCAGGATTGGGCGGGCTCGTGGGTGGCGAGGATACGGTTGAAGCGCGGGATCACCCGGAACACGGAGGGATCGTATGACGACGAAGGATACTGGCGGCCAACGGCAGACCACCCGGCGCTCCGAAGAGACCGAGGAGGCAAGCCCCGAGGCCGCCGAGGAGGTCAGGGAGCGCCAAGAGAAGCTCAGCGACGACGTCGAGGCGATCCTCGACGAGATAGACGAGGTTCTCGAAGAAAACGCCGAGGAGTTCGTCCGCTCCTATGTCCAGAAGGGCGGCGAATGAGCCTGGCCCAGGTTCGCCCTGGGCTGACCGGTTCGCCCTGGGCTGACCGGCCCGTCGTGGCGCCCAGCCGGTCCGGCGCCGCAGTAGGGTCGAGGACAGGCAAGGAACGCTCACTAACCGGAAGGATCTGGGGTGGGAACTGACTACCTGGGCAGGCAGTTCACCGCGGCGTGCTTGAGCGCGGGCACGTCGTCCTTTGCCGATTTCCTGGCCACTGGAGCCCCGGACCTGCTGCCGGGCGCGCGGGGCATTACCGCGCCCACGGCCGGGCCGGGCGGCGGGCCGCTCGCCGCCGCGGCACAAGGAACCGGACAGCCCGCCCCTGACCTGCCACACGGGACCACGATCGTCGCCGTGGATTACGCCGACGGCGTGATCATGGCGGGCGACCGGCGGTCCACCGCCGGGAGCATGATCGCCCAGCGGGACATCGAGAAGGTGTTCCGCAGCGACGATTTCTCCTGCGTCGGGATCTCGGGTGTGGCCGGTATCGGCCTGGAACTCGTCCGGCTGTTCCAGCTCGAACTGGAGCATTACGAGAAACTCGAGGGCCGGACCCTGTCGCTGGACGGCAAGGCGAACCGGCTGGCCACGTTCGTCCGCGGCAACATCAGCGCCGCCATGCAGGGACTGGTCGTGGTCCCACTGTTCGCCGGCTACGACGAGGAGGCGGGCAAGGGCCGCATCTTCAGCTACGACGTCGCGGGCGGGCGCTACGAGGAACGCAGGTTCCACTCGATCGGCTCCGGCTCGGTGTTCGCGCGCGGTTCCCTCAAGAAGCTCTACACCGACGGAATGGCCAGCGACGACGCGGTCTTGGTGTGCATGCAGGCCCTGTACGACGCCGCGGACGACGACTCCGCCACCGGCGGCCCCGACGTAGCCCGCCACATCTACCCCGTGGTGGCAGTGATCGACGCGGACGGGTTCCGGCGGCTGTCCGACGACGAGGTCGGCGGTTATGCACAGACAGTCGTCGACGAGCGGATGAGCTCACCAGGCGGGCCGATCGCCCCCCTGCGCCAGTCGTAACCGGCGGCGCGCCCACCACCAGCCCAGATAACTATCCGTCCACACGATTAGGGGAACCCCAGCGGTGTCCATGCCGTTCTACGTGTCGCCTGAACAGCAGATGAAGGACAAGGCGGACTACGCGCGCAAGGGCATCGCGCGCGGGCGCAACAGCGTGGTGCTGCAGTACGAGGAGGGGATCCTGTTCGTCGCGCCGAACCCGTCCAGCGCCTTGCACAAGGTCAGCGAGATCTACGACAGGATCGCGTTCGCGGCGGTCGGCCGCTACAACGAGTACGAGAACCTGCGCGTCGCCGGGGTCCGCTTCGCGGACACGCGCGGGTATCAGTACGCCCGCGAAGACGTCACCGCCCGCGGCCTGGCCAACTGGTACGCGCAGATCCTCGGCAGCATCTTCACCGAGAGCAACAAGCCGTACGAGGTGGAGATCGTGGTCGCCGAGGTGGGGGAGACGGCGGCAGGCGACCAGATGTACCGGATCACCTTCGATGGCTCCGTCGCCGACGAGCACGGCTTCGTCGCCATGGGCGGGCAGGCGGAACAGGTCGCCGGGGTGCTCAAGGACCGCTATGCGCCGGGCCTGCCTATGGAGGCGGCGCTGGGCGCGGCGATCGCGGCCCTGTCCGGCCAGGGCAACGGCGAGCGGTCCGAGATCAACGGCAGCCAGCTCGAGGTCGCCGCGCTCATACGCGGGCGGGCGCACCGCACGTTCCGCCGGATCACCGGCGCCCGGCTGGAGGAACTGCTCGCCCGGGCCACGGCAGGCGCGGGCAAGGACGCGGCGGAACCCGCGGATGGCGGTGCGGATGGCAGCGCTGCGGGCGGGGCCGCGGGTGAGCCACCCCCGGGTGAGGAAACGGCACCCTAGGCCGGGCGGGGGGTCCTAGGCGTGAGCGTGGTCCGGTGGCTGGGCTTCGCCGTAGGGCTCGGCCTGCTACTTGCCACCGCCTCCAGCGTGATCAAGACGTTGCTGATCCCGCGGGCGTCCCGCTCGGCTGTCGGCTCCGCGCTGGGCTGGCTGGTCCGCGGGAGCTTCCGGAAGATCACCACCCGCGTGGAGGACCTGAGGCAGCGGGAGCGGATCCTGGCCGCCTCCGGCCCAACCTGGCTCATAGCGCTGCTGGTGACGTGGCTGGCCAGCCTGCTTGTCGGCTACGCCCTGCTGCTGTGGCCCCTCAAGCGGGGCGGCTTCCCCCTCGCCTTGGAGGAGTCGGGGTCGTCCATCTTCACGCTGGGCTTCGTCCGTCCGTCCGGCCCCGCACCGTCCGCGATCGTCTTCCTCGCCGCGGCCAGTGGCCTGGCCCTGGTAGCGATGCTCATCGCCTACCTGCCGGTGCTCTACGCCGCGTTCAACCGCCGGGAAATCCAGGTAACCACGCTGGAAGCGCTGGCGGGCAACCCGGCGTGGGGGCCTGAGCTGCTCGCCCGTCAGGCCCTGATCGGCGACGTAGCGTACCTGCCCAAGGTCTACGAGCGGTGGACGGAGTGGGCGGCGGACATCTCGGAGAGCCACACCAGCTACCGCACCCTGATCTACTTCAGGTCCCCCGACCCGCAAGCATCCTGGCTGCTCAGCCTGCTCGCGGTGCTCGACGCCGCCGCGCTGCACCTGGCCATCAACCCAAGCTCCGCGCCGCCAGAGGCGCGGCCGCTGCTACGGGTCGGCTACATCACGATGCGCAAGCTCGCCAACGGGGTTGGCATCGCCGTGAACGAGGATCCGCACCCGGATGACCCGCTCGTGCTGACCCGGCAGGAGTTCGAGGACGCGGTGGAGCACATGCGCGAGGCTGGCTGGCAGTTCGAGCGGGATGCCGACGCCGCCTGGCCGCACTTCCACGGCTGGCGGGTCAACTACGAGGCCGCGGCGTACGCGCTGGCGTGCTTGCTGGACCTGCCACCCGCCCTCTGGTCCGGGGACCGGCCGCAGCACCGTTCACCGCCGCAGCTCCCGGCGCGCCCGCCGCACCGGGAGCCTGGCGATCCCGATGAGGCAGACCCATCGCACAGCGCCGGGCCCATGCGTGGTGGGTGGGCAGTCCGCGCTACTGGCCAGCCACGCGGTGCGCGTCAGCCACGCGGTGCGGGCCAGCCACGCGGTGCGGGCCAGCCGGGCAGCGCGGGCCAGCCGGATGGGCGGCCCTGATCACTTCAGGCGAGACCGGGCTGGCCGTGCACCACCGCCCAGATGGCGCGGACATCCTGCCCGGTGGCGTTCGAGTACAGGTGCGGCAGGGCCGAATCGAACGCGATCGAGTCGCCCGGCCGAAGTTCGAAGGTGTCGAACCCGACGCTCGCGTGCAGCGTCCCGCTGGTGATGAGACCGTACTCGTGGCCATCGTGACGCAGCGGGCGCCTGGCGTCGGTCGAGTGCCCACTCGGCTCGTAGATCACTTCGAGGAAGTCCACCCGCTCGTCGGGACCGGGGGTGAGCCGCTCCCAGCGCACGCCGCTCGCCAGGTCGATGGTGCGCCTGGTGCCGGCCCGCTGGACGATGCCGTGCCCATCGGGGAGGGTGGCCGCCCCGTTGGACTTGCCACGCACGTGGCCGTCGCCGTGCGCGGTCATCGTCAGGCCTTCCGCGGGTGCCGTGACGCTGAACAGGAAGTCCAGTGAGGTGTGCAGCTCGGTGGCCAGGGCGTACAGCATGCCCACCGACGGAGCGGACAGCCCCCGCTCGATCTGGGAGATGAGGCTGGGCGAGCACTGGATGCGGCGGGCCAGTTCGCGCGCGGACAGGCCCCGCTGCTCCCGGACCTGCCGCAGCCGGGGACCGAGTTCCGCGCCAGGGTCGAACGAACCCGCCATGTAGCCTCTCGTTCCCTTGACAGCCACACTGTACATACGTTTAATCATGCTGTACATAGCTCGGCTTGCGCCCCCTGGAGGAACGCCCTATGGTCGCGCCCATCCCGCCGGTGCCCGCGCTCCCGGCCACGCCAGCCCCCGGGCGGATGAACGTCGACTTCGAGCGGCGCGTCGACATGGACAGACTCCGCGAGTACCGGCTGAGCCGCGCCATGGGCGCGCTGGAGGCCAGCGGGCTCGGCGCCCTGCTCGTGTTCGACAACAACAACATCCGCTATCTCACCGGAGTGGCGATCGGCGAGTGGACCAGGGACAAGCTGTGCCGGTATGCGCTCTACACCCGCACCGGCGAGCTGTTCCTGTGGGACTTCGGCTCCGCGGCGGTGCATCACCGGATGTACTGCCCCTGGCTGAAGCCCGAGCACTGCATCGCGTCCTACACCACCATGCGCGGGGCGACCGCGCCCGAGGCCGGGCTCGTCGCCAAGGCGGTGGCGGAGATCAAGGGGATCCTGGCCGATACCGGCGTCGCGGGCGAGCCGGTGGGGGTGGACTTCGCCGAGCTCCCCACGTTCTTCGAGCTGCAGCGGCAGGGCATCGAGGTGCGCGACGGGCAGCAGGTGATGCTCGACGCCAGGCAGCTCAAATCGACGGACGAGATCGCGCTGCTGTCCACGGCCGCTGCCATGGTCGACGGCGTCTACCAGGACATCACCGCCGCGCTCAAGCCGGGCGTCCGGGAGAACGAGATCGTGGCCCTGGCCAACAAGCGGCTGTACGAGATGGGCTCCGACGACGTCGAGTCGATCAACGCGGTCTCCGGCGAGCGCTGCAACCCGCACCCGCACAACTTCTCCGACCGCATGATCCGGCCGGGGGAGCAGGCTTTCTTCGACATCATGCACTCGTTCAACGGGTACCGTACCTGCTACTACCGGACGTTCAGCGTGGGCAGCTCCACGCAGGCGCAGCGCGACGCCTACGCGCGGGCCAGCGAGTGGATGACGGCTGCCCTCGAAGCGATCAAGCCGGGGGTGAGCACCGACCAGATAGCCATGCTCTGGCCGACCGCGGAAGAGATCGGCCTGCCGGACGAGAAGACCGCGTTCGGCCTGCAGTTCGGCCACGGGCTCGGCCTCGCCCTGCACGAGCGCCCGATCATCAGCCGGCTCTCCTCGCTGGACGCCCCGATGGAGATCAGCAAGGGGATGGTGTTCGCGGTCGAGACCTACTGCCCGGCCAGCGATGGCGTGTCGGCCGCCCGGCTCGAGGAAGAGGTGGTGGTGGTGGACGGCGGCGTGCAGATCATCACCAGGTTCCCCTCGAAAGAACTGTTCGTCACCAACCCGTACTAAGGGCAGGCGCCAATGGATACCGAAGCGGCACTCGGCCTGTACCGGACCATGACCAGGATCCGGCAGTTCGAGAAGCGCGCGCACGACCTGTTCCTGCAGAACCTGGTGAAGGGGACCACCCACCTGGGCACCGGGCAGGAGGCCATCGCGGCCGGTGTGGCGGCCGCGATGCGGCCGGACGACTACACGTTCGTCACCTACCGCGGCCACAACCACGTGCTTGCCCGGGGCACGGAGATGACCCCGGTCATGGCCGAGCTGCTCGGCAGGCAGAACGGCCTGATGCACGGCAAGGGCGGGTCGATGCACCTGCTCGACGTGTCCAAGGGGGTTCTCGGCTCGTACGCGATCATCGGGGCGCAGCTGGTGATCGCCAACGGGACGGCGTGGTCGGCCCAGTACCGGGGCACCGGGCAGGTCACCGTCTGCTTCTTCGGGGACGGCGCCACCAACATCGGCGCGTTCCACGAGGCGCTGAACCTGGCGGTCGTATGGGCGCTGCCGGTGGTGTTCGTCTGCGAGAACAACCAGTACATGGAGTACACGGCGATCGAGACGGTGACCGCGGTGAAGCGCCCCGCGGCCGACCGTGCGCCCGCGTACGGCCTGCCCTCCGCCGTGGTGGACGGCAACGACGTCGAGGCGGTGAACGCGGTCGCGGCCACCGCGATCGACCGGGCCAGGGAGGGTGGCGGGCCGTCCCTGATCGAGGCGCTCACCTACCGGCACGGCGGGCACTCACGGGCCGACCCTGGCAAGTACCGGCCCGCCGACGAGGTCGCGGAGTGGCTGGCGAAGGACCCCATACCGGCCTACCGCAAGGTGCTCATCTCCCGGGGCGTGGACGAGGCGGTGCTGGACCAGATCGACGCTGCTGCTAAAGCAGCAGTGGACCTCGCGACGGACGAAGCGAAGGCCGGGCCGGAGCCGGACTTGGCATCGGCCTTCACGAACGTATGGGACGACGGCGGCTGGGCTTGGCGCAGTGCTAGCCCGGGCGGCAAGCCGCCCCCGGAACCCCCGACAGTGCTAGCCCGGGGGACAACCCCCGGATCCCCCGGGCATGAAGAGGAGCGGGCGGAGTGAGTACAGACGTAGTGATGCCACGGATGGGCGAGACGGTCGATGAGGGGACCGTCAACGTCTGGCACAAGGCGGTCGGCGATCAGGTGACCGAGGGCGAGCCGTTGCTGGAGATCGGCACCGACAAGGTCGACACCGACATTCCCGCCCCGGCCAGCGGGACGCTGGCGGAGATCCGGGTGGCGCAGGACGAGACGGTTCCGGTCGGGACGGTTATCGCGGTGATCCAATGACGGTCGTCACCTACCGGGAAGCGGTCGCCCGGGGGATAGCCCAGGAGATGCGGCGCGACGACCGGGTCGTGTTCCTCGGCGAGGACGTGGCCGCGGCCGGCGGTGTCTTCAAGGCCACGGTCGGCCTGCTCGACGAGTTCGGGCCGCGGCGGGTCCGCGACACTCCCATCAGCGAGCAGGCGATCCTCGGTGCCGCGATGGGCGCGGCAATGACCGGGCTGCGCCCCATCGCCGAGATCATGTTCAGCGACTTCTTCGCGGTGTGCTGGGATCTGGTCGCCAACGAGATCGCCAAGAGCCGCTACATGTCCGATGGCCAGGTGTCGTTCCCGCTGGTCATCCGCTGCGCCAACGGAGCCGGAGTGCGGTTCGGGGCGCAGCACTCCCAGTCGGTGGAGAACTGGGCGATGGCCGTACCGGGCCTGAAGGTGGTCGCCCCCTCGAACCCGCGTGACGTGATCGGCCTGCTCGCCGCCGCGGTCCGGGATCCCGACCCGGTGCTGTTCTTCGAGCAGAAGTCGCTGTACGCGACCAAGGGAGACATCGGGGACGACGGGGAGATCGTCGAGGAGCTCGGCCGGGCGAAGGTGGTCACCGAGGGCGGCGACGCGACGATCCTGGCGCTCGGCTCCATGGTCCCCCGGTCGGTGGAAGCGGCTGGCCGGCTGGCGGCTGAGCACGGCATTCGCTGTAGTGTCGTGGACGTGCGCAGCCTGGTCCCGCTCGATACGGCCACCATTCTCAGCGAGGTGGCAAAAACAGGGCGGCTCTTCACGGTGGAGGAGAACCCCCGCCTGTGCGGGTGGGGCGCGGAGATCGTGTCCATCGCCGTGGAGGAAGTGTTCGGCGCGCTGAGCGGGCCACCGGTGCGGATCACCACACCGCATATCCCGCTGCCCGCCGCCGACGCTCTGGAAGACCACGTGCTGCCGTCGGTAACCCGCATCACCCAGACGGTGCGCGAAAGCTTGGAGGACGCGTGACGGCTGATCTTGCCGCCATCACCGGCATCGAGGTGCCGACCGGACTGTTCATCGGCGGCGAATGGACGACCAACGGCCGGACGCTCCCGGTCACCGACCCGGCGACCGAAGACACTCTGGTGGAGATCGCGGACGGCACGGAGCAGGACGCCCTGGCCGCCGTCGCCGCCGCACACGAGGCCCTGCCCGGCTGGGCAGCGACCCCGCCCAGGGAACGCGCGGAGTGCCTGCGCCGTGCCTGGGCCCTGATGATCGAGCGGTCCGAGGCGATCGCCCGGCTCATGGTGCTGGAAAACGGTAAGGCGCTGCGCGACGCGCGGGGCGAGGTCATCTATGCCGCCGAGTTCTTCCGCTGGTTCGCCGAGGAAGCGGTGCGCATCGACGGCTCGGTGACCAGAGCACCGTCGGGAGCCAACCGCATCCTCGTGGTGCGGCAGCCGGTCGGGGTGAGCGTCCTCGTCACGCCCTGGAACTTCCCGGCCGCGATGGCCACCCGCAAGATCGGGCCAGCCCTGGCGGCCGGCTGCACCGTGGTACTCAAGCCCGCCAAGGAGACCCCGCTGACCGCGTTCGCGGTCGCCGACATCCTGCGCGAGGCTGGCGTGCCCGCCGGTGTGGTCAACGTCGTCTGCACCGCCAAGGCGGGGCCGCTGGTAGCGGCGATGCTGGCCGATTCGCGTGTGCGCAAGCTCTCCTTCACCGGCTCGACCGAGGTCGGCCGGGTACTGCTGCGCACGGCGTCGGAGACGGTGACGAACTGCTCCATGGAACTGGGCGGCAACGCCCCGTTCCTGATCTTCGAGGACGCGGACATCGACGCCGCGATCGAGGGTGCCTTTCTCGCGAAGATGCGCAACGGCGGTGAGGCCTGCACCGCCGCCAACCGGTTCTACGTGCACGAGCAGGTCGCCGACGAGTTCACATCGCGGTTCGCCGACCGGCTCAGCAAGCTGGCGGTCGGGCCGGGGCTGCAGGACGGCACCGACCTGGGCCCGCTCGTCAACGAAGACACCCGGTCGAAGGTCGCCAGCCTGGTCGACGGCGCGGTCTCGAGTGGCGGGCAGGTCGTCACCGGCGGGCACGCGCCGGACCGGCGGGGCTATTTCTACCTGCCGACCGTCCTGCGCAACCTGCCGCCGGATGCGGCCATCCTCAGCACGGAGATCTTCGGCCCGGTGGCGCCCGTGGTGCGGTTCAGCGACGAGGCCGACGTGGTCCGCTGGGCCAACGACACCGAATATGGGCTCGTGTCCTACCTCTACACCGCCGACCTGCGCCGCGCACTGCGGGTTTCCGAGGCCCTGGACACCGGCATGGTCGGGGTGAACAGGGGCATCGTGTCCGACCCGGCCGCGCCGTTCGGCGGCGTCAAGCAGTCCGGCCTGGGCCGCGAAGGCGGTCACGACGGCCTGCTCGAGTTCATGGAGTCGAAGTACATAGCGGTTGACTGGTAGGCACCGAACGGCGGTGGCGGGCCGAAGCACGCCGTGGCAGGACGGTCACCGGGCCGTGGTTAACTGATTCTGCTATGGATCGCCGCATCTTTGGGCTGGAGAACGAGTACGGGGTCACGTGCACGTTCCGTGGTAGCCGCAAGCTTTCGCCGGACGAGGTGGCCAGATACCTTTTCCGGCGCGTGGTCTCCTGGGGCCGCAGCAGCAATGTATTCCTGCGCAACGGCGCCCGGCTCTACCTGGACGTAGGCAGCCACCCGGAGTACGCCACCCCCGAGTGCGACAGCATCGCCGACCTGGTGGTGCACGACAAGGCCGGCGAGCGGATCCTGGAGGGCCTGCTGGTCGACGCCGACCGGCGGCTGCGCGAAGAGGGCATCGCCGGGGATATCTACCTGTTCAAGAACAACACCGACTCGGCCGGCAACTCCTACGGGTGCCATGAGAACTACCTGGTCGGGCGGCATGGCGAGTTCGGCCGCCTGGCCGACATCCTGATCCCGTTCCTGGTCACCCGGCAGGTCATCTGCGGCGCCGGGAAGGTGCTGCAGACCCCGCGCGGCGCGGTGTACTGCGTCAGCCAGCGGGCCGAGCACATCTGGGAGGGCGTGTCGTCGGCCACCACCCGGTCCCGGCCGATCATCAACACCAGGGACGAGCCGCACGCCGACGCCGAGCGGTTCCGGCGGCTGCACGTGATCGTCGGCGACTCCAACATGAGCGAGACGACCACGCTGCTCAAGGTCGGTGCCACGGACCTGGTGCTGCGCATGATCGAGGCAGGCACGGTCATGCGCGATCTGAGCCTGGAGAACCCGATCCGGGCGATCCGGGATGTCAGCCACGACATGACCGGCCAGCGCCGGGTGCGGCTTGCCAACGGCCGGGAGGCGTGCGCGCTGGACATCCAGCGTGAGTACCTGTCCAAGGCCCGCGACTTCACCGACCGGCGCGGTGCCGACGCGAGCACAAAGCAGGTCCTCGAGCTGTGGGAACGCACCCTGGACGCGGTCGACAGCGGCAACCTGGACCTGGTCGCCAGGGAAATCGACTGGGTAACCAAGTTCCAGCTCATCGAGCGGTACCGGGCCAAGCACGACCTGCCGCTCTCCTCGGCCCGGGTGGCGCAGCTCGACCTCGCCTACCACGACGTGCACCGCGGCCGCGGGCTCTACTACCTGCTCCAGCGCCGCGGCGCGGTGGTGCGCACCGCCAGGGACATCGACATCTTCGAGGCCAAGTCGGTCCCGCCGCAGACCACCCGGGCCCGGCTGCGGGGAGAGTTCATCCGCCGGGCACAGGAGCGGCGGCGGGACTTCACCGTCGACTGGGTCCACCTCAAGCTCAATGACCAGGCTCAGCGCACGGTCCTATGCAAGGACCCGTTCCGTTCGGTGGACGAGCGGGTCGAAAAGCTGATCGCCGGAATGTGAGAGCACCCGACAACAGAGCTGCTGGGCTCGCGGCGCCCTATTGCCGGGCACTCTTGCGCTGATCGCCTGAATGTAAGCTGCCGGTCGCCTGAAAGTAAGCTGCGCCCTTTCTCCCCGGTGACCAACGGGGCCGGCCAGCCGGTAGGCTGGCGAAGCTCATTACTCGACGTTGACAAGGTTCCCCATGCGACGTATAGCGGTCATTTCCGCCTTGCCCCTGCTGGCCGCGATCGCTCTGGCCGGCTGCGGTGGCTCCTCCTCATCCTCGGCCGGGAGCGCGGCCGTCTCGGTGACCGGCAGCTTTGGCAAGGCCCCCCTAGTGAAGATCCCGTCCGAGAAGGCGGGCAGCAAGCTGGCGGTGACTACCGTCGTCCACGGCTCCGGCCAGCCCCTCACCAAGTCCGATGCCTTTGTCGGCAACTACGCCATCTACCTGTGGAGCGGGAGTTCGCACAAGCTGCTCCAGAGCACCTTCAAGACCGGCACGCCGACGCTGTTCAGCGGGCAGCTGCTGCCGGGCCTGGAAACGGCCCTGGTCGGGCAGAAGATGGGCAGCAGGGTGGTCGCGGTCATCCCGCCCGCCGACGGCTTCGGGAAGAGCGGCGACCCCCAAGCGGGGATCAAGAGCACCGACACGCTGGTCTTCGTCGTGGACATGCTCAAGGACTACACGGCCACGGCCGACACCCCCGGTCACCAGGTGTCCGCAGGGAAGGGCCTGCCCACGGTCAGCGACACGACCGGGGCCGCACCGACCGTCAAGGTCCCGTCCGGCAGCAAGCCGCCGGCCAACCTGGTCTCGAAGGTCCTGATCAAGGGCACCGGGCCCACGGTGGCCGAGGGCGACACGGTGGTGGTCCAGTACACCGGCGTGAACTGGCGGACCGGCCAGGTGTTCGACGCGTCCTGGAAGCACGGCACCACCGGCCAGCCGTTCGGCTTCACCATCGGCGCCAGCCCCAGCCAGGTGATCCTCGGATGGGACAAGGGCCTGGCCGGCCAGACCGTCGGCAGCCGCATCCTGCTGGTGATCCCCCCCGCGGACGGCTACGGGAAGACGGGCAGCCCGCAGGCGGGCATCAAGGGCACCGACACCCTGGTCTTCGTCGTCGACATCCTCGGCACCTTCAACGCCCACTCCGCGTCCAGCTAAGACGAGCTAAGCAGCCGGGCGGCGTGCCGCCCGGCTGCGGCAGCGGCGAGGAAGTAGGCGCGGTCCTCGGCCAGGCCACGGCCCATGGTGGACAGCGGGACCGGGCTGGTGCGCAACGCGTCCTCCAGGCCGCCGACCGGCACCCGGACCAGGCGGTGGCGCTGGGACAGCGGTTCCGCCTGGGCGTACACCCGGGCGCCGAACTCGCCGTCCAGTTCGGGGACCACGACATCGGCCTGGGCCAGAGCCACCCGGCCGTAGGCGGTCAGGCTGTGATGGGAGATGCCGTGATGCCGGTCCCTGGCATCGGCCTCGCTGATCCGCAGGCTCGCCACCGGGCGCCCGCCGAGCACGGCCACGGCGTTCACGGCCTCGCCGCAGGCCACGCCGGAAAACCCCCAGCGGGTGCCGGTGCCGAGGTTGCCAGGCCCCTGCGCCACGATGGCCACGTCGGCGCCCAGTACGTGCCGCGCCGCCAGCAGCCCCGTGTGCACGGTGACGGCCTCAAGATCGCCGCCGAACGCCTGGCCCACGCTGACAGTCCCGGCAAGCCAGCCTGCCTCGAGCAACCCGGCGCAGGCCCGGGAGAACCAGGCGGGCAGCGCTCCGCCGTCGAGCATGACGTACGCGGCGACCGGCGGGACCGGCGCGTCGGCGCGCAGGGCGGCGAGCACGGCCGGCAGGGCCGAGTGCAGGTCAGCCACGACGACCGGCATGCCGCCCAGGTCGTCGGCGTCGCGGAGCAGGTCGTGATGGGGTGACCCCTGCTCGTCGGCCGACAGAACGCAGGCCTGCATCGGCGTGTACCGTGCCTTGATCACATGGCCCGGGCCTGGCGAGTCCTCCGGCAGCCGGTCAGGCACCGCGATCACCAGGGCATAGCCGCCGGTGCCGAGACCGAGTTCCACGGCGGTCGCGTTCAGCAACACCCGGTCACCCGGCCGGGGACGGCCGGTCAGCGCCGGGTAGGCGAGCGCCCGCAGCGGCCCGCC
This sequence comes from uncultured Actinomycetes bacterium, assembly GCA_963813395.1. Lineage (GTDB taxonomy): Bacteria > Actinomycetota > Actinomycetes > Streptosporangiales > Streptosporangiaceae > DASXKD01. The sequence continues at coordinate 267,008 of CAWEYV010000022.1, forward strand.
GTCCGCGGTGACTTCCAGCTCAACCGCTCCCGGCCATTCGCGGCGCACACCAACCACTACCGCGTTCCGCCATCGAATCACCGCGGCAGGGTACCAGCAGCTGTAACGCTGGGCACGCATCGGCTGTCGAACGTACGTGCGAGATTATATAATGGAGGTGTGAACCTAACTGCGCGGGCGCAGGGCATCCATGTGATGACCGCCGGTCGCTGGTAGCGGAATGGGAGGTTGCGCGAGCCCGGCGCAGAAAGCCAGCCAGCTACTCAGGGCTACCATGCCTTGCAAGCCCACTAGGGACGGTAACCTGGCCGGCATCAGGGTCCCGCCTGGTTGCCACAACCTCCGGCGCGCGCCAGGCGGGCGGGGGGAGAATGTTGGCGCGCCCGGCACGGGAGAGGGTGGCAATGTCACGGCGGAAGACCGAACGGCTGCTCAGCCTGGTGGTCTGCCTGCTGTCCAGCCAGCGCTACCTGACGGCCACCCAGATCCGCGCGGCCGTGCCTGGGTACCCGGACTCCTTCGACGCGTTCAAGCGCATGTTCGAGCGCGACAAGGAGGAACTGCGCGAGCTTGGCATCCCGCTCGAGATGGGCCCGGCCTCCGACGAGGAAGTCGGGTACCGGATTCCCCGGCAGGCTTACGTACTGCCCGAGATCAGGCTCGAGCCGGACGAGGCGGCCGTGCTCGCCGTGGCCGCGCGGGTGTGGCACCGGGCCGAGCTGGCTGGGGCGGCGGCGGGAGCCCTGCTGAAGCTGCGCGCGGCGGGGGTGGAGGCGGAGGAGACCCAGCAGCCGGGGATCGAGCCCAGGCTGCACGCTGGTGAGGCCGCGTTCGCCCCGCTGTGGGAAGCGGTGCGGGACCGGCGGCCGGTCACCTTCCGCTACCGGGCGGCCGGGCGCAGCGAGGGACAGCAGCGCGAGCTGGAACCCTGGGGCGTGGTGAACCGGCACGGCCGGTGGTACGTGGCCGGCCATGACCGGGCGCGGCAGGCGGTGCGGGCGTTCCGGCTGAGCCGGATCGAGGGCCGGGTGGAGTTCAGCGGGCCTCCCGGCTCGGTGACCGTGCCGGCCGGCGCCGACGTCAGGGAGATGGTCCGGGCCTGGGACGACCGCGTTCCGGCGGGCCAGACCGCGGTGCTGCGGGTACGCAACGGATCCGGGTTCGGGATCCGGCGGCAGGCAACACGAGAGAAGCCGGGAGAGGATGGCTGGGACGAGGTGGAGATCCCGTTCCACGAGGTCGCCTGGTTCGCCGAGCACCTCGCCTCGTTCGGCACCGACGTTGTCGTCTGCGAGCCCGCTGACCTGCGGGACGCGGTCATCACCCGGCTGAAGGGGGCGCTGGCATGACTTCGGTACGGCCGGGCGACGCGCCGGGCCCCGGTACCAGCGCGGACCGGCTGCAGCGCCTGCTTGCCCTGGTGCCCTACGTGATCAGCCGGAAGGTGGTCGGGCTGGCGGAGACGGCGGCCGCGTTCGGCGTCAGCGAGCGGGAGCTCACCGATGACCTGAACATGTTGTGGTGCGTGGAGCTGCGCACGCCGGACCCCTACTGCCCGATCGACCTGTCCTACGAGGGCGGCGAGATCGTGATCAGCCAGGCGGAGCCGGTGGACCGCCCGCTGCGCCTGGGGGTGGACGAGGCTAGCGCGCTGCTCGTGGCGCTGCGGATGCTGGCCGAGGTGAGCCAGATCGCCCCGGCCCAGGAGGAGCCGGGCCCGGAAGGGTCCGCGCTCAGCCGCACCATCGCGAAACTGGAGGCGGCGGCGGGGGAGGCTGCGGTACCGAGCGCCCAGGTGGCGGTGGAGGTCGACCAGAACGCTGAGCACAGCGTGCTGGCCCGGGTGCGCGAAGCGCTGGCTACCAGGCGCCGGGTGCATCTGTCCTACTACGTGCCGGGCCGGGACGAGGCCACCGAGCGCGACGTGGACCCCATGCGGCTGCTCGTCGTGGAGGGGCGCACCTACCTGGAGGGATGGTGCCGCCGGGCGGAGGCGGTCCGGATTTTCCGGCTGGACCGGGTGCTGCGGATCGACGTGCTCGACGTTGCCGCACAGGTGCCACAGCAGGCCGAACCGGTCGACGTGGAGCAGGGCCTGTTCCGGCCCTCGCCCGGGGACATGCGCGTGGTGCTCGAACTGTCCCCACGCGGGCGCTGGGTGGCCGAGTACTACCCCTGTGAGGACGTGACCGAACTCGGCGACGGGCGCCTGAAGGTCACCCTGCGCACCCCGGACGGTTCGTGGGCCCGGCGGCTGGCCCTGGGGCTGGGTGAGGACGGGCGGGTCCTGGAGCCGGCCGCGCTGGCCGCGGCGGTCCGGGCGGACGCCAGCGCGGCGCTTGCGCACTATGCGCAGTAGTCACGTTATGGTGGCTGGGGCAGGTGGCCGTCAGGTGGCCGCCCGCCGGACACTAGATGCCCAGTCGGCGGGACGGCCATCCGTTCCGGGCCGGGCGCCGAATGGAAGGCATGAGATCGCGCGCGGTGCGTGTATCCGAGCGGGCTCCGCTCGCTCCGGGGGTGAGTTTGCGGTTCCCCCGTCGTAGAATCGGCCCAAAGTCATCCGCAGGTTAAGAGGCGACATGCTTGGCGACTTGTTCGATAGTCCCTGGAAGATACTCATCATCGCCATCGTGGTTCTGGTGCTCTTCGGGTCGCGGAAGCTGCCCGATGCGGCCCGGTCCCTGGGGCGGTCGATGCGCATCCTCAAGGCAGAGATCCAGGACATGCACGAGGACGGCGCCGACGGCACCAAGGGTGCCCAGCAGCCGCAGCCGCCGCAGCAGATCACGGCCGTGACCGGTACCCCGGTGACCGGCGTGCCGGTGACCGCGGCGGAGGGTGTCCCCGTGGCCCCCGCGGCCGCCCCGGCGGCGGCGCCCCCGGCCAGCGTGCCGGTGCCGGAGGCGCAGCAGGACACGCGTCCTGCCTGACCTGGCCGTGCCATGGCAAAGATGCCCGCCCCGGTCGAGGGCGCGAAGGTGCTTGGCCAGCGCATGCTGAAAGAGCACATGGCGGCCAACCCCGATGGCCGGATGCCGCTCATGGACCACATCCGTGAGCTGCGGAACCGGCTGATCAAAGCGGTCCTTGCGCTGCTCGTCGGGATGGGCATCGGGCTGATCCCGGCGGTCTTCTACCGGGCCTGGCACTTTATCGAGCGCCCGTTCTGCGCGGCGGTCATCCACGGCCACACGGGATGCCACCAGGTCGGCGACTCGCTGGTGATCAACGGCATCTTCGACCCGTTCACGCTGCGCATCCAGATCGCGTTCTACGTCGGCTTGATCATCTCCTCGCCCATCTGGCTATACCAGCTCTGGGCGTTCATCGCGCCCGGCCTGTATTCCAGGGAGAAGCGCTGGGCGTACATGTTCGTGGGCGCCGCGGTCCCGCTGTTCCTCATCGGTGCCACGCTGGCCTACCTGGCCATGGGCCGCGGCCTGCACTTCCTGCTCGGCCTCACCCCCAACGGCGTCCTCAACCTGCCGACGATCTCCACCTACCTCGGCTACGCCACCGCCATGCTGCTTGTCTTCGGCCTGGGCTTCGAGATACCGCTGATCATGGTGCTGCTGAACCTCGCCCGGGTGCTGACCCACGAGCGGTTCCGCAAGTGGCGCCGGCTGATGATCTTCGGGGTGTTCCTGTTCGCGGGAGTCGCCACGCCCAGCCCGGACCCGATCACGATGCTGCTGCTCGCGCTGCCCTGCGTGCTGCTGGTCGAGGTGGCCGAGCTGATCATCTGGGCCAACGACCGGAGGATTGCGCGCATGCCGTCGCCGTACGCCGGCCTGTCGGACGACGAAATCTCCCCGCTTGACCTCGACGACAGCATGGACGGCAACAGCCGCGAGTAACCGGGCACCGCGCCCTCGTGCCGGCCAGGTAAGGGCCTCCAGCTGGCACAGGGGCGTCGCCTACTCTGGAGCGCGTGTCCACTCACGCGAGCCCTGCGCAGCGTTATGCCGCGTTCCGCCGGCAGCAGGCACAGGACGGGCCGGCCCTGACCGGCTTCCAGGCCCTGTACGACTTCACCTTCGACGACTTCCAGCGCCAGGCCTGCCAGGCACTGAACGCGGGCCACGGGGTGCTGGTGGCCGCGCCCACCGGATCCGGCAAGACCGTGGTCGGTGAGTTCGCCGTTCACCTGGCGCTGGCCGAGGGGCGCAAGTGCTTCTACACCACGCCGATCAAGGCGCTGTCGAACCAGAAGTACGGCGACCTGGTGCGCCGGTACGGGCCCGACACGGTGGGCCTGCTCACCGGCGACAACAGCATCAACGGCGAGGCCCCCGTGGTGGTGATGACCACCGAGGTGCTGCGCAACATGCTCTATGGCGGCTCCGCCACCCTGGACGGGCTGGGCTACGTGGTGCTCGACGAGGTGCACTACCTGGCCGACAGGTTCCGCGGGGCGGTGTGGGAAGAGGTAATCATCCACCTGCCCGACTCGGTCCGGGTCGTGGCCCTGTCGGCCACGGTGAGCAACGCCGAGGAGTTCGGTGACTGGCTCACCCAGGTGCGCGGCGGCACGACGGTGATCGTGGACGAGCACCGGCCGGTACCGCTGTGGCAGCACGTGCTGGCCGAGGGCCACCTCTACGACCTGTTCGTGTCGCCGGCCGGGACCAGGCGCGCCGGGGCCGATGGCGCGGACGACGGCGCCAGCCGGCCGCAGGTGAACCCCGAGTTGCTGCGGCTGTCGCGGCGCGAGGATTGGGCCAGGCGCAAGGCACCAGGGCGCCCGGCGCGGGGCGGGCGCAGGCCGCCGCGGCCCCGGCCGCCCAGCCGCCCGCTGGTCATCAGCCGGCTTGACTCGGCCGCGCTGCTGCCGGCCATCACGTTCATCTTCAGCCGGGCCGCCTGCGACGCCGCGGTGACCCAGTGCCTGGATGCCGGGCTCCGCCTCGCCACCCCGGAGGAGGCGGAGATCATCACCAAGGTGGCCGAGCGCCGCACCGCGGACCTCCCCGACGCCGACCTGGCCGTGCTCGGGTACGGCGAGTGGCTGACCGGCCTGCAGCACGGCATCGCCGCGCATCACGCCGGGCTGCTGCCCACCTTCAAAGAGGTGGTCGAGGAGCTGTTCGCGGCCGGGCTGGTCCGCGCCGTCTTCGCCACGGAGACCCTCGCGCTCGGCATCAACATGCCTGCGCGAACGGTGGTCATCGAGCGGCTAGACAAGTGGAACGGCGAAACCCACGCCGCCCTGACGCCGGGGGAGTACACCCAGCTCACCGGGCGGGCCGGGCGGCGTGGCATCGACGTCGAAGGGCACGCCGTCGTGCTCTGGCAGCCGGACCTCGACCCGACCGCGGTGGCTGGCCTGGCCGGAACCCGGACCTACCCGCTCAACTCCAGCTTCCGGCCCTCGTACAACATGGCGGTGAACCTGGTCGCCCAGGCCGGGATGGAACAGGCGGCGGCGATCCTCGAGTCGTCGTTCGCGCAGTTCCAGGCCGACCGGGCGGTCGTCGACGTGGCGCGGCAGGCGCGGCGTGGCCGGGAGCAGCTGGACAAGCTGACGGTGAACTGCGACCGGGGTGACTTCGCCGAGTACTTCAGGCTGCGCCGGGAGCTGTCGGAGCGGGAGACGGCCGCGTCCAGGCAGCGGGCCGCGGCCCAGCGCACCGCGGCAGTCGCCTCGCTCGGCGAGTTGCGCCGCGGCGACATCATCCGGGTGCCCGGCGGCCGCCGGGCGGGCGTGGCCGTGGTGCTGGACCCGGGGGTGCCCGCCGGGCCGGGCAGGCGGGCGGACAGCCAGCCGCTGCCCCTCGTGCTCACCGCGACCCGCCAGGTCCGGCGGCTGTCGCTGGCCGACTTCCCGGTCCCGGTCAAGGCCATCGACCGGGTGAAGATCCCGAACTGGTTCAGTGCCCGGTCGCCGAAACACCGCCGGGACCTGGCCGCCAGCGTGCGAACCCGGCTGGCCGGCCGGGACGCGGAGGAGACGGGCAGCCGCACCGGGCGGGCCGCCAAGGAGCGGGAGCGGGCGGACAGTGAGGCGGAGATCGCGGCGCTGCGGCGGCGCCTGCGCAGCCATCCCTGTCACGCGTGCCCGGACCGGGAGGAGCATTCCCGGCAGGCCGAGCGCCGGGACCGCCTGGAACGTGAGGTGGAGCGGCTTGAAGCCGCGGTCGCCGGCCGGTCGCACGTGATAGCCCGCACGTTCGGCCGGGTGTGCACGGTGCTCGAGCATCTCGGGTACATCTCCGGCGGCCAGGTAACCGAGGCGGGCCAGCGGCTGGGCTCCCTGTACACCGAGCTCGACCTGCTGGCGGCCGAGTGCCTGCGCCGGGGGCTGTGGGACGGCCTGGCCCCGGCGGAACTCGCGGCGTGCGTGTCGGCGCTGACGTTCGAGTCACGCACGCCCGAGGCTGCGGAGCCGCCGCGGCTGCCCGGCGGGCAGGTTCCGGCGGTCCTCACCGAGACGGTAGCGGTGTGGAGCGACCTCGACGCGATCGAAAAGGACAACCGGCTGTCCTTCCTGCGCGAGCCGGACTTCGGGTTTGCCTGGGCGGCGCACGCCTGGGCCCGGGGGAAGCCGCTGCAGTCGGTGCTTGGCCCGGACCTGACGCCCGGTGACTTCGTCCGCGCGGTCAAGCAGCTCATGGACCTGCTCGGGCAGGTGGCGGTCGCGGCGGGGCGGGGGGCACCGGTGAGCAAGACAGCACGGGACGCCGTGGACGCGCTCCGGCGCGGAGTCGTGACCTACTCCTCGGTCGAGGAGCTCACCGATGAGGACGTGGAAGACTTCCCGGCCGAAGACGCGGGCCAGCCGGTTAGCGACCCGGCCGGTCTCCCCGGTGAGTCCGGGCACGGTACGCTCCCGGCATGACCGACCTGGCAGACTTCGCCGCGCTGGTGGGGGGCGATCGCGGCCTCGGCGTCGTGTCCACCCTCCGCCCGGACGGCACGATCCAGTCCTCAGTCGTGAACGTTGGCGTGCTCCCGCACCCGGTCACCGGCGAGCGGGTGGTCGCCTTCGTGAGCCAGGGCAGGGCCCGCAGGCTTGGCAACCTGCGCGCCCGGCCGCGGGCCACGGTCGTGCTCCGGGCCGGCTGGCAATGGGCCGCGGCCGAAGGCCCGGTGCAGCTGTGCGGCCCCGATGACCCGCTGCCCGGCGTAGACGCCGAGCGGCTGCGGCTGCTGCTGCGGGAGATCTTCACCGCCGCGGGCGGCACGCACGACGACTGGGACACCTACGACGCCACCATGGCGGCCGAGCGCCGGACCGCGGTGCTGGTGACCCCGGAGCGCGTCTACTCCAGTGCCTGAGCCTGCTAACGGCGCCCGGCCTGGCAGGATTGACCGGGTGGGATCACTGATGCTGCTGGATAGCGCCTCGCTGTACTTCCGCGCCTTCTATGGCGTGCCGGAGACCCTGACCGCGCCCGACGGCACCCCGGTCAACGCGGTCCGCGGGCTGCTCGACATGATCACCCGGCTGGTCCGGGCGCGGCACCCGGACCGGCTGGTGGCCTGTATGGACGCCGACTGGCGGCCCGCGTTCCGGGTGGCGGCCCTGCCGTCGTACAAGGCGCACCGGGTGGCGGACGAGGGCAGGAACGAAGAGCAGGTGCCGCCCGCGCTCGCCGCGCAGGTGCCGGTCATCGAGCAGGTGCTGGCCGCGGCCGGGGTGGCCATGGCGGCCGCCACCGGATACGAGGCGGACGACGTGATCGGTACCCTGGCCGCCGGCTCACCGCAGCCGGTAGAGGTCGTGACCGGGGACCGCGATCTGTTCCAGCTGGTCGACGACGCGAAACCGGTCCGGGTGATCTACACCGCCCGGGGGCTGACCAAGCTGGACATCGTCGACGAGGCCGCGATCACCGCCCGGTACGGCATCCCGGGGCGCGCGTACGCGGACTTCGCGACGCTGCGCGGCGACCCCAGCGACGGCCTGCCCGGAGTCGCCGGGGTGGGCGACAAGACGGCAGCCGCGCTGGTGCGCACGTTCGGTTCGGTCGAGGCGATCCTGGCCGCGATCGACAAGGGCCACGGCGGCTTCCCCGGCGGGTCGCGGGCCAAGGTGGCGGCCGCCCGTGACTACCTGGCGGTCGCCCCGGCCGTCGTGCGGGTAGCCACCGACGCGCCGGTGCCGCCGGTGGAGGGCAGCCTGCCGGTCAGCCCCGCGGACCCGGGTGCGCTGGAGGACCTGGACGCCCGCTGGGACCTCGGCACCTCGCTGCGGCGGGCGGTAGCGGCGCTGTCGGGAGACTGAACCATACTTTGTGCATTACGCACCCGCCGCCGCACCGTGCTCCCGGACGCGCATGGGGGTTGCGTGGCGCCCTAGTGCACCTGTTGCGTGGCGCCCCTAGTGCACCTGGAGGGCGACCAGGCAGGTGTCGTCCTCGGTGGCCACCCCGATCGTGTCGAGTACCGCCGCGATCACCAGTTCGGGGTCGGACGTCCCCGCGGCGGCCGCGGTCAGCGCGGCCAGCCCATCCTCCAGGGAGCGGTTCCGGCGCTCGATCAGGCCGTCGCTGTAGAGCAGCAGCAGGTCCCCGGGCTGCATGGCCAGGGACGCGGCCTCATACCCGGAGCGGCCCGCACCGAGCAGGACGCCCGCCGGCTGGCTCAGCGTTTCCGCCTTGCCGTCCCGGACCAGGACCGGCGGCGGGTGGCCTGCCTGCGCCCAGGTGAGCACCCGCGTCGGCGGGTCGAAGTACCCGGCCACCACCGAGGCGGTGTGCTCGGGGTCCACGTGGTGCACCAGGTCGTTGAGCCAGCCGACGAGGCGCTCCGGCGGTGAGCCGGTGATCGCCAGGCCGGCCAGGGCGCCGCGGAGCCTGGCCATTCCCGCGGCCGCCGCCAGGCCGTGCCCGCCGACGTCGCCGATGGCGAGCAGGACGTGCCCGCCGGGCATCTCCGCGGTGATGTACCAGTCGCCGCCCACCCGGCTGTCGTGGGAGGCCGGCAGGTAGCGCACGACCGCGCTCAGCCCTGGCAGGTCGAACGGCTCTTCGTGCAGCGGCAGGATCGCCCGCTGCAGCTCCAGCGTGACGTGCCGTTCCTGCGCCAGCGCGGCGGCCAGCCCGGCGGTGTCGGACTGGCCATCCTGCGCGCGGGCCGGGGATTTCCTCATCGGCCTGCCTGCGGGGGAGGTTCGGGGCTTGATGGCACGAGCGGAGGCAGCGACTGATTCGAGGGGGACTGGAGAAGCAACGATCTCGGAAGAACCCATCGCCGTCCGCATCAGTGAGTAAGAGTATCCGGCAGCAGGGCTGCTATTCCAGCGCCCTACAGCCGGACACTCTAGGTCTACTAAGCGTGAGGCACGTGGTGCACTCCTGTCTAGGTGAGATGGAAGAGCACTCCAGATCTAGCCAGCGACCACCGGGGCTGGCCGCCGGGCACCGATGTGGGCGCGTGGTTAGATGACGGTATCGGGTCAGGCCTACGCAGCGAAGGACGAGGCATGACAGCAGGGCCGGAAACAGTGCACGTGGGGCAGGGGGCCGGGGATCTGTACCCGGCCGGGCGGCTGGCGCTGGCAGCCGAGGCGGCAGCGGATGCCGGGCTTGGTGCGCTGCTGCTGACTCCCGGCCCGGACCTGCGCTACCTGACCGGGTACAGCGCGCACCAGAGCGAGCGGCTCACCTGCCTGGTGGTCCCCGCACGGGGGCCCGCGTTCCTGCTGGTCCCGCGGCTCGAGTTCGCTTCGGCCCAGAGCTCTCCGGCGGGCGCCATGGACCTGGAGATCATCACCTGGGACGAGACGGACGACCCGTTCGCCATCGTCGGCCAGCGGCTGCCCGGCCTCGGCTCGGCCGGTCTGGCCGAGCAGATGTGGGCCTTGATGGTGCTCCGCTTCCGCGACGCGCTGCCCGGCGCCCGCCTGGCCCTGGCCGGTGCCGCGCTGCGGAGCATGCGGGTGCGGAAGAGCCCCGCGGAAGTCGCGGCGCTGCGCCTTGCGGGAGCGGCCATCGACCGGGTTCACGAACGGGTGCCCGGCTGGTTGCGGCCCGGCCGGACCGAGCGGGAAGTCGCCGTGGACATCGCCGGCGAGATCGTCTCGCAGGGCCACGCCACGGTCGACTTCGTGATCGTCGGGTCCGGCCCGAACTCCGCCAAGCCGCACCATGAGCCGTCGGACCGGATCCTCGCGGCCGGAGACGCCGTGGTCGTGGACATCGGCGGGACAATGCCGAGCGGCTACTGTTCGGACTGCACCCGCACCTATGTCCTCGGTGCGCCGCCGCCGGAACTGGCCAGCTACTACCAGGTGCTCAAGGACGCCCAGGAGGCCGCATGCGGCTCGGTCCGGGCCGGGGTCAGCGCGGAGTCGGTGGATGCCGTGGCCCGGGACGCGATCACCGCGGCCGGGTATGGCGGGTTCTTCACCCACCGGACCGGCCACGGCATCGGCCTGGAGACCCACGAGGACCCGTACATCGTGGCGGGCAACGCCGGGGAGCTGGAGCCGGGAATGGCGTTCTCGGTGGAACCGGGCATCTATCCGGGGCCGCACGGTGCCCGGATCGAGGACATCGTCGTGTGCACGGCAGTCGGCTACGAGCGGCTCAACAACGTCGGCAGGGACCTCGCCGTAGTGGGCACGTGATGCGCGAATTGCTGGATCTCACCCGCGACCTGGCGGACAAGGAGCTTCGCCCCGAGGTGGACTCGGCCGAGCGGGAGGCCCGCTTCCCGCGCGAGGTGTTCCGGGTGCTCGGCCGGTCCGGGCTGCTCGGGCTGCCCTACCCCGAACGCTGGGGCGGCGGTGGCCAGCCCTACGAGGTGTATCTGCAGGTCGTCGAGGAACTGGCGCGGGCATGGCTGACCGTCGGGCTCGGCGTGAGCGTGCACACGCTGACCTGCCTGCCGGTGGCCGCCTTCGGCACCGACGCGCAGCGCGAGGCGTGGCTGCCGGAGATGCTCGGCGGCGAACTGCTCGGCGCGTACTGCCTGTCCGAGCCGCAGAGCGGGTCGGACGCGGCCGCCCTGGCCACCGCGGCTGTGCCGGTGCCGGGGAACGGGGAACTGGGGGGTTACCGCATCGACGGCGTGAAGGCCTGGGTCTCCCATGCCGGGCAGGCCGACTTCTACACGGTGTTCGCCCGCACCTCCGGCAGCCCGCAGGGACGGGACCGGGCCCGCGGGATCAGCTGCCTGCACGTGCCCGCGGCCACCGGCGGCGTCAGCGCCGCGCCGGCTGAGCGCAAGATGGGCATGCGCGGCTCGGTCACCGCCCAGATGATCTTCGAGGGCGCCCGGGTGCCCGCCGATCACCTGGTGGGGGCGGAGGGGCAGGGGTTCTCCATCGCGCTGACCGCGCTTGATGCGGGCCGGCTCGGCATCGCCGCGTGCGCGACCGGCCTGGCCCAGGCCGCCCTGGATCTGGCGGTCGGGTACGCCAGGGAACGCACCCAGTTCGGCAAGCCGATCATCGACAACCAGGGCGTGTCCTTCATGCTTGCCGACATGGCCTGCGCGGTCGAGGCGTCCCGTGCGCTGTACCTGGCGGCGGCGCGGCGCAAGGACTCCGGCCAGGAGTTCAGCCCGCAGGCGGCCATGGCCAAGCTGCTGGCCAGCGACACCGCGATGCGGGTGACTACCGACGCGGTCCAGGTACTCGGCGGCTACGGCTACGTGGAGGACTTCCCGGCCGAGCGCTACCTGCGCGAGGCCAAGGTCCTGCAGATCGTGGAGGGCACCAACCAGATCCAGCGGCTGGTGATCGGCCGCTGGCTGGCCCGCGGTTAGCGCTGCGCTTAGGCCGGGTCCTCGGATATGGGGTCCTCGGCCATGGGGTCCTCGGCCTCGGCGGCGCCGTTGGACGCACCGGGACGGCCGATCGTCAGGCCGGTGGTGGGGTCGAAGAACTGCAGGTTCGCGGTGTTCACCGCGAGCTCGATCGGCTGGCCGGAGCGGACGTGGCTGCGCGCGGCCACCCGGGCCGTCCACAGCGACTTGCCCCCGGCCAGCATGGTCGCGGCCTCGTCAGCGTCCTCGCCGCCGGTCACCGCGTCGCTGATGCTCGGGTGCTGGATCGGTGGCGCGTCGAGGGCGAAGATGACGTGGATCTCGCTGCCGAGTTCCTCGGTGACGTTCGCGGTGACACCGATCCGCGCCCATTCGGCGTCGGCGAGGCTGGCGTCCTCGAAGTCCGACGGGCGGATGCCGAGGATCACCTCGCGGCCGAGGTAGCTGCTCAGGCCGGGCTTGGCGTCGAGAATGCCGGCCGGGAGCGGGAGCCGGTATCCAGCGAATGCCACCGAGGGCCCAGCCTCCCGGACCAGGTCGGCGGTGACGAAGTTCATCGCGGGCGAGCCGATGAAGCCCGCGACGAACAGGTTCACCGGATGGTCGTAAAGCGCCTGAGGCGTGTCCACCTGCTGCAGCTGGCCGTCCCGGAGCACGCAGACGCGGTGCCCGAGCGTCATCGCCTCGACTTGGTCGTGGGTCACGTACACGGTGGTGACGGCGAGCCGCTCGTGCAGCTGGCTGAGCGACGCGCGCATCGACACTCGCAGCTTCGCGTCCAGGTTGGACAGCGGCTCGTCCATCAGGAACGCCCGCGGTTCCCGCACGATCGCCCGGCCCATGGCGACGCGCTGGCGCTGCCCGCCGGACAGTGCCGCAGGCTTGCGCCGCAGATATTCCTCGATGCCCAGCATCTTGGCCACCTCGGTAACCCGGCGCCCGATCTCGGCCTTGGGGGTCTTGCGCTGCTGCAGGCCGAAGGCCAGGTTCTGCTCCACCGTCATGTGGGGGTAGAGCGCGTAGTTCTGGAAGACCATCGCGATGTCGCGATCCTTGGGCGGCAGGTTGTTCACGACCCGCCCGCCGATCGAGATGGTCCCCGAGGTGATCTCTTCCAGGCCCGCGATGGAGCGCAGCGCGGTCGACTTGCCGCAGCCGGACGGCCCGACCAGGACCATGAACTCCCCGTCCCTGATCTCCAGGCTCAGGTCGTCTACCCCGCTGACCCCGCCGGAGTAAACCTTGCTCACCCGATCCAGGACGATCTCGGCCATCCTCGCGCTCCAGTTCGTTGTGAGGCCGCGTCTTTGTCCCGGAGCGTATCTGTCCTGACGAGATTTAGGTAGCCAGTGCGCGCGCGGGCAGTGACCCAGGGACTACCGTGACGGCGTGGAAGAGATCGACCGCAAAATCCTCTCGCTGCTGACGAGCGACGGCCGGATGAGCTTCACCGACCTCGCGCGCCAGACCGGGCTGTCGGTCTCCGCGACCCACCAGCGGGTGCGCAGGCTGGAACGCCGCGGCTTGATCCGCGGGTACGCCGCGGTGATCAACCCGGCGGATGCGGGGCTGCCGCTCACCGCGTTTGTCTCGATCAAGCCGTTCGACCCTGCCGCGGCCGACGACGCGCCGGACCGGCTCGCCCACCTGGCCGCCATCGAGGCGTGCCACAGCGTCGCGGGGGAGGAGAATTACATACTCAAGGTGCGGGTCGCCTCCCCGGGCGAACTGGAGAACCTGCTGTCGGAGATCCGGGCCGCCGCGAACGTCTCCACCCGGACCACGATCGTGCTGAGCACCCCGTACGAGAACCGGCCGCCGGCCCTGTGACACTCCGGGCCTGGAGCGGCCCGGGGTAAAGGCATGGTGAGCGTAAGATCAAGCAGGCCCGCGCAGATCCAAGGGGGAACGCCGGTGACCGAACGAGCGGTGACTCTCCGGGATGTCGCGGCCCGGGCTGGGGTGCACCCCGCCACAGCCTCGCGCGCCCTGAACCCGGAGACCAGGCTGCTGGTCAAGGAAGACACTGCCCACCGGGTACTCGAGGCCGCTGAGCAGCTCGGCTACCACCCGAACCCGGTCGCGCGCAGCCTGCGAACGCGGCGCTCCCACACGGTGGGGGTGCTGATCCCCGATCTGACCAACCCGCTCTTCCCGCCGATCGTGCGCGGCCTGGAGGACAGGCTGGCCGCGGCCGGTTACGTGGCGCTGATCGGCAACACCGATGGCGACGGCGAGCGGGAGCGGCTGGTCTTCGAGCAGATGCGGGCCCGCCATGCGGACGGGATCGTGCTCGCCACCGCGCACCTGAGCGACCCGCTGCTTGCGGAGGCCAGCCGGACCGGGCTCCCGGTCGTCCTGGTCAACCGGATGGCGCAGGACCACAGCCTGCCGTCGGTGTCGGTGGACAACGAGAGCGGCATGCGGATGGCGGTGGCGCACCTGATCGGGCAGGGGCACCGGCGCATCGCGCATATCGCCGGGCCGCAGGAGGTGTCCACCGGCCTGTACCGCTACCGGGGTTTCGTGGCGGCGATGGAAGCGCAGGGGCTGGCCGCCGATCCCAGCCTGATCGTGGTGGCCAAGGCCTTCTCGATCGAAGAGGGGCTGCGCACCACCAGAATGCTGCTCGAGCGTGGCCAGTGCACGGCCGTGGCGGCCGCCAACGACATGCTCGCCGTCGGCTGCTTCGCCGCGCTCGAGGAGGCCGGGCTGAACTGCCCCGCCGACCTTTCCGTGGTGGGGTTCAACGACATGCCGTTCATCGACCGGCTGCGGCCGCCGCTGACCACCATCCGGTTCCCGCACTACCAGGTCGGCACCGAGGCCGCGCAACTGCTCCTCGAGCTGATCGCCGGCCGCGGCGGCCCGGTCAAGGTGCTCTACCTCGCGCCGGAACTGGTGATCCGTGGATCAACAGCCCCATACGACGGCTGACTTAACACAAGGAACACCGCGTCCCTAGGCGATCTGGGCGTTCCTGGCCGGTTTTTGGCGACTAGCCTGAGCGATTCCGGCCAACGGCCTAGGCTGGCACCTGTGGCTGTGCCAACAGCCTGACCTGCCCGGCTCCGCCGGGACGGCCCGGCCGTGTGCTGTAGGTAACAGGTTGAGGACAGGGATTGACAGACTGCTGCCAACCCGCCAGGCTGCATTCTGCAAACGATTGTTAGGAGAAAGCATGGCTGGGCAGGGCACTGTGCACCGCCTTGGCTGGCTCGGCACTGGGCGGATGGGCTTGGCACTGGCACAGCGTTTGCTGGCGGCCGACTGCGACGTGGCCGTCTACAACAGGACCAGGGCCAAGGCCGAGCCGCTCGAGGCGTACGGCGCGAAGATCGTCAACTCGGCCGCCGAGCTGGCGGACCGCGACATCGTGTTCACGACCGTAGGCACTCCGCAGGACCTGCTCGATGCGGTGCTCGGCCCGGCCGGCCTGATCTCCGCCGGGACCGCCCCGCAGATCCTGGTGGACTGCTCCACGATCTCGGTGGAGGCGTCGGAGATAGTGCGCGAGCGGCTTGCCGCGCACGGGACCGCTCTGCTCGCGGCGCCGGTCATGGGCAACCCCCGGGTGGCGAGCGCCGGCCAGCTGACCCTGGCGATCTCCGGCCCGCGTTCCGCGTTCGAGGAGGCGCAACCCTATCTTGACCTGCTCGGGTCGGGCGCGACCTACGTCGGCGAGGGCGAACTGGCTCGGATAGTAAAAATTTGTCATAACCTTTTCCTCGGCGTCGTGACGCAATCGCTCGCCGAAGTGACGGTTCTCGCCCAGAAGAGCGGCATCAGCAGGGAGGCCTTTCTCGCTTGCCTGAACAACAGCGTGATGGGCTCCACGTTCACGCGCTACAAGACGCCGGCCTTCGTGAATCTGGACTTCCACCCCACCTTCACCGCCGCCCTGCTGCGTAAGGACTTTGACCTCGGCCTGGCCGCTGCGCGGCAGGTGGGGGTGCCGCTCCCGGTGGCCGCGCTCGTGTACCAGATCATTCAGGGATTGATCGGAACGGGGCACGGCGACCAAGACTTCGCTGCTTTGCTCGAACTGGAAGCAGCGGGCTCGGGCCTTGACCTCGTCAGTGAGAATGCGGATATCTCCGACGGGCTCGACCCGGCCGACACCGGCAACTCAAATGCAGTACGGTGAGCCCCGCACGACTGTCCGTGGCCAACCGCTAACCAGGCTCAGGGCCCTCAGCACTGAGGTGCCCACCCGGGGGCGCCAACGGCGGCTGGCTATTTCCACCCGGCCAATTGGAAAACTGGAAGGAGGACCGGATGAGACCTCACGGTGCCCGGTTCTTGTCTCTTACCGCTGTCGCCGCCAGCGCGGCGATAGTACTGGCAGCTTGCAGCAGTAGCAGCAGCAGCGGCGGCGGCGGCAGCAGCGCCAGCAAGTCCCCCATCGTTATCGGTACATCACTCTCGCTGACTGGTGACTTCTCCGTCGACGGCCAGGCCTTCGAGCGCGGCTATAACCTGTGGGTGGAGAACATCAACAAGAGTGGCGGGCTGCTCGGCCACAAGGTCACGTTGAAGGTTCTCAACGACAACAGCGACCCGGCCACTGTGGCCACCAACTACACCCAGCTGATCAGCGGCGACCACGCGGCATTCGTGTTCGGGCCGTTCTCCACGCTGCTGACGGCCTCGGCTGCCCCAGTGGTCGCGCGGAGCCACTACGCCTTTATCGAGGGCGCCGGTGGTGGGCCGCTGGTGTTCACGCTGAAGCTGCCGAACCTGTTCGCGGTCAGCCCGGTGGTCGCCGACCAGTTGATCCCGTTCGCCCAGTGGGTGGCCGCGCTGCCGGCCAACGAACGGCCGAAGACCGCCGCCTACCCGATGGTGACCGACCCGTTCGCGGTCCCCATGGTGCAGAACGCGAAGGCCATCCTGCAGAATGCCGGCATCAAGACGGTGTACTCCAAGATCTTCCCGGCGGAGAACCCCGCGTACAAGGCGGGCGCCGACCAGATGGCCGCGCTGAAGCCGGACATGGTGGTCGTCGGCTCGCCGGACGTGCCCGGCGTCCAGGCGATCATGCAGGCGCTCATGCAGCAGCACTTCACCCCGAAGATCCTCGCCGCCTCGGCCGGCCCGGACCAGGGCGCGGCGTTCCTGTCGGCCATCGGCGGGTCCACGAACGCTACCGGCACCATGGTGCCCAACGGCTGGTACGCCGGCTTCAACAACCCGCTGAGCCACGCGTTCGTGCACGACTACAACGCCAAGTACGGCGGCACGCCGGCCGACATCAACGCCGACGCGGCCGAGGCGTACTCGGTCGGCGAGACGCTCGCGGCCGCGGTCAACGCGAACAAGAGCCTGAGCAACACGAAGGTCATCAGCTATCTGCACAGCGGTGTCACGCTGCAGACCGTGCAGGGTCCGGCGAAGTTCAACGCCCTCGGCCAGAACGTCGTGGCCGCGCACTTCATCTTCCAGTGGCAGACCGGATCGAAGTTCGTGCAGGTGCTGCCCACGACCGCATCCGGTTCGGTGCCAATCGTCAATCCGAAGCCAGCCTGGGGCCAGGGCTGACATTGTGGTGCGCGGAGCGCGCTGCAGCGCGCTCCGCGCACCACGCGCACTACCGCGCCCCGCAGAAAAGGAGTTGAACCACAGATGAGGCGCCCCCGGGCCAAGACCCTCCGGCTCGCGGCGGTGACGGCCGCGAGCGCGGCCGTCACCGCCGCGTGCGGTGTCAGCAACGCCAGCACCAGCGGCCTCGCCGCAGGACCCACCGGCACCCCGATCACGGTCGGGGTCTCCGAGCCGCTTTCCGGCCCCGCCCAGGCACAGGGCTTCGAGGCCGACGGGCAAGCGTGCCTCAAGGGCTACCAGCTGTGGGCCAGCGACGTGAACGCTCACGGCGGCCTGCTCGGCCACCCGGTCAAGCTGGTCGTCATGAACGACCGGGGCTGGCCCGCGAGCACCGCGTATGACTATAAGTGGCTCATCACGCACGATCACGTGGACTTGACCCTGGCCCCCTTCTCGTCGCTGCTGACAGCTCAGGGGGCCGCCCCGGAAACCCAGAAGCTCCACTACGCCCTCGTGGCGGGGTCGGCCGGTGCCCCCAGCGTCTTCGCGCTCAAGCCCGCTGACCACTACCTGTTCTCCACCACGATTCCTGTGGCGAGCGAGATGGTGCCGTTCGCCAACTGGGTGCTACACCTGCCCGGGCACCCGCTCACGGCCGCCTACCCGATGGTGAACGACCCGTTCGCGGACCCGCCTGTCCAGACCACTATGGGCACCTTCCATACGCATGGGATCACAACGGTCTACGCGGCTCCCCGCGCCAACTCCACAACCGGCAACGCCGGTTACACAGACGTAAAGCCGTCCGCACTGGCGGCTGACGCCAGGGTGGTCGCCCACAAGAACCCCGGCATCGTCGTGCTCGGCTCGGTGGACGTGCCGACCGTCGAGGCCTTCATTCACGAGTTCAACGCGCTGAACTGGCACCCTAAAATCTTCATTGCCGCGTCCGGCCCGGACCAGGGGCAGGCGTTCCTTAACGCGGTCGGGACCGGCGCCGCGATCGGGGCCATGGTCCCCAACGGCTGGTACGGCGGTTACGCGAACCCGCTCAGCCGCGTCATGGTGCAGGACTACATCGCCAGGTACGGCGGCACCGCCTCCGACATCAACGCCGACGTGGCCGAGTCTTACTCAGCCGGTGAGGTGCTAGCGGACGCGGTCGAGGGTACCCACAGCACGGACCAGGCGAAGCTTACCGCCTGGATGCACAGCCACCCCTTCCAGACGGTGGTCGGGCCGGTCACCTTCGACGGTGTAGGGGAGAACACCGCCGCCGCCGGGGCCGCGACCATCTTCCAGTGGCAGCTGGGCGCAGGCGGCACCGGCGCTGAGTTCGTGCAGGTCCTCGGACCGCCAAACCCCAGCTCCGTGCGGCCCCTCCCCGTCCACTAAGGCAGGCTAAGGAATACCGCACAGCACTCACCGAAACGGAGCACGTAACTGATATGGGAACCTTCTTTCAGGCCATCTCCGATGGTGTCCTTGAAGGCGGGGTCTATGGCCTGATGGCCGTCGGGCTGACGCTGATCTTCGGCGTGCTCGACATCATCAACATCGCCCAGGGCATCATGGTGGTGCTCGGTGCCTACCTCAGCTACGTGCTCTGGACCCATCTGCACATCGACGTGTTCGTCGGCCTGCTGATCACCATCCCGACGATGTTCATCCTCGGGGTAGCGATCCAGTTCCTGTTCATCCGGCCGCTGCGGGGACGCGAGCGCACTTCGATGTCGCTGCTCGCCTGCTACGCGGTGGCGATCATCACCGAGGGACTCCTGTATCAGCACTTCGGGTCGAACTACCTGTCGATGAACACCTACTGGACCAGCCCGCGGGCGGAGGTCAAGATATTCGGGTACTACCTGCCCTACATCTACCTCCTGGGCTTCGCGCTCGCGGTGCTGTTCGTACTGGCGATCTACTTCATGCTGTACCGGACCCAGTTCGGCCGCAGCGTGCGGGCCACCATGCAGGACCACACCGCGGCCAGGCTGGTCGGGATCGACGTGAACCGGGTGGCCGCGATCACCTTCGGGATCGGCGTCGGGGTGACCGCGGCGGGCGGCATGGTGTTCGGCGAGCTCAACGCGTTCAACCCGAACACCGGCTATGACCTGATCTCGCGGCTGCTTGCGATCGTCATCCTCGGCGGCATGGGCAGCATCGGCGGCGCGCTCGGTGCGTCCGTGCTCGTGATCACGCTCGCGTCGCTGGTGGACGTGTACTGGAACCCCGAATGGTCGACGGTGGTGTTCTACGGGGCGCTCGTGCTCGTGCTCGTGTTCCGGCCCCAGGGCCTGTTCGGGCGCAAGGAAGCGAGGGCGCAATGAGGTCCCTCGCCCTCTGGCGCGGCGCGGGCCTGGCCGTGCTGCTGGCCGTCGCGGCGCTCATCCCGCTCGGTGGCAACGTCGTGCTGACCGAGGTGGGCGTGCTCGTGCTGATGTACGTGGGCGCCGCGGTCGCGTGGAACATCTTCTCCGGCTTCACCGGTTACATCTCGCTCGGGGCCGCCGTCTTCTTCGGGACCGGCGTGTACACGGTCGCGCTGATCACCAGGCACCTGAACCTGGTGGGCGGCGTGGTGTTCGCGCTCTATCCGCTGGGCGGCCTGGCGGCCGCCGTGGTCGCGGTGCCGTTCGGGCTGGTCGCGCTGCGGGTACGCCGGCACACCTTCGTCGTGGTGACGATCGCCGTGTTCTTCATCTTCCAGCTGATGGCCTCCAACTTCAGCTGGACGGGCGGCGCGATCGGGATCATCCCGCCGTTCCTCAACTGGGACGCGACGACCGTCTGGAACCCCTTCTACTACACCGCGCTGTTCATCGCGGTCGTGGCCGCGGTCCTCGCCTGGGCGATCTGGGGCTCGCGGTTCGGTCTCCAGCTCCGGGCGATCAGGGACGACGAGGACCGGGCCCGCGGGCTTGGGGTCAAGACCATGCGGGTCAAGCTGGCCGCCTTCGTGATCTCCGCCTTCATCCTCGGGACGCTGGGCGGGCTGTTCTTCTACTTCCAGTCGGACGCGCTGCCGATGTACGCGTTCAACCCGTTCTTCGACCTGACCATCGCCCTGATGGCGTTCCTGGGCGGGTTCGGCACTTTGGCCGGGCCCATCTTCGGTGCGCTGCTGCTCGAGCCCTACCTCGGCTGGGCCCAGCAGCAGGTGACCAACACCTACGTGGCCCAGATCGTCCTCGGCGCGCTGTTCCTGGTCGTGATCATCCTGCTGCCGCGGGGGATCCTGCCGACCGTGGGCGAGAAGCTGACCGCCTGGCGGGCCAGCAGACAGCGGCGGGCGGCCGAACGGGGCACCGGCCCGCCGCCCGGTCTGCCCGTCGGCGCGACCGCGGCCGGGAGTGCCGCCAAGCCGACCACCAGGAGCGCGTCATGACGGCCTTGCTCCGGACGGAGGGCGTCTCGAAGGCGTACG
This sequence comes from uncultured Actinomycetes bacterium, assembly GCA_963813395.1. Taxonomy (GTDB): domain Bacteria; phylum Actinomycetota; class Actinomycetes; order Streptosporangiales; family Streptosporangiaceae; genus DASXKD01. The sequence goes on from CAWEYV010000022.1 coordinate 287,700, forward strand.
GAGGTGTGCAGGCGCTCAACGACTGCTCGATCGAGGTCGAGCCCGGCAGCATCGCCGGGCTGATCGGGCCGAACGGCTCCGGGAAAACCACCCTGTTCAACATGATCACCGGCTACGGGCGGGTGGGCAGCGGTGATGTCTACCTCAACGATGCCAAGATCACCGGCCTGGCCCCGGACAAGGTCTTCGCGCGGGGGATCGGCCGCACCTTCCAGTTGACCCGGGTCTTCTCCCGGCTGACGGTCATGGAGAACATGATCGTGGCCGCGCACCACAAGGAGCGTGCCGGGCAGACCGGGCGGCTGCACAACCCGTTCGCCCGGGCGGGCGGCCCGGCGACCCGCAAGCGGGCGATGGAGCTGCTCGACTTCACCGGCATCGCCAAGCTGGCCGGTGACCGCGCCGAGACACTGTCTTACGGACAGCGCAAGCTACTGGAGCTGTCCTACGTGCTGATTGCCGACCCGGAGATCATCCTGCTCGACGAGCCAGCGGGCGGGGTGAACCCGACCCTGATCGGCACCATCGCCGAGCGGATCCGTGAGCTGAACCGGCAGGGGACCACGTTCCTCATCGTGGAGCACAACATGGAGTTCGTGATGGGCCTGTGCGACAAGGTGACCGTCCTCGACTACGGGAACGCGGTGGTCTCCGGCCCGCCGGACGTGATCCGCAACGACCGCCGGGTGCTTGACGCCTACCTCGGCACGGAAGAGGAAGACGATGACAGCTCCGCAGCCTGAGTCCCCCGCGCAGGCACAGGACCGCCCAGCGCTCGAAGTGGCGGGCGTGGTCGCCGGCTACGGCGGCGGTGATGTCCTGCGCGGGGTATCCATCAAGGTGATGCAAGGCGGGATCACCTGCGTGGTGGGACCGAACGGAGCCGGTAAATCGACCCTGCTCAACATCATTAGCGGGCTGTTGCGGCCACGGCTGGGAGAGATCACGCTGCACGGCGAGCGGCTGACCGGCAAGACGCCACGTCAGATCCTCCGCACCGGCGTGGTCCAGGTACCGCAGAACCACAGCCTGTTCCGCGAGATGACGGTGCGCGAGAACATCGGCCTCGGCGGCTACATCCTGCGCGAGCGCGGCCTGGCCGACCGCCGCTTCGCCGGGGTGCTGGAGATGTTCCCGCAGGTCAACGACTGGCTGGACAAGAAGGCGGGCAGCCTGTCCGGCGGCCAGCAGCGCCTTGTTGAGTTCGCCCGCAGCCTCATGCTCGACCCGAAGCTGGTGATCTTGGACGAGCCTTCGATGGGTCTGGCACCCAAGGTGCTCAAGTCGGTCTTCGACGCGGTGCGGATGATGCACGCGCAGGGCAAGACGATCCTGCTGGTCGAGCAGAACGCCCGGGCCGGGCTCCGGTTGTCCACCCACGGCGTGGTTCTGGAAAACGGCCAGGTACGCCTGTCCGGCACCGGCAAGGAGGTGCTCGAGCATCCCGAGATCGGCGCCCTGTACCTGGGTGGCGCGGTGTCGGCCGGCGAGGCATCGAACGGGCCGGCGCCGGGCCGGCGAAGGTCCCGGCACCTTGATCGTTGACGTCCACTGCCACGTCATCGTCAAGGAGATGACCGCGCCGGCGGTGCCGGAAAACTGGCGGCCGGCGGTCACGCGGGAGAACGGGCGGTACCGGCTGGCGTTCCGCGGCCGCGACATCAGTTCCGTCGTGGGCGAGTTCACCGATGTCGAGGAGATGCTCGGCGCGGCGGCGGCCACCGGCGTTGATCACCTGCTGCTGTCGCCGTGGATCTCGCTGGTACCGACGGAAGCCGAGCCTGCCGAGGCGCGAGAAGTCTGCGAGGTGCACAACGCGGCGCTCGCCGCGATCACCGCGGCGCACCCTGGCCGGGTGAGCGCGGTCGGTGCCGTGGTGCTGCAGGACCCCCCGCTCGCCGGCCGGCAGCTGCACGAACTGCTCACCGGCACCGGCCTGGCCGGGGTGGAGATCCCCGCCAGCGTGGCGGGCCGCTATCTCGGCGACGATTTCTTCCTGCCGTTCTGGGCGGCCGCCGAGGACAGCGGGGCGCTCGTGTTCATTCACCCCACCACGCGCGGCTTCGGCGCGCCCGCCCTGGACGGCTACTACCTGTGGAACTCGGTGGGGAACCCGATGGAGACCGCGATCGCGGCCGCGCACATGGCCATGGCCGGGGTGCTCGACCGGCATCCCCGGCTGCGCGTGCTGCTGGCCCACGGTGGCGGGGCGCTGCCGGTGGTCCGTGGCCGGCTGCGGCGGGCCTTTGCCGTCCGCCCTGAGGCGCGCGCCCGCATCACATCAGGCCCGGACGCCGCGCTGCGCCGCTTCTACTACGACACCGTCACCCACGACCACGACCTGCTCGCGGACCTGGCCCGCTACGCCGGACCGGGGCAGCTGCTGCTGGGCTCCGACCGCCCCTTCGACATGGGCACGGATCATCCGGTTGACGAGGTCCGTGCGCTGGGGCTAGGCGCCGGCGAGGAACTTGTGCTCGGCGGCAACGCGGCCCGCCTGCTCGGGATCCCCGGTGGCTGACGGGGCGCCCGCCGGCCACGGCGGGGCGCTGCTGGCCGGCCTGCTCGCGGAGCACGGGGTGCGGCACGTGTTCGGCGTGCCCGGCGGCCAGACCCTCGCGCTGTACGACGCCATCCTGGACCACCAGCCCGCGCTGCGGCATGTGCTTGTCCGGGACGAGCGGTCGGCCGCCTACGCGGCCGACGCTTATGCCAGGATCACCGGCCGGGCCGGAGTCTGCGACGCGACGGTCGGACCGGGCGCGGCGAAGCTGCCGTCCGGCCTGGGCGAGGCCCTCGGCGCGTCCGTGCCCGTGGTTGCGCTGGTGAGCGAGCTGCCCGCCCGGCTCGCCCCGCACCGCTACCGTAGCGCCGCCTCCCAGGCGCTCGACCAGGCGGCGCTGCTCGCCCCGGTGACCAAGTGGCAGGCCACCGTGCCCGACGCGGCGACCATGCCGGCGCTGGTCCGGCAGGCGTTCCGCGAGGCCACCACGGGCCGCCCCGGCCCGGTGGCCTTGTTCCTGCCCCAGGACGTGCTCGACAGCCCCGCGAAACAGATTGCCCGGCTGGAAGGCAGCGCCCGGTTCGGCAGCTTCCCCGCGTTCCGTCCCGCTGCGGATCCCGAAGACATCGCCGCCGCCGTTGCTGTCCTCCAGGGTGCGCAGCGACCGTTTGTGCTGGCGGGCGGGGGAGTGCTGCACTCTGGGGCCGGCGCCGAGCTTGCCGCGCTGGCCGAGTACCTGTCGGCCGCGGTGGGCACCACGCTGTCGGGCAAGGGCGCGGTCGCCGAGGACCACCCGCTGGCCGTCGGCGTGACGGGCAGCATGGGCACCGCGGCGGCGGCGGCCGCGCTGGCCGAGGCCGACGTGGTCCTGCTGGTGGGGACCAAGGCGGGCAGTGGCGCCACGTTCGACTGGACGCTGCCCCACGACGGCCAGGCGATCGTCCAGCTCGACGTGGATCCCGCCGAGCTGGGCCGGGCGTTCCCGCTGGCCGCCGCCGTCCTCGCCGACGCCAGGTCCGGGCTGCGGAGCCTGCTCGCGGCCCTCGGCCGGCCCGGCGACCGGACCGGCTGGCGGGCGCGGGTGGCCGAGCTCACCGCGGCCTGGCGCGCCGAACGTGACGCCGAGCGGGCCAGCGACGCGGTCCCCATCGCGCCACAGCGGGTGCTGGCTGAGATCGAGGCGGTGCTGAGCGGCGAGGACATCCTGATCTGCGATGCCAGCCTGGCCAGCGGCTGGGGCGGGGTGTACCTGGAGCAACGACAGGCGGGCCGGCGGGTGCTCTGCCCGCGCGGCCAGGCCGGCCTCGGCTACGCGCTGCCCGCGGCGATCGGTGTGGCCACCGCGGAGCCCGCCCAGCGGACCGTGGTGCTCACCGGGGACGGTGCGCTCGGCTACGCCGTGGGTGAGCTGGCTACCGTGGCGGAACTGGGCCTGCCGGTGACCGTGATCGTGCTCAACAACCGCTCGCTCGGCTGGATCCGCTGGTACCGGCGGATCCACTTCGGCCGGGGGTGGGAAGACGATGATTTTGCCGACGTGACCTTCGCCGAGGTGGCGAAGGGGTTCGGGCTGGGCGGACGGCGCGTCACCGATCCGGCGGACCTGGCGGCGGCGCTGCGCGACGCGGGCGGGCTGCCTGGCCCGGCGCTGATCGACGTGGTGACCGAGCCCTGGCAGACCCCGATGACCGCACACCGCAACGCGGTGGCGGACGGTACCGCCGCCGGATACGGAGGCTGACGCCCGATGCCCCGTCACCCTGACCGGCTGATCGAGCGGCTGGCCCAGCCCGAGGCCGCGCGGCTCATCGGGACCAGCGGCGTGGCCGTGGTCTTCGCGGGGAGCGTTGAGCAGCACGGCGGTCACCTGCCGCTCGGCACGGACGCGTTCGCGGCCCAGTCGATCGCCGAGCGGGTCGCGGCCCGGCTCGGCACGGTGGCCGCCTCAGTCGGGCCGGTCGGTGTCGCCCACTACCACGGGGCCTGGCCGGGCACGCTTTCGCTGTCTCCCAGCACGCTTATCGCGGTGTTCAACGACGTCTGCGGCGGGCTCGCCGCCGCCGGCGCCCGCCGGATCATCTCGGTGAACTGGCACGAGGGGAACTCGGCCACGCTGCGGCTGGCCGCCGACGAGGCGCAGCAGCGGCATCAGGTGCAGGTGGTGATGGCCGAGACCCATGTGATCACCCACGCGCTGTTCCCGGACGAGATGGAGTTCACCCACGCCGGGTCCATGGAGACAGCGGCGGTCCTTGCCTTCGACCCGTCCCTGGTCCACCTGGAGAACGCGACACCAGCCAGCGACCGGGCGGCCGGCGAGGCCGCCCACGCGCTGTTCCGCCGCCCCGATGTCTATCCGGTGATGCGCGACTTCCAGCACGTCGCCGTGACGGGCTGGTACGGCCGCCCGGAACTCGCCACCGCGGACCGGGCCGAACAGATCGCCGAGGCCGTGGCCGATCACGTGGTCCGCCGCGCCCAGGAGGTCTGGGCCGCACTGAAGGACGGGGACGGGCGGTGAGCACGATGCAGGCGGCGTTGCTGCGCGAGTTCGGCAGCCTGGAGGTCGCCGAGGTCCCGGTGCCTGAGCCCGGTCCCGGAGAGGTGCTGGTCCGGGTGCGCGCCTGCGGCATCTGCGGCACCGACCTGAAGATCGTGGCGGGCGCCTACAAGGGCACCTGGCCGCCCGCGCTGCCGTTCATCATCGGGCACGAGTGGTCCGGCGAGGTCGCCGTGCTCGGCCCGGGCACCGAGCGCAGCGGGCTGGCCGTGGGGGACCGGGTAGTGGCCGAGAACCACACCGGCTGCGGCAGCTGCCCCATGTGCCGGGCGGGCCGGTACAACCTGTGCGAGCGGGTGCGCGAGCCGGGCTTCAAGCTGTACGGGCACACCGCGCCAGGGGCGCTGGCACAGTACGCGGTGCGGCCCGCCATCGCCCTGCACAAGGTGCCCGACACCGTCAGCGACACCGCCGCGGCCCTGGTCAACCAGGGCGCGCTCACCGTGCACGCGGCCCGCAGGGCCAGGCTTGGTCCCGGGGACACCGTCGCGGTATTCGGCCCCGGGCTGCTCGGCCTGCTCATGCTGCAGGTGGCCCGGGCCGCCGGGGCGACCAGCGTCATCGTGGTCGGCCGTGGCCCGCGCCTGGCCATCGCCCGGGACCTCGGCTGCACCGCCGTCGTGGACTACTCCCAGCAGGATCCGGTGGCCGGGGTGCGGGCGGCCACCGGCGGCAGGGGCGCCGACTGCGTGTTCGACTGCTCGGGCAACCCGGACGTGGTGGGCCAGGCGCTGCGCTGCACCCGCCGCGGCGGCACGGTGGCGCTGCTCGGCCTGGCCGGGGGAGCCATCGCCGAACTGCCGGCCGACCTGGTCACCCTCGACGAGCTTGATGTGCTCGGCATCAGGTCCAGCCCGAACGCGTATCCCGCCATGATCGCATTGCTGGCTTCCGGCGCCATCCGCACCGAGCCGCTGACCACGCACGTCTACCCGCTCGCCGACGTCGCCTCCGCGTTCGGCGCGCTGGCCCGGCGGGAGTCCATCCGCCCGATCCTCATCCCCTGAGGGGAGCGCCCGTGCCCTTCATCAGTACCCCCGTTCCGCCCATCACCGGCACTGATCCGGCCGGCACCGCGGAGGGCTGGACCAGCCGCCTGTGGGCCAGCGCCGACGTGTTCGGCCAGCCGGTGCCGCTGAAGGTCAGCCGCTACCGGCTGGCCCCGGGCAACCAGGTGCCCGGCATCCCGCTCGGCGAGCACCGAGGCCTTCGCCTACGTGATCGCCGGGTCGGGTACCGCGCTTGCCTTGCCCGCCGCCGACGGCGAACGCTTCGCCCTCGCCGCCGAGAGCGTGCTATGGCTGTCGGCCTGCGACGGCCTCACCATCGAAGCCGGGCCCGAGCCGCTAGACCTGCTGGTGGCACGGACCACAGGGCCGGGTCCCGAAGGCGGCTTCACCCCGCTGCGCAAGGTCTTCGCCGCCGCCGAACTACCGCACCTGGTCTCCACCAGGGACACCAGGGACCGGCTCGACCTGGTGACCGAGAACGTGCCGGTCGGGGCCCGGGCCGTCCGCGCCGACCGGATCATCTACCACCCCGGCGACACCGCCGCCGCGCACTACCACACCGACTGCCACCACGTGTTCTGCGTGCTGGCTGGCTCCGGGCTGCTCTACACCGACGGCGAGGCGAACAGGTTGGAAGCCGGGCTGAGCGCGCTGGTCGCACCGGGGGAGACGCACTGGTTCGAGAACGACAGGCAGGAGGACTTCGCGTTCGTGGAGTTCTGGGCGCCGCCGCCGACGCGAAACCGTCTGGACGGTCGCGGGGGACCGGTGCACCTGGGCACCAAGCAGCTGAATCCGGGCAGCAGGCGGAGAGGACACCATGGACGAGCGGCTTGATGCGATGTACCGCCGGTTCACCTGGCGGATCCTGTCCAACTACGTCACGCCCTGGGAGTTCGAGCAGCTCAAGGCCGAGATCACCGACTACGAGCAGTGGTGCGCGGCGTGGAGCCGCCACGCCGCCGCACACGTCCAGCGCGGCGACGAGGCGCTGGCCGCCGGGCGGCGGCTGACCGCCGGGGACGCCTACCTGCGCGGCGCGCTCGCCTACCACTGGGCCAGCTTCGTGTTCACCCACGACAAGGCCCAGTTCCGTGGCGCGCTCGAGGCGATGGAGGCCACATGGGCTAAGGCAGCGCCGCTGGTGGTGCCGCCGATGGAGCTACTCCGGGTCCCGTTCGGCGCGCTGATGCTGCCGGGATATCTGCGCATCCCGGAGGGGGCCAGCCACCCAGGGGTCGTTCTGCTGCTGCCTGGGGCTGATTCGGCCAAGGAGGAGCTATACAACCTGGCCGACCACATCGTCGTCCGTGGCCTGGCCGTGGCCGCCTTCGACGGTCCAGGTCAGGGCATGCTGAGCTTCGAGAGCACGCTGCGGCCCGAGCAGGAGGTAGCGGTGCGGGCCATCGTTGACGCGCTGGCTTTGCGCCCTGACCTGGACGCCTCGCGGCTCGCCGTCGGCGGGATCTCCTACGGCGGCATGTTCGCCATCCGCACCGCCGCCGTGGACGAGCGGGTGCGCGCGGTCTTCTCCATCTCCAGCTGGTACACCCCGGCCGGGCGGTTCGCCAGCATGGACGCGCTGACCCGGCCCGGGCAGTACCAGCATCACGGCCCGGACCCCGCCGCCAACATGGCGGCGATGACGCTGGCCGGCGTGGCGGGCAAGGCCACCGTCCCGCTGCTGCAGGTCTACGGCGGCAACGATCCGGGCTCGCCGCCCGAGCACGCCGAACGGATCGCCGCCGAGTACGCCGGGCCGGTGACGACGACGGTCTACCCGGACGGGGTACACATCCTCAACAACCTCTGGTACCAGGCCAGGCCGCTGGTGGCCGACTGGCTCGTGGAGACTCTCTAGGCAGGAACGCGGCCATGGATTACTCGAAGGCGGATGCCAAGCAGGCGGCCAGGGAATGCTTCACCGGCCTGTGGGCGGCCATCACCACCCCGTTCGACCCGGCCGGCCTGCTCGACGAGGCCGCGCTGCGCGAGGACCTGGACCGGCTCACCGGCAGCCTGGGGATCAACGGGATCTTCTGCGGCGGGGTGATGAGCGAGTTCTGGGCCCTGTCCGGTGCAGAACGGCGGCAGCTGACCGAGGTGGTGGTGGAGCGCGCCCGGGGCAGGTGCCCCGTGCTCGCCCACACCGGGCACCACAGCGCCGCGGAGACGATCGAGCTGACCAGGCACGCGGCCGCGGCCGGTGCGGACTTCGCCGTAGTGATCAACCCCTACTACCCGCCAGCCTCCGACGAGGGGCTCTACGAGTGGTTCGCGCACGTGTGCGCGGGCGTGGACCTGGGGGTGTGGCTGTTCGACACCAGCTACTCGGGGGTGACCTTGTCCACCGAGCTCATCGGGCGGCTGGCCGAGATCGATAACGTGGTCGGCATCAAGGTGGGCCGCGATCACGCCCGGTATCTGGACCTGCTGGCCAGGTTCGGGGACATGATGCTGGTCTGCTCGCCGCACGAGGAGACCTGGCTGGAGAACATGACCTGTCACGGCCAGCGGGTGTACATGTCGTCGGCGGCGCCGTACCTGTACCAGACGCCGTCCTGGCAGCCGATGCGGGAGTACACCACACTCGCGCTCGCCGGGGAGACCGCCAAGGCCACGGAGGTCGCGGCCACCCTGGACCCGGTCCGCGCGGTGGCGGCCACGTGGCTGCGGGGCAAGGCTCGGCAGATCGACAACCTCGCCTCGATCAAGGCCTGGGCCGGGCTCGCCGGCATGTCCGGCGGTTCCGTGCGGCTGCCGCTGATCTCGCTGACCAGCACCGAGCGGGCCGCACTGGCCGCCGATCTGGCGGCCAGTGGACTTCTTGCGCGCTGACGTTCAGCACGCCAGTTGCTCCGCCAGCCAGTCGGCGGCCTGCGGGCGCCACCGGTAGGTCATGTTCATGCAGACGTGGTTGCCCTCGTCGAACATCCACAGCTGCGCCGCAGGCGCCTCGGCCGCCACCCGCTCGGCGTGCTGCCACGGGACCAGGCGGTCACGTTTGCCGAAGACCACGATCATCGGCTGGGCGATCCGCTCCGCCACACCCGCCAGGCTCATCTGCTCCGCGACCTGGTAGGCCTCCTCTTTGGTGGTGGCGCCGCTGCCGTAGCTGAACGTGGCGAAGCTGTGCGCCGACCTGTCCCGGATCAGCGCCCCGTAGTCGTAGCAGCCGCCGCAGACGACAACCGCCCGCAGCCGCGGCTCGAACGCCGCCGCCCGGGCGGCGTAGTACCCGCCGAGGCTGACCCCGAGCGCGCCCACCCGGTCCGGATCCAGGTCGGGGCGCTGACCCAGCAGGTCGAGCACGGCCGCGACCGGCGCCTCGAAGTCGGGGCGGATCTTCAGCACCCGGGCGCTCTCACCCTGCCCCGGCCCATCCAGGGAGAAGGTCGCCAGGCCGCGGGCAAGGAAGGTGTTCTCCACCGCGAAGAACTCCTCCTTGGTGGAGTCGAGGCCGGCGATCAGCAGCACGAGCGGCGGGCGATCCACCCCCGGCGGCTTGCGCAGGTTGCCCACCATGGCCGCGCCGCCGAACGGAATCTCGATCCGCTCGGCGGACGGGTCGAGCAGATCGAGCCCGTGGTACAAAGCCGCCACCGCCTGCCCGGCGACCGCGTCGTGGGCGTCCATATCCAGCATCCAGACGAACTTGCCGAAGTGGTAGCTGACCGCGGCCCGGATCCACGCCTCGCCGGCCGTCCGCGGCCAGCCGCGGACGGCGGCGTCGCGAGCCAGCCCGGCGTGCAGGTCGCCGTTGTCCCGCCAGGCGCCGAGCCACTCCGTCCAGCTCTCGATGCCACCGGTCACCCGGGCGAAGTCGCCGGGATCGACGCCCTGGGCGGTGAACCGCGGCCCCCAGTTGGCGATGGCGGAGTTGACCTGTGCGTCAGCCACGGGCCTGCCCTCCGGTCGCGGCCGTGACGCCCGGGCCCGGCATAACCTCGGCCGGATCGTGGCCGAGGTCGCCGAGCAGCACCGTGGCGGCGTTGCGGCCCGGAGCGCCGGTGATCGATCCGCCGGGGTGTGTGCTGCCCCCGGTCTGGTACAGGCCGGGGATGGGCATCCGGTGGCTCGCCCAGCCCGGCACTGGCCGCAGCGCGCCGCTGAACGCCGGGCCGCGGTTCCCGCCGTGGAACGCACCGTTGATCATGTGCGGGTTGAGCTGTTCGATGTCGGCGGGTGACTTGACCAGGTGGCCGAGGATCGTGTCGTCGGTCAGGTTGGGCGCGTGCCGGCGAACCCGTTCGAGCAGCCGCCGCGAATGAATCTCCTTGACGCTGTCCCAGCCACCCATCTCGTCCGGAAGCCGGTAGGTCTGCGGGCTGAGGATCTTGACGGTGTGGCACCCGGCGGGCGCCCGGCCGGGGTCGGCCAGCGTCGGGGTGGCTACCAGCACCCAAGGTGGATCGGCGATGTACCGGCCGGCCCGCAGGTCCGCGCTCAGCTGGATCATGTCTTCGGGCCAGCCCGCCAGCCCGGCGGACACCGCGGTTCGCGGCCCGTGTGGCGAGGAGAACTCCGGGGCGGTCGTGGTGCAGTAGTAGGTCGCGAATCCGGGCACTCCCACGTCGTAGGTGTCCACCCCGTAGTGGAACTCCTCCGGCCAGGCGTCCGCCGGCGCCATATCCCGCAGGTGCTTGATGTGGATCGTGGACACCACGGCCGTGCTGGCCAGGTAGCGCTCACCGTCGTCGGTCTCCACGCCGGTGCAGCGGCCGTTCTCCAGCACCAGCCGGGACACCCGGCGGCCGCACACGATGGTGCCGCCGTGGTCTTCGAGGTAGCCGGTGAGCGCGTTCGTGAGGCTCGCGGACCCGCCGATGGGGATGGACCAGCTTCGCTGCTGACGGCCGAACGTCTGCTGGTACGGCAGCACGCCCGAGCCGGGCGTGTCCAGCGGCTGGAGCACCTGGTAGGCCATCCAGAGCAGGAACGCCTGAACGTGGCGGCTGGAGAATTCGTGCTGGACCACCTCGATCGCGGACAGCTGGCGCCGCCTGGCCCAGATCCGGCCGCGAGGGTGCTCGGCGAGCATGTCGTCCAGCGAAGGGCCGTACCCGACCGGAGTGAACTGCCAGCGGCTGAACAGCGTCTTGACCTCGTCGTAGTCGTCAAGCAGGCGGCGGTAGGCGACCGCGTCGCCGGCCGAGAACCGGGCCACCTCTTCGATCGTCCGCTCCCGGTCCAGCCACATGGTGAACTGCTCACCGTCGGGGAAGGCCACCTGCTCCACCGGGTCCGGATCGACATAGCGCAGCCCGTAGTCGGCGATGAGCCCCAGTTCGTCGTGCAGTAGCGCCGGGTTGACCCGGATCATCGTGTGGCCGGTCGCGCAGGTGTCGATGCCGAAGCCCGGCAGCAGCAGTTCCTCGGTGGCCGCGCCGCCGCCGGGAATGCTCCGGGCGTCGAGCACCAGGCAGCGGTAGCCGGCTTTGGCCAGGTAGCAGGCGGTGAGGAGGCTGTTGTGTCCCGCTCCGGCCACCACGATGTCGGCACTCGCGCTCATGCTCAGCCTCGCTTTCTCTCGCGCACCCTCGCGCCCTATGCAAACCATTGCAGATCGGGTGGCGGCAGGGCAACGCCGTCCGCGGTCACCCGCCGTCCGCCGTGCCGCCTACCATGTCCCCGGCCGTGCCGCCGGCCAGGTCCTGCTGCGTCGCGGTGACCTCAGGCAGGGCGTGTTCGTACTCCGCCAGGTCCCTGATCAGCTGGTAGATGGCCGGGATGTCGCCGGCCTTGGCGGGCCGGATCATGCGGGCCAGGTCACGTTCGTGCGGTAGCTGAGCCGGAACAGGTCCGCGGGAATGACGATCTGGCTGGCCTCCACGGCGCGCCCTCCGGTGTGATGGGCACGGTCCACCACGAGCGCCTGGCGCACCCGGTGGGACCGCCAGCGCGGTGGCCTCCTCGGTGAGGCAGGCCCGGACCGAGATGTCTTCGGTGATGCGGTCCACCCGCACGCCGATCGCGTCCATCCGCGCGGTCACCCCGCGCCCGGCGAACTCGCCCTCCTCGGGAACTGCCACCACGGTGCCGCCGGTCAGCCGGGCCGGCTCATAGCTGGTGACCAGCTGCACCGGCCCGCCGTCCGCGCTGATCAGATACCGGGTCCGGACGACCGGATCGCCTTCTGCCAGCCCGAGCAGACGGGCGGTGGGCCGGTCGGCGCTGCGCTGGTCGGTCCGGTGCTGCCAGGACACGGCCTGCGCTTCCGGTAGCCCGAACGGTGACCAGGGCAGATCCGGCCGGTCGTGGTCGAGGCTGCGGGTCGCGGGCACGGCACGGACGTAGCATCCCGAGCCCACCCTGGTTTCGATGAGCCCCTCCGCGGCCAGCACGGCCAGGGCATGCTTGGCCGCCGTCTCCCCGACACCGTACTTGGCGATGATCCCGTTCCGCGACGGCACCCGCGCCCCCGGGCCAAGTACCCCGTCGCGGATCTGCGCCCGCAGATCTTCGAGCACCCTGAGATACACCGCGTCCGTGGCGGCGCGCTCTGCTGGCCCTGACCCCACCGCCCCGCCCAAGCTCCCGGCCTTCCGCTATTTGGCGCGGGCCATCGTGAGGCCGTCGCCCACTGGCAGCATCACCACGTCCACGCGATCATCGGTCAGGACGTGCTCGTTGAATTCCTTGATCGCGAGGGCGTCGGGATCTGGGCTTGCCTCGAAGATCCGGCCGTGCAGGAGCGTGTTGTCCACCAGGATGACGCCGCCGGGCCGCATCCGTGGCACGAGTTCCTCCCAGTAACCGGGGTAGCCCTGCTTATCGGCGTCGATGAAGGCGAGGTCGAGCGTGCGGCCAGCGGGCAGCGCGCGCAGCGTGTCGCTGGCCGGGCCAAGCCGCAGCTCGATCCGGTCCGCCAGCCCCGCCTTCTGCCAGTAGGTGCGGGCCAGCGCGGTGAAGTCCTCGCTGATGTCGCAGCAGATGAGCTTTCCGCCGTCGGCGAGCCCCCGGGCCAGGCATATTGACGAGTAGCCGGTGAAGGTGCCGACCTCAACCGCCTGGCGGGCGCCCATGAGGCCGGCCTGCATGGTCATGAACGTGCCCTGCTCCGGGCCGATCTGGTAGATGACGTTGCCGGGGAAACGCTCGGCCGTCTCGGTGATCAGGTCCTGCAACAGCGCGTCGGGAGGGCTGGAGTGCGCGACCAGATAGGCGTGGAGGTTTGGGCGCAGGTGCTCGGATCCGGAGGCCATGGGTCGAGGTTAGCGCCCCAGCACTGGGGCCTACCGGCCGGGATCTTGGCCGCACCGCCCCGCCGCTCGCATACTGAGTCAACTGGATGCCGGCCGCCAAGGCCGGCCTAGCTACCGGAGGCAGACTGTGACGGCCGAGATACTGCAGCAGCGGGCCGAGATCGAGCGGCGGATCTCCGGCCTGACCCTGTGCGACCTGCTCGAGCGCATCGCCGGGGACGAGGGCGAGGCGCCGGCCTTTTCCGACGAGGCAGGGGACGGCTGGCAGACCCTCACCTGGGCGCAGGCGTACCAGCGGGTGCGGCAGTTGGCGGCCGGCTTCGCCGCGCTCGGGCTCGCCCCCGGTGAGCGGGTCGCCCTTATGCTCCCGAACCGGAGCGAGCACGTGCTGGCCGACCTTGCCGCGGTTTTCGCGGGCGGCCTCGGGGTCACCTTCTACGCGACGCTGGCACCCGAGCAGATCGCCTTTGTGGCGGCCGACTGTGACGCCAGGATCGCCGTCCTTCACGGGGCCGGGGAACTCGCGCGCTGGCAGCCGGTCCTCGACCAGCTTCCGGGCCTCAAGAAGATCATCGTCCTGGATCCGGCCGCGTGCCCGGCGGGCGAGCCCTACCTGACCTGGGATGCGTTTGCCGCGCTCGGCGAACAGCAGCACGCCGCCGACCCGGAGCTGATCTCCGCCCGGGCCGCGGCGATCGTGTCCGGTGACCCGGCGGCCCTGCTGTACACCTCGGGAACCACGGGGAACCCCAAGGGCGTCCTGCTCACGCACCGCAACATCACCTACGAGCTGGCGGCGGCCGACTCGATCGGCCTGATCACGCACGGCGTGCGCTGGGTGTCCTACCTGCCGCTGGCGCATGTCGCCGAGCGGATGTTCAGCATCTATCTGCCGATCTTCACGGGGGGGCATGTCCATTTCTGCCCGGACACGCCGCAGCTCGTGCGGGTGGTGGGAAAGGTGCGCCCGACCGCGTTCTTCGGCGTGCCCCGGGTGTGGGAGAAGGTGCGGGCCGGCATCGAGGCGCTGTTCGCGCTCGAACAGGACGAGGGCAAGCGTGCCGTCGTCGCGCAGGCAATGGAGACCGGGCGCCGGTACGTGGAGAGCTGCCAGTACGGCCAGGAGACCTCGCCCGAGCTCGCCGTGGACTTTGAGGTGGCCGACGCGGCCGTGCTGGCCCCCATCCGCGGCCTGCTCGGCCTGGACAAGGCCGAGATCGTGTCGAGCGCCGCCGCGCCGCTGCCACCGGACGTCGCGGCGTTCTTCTCCGGCCTGGGCATGAAGATCCTCGACATCTACGGGATGACCGAGACCACGGGCGCCTTCACCACCAATACACCGGCGGCGTTCAAGGTCGGCACGGTGGGCCGGGGCTACCCCGGCATGGAGATCAGGATCGCCGAGGACGGCGAGATCTGTGTGCGCGGGCCGCTGTGCACGCCCGGCTACCTCAACCGGCCCGACCTGACCGCCGACCTCATCGACGCCGACGGCTGGCTGCACACCGGCGACATCGGGAGCCTGGACGCCGACGGGTTCCTGTCGGTGGTCGACCGGAAGAAGGAGCTGATCATCACGGCGGGCGGGGAGAACGTCGCGCCCGCCGGGATCGAGAACCTGCTGGTCGCCCACCCGCTCATCGGCCAGGCACTGGCCTACGGCGACCGCCGCAAGTACGTGGTGGCCCTGCTCACGCTGGACGGCGAGGTGGCGCCCGCCTGGGCCAAGGCACGCGGCATCGAGGCGGGCTCGCTGGCCGCGCTGGCCGCGGACCCGGTGGTACTCGCCGAGATCTCCGATGCGGTCGCGGCCGTCAACGAGCGGCTGGCCCGGGTCCAGCAGGTCAAGCGCTGGCGGCTGCTGCCGGTCGAATGGACGGCGGAGACCGAGGAGCTGACGCCCACCCTCAAGCTGAGACGGCGGATCGTCCACGCCAAGTACGCCGACGTGCTGGACACCCTCTACGACGACTGACCGGTCCTCGCCGGGGAGTACGGGGTCCGGCAATTCGCAACACCGGTAAGGTCAGTGCCGGAGGCGTCTGGGTGCCTGGTGGCCCCCCCGGTCTTCAAAACCGGTGTGCGGCGCTCCGCGTCGCAGGCGGGTTCGATTCCCGTCCGCCTCCGCTGACCTGGTGAAACGCCACCTTCGGTAGTTGCTGGAACCTGTCCGGCCACTGTTACGTCGCCTGCTGACTGGGCGGTAGTGGGCCTGTTCGGATGCTGATCTTGATCCAGCAAGGGCAGGACGGCCCGCTCCATGGGACCGTCCCGCCTCGCTGCGGCTGTGGTGCCTGGCTAGCCGCTGTAGGTGATCGTGACGGCGTGCTTCGTGTTGGATATGGTTTTGACCTTGATCGTTCCGGTGGCTTTTGTGAACGCGCCGGTTCCCCCAGTCACCTTGCCGTTGGTTACCGCGCCGGTCTTGAAGTTGATGTTGAACGTGCCGTACAGGAACCCGCCCTTGGTGTTCACGGTGACGTTCGCGGTACCGCTGGTCGGCGAGGTGGCCGTGACGTACAGCATGTCGAAGCCCACGGTCTTGCCTGCCGTGTTGACGTCGGTGTCCTGGATGCCTTGGGCGGCCTTGCTGAAGCTGACCGTAGCCTTCTGCACGGCGGTGAACTTCAGCGTGGTCGAGGCGCTGTGCGCGCTGGCCACGGCCGGGAGTACGAGCGCCCCGCTGGTGCCGAGGACGACTGCCGCGCCTGCCGCGATGATGGACGTGCCAACCCTCATGACTGCTTCTCCTGTCTGCAGAACCCCGCCTCACCCGGGATGACGCGAGCGTTCACCGGCATGATCGCGCGGTAGCAGCGATGTGGGCACTAGGGCCGCGCCCTAGCAGTGAAAACTAGGGCGACGGGCGTGTGCGTACACACCGGGTCCTGGGCCTGGCCCGGCCGTGCTGGCGCTGCCAAGGCACCGGGCGTAACCCCGCTCGACCGCAAGCGATTCGGGCGACTGCCAAAGTTCTGGCGGCACCGGCCCCGGCTGCGCACCGGCTCTCGACTGTTCCACACGGCCCTCGCCCGCAGGTCCCGCAGGTGAACCGCGCGCCAGCCAAAAGCCGCAGGTGCCTGTGGCGCTGCGCTGGAACGGATCATCGTGGGCCGTTATGCATATGAAATCGCCCGGCGTTCTCGGCCAGCTCACCGGAGTCACGGCATTGTCCGCGACAAACGTATGGGCCAGTGGCATCAAGCACCCGAACGGAGGGATCAAACCGCTTCTTGAGCACTGGAACGGCACCATATGGAAGATAATCGCAGCACCTGGTGTCGGCGATGACTACGCAATCTTGAACGGCGTCGCCAGCAACGGCCCGGACAACATCCTGGCCGCCGGGTCCAAATGGTGTACCTCCAGCTCCTGCCCTATGCGCACGTTGGCGTTCCGCTACAACGGCACCACGTGGAAGCTGATATCTACCCCCAATCCGGCCAAGGGCAGCAACAGCGACAGCTTTTCCGCGGACGGTGCTATTCCTGGTACCGCCCAGTTCTGGGCAGTCGGAAGCAGCGGGAGCGACACCCTGGCCGCATTCAACCATTGAACTTAGCCGGCAGCCGGCCGTAGAATCGGACGTCGATGACTTGCAGCGTCTCGCTTTCAATCTGTGGCGACGTCGAGCGGCCCGCTTGCCTCGCACTGGCAGAGTTGCGCTCTCTGATGGATGCCGAGCTGGTCGCGGACTTTCACTGCCACGAGGGCTGGAGCCGGTTCGGCGAGCGCTGGCGCGGAGTGCGGCTCCGGACCCTGCTCGCGCTCGCCGGCGCTGCCGACGGGGCAGGCTATGTCACGGTCGGCTCCGGCGAGTACACCGCCGTGCTTACCCGCGAGCAAGCGGAGGATGAGCGGGTGCTCCTTGCGCTCGAGCACGAAGGAGCCGCGAGCCCCCGCCCCGCTGGCTTCCCGCGGCTGGTCGGGCCAGCCGAGTGGGACTGCTTTCTGAGCGTCAAGTCGGTGGACCGGATGGAGGTCACCCGCCAGCCTCAGCAGGCGACCGCGGCGGCGATCGCGTTCGCCCGGCTCGAACGCTAAGGGACCTTCACTCGTGCGTCCGGCCGGGTGCCCGGCGGATATTCGGTAGGCGAGCATGGTGGAGTCCTCGTACGCTGCCCGGGTGCCCGAAGCGCTGACCGTGGAATGCGCAGGCGAACTGTTCGCCGGGCTGCTGCCAGCGCACGGCCCGGTCTGCGCCGTGTCGCGGTTCGCCGAGGGCTCGGTCACCGGCGCGTACCGCATCGAGTTCGCTGACGCCGGTTCGGCGCCGGTCGTGCTGAAGATCTACGGGGCCGGTGATCGGTTCGCTGCCAGGGAAGCGCGTGCGCTGAGGTTCCTGACCGGTCATGGTCTGGACATCTCGCCGCGCGCGCTGGCTTTCACCAGCTCCGCCGAGGCGCTCGGCGGCCGCCCGTGTCTGGTCTGCTCGCTGCGCCCGGGCCGCATGCTAGCGGAGCTTGACGCAGAGCTGACGTGCGCTCAGCGTCACGAGGTCTACCGGCAGCTCGGTGAGGTGCTCAAGCGCCTGCACGCCATCCCCGTCGGCGGCTACGGAGACGTCAACGGCCAGATCCGCGACCCGCTGCCGGACAACTGCACGTACATGGCCCGCATGCTCAAACGCGACTTGCGCGGGTTCGGTGAGAACGCCGGTGATCCGGCCCTGGGCGGCAAGCTCGCCGCGCACGTCACCAAGCACGCCGCTGCGTTCGCCGAATGCCCCCGGCCCGCCTACTGCCACGGCGACGTGCATGAGCTCAACCTCCTGGCCGAGGTCGCCGACGACGGCATCTGCTCGCTGACCGGTCTGCTCGACCCGGACAACATGCATGCGGGCGACCCGCTGATGGACCTTGTCCGCCTCGACGCGTTCTCCATGCAGGGCGACCAAACGAAAATGGCCGGCTTGCTCTCCGGATACGGCGTCTGCGTACCCGGGCAGCAGCCCGGCGAATGGCCCGAGTCCTGGCGCTCGCGCCTCCCGCTCTACCGCATCGCCCTCGCCTTGGAGCTCTACAACTGGTACACGATCAGCGGGCAGACAAGCCAGTTGCCCGCCCTCGACCGTGAACTGCGCGCGCTCCTGGACGAGGCTGCCGCGGAACACTAACTTCACCGTGAGCTGCAGCCTGGTCGTGCCCACCGGCTGGCACCGTCCGCGGACCGTTGACACTGGCCAGCGCACCGGACTACGTTCCGATGGTTTGGTCAACCCGGGCTTCAGTGACGCGGCGAGGTGGGTCGGTTGGCGGCAGGGCACCGTGTGGTCAAGCTTCGGCTGGCAGCGATAGGGACCGCGGCGCTCGCCGCGGTTTACCTGATCCCGGGAGCGCTGAGCGGTCCAGCCTCGGCTGGCAGCAGGCCGGCCGGGACCGCCGCGCAGCACGTCGGCTCGGGCGCCCAGCGCGCGACGATCGTGCGCAGCGCCTACGGGGTACCGACGATCACGGCGGGCTCGGCCGCCGGGATGTGGTTCGGGGCCGGGTGGGCACAGGCGCAGGACCGGATGGCCCAGCTAGAGCTGACCAGGCGCGCCGTGGAAGGGACGCTGTCGGCGATAGCCGGCGCGGGCGAGCTCCCCCAGGACGAGACCGTCCGGACGATCTTCTACACCCCGCAGGAGCTGAACGCCCAGTACGAGTCGCTGCCCGCAGCCACCAAGGCGGCGGTCACCGCGTACGCCAACGGCATCAACGCCTACGAGGCGAGCGCCTACGCCAGCCCGGCCAGCGAGCAGGCGAAAGTTCCCTACGAGTTCTTCGCCCTCGGCAAGCTGCTCGGGCTGACCGGCCCCTACCGGCCCGCCCCGTGGCGCCCGGTGGACACCGTGGCCGTCGGCAACTACCTGGCCAGGCAGTTCGGCGGGGGCGGCGGCAGCGAGCTGCAGAACCTGAGCTTCCTGGAGTACCTGGACAACGAGCTGACCAAGGACGGGGCCAAGCAGCCGCTGACCACGGCGGCCGCGATCTTCAACGACGCCCGCTGGACCGATGACCTCACCGCGCCGACCACCGTGCCCGGGCGGACGCTGGCCCTGCCCGCCCCGTCCCGGCAGGCGCGCGAGCAGGCGGACGCCGCCGTCCTGCGTGCCGCCGCGCAGTTGCCCGCGATGAGCCGTGCCGCGCTGGCCAAGGCGACCGCGGCGGTGGCCGCCGACCGGCAGACGATCCTGAAGACGGGAATCTCGCTCAAGGTGCTGTCGCACGGCGGGTCGAACGCGATCGCGATAGCGCCGTGGCGCTCCGCCGACCATCACGCGCTGCTGTGGGGCGCGCCCCAGGAAGGGTTCGGCACGCCGAGCGTGGACGGCGAGGAGTACCTGCACTCGCCCGGCTACGATGCCGGCGGCATGTACATCACCGGCGAGCCGTTCATCCTCATCGGGCGGAACGCCAACCTCGCCTGGACCACGACCAGCGAGGAACTGGTCGACCAGCGGATCTACATCGAGCACAGTGTCAACTTCGCGGCGAACCCGCCGACGTATGACTGGAACGGCAAGCAGATCCCGATGCGGGCCATCCACGAGACCATCGATGTCGCGGGGCAGTCGCCGGTGAGCTTCACCGTGCTGCGGACCCGCGACGGCCCGGTGGTTGCCACCGACCCGTCCAGCGAACTGGCTTTCTCGATCAAGTTCGCGTCATGGAACCGCGAGACCGGCAGCCTGACCGGGTTCTCCCAGCTCGGCGGGGACTCCGACCTGGCCCAGTTCCGGCATTCCATGAGCCTGGTGACGACCCTGCACAACTTCCTCTACGCCGACCGTCTGGGCAACATCGCCTACTTCGGCGACGGGCTGGTGCCGATCGAGCCACGCGGCGTGGACCCGCGGCTGCCCGGAGCCGGGGACGGGGCCCAGCAGTGGCGGGGTTTCGTCCCGTTCGCGCAGATGCCGCACAGCATCAACCCGCAACAGGGGTTCCTCGACAACTGGAACACCAAGCCCTCGCAGCGGGCCTTCTACCAGCAGAACTCCGGAGACGAGTACTGGGGCACGATCTTCCGCTCGCAGCTCATCAGCCAGCTCGCCCGGGCCAGCAGGAGGATCAGCGTCAGCTACCTGGAAGGCATCGAGCACGCGATCGGCACCATCGACAACGGGGACAACACCCGGCCCGCGGCCCGCTTCATCATCCCGTTCCTGATCCACGCCTACCAGCAGCTGGTGAAGGCCCACGATCCGCTCGTGAGCCCCTCGGCCCACCCCGATCTGCGCCCGGCCGTCCGCGCCCTGGCGCACTGGAACGGCCTCACCACGCTGGGCAGCCCGGCCATGTCGATCTTCATGAACTTCCTGGAGGCGTACGAGCGGAACGTCTTCGAGGGCGGGACCTTCCCCGGCGAGCAGTACACCGGCGGAGTTAACTTCAGCGACGCGAGCGTGGACGGAGGAACCGCCTTCGGCGGGCTCGGCGGCATGGGCACCTACAACCTCCTCTATCACGCGCTCGACCACACCATCGGTGTGCTGCCCTGCGTGACGCTGTGCTACACCGGCTACTTCGCCGGGCACCGGGACCAGCTTCTGGTGGAGAGCGTCAACGACGCCATCACGATCCTGTCCGGGACCGGCACCCAGCTGGGCCAGAACGTCCCCGGCTTCGGCACCACGGACATCGCCAAGTGGGGCTACCGGCCAGCGCTGGACCAGGACTGGGACAACCTCGACCCGCTAGCCCAGGGCGTCACGACGCACTGCGGTTCCAGCGCGAGCCAGAACCGCAGCACGTTCATGATGGCCGTGGACGTGGGCCGTACCCTGACCGGCCAGGACGAGCTCCCCCCCGGGCAGAGCGGCTTCATCTCGGCCGCTGGCACGCCCAGCCCGCACCTGTGCGATCAGGTCCACCTGTTCAACAGCTTCCGGTACAAGGCGATGCCGCGGACCTAGCTTTCGTCGCTGCCAGATGACCGCGCCGAGATCAGACGGCGGAACACGTTGGTCCGCTGGCTTTCGCCGTCGGTGTCGCTGGCCGTCTTCGGGCTGGTCGCCTCCTCGTCCCGGGCGGAGCGGGACAGGGGCCGGCGCTTGGGGAGCCGGCTGGCCGCGGCCGGCTCCTCGTCCGGCGCGACCCGGCCCGTGACGATCTCCACGTCACGGGCGCCGATCACGGCCAGGCGGCCGAGCGCCAGCGCGGCGATGAAGACGATGGCCACACCGAGCCCGGTAAAGAAGGCCAGGTGCTCGGCCACCATGTGTACCGGGCCGCCGGTAGGTATCCCCGGGTAGAGAGCGGCGGGGATCGCGTTGGGGCCGATCGTGCCGTAGCCGGTCCACAGCGGCGCGAGCAAGCCGCCCACGGCGAACCAGGCGCCCGCGGCAACGGCCAGGCAGGCTCCCACCATCGCGATGGGGCGGAACGAGCTGACCAGCAGGATCAGGCCGCCGATAACGGCAGCCACCCCGGGGATGATCTCGAGCCAGAGCCGGCCCACGGTATAGGTCCAGGCCGTGTCGGGGGTGTAGGCGAAGTGGAAGTACGGGCCGATGAAGGGGATCAACGCGCCCCAGGCGCCGAGCAGGACCAGCAGGAAGCCGCTGGCGACACCACGGGTGCGCGGCACTCGCAGCATCCCGTTCATGAGAATCACTTCCAAACCACAACGGAGGGTTGATGCTGCGACCCACTACCCCCGGTTGCGGTACCTATTCGCCCGGCTCAGTGCCGGATGTGCCTGCGCTCGGCGAACCTGCCGCTGCTCCAGGCGGCGGCCTCCGCGGGCGGCTCTCCTGCTGAGATCCACCGGGTAATCGTGTGCGCGGTGACCGGGGCCATGAGAATGCCGGTGCGGAAGTGCCCCGAGGTCAGCCAGGCGTTCTCGAGCCCGGGAACCCGGTCGATGACCGGACGGCCATCGGGGTGGCGGGGCCGGAAACAGCACCACTGATAGTCGGCCTGGAGCCCGCGCACCGCAGGCAGCGTGGCGTACAGCGCCTCCAGGATCGAATCGATGACGTCCTGCCGCACCGTGGGCGTCTCGTCACCGGTGTCGAAGGTGCCGCCGACCAGCAGCCTGCCGTCATCGAGCTGGGTGGCCACCGGCGCCACCGTGCCGGGAAGGCGCACCGGCGACGGCTCGGTGACCAGCAGGTGCCCCTTGACCCGGCTGGCGGGCAGGTCCAGCGGCAGGCCGTCGAGAACCGGAGGCATCCCGGTGGCGAACACGACGGCGCCCGGGTAGATGTCTCCGGCGGTCGTGGCGACCCGGACCACGCGCCCCGACTTGACCTCGGCCGACGTGGCCGCCGTGCCGGTCGCCACGGCGGGCAGGACCGCGGCCAGCCGGGCCAGCGAGCGGAGCGGGTTGACCCTGGCCTGCCGCCTGATGAGCGCGCCCGCCATGGGCCGGGCCAGCCCCGGGACCAGCTCGGCGACCTGATCATGATCGAGCCATTCCACCTCCGGGCGCTGATGCAGGGCGAACCCGTCCGGGTCGGGTGCCAGCCCGATCCAGTCGAGTTCGATCAGGCCCACCCCGTCCGGCCAGGTTTGCTCCAGCTCGCCCCACAGTTCCAGGCTGGTCCGGGCCAGCTCGACGAACGGTTCGGGGTCGCTCCACTCATGGATCTCCGGCGTGAGCAGGCCCGCGGCACCTCCGGTCGCGCCGGATCCCAGCCTGCCCGCCTCGATCAGCAGGACCGAGCCAAGGCCCTCCGCATGGCAGGCGGCGGCCGTGGCGACGCCAGCGATACCACCCCCCACCACCAGGACGTCCGGGTGCTGTTCTTCGATGACGCCCGCTCCGCGCCCGAGCTGAGCGCGGTCCCGCGCGTTGAGCCGATCACGCCAGACAGCAGTCTCTGCGACCATGACCCAATTGTCTCCTGCCTTGGTCGCTGCCCTTACCACAATGGGTCATGCTGATCATTGAGCCTGTCCAACGGCCCTGTTACCGGGTGTTCTGAGTAGTCTGGTGTTATTGCGGGCGCTGGTGCGCCGTCCCGTCCGCACCAGGAGGTGATGCCCGGGTGCTTGCTGATTCCTACGGCAGGATCGCTACCGACTTGCGGGTCTCCCTCACCGACCGGTGCAACCTCCGCTGTGCGTACTGCATGCCGGCCGAGGGTCTGGACTGGCTTCCGCGGCCGACGCTGCTCACCGACGACGAGGTCGTGCGGCTGGCCCGGATCGGCGTGGAGTTGCTGGGAATCACCGAGATCCGGTTCACCGGCGGGGAACCATTGCTGCGCCGCGGGCTGCCCGGCATCGTCGCCCGCACCGCGGCGCTGCGGCCCAGGCCCGAGATCTCGCTCACCACCAACGGCATCGGCCTCGATCGCCTCGCGGCCCCGCTGCGTGCGGCCGGTCTCGACCGGGTCAACGTGTCACTCGATACCTTGCGGCCGGCCGTGTTCCGCGCCCTCTCCGGGCGCGACCGGCACGGCGACGTGCTGGCCGGGCTCGCGGCCGCGGCGGCGGCCGGGCTCACCCCGGTCAAGGTCAACGCCGTGCTCATGCGCGGCCTCAACGACGACGATGCCGTTCCGCTGCTGCGGTTCTGCCTGGACCACTCCTACCAGTTGCGGTTCATCGAGCAGATGCCGCTGGACGCCCAGCACGGGTGGCGGCGGGACAACATGGTGACCGCCACGGAGATCCTGGACGCCCTGTCGGCGGAGTTCTCGCTGGCGCCCGACGACTCCACCGTGCGGGGATCCGCGCCAGCGGAGACGTTCCTGGTCAACGGGGGGCCCGCCCGGGTAGGCGTGATCGGGTCGGTGACCAGGCCGTTCTGCGGAGCCTGCGACCGGGTGCGGCTCACCGCCGACGGGCAGGTCCGCAACTGCCTGTTCGCCCGGGACGAGAGCAACCTGCGCGACGCGATGCGCGCGGGTGCCAGCGACGGCGAACTGGCCGCGCTGTGGCAGCGGGCCGTAGCGGGCAAGCTGCCCGGCCACGGGATCAACGAGCCCGGGTTCCTCCAGCCCGCCCGCCCGATGTCCGCCATCGGCGGCTGATCGCCGGTTCGTCACGGCTCGGGCACGCCGTTCCTGGCGCCGGCCGGGGCACCGCCTGCCGCGCGACTGCCGGACCTGCTGTCCCGTTCATCCGGTCACCAGAGCCCGCTGTCCACCGGCCGCCTCGGCCTGCCTGGTTCCTCCGTACCAGGCCCGCCCCGGCCACCGAGCCACCCACCGGGCCGCTTCGCGAGCCCGTCCGGCGCCAGGCTCGCCACCGCCCTCCCGCCACGCACCCGTGACCCGGCCTTGCGTTCCGACTGTCTCCGATATATCGTTATGTATCTGAGAATGAAAAAAACCTTCTCAGGAAGTTCAGATCGTCACAACGCAAGGATGCGAGGAAACGCAGATGCATGGAGAGATACGTGGAGAAGAGGCCTGGGGCCCGCACGAGGAGGAAGGCTGGGAGCCGCCGCATCGCGGCCGTGGCCGGGGGCCCGGGCACCGGCGCAGCAGGCCGGTCCGGCCACCGTTCGGCCCGCCGGGCTCGATGGGTTTTGCCGGGTTCGGCGCGTGGCCGGGGGAGCCAAAGTTCCACCGGTCCAGGAGGGTCAAGCGCGGTGATGTCCGCGCCGCGGCCCTGTCGCTGCTGGCCGAGGAGCCGAGGAACGGCTACCAGATCATTCAGGAGATCGCCGAGCGCAGCGGCGGGGTATGGCAGCCGAGCCCAGGTTCGGTCTACCCGGCCCTGCAGCAGCTGGAGGACGAGGGCCTGATCCAGGCGGAGACGCCCGAGGGCGGCCGCAGGCGTTACGCGCTGACCGGTGAGGGGCGCGAGTACGTAGACACGCACGCCGAGGAGGTCAGGGCTCCATGGGACGAAGTCGCCAGCAGCGTGGGCTCGGACGCCATCGAGCTGCGCAACCTGATCGGCCAGCTGGCGATTGCCGCAGTTCAGGTCGCCCGGGTGGGCAGCCAGGAGCAGGTGGCACAGGCCCGCACGATTCTTACCGACGGGCGCCGCAAGCTGTACGCGATCCTGGCGGCCGAGGACGAGCCCGCCGGGGACGAGTCCGCAGCGCAGGAGTGACCGCGTGCCGCCCGCCGCGATCCCGGGATCCCGGGTATCTGACGGGCGGCACGCCAGCGTTTAGGCTCACAACTGGACTGCGAGGAGGCAGACGTTGGCAGCAGAGGATCTTCCCGGCCCGGCGGTCGCGGCCGACGGCAATGGGCACAAGCCGCCGATGGCCATCACCGTCGCGGGCCTGACCAAGAACTACGGCGACATCGAAGCCGTTCGCGGGATCGACTTCGAGGTGCCGGTCGGGGAGACCTTCGGCTTTCTCGGCCCGAACGGTGCGGGCAAGTCGACCACGATCAAGGTGCTGTGCACCCTGGCCAGGCCCACGTCGGGAGTGGCCAAGGTCGCGGGTCATGAGGTGAGTTCAGAGCGCGATGCGGTGCGGCGCAACATAGGCCTGGTCTTCCAGGACACCACCCTCGACAACTACCTCAGCGGCGCGCAGAACCTGCGGTTCCACGCGGCCCTGTACGGCGTGCCCGCGGCCGCCGTGGAGCCGCGGATGCGGCAGGTGATGGAGATGGTGGGCCTGTGGGAGCGCCGGGACAGCCTGGTCATGACGTACTCCGGGGGCATGAAGCGGCGCCTGGAGATCGCCCGCGGCCTGCTGCACGCGCCGCATGTGCTGTTCCTCGACGAGCCGACCGTCGGGCTCGACCCGCAGACCCGCGCCTCGATCTGGGAGTACATCAACCAGCTCAAGCGCCGTGAGGACATCACCATCTTTCTCACTACGCATTACATGGACGAGGCCGAGCACTGCGACCGGATCGCGATTATCGATCACGGCAAGATCGTGGCGATCGATACCCCGGAGGCGCTGAAGGCCAGCGTGGGCAAGGACCGGGTGCAGATCAACACGGCCGACGACCCGGCGGCCATCGCCGAGCTGGCGGCTCAGTTCGGCATCGAGGCGGCGATGCACGAGGGCGCGGTGACGTTCTCGGTGGCCTCGGGCGAGCAGTTCGTGCCGCGCCTTTTCGGCGGGCTGTCGGTGCCGATCAAGTCGGTGAGCGTGTCCCGCCCGTCCCTCGATGACGTGTTCATGAACTACACCGGCAGCACGATCCGGGACGCGGAGGCGTCGGGGACCGACCAGATGCGGCAGATGGCCGCGGCATTCAGGGGGAGGCGATAAGCATGGCGACCCAGACCACCACGGCGGCAGAGCCCGAGCAGGCGGCCCTGGCTGGCACGATCCGGGTTTCGGTTCCCGAGCACAGCCTGCGGACCGACCTGCGGGCCGTGTCCATCGTCTGGCGCCGGGAGCTGATCAGGTTCAAGCGGGACCGGCTGCGCGCGATCACCTCGCTGATCCAGCCGCTGCTGTTCCTGCTGGTGCTGGGCACCGGCCTGTCCTCGCTGGCCAGTCACAGCCTGCCGTCGGGGATCGACTTCAAGACCTTCATCTACCCCGGTGTGCTGGCCATGGCGGTGCTGTTCACGGCGATCTTCTCGGCCGCCTCCATCGTGTGGGACCGGGAGTTCGGCTTCCTGCGCGAGATGCTGGTCGCACCGGTCAGCCGGGCATCGATCGTGGTCGGCAAATGCCTGGGCGGCGCGACCATCGCCACTTTCCAGGGGATCATCATCCTGGCCCTGGCCGGGCTGGCCGGTGTGCCCTATAACCCGGTGCTGATGCTCATCCTGGTGGGCGAGATGTTGCTGCTGGCCTTCACCCTGACCGCCTTTGGCGTGATGATGGCAGCCCGCATCACCCAGTTCCAGGCGTTCATGGCGCTCACCCAGATGCTCGTGCTCCCGTTGTTCTTCCTGTCCGGGGCGCTCTACCCGCTGCACGGGCTGCCGGGCTGGCTGAGCGTGCTCACCAGGATCGACCCGCTGACCTATGTCGTGGGCCCGATGCGGCATGCGGTACTGGACCACCTGTCGCTGAGCCCAGCGGCCGTCCATGCGCTATCGCCCGGCATCACCTGGGGCAGCTGGACGGTACCGATAGGCCTGTCGCTAGGCATCGTCGCAGCCATGGGCCTGGGCATGATGGCCGTGGCCATAGCCACCTTCAGCAGACCCGAATAGCCCACCACTGCCGCAACCACGACATTTGGAGCCGGGCAGGTGAGCGTCGGCGGCCGGCGTCCTCGGCTAGCGGCGACGCAAACCGAGAGGGGTGACCACAGGGATCGCCCCGGGGGGTTCCGGGGGGGTCGTCCCCCCGGGCTAGCGCTGCGAGCCTTCGGCGAAGCCCGGTCGAGGGGCTGAGTGTCGGGCGGCCTGTCGGGGGGTTCCGGGGGGTCGTCCCCGCGGGCTAGCACTGCGAGCCTTGGCGAAGGCGCCCAGAGGGCGCCGAAGATAGGGCGACGCCGGGTGGCTACGGGGGCAAACCACCCGGCGTCGCAATCATCGGCGTTCCGACGGGGGCCCGGAACGCCGGCAGGTGCTCCGACGGGGGACCAGAGCACCGGTTTGAATGCTACACCGATTCCCTCACCGATGCATCAATCCGGGAAGACGAGCGCGTCTAGATTCTTGCCGTACGCGATGCCGGAACACAACCGGAACATAGCGGCCGACCTGCCGGAACACCGCCTCAGGCCACGTTGTGCATTCCTCTTGCTGATGGCAAGTGCCAGTGTCATTGTCCCGGCTGACCTGGGCCGGGGGGATCGTCCGGGAGGGCCTGGCCGGGCGGGGAGTAACGTTCCGGCAGGTTCGGTTCGTATGCGTGGAAACCCCTGGTGCTGTTGGGCTCGCGTCCGCCGTTGGCGAACACAACGGCGAAGTATGGAATCACGATCGCACCGACCGCCGGAATGGCGGCAAACCAGCCTGCGCCCGCAGCGAACAGCGAGACCGTCAGGATGAAACAGCCCACCCGGAAGGCCATCATGATCAAGTACCGGCGCTCGCGGTAGGCGATGTCTGCCGAGCGCGACGGGGCTGCCTCGGTCACCAGGTGCGCGTTGGCGCGGCGGCTGTTGCGGGTGACCCTCACGTATCCAAGCTATTACCTATGGGCGGCCACGTCACTTCTGGGATCCCGGCGAGCGACGGCGCCCCAGCCAGCGCCATCACGTGAGCGAGATCGTCGGTCATTCCGGTGAGCAGGTCGCGGACCCCGGTGGCGCCGCCGCAGGCGAGTGCCCACAGCACCGGACGGCCGAGAAATACCGCCCGCGCGCCGAGAGCGAGCGCCGCGAGCACGTCCTCACCTGTGCGCAACCCCCCGTCCACCAGCACTTCACCACTCGTCCCGACACTGTCACCGCTTGTGCCGACGGTGTCACCCGCCGCACCCGCCGCACCCACCGGGCCGACCGCCCCTGCGGCTGTCCCTCGCTCACCAGCGGTCACATCACCCCGCGCCAGCGCCGCCGCAACGGCGGGCAGCGCGAGCGCGGTCGGCATCGCCCCGTCGAGCTGGCGCCCGCCGTGGTTGGACACGATGACCCCGGCCGCGCCCGCCGCCACACAGGCGCGTGCGTCGTCGGCCCGCAGCACTCCCTTGACCAGAACCGGCAGGCCGCTGAGCCGGGCCAGCCAGCCGATGTCCGCGAAGGTCACGTCCGCGGCCAGCCCGGTTATGCCGGGGTCCGCCAGCGGGCCCATGTTGGCGTGGAGCAGGGAGTCGCTGACAACGCCGTCCCCGCGCAGCTTGTGCCCGACAACCGGTGTGTCGCCGGTGAGCACGAGCGCCCTGGCGCCAGCGGCGACGGCGCGGTCCACCAGGCGCGCGGTGAGATCCCGGGCGCGCATCAGGTAGACCTGGAACCACCAGGCACCCCCCGCGCCGGCCACGACCTCGGCGACCTCCTCGATGCGGCGGGTGGTCCGGGTGGACAGCACCATGAGCGCGCCTGCCTCCGCGGCTCCCCGGGCGGTAGCCAGCTCACCGTCGGGGTGGGCGAGGCCCTGAAAGCCGGTCGGGGCCACCGCGACCGGCGTCGTCACGAGGGTCTGCGGGTGGCCGGGCAGCCGCACGCTGGTGTCCACCGTGGAAACGTCGCGCAACACCCGGGGCGCCAGCCAGTACTGCCCCCACGCCCGGACGCTGGCGCGCAGCGTCCGTTCGCGCCCTGAACCGCCGGAGAAGTAGTTGTAGGCCCCGGGCGCGAGCAGCTCCCTGGCACGCCGTTCCAGGTCAGCGACGTCGACCGCCACACGGCCCCCTTCAGTGTGCTAAGGAAGGATCATGACCGACCGAACGTACCGGGTGACCGAGATCGTCGGCACCTCGCCCGATGGTATCGAGCCCGCGATCCGCAACGCGGTGCACCGCGCCGCGCAGACCCTGCGGCACCTGGACTGGTTCGAGGTGACCGAGATCCGCGGCCAGATCAGGGACGACCAGGTAGCCCACTACCAGGTGGGCCTGAAGGTGGGCTTCCGCCTGGAGGACTTTCGAGTCAGCCCGGGGAACGGCCCGCGCCTAGTTCGCCTGGCTGACCGAGGACATGTTGAAGTCCTCGAACCGCGCCGGGGGCATGGCCGAGCGGGTGAAGTAGTCGCCCCACTCCCGGGCCAGGGTGGGCTCCGCGGCGCCCATCTCGGCGAGGCGCCCGAGTAGGCCAACCGGGCTCTCGTTGAACCTGAAGTTGTTCACCGCGCCGGTAACCTCGCCGTTCTCCACCAGGTACACCCCGTCCCTGGTGAGGCCGGTGAGCAGCAGAGTCTGCGGATCCACCTCGCGGATGTACCACAGGCTGGTGACCAGCAGGCCTCGTTGCGTCCCGGCTATCAGGTCGTCCATGGACGTCCCGGCGGCCCCCGCGCTCTCCAGGATCAAGTTGTCGGTGTTCGGCGTAGCTGGCATCCCGGACTCGCCAGCGGTCCACCTGGTCTGCGTCAGCGCCGTGAGCACGCCGTCGTGCAGCCAGGTGACCGGGGGGATCGCCAGGCCGTTGTCGAACACCGAGGCGTCCCGCCCGGAGCGGCGCGCGATGACAAAGGGGGCACACCACAGCCCCGGAGCACCGGGGTCGCTGCGCATCGTCACCGGCATGCCGGTCAGCCGCTCGCCGACCCTGGTCCCGCCGCCGGGCTTGCTGAACACCGTCCGTCCCTCGAGCGCGTCTTTCGCCCCGGCGGACCAGTAAAGGTAGATGAACAGGTCGGCCACGGCACTCGGCGTCAGCAACGTCTCGTACCTGGCGGCGGGCAGGTCCACCTGGCGCCGTGCCCAGTCGAGCCGCCGGCCCAGATCGGCGCCAATGGATGGCATGTCAAGGTCGGTGAAGTCACGCGTCGCCAGGCCGGTCCAGGCCGATCCGCCCGGATCGGCCGATTTGGCGTTGACATCCACCTTTCCCGTTGGCTGGTCGTGGCGCAGCCGCAGCCCCGTCGAGGTGCCAAGAAAGGTGCTGGTCAGCGTGTGCTGGGCGAACCCGTACAGCTTTCGCCCGGCGGCGCCGGCCATTTTGAACGCCTCGCCGAGCGCCGGGGAAAAGGTCTCAAACACACCGATGCCGGTACCCCCCGGCGCGTCCTCCCAGGAAGGCTGCCCCGGCTGCGCTTCTTCTCTTATGCCGAACGCCTCCCGGCCGGCCGGCCCGAGCAGCGGTTGCGCATCCTCGGCCGGGGAACTCTCCGCGGCTGACCGCTCCGCCGCCGCGACCACGTCCGCCACCTGGTCGTCGCGGACGCCGGCCCGGGACACAACGCCAACGCTCGCGCCGTCTTTGTGCCGGGAGATCGCGATGACGGTGAGCTGCCGGGACCGGGACACTCCGTTGGTGGTCAGCGAGTTCGCGGCCCAGCGCAGGTTCGCCGAGGACATCTCGTCGGCGATCACCACGCATTCGTCGCACCGGGCGGCAGCGAGGGCGCGCTCCACGGTCTCCTGTGGCCTCATGCTCCCTCCTCGCTGGTGTTGAGGATCCTGACGCCGCGGAACACCGCCGCCGGGCAGCCGTGACTGACCGGCGCGACCTGCATGGGCTGGCCCTTGCCGCAGTTGAAGGCGCCGCCGAGGACGTAGGTCTGCGGGCCGCCGACGGCCTCCATGGCGTTCCAGAAGTCCGTCGTGACGGCCTGGTAAGCGGCATCACGCAGCTGGCCGGCCAGCCGCCCGTGCGAGATCTGGTAGAAACGCTGCCCGGTGAACTGGAAGTTGTAGCGCTGCATGTCGATGGACCAGCTCTTGTCGCCGACGATGTAGATACCGTCTTCGACGCCGCCGATCAGCTCCTCGGTGGACGGGCCGCCCGGGGCCGGCTGGAGAGACACGTTGGGCATCCGCTGGAGCGGCATGTTCTCCGGGGAGTCAGCGAACGCGCAGCCCGTGGACCGGCTCAGGCCACGCATGAGCGCCATCCGCCGGTCCACCTGGTATCCGGTGAAGATGCCCCCGGTGATGAGGTCCCACGACTGAGCAGCGACCCCCTCGTCGTCATATCCGATGCTGGCCAGGCCATGCTCGGCGGTCCGGTCCCCGGTGACGTGCATGACCGGCGAGCCGTAGCGCAGGGTGCCCAGCTTGTCCGGGGTGGCGAAGGAGGTGCCCGCGAACGCGGCCTCGTAGCCGAGCGCCCGGTCCAGCTCGGTGGCGTGGCCGATCGACTCGTGGATGGTGAGCCATAGGTTGCTGGGGTCGATCACCAGGTCGTAGCGGCCCGCCCGCACGCTGGGAGCGGCCAGCTTCTCCGCCAGCAGCCCAGGCATCGTGGCCAGCTCGGCGGGGAAGTCCCAGGCGCCGTCCGCGCCCGCGGCGCTCCACGGGCTGCCGCCCAGGTACTCCAGACCGCGGCCGGCCGGTGGCGCGAGCGTGCGCATGGTCTCGAACCGCCCGTCGGGCTGGATCGCCACGCACTCGACCCGCGGGGCGACGCGGACCCGCTGCTGGAGGGCAGTGGTCGTGCCGTCGCTGTAGTACTTGCACTCCCGGATCTGCAACAGCATCGCGTCGACGTGGGCGATCCGCTCGTCCGCGAGCAACCCCGAACTCCACTGCGTCAGCAGTTCCACCTTGTCGGTCAGGCTCGCCTCGAACGGGTCCACCTGGTAGGCCGACACCCAGCTCACATCGCCGTGCGCAGGCTCGTCAGCCAGCTCGATCCGTTCTGAATTGATGGCTGCCGCAACCCGCGCGACCTGCACCGCTTCTGCTGCCGCCAGCGCGGCGGCGTCGGGCGTCATGTCCACGGTGGCCGCGAAACCCCAGGTGCCGTCGACGATCACCCGCACCGCCAGGCCCAGGGTGTCGGCGTCGGCGAGGGTCTCCGGCCTGCCGTCGGAGAGCACGATCTGCTGGGCCTTGATGCGCTCGGCGCGGAAGTCCGCGTGCTGGGCACCGAGGTCCGCGGCGCGCTGCAGCGCGGTGCCGGCCAGAGCCCGCAGCGGGTACGCGGTGAACTCGGGGTCGATCCGGCCGGTGTGAGCAGCAGTATCAGCCACGAGAGGCAACTTATCTCACCAGGAATGAGAGAGTACGCTCGCGGGATTGCCCCGACATTCGCTGGAGGTGCTGGCCCGATGGCCCGGTCAATGCTCGTCACTGGTGGCAACCGTGGCATCGGCCTGGCGATCGCGCGCCGGCTCGCCGCCGGGGGCGATCGTGTCACGGTGACCTCACGCTCTGGCGAGCAGGTCGATGGCCTGGCCACGGTGACGTGCGACGTCAGGGACGCGGCGTCGGTGGATGAGGCGTTCGCCAAGGTCGAGGCGGACCAGGGCCCGGTCGAGGTGCTCGTCGCGAACGCTGGGGTGACGCATGACCAGCTGCTCGCCCTGATGAGCGAGGACGCCTTCACCTCAGTGATCGATACCAACCTCACCGGGGCCTACCGGGTGGCCAAGCGGGCGGTGCGGCCCATGATGCGGCTGCGCCACGGGCGGCTGATCTTCATCTCCTCGGTGGTCGGCCTGGCCGGCTCGGCCGGCCAGGCCAACTATGCCTCGGCCAAGGCCGGCCTGGTCGGGCTGGCCCGCTCGCTGGCGCGGGAACTGGCACCCCGGAACATCACCAGCAACGTGGTGGCGCCCGGTTTCGTGGACACCGATATGACCGCAGTGCTGCCCGAAGAACGTAAGGCGGCGATCCTGGCCCAGGTGCCGCTGGGCCGCATGGCGTCGGCGGAGGAGGTCGCGGCCCTGGTCGCGTTCCTGGCCTCCGACGACGCCGGCTACATCACCGGCGCGGTCATCCCGGTCGACGGCGGCCTCGGCATGGGGCACTGATGATGGACGGAGGACAGCTGATGGGCATCCTGGATGGCAAGCAACTCCTGGTCACCGGGGTGCTCACCGATTCCTCGATCGCGTTCCACGTGGCGCGGCTCGCCCAGCTCGAGGGCGCCACGGTGGTGCTGACCGGGTTCGGGCGGCTCAGCCTGGTGGAACGCATCGCCAAACGGCTGCCGCAGCCGCCGCCGGTGCTGGAGCTTGACGTGACGAATTCCGAGCAGCTGGCCTCGCTGGCCAAGCGGGTCGCCGAGCATGTGCCGCGGCTGGACGGCGTCGTGCACGGGATCGCGTTCGCGCCGCAGTCGGCGCTCGGCGGCAACTTCCTCGAACACCGAGTGGGCGGACGTGGCCACCGCGGTGCACGTGTCCGCGTACTCACTCAAGGCACTGGCCATGGCGGCGCTGCCGCTGATGGACGCAGGCGGGGCCATCGTCGGTCTGGACTTCGACGCGTCGGTCGCCTGGCCCGCCTACGACTGGATGGGCGTGGCCAAGGCGGGGCTGGAGTCGTGCGCCCGTTACCTCGCCCGTGACCTCGGCCCGCGCGGCGTCCGGGTCAACCTGGTTGCGGCGGGCCCGCTGCGCACCATGGCAGCCAAGAGCATCCCCGGCTTCGCCGCGTTCGAGTCGGTGTGGCCGGAGCGGGCGCCGCTGGGCTGGGACATCAGCAATCCCGAGCCCGCCGCGCGGGCGTGCGTGGCGTTGCTTTCCGACTGGTTCCCGGCGACCACCGGCGAGATCGTGCACGCCGATGGCGGCGTCCACGCGGTAGGCGGCTACGAGCACCGGCCGCACCACCCATTCCGCCGTCCTGACTGGTACCAGCACCCCATAGAGTCAGGGGCGTGACGTTGGTTCTTCTGGTGCGCCACGGCCTGACGGCCGCGACGGGGACCGTGCTCACCGGCCGCATGCCGGGGATCCGGCTCGATGACCGGGGCCGGGAGCAGGCGCGGGTCCTCGGGGCCCGGCTCGCCGGGGTGCACCTGGACGCGATCGTCACCAGCACGCTCGAACGCTGCCGGGAGACGGCAGCCGCGATCGCCGCGGCCAGGGATGGCAACCAGGTCGCCGTGCAGCAGGACGAGCGATTCGCTGAGGTCGGTTACGGGGACTGGACGGGGCAGCCGCTCAAGCGCCTGGCCAAGGAGCCGTTGTGGCGGGTGGTACAGGCGCATCCCAGCGCGGTGCGGTTCCCGGGCGCGGACGGGGAATCCCTGGCCGGGGTGCAGGAACGCGCCGTCGCGGCGATCAGGGACTGGAACAGCCGTCTTGGACCGAAGGCGGCTTACCTGGTCTGCTCACACGGCGACGTCATCAAGTCGATAATTGCCGACAGCCTGGGCATGCACCTCGACATGTTCCAGCGAATCCAGGTCGACCCCTGCTCGCTCAGCGTGGTCCGCTACACGCCGTTGCGCCCGTTCGTGGTGCGGGTGAACGACACGGGCGCGGCCGTGCCCCGGACGGACTCCGCCAGCGGCGGCCAGGCCAGCGCCGGTCGCCGGGCGGGCCCAGGGCACCCAGCTGGGCAGGCGCGGCGAGGACGACGCGGTGGTCGGCGGAGGGGCGGGAGGATAGGGAGAATGCCGGTGTACTCATACGACCCCCCCGACAGGTTCGTGGCAGGGACGGTCGGGCAACCCGGGCAGCGCACGTTTTACCTGCAGGCGACTTCGGCCGGGCGGGTCACCAGCGTGGTGCTGGAGAAGTTCCAGGTGAGCCTGCTGGCTGAGCGCCTCGACGAGCTCCTGGACGAGGTGCTGCGGCGCACCGGCGGGCACGGCACCGTGCCTGCCGCGGCGCCGGCCGGCCTCGCCGACGACGGGCCGCTCGACCTGCCCCTGACCGAGGACTTCCGGGTGGGCGCCATCGCGCTGGCGTGGGATGGCGAGGAAGAACGGGTGGTGATCGAGGCCCAGGAGGAGACCGAGACGCCGCTCGAGCCGCTCGCTGAGGAGGTGCCGGAGAACGGTCCTGGCGTGCTGCGGGTACGGATCTCGCCGGCCGCGGCGCGGGCGTTCTCCAAGCGCGCGATGCAGATCGTCGGCCAGGGGCGCCCGCCCTGCCCGCTGTGCGGGCTGCCGCTGGACGCCGAGGGGCACATCTGCCCCCGCCAGAACGGCCACCGGGTGAGTGATGCCTGACGAATCCTCCAGCCGGCGCGGGTCGCGGCCGTCACGCAGCCGGCAGCGGCCCGGGAAGCCGGTGACGTTTCGCTACCCGCCCGAGACGGGCCCGTGCGACGACGAGCCCGCGCTCGAACTGCTGGCCGACGGCGAGCTGACGGTGGAGGGGCGGCTGGTGGCCGCCTCGAACGCCACCCTGTACTGCACGATCGAGCTGGATGGCCAGACAGCGGCGTGCGTGTACAAGCCGGTGGCGGGGGAGCGTCCGCTGTGGGATTTCCCGCTGGGCACGCTGGCCGGCCGTGAGGTGGCCGCCTACGCGGTGTCCCGGGCCGCGGGCTGGAACCTCGTGCCGCCCACGGTGATGCGGGACGGGCCGTACGGGCCCGGCATGTGCCAGCTATGGATCGACGCCGACGCGGGCACCGACCTGGTGGCCCTGGCCCGCAGCCGGAACCAGCCGAAGCTGCGGGACATGGCCGTTTTCGACGCGGTGGTCAACAACGCCGACCGCAAGATCGGCCATTTGCTGCCGGTGGGGGACGGGCGGCTGTTCGGCTGCGACCACGGGGTCTGTTTCGGCGAGGAGTACAAGCTCCGCACCGTGCTGTGGCAGTGGCGCGGGCAGAAGCTCCCCGGCCGGGCGATGACCGCGCTGGCCAAGCTGAACGAGGAACTGGGCACCGGCGGCCTGGCCACCACGCTGCCCGGCCTGCTGTCCGAGGACGAGGTGACCGCGACCAAGGACCGGGTCGAACTGCTGATCGAGCACCGGGTCCACCCCTACCCCCCGGAGAACTGGCCCGCTGTTCCGTGGCCTCCCGTGTAACTATTCGCGGCGGCGGCGCAGGTAGCGCTCGAACTCGGCGGCGATGGCGTCCCCGCTCGCCTCCGGCAGCTCGGTCGCGTCCTTGGCTTCCTCGAGGGTGCGAACGTACTCGGCGACCTCGCTGTCCTGCTCGGCCAGCTCGTCCACGCCGCGCTCCCAGGCCCTGGCCTCCTGCGGCAGGTCACCCATCGGGAGCGAGATGTCCAGCAGGTCCTCCACGCCCTGAATCAGCGCGAGCGTCGCCTTGGGGCTGGGCGGCTGGGCGACGTAGTGCGGCACGGCGGCCCACAGCGACACGGCCGGGACGCCCGCCTCGGTGCACTCGTGCTGGAGCACGCCGGTGATCCCGGTGGGGCCCTTGTAGTCGGCGGGGGAGGCACGCAGGCCGGCCGCGAGCGCCGGGTCGGCGGCGCTGGAGGTCACCGGGACCGGGCGGGTGTGCGGTGAGTCGGCGAGCAGCGCGCCGAGCAGCACCACTATTTCGGCTTGCAGCTGCGGCGAAGGCGCCCACCAGGTCGGCGCAGAACCGGCGCCACCGCATGTTCGGCTCGATCCCGTGGACCAGGATCAGGTCGCGGTCGATCCGGTTCCGCGTGGGCTTCAGCAGCCGGGTCGTCGGCCAGATCAGCCGCTGGGTCTTGCCTTCGGTCACCTCGGTGACCGGGCGGGTCACCTGGAAGTCGTAGAAGTCCTCGGGATCGATGGCGCCGACCGGTTCCGCATGCCAGGCCTCGGTCAGGTGGGTGATGACTCCGCTGGCTGCCTCACCTGCATCGTTCCAGCCTTCGAAGGCGGCGATGATCACGGGTGCGCTGAGCTTACCGATGCCGTGGAGCTCGATCGCCCACCACCTCCTTCCTCGCCGCCCGCTTGGGATGCCGTCTCCAGCCTACGTCGTCCGTCATGATCGCTGGCTACCCGTCTAAACTGGTGTCCCTATGACGAGCATCGGGGACCCGGCAGCGTTTCGCGCGGCGCTGGCAGAGCGGGTCGTCGTGGCCGACGGGGCAATGGGGACCATGCTCCAGGCCAGCGCGGCTACTCTCAGCGACTTCGACGGCCATGAGGGCTGTAACGAAGTACTCAACGTCACCCGCCCCGACATAGTCCGGGCCGTCCACGACGGCTACCTGGAAGCCGGGGTGGACTGCATCACCACCAACACGTTCGGCGCCAACCTGGGCAACCTCGGCGAATACGGGATCGAGGACCGGATCGAGGAACTGTCCGAGACCGGGGCCGCGATCGCCAGGCAGGCCGCTGACGCCTGGGCCACGGCGGACCGCCCGCGCTGGGTGCTCGGCTCGCTGGGTCCAGGGACCAAGCTGCCCACGCTCGGTCACGTCAGGTTCGCCGTCCTGCGGGACGCCTACCAGCGCAATGCCGCCGGCCTGCTGCGCGGCGGCGTGGATGCGATCGTGATCGAAACGTGCCAGGACTTGCTGCAGGCCAAGGCGGCCGTGATCGGTGCGAAACGGGCCATATCGGCGGCGGGGGCACAGGGGGTGCTGATCGCCTCGGTGACCATCGAGACCACCGGCGCCATGCTGCTCGGCAGCGAGATCGGTGCGGCCCTGGCCGCACTGGAGCCGCTCGGCCTCGACGTCATCGGGCTGAACTGCGCCACCGGCCCGGCGGAAATGAGCGAGCACCTGCGCTACCTGGCCGGCCACTCGCCCGTCCCGCTGTCCTGCATGCCCAACGCCGGGCTGCCGGATGCTCACCGCCGACGGCGCCCGCTACCCGCTCACCCCGGCCGGGCTGGCCGACGCGCATGGGAGCTTCGCCGCCGAGTTCGGCCTGGCCCTGGTCGGCGGGTGCTGTGGGACGACGCCCGAGCACCTGGCCGCGGTGGTCGACCGGGTGCGGGCCAGGCCCGTTGCGCGGCGCAGGCCACGCACCGAACCCGGGGTGTCCTCGCTCTACCAGCACGTCCCGTTCCGCCAGGACACGGCGTTCCTGGCCATCGGCGAGCGGACCAACGCCAACGGGTCGAAGGCGTTCCGCGAGGCCCTGCTGGCCGGGCGCTTCGACGACTGCGTCGAGATCGCCCGCCAGCAGACCAGGGACGGGGCGCACCTGCTGGACGTCTGCGTCGACTACGTGGGCCGGGACGGCACCGCCGACATGGCCGAGGTGGCGAGCCGGCTCGCCACGGCCTCGACGCTGCCGCTGGTGATGGACTCCACCGAGCCCGAGGTGATCCGGGCGGGCCTGGAGATGCTGGGCGGCCGGGCGGTGGTGAACTCGGTCAACTACGAGGACGGGGACGGCCCCAACTCCCGGATCGCGAAGGTCATGCCGCTGGTGGCCGAGCACGGCGCCGCGGTGATCGCCCTCACGATCGACGAGCAGGGACAGGCGCGGACCGCGGACTGGAAGCTGGCGGTGGCCACCCGGCTGATCGAGGATCTCACCGGCAACTGGGGCATGCGGGTGAGCGACATCATCGTGGACTGCCTGACGTTCCCGATCGCGACCGGCCAGGAGGAGACCAGGCGGGACGGGCTGGAAACGATCGAGGCGATCCGCGCGGTCAAGCAGCGCTACCCGGACGTGCAGACGACGCTGGGCATCTCCAACGTCTCCTTCGGCCTGAACCCGGCGGCGCGCGCCGTGCTGAACTCGGTCTTCCTCGATGAGTGCGTCCGCGCCGGGCTCGACTCGGCGATCGTGCACCCGTCGCGGATCATGCCGATCGCGCGGATCGGCGACGAGCAGTTGCAGGTCGCCCTTGACCTCGTCTACGACCGCCGCCGGGAGGGGTACGACCCGCTCGCCCGGCTGCTCGACCTGTTCGAGGGCGTCGACGCGGTGGCCCTCAAGGCGAGCCGGGCCGCCGAACTGGCGGGCCTGCCGCTGTGGGAGCGGCTCAAGCGACGGATCATCGACGGGGAACGGGTCGGCCTGGAGGCCGATCTCGACGAGGCCCTGAGCCAGCGGCCCGCCCTGGAGATCGTCAACGACGTCCTGCTGGACGGGATGAAGACCGTCGGTGACCTTTTCGGCTCCGGTCAGATGCAGCTGCCGTTCGTGCTGACCTCCGCCGAGGTCATGAAGCTGGCCGTGAGCTACCTCGAGCCGCACATGGAGCGGTCGGACGAGGCCGGCAAGGGCCGCATCGTGCTGGCCACGGTCCGCGGCGACGTGCACGACATCGGCAAGAACCTGGTCGACATCATCCTGTCCAACAACGGGTACG
Source organism: uncultured Actinomycetes bacterium (assembly GCA_963813395.1). Taxonomy (GTDB): domain Bacteria; phylum Actinomycetota; class Actinomycetes; order Streptosporangiales; family Streptosporangiaceae; genus DASXKD01. The sequence continues at coordinate 327,276 of CAWEYV010000022.1, forward strand.
AGGTCGTGAACCTCGGCATCAAGCAGCCGCTGTCGGCCATCGTCGACGCCGCGACCGAGCACGGAGCGGACGTGATCGGCATGTCCGGCCTGCTGGTCAAGTCCACCGTGGTGATGAAGGACAACCTCGCGGAGCTGACTTCGCGCGGGCTGGCCGGCCGCTGGCCGGTCCTGCTCGGCGGCGCCGCGCTCACCCGCGCCTACGTGGAGCAGGACCTGGCCGCCCTGTTCGACGGCGCAGGTCCGCTACGCCAGGGACGCCTTCGAGGGCCTGCGGCTGATGGATTCGTTCATGGCGGTCAAGCGCGGCCACGCGGGTGCCCAGCTTCCCCCGCTGCGTGAGGCCCGGGTGAAGCGGGGAGCGCAGCTGCGGCTCACCGAGCCCGAGGCGATGCCCGCCCGCTCCGATGTCGCCACCGACAACGACGTGCCCGCTGCCCCGTTCACCGGCACCCGGGTGGTGAAGGGCATCCCCCTGGCCGACTACGCGGCCTTCCTGGACGAGCGCGCCACGTTCCTCGGCCAGTGGGGGCTCAAGCCGACCCGCGGCGGCGGGGGGCCGTCCTACGAGGAACTGGTGGAGACCGAGGGCAGGCCCCGGCTGCGGATGTGGCTCGACCGCATCCAGACCGACGGGCTGGTCGAGGCCGGCGTCGTCTACGGCTACTTCCCCGCCGTCAGCGAGGGTGACGACCTGGTGGTGCTCGACGACGACGGGCGCGAGCGCGAGCGGTTCCACTTCCCGCGCCAGCGGCACGACCGGCACCTGTGCCTGGCCGACTTCTTCCGGGCCGCCGGGTCGGGTGAGCTGGACGTGGTCGGGTTCCAGCTGGTCACGGTCGGCTCGAAGGTCGCCAAGGCCACGGCGGAGTTGTTCGCCAAGGACGCCTACCGCGACTACCTGGAACTGCATGGGCTCTCCGTCCAGCTCGCCGAGGCCCTGGCGGAGTACTGGCACGCGCGGGTCCGGGCCGAGCTTGGGCTGGCCGGGTTCGACCCGCCCGCGCTGGACGGCCTTCTCAAGGTGGGCTACCGGGGCTGCCGGTATTCGTTCGGATATCCGGCGTGCCCCAATCTCGAGGACCGGGCGAAGGTGGTCCGGCTGCTGGAGCCCGAGCGGATCGGGGTGGCGCTGTCGGAGGAATTCCAGCTCGCCCCGGAACAGTCGACCGACGCGCTGATCGTTCATCACCCAGAAGCAAAGTACTTCAGCGCGTGACCGGCGCCCTGCGGGCAGTTCTGTTCGACCTGGACGGGTTGCTTGTCGACTCCGAGCCGGTCTGGTTCGAGGTCGAGCGGGCGGTCATGGCCAAGCTGGGCGGGCAGTGGGGCCCGGCCGACCAGGAGGCGCTGATCGGCGGGTCGCTGGAGCGGACGGTCGGCTTATCTGCTCACGAAGGCCCCACAGCCGGTACCGGCCCGCCCGGACCAGGTGGCGGGCTGGCTGCTGGACGGGATGACCGAGCTGATGCTGGCCCACGGGGTGCCGGTCAAGCCGGGCGCCCGCGAGCTGCTGGCCGAGGTGGCCGGCGCCGGGATACCGCATGCGCTGGTCACCTCGTCCGCTCGCCAGATCATGGATGCGGCGCTGGCCGTCACCGGTATGCGATTCCCGGTCACCGTATGTAGCGAGGATGTGCACCGGACCAAACCCGACCCCGAGCCCTACCTGCTGGCCGCGGCCAGGCTGGGCGTGCCGCCGCCGGGGTGCGTCGTGCTCGAGGACTCACCGAATGGGGTCGCGGCGGCGCGGGCCGCTGGCTGCCCGGTGATCGCGGTGCCCAGCGTGCCAATCCCGCCCGGGCCAGGATTTGTGACCGTGAAATCGCTGACGGTGGTCGATCTGGCCGCGCTTGCCCGAGTCGCAGCCAGCAACTCAGTCAGATCCGGGCCGGCCTGTGACAGAAGAATCCTAATTAGGTCACAATCGCAGGAACGACACCCCTTCTGGTCTGGCGCTACGGGCGCCACCCGAGACATCCTCCGGTAAAGGTCTGGCAAGCTGCCCTGGCCCGGGCGACGGGCGGGGCGGCTGCCGTCGCCCACTTTAGCCTGGAGAGTTACCTACCGTGACCGCGCCACTTGAAATGACACCGGATGCCCAGCCGGAGGCGGTCCTTGAGGGAGTCAGCGGTGCTGCCATCGAGGGACGTTCACTCGGGCAGATCGCGTGGATGCGGCTCCGCCGCGACAAGGTCGCGATGGGCGGCGGTATCTTCATCGTCTTCCTCGTCCTGGTGGCGATCATCGGCCCGCACCTGGTGCAGAACCCGGACGTCTACCACGCGAACCTGATCAACCCGACCTTCAGCCGGCCCGAATGGCCCGTTCGGCGGGATCAGCCTCGCCCACCCGTTCGGTGTGGAGCCGACCACCGGCCGTGACGTGCTGAGCCGGGTCGTCAACGGGGCGCAGGTCTCCCTGCTCATCGCCTTCCTCGCCACCGCGCTCGCGGTCGGCATCGGCGTCTTCATGGGGATCATCGCCGGCTTTTTCGGCGGCTGGATCGATGCGGTGATCGCGCGCTCCATGGACGTCTTTCTCGCCTTCCCGCTGCTGGTGTTCGCGATCGCCCTGGTCGGCGTCATCCCGTCCTCGGCGTTCGGCCTGTCGGGCAACACCCTGCGCATCAGCCTGCTCATCTTCGTGATCGGGTTCTTCGCCTGGCCCTATATGGGCCGGATCATCCGCGGCCAGACGCTGTCGCTGCGGGAGCGGGAGTTCGTGGATGCCGCGCGCAGCCTGGGCGCCCGCGGGCCCTACATCCTGTTCCGTGAGCTGCTGCCGAACCTGGTGGCGCCCATCCTGGTGTACGCCACGCTGCTGATCCCGGTGAACATCCTGTTCGAGGCGGCGCTTTCCTACCTCGGGGTGGGCATCATCCCCCCGACCCCCAGCTGGGGCGGAATGCTCTCGGACGCGGTCAACAACGGCTACTACTCGATCGACCCGATGTACATGATCATTCCCGGCCTGGCCATCTTCCTGACGGTCTTGGCCTTCAACCTGTTCGGGGACGGGTTGCGCGATGCACTCGACCCGAGGAGCAACCGGTAGGTCAACGCCGATCTCTGCCGGTAAACAAACACGACAGGAGGCGTTTCATCTCATGGAGAGACGCAGGATCATGGGGCTGGCTGCCCTCGGCACGGTAGCCGCCCTCACCATCGCCGCCTGCGGCGGCGGCAGCAGCAGTGGCGGCGGCAGCGGCAGCGCGTACCGCGGCGGGCCCGTCGGGCTTCAACGCGGCCGTCACCGGCGTCGTCAATCCGTCCAGTAAGAAGTCCACTGGGACGCTGTCGTTCGGGCTGTCCAGCACCCCGGACTCCACCGACCCAGGGAACACCTACTACGCGTTCATGTGGAACATCACGCGGCTGTACACGATGCCGCTGATGACCTACAAGTCCTGCCCCGGCACGTGCGGCCTGCAGGTCGTCCCCGACCTGGCCACCGGCCCTGGCGTCGTCACTGACAACGGGCTGACCTGGACCTACCACATCCAGCCCGACGTGAAGTTCGAGGATGGCACGACGGTCACCTCGGCCGACGTCAAGTACGCCGTCGAGCGCACCTTCGACCGCACCCTGTTCCCGCTGGGGCCCGCTTACTTCACCTTCCTCCTGGGCGGGAACGCGTCTAAGTACCCTGGGCCGTACAAGGACAAGTCCAAGACGGGCCTTACCGCGGTCGACACCCCGAACGCGACCACAATCGTGTTCCACCTGGCAAAGCCGTTCGCCGACTTCAACTACGTGGCCGCGATCCCGCAGACCGCCCCGGTGCCGCAGGCCAAGGACACCGGCGCGAACTATCAGCTGCACCCGATGTCGACCGGCCCGTACAAGTTCCAGAGCTACCAGCTGAACAAGCAGCTGGTGATGGTGCCGAATACGTTCTGGAAGCAGTCCACTGACCCGAACGCCCACCAGCTGGTCAGCAAGGTCACCCTGACCATGAACATGAACGCCAACGACATCGACAACCGGCTGCTCGCGGGCGACCTGAGCGTGGACGCTGCGGGCACCGGTGTGCAGGCGGCGGCGCGGGCCAAGATCTTGTCCTCGCCCTCACTGAAGGCCCAGTCCGACAACCCGATCAGTGGGTTCCTGTGGTTCGCCTACATCAACACCAAGGTGGCTCCGCTCAACAACGTGCACTGCCGCCAGGCGATCGAGTACGCGGCCAACCACACGAACTACCAGACCGCCTACGGCGGTCCGGTCGCGGGCGGGGCGATCGCCAGCACGGTGTCGCCGCCGAACGTCATCGGGCACAAGAACTTCGACCTGTACGAGGCCACGACCAAGCCGAACGGCGACCCGGCCAAGGCCAAGCAGGCGCTGTCGGCGTGCGGGCATGCCAGTGGGTTCACCACCGGGATCGCCTACCGCAGTGACCGGCCCAAGGAAGTCGCCGCGGCCACCGCGCTGCAGCAGGCGCTGTCCCAGGTGGGCATCAAGACCACGCTGCACGGTTACCCGGCCGGCACCTACTACGCCAACTTCGCGGGCGTGCCGAAGTACATGCGACCAGCACGGCATCGGCATCGCGTTCGGCGGCTGGGCACCGGACTGGCCGGACGGCTACGGGTTCTTCTACTACATCAGCGACGGAGCCGCGATCAGCCCGGCTGGCAACACGAACATCTCCGAGCTGAACGACCCTGTCGTGAACAGCCTGCTGAGCAAGATGGCCACGGCCAACGACGCCGCGACGCGCAACTCCTACACCAGCCAGATCGACATGCAGATCATGAAGGACGCGGCCATCCTGCCTGGGGTGTACGCCAAGTCGCTGCTCTACCGCGGTCCGTACCTTGACCAATGTGTATGGTCCAGCCGTATTACGGCATGTACAACTACGCGGTGCTCGGCCTGAAGTAGCCAGCGCGAAGTAACAGCAGAAGAGAGCAGGTGAAGGCGCTGGTGCCCGGCCGGGATGTCCCGGCCGGGCACCGGGGCCGCCTACAGTGATCACTTTCATCGTCCGGCGCCTGATCGCCACGGTCTTCCTGCTGATCATCGTCAGTATTATCACGTTTGCGATCTTCTTCCTGATCCCGAGGCTGGCGGGGCAGACCACATACCAGCTCGCCATCCAGTACGTGGGCCGCAACCCGACCAGGGCAGCGGTCTTGCAGATCGAGGCCAAGCTCGGCCTCAACGAACCTATTTACGTGCAGTACGGCAGGTTCCTGCGGGGACTGGTCTTCGGCGAGCACTACAACGCCGGGACGAGCACGACCTACTGCCCGCCGCCGTGCTTCGGCTACTCCTTCAAGTCCCAGCAGCCGGTCTGGCCGCAGATGGTCAGCGACCTGCCGGTGACCATCTCGCTCGCCGTCGGTGCGGCGATACTGTGGCTGGTCGGCGGGGTGACGATCGGGGTGATCTCCGCGCTGAAGCGCGGCACCATCTTCGACCGGTTCTCGATGGGGATCGCCCTGGCCGGGGTGTCGCTGCCGATCTTCTTCACCGGCCTGATCGCCCTGGAGTTGTTCAGCTACAAGTGGCCGATCTTCCCGAACGTGACGTTCGTTCCCTTCACCCAGAATCCACTGCTCTGGGCGCGGAACCTGGTGCTGCCCTGGGTCACCCTTGCCTTCCTGTACGCGGCGCTCTATGCGCGGCTGACCAGGGCGGGCATGCTGGAGACGATGAGCGAGGACTATATCCGCACGGCCCGGGCCAAGGGCCTGAACGAGCGCACCGTGATCGTCAGGCACGGACTGCGCGCGGCGCTGACCCCGATCATCACGATCTTCGGCATGGACCTTGGTGCGCTGCTCGGCGGTGCCATCATCACCGAGGCCACCTTCTCGCTGCACGGCCTCGGCCTGTTCACGATCCTCGCGGTGCAGAACCAGGACTTGCCGGAGATCCTGGGCGTCACGATGCTGGCAGCGTTTTTCATCGTGATTGCTAACCTGGTCGTGGACATCCTGTACGCGGTGGTCGACCCGAGAGTGAGGCACTGATGGCGGTCCGCAGGGGCCGTGCCAGAGGCGGGCTCGAGCAGCAGGACGCGGCCACACCGGCGGAGACGCCTCAGCCGACGTCCTCATCGATGCTTGAGGTCCGCGACCTGAAGATCCACTTCCCGACCGACGACGGCCTGGTGAAGGCGGTGGACGGCATCTCGTTCGCCCTCGACCGGGGCCGGACGCTGGGCATCGTGGGCGAGTCGGGGTCGGGCAAGAGCGTCACCAGCCTGGGCATCATGGGCCTGCACAAGCGGCACCAACGCGGATATCAGCGGCCACATCTGGCTGGACGGCGAGGACCTGGTCCCCGCGTCCGCGTCCCGGGTGCGCCAGCTGCGGGGCAGCAAGATGGCGATGATCTTCCAGGATCCGCTGTCGTCGCTGCACCCGTACTACACCGTGGGCTACCAGATCGCCGAGGCGTACCTGGTCCACAACAAGGTCGGCAAGAAGGCCGCCAAGGCGCACGCGGTGGACATGCTGGGGAAGGTCGGTATCCCCAACCCGCGGGCCCGGGTGGATGACTACCCGCACCAGTTCTCCGGCGGGATGCGCCAGCGCGCGATGATCGCGATGGCGCTGAGCTGCGACCCCGAGCTGCTGATCGCTGATGAGCCGACCACCGCGCTCGATGTCACCGTGCAGGCCCAGATTCTCGACCTCATCTCCGTCATGCAGGAGGAGTTCGGCTCGGCGGTGATCATCATCACCCACGACCTCGGGGTGGTGGCCGAGCTCGCCGACGACATCCTGGTGATGTATGCGGGCCGGATGGCCGAGTACGGCACGAGCGAGGACATCTTCGACCGGCCCGGCCACCCCTACGCGTGGGGCCTGCTCAGCTCCATGCCGCGCATGGACCGGGCCCGCACCGAGCGGCTGATGCCGATCCCCGGCACCCCGCCGAGCCTGATCAACGTGCCGTCGGGCTGCCCCTTCCATCCGCGCTGTGCCTACGCGGCCCAGACCAACGGCAGGTCCCAGAACGAAATACCGCTGCTGCGTGCGGTGGGGCCCGGTCACGAGGTCGCCTGCCACCTGAGCACCGACGAGCAGCGGCGGATCTGGGCCGAGCTGGTCAAAACGCAGCAGCTCGCGCCGGCCGCCCACCACTACGGGGAGGACGAGTGACCGCGCCGCTGAGCCCGCCCAGTGCCGCCGAGGCGCCTTCGGCGGACTCGCTGATGTCGGTGACGGGGCTGACCAAGCATTTCCCGGTGACCCGCGGGATCATCTTCCGGCACCGGGTCGGGCTGGTCCGCAGCGTGGACGACGTCTCGTTCGAGGTGATCCGGGGCGAGACCCTGGGCGTCGTCGGCGAGTCGGGCTGCGGTAAGACCACGACCGCGCGCATGCTGGTGCGGCTCCTCGAGCCGACCGCCGGGCGGATCATTTTCGACGGCCGCGACATCACGCACCTGCGCGCCGGGGCGATGCGCCCGCTGCGCCGCGAGGTGCAGATGATCTTCCAGGATCCCTACTCCTCGCTCAATCCCCGGCACACGGTCGGCGCCATCGTCGGCGCGCCGTGGCGGCTGCAGAAGGTCAAGACCGAGAAGGGCACCAAGCGAAGCGTCCAGGAACTGCTTGAACTGGTCGGCCTCAACCCCGAGCACTACAACCGCTACCCGCACGAGTTCTCCGGCGGCCAGCGGCAGCGGATCGGGATCGCGCGCACGCTCGCGCTGCGGCCCAAGCTCATCGTGGCCGACGAGCCCGTGTCCGCCCTGGACGTGTCGATCCAGGCGCAGGTGATCAACCTGCTCGCCGACCTGCAGGACGAACTCGGGCTGACCTACGTGATCATCGCCCATGACCTGTCGGTGATCAGGCACATCTGCTGACCGGGTCGCCGTCATGTACCTGGGCAACCTGGTGGAAATGGCCGACCGCGACGAGCTCTACGAGCGGCCCCGGCACCCCTACACGGTCGCGCTGCTGTCGGCGGTGCCGCGGCCCGAGCCGGTCCACCGCACGGCGGACGGGCGCAAGGACCGCCGGGAGCGGATCCGGCTCACCGGCGACGTGCCGAGCCCGCTCAACCCACCGCCCGCGTGCCGGTTCCACACCCGCTGCTGGAAGGCGCAGGAGGTGTGCCGCACGGTGCCGCCGCCGCTGGAGGAACTGGCCCCCGGCCACGTGGTGGCGTGCCACTTCCCGGAGAACACCCCCGAACCGGCCTGATGGTGTTCGGCCCGGAACAGGATGGTGGCCGTTTTGTGATGCCCGCTGTGGAGGGCCGGAGCACCGCCCGGGGTATGCGACTATGAGGATAGAAGGCACTGCGGTGGGAGGCGGGCATGTCGTTTAGCCAGATCCCATGGTTCCTGCTCTGTGGCGGGCTAACAGCCGTGGGGTTGATCGGAAGCTGGTTCACACTGCGCCGCCGTGGCCCGCGGGCCGCCGCGCGCGTCCTGGCCTGGGCGCTGCTGCCAATCGCCCTGTACCTGGTCGGCATCCTGCAGGTGCTGTGGCGGTTCGGGGTCGCGATCGGCGACTTCTTCAGCGGCCTGGCGTTCTCGCCCAAGGTCTACATCGGCCTCATCATCGCGGGCATATCGGTGCTGCTGTTCTTCGTCACCGGGGGCCTGCGCAGCCGGGGCAGGAAGAAGCAGAAGGCGAGGGCGAGAAGAAGCAGGACACGGACCCCGGTCCCGGGCAGCTCATGCCGAGTTCCCCGACCACGGCCCGGGCCCAGCCCGTTGCCGCGCCGGCCAAGCGCAAGAAGCGGCCGCCGACGACGAAGACTTCGACGAGGTAGCCGACATCCTCAAGCGCCACGGCATTGGCTAAGGCGCTGGCTGGGCGAGCCGGCGCTCCATGCTCGCTGGCCTTCGGCCAGCTTCGCCGTGAGCCCGCAGTGTCTAGCCCGGGGGGCCGAGCCCCCCGGAACCCCCACGGCCCCGGTACCGGTTGGCGGTTCGCTGCCGCTAGGTCGTTGGTTTCCGTCCTGGCGGCTGCTGCTCGCCGGTGGGCGGCTTCGCGTTAGCCCGCAATACTTGCCCCCCCGGGGGGGCCGGGCCCCCGGAACCCCCGCGATCGGTGCTGCCGGTCGCGGCACAGCACCGGCCTGTGACGGCACGGCCCTCCGCCATGTCGCCCTACGCGTCTGCGGGGGCTTTGGCTGCTGCTTTCTTGGCTTGCTTGTAGGCGCGGACGGCGGCTAGGGAGGCGCTGTCGGTGATGTCGGCGACCGAGTAGTGGCCGCCCTTCTCGCCGAAGTGGCCGGCCGCCTCGCGCCATCCCCGGGGACGCACGCCGTACTGCTTGCCGAGCAGGGCGAGGAAGATCTGGGCCTTGTCCGCACCGAACCCGGGCAGGTCGCGGATCCGCGCCAGCAGTTCGGCGCCGGTGCGGGCGCCGGCCCACAGCCCGGCCGGGTCGCCGTCGTAGCGGTCGACGATGTGCTGGCACAACTGCTGCACCCGCCCGGCCATGGCCCTCGGGTAACGGTGCAGCGCGGGCCGTTCGCTGAAGATCGCGGCCAGTGCGTCGGGGTCGAACGCGGCCAGTTCGGCGGCGGTCGGCTCGTGCCCGAGCCTGCGCACCAGGTCGCGCGGCGAGGTGAAGGCCTTTTCGATGGTCACCTGCTGATCGAGCAGCATGCCGATGAGCAGGGCGAGTGGGCTGGCCGACAGCAGGTCGTTGGCGTCAGCGTCGATCGGCAATGAAATCGCCATGGTTTCCCTCCCGGGTCCTGCCACAATCCTGGCCGGCCGGCGGACCGGACACACCCGGAGCCGGCATGTCCCGGGACGGAACTACTCTGAGATTGCCCGGCGTTTTAACGGGTGAGGCCAGGATGTGGTGAACTGAGCCGAGTGCGGCTGGCTACCGCAGTCCTCGGCCGTGAGGAGGCGAAGTGTCGGGTCGAATGAAGCTCGCGATCGGTGGCATCATCATCGGTCTCATCTTGCTGGTTCATCAATCCGTGGTAGACCGGGCGCGTCATCGCCGCCGCGATCGCCATCCCGGTGGGCGCCTACTTCATGCTCGACCCGTCGCAGCGGCGCCGCCTCAAGCGGATCCAGGAGCGCAAGCAACTCGGCCGATAGGCCAGCCGGGCTGGCCCGCGGCTTGGCCCGGGGACCTGGGTTAGCTCAGCAGGCCCGGGTAGAGCAGCGCGAGCTGGTGCGGGTACGCGGCAATCAGGCGGAGCTCGTCGTCGGTGAGTGGCTTGCCCGTTGCGGACGCGCCGAGCTGGACCAGCTTGAAGACCAGATCCTCGTCCCCGTCGGCGATCTCGAGGCCAAGTGAGTCCCGCACGTGGCGGAACCCGGCCAGGCCGCCGTATTCGCCGGTCAGCACCACCCGGCCCGGCTGGGCGTGCCAGTCGGCGGGAAACGGGCCGAGCAGCTCGTCGTCGTAAAGCTCGTAGTTGTGCCGGTCCTTCAGCGCGCCGTCGGCGTGGATGCCGGACTCGTGGGCGAACGCGTTGTGGCCGATACCCACCTGGCTGGGCGGCAAGGGCTGGCCAAAGGCGTAGCTGGCCCACAGCCCGAACCGGCGGGCCCAGGACTCATCGACCGGGTCGCCGATCTCGGCGCGGTCGGCCATGCCGAAGGCATGCTTGAAGGCGAGCACGGTCGACAGCAGGTCCGCGTTGCCTGCCCGCTCGCCGATTCCGTTGACGCAGGTGTTGACCCACGCGTCCTGGCCCGCGTCGAGGTCCCCGAGCGCGCCGGATACCGAGTTCGCCACCGCCATGCCCAGATCGTTGTGGCAGTGCGTCTCGATGGGCAGCCGGATCGCGCTGGCCAGCTTGGCGAACCGTTCCCGGATCCGGTCCGGGGTTTCGCCGCCGATGGTGTCACAGTAACGGAGCCGGTCCGCGCCGGCCTCCTTGGCGGCCTGGGCGTACTCCAGCAGGAATCCGTCATCGGTGCGGGAGCCGTCCTCGGCGTTCACCCCGATGGTCTGTGCTCCGGCGGCCTTGGCCGCAGCCACGGCGGCCGTCATCTCGGTGATGAGTGACTTCCGGTCGAGCTTGCCACGGAACTTGTGGGCGAGCATCTGATCCGAGGTGGACAGGGACAGGTTGTAGTGGCGCAGCCCGAGCGGCGCGGCGCGTTCCACGTCAGCGGCCACTGCCCGGCACCAGCCGGACAGCCGCATCGGGCCGAACGCACCGGCCTCGGCCAGGGCGAGGTTGGCCCGGATATAGGGCACCTCGTGGAACAGGAACGGAAAGCCGAGCTCCGACTGCGCTACGCCCAGCTTGCCCAGGTAGAAGTTGACCATGGTCTTGCCGAACTTCGACAGGCCGGTACGCGCGGTCTGCACGCCGTCCCTGTTGGTCACGTCAAGGAAGTGAATAACGGGCACGTCAGTTGTCCTCTCGGTTGGCGGGGTTGCGCGCCGGCGTCACTCCATAGTGGACTTTCCAGCAAACATGAATCAATATTGATTAAAATCAATCTACGGAAGCACCTCACGAGGCTGGCTGGGAGTGCGAGTGACGGAGTGGATAGGGACCGCTGAGGCCGCCCGGCGGCTGGGCGTCAAGCAGGCGACGCTGTACTCCTACGTAAGCCGTGGCGTGCTGCGGCGCCGCACCGGAGAGGACGGGCGAGCCAGCCTGTTCGACGCTGGGGAGGTCGAGGTGCTGGCCCGCCGGGGACGGCCCCGGCTGCCGGGTCCCGGCGAACTCGTCATCGAGTCAAGCCTGACGGAGATCACGGGTGACCGGGCCTTCTACCGCGGCCACGACATCACCACGCTTGCCGCGCAGCATGCTCTCGAGGACGTTGCCTGGCTGCTGTGGACCGGCCGGCTAACCGGTGGTGGTAGCGGACCATGGCGCGCCTCCGCGGCCGCGCTGCGGGCGGGCAGAGCCGCTCAGGCGGCACTGCCGGAGGGGACCCTGCCGCTGGAACGGCTCCAGGTCATTGTGCCGGCGCTCGCCGCCGCTGACCCCATGCGGCTGCACCTGGACCCGGCGGCCGTGATCGCGGCCGGCCAGTCGATCATGGCGGGGATGGTCGACTGCCTGCCCGCCGCCGGTTCGGATCAAGGAGCCGTTGGCAGGCCGGATGAACACGTAGCCGCCGGGGCGGATGAACAGACCGCTGACAACGCGGATTGGCGGCTGGCCGGCGGGGCGGCAGATGCGAGCCTGACGGCGCGGCTCTGGCCAAAGCTGTGCCCGGGCGCGCTCAGCACGGGACTGCGGGACGCGCTGCGCGCGGCGCTCGTGCTGCTTGCCGACCACGAACTGGCCGCGTCCACCCTGGCCGCCCGGGTAGCCGCGTCCGTCCGCGCCGACCCGTACGCGGTCGTGGCCACCGGCATGGGCGCGGCCGGCGGGGCGCTGCACGGCGGGGCTTCGCTGGGCGTGGAAACGATGCTGGCGGCCGCTGCCGGGCCAGCGGAGGTGCCCAGGGTGGTCGGCTCGGTGCTGCGCCGGGGCGAGCGGATCCCCGGGTTCGGTCACTTCGTCTACCGGGCCGGTGACCCGCGGGCGGCGTTTCTGCTGGCACAGATCGAGGCGACGGCACCCGGGTCACCACGCCTGGAGGTGGCGCAGGCCCTGATGGCGGAGGTGGCCAGGCGGGGTCTGCCCAGCCCCAACATCGACTTCGCGCTGGGCGTGCTGGCCAGCGTGTCCGGGATGGTCACCGGGGCCGGGGAGGCGGTGTTCGCGGTCGCCCGCACGGCCGGCTGGCTCGGTCACGCGCTTGAGGAGTATGCCCGCCGGACGCCGCTGCGCCCGCGGGCCAGGTATACCGGCCCGGCCAGGCGGGAATCAGGGCGGCCCGCTGCTGCATTCTGTCTGAAGGAGCATCACGCGAGGAGGATCCGCCATGGCCGTGCGCCGTCTCAATCACGCTGTCCTGTACGTCGATGACCTGGCGAGCGCCGTGGACTTCTACACCTATGCCCTCGGCTTCGAGGTCCGGTCCCGGATGGGCGACCGGGCCGCCTTCTTGCGCGCCCCAGGCTCGGCGAACGACCACGACCTGGGGCTGTTCGCCCTCGAAGGGAGCGCGCCGATCCCCAGGAACGCGGCTCCGTCCACCGGGCTCTACCACCTGGCCTGGGAAGTGGGCACGCTGGCTGAGCTCGAGGAGGCGCGGCAGCGACTGCTCGCGCGCGGCGCCCTGGTGGGTGCCAGCGACCACCGGGTGTCCAAGTCCCTGTACGCCAAGGATCCCAGCGGGATCGAGTTCGAGGTGATGTGGCGCGTTCCCGCCGAGGACTGGGAGGCAGAGCTCAGCAGCGGCCCGGGGATCGCCCCACTCGACCTGGATGAGGCCCGGGCCCGGTGGGGCGATCGTGCGACCGGCGCAGCAGCGGGCTCGGTCACCTGACCGCCTGGGCCGGGTTCCCGCCGGACCAGGCTGCCGGGCGGTCAGTCCTCCGCGGGCTGGCCGGCCACCTCGATAGTGCCCTTGTAGCTGTAGCCCCGCACGTGCACCACGGGCGCGGTAGTGGACGGCGGTGCCTCCAGCCCGGCGCTGCCGGTGGAGACGCCCAGGCCACCGCTTTCGACCCGGATCCCCGGCGGGACCAGGATGTTGATCCGCGACTTGTAGGCAATCGCCGAGATCGTCGTCTCCTGAGCGGTCAGTTCGGCCGCGCGCAGGTCGATCACGCCGCTGCCCTTGTAGACCAGGGTGGTGTAGTGCTCCGGCACCCGCCACCGGCCCGCCCGGGACAGGCTGCTCTTGAAGGTGACCGCGAACCGGCCGGGCCGCCGTCCGGCAGTGACCGGCAGCGGGCGTGGCGCTTGGTCCGGCAGGTCGGCCGTGAGCTGTGCCAGGTCCGCCCGGGTCTGAGCGGTGAGCGCCGTCCGCATCCGCTGGTCGAACTCGGCGTCGTCGATCCGCCCCTCGGCGAAGGCCGCCTGAAGCTGGGCAGCGGCCGCGTCACGCTCGGAGTCGGACGCCCGCACGTGGTCAAGCTGCGTCATAGCTCTCCCTCGGTCAGCTATCGCGATATATCGTAATGGCTGCGCCCGTGGTACGGCTACTGACGCTTAACTGCGGCGGGTGAGCCGCAGCTTCGAATGCGAGTGACCGAGTTCGTCCCAGTCCTTCATCAACTCCGCATCCAGGCCACGGGAACCGGCCAGGCCGATCAGCGTGTCCGCCCGGTAGTGGAAGTCTCTGCCCTGCTCCTGATACTCGGCGCCGCCGGCGCGGTCGAAGGTGACGTCGAAGATCGCGTCGTTCGTCATGACGCGCCGTACCTGGGCCAGGTAAGCGCCGATCACCTCGACCGGGGCACGGGCGAGCACGTTGTGCGCGTGTATCACCGTGAACCTTGACGCGGGCAGGAACTTCAGGTCGAACGGGGCCACCAGGGTCAGGTGCGGCAGTTTGGCCTGCAGGCTGAACTCGCTGATGATCCGCAGCGCGGCAATCAGCTTGTCCGGCGAACTGTCGATGCCGTAGTAGTTGCCAGTACTCAAATAGTCAATGAATAGGTGCCCGGCGCTCAGACTGCCGCAGCCGATCTCCAGCATCCGGTCGCCGGGCTGCAGGCCCTGGCCAACGAGGTAGTCAAACTGCAGCTGGCCAGCGCTGCAGCCAGGCTTCGCGAGCCTCGCGGGTCTCGCTGGCGGTCGCGGGGCGAACCGCCCGTGTCTCGCTGGCGGCTGCGGGCTCAGGGCGGCGGGCGGTGCCCGGGCCAGGGTCGAGGCGCGGACCTGGGCCGGGGTCCAGCCGTGGGCCAGGCCGGGGGTCCAAACGTGGGCTGGGGTCCAGGCGTGGGCCTGGGCCGGCGTCGGACCGCTGGCCTGCACTGGGGTCCAGCCGTGGGCCAGGCCTGGCGTCCAAGCGAGGGCTGGGTCCAGGGTTCGGGCGTGGGCCGGGCCTATCCAATCGTGGGCCGGGCCGCGGGTCCAAACGTGGGCTGGGATCCAGGCGTGGGCCGGCGTCGAACCGCTGACCTGGGCCGGGGTTGAACCGTCGGCCTGCGCCGGGGTCCAGGCGCGGGCCGGGCCGTGGGTCGAAACGAGGGCTGGGTCCAGGGTCCAGGTGTGGGCCGGGTCCGGAGTCCAAGCGTGAGCCAGGCCCAGCACCAGAGTCTGGGCCGTCACCGTGATCTGGGCCTGGGCCGTAACCACGACCAGGCCCAGAGCTGTAACCAGGATCTTGGCCAGGTCCGTAGCCAGGACCAGGACCGTAACCAGGAGCGGGACCGTAGCCAGAAGCGGGACCGTAGCCAGAAGCGGGACCGGGACCGTAATCAGGACCAGGGCCGGGATCAAAATCAAAGGTGTAACCGGAGCCTGAACCAGGGCCGGCGCCCATGCCGGGCCCGGACGGCATCACGGCCTGGTCGTAGCCAGCGTCTCCGGGCGGCTCGAGTTCGGCCGGGTCGTCCTGGCCGCGGCGGCGGCCACTCGGCAGCTTTCGCTGACGCAGCGCGTCGCCGACCCTGGACGACAAGCGGGAGCGGTCATCATCGCCTGGCGGGCCAGCGGGGTTGGCAGCGGCGTGCCGCGCGGGATTGCGCCGAGCGGGGGGGCGCCGCGCATTCACTGCGCACCACTATCGCTGCGCCGCATGTTCTTCGCGGCCGCGCGCCCAGCCAGCAGGCGGGCGACCTCCATACTCACGCCGAGAGCGACAGCCCAGGCCAGCGCCTCACCAACGCCCACCCTGGGGTCATGCGGGTCGTTGGGCGGTTCCTTCCCGGTGATCCTTTTCCAGCCGAGGGTGACGAGCTTGCGGGCGCCGTATCCCGCGGCAAAAGCGGCGGTGGCTCCCAGCGCCCTGCTGATGCCCTCCCCGCGATCGTCTGCCATGCCCAATTTCCTCCCTGCGCCTGCTGCCGCCTGCGCGCTGCCAAGCTTGACGGTCGATCATCCCACGGTGGCGCCGTCGGCACGGGCAGCGGGCCTGGCCCCATTGATCGCCGCCGCCAGTTCGGCCGGGTGCCGGGTGCAGACCAGCCAGTACGGGGCCGCCGCACCGGCCGGCGCCTTGTTATCACGCCGCCGCGGCCGCCAGCCCCACCTGCGGCTTTCTGCCGTCCGGACCGGGTCACCGGCCCGGGATGTGGCCGCCTCCGGGACCGCACCAGCCGGGGCGGTCACTTCCACGTACACCGACTGCCGCAGGTACGGCCTGATGATCAGGAATGCCGCCGGGTCGCCGCGCGGGCCGCGCAGCGACCGGGTTTGCGCCTCATCGAGCGCGGTTACCTCGCCGACCACGGTCAGCGGCAGCCGGGCCGCCCCCACCCGCAGTTCCCCGGCCCCGACGTCCACGCTCGGCCTGCCCCAGTTCAGCAGTATCGCGGCGAAGCCGCCGACCAGCACCACGAAGATGGCCACCTGCACCAGCACCGGCCATCCGGGGACGACCTCGGTAGCGAGAATGACTATCGTGGCAAGGCCTACTACCCACCAGGAAAGCGGGACACGAAGCCGCTCGTGGTAAACACGCATGAGCCCACGGTAGTTGGTTACATGGGGACGTGATGGCGCGACGGATCTGGCGGAGTACCAGGGACCGGGAGGCCCTGGACGCGACGCCTCCCAGCGATACGGAACGCGCCGGCGGCGACGGCCTGACCGGGCCGGAATGGCACGAGGCGCAGGCCGGTGACCAGGCGCGGGTACCCGGCTGGCTGGAGAGATCCGCGGGCTGGGCGTGGCGCCTGCTGATCATCGGCATCCTGCTCTACGCGGCGTTCCGGGTAGCCAGCATCCTGCGCCTGGTGATCCTGCCGTGCGTGGCGGCCGTGCTGCTCACCGCCCTGCTCCAGCCCCTGACGCTGCGGCTGAGACGGTCCGGCCTGCCCGCCCTCGCGGCAACCTGGTGCACCCTGCTCGCCGCGCTGGCGGTGCTCGCCGGAGCGGCCACGCTGGCGGTGACCCAGACCTCGGCCAACTACCCGAGGCTGGTCACCGACGTCAGCGACACGACCAATGATCTGCAGCGGTGGCTGGCCGGGCCGCCGTTCCACCTCGGCCGCGCGGGCCTGGCGCGGCTGTCCACGCGCCTGATCACCTTCCTCAAAGCGCACCAGTCGGCCGTGGCCGGCACGGTGCTGTCCGGCGGGAAGATCTTCCTCGAGCTCCTGGCCGGGCTGTTCCTCATGGTGTTCGTCACGTTCTTCCTGCTCAAGGACGGCGATCGAATCTGGGCGTGGCTAACCTCCTTCCTCGGGCCTTCCGCCCGCGCCCGGACCAGGGGTGCGGGCGCCGCGGCGTGGGACGCGGTGACCTACTACGTGCGCGGCACCGTCGCGGTAGCGGCCATCCACGCCGTCGTGATCGGCGTCACCCTGTGGATCCTGGGCGTGCCACTGCTGGTCCCGCTGGTGATCCTGGTGTTCCTCGCCGCGTTCGTGCCGCTGGTAGGGATCCTGGTGGCGGGCACCATCGCGGTTGCCGTCACGCTCGGCACCCGGGGCTGGGTGGCGGCGCTGGTGCTGGTGGCGGTTTTCATCCTGGAGAACCAGCTGGAGAGCCATCTGCTCCAGCCGATCGTCGTCGGCCGGATGGTCCGCCTCCACCCGCTCGCGATCATCCTGGTGCTCGCCGTCGGCGGGGTAGTGGCCGGCATCCCGGGAGCGGTGGTGGCCGTGCCGACCGCGGCCGCCCTCGTCCGCGCCACGCCTTACCTGCTGGGCCGGCGGCCTGCCCCGGAAGCCGACGCCGGCGGGCCGGGACCAGACGGCGCGGATCAGCCGGGAACACTCCCCCGGCCGGGGTAGGGTCACCTCCGTGACCGCGCAACCCGTAGATGTCCTCATCAAGCGTCTGGACACCGAACTGCCGCTGCCCACCCGGGCGCACCCCGGTGATGCGGGCGTGGACCTGTTCGCGGCGGCGGACGTGACGCTGGCTCCGGGGGAGCGGGCGGTAGTGCCGACCGGAATCGCGATCGCCCTGCCGGACGGGTACGCGGCCTTCGTCCACCCCCGCTCCGGGCTCGCCGCCCGGCACGGGGTCACTGTTGTCAATGCGCCAGGCACGGTCGATGCCGGGTACCGTGGCGAGATCAAGGTGACCCTGCTCAACACCGACCCGGGGGAGCCGGTCAGGTTCGGGCGAGGGGACCGGATTGCCCAGCTCGTCGTCCAGCAGGTGGCCAGCCCGGTATTCCATGAGGTCCAGTCCCTGCCCGGCTCGGCACGCGGGGACGGCGGGTTCGGGTCTACCGGTGGCCATGTAATGCATTAGGGAGATGGCAGTGTTGCGTCGGCGCCGCAATGAGGATGAGGAGCAGGCCTGGGCGCAGGCCGCCGGAGACAGCCCGGATGAGCCGGAGAACGGCTCCTTGGACAATCCGGATGAGCCGGAGGGCAGCGGCCCCTGGGACGCGAACGATGACGTGCCTGAGGCGGAGCGGATTGATTTCGGCAGTATCCGTGTGCCAGTCCGGGAAGGGCTCGAGGTCCAGGTCAGCATGGCCGATGATCAGCCCGCCTGGGTCACCGTGGTGCACGGGGACAGCGGCCTGCAGCTACAGGCGTTCGCCGCCCCGAAGACCGGCGGCCTGTGGGCGGACGTCCGGGAAGAGATCGCGGCAGAGGTGACGAAGGCGGGCGGCGAGTCCGCCGAAGCGGACGGGCCGTTCGGCGTGGAGGTACGGGCCCACATCGCGCCTCCGGGCCGGCTGGCCCGGACCTGGCGGCCGGCCGGCAGCCGGTCCGGTTCCTGGGCGTCGACGGCCCGCGCTGGTTCCTGCGCGGGGTGATCAGCGGCCCCGCCGCTACCCGGGCTGACCTTGCCGAGCCGCTGGAACAGGTGTTCGCCGACGTGGTGGTGGTCCGTGGTGATCACCCGGCGCCGCCCCGCGACCTGCTGGAGATACGGCTTCCGGAAGAAGCCCTGCAGGCTCTCGCGGAGGAGGCTGAGCCGGAGGGCAACCCCTGGGGCGGTGCGGACCCGTTCGAGCGCGGCCCGGAAATTACCGAGACCAGGTAGGAAACCGGGAAACTCAGCGTCCCTCGGACAGCAGCCGGCCCAGTTCGTGCTCGACATCCTCGCCGGTCACGAACAGCAGCTCATCGCCTCCCGCCAGCGGGTCGTCGGCCTGCGGCACGATGACCCTGCCCTCCCGCAGGATCGCCACCAGGGCGGTGTCGGCGGGCCAGGTGATGTCGCCGATCCTGGACCCGGCCAGCGGCGCGTCGTCCGCCATGGTCAGCTCCACCAGGCTCGCCTCGCTCTGCCGGAAGGTCATCAGCCGGACCAGATCGCCGACGCTCACCGCCTCCTCCACCAGCGCGGAAAGCAGGCGCGGGGTTGAGACCGCGACATCCACGCCCCACGACTCGTTGAACAGCCACTCGTTATTGGGATCGTTGACGCGCGCCACCACCCGTGGCACCCCGTACTCGGTCTTGGCCAGCAGCGAGACGACCAGGTTCACCTTGTCGTCCCCGGTAGCGGCGATGACGACGTTGCGAGCGTTCCAGGCCGGCCTCGTCCAGCGAGGTGATCTCGCACGCGTCCGCGAGCAGCCACTCCGCCTGAGGCAGGCTGTCCACCTTGATGGAGCGTGGATTCTTGTCGATGAGCAGCACCTCATGCCCGTTATCGAGCAGTTCCCGCGCGATCGAGCGGCCTACCGCGCCCGCGCCGGCAATGGCGACCCGCATCAGCGCGCTCCCTTCTCCTGCGCCCGCTTGTCCGGCGCCCGCCGGACCGCCCCGCCGCGCGACGCCAGCTGCGACTGGATCCGGTCCATGTCCTTGTGTGCCGCGATCACGTGCAGGACGTCACCCTCCTGCAGCACGGTCCCCGGGCCGGGCAGCATCGCCTCGCCCAGCCTGGTGATGAACGCTATGCGGGCTCCTACCGACTCCTCGATCGCGTGAGTCTTCTCGCCCACCCAGGCGGGGTCGTAGGCCACCTCGGCGAGGTCCACCGCGCCGGTCGGGTCGCGCCACAGCGCCTCGGCGCCCTCGGGTAGCAGCCGCCGGAGCATCTGGTCGGCCGTCCAGCGCACCGTGGCCACGGTCGGGATGCCGAGCCGCTGGTAGACCTCGGCCCGGCGGGGATCGTAGATGCGCGCCGCGACCCGCTCCACGCCGAACGACTCCCGCACCACCCGGGCAGCGATCACGTTGGAGTTGTCACCGCTGCTGACCGCCGCGAACGCTTCCGCGTCCTCGATCCCGGCCGCTTGCAAGACTTCCTGGTCGAAGCCGACACCGGTGATCTTCCGGCCCTTGAACCCACTGCGCAGCCGCCGGAACGCCTCCGGGTCCTGGTCGATCACGGCGACCGAGTGACCCCTGTCTTCGAGGATGTGGGCAAGCGTCGACCCAACCCGCCCGCATCCCATGATCACGATGTGCACGGCCGCCTCCCTGGTTGCCTGCCCGTCACGGTAATGCCCCCCGGACGCGGTCATCACGCCAGGTCGGCATACTGGCAGCGACGGACAGGGAGAGGCAGTGGAATCTACCACCAAAAGGGCAGGCCGGCCGGACCGGGCATCCCCGCCATCGCCCGCCGGTGAGGTGCTGGAACTCACCGTATCGGGCGTGGCCCACGGCGGCTGGTGCGTGGCCAGGGACGCCGGTGGCAGGGTGGTATTCGTCCGGCATGCCCTGCCGGGCGAACGCGTCCGCGCCGTGGTCACCGACGCCACGGCCTCCTTTGCCCGGGCGGAAGCGATCGAAGTGCTCGAGGCATCGCCCGACCGGGTGGCGCCCCGGTGCCCGCACGCCCGCCCCGGCGGCTGCGGCGGCTGCGACTGGCAGCACGCTGACCTCGCCGCCCAGCGGCGGCTCAAAGCCGAGGTCATCTCCGAGCAGTTGCGGCGCATCGCCCACCTCGACCGGGACGTCACCGTCGAACCGGTGCCGGGCGACGCCGCCGGCCTGGGCTGGCGGACCAGGGTCAGGTTCTCGGTCGGTCCCGATGGCACCGCCGGGCTGCTCGCGCACCGCTCCCACGACGTGATCGACGTGGGTGACTGCCCGATCGCGCACCCGCTGATCCAGGCCGCAGACGTGACCGGGCAGCGCTGGGAGGCCACGTCGGTCGAGGTCGCGGTGTCCCCGGCGACGGGAGAACGGGCGGTGATCGTCACCCCTCCGGGGACGGCGCCCGGCCCGCTGCGGCAGCACGCGGCCGGGCGGCGGTGGCGGGTGAGCGCGAGCGCGTTCTGGCAGGTTCACCCCGGCGCGGCGGACACGCTGAGCGCGGCCGTGCTTGACACGCTGCGCCCGCGGCCGGGGGAGGTGGCGCTCGACCTGTTCTGCGGTGCCGGGCTGTTCGCCGGGGCGCTGGCCACCCAGGTCGGGCCCGAGGGCGCGGTCATCGCGGTGGATTCCGACCGGGCGGCGGTGCGGGACGCCCGGCACAACCTGCGCGGGACGCCGTGGGTCCGGGTGCACGCGGGGGACGTCGCCCGGGTACTCGCCCGCGGCGGCTGGCCGCAGCCGGGGCTCGCCGTCCTTGATCCGCCCAGAACGGGAGCGTCGCGGCGGATCATCGAGCGCCTGCTGACCCCGCACGTGGCGGGCCGGCGGCGGCCGGGCCGCCGCGGGCTGCGCCGGGTCGCGTACGTCTCGTGTGACCCGGCCACTCTGGCGCGCGACATCGCCGTGTTCGCCGAGTTCGGCTGGCGGCTGGACGCGTTGCGCGCGTTCGACGCCTTCCCCATGACCCACCACGTAGAGTGCGTCGCGGCCCTCACACCTGTGTGAGGGCCGCGCTCTGCTAGTCCCACCCCCGCTCTGCTAGTCCCGCCCCCGCTCTGCTAGTCCCGCCCCGCCTGCAGCCCGCCCACGCTCTGCTAGTCCCACCCCCGCTCTGCGCCCACCCCCGCTATGCCCGGTCACTCGGCCCGCAGGGCTGAGGCGGTCCGCATCTTGGCGGCCCACCCGGCCGGGAGCAGTGCCCCGGCCACCGCGATCACCAGCCCGGCCAGCGCCAAGGCGATGATCTCCGCGGCGCCGTAGACGTTCAGGAAGCTCGCGGGCAGGCCGACGTTGGCGGCCGCGGCCATGATGGGCAGCACGTTGTGGTGCAGCGCGATCCCGGCCGGGACCGCGACCATCCCCGCCAGCAGGCCGACCCCGGCGACCCAGCACACCACCATGGCGATCGTCTGCCGTGGCGTCATCCCGACCGCCTTGAACACCCCCAGGTCGTGCACCCGTTCCCTGGTGCTGAGCACCACGGTGTTGAGGACGCCGAGCCCCGCCACGATCGCCAGCAGCAGCGTCAGCGTGCCGATGAGGCCGAGCACGATCGGGAATCCCTGGTCACGGTCGTTGATGCTGACGAGGTAGGCGGGCCCGAGCTTGCTGCCCACCGCCTGCGCGTACGCCGTCGCGGAGGTGCCCGGGCGCAGCCCGATGTCGTACTGGTCCACGGCCAGGCCGTGATCGGCGCCGGCCAGCGTCTGCCAGCCGGTGATGATGGCCAGGCCGTTGTTGTCGGTGTCGAAGACCTGCCCGACGATCCGCGCCGTTACCTGCTTGCTGCCGAAGGTCATCGTGATGGTGTCGCCGACGGACTTGCCGGTGTCGGTGAGGAAGCCGGTGGCGACGTCCACCTGACCGGGGCCGGTGTACCAGTGCCCGCTGATCATGTCGTATCCGGTCCAGTTCGCGTCACCGCGGAAGACCGTCAGCCCGACCTGCTGCGACAGCCCGGCCACGCTGACCATCTGGGCCGCGTCGGCGGCGACGTAGCGAGCAGTGCCCGGCTGCGCGCGCAGCGCCGCCGTCACCGCCCGCTGCGCCCGCGCGTCCGTCGGTAGGTGCCGGGGCCCGGACTGTGCCGCGCCCGGCCCGGAACTGCGGATGCGCGTGACATGGACCAGGCCGGGGCCACCGGGGCTGGCCGACGGGATGAAGACCTGCACCGGTTCGGCGGCCGAATGGCTCAGGCCTTCGGCGACCCGGCCCAGCGAGGTGGACAGGCCGACCGCGAACGTGACCGCGGCGGCGCCGAGCACGATCGCGACCAGGGTGACCGCGGTGCGCGCCGGGCGGGCGAACGGGGCCGCCAGCCCGATGGTCACCGGGCGGGGCAGCGCCAGCCGGCCGAACAGCCGGTGCGCGGCGTACCCGCGGCCCTGCCGTGGCGCGCGCCCGGCTGCGATCGCCTGCACCGCGCTGAGCCGGCCCGCCCGCAGCGAGGGCAACAGCGCCGCGATGCCGACCAGGCAGCACATCGCCACCGGCACGGCCACGTCGACCCAGACCGGCACGTGCAGCGCGCCCACGCCGTAGACGTTGGCGGTCTGGCCGAGTATCGGCACGGCGAGCAGGTTCCCGAGCACCACGCCGCCCAGGCAGCCCGCCACGGCGGGCACCCCGGCCTGGCCGGTGTAGGCGGCCACGACCTGGCCGGGGGAGAAGCCGATGCTCTTGAGGACGCCGATCCGCTGGTAACCGGCCACCACGGCGCCGCTGACCACGTTGGCCACGATCAGCACCGACATCACCAGGCCGAGGACGCCGAACGCGACCACGAACGGAACCCACGGCCCGATGTTCGACGACTCCTGGGCCCTGACGGCCAGGTAGGACTGCGTACCGGTGACCGTGCCCGCGGGCAGGGCCCCGGTCACCGCGGCGACGCCCGCGCCGAAGTTCGGCGGCCGAGCTGGCGCTATGGAACCGGTACAGCATCTGCGCGGTGGCCGGTGTCCCCGGAGCGCGCAGCTTGGCGATCTCGCTGGGCACCACCCAGCCTCCCGCCGAGCTGTTGACCGAGTCGGCGATGCCGACGATGGTCAGCACGGGCTTCCCCGGCAGGCTGGCCAGGGTGAGCCGCGTCCCGAGTGTCATGGTGACGCTCGAGCCTGGGCTGGGGTCGCTGGACAGGACCAGCTGGCCGGGGCGCGTTGCCCAGTGACCGGATTGCAGGGTGAGGCGATCGATCGGGCCACCCGGCGAGGCCCGCCCCACCAGCGTCGTCGGCGGCAGGGTCACGTCGCCACCAGCCATAGGCGCCTTGGGGGTGACGGTCACCTCGGCGAACGGTCCTGCTGCCGCGGTGACCGCCGGGAGCCGCTTGGTCGCGGTCAGCTCGGCGCCGGTGGCCCTGGCCGGGTCGACGGTCGCCACCACGTCCGCGCCGTGCTGCGCCGCGAACGCGCGGTCGAACGGGGAGCTGGAGTCCGCGACAAGGGCGAGGGCCAGCACCGATGCGCCGGTGGATACCAGCAGCACGAGCCCGATCACGATCGTCTGCACCCGCCGTCTGGTCAGCCCGCCCGTGGCGGCGCGGGCGACCGGGCCGACCCTCATCGCTGCGCTCCCGCCAGCTCGGGCGACGCGGCGTCGCTGGTGATCCGGCCGTCAACGAGCTGGACGGTACGCCTCGCGTACCGGGCGGCCAGGTCCGGGTTGTGGGTGACCAGGACGAGGCTCTGGCCCGAGGCGTTCAGGTCGCGCAGCAGCTGGCCGATCTCCTCGCCGGTCGTGGTGTCCAGCGCCCCGGTCGGCTCGTCGGCCAGCAGCAGTTCGGGCCGGTTGACCAGTGCCCGCGCGATCGCCACCCGCTGCCGCTCCCCGCCGGACAGCCGTCCCGGGTAGGCGTTGCGGTACTGGTCGATCCGCAGGGCGGCCAGCAACTCACCAGCACGCTCCCGGGCCTGGCCCCTGCGCAGCCCCGAGAGCTGCGCGGGCAGCAGCACGTTGTCTTCCACGGTGAGGTCATCGAGCAGGTTGAAGAACTGGAAGATCATCCCGATCCGGCGGCGCCGGAACCGGGCCAGCCCCGTCTCGCTCAGTTTGTCCACTCGTTCTCCGGCAACGGTCACCGTGCCGCTGGTCGGTCGGTCGAGGCCGGCGATCAGGTTGAGCAGCGTGGACTTGCCGCTGCCGGACGGGCCCATCACCGCCACCGCCTCGCCCGGCGCGATCTCCAGGCTGACGCCGTCCACGGCGGGCTGGCCGTCATTGTCGTAGCGCTTGGTCACTTGGCTGATACGCACGAGAGCATCCATGAGCGGCACGGTAGGCAGGCCGGGGTGGTGTCGGCGTCCGCCTTGCGATGCAACCTGGGTACCGCCGTTGTCGCGGGCCGCCCGCCGGTCATCCTCCCGATGTAGATGGGTACACAACTCGGCCGACGCCGCAGCGCCATCGCCGAGGCGATAATGAGCAAGTGAGCGAGGACACTCGCGTGCCGGTACGCGCTCGGCTGGACCAGGCCCTGGCTTTCGTCCGGTCTGCCGAGCCGCGGGTGCCGCTGTCGCGGCGTGCCTTCGTCACCGACATCGCTATCGCCGCGCTGGCCCTGGTGGCGTCGCTGATACTGGTGCGGTCCGATGCCCACGGCCTCGTGACGGTGCGGCCGGGCCCTCGGGGACTAGCCGTTGTTCAGTCGGCTGATGCACTGGCCCAGGTCTGGAAGCACTCGGCCGCGGCCATCCTGTTCACGTCGGTGCCGCTCGCGTTCCGCAGGCGGTTCCCGCTGGCCGCGTTCGTGGTCCTGCTGGCCGGCGTGCTCGCCACCCGGCGGTACGCGACGGACATCACCTTCCTCGCCATCGTGTTCGCTGGCTACTCGGCGGTGGCGTACAGCCGGTTCCGCAACGCGGCGATGCTCAGCATGCCGCTGGCGGGCCTGCTGGTGGTCTACGCCTTCTGGACCGCGGCACCGGCGGGCAATTATTCGGTGACCGCCATGTCAGCGCGATCGCCGGTAGGCCCGCTGCCGCCGCGTCCGGGGTCTCTGCCGGGATACGACGCGGGGACTCCGGCATACACCATCCAGGCAGCAGCGCCCTGGCGGCTCACCGGGCTCGTGGTCGCGGCAGCGCTGGTCCTGATCGCGGTTGTCCGCAATGCTGTGCAGGCCCGGGACCGGATGCGCCGTCTGCAGGCCGAACACGAGGCCGCCACCCGGCGGGCGCTCGATCAGGAACGTGCCCACATCGCCAGTGAGCTGCACGACGTGGTGACGCACAACGTCAGCGTGATGATCGTGCAAGCCGGTGCTGCCCGGCAGGTGCTGACCGAGTCGCCCGGTGAGGCCACGGCAGCGCTGCTGGCGGTGGAGTCCAGCGGCCGGGCCGCCATGACCGAACTGCGCCACCTGCTCGGCCTGCTCAGCCCAGCGCAGGAGGCCACCGAAGACGCAGCCCCCGGCGAGGAAGACCTGCGGCCACAGCCGGGTCTCGGCCAGTTGCAGCCGCTCGTGGACCGGGTGAGCGCCGCGGGACTGCCGGTAGAGCTGCGGATAACCGGCGTGCCGCGGAGCCTGCCGCCCGGGCTGGACCTAGCAGCGTTCCGCGTGGTCCAGGAGGGGCTCACCAACGTGATCAAGCACGCGGGGAAGCCGCGTACCAGCGTACGGCTCGACTACCTTGACAGCGACCTGGTGATCGAGGTGGCCGACGCCGGGCGGCCCTTCCCGGCCGCCGGACCTGTGGTCACCGCTGCTCCCGGCACCGGGCGTGGCTTGCTCGGCCTCCGCGAGCGGATGGCGCTGTACGGCGGTGACCTGACCGCCGGACCGCAGACAGGCGGCGGATGGCTGGTCCAGGCCCGCATCCCGGTGGATCCGCTGCCGCCTGACTCACCAGGCCCTGCGGCAGAGGCCGCCGCCGGCCCCGCGCCGTCTGTGGCGGCGCCCGCGCCCGCCGCCACCAGCCTCCCATTCCCGGCGGCAGGGCACCGGTGAGCGAGGCACCCGTTAGCGAGGCATCCCTCAGCGAGGCGGCGGCGCCCCGCGTGGTGATCGCCGACGATCAGACCCTGGTCCGCGGCGGGTTCCGGATGATACTCGGCGCTGCGGGCATCCCCGTGGTGGCCGAGGCCGCCGACGGTGCACAGGCCGTGGCTGAGGTGCTCAAGCACCGGCCCGATGTGGTGCTCATGGACATCCGGATGCCAGAGATGGACGGCCTGGAAGCTACCCGGCGCATCCTCGCCTCCCGGGCCGGGGCCGGCTGCCGGATCATCATCCTCACCACGTTCGACCTCGACCAGTACGTGTACACCGCCCTCACCATCGGCGCCAGCGGGTTCCTGCTGAAGGACGTCTCGCCCGAGCAACTGGTCGCCGCGGTGCGCTTGGTCCGCGAGGGCGACGCGCTGCTGGCGCCGTCCATCACCCGCCGGCTCATCAAGCAGTTCGCCCCCCGCCCAGCCAGCCAGCCCGCCGGGCAGGGCGAGCTGTCCGAGTTGACGCCGCGGGAGCTGGAGGTGCTGCAGTTGCTGGCCCGCGGCCTGAGCAACGCCGAACTCGCCGCGCAGCTGACCCTCAGCGAGGCGACGGTCAAGACCCACGTGGCCCGGATCCTCAACAAGCTCGGCCTGCGGGACCGGGTGCAGGCCGTCGTCCTGGCCTACGAGACCGGGCTCGCGGCCCCCGGCCAGGACTGACTCCCAGGGGACTACGGTGGACCCGCCGTGGCGGTAACCCCCGAGGAGGTATTCCGTGCCATCACGCCGACCGCTGCGCTGGCTGCGGTGGATCGTCGCGGGCCTGGCCGCCGCCGCCGTGCTCGCCGTGGGCGGGACGTACGTGTACATCCACTTCATCGAGGGCCCCGCGCCCGCCCCGCTGGGCCTCAAGGTCACCAAGGGACACGTGCCGGCCGCGCAGGCCCAGCCGGGCCAGGCCACCGGCACCTCGTCGCTGGCTGGCACCTGGCGGGTCACCGCCGGTTCGCTGGCCGGGTACCGGGTGAAGGAGGTCCTGCTCGGCCAGAACAACATCGCGGTGGGCCGGACCAGCCACGTCAAAGGTGACCTGATGATCAAGGGCACCACGGTGACGGCGGCCGCCTTCACCGTCGCGATGGCCACCATGCACAGCGACCAGAGCCAGCGCGACGCCCAGTTCGATGGCCGGATCATGGACGTGACCACGTACCCGACCGGCACGTTCACGCTCACCCGGCCGATCAGCCTGGCGCCCGTGCCAGCAGCCGGGGTGGTCAAGACGTACACGGCGACCGGCAGGCTCACGCTGCACGGCCACACCCGGCGGGTCACGTTCGGCCTCAAAGCGGTACGGACCGGCGGCAAGATCGAGGTCACCGGGTCGATCCCGGTCACGTTCGCTGACTACGGCATCGGCAACCCCAGCTTCGGCAGCTTCGTGACCACCCAGAACCACGGGATCCTTGAGTTCCTGATGGACTTCGGCCACGCCTGAGGCCCAGTCGGCCGACCCGGCTCAGGCCAGCGGCGCCAGCCCTTCGGCCAGCGGGATCACCATGGCCGGGTCGGCCGCCAGCGGCAGGTTCATGATGACCAGGTCGGCGCCCGCGTCGCGGTAGGCCGCGGCCAGTTCGGCGGCCTGCTTGATCCCGTCCGGGCCCTCGACGCGGACGTTGACCGAGCAGGTGATCTCGCGTGGATCCCGGCCGACGCTGGCGCAGTGCTCGGTCAGGGTCTCCTTGAGGCTGAGCCAGTCCTGCGGGTCCCGGGTGATCGCGTTCCACTGCTGCGCCAGGCGCGCGGCGGTGCGCAGGGTCCTGGTCCGGCCGCGTCCGCCGATGGTGATCGGCGGATGCGGGCGCTGCACCGGCTTGGGCTCACACCGCGCGTCGGTGAGCTTGACATAGCGGCCGCCGAGCGTGGTGGTTTCCCGGCTGAGCAGGGAGATGATTGCCTCGACGCCCTCGTCGAACCGGTCGAACCGCTCCCGCAATGGCGGCAGGTCGATGCCGTAGGCGTCGCATTCCATCTGGTTCCACCCCGCACCGAGGCCGAGTTCCAGCCGGCCGCCGGAGATGATGTCGGTGGTCGCCGCCATGTTGGCGAGCACCGCCGGATGCCGGTAGACCATGCCGGTGACCTGGCAGCCGAGCCGGATCCGGCCGGTTGCCTCCGCGAGCGCGGCGATCATCGTCCAGGCTTCCAGGTTGGGCCCGGTGAAGGGCTCGCTCAGCGGGTAGAAGTGATCCCAGTTCCAGGCCGACTCGAACAGCGGGACCTCGTCGGCCGCCACCCACACATCCCGGAGCTGCTGCCATGTCGTGTGCTCGGGCCTGGTTTTGATCGCGAAGCGCACCGGCGTCTCCTCGGTTTAGATCGGGTTACCGCCAAGGATCGTAGTCAACCGCGCCGCCGCGGTCCCTCGCCCTGTGTCCACGGGTCGTAGTCGACCTCGAGTTCCTCCTGCGGCGGGCGCTCCGTTTCCGGCACGTGCCGCAGGTTCAGCCGGATTCGCGTCCAGCTGTAGCTGCGCCCCCGCATCGAGTCCACCAGCACGTCCGCTGGCTCCAGGTAGCCCCACACCGCCGGGTGCCGTTGTTTCCACTGCTCCAGTCCGGCCATGGCCTCGTCTTTGGTGGCCGCCCTGGCGACCTCGATGAGCGGCATCGAGGAACGCCGCCGGCCCGTCGGCCCGCTCGTCTTCCCCGGTGCGGGCGGAGCCACAGCAACGGGCGGAGGGTCATCGCCACGCATCCTCCGTTTTGACGGCTGAACTCGAGGCGGCTCTCCGGCCTGCTTGTCGTAGTGCGGCGGCCAGGGGGCATCCTGCAGGCCTGCTTTTTCATGCTCAACGGCGAGGGCCAGCAGCGGCTCCAGCGAGCCAACGGCCTCGTCCATGCCCTCCCATGGATCGCCGATCTCGGCGAACCTGATCGGCACCGTGTCGATGGTGAACACTTCCGGTCGGCAGTCAGCGACCTCAGTCCAGGTCAGCGGCGTGGACACCCGCGCGTCGCGGGTGGGGCGGACCGAGTACGCCGACGCCACCGTGCGGTCCTTGGCGTTCTGGTTGTAGTCGACGAACACGCCGTGCCGTTCCTCTTTCCACCACTGCGCGGTGGCCAGGTCGGGCGCCCGCCGCTCGATCTCCCTGGCCAGCGCCACGGCGGCGCGGCGGACCTCGGTGAAGCTCCAGCGCCGCTCGATGCGCGCGTAGACGTGGAAGCCCCGGGAGCCAGAGGTCTTCGGCCACCCGGTCAGCCCGAAGTCGGTGAGCACATCCCGGGCGACGAGGGCCACCTGGAGGATCTGCGGCCACTCGATGCCGGGCACCGGATCCAGGTCGACCCGCAACTCGTCCGGGTGGTCGAGGTCTTCGGCCAGCACCGGGTGCGGGTTCAGGTCGATGCAGCCCAGGTTGACCACCCAGGCGATGAGCGGCCGCGTCGCGCGCCACCACCTCGTCGGCGGTGCGCCCGGACGGGAAGCTCAGCAGCACCGTCTCGATCCAGTCGGGCCGCTTGTCCGGGGCCCGTTTCTGGAAGAACGGCTCGCCCTCGGCGCCGTTCACGAACCGCTTGAGCACCATGGGCCGCCCGTACACACCGCGTAGCGCGCCGTCGGCCACGGAAAGGTAGTACCGGACCAGGTCGAGCTTGGTGTGCCCGGTGCGGGGAAAGTAGACCTTGCCCGGGTTCGACACCACCACGGTGGTTCCCCCGATATCCAGGCTCAGCTTTCCGTCCGCCATGCCGCCACAGTAGCCGCCGTGGTCAGATCCAGCAGTCGCGATCGGCGGGCGTCACCCGTCGGAGTTCCGGCCGCTTGGACGACGATAGGGGTGTGAGCGGAGAGCGGCTGGCATGGGGCGGACCGTCCCGCACGCCTGCTCGATCTCTATGACCGGGCCCTGCCCCAGGTCTACGGCTACCTGCTGTCCCGGTGCGGGCAGCGGGCGCTGGCCGAGGACCTGACCGCCGAGACGTTTCTGGTGGCAGTCGATGCGGTACGGGCCGCCCCGCCTCCGCCGCTGACCACGGGGTGGCTGATCGGGGTGGCCCGGCACAAGCTGAGCGACCATTGGCGCTGGCAGGCCCGGGAGGAGCGCACGCTGCGCGCCGTGGCCGCGGAGCCGGATCCAGACAGCGACGACCCGTGGGACGCCAGGCTCGATGCCCTGCGGGCCCAGGACGTGCTACAGCGGCTCGGCCCGCATCACCGGGCCGCGCTGACGCTGCGGTACGTGGACGACCTGCCGGTGCCCGAGGTGGCCAGCGTGCTCGGCCGCACCGTGCACGCCACCGAGGCGCTGCTGGTCCGGGCCCGGTCGGCGTTCCGCACCGCGTACACGGCGGGGGGAGGGGAGGTCGGCGATGCCTGACCCGTTTGACGCGCTGCGGGCCCCGGTCACGCCGGTCGAGCCCGATCCCGCTTTCGCCGCCCGCCTGCGGGCCCGCCTGGAGCGCGCCCTCGCCCTACCCGAAGGAGTTGCCGTGACAGACATAGCCGTCCAGCCCGGCGCCACGCAGTCCCCGCCCGTACCCGGGGAACACGGTGCTGCCGTTCCTTACCTCGCGGTGCGCGGGGCCCGGGCTGCCCTGGACTGGTACGCGCGGGTGCTCGGTGCCCGGCTGCGCGGCGAGCCCATCATCATGCCGGACGGGCGGGTGGGTCACGCCGAGCTCGAACTGGCAGGCGGCGTGATCTACCTCGCCGAGGAACACCCGGAGATCGGTGTCCGCGCCCCGCAGCCGGGCGGCGTCCCGGTAAGCCTGGTGCTCACCGTCGCCGACGTGGACGACGTCGTCGGGTCGGCGGTGGCAGCGGGGGCCCGGCTGGACCGCGGGCCCTACGAGGGATACGGGCATCGCAACGCCACGATGACCGACCCGTACGGGCACCGGTGGATGCTGCAGGCGCCGCCGCTGCCGCGCCAGGACCGGCGCGGCGCAGCCGGTGGAGCTCAATCGCCGGGCAGCGGCGCAGCGGGCCGGGCGGGCCGGAGTCGCCGTTCGCGGCAGGGCGATATCGGCTACGCGTCGCTGTGGGTGCCGGACGTGGTGCGCGCCGCCGCCTTCTACGGCGCGGTGCTGGGCGTGGAGTACGTCCCGGCCCATGATCCGCGTGGCAGGCAGGCAGCCGACCTGACGCCACCGCAGGGACTCTGGGAGAGCGCTGACCGCCCGATGCTGTTCTGTTCGTACGTGGTGGACGATGCCGCCGAAGCGGTGGCGCGGGTTCGCGCCGCCGGGGGCCAGGCCGGCGAGCCGGTCCGGCGCCAGTACGGGCTGAGCGCTGACTGCGTGGACACCGACGGCGTGCGGTTCGCGGTGTACCAGCCGTCGGCTGCCTCGCCCGGCGCCGGGGGAGTGCCGTCAGCGGCGACCGGAAGGGCGGAGGCGGCTGGGCGTAACGGCGACCTGATCTACGTGACCCTGGAGGTGGCCGATCCGGCCAGGACGCTGGCGTTCTACAGCGCCGTGCTCGGCTGGCGATCCCGCCCCGGCCGGACTCCCGGCGGCTGGCAGGTCGAGGACACCACGCCGATGATCGGGGTCAGCGGAGGCCATGCCGAGGCCACCGCGGTGCCCGTGTGGCAGGTCGCCGACGTGACAGCGGCCGTCGGCCGGGTCCGGGAGGCGGGCGGCAGCGTCCACCGAGCCGCACCGCGAGCCGTACGGCCTCATCGCCGAGTGCACCGACGACCGGGGAGTCCGCTTCTCGCTTACCCAGCCGGCCCAGCTGACCTGGTACTCCCATCCGGCGCCGGTCTCACGGCGGTAGCAGAAGAATGGGGACGTGAGGGTCGTCGTCCTGGCCGACACGCACGCCCCGCGCCGCTGGAAGTCATGCCCACCCCAGGTGGCGGCCCACCTGCGCGGAGCAGACCTGATCTTGCACGCGGGCGACGTGTGCACCGCGGACGTGCTGGATGAACTGGCCGCCTACGCGCCGGTACGCGCCGTCCGCGGCAACAACGACGGACCGGACGTCGCCGCCTGGGGCGCCCCCGACACGCTGGATCTCGACCTCGGCGGCCTCGCGGGTGGCCATGATCCACGACTCGGGCCCGGCGACCGGCCGCCCAGCCCGGCTGCGCCGCCGCTTCCCGGCAGCGGACCTCGTGATCTTCGGCCACTCCCACATCCCGCTGGACCACGCCGAACACGGCCAGCGGATCTTCAACCCCGGTTCGCCCACCGACCGTCGCCGTCAGCCCCACGGCACCCTCGGACTCCTGGATGTCGCTGACGGCCGCCTGATCAAAGCCCAGATCGTCCCGGTGACCTGACGCCGGTCGATTGTGTTCGATTCTTATTTCGAACTTTATCGGCTTAGCTTTGTCGGTACCCTCTGCTAGCGTCTGATAAGACAAACCCGGAACCTCGGATGGGGAGGTGGGCCAGGTGCCAACACAAGCAGCCGCTGCCAGGGAGGTATCCCGGCCTGCCCTGGCCGGTGATGACTTGCGAGAAGCGTTACTGGCCCGGGTGCGGTCGGCGTCGGCGGGGGAGTGGGCACGCCAGGATGCGGAGCTGGACGCCGAGGTTGCCGCGCTGGAGGCGGCCGGTGCGCACGAGGTGCCGAGCGAGGCCGAACTGGCTGGGCTTGCCCCTGATCCGTTGGCCGGACCGCCCGACGGTACCCTCGGGTGGCTGGCGGACCTGCCTGGCCCCCTGCTGGATGAGTACATAGCGGCCACGACGCGACCTGCCGGGCCTGAGCCGATAGCAGCCGGGTGGTGGAGCCGGACTGCCGGAGATGGTGGCGGATTCGCCGCCGGTGGGATGGCCGACGATCTGCCGCCGGGACCGGTGCTGGCCGGGCTGACCGCCGACAGGCACGCGGCGGGCCTGGGCAGGTTGACCGATGACGAGCTGATCGGGGTGTTGCGCGCCGCGCGGCGGCTGGCGTCCTGGTCGGCGTCTTTGGAGCTGGCCGCCGTTAGCGACCTGATGCGCCGCCGGATCGATCAGGAGGCGGCCGGGCAGGCCGGGATGGCGGAACACGCGGATGCCGAGATCGCCGCCGCGCTGACGTTAACCGGGCGCGCCGCGGGAGGGCTGCTCGATCTGGCCATGGCTCTTGACCGGCTGCCGCTGACCGCCCGCGCGCTGGAGGCCGGGACGATTGACCTGCCCCGGGCGATGGTGATCGTCGAAGAGGTGGCCGGTCTCGGGGATGAACACGTTGCCGGGGTGGAAGCCCGTGTGCTGGCGAGGGCGAAGGATTGGACGACCACGAAGCTCCGGGCGGCGACTCGCCGGGCGGTCATCGCGGCAGATCCCGGTGCGGCGCGCAAGCGGAAGGAGCGGGCGCAACGGGATGCCCGGGTGGAGCGCTGGGCCGAGCAGGCTGGGACGGCCGCACTAGCAGGCCGTGACCTGCCCCGGGCCGGAGCGCTGGCTGCCGACCAGCACGTGTCCGAGCTGGCCCGGGCGCTGCAGGCATCCGGCGCGGCCGGGACCATGGATCAGCTGCGGGCCCAGGTCTTCATAGCATTGCTTACCGGCCAGCCAGTGGCCTCCTTGCTGCCGCCAGGTGAGACCCCCGGCTTGCTGCGGTCAGGTGACACCCCCGGCATTTTGTCGCCGGGCAACACCCCCGGCCCGCTGCGGTCAGGTGACACCCCCGGCCTCCTGCCGTCGGGTGACATCCCGCTGCTGCGGTCACGTAACATTCCCGA
This sequence comes from uncultured Actinomycetes bacterium, assembly GCA_963813395.1. GTDB lineage: Bacteria > Actinomycetota > Actinomycetes > Streptosporangiales > Streptosporangiaceae > DASXKD01. The sequence continues at coordinate 361,504 of CAWEYV010000022.1, forward strand.
CCGCCCTGCGCTGCCCGGGATGGTCAATCTGACGATGCCACTGGCCACCTGGCTGGGCGCATCGCAGGCGCCGGGGGAGGTGCCTGGATTTGGCACACTGGACGCCGATGACTGCCGGTCCCTCGGCCAGGCCATGGCCGCTCATCCACGGACCCGCTGGTGCCTGACGATCACCGATGAGAACGGCCACCCGGTCGCGCACGGCTGCGCCCGCCATCGGCGCGGCCCACCGCCGTCTGAAGATCCGGTACTGCCGCCTGGGAGACACGGCACGGCCAGCAGCAGACCGGGCTGCGGGCATTGCCGCCTGGATGGCGGGTCTCGAGTTGGAGTGGCTGGAAACGGGGGTGTGTGCGCACCGGCAGGAGTCGGCCGGCGACCGGCCGCCGGGTTCGTTGCAGCACCTGATCCGGGTACGCCAGCAGGGTTGCGCGTTCCCCGGGTGCGGACGCCCCGCGCGCCGCTGCGACCTCGATCACACGGTCCCTTACGAGGCAGGCGGCCGCACTTGTGAGTGCAATCTCGCGCCGCTATGTCGCAGGCACCATCGATGCAAGCAAGCTTATGGCTGGACGCTGGACCAGCCCCGGCCCGGCATCATGACCTGGACGGCCCCCAGCGGACGCAGCTACACGACCTATCCCGTCAGCTATCCCGACTGAGCCACAGCGGCGGGCCCGGGATGAGCACCGGCAGCCGCAGGGGAGTCAGCAGGGCGTCGGCGGCTGTGTCACGAATGTGGCCCAATGCTCCTTCGTGTCGTCGTCGGCCGGGAAGAACGCCTCGACCCGTAGCAGCGGTTCAGCGAGTGGACGCGGCTTCGGCGTGACGGGCGCCGGTGCGGTCGTTGAAGTAGCCGACAGCCGTACACTCGTCCCGGTCTGTACAGGACACCGAGTACAGGGCGGACAGCGTGTAGGTACCGGTACCCGCGCGCGCCGGGGGCGGCAGGAACGTCGCCCGCCAGTGACCGCGCGACCGGGTCATGTACATGGCCACGGAATGGCCTGCCGCGTTGCGACCGCCGCCGACCGCGAGGCAGGTGCCCGTGGACGTGCACGAGACGCCGAGGAGATAGGTGCTCGGGTGCTGGCTGGCGCCGCTCGGCACCGCGGTGATCGCGGTAGCCGCGCTGAACCGGCCCTTCGACTCGGTCACGCTCATCGCCCGGCTTTGCGTGGCCGAAACCGCGTACTCACCGACGCCGAGGCACGCACCGGCCGACAGGCAGGAGATCGAGGCGATGGCCGTGAAGGTGCTCGAGATGGCGCCGTGCGGCGCGGCAATCCCAGTTGCCCGGTGCCAGGTGCCCCGCGACTCGATCGCGCCCATCGCCGCATACCGGCTGGCGGACATGCCGTAGCTTCCGACCGCCACACAGGATTCCGGGCCCGTGCACGCGATCCCGGTCATGAAAGCGTCCGGGTTCGCGGCCGCGCTGGCTGGCGCGCCAATCTCGATCGCCTGGCGCCAGCCGCCGCCCACCGGCTTGGCGAGCGCCATGGCCTGTTCATTGCCAGCGGAGTCCTGGTAGCTGCCGGCCGCTTCGCAGAACCCGCTGTGCGTGCAGGCCACCGCACCAAGCTGGGCAGACCCGGGCGTCGACGAGTTGGCTGGCAGCCTCGGCGCGTACGCGCGTGCCCACTTGCCATGCGACTCGGTGGCGATGAAGGCCTGAAGGCTACCCGACCTGCCGTACTCGTAGTCGCCGACCGCGACACAGTTCCCAGCGCTGCTGCAGGCGATGCCATTGACCTGGGAGTATGGCTGCGATGCGGCATCTGGCGGGAGGAGCAGCCTGATTCCCCTGGACCATCGGCCCTGCGACTGCGTGGCGACCACGGGCTCGACCGGCCTGCTGCCGACCTGGTAGTCCCCGCCCGCGACGCAGTTCCCGGCGCTGGTGCACGCCGTCGCGAACAGTCCGCTGCTCGGCGCTATGTGCGTACTGGCCGGCGGCATGACCTCCGTGGCGTGCCCGTCCGAGATGCCGTCGGCCCGTGCGGACACGGGCTCATGCGCCGACCGGGAACACGAATATGAGCGCGCCCACAGCGCCGCTCAGGGCGGCTCGGAACCGGTGGGCACCTACGGATTCGCGTGGCATGATTTCCCGCCCGGGATGGGCAGACCTTCAAGACAAGCCTAAACCCAGGCCATGAGTGGGTCTACGTCCCAGGATAGAACCGGTCTCACACTGGTACCAGAACCGAGGTGAGGACGCTGAATCTGAGCGTGGACGAGGCCCGGCAGCGGTTCACCGGCGCCGCCGTGGCGCGGCTCGCAACGGTGGGGGAGACGGGCCAGCCCCATCTGGTTCCGGTCACTTTCGCGGTCGACGGCGACCACATCTACACCGCCGTAGACGCCAAGCCCAAGACAACTGCGAACCTGCGCCGGCTCCGCAACATCGCCGCGGAGCCGCGGGTAGCCATGCTCGCCGACCACTACGAGCAGGATTGGGCCGGTCTGTGGTGGGTGCGCGCCGACGGGTTGGCGTCCCTGCTCGACCGGCCAGCAGACATGGCCAGGCCGCTCCGGCTGCTCGCGGCGCGTTACCCGCAATACCGGGCCAGCCCGCCAGCGGGCCCGGTCATCAGCATCCGGGTCACCCGCTGGAGCGGCTGGGCGGCCTCGGGCTCAGCAGGCACAAGGAGGCCTCAGGCGAGGGTGTAGGCAGCCTGCTCAGGGCAGCCTCGACGGCCTCGGCCGGGAGTTCGAAGTCGGTCATCTCACCGGACTGGAAGTTGGCGTAGGCGGTCAGGTCAAGCAGCCCGTGCCCGCACAGGGCAGTGAGGATGACCTTCTCTTCACCGGTCTGCTTGCAGCGCAGGGCTTCCTCGATGCACTCCGCGATCGCGTGCGTGGGTTCCGGGGCGGGCAGGATCCCCTCCGTCCGGGCGAAAAGCACGCCCGCCTCGAAGCATTCCGACTGCGGCTTGGCCACCGCCTCGATGAGGCCGAGTTCGTAGATATGAGACAGCAGCGGTGACATCCCGTGATACCGCAGTCCGCCGGCGTGGATCGGGTCCGGCACGAAGTCGTGCCCGAGCGTGTGCATCTTGAGCAGCGGCGTGAACCCGGCGGTGTCGCCGAAGTCGTAGGTGTACACCCCCCGGGTGAAGGACGGGCACGCGGCCGGCTCGACCGCCCGCAGCACCGGGCTGATCTTGCCCGCCAGCTTCTCCCGCAGGAACGGGAAGACCAGGCCCGAGAAGTTGGAACCGCCACCGGTACAGCCGATGATCACATCGGGGGTGTCGCCGGCCTGAGCGAGTTGCTTGACCGCCTCCTCGCCGATGACCGTCTGGTGCAGCAGCACATGGTTGAGGACGCTGCCGAGCGCGTACCTGGCCGCCGGGTCGCTGCCAGCGACCTCGACCGCTTCGCTGATCGCGATGCCGAGGCTGCCGGTGGAGCCGGGGTTCTCGGCGAGGATGGCCCGGCCCGCCGAAGTGAGGTCGGACGGGCTCGGGTGCACGGTTGCCCCGTAGGCCTCCATCAGCAGCCTGCGGTAGGGCTTCTGGTCATAGGACGCCCGGACCATCCACACCTCGCAGGCGATCCCGTACAGGGCCGACGCGAAGGCCAGCGCACTGCCCCACTGGCCAGCTCCGGTCTCCGTGGTGAGCTTCGTCACACCCTCAGCGGCGTTGTAGTACGCCTGCGGCACGGCGGTGTTGGGCTTATGCGAGCCCGCCGGGCTGGTTCCCTCGTACTTGTAGTAGATCCGGGCCGGGGTGCCGAGGACCTTCTCCAGGCGGCGCGCCCGGAACAGGGGGGTTGGCCGCCATAGCCGGTACACATCGACGACCGGATCTGGAATGTCGATAAATCGTTCTGGCGACACTTCCTGAGCGATGAGTGCGGACGGGAACAGCGGCGCCAGATCATCGGGCCCGACCGGCTGCCCGGTGCCCGGGTGCAGCGGCGGCGGCGGGGGGGAGGGCAGGTCCGGGATGATGTTGTACCACCGCCGCGGCAGTTCGGATTCGTCAAGAAGGTATTTGACCTGGTGTTCCACGGGATGCCTCCCTGCTGCCACGGCTAAGGGGTGATCACTGCGACAGTAGCGGCTCTGCGGCCCCGGCGGGAGATGCCCGGTACTCAGAGCTCGGCCGGGCACCTCCGAAGAGTCGATCGGGCGCTGTGGCCGGGCCCGGGGGACGAGCCGGATGGCACGAAGCGTCCATAATGACCTTCGTGGCAGGAGACAACGCACCGGGCGGACCCCGGGTCGCAGTGCTGGGTCTGGGCACCATGGGCGGAGGCATGGCCCGCAGCCTGCTGCGGGCCGGGCTGCCGGTCGACGTCTGGAACCGGACCCCCGAGCGCGCCGCCGACGTGGCCGCGCGCGGCGCCGTGGCACACGCCGACCCCGCCGACGCGGTCGCGGGCGCCGACGTGGTCATCACCATGCTGGCCGACGCCGCGGCGGTTCGGTCGGTCGCCCTGGACGCAGGGGATGCTCGATGCGATGCGGCCCGGTGCGGTCTGGGCGCAGATGGGCACCATCGGTAGTCGCCGCCACCGAGGAACTGGCCGCCGTGACCGCCGAGCGCCGGCCGGACGTGGCGTTCGTGGACGCGCCGGTCTCCGGCAGCCGCGCCCCGGCCGAAGCGGGTGAACTGGCGATCCTGGCCGCTGGCCCGGAGCGGGTGCGGGCCGCCGTGGAACCGGTGTTCGGCGCGGTGGGGCAGACAACCCGGTGGCTGGGCGAGAAGCCAGGCGCGGCCAGCCGTCTCAAGCTGGTCATCAACACGTGGCTGATGTTCCTTATCGAGGGAGCGGCCGAGGTGATGGCCCTGGCCGACTCGCTCGGCGTGGACCGGGCCGAGGTCCTCGGCCTGCTCGGCACCGGGCGGATGTCCTCCGCCGTGGCGGCCGCCAAGGCCCGCAAGATGGACAGCGGCGACGACTCCCCGGACTTCGCCCTGGAGTGGGCGGTCAAGGACATGAGCCTGGCCCTCGACGCGGCACCCGATCGCAGCCTTGCCGTGCTCGATGCGCTGCGGAACCGCTGGCAGGAACTCGTGGACCAGGGCCTGGCCGGGCTGGACACGAGCGCTGCGCGGCACGGCCTGAAGGCGGTGCGGAGGCGCAGCTAGACGTGCGCCGGGTGGTGCATTGCTGGAGGTTGTCTACCCTGGGCGTGTGACCCATCGAGACGTGGCGCTGGAGCAGGTATACGTGTCGATGCTCTACGAGCACCTCGATGGCCTGCGTGACCGGACTTCTGAGCGGCTGGCCCAGACGCTGCGGCAGACCGGCGGAACCCCGCAAGCCCGGACGGAACGCGACGTCCTGGTGGCCATGTACACCCAGCGGCTGGCGCAACTCGACGCGGCGGAGAACGGGCTTTGCTTCGGCCGGATCGACTCCGACGGCGGCGAGCCGCACTACATCGGGCGGCTTGGCATCCGCGACGAGGACGCCGATTACCGGCCGTTGCTGCTGGACTGGCGCGCTCCCGCCGCCCGGCCGTTCTATCTGGCTACGCCGGTCTCGCCGGAGGGCGTGCGGCGCCGGCGGCACATCAAGACCATTGGCCGCCAGGTCACCCGGCTCGACGACGAGGTGCTCGACCTGGCCTCTCCTGGGCTGAACGGCCAGACCAGCGGGCTGAACGGTGAGGCGGCTCTGCTGGCCGCGCTGAACGCCAGCCGCACCGGCCAGATGACCGACATCGTTGAGACGATCCAAGTGGAGCAGGACTGGATCATCAGGGCGCCGAACAAGGGTGTGCTGGTCGTCCAGGGCGGCCCCGGCACCGGGAAGACAGCCGTGGCGCTGCACCGTGCCGCGTTCCTCCTCTACACCCACCGCGAGCAGCTAGCCCGGCGAGTGGTGCTGGTGATCGGACCGAGTCCCACGTTCCTGCGTTATGTAGGACAAGTACTGCCCTCGCTGGGGGAGACCTCAGTGCTGCTGTCCACGATCGCCGACCTGTACCCGGGGATCACCGTGCGCCGCGACGAGCCGGTCTCCACCGCACGGCTCAAGGGCAGGCTGGACATGGCCGAGGTGATCGCCGCGGCAGTGCGCGACCGGCAGGGGCTGGCCCGTGGCGGGCTCGAGGTCACGTTCGAGGGGGACGCAGGTGCGCCTGGACCGGCGCACCTGCCTCCGGGTGCGGGACAGGGCCCGGCGGGCCAGGCTGCCGCACAACCAGGCCAGGCCGCTGGCGCACCGCTTGCTCATCGAGGCATTCGCACGCAAGGTCGCCGACAAGATCGGGTACGACGTGCTCGGCGGCGGCAACCTCCTTGGCGAGGAGGACGTGGCCGCCATCCGCCAGGAATTGCGGGAAACCCGCGACGTGCGGGTGGCGCTCGAGGAGTTCTGGCCTGCGCTGACCCCGCAGCGCCTGCTGGGCGACCTGTTCGGATCGAAGGAGCGGCTCGAAGCGGCGGCCCCTGATCTCGACCCGGCGGACAGGGACGCCTTGCTGCGTGAGCCGGGCGGCGGGTGGACCGCTGCGGATGTGCCCCTGCTGGACGAGGCGGCGGAACTTCTCGGCGACGACGACAGGACCGTGCAGGCCCGGGCCCGCCGGGAGCGCCGCCGCCGGATCGCGTACGCGCGCGGGGTGCTCGAGCTGGCTTACGGCTCCCGGTCGGTGGACCTGAACCCCGAAGAGGAGGCCGAGGTCCTGTCGGCGTACGACATCCTCGATGCCGAGCGCCTCGCCGGCCGCTACGAGGAGGACGACGACCGGACCGCCGTGGAACGAGCCGCGGCCGACCGGACCTGGGCGTTTGGCCACATCGTCGTGGACGAAGCGCAGGAGCTGTCGCCGATGGCGTGGCGGATGCTCATGCGGCGCTGCCCCACCAGGTCGATGACGATCGTCGGCGACATGGCGCAGGCCAGCGAACTCGGCGGCGGCACCTCGTGGCAGGACGTGCTTGGCCCCAACGTGGCTGACCGCTGGAAGCTGGAGCGCCTGACCATCAACTACCGCACCCCGGCCGAGATCGCGGCGGTCGCCGCCGACGTGCTGACGGCCATCGATCCCGAACTACACCCGCCGCGCCCGGTCCGCGAAACCGGGGTCGCCCCTGGCATGCGCAGGCGCCGCCGGGCAAGCTGGCCGACCTGCTCGGCGAGCTCACCCGCGAGGAGTCGGCCATCATCGGCGCTGGCCGCCTGGCCGTCATCGTGCCCGCCGACCGCCTCGACGAGCTCACCCGCGCAGTCGGCGTGCGGTTCCGGATGTCGTGCTCGAAGACCCGTCCCTGGACCGGCCGGTCGTGGTCCTGTCCGTCAAGCAGGTGCGCGGCCTGGAATTCGACTCGGTCCTGGTCGCCGACCCGGCCCGCATAGTGGCCGACTCAGCCGCCGGCCTCAACGACCTCTACGTAGCCATCACCCGCGCCACCCAGCGCCTAGGCGTAATCCACGAAGGCGACCTCCCCGAGCCCCTAACCCGCCTCACTCCCCGCCCCCCCACTTCTCCCGAAACCGCTCAATAAGCTCCCGAGCCTCAGCCTCACTGATCTCTGTTAGCGTGCCCGTCAGATTGCCGTATTCCCATTCGATGATTGCCGATGTCGCGCTGCCCAGGTCAGATCCTTCCGTAGCGCTTCGTCGATCCTTCCCTCCTCTGGAAACCTACGGCGCACGAGCCCCGAAGGTTCTGCGGGTGTTGCGCCCAACGCCGGTGATCGCGTAGTACACGACCTGCTCATCGCTCATGAGTCTTCCTTGCGATAGTCGGGAATCTCTTCACGCATCCAGGCGGCAACGGGACCTGTGCGCTGACTCTCTCGCTGATACTCGCGCAGCACTCTCGACTTCTTCGATGGGCGTTCGAGTGTCATTGATCTTCTCGTATGCGGCATGCGTTTTCTGCTTGGCTTCCCAGCTTGCATGCGTGTGAAACTGAACCTCGAAGAGCAGCCCAGTGTCTGGATCTGCCATCGCGTATTTATCCCCTTGTATTCATCGTGTCCCCAACTTGTTTTCCTGACTCTAAGTTCGAAACCGCTAGCTTGTCAAGCCGTGCTGAAGTATTCCAGAAGCTCTCAACATAATGTTCGTATCGTCTTACAAAGGTGTATCGAATCCCATCGTGAATCTCCGCTGCAAGTCATCTGTGCTTTCATCTGGGGTGCCGGATGAATGAGCTTGGCCAGCTTCTCCTTGAAACGGTCGGGGTCCTTTAGGGCGAACTTTTCGGTGTCCTCGACCAGGTGGCCGTGGTCTAGTTGGGCTTCTATGCGGCGCATGGCGGGGGTTAGGCCGTGGTCGCCGTAGTTGCCGTCGGCGTCGCGGCCCTCCGCGTCACGGCACTTGGCGAGGGCCTGGTCGGCGAGGCGTGACTGTTCCGGGGTGAGATGGCGGCCCTTCCAGTCCCAAGAGCCGTCCGGACCGATGCGAGGCTGCGTCCTTGGCGGGTAAGTGCGCGTCGGACTGGTCGGTGCCGGGGGGGAGTTCGTCGGGGAGGGGGAGTTCGTAGTCGGCCGGGTCGGGGGGTGGGGGCTTACGGGAGCCATCGCCGTGATACGGGGACGAGGGGTGGCCGACGGGGAGCCGTTCCAGGCGGGATTGCAGATCTGCCGATTGTGCCGGGGCTTCGCGCGGATGGTCGGGCTCGCGTGGGCGTGCCGGGTCAGGGCCGCGCTCCTGCTCAGCCACATGGTCCCGGGGCCCTGGCATGCCGCTTTCTCCCGCACGTTCGGTGACCGCGCCATCGTAACCGCCTACCCGCCTGCGCGTCTGTCCAGCTAGGTCAACAAGATCCGGGAATCCTGCGGCTGCGGCGATTACCGCCAGTGCGCTCGTGATCGTGGCGACAGTGTGGGTTGGCGTGACGTCGAGGCTGGCCCAGCGGGGTTCGGCGTAGCCGACGGCGGCGAGCCCAACCTCGATCGTTCGTAGACACTCGACGGCATCGTCGCGCTGGCCAGCGGGCTCAACTGCCTGCGGCGGACGTCTGCTCCGCGCGGTCCCTGCTGCTGCGGAACCACTCTCCACAGCCGGAAAAGTGAACTAGTGCCAAAATCGGGGTGGCTATTCACCAACGTATCGTGAGCCTCAGAAGGCACAATAAGTGACGTGAGCCCCGCTGACGCTTGGCCCAAGCCAGGCGAACCGTTCCCGGTCGGGGGCCTCGACCGGATGCCCGACGACGGGCGCCGTTACGAGTTGCTGGATGGCACGCTGGTCGTTAGCGCTGCTCCTGGGCTGCCGCACCAGAGAGCCACTGCCATGCTCTGCCATGCCCTTGAGCTGGCCTGCCCCGAAGATCTTGTGGTCTTCCTCAGCATCGGCGTCGAACTTGGTGTGCACAGCGCCCTGGGGCCTGATGCCGTGGTAGCGCGCCGGAGCGGGACGCGTTTGGCCATGCCACCGCTCTTGGTGGCGGAGATTCTGTCGCCGGACTCAGTGCCGCGAGATCTCGACCTCAAGAAGGCCGCCTACCAGCGGTTTGGCGTCCGGTCGTACTGGAGGATTGACCCGAGTCCAGCGCGGCCCAGCCTGCGGGCATTCAGGCTCGTGAAGGGGGAGTACTACCAAACGGCCCATGCAGTCGGGGACGTGCCGTTCTGGGCTGAGGAACCTTTTGCGGTGGAGATCGTGCCTTCTCATCTGGTGTCTAGGCTTCGCGCCGGTGAAAACGAACGTTCGTGATGGCGCAGGAGCTACCTGCGCCGGGCTGAGGAGGCCTTGGACGGGACGCTGGGCCGAGCGGTCAGACGCTGGATCTGACGGCGGGGATCACCTCGCGCGCCAGCTGTTCGGCCTGCTCATCGTGGGCTGGCCCGTCGGGAGCAAAGCTCAGCGCGGTGAAGCCGAGCTTCACGAAACCGATCAGTTGCTCGGCCACGGCTGCGGGCGGTCCGGAGACCACGAACGGTGACGTCCCGGCTCGCTCGCCGACCCGAACTTGTATGTGGTAAGCGCAGGTGATCTCCGCGGGATCCCGGCCAGCCTCACGCGCGGCGGCCAGAAGACGTTCCCGCATGGCGGGAACCCGTTCTGGTGGCATGTACCCGTGTGACGGGATCCAGCCATCCGCCAGCCGTCCGGTCACGGTCAATGCCCGGTTGCCGAAGGTGCCCAGCCAGATTGGTATCCGGTGGGCGGGCTTGGGCTCAATCTCGGCGGCGTCGGTGTGGTGGAGGCGGCCCGCGAAGGTGAGCTGTTGCTGCGACCAAAGACCCCTGGTGATGAGGATGGCCTCCGCCAGGCCGTCGACTTTGTCCCGAGGGGAGGGCACATGCAGGCCGAACGCACGGAACTCCTCGTCGGAATACCCGCCGCCGAGGCCGAGGATCAGCCTCCCGCCGGAGAGCCGGTCCAGCGTCTCAGCCATTTTGGCCACGATGGGAGGCGGCCGGTATGGCACCCCGAGCACGCGGGTGGCCACCCGGATCCGCGTCGTAGCCGCCGCGATCCAGGACAGCAACGTCCAGGTTTCGTACGTTGGCTGCGATCCGCAGGGATGGTCGGACGTCGAGACGAAGTCGAAGCCAAGGCCCTCCGCCCGGCGGGCTTGGGCTACCGGGTCGGCACCGGGCGCCGCTGAGGCGGAAATTCCGAGACCGAAGAGCAGTTCAGTCACGCATCCTCCTTGTTCCGGGCATCACGGCCGGTAACGGCGTTCCTCATCGTGCAAGAGCGTCCTTGTTAAGTCCAGTTAAAAGTCCTGACATAACTAGTTAGAGTTACTGAATGGAGTTGGATGTCCGCCGTCTTCGCGTGCTGCGCGAGGTGGCTCTGCGAGGGACGGTCACGGCGGCGGCGGAATCGCTGGGCTTCACCCCGTCGGCGGTCTCGCAGCAGCTGAGCGCGCTCGAACGGGAGAGCGGAGTGACATTGCTGGAGCGCGCCGGGCGCCGGGTGCGGCTGACCGATGCCGGCCAGGTGCTGGTCCAGCGCACCGAACCGGTTCTGGCGGCGCTGGAGGAGGCGCAGGCGGCGCTGGAGGAGTCTCGCGACTCGCTGGCCGGCGAGCTTCGCATAGCCGCAGCAGGGTCAATTGCCAAGGCACTCGTGATCCCGGTGGCGGCCAGGATCACCGCCGCCCGGCCCGCGCTGCGTGTCACCGTGCTCGAATGCGAGACCGGCGAAAGCATGCGCGAGTTGCGCCTTGGCCATCTCGACGTCGTGGTCGCCCACGAATACTCCAGCGGCCAGCGCCCCCCGTCAGATGGTGCCGCCCGGGTCGACCTGTTCGCCGAGGACATGTACGTCGCCGCGCCTGCTGGGCGGCACGTGGCTCCCGTCGACCTCACCACGCTGGCCGGTGCGGTGTGGGCCGCCGAGCCACCGCAAAGCACCTGCGGACGGGCGACCCGTGCCGCGTGCCATGCCGCGGGTTTCGACCCCGATATCCGTTATGTCAGCAGCGAGCCGGGCGTTCTGCTCTCCGCAGTGCGCTGCGCGGGCGCCGTCGCGTTGCTGCCCCGGCTCGCCTTGGCGGAGCCGCTACCAGGGGTTGACGTCCTGCCCGTGACTGGCGCGGGTATCCGCCGTGAGGTCTATGCCGCGTACCGGCGCGGAAGCGCCAGCCGCCCCGGCATCGCTATCGTTCTTGCGCACCTCAAGGCGGCCGTTCCCGGCCGGGATCGTGCCTGGTTGTCTGATGGCCGGGCTCCGCAGTCGATGAAATAGCGGAGATCCCGTTCGGCCATCGGAAACCTGTGGCGGAATCAGCCGTGGCCGTCGATGCTCCTAGCTATGTCAAATGTGACCAGGCCCGAGGACCAGCCCGCCCGGCGTTTCGGGTGGTCGGATATGTTCGCCCATCCCGATGACGACCCGCGCGAGGAGGGGGAGGACGTACCGGGGGAGCGGCCCATTCTGGTCAGGTACCTGCGCGACCAGCGGTTGACGCTGGAGATGAAATGCTCCGGCCTCGATGCCGACGCTATGGCCCGTCGCTCGGTGGAGCCGTCCAACCTGTCGCTGCTTGGGCTGGTGCGGCATCTGGCCGGGGTGGAGCAGTACTGGTTCCGGCAGGTCATGGCGGGCCAGGAGGCGCCGCGCCACTACCGCCCCGACAGCGATCCGGACGGGGACTTCGACCGCGCGGTACCCGATCCCCTCGTGGTCGCGGAGGCGTGGGAGACCTGGTGGGCCGAGGTGGCGTTCGCCGAGCGGTTTGTGGCCGAGGCGCCCGATCTCGACATCACCGGCAACTATGACTACGGCGAGCCTTACGAACCGGGCGTGATCGAGCTTCGTGAGGTGCTGGTGCACATGATTGAGGAGTACGCCCGCCACAACGGCCACGCCGACTTCCTGCGCGAGCGGATCGACGGGCGGGTGGGGCAGTAGAACCATCGAAGATAGCTTGACGTCGAGATAACGTCAGGTCTACTGTTGGGTAAGTAACTTGATGTCAAGATATCTCTGCAGGCAAGAGATCTCCGCAGGGGAGCCCACCACGTCGCCACCGGGTGTGCTGCGGGAGGATGCGGGAAGAGCAAGCGGGGCAGCCAACCAAGGGGCAGCCACAAGGAGGCGAGTCACGCCATGACGGCGAACAGCTTCGGGAGCCGGGCCACGCTGCGGGCCGGAGACGCCGACCACGCGATATACCGGCTGGACGCAGTTCCTGATGCGGGCAGCCTTCCATTCAGCCTGAAAATCCTGCTGGAAAACCTGCTGCGTAACGAAGACGGGCACCAGGTGACCGCCGACCACGTCACCGCGCTGGCCCAGTGGGACCCGAAGGCCGAGCCAGCGACCGAGATCCAGTTCACCCCGGCGCGGGTCATCCTGCAGGATCTGACCGGCGTGCCCGCGGTGGTGGACCTCGCGTCGATGCGCCAGGCCATGCGCGACCTCGGCGGCGATGCGGCCAAGATCAACCCTCTGGTCCCGGCCGAGCTGGTCATCGACCACTCGGTGGTCGCTGACGTCTTCGGCCGCCCCGACGCGTTCGACCGCAACGTCGACCTGGAGTTCCAGCGCAACCGGGAGCGGTTCGCGTTCCTGCGCTGGGGGCAGCAGGCGTTCAGCAAGTTCAAGGTCGTGCCGCCGGGTACCGGCATCGTGCACCAGGTCAACATCGAGCACCTGGCGCGCATCGTGATGAGCCAGGACGGCACCGCCTACCCGGACACCTGCGTCGGCACCGACTCGCACACCACCATGCAGAACGGCCTCGGCGTGCTGGGCTGGGGCGTTGGCGGCATCGAGGCCGAGGCGGCGATGCTCGGCCAGCCGATCAGCATGCTGATCCCCAAGGTGGTCGGGTTCGAGCTCACCGGCGAGCTGCCCGACGGCGCGACCGCGACCGACCTGGTGCTCACGATCACCGAGATGCTGCGCCACCACGGCGTGGTCGGCAAGTTCGTCGAGTTCCACGGCGACGGGGTGGCCGCGGTCCCGGTGCCCAACCGCGCCACGATCGGCAACATGAGCCCCGAGTTCGGCTCGACCTGCGCCATCTTCCCCATCGACGGCGAGACCCTTGCCTACCTGCGGCTCACCGGGCGCGACGCGGAGCGGGTCGCGCTGGTCGAGGCGTACGCCAAGGAGCAGGGCCTCTGGCACGAGGCAGGCCAGCACGCCCGCTACTCCGAGGAACTGTCCCTCGACCTGTCCACGGTCGTCCCGTCGCTGGCCGGCCCGAAGCGGCCGCAGGACCGGGTGGCCCTCGCCGACGCCAAAACAGCGTTCCGCGAAGCCCTCGGGTCTTACGTGCAGCTCGACCGGCTGGACGACGAGATCGCCGATACGTTCCCGGCGTCCGACCCGTTCGTCCCGGACCGGGAGAACGGCGGAGACGCCCAGCCGGCCGGTAAGCCCACGCCGGGCGCAAGCCCGGGCCGGCCGTCCGCGCCCGTCGAGGTCACTCTCGAGGACGGCACCAAGACGGCGGTGGATCACGGCTCCGTCGTGATCGCGGCCATCACCTCGTGCACCAACACCTCGAACCCGTCGGTGATGATCGGCGCCGCGTTGCTCGCCCGCAACGCCGTGGAGGCCGGGCTTGAGCGCAAGCCGTGGGTGAAGACCACGCTCGCCCCCGGTTCCAAGGTCGTCATGGACTACTACGAGCGGTCCGGCCTGCTGCCCTACCTGGAGAAGCTCGGCTTCAACCTGGTCGGCTACGGCTGCACCACCTGCATCGGCAACTCAGGCCCGCTGCCCGAGGAGATCAGCCAGGCCGTCGCGGACAACGACCTGGCCGTTGTGTCGGTCCTGTCGGGGAACCGGAACTTCGAAGGCCGGATCAACCCGGACGTGAAGATGAACTATCTCGCGTCACCGCCGCTGGTGGTTGCCTACGCTCTCGTCGGCACGATGGACATTGATATGCAGAACGACCCGCTCGGCACCCGCGCCGACGGAACGCCGGTCTACCTCCGCGATATATGGCCGTCGCCGGCCGAGATCGCCGACGTGGTCCGCAGCGCCGTGGCGGCCGAGATGTTCGCCCGCGACTACGCCGACGTGTTCGAAGGTGACGACCGGTGGCGCGCCCTGCCGGTGCCCGAGGGTGACACCTTCGCCTGGGATGAGGCTTCTACCTACGTGCGCCACCCGCCCTATTTCGAGTCGATGACGGCCAAGCCAGAGCCGGTTACCGACATCCACGGAGCCCGGGTGCTCGCCATGCTCGGTGACTCGGTGACCACCGACCACATCTCCCCGGCCGGGGCGATCAAGACCGACAGCCCAGCCGGGAAGTACCTGGTGGAGCACGGGGTGGAGCGGCGGGACTTCAACTCCTACGGCTCGCGGCGCGGCAATCACGAGGTGATGATCAGGGGCACGTTCGCCAACATCAGGCTGCGGAACCAGCTCGCGCCGGGTACCGAGGGCGGCGTCACGGTGAAGCTGCCCGAGGGCGGGCAGATGAGCATCTTCGACGCCTCGCGGCAGTATCTGAACCAGGGAACCCCGCTTATCGTGCTTGGCGGCAAGGAGTACGGATCCGGCTCGTCGCGGGACTGGGCGGCCAAGGGCACGCTGCTGCTCGGGGTTCGCGCCGTGCTGGTGGAGTCGTTCGAGCGGATCCACCGGTCGAACCTCATCGGGATGGGAGTGCTTCCGCTGCAGTACCGGGCCGGAGAATCCGCAGCTTCGCTGGGTCTGACCGGCCAAGAGGTCTACGATGTCGTGGGCATAGAGGAGATGAACTCCGGGCCGGTCCCCCGCGAGGTGACGGTGCGGGCCGATGGACGGGAGTTCAGGGCGGTCGTCCGGATTGACACGCCCGGGGAGGCTGAGTACTACCGGCATGGCGGGATCATGCAGTACGTTTTGCGTTCCCTGCTCGCCGCCTGAGCGAGCCAGGGTGGGGGGAGGCGGTAACGTGGCCCGAGATGTCCAAGCCTGCGCCCCCTGCCCTGGTCACGGCCCAGACTGGCCGGCGTCGCTGGGGGCCGGTGCTGTTCATCGCAGGCATGCTGGCGCTGGCGTTCAACTTGCGTACCGCGATCACCAGCCTGCCGCCGGTGTTCCCGGAACTAGCCTCCGCGCTGCACCTGTCGCCGGCCGCCATCTCGGCGCTCGCTGCCGTGCCGGTGCTCTGCTTCGCGGTGTTCTCGCCGGTGGCTGCTCCGCTGTCGCGCCGGTTCGGGGAAGAGCGGGTGCTGCTGGCCGCGCTGCTCCTGCTGGCTGTGGGGCTGCTGGCGCGCGGCGCGCTGCCCGGTGCGCTGCTATTTCCCGGCACCGTGGTGGCCACCGGCGCGATCGCGCTGATGAACGTGTTGCTGCCCAGCCTGGTCAAGCGGCGCCGTCCCGGGCATGCGGGGCTGCTGATCGGGACCTACCTGCTCAGCATGTCGGCCGGGTCGGTGCTCGGCTCGCTGATCGCGGTGCCGGTGTACCAGGCGTCCGGGGGCTCGATCCCGCTGACCCTGGGGCTGTGGGCGCTGCCCGCCCTCGCCGCGGTGCTGGTATGGCTGCCCCAGTGGCGGTTCCGGACGGCACCGGCCAGCCCGGACGGCGGCCCGCGGGATCGCAGGCGGCCGGTGAAGCCGTCCAGACACCTGCTGGCATGGCAGGTCATGGGCTTCATGGGGCTGCAGAGCCTGACTTATTACACGGCGCTCTCGTGGCTGCCGACCCTGTTCAGGGACCGGGGCGCGGGAGCGGTCCACGCGGGCTTCCTGCTCGCTTTGATGAACCTCGGCGGCGCGCTCACCGCGCTGCTGGCCCCGGTACTCGCACAGCGGGCCCGGGACCAGCGGGCGCTGGTCGCTGCCACCGTGGCGGTGAGTG
Organism: uncultured Actinomycetes bacterium; assembly: GCA_963813395.1. Classification (GTDB taxonomy): domain Bacteria; phylum Actinomycetota; class Actinomycetes; order Streptosporangiales; family Streptosporangiaceae; genus DASXKD01. Next base: position 377,695 of record CAWEYV010000022.1, read on the forward strand.
CCGTCGGGCTGGCCGGTGTGTGGTTCGCGCCGTTGTCCACCGCGGTGGTCTGGACGCTGCTGCTGGGCGTCGGTCAGGGGGCCGCGCTCGGGCTGGCCATCTACCTCACCACGGCGCGGGCACCCGACCCGGTCGTCCGCAGCCTCGCTGGGCTCGTTCGCCCAGGGCGGCGGGTACCTCATCGCGACGGTGGGCCCGCTCGCCTTCGGGTTCCTGCACGCTGTGACGGGGAACTGGACGGCCCCCGTGATCGCGCTGCTCTGCGTCTTCGCGGCCGAGTTCGCTGCCGGCCTCCAGGCCGGCCGCGCCAGGACCCTGCCCGCGGCGTAGCCGGCGGCGCGGGCAGGATCCTGGAAAATGCTGCCGGGTTACCGGGGGCCGTATTTAGCTCCCATGCCGTTGTAATCACCGAGCCCGAGGTGCCGCCGCAGGTTGCACTTTTTTGCCTCGCCGTACATGACCAGGTCCTGGTTTGCCGGATCGTTGAAGAAGTGCTGGAGACCGTACACGTGGCCCCATTCGTGCGTCACGACGGTCTCTGGCGTCTACTGCACCGCCGCGGCCCGCCAGTCGGTGAATGTGAGTTTGCTGCCCCTCTAGGGGCGTGGCTGTCACATTCATGCGCCTTGGCGGATGGCTTGGGTGGCCGGCGGATGGCTTGGGTGGCCGGCGGATGGCTTGGGGGCCGATGTGACGAACGCCATCGTGTGAGGAATCCCATGAGGTGAGGGGGGCCTTGCGCCGGTAGCGTCGGGGCCAGCCATGCACCCCGATGCCGTGATACTCGCCGCCGGGCTGTGCGTCGCCCTCGGCGGGTTCGTGCAGAGCGGAGTCGGGCTCGGGCTCGGCCTGATCGCCGCGCCCATCGTGACTTTGCTCGATCCCGCGCTCATGCCCGGGTCGATGCTGGTGGCGGGCGCCAGCCTGCCGCTGCTGATCTTGGCCCGGGAGACCTGGCACACCGACTGGCACGGGGTGTCCTGGGCGCTGGCAGGCCGGGTGACCGGCACCGTGGGCGGGATCTGGGTGCTTGCCGCGGTGTCGCTGCGCGCGCTCGGCGTCGTGGTCGGCGGCATGGTGCTTGCGGTGGTCGTGCTTTCGGTGGTCAAGGCCACCGTGCCGAGGAACCGGGCCACGCTGGTCACCGCCGGGGTGATATCCGGCGTCACCGGCACCGCCACGTCGATCGGCGGGCCGCCGGTGGCACTGCTGTACCAGAGCGAAAGCGGCCCCCGGGTCCGGGCGACGCTGTCGGTGTTCTTCTTCGTGGGGAACTCCATCGCGCTGATCGCGCTGGCCGCCACCGGCCACCTGCCCAGCCGGGACGTCTTGGCCGGCCTGGTGTTCACCGGCTGCGCCACGGCTGGCTTCGCCGTCGCCGCCGGGCTGCGCCAGTACCTCGACGCTGGCCGCACCCGCGCCGCGGTGCTCGCCGCCGCGGCGGGTTCGGCCCTCGTCCTGATCGTGCACAGCGTGCTGGGCTGACGACCGGCCCGGTGCCCGGCAGGCCCCGAAACCTTCGAAAAACGCATTGTGGCTGCCCGGGCTACTGCCGCCCGGGCCCGGCGGGTAGGTTCATTCCGGATCACCGCGGGCGGGGATGCGCCCCTGACCACCGGGAGGGAACGTGCTGGTGGCTGGCGTGGATTCATCGACCCAGTCCACCAAGGTGATGCTGTGCGAGGCCGGGGACGGCACGATCGTCGGCCGGGGGAGTGCTCCGCATCCCCCGGGCACCGAGTGCCCCCCGGAGGCCTGGTGGACGGCCCTCCAGCAGGCCGGGGAGGGCCTGCTCAGCCGGGCCGCGGCGATCGGCGTGGCGGGCCAGCAGCACGGGATGGTCGTCCTCGACGAGGACGGCGAGGTGATCCGGCCCGCCCTGCTGTGGAACGACCTGCGGTCCGCGGACGCCGCAGCGGCGCTGGTCGCCGAGCGCGGGCCACGGTGGTGGGCCGAGCACACCGGCAACGTGCCGAACGCCTCGTTCACCGTGAGCAAGCTGCGCTGGCTGGCCGAGCACGAGCCGGACAACGCGGCGCGGGCGGTCACAGTGATGTTGCCGCACGACTGGCTGACCTGGCGGCTGCGGGCCGGGCCGGAGCTCGACAAGGAGCCGGTCACCGACCGCGGCGACGCCTCCGGCACCGGCTACTTCTCCCCGGCAACGGGTCAGTGGCTGCCCGAGGTCGCGGCGAGCGCGATCGGGCACCCGGTCCGGCTGCCCCGGGTGGCACGGCCTGCCGAGGCCGTCGGGGAGACCGGCTGGGGCGCGGTGCTGTCGGCGGGTACCGGGGACAACATGGGCGCCGCGCTCGGCCTCGGCCTCGAACCTGGCGAGGTCGCGGTGTCGATCGGCACCTCGGGGACGGCGTTCGCGGTCACCGAGGTACCAGCGGCCGACCCCACCGGCGCCGTGGCCGGATTCGCCGACGCGACGGGACGGTTCCTGCCGCTGGCCCTGACGGTCAACGCGGGACTCGTGCTGTCCGCTACCGCCAGGCTGACCGGGACCGACCTGGACGGCATGTCGGCGCTGGCGCTGGCCGCCGAGCCGGGAGCGGGCGGGATCACGCTGCTGCCCTACCTCGACGGGGAACGGACCCCGGACCGCCCCCACGCCACCGGCGTGCTGCGCGGCCTGACCACCCGCAACGCCACCGCTGAGAACCTGGCCAGGGCGGGTGTGGAGGCGGTTCTCGCTTCGCTCGCTGAGGTCGCCAGCATGCTCGCTGCCTTCGGCGAGCAGCGGCGCGCCCTTCTGATCGGCGGCGGGGCACATTCGCCAGCGGTCCGCGCGCTGGCTCCCGGCATCTTCGGCGTGCCCGTGGACGTGCCGGAGCCCGAGGAATACGTGGCGCTCGGCGCGGCCCGCCAGGCCGCGTGGGCGCTGGCCGGCACCCCGGACCCGCCGCCCTGGCCACGCCGGCCGGCCGCGGCGCTACGAGGGTCCTTACCTGCCGGTCATCCGGGAACGCTTCGCCGCGCTCCGGGACGCCACCACGGCCTGGGACGCAGAAGGTTCGGCTGGAGACGCTGCCCGGTGATTCGCTGCGGCCGCGGGTACGGACCAGCCAGGAGCTGCCGTAAAGCACAAGAAGGGATTCAGCCGTGACTGCAGATGCCTATGTGCCGACGCCCGGCGACAGATTTTCGTTTGGTATCTGGACCGTCGGATGGCAGGGAGTAGACGTGTTCGGCCCGGCGGTGCGGCCGCCGATGCGGGCCGACCGGGCCGTCCGCAAGCTCGCCGAGCTCGGCGCCTACGGGGTCAACTTCCACGACAACGACGTGTTCGACTTCGACGCGAGCGCGGCGGAACGGGACGCGCGGATCGCCGACTTCCGGCAGGCGCTGGCCGACACCGGCCTGGTGGTGACCACCGCGACCACCAATCTGTTCTCCCACCCCATGTTCAAGGAGGGCGCGTTCACCGCCAACGACCGGGATGTGCGCCGGTTCGCCCTGGCCAAGGTCATGCGCAACCTCGACCTGGCGGCCGAGCTCGGCGCGGGGGTGTACGTGTGCTGGGGCGGCCGGGAGGGCGCCGAGTCGGGGGCCAGTAAGGACGTCCGCACGGCCCTGGACCGCTACAAGGAAGCCTTCGACATACTCGGCGCGTATGTCCTCGACCACGGCTACAGCTTGCGGTTCGCGATCGAGCCCAAACCGAACGAGCCGCGCGGGGACATCCTGCTGCCCACGGCGGGCCACGCACTGGCGTTCATCAACGAGCTGGAGCACCCGGAGCTGGTGGGCATCAACCCCGAGGTCGGGCACGAGGAGATGGCCAGCCTCAACTACGCGCACGCGATCAGCCAGGCACTGTGGCACGGCAAGCTGTTCCACATCGACCTCAACGGCCAGAACGGTCCCCGCTACGACCAGGACCTGCGGTTCGGCGCGGGCAACGCGCGCGGGGCGTTCTGGGTGGTCGACGCGCTGGAAGCCGGCGGCTACTCCGGCCCGGTGCACTTCGACTACAAACCACCGCGCACCGAGGACGACGACGGGGTGTGGGAATCCGCGGCGGCGTGCATGCGCAACTACCTGATCCTGCGGGAGAAGGTGCGCGCGTTCCGGGCCGATCCCGAGGTCAAGGCGGCCCTGGCCGCGTCGCGGGTCAGCGAGCTGGCCGAGCCGACCCTGGCGGCGGGGGAGACCTGGCGGGACGTCGTGGGGTTCACCCCGGACATCGAGGCACTGGCCGCCCGCGGCATGGCGTTCGAGCGGCTGGACCAGCTCGCCCTGGAGCACCTGTACGGGGTACGGCCGGGCTGATCGGGCCGCGGCCGGCAGCTCTGGGAGGCCGTGCCCGGATAAATCTGTTTGCCCAGGTTGAGGCGTCCCGGCTACCCTCGATAGGTCCCATTTTTCCGCCGTCGCCGGCTTTGCCCTGCCCGTCCCCGGCACGCACGTACAGAACGGATGACCTGCAATGCCGTGGCCTGGCATGGCCGCCCGGTTCCCGGTGCTTGGCTACCGCGACTTCCGCTTGCTGCTGGCTGACCGCCTGCTGGCGCCGGCGGCGTTCGCGTTCTCCATGGTCGGGGTGTCTTTCGCGGTACTCGACGCGACCGGGTCCACGGCCGACCTGTCCTACGTGCTGGCCGCGCAGATCTTGCCTGCCCTGGTGTTCGCCCTGGCCGGAGGCGTGTTCGCGGACAGGTTCGCGCCGCAGCGGGTGATCATCGCGGCCAACCTCATGATCGCGGTCGGTGAGGGCGGCTTCGGGTTCCTCGTCCTGGCCGGCCAGCCGCGGCTGTGGCAGATGATCGCCCTGGAGACGCTGACCGGCGCGGGCATGGCCGTGTTCTACCCGGCCTCGCAGGCGCTGCTGCCCCGGCTGGTCCCGGACGGCCTGCTGCAGGAGGCCAGCGCCATGAGCAGGCTGGCGATGAACGGGGCACAGATGGCGGGCGCCGCCGCCGCGGGCCTGTTCGTGGCCGCGGCCGGGCCCGGGTGGGCGCTCGCGACCTGCGGGATCGGCATGCTCGGCACGGTGCCGCTGCTGCTGGCCATCCGGGCGCCCGGCGCCGAGCACACCGAGCGCCATAACATGCTCCGCGAGCTGCGCGAAGGATGGTCGGCGTTCGCCGCCCGCAAATGGCTGTGGGTCACCACGATCCAGTACGGCGTGGTCCTTGCCGCCTGGTACGGGGCGTTCGACGTGCTGGGTCCCGTGGTCGCCAAGCGACACCTGGGCGGCGCCGCGGCCTGGGGCCTGATCACCGCCGCCGACGCGGTGGGCCTGATCATCGGCGGCCTGATCGCGATGCGGTTCACCCCGCAGCGGCCGATCCGGTTCGTGGTGCTCATCGGCGGCGCGTGCGCGATCTCGCCGTTGTCGCTGGCGGCGCTGTGGCCGCTGCCCGCGATCTGCGCCGCGGCGCTGGCCCTGGGCGTGATGCTGGAGATCATGATGGTCCAGTGGACGGTGACCATGGCCCGGAACATCCCGCCGGACCTGCTCGCCCGCGTCTCGTCCTACGACGTGCTCGGCGCGGTGGGGGCGATGCCCGTCGGGGCGCTCGTGGCCGGCCCGCTCGCGGCGGCGATCGGAGTGTCCGCCACCCAGTACGGCGCGGCGGCGCTGATCCTCCTCGCTTCGGCGCTCGCCCTCATCCCGCGCGAGGCGCGCACCATGCGGACCGCGGAACCGGCGCGGCCCGAGCCGGAGCCGGAGCGCGCCCTCACCGCGGCGCGCTAAGGTGCTGTCCGAGCGCCCGCGGCTGTTAGCGCCGGTGCCATCAAATGAGCCGGTGGCTGCGCTTTTCGTGCTTCCTATGCCATCCCCGGCGCCCCACTACCGCACGCGAAATAGACTCGGCTGAAGCCCCCGCCCCTGCCCTAGAGAAATCCCGCCACGCGCGCCGACGACGAGGAGCAGATTACGTGAGGATGCTGGAGTCCATCGCAGGCCCGCGAGACGTCAAGGCACTCACTCCCGACCAGCTCCCCGCCCTGGCCAGTGAGATCCGCGACGTCCTCATCGAAACGGTGTCGAGAACCAGCGGCCACCTCGGGCCGAACCTCGGCGTGGTGGAACTCACCATCGCTTTGCACCGGGTGTTCGACTCGCCGGTGGACCGGCTCGTCTTCGACACCGGCCACCAGTCGTACGTGCACAAGCTGCTCACCGGGCGGTATCCCCGCTTCGGGACGCTGCGGCAGCGCGGCGGCCTGGCCGGGTACCCGTCCCGGGCCGAGTCCGAGCACGACATGGTAGAGAACTCGCACGCCTCTACCAGCCTGTCCTATGCGGATGGCCTGGCCAAGGCGTACCGGCTGCGCGGCGAGACCAGCCGGAGCGTGGTGGCGGTGATCGGCGACGGCGCGCTCACCGGCGGCATGGCCTGGGAGGCGCTGAACAACATAGCGGTGGCCAAGGATTCGCGGCTCGTCATCGTGGTCAACGACAACGGCCGTTCTTACCAGCCCACGATCGGCGGGCTGGCCGCCAACCTCGCGGCCGTCCGGATGTCCCAGCGGTATGAGCAGGTGCTCGACTACATCAAGACCTCGCTGTCGCGCGCCCCGCTGGTCGGCCCGCCGGTGTACGAGACGCTGCACGGCATCAAGAAGGGCCTCAAGGACGTGCTGCAGCCGCAGGTGCTCTTCGAGGACCTGGGCATCAAGTACCTCGGCCCGGTCGACGGTCACGACGAGCAGTTTGTCGAGCATGCGCTGCGCAGGGCCCGCGACTTCGGCGGCCCGGTGATCGTGCACGTGATCACCCGCAAGGGGTTCGGCTACCCGCTGGCCGAGCAGAACGAAGAGGACTGCCTGCACCAGGTGCCCGCAGCGTCACCCCCGGGCACCACGCCGAAGCGGACGTGGTCCGACGTGTTCGGCGACGAACTGGCCGCGATCGGTGCCCGGAATCCCGAGGTGGTCGCGATCACCGCGGCGATGCTGCACCCAACCGGCCTCGCCGTGTTCAAGCGCGCCTACCCGGACCGGGTCTTTGACGTGGGCATCGCCGAACAGCACGCGATGACCAGCGCGGCAGGGCTGGCCATGGGCGGGCTGCACCCGGTGGTCGCGGTCTACTCGACGTTCCTCAACCGGGCGTTCGACCAGGTACTCATGGACGTGGCGCTGCACAGGCTGCCGGTCACCGTCGTGCTGGACCGGGCCGGGGTCACCGGGCCGGACGGGGCCAGCCATCACGGCATGTGGGACGGCTCGATCCTGCAGGTCGTACCGGGCCTGAAGATCGCCGCGCCGCGTGACGGCAGCCGCATCGCGGAACTGCTCAACGAGGCCATCGCCGTCGCCGACGGGCCCACCGTGCTGCGGTTCCCCAAGGGCACGGTCGGCGCCGAGGCCGAGGCACTCGGCAAGCTCGGCGGCATGGACGTGCTCTACCAGCCCCCCGGCGCCGCTGGCCACGACGTGCTGCTGGCGGGGGTAGGGCCGATGGCCGTGGTCTGTGTGGAGATTGCTACCAGGCTGGCCGACCAGGGCATCGGGGTGACCGTGCTCGACCCGCGCTGGGTCAAGCCGGTGGACGAGGCGCTGGCCGAAGCAGCGGCCGGGTACCGGCTGGTGGTCACGGTAGAGGACAACGGCCGGGCCGGCGGCTTCGGCGATGCGGTCGCCCGGCTGCTACGCGACGCCGACGTGGGCACCCCGGTCAAGACCTACGGCCTGCCCCAGGAGTTCCTGGCCCACGGGAAGCGGGAGGAGATCCTGGAAGAGGCCGGGCTCGTCCCGCAGCACCTCGCCCGCCAGATCACCGAGGCAGTGGCGCGGCTGACAACCGAGCTTGCGCAGCCCACGCAGGCATAACAGTCGGAGTTATCCGGATGACCACTCTTCATGTCGCTGTTGTCGGCTCCGGCCCGGCCGGGCTCTACACCGCCGAGGCCCTCGTCAAGCAGGCAGCCGCGCTCGACCCGCCGGTCCAGGTCAGCGTCGACGTACTTGACCGGCTGCCCACCCCCTACGGCCTGGTCCGCTACGGCGTCGCCCCCGACCACCCATCGATCAAGTCGATCGCTGAGTACCTGCGCACAGTGCTCGAACACGAGCACGTGCGGTTCCTCGGCGGGGTGCGGCTCGGCGGCGAGATAACCCGCGAGGACCTGCTGGCCTGCTACGACGCGGTGGTGTACGCGACCGGTGCGATGCGGGACAGGCGGATGGGCATCGAGGGCGAGGACCTGCCCGGCAGCTACGCGGCGACCGACTTCGTGAACTGGTATTGCGGCCACCCGGACACCGGCCCGGACACGTTCAGCCTGGACGCCGAGTCGGTGGCGGTGATCGGGGTCGGCAACGTGGCGGTGGACGTGGCCCGGATCCTGGTCCGGGATCCGGACGAGCTGCGCCGGACCGACGTATCCCAGCCGGTGCTCGAGGCGCTGACCACCAGCAAGGTGCGGGAAGTGCACATGATCGGCCGCCGTGGGCCGGCCCAGGCCAAGTTCACCACCAAGGAACTGCGCGAACTCGGCGAGCTTGCCGGTGTCGACATCGTCGTCGGCGCCGGTGAGGCCGATCCGGACGCGTTCGATGCCGCCGCCAGCGGCGCCGCGCTCGCCGAGTCCGACCGCCGGGTGCGCGGCAACCTCGCCGTTATCGGCGATTGGGCGGCCCGTGCCCCGGCCGGGCACGCACGGCGGCTGACCGTCCGGTTCTGGTTGCGGCCAGTAAAGATCGAAGGGACAGAACGAGCCAGCGGCCTGACTGTCGAGCGCACCAGGCTTGACGAAAACGGGGTGCTCACCGGGACGGGAGAGCTGGAGACCATCCCTGTGCAGATGGTGCTGCGCAGCGTGGGATACCAGAGCGTGCCCCTGCCCGGTATCCCGTTCGACGAGCGCACGCATACCGTGCCGAACGCCGAAGGCCGCGTCCTGGGCCCGGACGGCATCCCGCTGCCCAGGGAATACGTCTCCGGGTGGCTCAAGCGCGGGCCCACCGGTGTGATCGGCACGAACAAGTCCGACGCGGCCCAGACGGTCCGCTCGCTGCTCGCCGACCTGGCCGGCGGCACCAGGGATGGCGCCGGCCGGGCCCGGGTGCCGCTGGTGGACGTGCTGGCCCGCCGGGACGTGACAGCGGTGAGCTACGCCGGCTGGCTCAAGGTCGAGCAGGCCGAGGCGGACCTCGCCGCTGCCCTCGGCCGGGGCGCCCGGGTGAAGCTGGCCAGCCGGGACGAGATCGACGCCCTGTGCCGCCCGACGGAGTAACGATCAGTAAACAGCCCCAGAGATGGGTATTGTCCCCCTCGTCGTGTCAGGTCGGGCACTGGGGACAATAAAGACATGTTTGGTACGGAAGCCGCGATTGGGCAAAGCCAGCAAGAGGTGCCGGCCGTACCGGCACAAGGTGCGAGCGAGGAAGGCTGGGACATCCAGGAGGGGGTGCCGGTGGCCCCGGGGACGGAGGCCCCGCACTCCGGCCTGCCTGACGGGCGCTTCCTTGACCGGGAGGAGAGCTGGCTCCGGTTCAACCAGCGGGTGCTCGAGCTCGCCGAGGACCCCAGCACGCCACTGCTGGAACGGGTCAGGTTCCTGTCGATCTTTGCCAGCAACCTGGACGAGTTCTTCATGGTGCGGGTGGCTGGCCGGATCCGTCGGATGGCCACCGGGCTTCCGGTCGAGGGGGCCAGCGGTCTGTCCCCGGAGCAGATCCTGAACAACACCCTGGAGACGGCCCGCGAGCTCAGCCTCCGCCACGCCGAGTGCTTCCGCGTAATGGTTCAGCCCGCCCTGGCCGAGCACGGCATTGAGATCCTGCGCTGGAAGGAGCTGTCGGCCACCGAGCAGGAGGACCTGCACCAGTTGTTCCGCGAGCGGATCTACCCGGTGCTGACTCCGCTCCTGGTGGACCCGGCGCACCCGTTCCCCTATATCTCCGGGCTGTCGCTCAGCCTGGCGGTGATGATCGCGGACGCGCGGACCGGGCTGACGATGTTCGCCCGGGTCAAGGTCCCGCCGCTGCTGCCCAGGTTCCTTGCCCTGCCGCAGCGCCGGTTCGTGCCGCTCGAGGACGTCATCGCCGCCCATCTCACCGAGTTGTTCGCGGGGCTCGACATCATCGAGCACCACGTGTTCCGGGTCACCCGCACCCGTGACCTGGAGGTGGACGAGGACGTCACCGAGAACCTGATGCAGTCGCTGGAGCGTGAGCTCCAGCGGCGGCGGTTCGAGCCCGCGGTGCGGCTGGAGGTCGAAGACACCATCTCTACCGACGTGCTGGAGAGGCTGGTGACCGAGCTGGACATCGACCAGCGCGCGGTTTACCACCTCCCCGGGCCGCTGGACCTGTCCGGGCTGTCGGTGATCGCCGACCTGGACCTGCGGCAGCTGAAATACCCGCCCTTCGTTCCATCGGAGTCGGCATTGCCGGAGGACACCGACGTCTTCACGGTGCTGCGCAGGCAGGACGTGCTGGTCCACCACCCCTATGATTCGTTCACCGCGACGGTGGAGCGGCTGATCGTGGAGGCCGCCGCCGACCCGAGGGTGCTCGCGATCAAGCAGACCCTGTACCGGACCAGCGACACCTCCTCGATCGTGGACGCGCTTATCGACGCGGCCGAGGCCGGCAAGCAGGTCGTGGTCGTCGTGGAGCTCAAGGCCCGGTTCGACGAGCGCGCCAACATCATCTGGGCGCGCAAGCTGGAGGAAGCCGGCTGCCACGTGGTGTATGGGATCGTCGGCCTGAAGACCCACTGCAAGATGGCGCTGGTGGTCCGCGAGGAAGCCGACGGCACGCTGCGCCGCTACTGCCACATCGGGACCGGGAACTACCATCCCACGACCGCCCGGCTCTACGAAGACTTCGGCCTGCTCACCGCCGAGCGCACGGTGGGCGAGGACGCGACCGACCTGTTCAACCACCTCACCGGGTTCAGCCGCAAGAGCGCCTACCGGCGGTTCCTCGTCGCCCCCGAGGGGCTGCGCGCGGGCCTGCTGGAACGCATCGACCAGCAGGTCACCAGGCACGCCCACGGCGGCCCCGCCCGCATCCAGCTCAAGTGCAACTCGATCGTCGACGAGGCGGTCGTCGACGCGCTCTACCGGGCATCCATGGCCGGTGTGCCGGTGGACGTGTGGGTGCGCGGCATCTGCGCGCTGCGCCCCGGCATACCGGGCCTGTCGGAGAACATCCGGGTCCGCAGCGTGCTCGGCCGTTTCCTCGAGCACTCGCGGATCTATGCGTTCGGCGACGGCGTGGACGATGCCAGCGAGGTCTGGATCGGCTCCGCAGACCTGATGCACCGCAACCTCGACCGCCGGGTGGAGGCGCTGGTCCGGGTGGTAGACCCGGCGCAGCAGGCCGAACTGCGCAACCTGATCAACCTGGCCATGGACGAGGGAACCGCCACGTGGTGGCTGGCCGCCGACGGCACCTGGACCAGGCACCACCTGGACGCGACCGGGAAGCCGCTTCGTGACCTGCAGCAGTACCTGGTCGACAGGCTGCGCGGCCGGGCGGCCGATGGCTGACCCGGAACCTGGTGAAATCCGGGCGGCCGGCGCTGTCGTGTGGCGGGCCGGGGAGGAGGGGGTAGAGACCGCGCTCGTCCATCGCCCCCGTTACGACGACTGGAGCTTCCCCAAGGGCAAGGCCATGCCCGGCGAGCACGTGCTGCTGACCGCCGTGCGGGAGGTCGCCGAGGAGACCGGGACACGGGTGACCCTCGGGCGGCGGCTGCCCGCGACGCAGTACCTGACCAGCGGAGGGCCCAAGCGGGTGGACTACTGGGTGGGCCGGCCGGTCTCGCCAGGCACGTTCATCCCCGGGGACGAGGTGGACGCCCTGTCCTGGCTGCCTCTGGGCGCCGCGGCTGATCAGCTCAGCTACGCCCACGACGTGGCGGTACTGGAGGGGTTCGCTGCCGGGCAGGCCGACACCACCCCGGTGATCCTGGTGAGGCACGCCGACGCCATCGGCCGGAAAGCCTGGCGCCGGGCCGGCCACACTGACGACCTGACCCGTCCCCTGTCCATCGAGGGCGAGGCAGAGGCCCAGGCGCTCGCCGGGATCCTGTGCTGTTACGCGCCCGGCCGGGTCATCAGTTCCGGGGCGCAGCGATGCCTGGCGACGGTCGCACCCTACGCGGCGCGGACCGGGGCCATCCTGGAGACGGAGCCGGTGCTGACCATCGGCGGCGCGGCGGGCCCCGCCGGAGCGGACTGGGAGCCGACCGACGCCGCCCGGCAGTGGATCACCGGGATCGTCACGGCCGCAAGGCCGGTGGTCATCTGCGCGCACCGGCAGAACCTCTCGTGGCTGCTGGCCGAGGCCTGTGCGGCCCTGGACGCGCCGGAGCCCGCAGGCCCGCCGCTGCGCAAGGGCGCGTTCTGGGCGCTGCAAGCCAGCGACGGACGGCTCGCCTCGGCCGAGCACCATCTCGTCTCGGCCGAGCAGGATCAGACCGAGTCTGCGAACGGGGAACTCGACGGGTAAGGATGGTGCAGGGCCCGAGGGGTCCCAGTCCAGGGTCGCCGGGACCGCCCCCTCGAAGATCAGCAGCCACTGCTTGATGTCGGTCCCGCTGCCGCCGCTATAACCACCCAGCCCGTTGCCCGCGACGACCCGGTGGCACGGCACGATAATCGCGACCGGGTTCGACGCCATGACCTGGCCGACCACGCGGGCCGGGGGGAGCTGACCGCCGCCGGCGAGCCCGGACCGGCCCGCCAGCCCGCCGTAGGTGATCGTCTCGCCGAAGCCCACCGAGTCGTGCAGCACCGAGAGCACCGTCCGCCGGGCGCCCGAGGTGCCGGACAGGTCCACCGGCACGGTGAACGACTTCCGCTGCCCGCCGCAGTACTCCGCAAGCTCGCCCAGCGCCGCACTGAGCAGCGCGCCCGCCTGGCTGGTGGGTTCTTCGGGATCGGTGAGGGCTGACGCGGCGGAGTCGGCATAGGCAACCCGCGCTACGCCGACGGCGCTGCAGGCTACCGAGAGCCTGCCCACCGGCGTGTCGAGGCAGCCCCAAGCTAGTTCCGTCACGGACCCAGTTTGCTGGAAGGGTCTGACATTCCGGCCTCCGCGGCGGTGGCCGCGGTCAAGCCTCGCCTTTTTCCTCGAGCCGGGCCAGCGCCTTGCTGATCGGCACCGCGGTCAGCTCCATCTGCCACGGCCGGGCGCCATGAGCGGCCAGGTCGGCGGCCACCGCGTCGGTGTCCGGCGGCTCGGGGGGCTGCCAGGCGAGCCGCCGGACCACGTCGGGCGGCAGCAGGTTCTCGGCGGGCACGGTGTGCTCGTCAGCCAGTGCCGCCACCACGGTGCGCACCGCGGCGAGCCGCCGGGCAGCCACCGGGTCCCGTTCCTGCCAGCGGTGGGTCGGCGGGGGGCCCTCCGGGAGCGGCACGGCGGGGCCCGGCAGGTTCTGGTCGGCCTGGCCCCGGACCCGCTGGATCGCGCGCAGCCACGCCGAGACATGCCGGCGGGCGCCCCGGCCCTGGAAACCAGGCAGGCTGGTGAGGTCGGCCTGGGAACCCGGCAGCGTCCGCGCCGCCTCCACGATGGCCGTGTCGGGCAGAACGCGGCCGGGGGACAGGTCACGCCGCCGGGCGATCTTGTCCCGTTCCTCCCATAGCTCCCGGACGATGGCCAGTCCTCTGCGGGTGTGCACCCGGTGGATGCCCGAGGTTCGCCGCCACGGATCCGGGCGCGGGCCGGGTGGCTTGGCGGCCAGCACCGCCGCGAACTCCTGGCGCGCCCATTCGGTCTTGCCCTGCGCCGCCAGCATGACCGCGAGGGCGTCACGCAACTCCACCAGCAGTTCGACATCCAGCGCCGCGTAGCGGAGCAGTTCGGCCGGCAGCGGGCGGACGGACCAGTCGGCGGCCGCATGGCCCTTCTCCAGCGTCCACCCGAGCACCGATTCCACCAGAGCGCCGAGCCCGACCCGCGGGAAGCCGAGCAGCCAGGCCAGTTCGGTGTCGAACAGCGCCCGCGGACGGAACCCTAGTTCGGCCAGGCAGGGCAGGTCCTGGGAGGCGGCGTGCAGCACCACCTCGGCGTCCGCGAGCGCGGCGTTAAGGCCGGACAGGTCCGGGCAGGCCACCGGGTCGATGAGTATCGTGCCAGCGCCGCGGCGCCGCAACTGGACCAGGAAGGCGCGGTGCCCGTACCGGAAGCCGGACGCGCGCTCCGCGTCCACCGCGACCGGCCCCTCACCCTTGGCCATGGCATCCACGGCCTTGTCGAGGTCATCGGCCGAGGCCACCAGCAGCGGGGGGCCGTCTCTGGGCTCGAGCAGCGGAACCGGCCCGGGCGCCTCCCCATCGCCCGGCGCTAGTCCCCGGGGCGAAGCCGCTACGCGGCGAGCAGGGTTGGCCGCCTTGCCGGGGGGTTCTGGGGGGTCGTCCCCCCGGGCTGGTATTGCGGGCTTCGGCGAAGCCGCTTCGCGGCGAGCAGCGCCAGCTGCCTCATCGGGGGGATCCGGGGGGCCGCCCCCCCGGGCTAGTACTGCGGGCTGCTGGCGCAGCCGCTTACGGCGAGCAGCATCGGCCCCCCCGGGCCCAGAGCCATTCGTCATGAGCTCCGCCGCCGCCCGGCCGGGCGGAGCGCACTGACCCCCGCAGCCAGCGGCGGCAATCCCGCCGCGGCACACAACGTCCCACACCATGCGGCCAGGTGCTCGGCCAGGCCGTCCGGTGCCTCCTCTTCCCCAGACAGTGGCTCCGCCGCGTCGGTGAGCGGCGACCAGGAGGCCCGTAGCTCGAAGCCGGTCGCCGGTGGTTCCTCGCTCTTGGCGCCGAAGCCCTCGGTGACCACCCGGGTCACCGTGCCGCTCGGCTCGGCGTACCCCGCGGTCCGCGCGTCGAGCGCTTCGGTCAGCCACGACCAGGCGACCTGCCCGACCATCGGGTCCTCGGCGATCTCCGGTTCCAGTTCGGCGCGGATGTAGACGATGACCCGGAGCGGGCCGGCCCAGCCACGCTGCCCGGCTGGGTCGTACAGCAAGACGAACCTACCGGAGGCGACCTCGGTGCCGTCGAGCCGGACCGTCGCACCGACCGCGGTCGCGAACGGCGCAAGCGTCCGCGGCGCCGGCACGTCCTCGAAGAAGAGCTCCGGCCGGATCTGCCGAAGCAGGTCCTGGCACGAGCGCAGACCCGCAACCGCGGCGCTAAACGTGGCGGATGCTTCGTCGCTCGGCTCTGTTACCCTGCCGACCTGCCTCATAGTCCGAGGGTACGCCGTGACCGGCCGCTCCTCATGCCACCCGGCCGACCACGGCCGACACGGGGCCTAGTTCGGCTGGCAGCGGGAACGTGACCAGTACGGCCGCGCCGCAGTCGGTGCACCACCATTCCGGGCAGAGGCCATCGGCGGAGTCAGGGCAACTGCCCGGCGCCTCGTGTGGCTGCCCGAACAGCCGCTCGCCGCCACAGTCCTCACAACGATGGAACATCGGGCTCATGCTGGCGACCTCCTCTACTGCCCGGCGCGTGCCGCTGCTAGCCAGGGTGGCACGCGATGCCGTGAGGGAGCGGGACCTCGGCGGCGTGTCCTGTGAGATGATCACCTGCGTGACGCCCCCGACGCAGGAATCGCCGTTCCTGCGGGCGTGCCGCCGCGAACCGGTGCCCTATACCCCCGTGTGGTTCATGCGTCAGGCGGGGCGGTCACTGCCGGAGTACCGGGCCGCCAGGAACGGCATGACCATGCTGTCGGCGTGCACCAGGGCGGAGGTCATCACCGAGCTGACGCTGCAGCCGCTGCGCCGGTTCCCGGTAGACGCGGCGATCCTGTTCAGTGACATCGTGGTCCCGCTGCGGGCGGTGGGCGTGGACATCGACATCAAGCCGGGTGTCGGGCCGGTTACCGCCCAGCCGTTCCGCAGCGAGGCCGACCTGGCCCGGCTGCGTGACCTGGACCCCGGCGACGTGCCCTACATCACCGACGCGGTCACCAGCCTGGTGCGGGAACTGGGAGCCACCCCGCTGATCGGTTTCGCAGGCGGCCCGTTCACGCTCGCCTCGTACCTGATCGAGGGCGGCCCGTCCAAGAACCACGACCTCACCAGGGCGCTCATGTACGGCGATCCAGGTCTGTGGCACGGGCTGCTCAGCCGGCTCGCCGACATCGCCGCCGCCTTCCTGCGCGTCCAGGTCAGCGCCGGAGCCTCCGCGGTTCAGCTATTCGACTCCTGGGCCGGAGTGGTCGGGCCCGACGACTACCGGACCGCGGTGCTGCCGCACAGCAGGCGGATCTTCGAGGCCCTGGCCGGCTCCGCCGTGCCCCGGATCCACTTCGGCGTCGGCACTGGAGAACTGCTGGGCCAACTGGGCGCGGCGGGCGCCGACGTCGTCGGCGTGGACTGGCGGGTCGGCCTGGACGAGGCCGCGGCGCGGGTGGACGCGGGCAAGGCACTCCAGGGCAATCTCGATCCGGCCATCCTGCTGGCGCCGTGGCCGGTGATCGAGCAGCGGGTGAAGGAGGTTCTCGTCCAGGGCCGGGTGGCCGAGGGGCACGTGTTCAACCTCGGCCACGGCGTGCTGCCGCAGACCGACCCCGATGTGCTGGCCCGCGTCACCGACCTGGTCCACCAGGAGTCGGCACGCCGGCCGGTGTGACCGCGGGCGTTACTGAGCTGGGCTTGTCCGCGTCCTCCGCCGCGCCAGCCGGCGCCAGGCAGCGTAGGCGGCCGCCGCCAGCAGTGCCAAGATCACTATGAACGGCAGCACGGCTCCGGCTACGGTGAGCACCCGCACCGTCACCTTGCCCAGTGCGTGCCAGCCCGCGATCAAGCCGCTCAGGAATCCGGTCGCCGCCTTGCCATGGTGGTGACGATGGTGCTGTACCGGAGCGGGGCCCAGGATGATCATTGATACGGTCGCGTACGTGGTCTCGCTGGCGAGCGCCCGCTGCTGTGACTGCAGCGCCTCCAGGCTCGCTTCCTCCTGGCTGATCTGGTTCTGGACGGACAGCAGGCCGCTGACCGTACCCGCCCGGGCCAGCAGCGTGCGAAGCTGGACGATCGTCGCCTTGGCCGAGGTGACCCGGCTGCTCACATCGGCCACGGCCTGGGTGACATCGTGCGCTCGCTGGCTCTCCGACTGCTTCACGCCCAGTCCGCCCAGAGCGGCGAGCGTGGCGGGGTAAGCGCTGACCGGGATCTTGAGCTGGATGCTCACCATGGCCCGGACCGACCGGTTCCGGCTCAGCGAGGTGTGCTCACCGGACACATAGCCGCCCGCCGATTCGGTGATGCTGGTCGCGCGGGAAGCCGCTGTTTCGACGTTGCGGGCCTGCACGGTGAGGCCTGCGGTGTAGATGATCGACTGGCTGAGGGGGCCCAGCGCGCTGAGGCGGAGGAGGCCTTTCCGCGCCTGGCTGCCTTGTGCCGCCTTGCGCGGCCGTCGGCGCCGGCCGCTGCCGGTGCGGGCGCCGCTGCCGCGCCCATGACGGCGTGCCGGGCGCTGCTACCGGAACCAGCGGCGGAGACCGCCGACGGGCTGCCCGCCGAGCAGCCGGTGGCCAGCAGGCACGCACCGGCGGCGAGAACGCCCGCCCAGGTGGCGGGCCTGCGAGAGATGGTGCTGAGGGGCGCGAGCGCTGTCATGCCGATGGGACGCCGGTACCGCAGACGCGGTTCCGTGCCCATGGTCACAACTTGGCATCGCTGTTACCTAGCTCACGGAGCATGCAGACCCGGGCCGACAGGTTTCCGCCCTCGGCCGCCTTGAGAGCCGCCAGCCCCGGGCTGACCTCCGCTTCGGACAGCTCGCGGAAACCGAGACGCTCGTAGTAGGGCGCGTTCCAGGGCACCCCGCGGAAGGTGATGAGCGTCATCCCGTTCAGGTGCTGCTCCTGCGCCCAGGCCGCCACGTGATCCAGGAGCATGGCGCCGATCCGCTGGCCAGCGTGTGCCGGGTGCACGCTGACCTGCTCGATGTGCACGCGTCCATCGACAACGTCGGCAACCACGAAGCCGACAGGCTCGTCGTACTCGTCAGCGGCCACCCAGGCGCGGCCCGCGCGCCGGTAGCCGGACAGCGATTCGGCAGGGAGCGGCGGGCTGTCCGCGACCGCGGGCATACCAACATCGCGGAACGCATGGCCGGCCGCCAGCTGGATCGCCTGGAGCCGGCCGACGTCTTCGGGCCTCGCCTGCCGCACTGACACCGCATCAGGTTCCGAGGCCATGGGACAGAAGTATGGCAGTAATGCCCCAAACCACATCAAGAGGTCAAGGCCCCGAATGACACGCCAATCTCCGGGAATCCGGCACCGAAAGAGATATTCATGTGACATCAGCAGCCTGCTGAGGCTGCCGATGTGACGAGTAGTGGTGAGCGGGTCGGGCTGGCCGGGCGGTGGTTTGGGTGGGGGCTGGGGAGGGCCGGTAAAGGGCTGGCCGGGCGGTGGTTTGGGGTGGGGGCTGGGGAGGGCCGGTAAGGGGCTGGCCGGGCGGTGGCGGGCCGGTGCGGGTAGAGAAGCGACCCGGTTCGCCGGGCCGGGGATTCCCTGCCAGAGTGGACGGGTGAGCAATCGGTCTCAGGCATCTGTCGTCATCGTTGGCGGCGGCATCGCTGGGCTCGTGGCCGCGTTCTTCCTGCGCGACGCGCCGTTCCGCGTCACCGTCCTGGAGGGATCAACGCGGCTCGGCGGCAAGCTCGCGGTCTCCGACGTTGCCGGGGTCGCCGTTGACGAAGGCGCGGAGGCGCTGCTCACCCGGCGGCCCGAGGGCACCGGGCTGATCGAGGCGGTCGGCCTGGCAGACCGCCTGGTCTGGCCGGGCACGACGGAGGCGCGGATCTGGAGCAGGGGAGCGATGCACCCGCTGCCGCGGCGGCAGGTCATGGGGGTGCCCGCCGATCTCGATGAGCTGGCCCGTAGCGGGCTGGTGTCCGCCGACGGCATGGCCAGGGCGCGGCGCGACCTCGATCTCCCGGCGACCGCGCGGGACGGCGATGTGCCGGTGGCCACGTACGTGGGCGGCCGGCTCGGCCCTGAGGTGGTGGACCGCCTTGTGGATCCGCTCCTTGGCGGCGTCTACGCCGGCCGGTCCGAGGAACTGTCCTTCGAGGCCACGCTGCCCGCCCTGGCCGGCGAGTCGCGCCGGCACGCGTCGCTCGCCGCGGCCGCGGGCACCCTCACCGGCCAGGCGCCCGCCACTCCCGCCCAGCCCCCCGTTTTCACGACACTCGCGGCTGGCCTTGGGTCGCTGCCCGCGGCGGTAGCCGCCGCCTCGGGCGCCACCGTGCGCGCCTCCGCGATGGTCCGCGGGCTGTCCCGCACGCCCACGGGCTGGCGGCTGACCGTCGGCTCGGCGCACGACGAGGAGTACCTGACGGCAGATGCCGTCGTCCTGGCGATCCCGGCCGGCCCCTCGGCCCGGCTGCTCGGTGGTGTGCCCGGAGCATCCGCGGCGGTGACCGCGCTGCGCGAGATCCGCTACGCGAGCATGGCGATCGTCACCCTGGCCTACCCCGCTGCAGCGTTCCCGGATCCACCGGTGGGCAGCGGCTACCTTGTGCCCGCCGTGGACGGCCGTCCGGTGAAAGCCGTGACGTTCTCCTCGGTCAAGTGGCCGCACCTGGGACACGACAGCGACCTGGTCTTTGTCCGGTGCTCGCTGGGCCGGGTCGGCGAGGAAGCCGTCTTGCAGACCGACGATGCCGGCCTGGCCGCGGTGGCCGCGCGCGACCTGGCCGCGGCCACCGGGGTTCGCGGGGTTCCCGTCGCCACCCGGGTGAGCAGGTGGGGCGGGGCGCTGCCGCAGTACACGGTCGGCCACCTGGGCCGGGTCGCCGGGATCCGGGCCGCGGTGGCCGGGCAGCCCGGGCCTCGCGGTATGCGGCGCGGCCTACGACGGAATCGGCATCCCGGCGTGCGTGGCCACCGCACAGCGGGCGGCCAGCCAGATCGCCGCCTACGTTGCCGGACTGGGCGGGGGCAGGCCAGCCACGCCGATGGCCGACAATGGAGGGGCAGGGAGGGACGCTATGGCCGGCGCCGATGGCGGTACTAACGGCAGGGACTGATGGCTAACACTGACACTGGCAGCGGCGCGGCGGGCGGGCGCCCGCGCGCCCGTGATCTCAACGAGATGATCCGTTACACCATGTGGTCGGTTTTCCGGGTCAGCGACCGTGCCGCGCTCGACGCGGGCGCCGACGGCAGGAACGGCCTCGCGACGGACCTGGAAGAGTTCCTCGACCAGGCGGCGGGCAAGGACATCGTCACTCGCGGCTGCTACGACGTGCAGGGCCTGCGGGCGGACGCCGACTACATGTTCTGGTGGACCGCCCCGTCCTCCGACGACCTCCAGGAGGTATATGCCCGCTTCCGGCGCACCGGGCTTGGCCGGGCCAGTGAGCCGGTGTGGTCGGTGATGGCGCTGCACCGCCCGGCGGAGTTCAACAAAGGCCACATCCCCGCGTTCCTCGCCGGCGAGGAGCCGCGTGCTTACGTGTGCGTGTACCCGTTCGTCCGGTCGTACGAGTGGTATCTGCTCGACCCGGCGGAGCGGAAGGCCATGCTCGCCGAGCACGGCATGATGGCCCGCGACTACCCCGACGTCCGCGCCAACACGGTCGCCTGCTTCGCACTGAACGACTACGAGTGGATGCTCTGCTTCGAAGCCGACGAGCTGCACCGGATCGTGGACCTCATGCGCCACCTGCGGGGTGCCCGGGCCCGGTTGCACACCCGGGCCGAGATCCCGTTCTATACCGGCCGGCGCAAGCCCCCCCGGGAGCTGATCGCCGCGCTCGGCTAAGCGCCCCTAGAGCCCGTCCACGCCGACGACTATCGCCTCCTGGGTGGAGCGCGCGATCACCACGACCGCCGCGGCGGCCTGGTCCGGATTCTCCTCCCGGTGCGGGAGGTTCGGGGGGACCCAGACGAAGTCCCCCGGGCTGGTTTCCAGCCGGGCCAGGGCGCCGGTGGCCGGATCCCGGAACACGAAGGCCGGATGGCCGGAGACCACGTAGATGCCGGTCTCCGAGGCGCCATGATGGTGGTCGCCCGAGCGTGACGCCGGCATCATCACCGTGGTCCCCATCCAGAGCGACTGGGCCCCCACCTGCCTGCCGGAGATGGCCTCCGACCGCACCATGCCGGGTGTCTGTGCGGTGTCTCCGGACGCCTCGCCCGCCCTGACCACCCGCAGGCCGGTCACTCGCCCGCCGCGGGTTCCAGCGTGAGCGATACGGAGTTGATGCACCAGCGCTGGTCGGTGGGCACCTGGTAGCCCTCGCCCTCGAAGAGGTGGCCGAGGTGGGAGTCGCAGCGCGCGCACCTGACCTCGGTCCTGACCATGCCGCGCGAGCGGTCCTCGATCAGCACCACCGCGTCGTCGCTGGCGGGCTGGTAGAAGCTGGGCCAGCCGCAATGGGACTCGAACTTCTCCCTGGACCGGAACAGCTCACCCCCGCAGGCACGGCACCGGTACACCCCTTCGGTCTTGGTTGCTGTGTACTCGCCCGTCCAGGGTGCTTCGGTCCCAGCTTCCCTGAGTACTTGGTACTCCTCCGGGGAAAGGATCTCCCGCCACTGTGCTTCGGTTCGCTGGACCTTGTCCATGTGGCCGAGACTACCTCGCCAGATACCGATACCGTTGACACCGTAGACACCGTGGAGGGCCTCATGGAGTGGCTTAACGAGCCCGCCAGCTGGCAACGAACGGGTGATGTGCTCACGGTGAGTGTCGATCCAGGCACAGATTTCTGGCGTGAGACCGGTTACGGCTACATCCGCGACAGCGGCCACGTCTACGGCGAAGTGCTTGCCGGTGACCTCGACGTGTCCGTGCGGATACGGGGCGTCCTCGCGGCCCAGTACGACCAGGCCGGTGTCATGCTGCGCGCCGACGAGCAAACCTGGCTGAAGACGGGGATCGAGTTTTTCGAAGGACGGCCGCGGCTGAGTACCGTGCTGACGCTCGGCCGGTCCAGCTGGATGGTGACCGACCTGCCGGCGGGTTTGGACGACATCCTGCTGCGGGTGTCCCGCCGCGGCGACGCGGTGGAGGTGCGCTACCTGATCGGTGAGGGCCAGGCAGAGCTGGCGGCCCTGGTGTACATGCCGCCGGACGCCCAGGTGCTCGCCGGGGTGATGGCCGCCGCACCGGAGGGCCCCGGGTTCCGGATTTCCTTCCACGATCTGCACGTCACCGAGCGGGACTGGTCCGCGGAAGCCGGGGATGCCGCCGATACCGGGGACTGGGCGGGCGACCCCGCCTGGGCGGGCGACGGCGTCGGTGCACCGTGGCCGGGCGACGAGGCCGGTGCCGACGCGTGGTCCGGCCAGAACGGCGCTCCCAGCGGCGAGCCGTCCAGCTGGGAGAGGCAGGAACCCGCTCCCGCCTGGGACAGCGGCCAGCCGGAGAGCGACCGGCCGGGCTGGGCCAGCGGCCTGGCCAGCGGGGATCACCCCAGCTGGCCCGCTGGGGCCACGCCGCTGGTGGACGAGGCCGACTGGGCCGCCAGCGTTCCGGAGGAAGATGACCCGGACTGGCCGAAGAAGCTGGCCATGGAGGACGACCCGGACTGGCCGAAGAAGCTGGCCATGGAGGACGACCCGGACTGGCCGAAGAAGCTGGCCATGGAGGACGACCCCAGCTGGGCCACCGGGGCCACCGCGGATGCGGCCAGGGACACCCACCCCGGCTGGGCCACCAAGACCGGCACGGACGCGCCCGGGGACGGTCAACCCGGGAACGACAACCCCGGCCAGGCCGGGGGACCGGCCACCGCTGGCGGACCGGCCACCGCCGGGGGACCGGCTATCGAGGAGGGACCAGGCGGCGCCTCCGCCACCGATCGGCTTACCGGCCCAGCCGCCACGTCAACCGGGCCCGAGCCGCCCCAGCCCGGCGAGCCCGCGGAAGCGGTCCGGCAGGCCTGGGCGCCCGCGCCGATCCCTGATGACGCGGTAGCCGACTGGGAACAGCTCGCCGCGGGTGCACAGTCCAGCGGCGGCCGGATCGCGCAGGCCGAGAGGTGGACCGCGCAGGTCGATGCCGACGTGGCCACCGAGTGGCCCGGGCCGCCGCTGCCCGCGGCCCGGCAGGCGCCCATCACCGGCGGCCTGACGCCCGGGGACCAGCCCGTCCCGGCGGCCGCCGGGACGGATACCGGGCTAGCGGCCAGGACGGACCCCGGGCCACCGTCCGCGGCGGAGCCCGCCGCACCGGCCGGGCCCAGCACAGCGGCCGAACCTAGCACAGCGGCCGGATCCAGCACACCGGCCGAACCAGGGCCGCCGCCTTACTCCCGTGCGGAAGGCGAGCCAGCGGACGGCCAGGCCGACCAGGGACACGACCCGGCTGAGCCAGACGAACCCGGGCACGTGAAGCGGCGCAAGGCAGCCCCGCCGAGGCCGCCGCTGGACCTGCCCGGGCCGCCGGACCCGGCGGATGAATGGATCAGCCTGCTGACGGCCGACCCGGCGGACGAGTGACGGCCAGAGCGCCCGGTCACAGGCTGACCTCGTAGGCGGGCTCTGGCTGGTCGCAGAACCGCAGTTCGGTGTTCTCCACCCGGCCCGCCGCCTGGATGTCGGGGAGGATCGCCATCAGCGCGTCGAGGTGGTCCCGCCGGGCCGCCACCACCAGGCTGCGCACGGGGGCCCGCATCGACACCCTGGCCCCGGACTTGGCGCCCCTGATCGCGGCGATCGCCCCGGACGCCGCGGCCAGCGCCCCCGAGTGCCCCGCATCGGCCGCTGGCTGCACGTCCGCGGGGACCGGCCAGGCGGCGCGGTGCACCGACCCGTCCTGCCACCACGACCACACCTCCTCGGTGACGTACGGCAGGAACGGGGCGAACAGCCGGAGCACGGCGGACAGCGCCAGCCGCAGCGCCGCGCGCGCGGATCGCGCGGGCGCCTCGCCACGCTCGCCGTAGGCGCGGCCCTTCACCAGTTCCAGGTAGTCGTCGCAGAGGAACCAGAAGAACTCCTCGGCCGCGGTCAGCGCCCCGGCGTGGTCGTAGGCCTCCAGCGCCGTCGTGCACTGGGCGATCACCCCGGCCAGCCGGTCCAGCATGGCCGCATCGAGCGGTTCGCTGACCGCCTCGCGGCCAGCGGCGCCGGGATCACCACGCGCCACGTCCGGGCCACCGAGGCTGAGCACGAAGCGACTTGCGTTAAGTATCTTGATCGCCAGCCGGCGCCCGACCCGCAGTTGTGCCGGGTCGAACACCTGGTCCGCGCCGAGGCGGCCGCGTGCCGCCCAGTAGCGGACCGCGTCGCTGCCGTGCTTGCGCAGCGAGTCCATCGGGGTAGTCACGTTCCCCACCGACTTGGACATCTTCTTCCGGTCCGGGTCAAGCACCCAGCCGGAGATCGCCGCGTGCCGCCACGGCAGCGTCCCGTGCTCGAGGTGCGCGCGGAGCACCGCGTAGAACAGCCAGGTCCGGATGATCTCGTGCGCCTGCGGCCGCAGGTCCATCGGGTACACGCGGTCGAAGATGTCTCCGTCGAGGGTCCACCGGGCGGCGATCTGCGGGGTGAGCGAGGACGTCGCCCAGGTGTCCATCACGTCCGGGTCGCCGGCGAACCCATCCGGCCGGCCGCGCTGGTCCGCTGTGTAGCCGGGCGGCGTGTCCGCTGCCGGGTCCACCGGGAGCGCGTCGTCGGCCGGGATGATCGGTTCGCCGTACCGCGGGTGGCCCTCGGCGTCCAGCGGGTACCACACCGGGATCGGCACGCCGAAGAACCGCTGCCGGCTGACCAGCCAGTCCCCGGCCAGGCCGGTCACCCAGTTCTCGTACCTGGTCCGCATGAACGGCGGGTGCCAGGTGAGTTCGGCGCCACGGGCCAGCAGTGCCTCTCGCAGCCGGGTGTCGTAGGCGCCGTTGCGCAGGTACCACTGCCGGGTGGTGACGATCTCCAGCGGCTGGCTGCCCCGCTCGTAGAAGTTCACCGCGTGCCGCAACGGTTCCGGGTCGGCCAGCAGTTCCCCGGACGTGCGGAGCATTCCGGTGATCCGCTTCCTGGCGGCCGGCGCGGTCTCCCCGGCCAGCTGCCGGTAGGCGGCCCGCCCGGCCCGGCTGGTGATCGCCGCCGGGGCGCTGGCCAGCAGCCGGCCGCCACGGCCCATGATCGGCCGGGCCGGCAGGCGCAGGTCCCGCCACCAGGTCACGTCGTTGCTGTCGCCGAACGTGCACACCATGGCGATGCCCGTCCCCTTGGCCGGGTCGGCCAGGTGGTGGGCCAGCACGGGGACGTCCACGCCGAACAACGGTGTGCGCACGGTCGTCCCCAGCAGCGGTGCGTAACGCTCGTCTCCCGGGTGGGCCACCAGAGCCACGCAGGCGGGGAGCAGTTCCGGGCGCGTCGTGGCCACCGGGATCGTGGTGCCGTCGCCGGCATGGAAGGCGATCCGGTGCATCGCCCCGGCCACCTCGCGGTCCTCCACCTCGGCCTGGGCGACCGCGGTCTGGAACGTCACGTCCCACAGCGTCGGCGCCTCGGCGAGGTAGGCCTCGCCCCGGGCCAGGTTACGCAGGAAGCCCCGCTGGGAGATGGCCCGGGCGCCATCGTCGATGGTCCGGTACATGGTGGACCAGTCCACCGAAAGGCCGAGCCGCCGCCACACCTCCTCGAACGCCTGCTCGTCCAGGTCGGTCAGCCGGTGGCAGAGGTCGGTGAAGTTACGGCGGGAGATCGGGACCGGCTCGGGGCCGGGGCTGGCGGGCGGCACGAAATCCGGGATCAAAGGGAAGCGACGGGTCACACCGCACGTGGTAGTAGTTCTGCACCCGGCGTTCGGTCGGCAGTCCGTTGTCGTCCCACCCGATCGGGTAGAACACCTCTTTGCCGCGCATGCGCTGGAATCGCGCGATGCAGTCGGTTTGGGTGAACGAGAAGACGTGCCCGATGTGCAGCTTTCCGCTGACCGTCAGCGGGGGAGTGTCAACGGCGAAGACGTCGCCGCGCGAGGCAGTGCGGTCAAACTTGTACTACGCCCGAGGCTTCCCACCGGCGAGACCACTTGTCCTCGATGCCGTCAAGCGAAGGCTTGCCCGGCACGAGGCTGGCGCTGAGGCGGGATTCGGTACTCATGTCGCACAGGGTAGCGCATGAGCGCCCGCCGTTATTCCTGCATTATTCGCCGGTCCAGTGCGGGCGGCGGAACATCTTGCCGAGCCGCTCGTGCAGCGAGTCGCCGATCTCGTCCAGCGAGCTCACCCGGTACACGGCGGCGCCGTCGGGCGGCGGCAGCCTGGCCGCCTCCGCGTCGTCGAGGCGGCACCGGACGTTCCGGATCGTGATCAGCTCGATCTGGTCCGCGTCGATGAACCGAAGGCCCCAGTCCGTGGCCACCACGATCCCGTCGAAGAGGTCCCGGCCAGGCACCTCGAGCACGTGCTCGAGCGTGCCGATTTCCTTGCCTGACCGGGTGAACACAGGAGTCCCCGGCACCGCGGCCTGGTAGGAGAGCGCCGCCTCGGTCTCCATGCGGCCTCATCTCCTCTCCGATGAGAACCGGCCGTCCGAGGGCTTTCCTACCCGCCTGCGCCGCGCTATACCTGTGCCGCGGGCACCAGGTCAGCGCCCTGGCGCCAGCCCCTCCAGGATCTCCTCGGCCCGCGCCGCCGCCCCGGCCGGATCCGCGTCCGGCGCGCCCACCAATGGATCCCAGTTCAGGTCGTAGAAGACTTCGGTGACGCCGTGGTCGGCGAGCCGCTGGGTGTCGGCGCGGATGTCGTCGAAGCTGCCCGACAGCGGCAGCCGCCCGCCGCCTTCGGGCACGGTCACCGGCGTGCCCCAGCGGACCACGCCCCGGCACACGACCCGGACCTGCGCCGGGTCCCGGCCCGCCTGCTCGGCCGCCTCCCTGACCACCGCGACGCTCTCCCCGATCCGGGTCAGATCGGCGCGGCTGGATGTCACCCACCCGTCGGCCAGCTGGCCCGCCCGCACCAGGGCCCGCGGCACCAGGCCGCCGAGCAGGATCGGGGGACCGGGCCGCTGCACCGGCACCGGGGCCGCCCACCCGGCCGGGACCGTGTAGTGCTCTCCGTTGAACTCGGCGACCTCGCCAGCCCACAGCCGCCGCAGCACGTCGATGTACTCGGCGGTGCGGGCGCCGCGCCCGCTCATGATGCCGCCGGTCAGCGCGAACTCCTGCGGCATCCAGCCGATGCCGAGCCCGAGGTCGAGCCGCCCGCCCGAAAGCACGTCCACGGAGGCGGCCGCCTTGGCGACGAGGGAGGGGGACAGGTAGGGCATGTTGAGCACCGCGACGCCGAGCCTGATCCGCTCGGTGACCGCCGCCGCGTACCCGAGCGCGACCATGGGGTCGAGCACGCTGTGGTACACGGGCTCCATGGCCGAGCCCTCCGGCACCAGCAGCCGCTGGAAGGTCCACAGTGACCCGTACCCGGCCGTTTCGGCCAGGGCGGCGAAACGCCCCAGGTTGCCGGGGGTTGCCCACGCGCCGGACACGGGGGCGCCGAAACCGATCCTCATGGACCCAACCCTAGAGGGCCGCCGTACCCGGGGTAGGCGCAGCGCCCATGCCGCACGTGTGGTATCGGTAGATCTGGCGAGGCCGCCTCGGCCGCCGCACCCACTTTTCTGCCAAACGGAGCCGTCGTGGAACCCTCTCCCCGAGTCTTGATCGCTGCCCTCCGCCACTCCCACGAGCGCCTTGCCTCGCTGGTCCACGCCGTGAGCGAGGACTTTCTCACCGAGCGGTCGTACTGCACCGACTGGAGCGTCGCGCAGGTGCTCTCCCACCTGGGCAGCGGCGCCGAAATCGCGTTCATCATGCTGGAGTCGGCGCTCACCGGGGAGCCCATGGACCGGTCGGTCTTCGCCCCGATATGGGACACCTGGAACGCCAAGACCCCGGGGCAGCAGGCGGCCGACTGCCTGCCCGCCGACGAGGCATACATCAGCCGGCTCGAGGGGCTGACCGACGCCGAACTCGGGGCCATCAGCGCCGACTTCTTCGGCATGAAGCTCGACGCGGCCGGGGTGGTCCGGCTGCGCCTGTCCGAGCACGCGGTGCACACGTGGGACGTTGCCGCGGCCATCGACCCGGATGCCGTCGTGGCCCCGGACGCGGTGGCGCTGCTCACCGAGCATCTGCCCTGGCTCGCCGAGCGCACCGGGCGCCCCGGCGAGCAGCCGCTGCGGGTACGCCTGCGGGGCAGCAACCCCGATCTCGATCTGCTGCTGGAGGTGGCCGACAAGGTGACCCTGACGCCGTGGCCGCCCGAGAGCGCCGCGCCCACCGACGCGCAGATCCAGATGTCCACCGAGGGCCTGCTGCGGCTGATGTACGGGCGGCTCGACCCCGCGCACACCCCGTCCGCCGAGATCACCGGCGGCCCGGCGCTGCTTGACCAGCTGCGCGCGGTGTTCCCTGGCTACTGAGTTGTCTGCCTCCCCCGCGGGGTGTCTCAGGCGCTCGCGCTGAGCGCCTCGGTGACAAGCGCGGCGGCATCGCGGGCGCAGCCCCAGGACATGGTCACCCCGGCGCCGCCGTGACCGTAGTTGTGCACCACGAGCGGATGCCGTGGGTCACCGGTGCGGGACATCCTCCGGGGCCGTCGGCTCGGCTTCCAGCCGGATCTGCGGCCGGAACGGGCGCAGGCCAACCCGGTGGCCGAGGACCGGCACACCGCGCAGCCGTGGCTCGACCGCGGTGCAATCGCGGAGGATCCGGTCGGCCAGGGCCGGGACCGGCGTGGTGTTCCAGTCGCCCGCCACCTCGGTGCCACCGAGCACGACCGTGTCCCCGTGCGGGAACAGGTACACCAGGTCGGCGGTGGCGTCCGCGGGCCCGATGAAGAACTCGCTGATACCCGGGTTGGCGGCCACGACGACCTGCCCGCGGTACGGGGTCACCTCTGGGTCCGGCACCAGCGTGCGCGCCCCCGCCCCGGTGCAGTTCACCACCGCCCGGGCGCCGCTCTCGCGCGCCGCTCCCGGCAGTGAGCCGACGGTCGCGGTCTCCACCTGGCCGCCTGCGCTCTGGAACCTGGCCAGCAGGTACCCGAGGTAGGTGGGCATGTGCGCCAGCGGCGCGGCGTAATGCCAGCCGCTGGTGAACCCGGGTGGCAGGCGGTCCCGCGGGCACGGGGCGGCCATGCCGAGATCGTTCAGCCCGTCCGGCGGCGGCCCGGGCGGCGGCGGTGTCCCGCGGAATGCCTCCATCCCGGCCACGATCCGCACGCCGGCCGCCGGGTGGGCGGCGAGTTCCCGGAGCACGGCCAGGGTTTCCCGGCGCCACCGGGTGGCCCGCGCGCTCTCTTCGACCAGGTGCGGGCCCCAGATCGCGCCCGCGACCGAGGACGTGGTTTCCCCCGGGGGAGCGGTCGCCTGGATGACGGTCCGCAACCCGGTCTCGGCGAGACAGACCCCGGTGGTGAGCCCGGAGACCCCCGCGCCCACCACCAGCACGTCGCAATCGCTGTTCGGCACCGTCTGACGTTAACCGGGGTCTGCCGATAGCGAAACCGCGGCCAGGGGGCGGCCCCTTGTTCCTACGCTGAGGTATGGCCGAGCGCGCGCGAGTGTATCCGCTGCGGCGGGAATCCCCGCCAAAGTCCCTGCCCCAGGAGCCAGCGCCCGCCGAACCACTGTGGCGGGAAGTGCTCGGTCACCGGCTGCGGGCCTTGCGCCTGGATCAGCGGGAGACAATCTCGCGGACAGCGGCCAGAGCCGGGATATCGCCGCAGTACCTTTCCGAGGTCGAGCGTGGACGCAAGGAGCCGTCGAGCGAGATGATCGCGGCCCTCGCGGGTGCGCTCGGGACGACGCTTACCGGGCTGACGGAGCAGGTGGCCGGCGATTTGCGCCGCCAGCAGAGCGTCGCCACCTCGCGCGCATCCAGCCCGGTCATGCTCGCTCTCGCGGCCTGAGGCTCAGGCGGCCGAGGAGCCGGCCCCGCTGGCGTCCGCCGACCGCAGCCCCAGCACCTGGTCGACGAGCCCGTATTCCAGCGCCGCCTGCGCCGTGAGGACCCGGTCGCGGTCGGTGTCCGCCCGTAGCGTCTGCACCGACTGGCCCGTGTGCACGGAGAGGATCGTCTCGATCTCGGCACGCATCCGCACGACCTCGTCCGCCTGCAGGATCAGGTCCGGAATCGCCCCCTGGCCGCGTCCAGCGGGCTGATGCAGCACCACCCGCGCGTGCGGCAGCACCGCCCGCCGGCCCGCGGTTCCGGCCGCCAGCAGCACGGCGCCGACGCCAATCGCCTGGCCCACGCAGAAGGTCGCCACCGGCGCCTGGATGTACTGCATGCTGTCGTACACGGCCAGCATGGACGGCAGGTCGCCGCCCTCGCAGTTGATGTACAGGTTGATCTCCTGCTCGGGGCTTTCCGCTTCCAGGTGCAGCAGCTGGGCGATGAGCGTGTTGGCGACGCCGGGATCGATCGCTGTGCCGAGGTAGACGATGCGCTCGGCGAGCAGGTGCGAGTACACGTCCATGATCCGCTCGCCGCGGGAGTGCTGCGCGATGACGTTCGGGATGGTGTAGCTACTCATGACTGTCCTGTCAGTCCGATCCGGTGTTTTCTGGTGGGCATGACCTGGCCGAACGAGTCGACGATCTCGTCGATGAAGCCGTAGTCCCTGGCCTCGGCGGCCGTGTACCAGTGGTCGTGCAGGGAATCGCCGAAGATGCGCTCGACCGGCTGGCCGGTGTCCTGCGCGATGAGGCCGAGCACGGTGTCCACCATGTGCCGCAGATCGGCGGCCTGGACCTCGATGTCGGCGGCGCTGCCGCCGATACCCGCCGAGCCCCGGTGCATGAGGATGCGGGCGTGCGGCAACGCGAACCGCTTGCCCTTGGCGCCGGCCGAGAGCAGGAACTGCCCGGCGCTACAGGCAAGCCCGAGCGCCAGGGTCGAGACATCGCACGGCACGAGCCGCATGACATCGCGGATCGCGAGCATGGACGGCACGGATCCACCGGGTGAGTTGATCCACAGGGCGGCATCAGCCGCAGGGTCCTCGGCGGCGAGAGTCAGCAGTTGCGTCGCGAGCAGAGTCCCGTTGTCGTCGTCGAGCACCCCGTCGAGCACGAGTATTCGTTGCAGCAGCAACTGTTCCCGCACGCGCTCAGAGAACACCGGGCGCTTGTCGTCGTTTGCCATGCTGCCAGCCTGCGGCACGCCCGCCCCGGATTACCCCACCCGCTGCTGTGGGCAGATCTGCCCACAGCAGCGGGGTGGAGCCCTAGCCGGTTCAATTCGCCCCGACGTAACGTGAGTATCCGGACTGGTGGCAGTTCCGGGCCGAGTTGGCGGACTGATCAGGGGAGGTGGTCACGGTGGCGGGGACCTCCCATGAAGCCGCCGGCGAGCCGGTAAGTGTTCCCGTGGCGGTCGTTCCCAGCCGCATAGAGGCGGAACTGATCGTCGGCATGCTGCGCAGCAACGGTGTGCGGGCGGCCGTATCGGCCGACGATGCCGGGGGGCAGGAGCCGCCACTGCAGCTAGGTGGCGTTCGCGTCCTGGTTTCCCGCTCCGACGAGGCTATGGCCCGCCGGCTCATCGCCACCGCCGATGACATCCCCTCGTAGGGCGCCCGGGGCTCAGGCAGGGTCCTCGCCGTGAAACGAGGGAGCGTAGGAGATGCCGACGATCAGGCCATCATCGGTGAGCAGCCGGGCCACTGTCTGACCCCACGGCTCTGTGCGTGCCGGGTGCAATAGCTCGAAGCCCGCGCGCTGAAGCTCGCCGCCGGCCGCCGCGACAGCGTCCGCGTCCGCCACCTCGAACTCGATTGATGCCTGAGGGACCACCCGGTCGGCGGGCCACTCCGGTGTGCCAAAGCACGCCTGCGCCGCCTCCGGGAGCGGCCACACACCGAAGTGCTTGCTGCCGGGGATGCTCCCGCTGGAGTAGTAGCCGTCGCCTTCGCCCTCCAACGGGAGGCCGAGGGCGTCAATGAACAGCTTGCGGCTCTGCGGCGGGTCAGCTGCGACAACCGCCACGCTCGCGATGAAGAGCACGTCCATGTGGCACAGCCTACGGAGAGCCGTCACGCCCCGCCCGCCGCACAACTTCGCAGGCACGGCTTCAGGGCCCTCGCGGTTCCTACGCGGGCGTCAGGGCTGCGGCGATGCGCTCGACCATTTCGCCAATGATGGGTTGCGGCGTGGCGAAGTTGAACCGGAAGGATCCCGCGCCGCCGTCGCCGAAAGCGGGCCCGTCCACGACCGTGATGTGCGCGAGGTCGGTGACCATTGCGCCCGGGGACCGTGGCAGATCCATCGCGGTGCAATCGAACCAGGCCAGGTACGTTCCGTCGGGCGGGCGGTAGCGCACCTGCGGCAGGTGGCGGGCGAGCAGGCCGGCCAGCAGGCGGCGGCTGTCGTCCAGGTAGGCGAGCACTTCGTCCAGCCATGCCTCGCCATGGCGGAACGCCGCGATGTTCGCGGTCACGCCGGGATTGCTGGCTCCGTGTGAGGCGAACGGTCCTATCTCCTGCCAGTGCTGCTCGTCCGGCTCATTGGTGAGGATCACCTGAGCGCATTTGAGGCCGGGCAGGTTCCACGCTTTCGAGGCAGAGGTGGCGGTCAGCGTGTGCGCGGCGGCGGTATCGGAGGTCGACGCGTACGGGATATGGCGCCCCCCTGGGTAGAGGAGCGGGGCGTGGACCTCGTCGGCGAAGACCCGGCCGCCGTGCCGGTCGACCACGTCGGTCAGCTGCGCCATTTCAGACCGGGTGAAGACGCGCCCGAGTGGGTTGTACGGGCTGCAGAAGACGAGCAGGTGCCCGCCGGCCCGGAACGCCGCCTCGATCGCGTCGAAGTCGAAGGTGAAAAAGCCCGCCTCGCCACGCATCCGCACCTGGATGATCTCGCGGCCGAGCAGGCCCGGCACGATGAGGAACGGCATATAGGCAGGAGTGGGGAGGATGACGGGCGAGCTTGGCCGGGAGAAGTGGGTGATGGCGATCTCCAGCGCCTTGATCACGTCGGGCACGGGATGGATGAGCGCGGGATCGGGGCCCCAGCCGTAGCGGCGCACCATGAAATCCGCGCATGCGGCGGCTAGTTCCCCGGCCAGATACGGCGGCAGGTAGCCGAACTGCGCCTCGGCGGACAGCCGGGCGAGGGCGTCGAGGATCGGGGGCGCGGCACCGAAGTCCATCTCCGCCACGGCGGCGCCGAACCCGCGGGGGCCCGGGGCCGTCCATTTGAAGCTGCCGCGCGACCGGAGCGTGGCCGCGGTTGTTGAGTTGATCGTCTGTCTGAGATTTCCTGGCACCCCGCCATCCTGCATCATGCTCATGTCGGACTAGCGAGGTGATGGCGTGCCGGAGATACTCACCGCTCCCCGGGTCGTGACCGGCGACGAGACTGTGGCCGGCGGCGCGGTCGTGATCGGCGACCGCACCGTGGACTGGGCCGGCCCGGCCGTCGCGCTGCCCGCCGAGTACCGGTCACTGCCGCGGACGGACTATCCGGCCGCGACGATCATGCCGGGGCTGATCGACAGCCATGTCCATCTGGCCTTCGACGGCGGGCCGAACCCTGCCGCCCGGATGCGTGCCGAAACCGACGAGCAGCAACTGATGCTGATGCTGCACAGCGCGCGGCAACTGCTCGGCATCGGCGTGACAACGGCCCGGGACCTGGGCGGTCGCGGTTATCTGGCGGTGGCCGTCCGCGATGCCATCGCGGAGGGCCTGGCCCGTGGCCCACGGCTGGTCGTGGCGGCGGCCCCGGTCACCGTCACCGGCGGTCACTGCTGGTTCATGGGCGGCGAAGCCGACAGCGAGGACGACCTCCGGCGCCTGGTCCGCACCCACCACAAGAACGGCGCCGACCTGATCAAGGTCATGTCGACCGGCGGATTCATGACGGCTGGGTCGGCACCCTGGTACGCCCAGTTCACCGCCGCACAGCTTGCTGTGATCGTCGAGGAGGCGGCCCGGGTGGACAAGCCGGTCGCCGCGCACGCCCACGGCATCGAGGGCATCCGCCGCGCCGTCGAGGCTGGGGTCACCTCGATCGAGCACTGTTCCTTCGTGACCGAGACCAACGAGCGGTGTTTCGACGAGACCCTGGCCGCCCGGATCGCGGAGCAGGGCATGTTCGTCTGCCCCACTATCAGCGGGAGCGCGCCATACGTCGCCCAACTGACGGGCATCGAGGTCGGCGCGCACGTCAAACCGCTGCACGAGATGGGGGTGCGGATCATCGCGGGCACCGACGCGGGCATCGACAACAACCCGCATCACCAGTACGTCGGAGGGCTGGAATACCTGGTGGCCCTGGATTTCGAGCCTGCACAGGTGCTGGCTATGGCCACCACCGAGGCGGCGGCGGCGCTGGGTCTCGGCGCCGTCACCGGCCGCCTCGCTCCCGGATACGACGCGGACCTCATCGTCGTGGCCGGCGACCCGCAGGCCGACATCGCGGTGCTGCGCGACCTGCGCCGGGTCATCGCCAGGGGCCGCGACTACGTGCCCGACAGCGGCCGGTTCGACGTCAGCGCGCCCGGTTCCCCGTACGCATCGCCCGACCACGCCGTTGACCTGCGGTTGCTCGCCGCGGCGACCCGGCGGCGCGATCCGGCTCAGCCTGGGCGGCAGCCGCCGTAGACGACGTAGTCCAGTTGCTTCCAGTACACGTCGATGCCGTGAAATCCCGCTGACCGCAGGTACTCCAGTTGCTGCGGGAGAGGGCTGATGTACCGCACGTGATTGTCCCAGCGGGCCTGCTCCTCGGCCGAGCGGTGCAGCCGCTTGGCCGCCGCCTCCGGATCGCGGGCGTCGTTGACCCGCTCCCACGTGGCGGTGACAACCGGGTCATCGGTGCGCACCGGGTCGTAGTTGAGGTACCAGCAGCCGCGGGCGAGGTGATCGAAGATCTCGGCGAACAGCCCCCGCTTGCGTTCGTCGGGCAAGTGGTGCACGCACAGCGAGGTCACTACCGCGTCGAGGGCCGCCGGAATCGCGGCGGGCCAGTCGCTGACGGACATGTCGTACTCGACGTACCGGTAGCGCCCGGCGTACGGCGCCATCTCCTGTTCGCCGACGCCCCGCATGGCAGCGGAGAAGTCAGCGAGTATGGCGGTGCTCCGCGGGTACGCGTCGAGGACCGCCCGGGATGCGGCACCCGCCCCCGCGCCCAGATCCAGGAACGTAACCGCATCCTGCTGCCCGAACGGCAGGAGGGTGGCCATGAACCGCTGCGGCACGACGTCCATGCGCTCGCGCCTTCCGGCTTCCGCCGTCCAGGTCGCGGCGATCTCCGCGGACTGCCAGATAGCCGCGTTCGTGTCGTCCGGCTGTGCCATGCCCAGCAGGTTACTGCCGTATCCGGCGTCCGCTAGCTGCTTCCGGTAGGTGGCAACTGGCCCGGGCCTCCGGGGCCTTTGCCGAGGTACTGGCTCAGGCTGGGGAACCGGACGAGGTCGCTGAGGGTCATCCGGCGCATCGGCACGCTCCCGGGTGGGCAGATCTGCGCCTGCGCCGTCGCCTCGGACGCTCCCGCCGCTGCGCCGGTGGGCTCGGGGGGGTGCGCCAGCGTACCGGTCTGCCTGGTGCAGTCGAAGACGGCTCCTCCGCTGGCGTAGCTCCGGATTACCCGCACATCCTCGTACCTGGCCAGAAGGAACCTCTGCATCTCGGCAAACGCCTGCCGGCTCCGCACCCTGGTGCCGGGCCGCCCGGCATAGTCCGCGTAGCTCGCCGACCGGAGACCCTCGAGAAATACCGCAAAGGGGACGACCTTGGCAGCGTCCGTGCCCCGCGCCTCGCCGCCGGT
The DNA here is from genome assembly GCA_963813395.1 of uncultured Actinomycetes bacterium. Lineage (GTDB taxonomy): Bacteria > Actinomycetota > Actinomycetes > Streptosporangiales > Streptosporangiaceae > DASXKD01. The sequence continues at coordinate 413,368 of CAWEYV010000022.1, forward strand.
TCCGGATCCGGCCGCCTGACCGCAGGCCGCGACTACCAGGACGGTCATGATGGCCAGCGGCATGATCCGGCGAACTGCCATCATCGCCGCCCTCCGTTCAGCACGCGCCTGCCGGTGTCCCCGCAGCTTGGACGTGCGGGGGCACCGGCAGGTTCCGCTCAGCGTGCGGCCGTCAGCACCGTCCCCCGGGGCCACCGTAGTAGAAGTAGGTTCCCCAGCTTCCGCCCTTCGACGAAGGGGTGTACTTGATCTTGTAGCAGGCCGGGTTCGTCTGCACGGTCGTCAATGACGACCAGACCCCGGTGCCGCCGCTCTCATTCCTCGGAATGTAGAAGATCGTCTTCTGGAACGCCGCCTGCTTGAATCCTGCCTTGGGGAATTTCCCGCTGCCCATCTGCGGCCACACGGTGCCGGACGTGTATGTCTCGCCACCGAACTCGTTGAGGTTCGAGTTTGTCCCCATAGGGCCGCCGTTGAAGACCGAGGCGGGGTAGTAACCCACGGCATTCCCCTGGTAGTACATCCACCAGTTGCCGTTGTAGTACTTCCACTGCAGGGCGAAGCCGTACTGGGTGCCGCCGTAATGGCTGTAGTTGGTAAACGTGCCGCCCAGCGTCACCGACGAACTGGTCTGCACGAAGCCGGAGCAGTCGAGGTTGTAACAGCCGCTGGCATAGTCGTTGGGCGTCGAGAAGATGAACAGCACAGACTTGGCGCCGAACTTCGCCGGGTAATGTACCCATCCGCCCTCGACGGTCTGCGTCCCGGAGCCGGAACCGTTGACGTACCACTGCTGGGAGAGCGTGAACGGACCGGACGGGTTCCAGACGTTGAGCCAGGAGTTCCCGCCGTAGTTGGTGACCTGCTGATAGCCATACGCGTAGCGATGCGCATTGGCCGTCACCCTCGGTACCCGGGCGGCGCCGTCCGGCCCCTTGGCGAGAAAAGCGTGCAGGGTGGGGAACCCGCTCATCGTGTGCAGCGACATACGCAGCATGGGGATGCTGCCAGCCGGGCAGGATATGGCGTTTCCGTAGGCGTCGTGGCGCCCCATGGTGAGCGGGGACCGCGCCGCCTGCCCGGCCGCGGAACGGGCGGGCGCCGCGGCTGGTGGCGTGGCTATCGTCGCGAGACTCAGATCCCGCACGGTGGGCTGAGACCGCACCGTCACGCAGTCGAAGTACTTGCCGCCGAACACGAAGGAGTGCTTCACCTTCACGCCCCGGTAGGTGCCGAGAATGTAAGAGCGCATTTGCTGGAAAGCCTGCGCGCTGCGGACCGCCCCCGGCCGCCCGGTGCCGGGATAAGAGCGGTACCGAGCCTGTGCCGTTGATCTTAGGAAGGCGCTGAATGGAACGAATGAGGCGCGCGCTGAAGCCCGCGGGCTGGCGGTTGCGATCGCGCTGGGCGCGGTAGCGATTACGGCCACCGCCAGGCATCCCGCTGCTGCGGCCGCTGGCAGTCGAACGAGCTTGTGAACCGGCATATATACCCCCAGATACGAAGTGCGCGGAGTGTCCGGTGCGACATAGTCCCCGTAACCGCACCTGCCCCGCCCGGCGGTCAGCTCAGACCGGCCGGTCCCGCTTTGATATCACAGATGGTCAATAACAGGCAATAGAAGCGTAAAGAATTTCTTGGTAGTTCAGAGTGGACTAGAGCCTTCGGCCGGCAGCGCAGGCAGTACCGCGCCTCCGGGGCCACGACCAGGAGCCAGGCCGGGATGGCAGCCGCGCAGCCCTCGCAGATGCCATACCTGCCGCTGGCCAGCCGGGCGAGCGCGTCCTCGCTGTCGGCCAGTGCCCGCCGGGCCGCTACCGCCCGCCGCAACAGCTGCCGCAGGTTCCGGTCAGCAGGGCGGCCGGCTGACGCCGGTGCGGTGACCGCGGCCGCGTCGTGATAGGCCAGCGACAGTTCGGTCACCTCCTCCAGCCGGGCCCGCCACTGGGCCTCGAGTAGTGCCCGCCAGGTCGGCCCGCGGGCAGCGCCGGAACCCGCTGGTGGCGCGCTGCCTGCAGGCGTGTGCTGTTGTCGCGTAGTCATCGGTCAGCCGCCCGGAAGCGTGCCCAGCGTGACCGGGACGGTGTGCGTCTGGCCCGCCCGGGTGATCGTGACCTGGACCTCCTGCCCCGGCTGGGCGGCGGCCAGCGCTTGCAGCAGCGTCGTGGCGTCCAGCGCCGGGGCCGGGCCCACCCGGCGGATGACGTCACCGGGCTTGAGCCCGGCGCGCTCGGCTGGGCCGCCGGGGGTCACCGCGACCACGGCGGCTCCGGCTGGGGCGCCGTCCGCACCCACGGCCGTGGTGATCTCGGCGCCGAGAGCGGCCCGGTGGGAATTGGTCACGTGCCCGGACGTGATGATCTGGCTGGCGATGTCCCTGGCCAGGTTGGAGGGGATGGCGAACCCGATGCCCTGGGCCTGGGTGCCGCCCTGCGGGCTGGCCGCGGCCAGCGTCGGGATTCCGATCACGTCGCCGGTGGTGGTGACCAGCGCCCCGCCGCTGTTGCCCGGGTTGATCGGCGCGCTGGTCTGGATCGTGTCGGGCAGCGCGGTGGCCGGTGCGGTGGCTGTTGCTGGCTCGGCGACCGCCCGGCCGGTCGCCGAGATGATGCCCTCGGTGACGCTGCCGGACAGTCCCAGCGGGTTGCCGACGGCCAGCACCACGTCGCCGACCTGGGCTCTGCTGGAGTCACCGAACCTGGCCGGGGTCAGGCCCGACGTGTTCTCCACCCGGATCACCGCCAGATCGCCCCGGGGATAGGTGCCGACGAGGTGGGCTTGGCGAGGGGCGGGATCACCCGCCAGCTGGACCCGGAAGGACTTGGCCGTCCCGGCCACGTGCGCGTTGGTGACGATGTTGCCGTGACGGTCGAGCACGACCCCCGAGCCGAGCCCATCGGCGGTGTTGATCAGCACGACCGACGGCAGCACGGTGCGGACCGCCGGGGCATAGCTTGCCGCGGCGGCACCGCCGGCAGATCCCGGGGTACCGCTGGGCACGGCCGCCGCGGTCTGCGGGCTGGCGGCAGGTGCCCCGGCGGCCGCACACGCGGCGATTCCGCCGCCGCCGATCACCGCGGCCATCGCTACGGCAAGCCCTGCCCGCCGCGCCCGGTCTGTCACTCTCATTCGTCCGTCTCCCTCGCTGGCTGGGCCGGGCAAGCTGGGTACAGCGGCCGGCGGCTCATGTCCTGTCAGGCAACCCGGTCGCTATGCACGGGCGGTGCTGCCGCGGTGGTGACGGGATGAAGACGCCCGGCGGCTCCCCAGCCGCCGGGCCCGCGCTCAGTCGCGCGGCAGGGTCAGAGTGAACCGCGCGCCGTGTCCCGGCTCGCTGCGTGCCTCCAGCCGGCCACCGTGGGCGCGGGTGAGCTCAGCGGCTACGGCCAGGCCGATCCCGCTGCCGGACACCTGCGCCGCATCGCGCCCCCGCCAGAACCGGTCGAAGATCCTGGGCAGCTCGTCGGCGGGAATGCCGCTGCCGGTGTCGGTGACCTGAAGGGTGGCCGCCGGCCCGGCCGGGCCGGCCTGCACGGTAACCCGGCCGCCGGCCGGGGTGAACTTCACCGCGTTGGTGAGCAGGTTGGTGATGACCTGATGCAGCCGCCCCGGATCGGCGAGTACCGCGACGGGGGTGAGCCGCTGCTCCAGCGTGATGCCCGCGGCGTCGAACCGCCCGGCCAGGCTGTCCGTGGCGCTGGCGGCGATCTCGGCCAGGTCTTGCGGGCTGAGGGTCAGGTGGAGGGCCGCGGCGTCGGCGGCGGCGAGGGTCTGCAGGTCGCCGACCATCCGGGCCAGCCGCAGCACCTCGTCACGGAGAGAGGTCAGCTGTTCGGGGGTCGGCTCGGCCACGCCATCCAGCAGCGCTTCGTGGCCAGCCTGCAAGACCGCGATCGGGGTCCGCAGCTCGTGGGCGACGTCAGCGACCAGATCCCGGCGGAGCTGCTCCTGCCGGTCGAGGGTATTGGCCATCAGGTCGAAGGCCGTCGCCAGCTCTCCTATCTCGCCGGGGGCGGGGATCGGCCCGACCCGGGCGGCGCGGTCCCCCTGACCCATCGCCCTGGTGACATCGATCAGCCGCTCTACCGGCCGGGTGATGCGCCGGGCTACGGCCAGCCCGGTGAACAGGGCCAGGAGCGCCGCGAGCCCGGCCGCTCCGGCGATCGCCCGCCACAGCGCCGTCTGCAGCGCTTCGTCGGCGGCGCCCAGGCCGGTGCGGGTATACCGGACCACGGCCTCGCCGACCGGCTGGCCGTGGACCACGATCCGCTCGCTGACCTGCGGGCTGGATGCATGCCCACGGAAGCCGGCGGACAGAGCGGCGGGCCGGCCGGTCTGGTCCTTGACCGCCACGTCCGCCCCGGCCCGGGCGGCCAGGTCAAGCACTGGAGTCAGGTCCGCGCCCGTCCAGCTGTCGTTGCGGTTCCACACCGCGCCGGCGGCCACCGCGATCGCGCTGGCCAGATCGGCACGCTGGCGCTTCGCCAGGTTCGCGACATCGGCCGCGGCGAACGCCGCTGCCAGCACGGCGAGCAAGGCCACCGCAGCCAGCGCAACCGCAACGAACGCCAGCGCCAGCCGCAGGCCGAGCGCGCTTCTGCGGGGGCCGTGCTCTCTCAGATCCCCCTCAGCCATCGCGGGCCAGTCCCAGGCGGTAGCCGCCGCCCAGGACCGTCTGCACGATCCGGGGATTGCCGGGATCGTCCCCGATCTTGCGGCGCAGGTTCTTCACATGCGAGTCGACGGTGCGCTCATACCCTTCGAACTCGTATCCGCGGACGCGGTTGATCAGCTCGAACCGCGAGTACACCCGGCCAGGCACCGTGGCCAGCGCCACCAGCAGGCCCCATTCGGTCGGAGTGAGGTCAACGGATGCCCCGTGCACCACGACCTCCCGCCGCGGCTCGTCGATGACCAGCTCTCCGTCGCCGTAGCTGGCCACCCCCTGCTCGGTGACCGGGCCGCCCCGGCGCAAGATCGCCTGGACGCGGAGCACGAGCTCGCGTGGGCTGAACGGTTTCGTAACGTAGTCGTCCGCACCCAGTTCGAGCCCGCGGATCCGGTCTTCCTCGCTGCTCTTCGCCGTCAGCATCAGCATCGGGACCGATCCCGCGGCGCGCAGCTCGGTGGCGACCGCCTCGCCAGGAATATCGGGCAGGCCGAGGTCAAGGACGACGAGGTCGGGGGACGCCGAGGCGGCGAGCGTTATCGCCTCCGCCCCTGACCCGGTGGACAGCACGATGAACCCGGCCCGCTCCAGGTAGGAACGCACCAGGTCACGGAGCTTACGCTCGTCCTCCACCAGCAACACCGTCGCGGCCATCGCGCTCACGCCTCCGTTCCCTTCACACCATTACCACGACAGTTTCACCTGTCCGGCAAGGCTGTGCCCTTCAGTAGATGGCATACACCAGCAGATAGGACAACGGCAGTGACCGGAAATGACCTGATCGTGCTAGCTCCGTGGATCATCTTCGGCGCTGCGGTGGGTGCCATCTGCGCCCGGTTGCTCGCGGGCAGGTCCCGCACCCGCCGCCGCCGGGCGGCGCGGCGCCCGAACCGGCCGCCGCCTTCGTCCGGGGACTCCGCCGACGGCGCCCGCGCCGATCCCGGCAACGGAGCCTTGAACCGGGTGCCGAGCCCCGGCCAGCCCGGGGCCGCATCATGACCGATCCCGGCGGGATCACGATCGCGGTGCTTGCGGCGCTGGCCGCCGCCGGCTCGTTTGGCGTGGCTGCCGCGCTGCAGCACCGGCAGGCCCAGCTCGCACCCAAGGCAGGTGCCGTGCCGTTGCGGCTGCTGGCCGGCCTGGCCCGCAGGCCGCTATGGCTGGCCGGCATCGCGCTCGCCGCGGCCGGCTACGGCCTGCAGGCCCTGGCGCTCGCGTTTGGCCCGCTCTCCCTGGTCGCGCCCATCGTGGCGATCGACCTGCTGCTGGCGCTGCCGGTCGCGGCCAGGCTGTCCGGGCGGCCGCTCGGTTCCCGGGACTGGCTCGGCTGCGCGCTGGCGGCCGGCGGGGTCGCCGTCTTCCTGGCCACCTCTCCGCCTGCGTCGGGCCGGTCCGACGCCTCGCCCCGCGCCTGGATGCTGGCCTTCGGCACCGTGGCGCTCATCAGTGTCCTGGCGGTGACGCTGGGCAGGCGGGAGGACGGGCCCGCTCGCACGGGCCTGACGGCCGCCGCCGCCGGTGTCGTGTTCGGCCTTACCGCGGCGGTGACGCTGAGTTTCACCCGGCTGCTACGGGCCGAGGGCCTGGCTGCCTCCCTGGCGCACTGGCAGCCCTGGGCCCTGCTGACGCTCGGCCTTGGCGGGCTGCTGCTGTCCGCGAGCGCCTTCCAGGAGGGAGCGCTGGCTACCAGCTTGCCGATCATCGACACGGTCGAGCCGGCCTCTGGTGTGCTCATCGGGATCCTGATCTTCGGCGAGCGCCTGGCGGCCGCCCCGGCCGTCGTCGCGGTGCAGCTTGCCGGTGCCGCCTCCGCGGTTGCCGGTATCGCCTTGCTCGGCCGGTCCGTGCCCGCCGCCCCGGCGGTGGCCCGGTGACGGGCCTGTGGGAGCTTGGCGTCTCGTCCCTGGCCTCCTACGCCATTGCCGTCATACTGCCGGCCTTCGACGCGCTGATCCCGCTGCTGCCCAGCGAGACCGCGGTGATCGCACTCGGCGTCGCCACCGCGGGCAGCAGCGATCCCCGGGCCGTGCTGCTTGTCGCACTGGCCGCGGCCGGCGCGTTCCTCGGCGACAATGCCGCCTATCTGCTGGGCCGCCGCTTCGGCCCGGCCGCCAGCAAGCGGGTCTTCGCCGGAGAACGTGGCGCACGCAGGCGGGAGTGGGCAGAGCGGTCTCTCACCCGGTACGGCGCCCGCGTCATCATCGGCTGCCGGTTCATCCCGGGCGGGCGCACCGCCATCACGCTGACCTGCGGCCTGGTGGGCTACCCGCGGCGCCGGTTCGTCGCGGCGACCGCCTGCGCGGCGGTGATATGGGCGAGCTACGCCTTCCTCATCGGCCGGCTGGGCGGGCAGGCCTTTGCCGACCGGCCGTGGGCGGGCCTGCTGCTGGCGCTGGGGCTGACCATCGCGGTGAGCCTGGTGATCGAGGTGGCACGGCGGGCCTGGGGGTGGCGGCGGCGCATCGCTGAGCGGTCCCAGCGGCGCGTGGCCGAAGAGGAGGGCGGGTGACCGGCGCTTCGGGCTGGGCCTGGGCGGCGGCCGGAGGCGTGATCCTCGGCCTGATTGCCGTCGACCTGGCGGTGCACCGGGGCCAGGCCGGGATGCGGCGAGCGGTGCTGGTGAGCGCCGGGTGGATAGCCGCGGCCGCGGCGTTCGGGGTCGTCGTCATTGTGTGGCGAGGTGGCGGCGCAGGCCAGGAGTATTTCGCCGCATACCTGATCGAGAAGGCGCTCAGCATCGACAACGTCTTCGTGTTCGCGCTGGTGTTCCAGGCATTCGCCGTGCCCGCCGCCTACCGGCACCGGGTGCTTTTCGCTGGCGTCCTCGGCGCCCTTGCGATGCGCGCCGCCTTCATTTCCAGTGGCGCCGCGCTGCTCGAACGCCTCAGCTGGGCCGGTTACGTCTTCGGGGCACTGCTGCTCGCCGCGGCGCTGCGAATGGCACGGGGCGGCGTGCGCGGTGATCCGCGCCGCGGCCTGGTCATGCGCGGACTGCGGAAGGTCATACCGGTTACCGAGAGTTACGACGGCGCGCGGTTCCTGACCCGGCGGGAGGGGAAGCTGTTCGCGACACCCCTGCTCGCCGTGCTTGTAGTGATCGAGACGATGGACGTGGTGTTCGCCGTCGATTCGATCCCGGCCGCGCTTGGGGTGACAACGGACGTGTTCATCGTCGTCACCTCCAACGCGTTCGCGGTCCTCGGGCTGCGCGCGCTGTATTTCGTCCTGGCCGGCGCGATGGACCGGTTCGCGTTCCTCAGCACGGGCCTGGCGGTCCTGCTCGCCTTCATCGGGGCGAAGATGCTTCTCGCGGGCGTCGTCCACGTTCCCGTTGCGGCGAGCCTTGGGGTGATCGTCGTGGTCATCGGGTCCGCCGTGCTGCTGAGCGTGTGGCAGCAGCGCCGCCAGGCCGCCGCGGCTCGCCCACACAATCTGCAGACCGGTCACGCCGGGCCTGCATATCAGCCCGCTTTGCTGGGACCAGCGCCCAGGCCGGTGGCCACGGAGGACAAACACGATGACGCCGTGGATTCGGCGGACGCGACTGCCCGTACACGGCTCTAGCCGGCCCGGCGAGGTCGCAGGAGTACCAGCTCCGGTGGGCTGACCGGCCTGGGCCAGTCGCCACTGGCGCGTGCTCTCCATGATCCACTTTTAGACAAACTTGGCATAACGGAGGAACCCTCTTGGCCATTGGTAGGTAGTCGGGGCAAACTTGACGTACGGCGACCGGGAGGCCACACGAGGGGCATGGCGGGATAGCAGGGCCATCGCCGTCGGCCAGGAAGGCCGGATTAGGGATGGACGGGGAGGCTCCGGAGCGGAACCATGCGCGGCGCGCGGGGGTGCTGCGCCCGCTGAACGCTGCCCGCGGCTTCGGGTTCCAGCCGCGGGCGCTCAAGCCGGTGGCCGCGCGCTGGGCGGCTGCCGGCGCCGGGCTGATTTCCAGCCCGCTGGCCAGCACCGCGAACCGCTACGTCCGGTCGTGGCTGGTCCCGGTCGGCGCGATCACGATAGTGGGCGTGGGTGTGGCGATCCTCGCCGATGAACCGCCTGCCGGGGTGGCCCTCCCGGTTTCCGTCGCTGTGCTGATCCTGGCTTCCACCTGCTGGACGATCGGGCTGAGCGAACGCGTGCGCGATCCACGCCTCGTGGTGTCCGCCCTGGTCGGGCTCGGGCTGTGTGGGGCGGGCCTGGACTGGCCGCAATCCGACGGCCCAGGCCTGGTCACTGGGTTCATGGCACTGGCCGGCCTGGCCTTGCGGGTGCCGCGTCTGGTCGCGCTGCTGGCCGCGATGCCCGTGGTCGTAGCCATCGCGATATCCGATGCGCACGAGGCGGTGAATCCGGCGAGCACCGTCCTGACCGTCGCCTTGGGCGCCGCCTTCCTGTTCGTGACGTCGGCGCTGGCCGCGCTGAGCCGGGACGCACAGCAACGCGCCGAGGCGCTGCTCGCCAAGGAAGCCACCATCCGTGAGGTCCGGGAGCAGATGGCGACGCTCGCCGAGCGGTCGCGGCTGGCCAGGGAGCTGCACGATATCCTGGCGCACTGCCTGTCCGGCCTCTCGGTTCAGCTGGAGGGTGCCCGGCTCAGAGCCGCGCAGACGGCGGCCGACGCCACGCTGGCCGAGCAGATCACCTGCGCCGGGCAGCTGGCCCGGGACGGCATGCTCAATGCCCGGCGTGCGCTGCGGGCCCTGCGCGGGGACGAAAGCGCCGGGGCGGACAGGCTGCCCCAGCTCGTGTCCGATACCGCCGCCGCACTGGGCATCCCATGCACCATGCACGTCACCGGCAGGCCGCGCCCGCTGGGACCGGAGGCGGCCCTGACCGCGTACCGCACCGTGCAGGAAGCCCTGACCAATGTGGCCAAGCACGCGGGCCGGGGCGCCCAGGCGTCGATCGTGCTGGCCTGGAAGCCGGACAGCCTGGACATCTCGGTCGCCGACCAGGGAGGCGACCACGCGGGCGGCGACGGCACAGCGGGCGGCTTCGGGCTTACCGGCATGGCGGAGCGGGCAGCGCTTCTGGGCGGGCGGCTCGAGGCGGGCCGCTCGGACGGCGGGTTCAATGTCTGCCTGCGGCTCCCGGTCAGCCCGGCGCCGATGGGGGAGCGGTCATGACACATCCCGAAACGGTCCTGCGTGTGCTGGTGGCCGAGGACCAGAAGGTCGTCAGGGACGGCCTGGTCGTGCTGCTGGGGATGCTGCCTGGCATCGAGGTGGTGGGCTCGGCGGTAGACGGCGACGATGCGGTCCGGCAGGCGCTGGCATTAGCGCCCGATGTGGTCCTCATGGACCTGCACATGCCGGGGTGCGATGGGGTGGAGGCAACGCGCCGGCTCACCCTGGCGCGGCCGGGCCTGCACGTCGTGGTGCTCACCAGCTATTCCGACGACACGTCGGTCCTCGCCGCGCTGCGGGCCGGGGCGCGTGGCTTCCTGACCAAGGACGCGGGGGCCGCTGACATCCTCCAGGCGATGTCGGCGGTGTCCGAAGGCAACGCGCTGCTCGATCCCTCGGTTCAGCGGCGCCTGGTGGAGGCCATCGTCAGCGGCGAGATACCTGAGGGGCCAGACGTCCAGGACGACGGCCCGGGCCAGGACGCTGAGGCCCCCGGGCGGGCAGGCGCTGACGCGCCGGGCGGCCTGACGCCCCGCGAGGCCCAGGTGCTCACCGAGATCGCGGCCGGGCTTTCCAACGGCGAGATCGCGGCCAAGCTGTTCATCTCCGACACGACGGTGAAGACCCACGTCAACCACCTGCTGGTAAAGACGGGAATGCGGGACCGGGCCCAGCTCGTCGCCTACGCCTTCCGGCTGGGCATCGCCCGCTAAGCCTGGGTTGCTGGCTCGGTGGCCCGGTACACCTTGGCGACATGGTAGGCCCGGTGATCCATGGCGACTACTTCCTTCGATACGGAGGCCATCGCTGACCGGCCGAGGTGGCGAACGCGGGTCAGGATGAGGAACTCCCGCGAGTCCCCGCCACGGGCGGCGACCCGGACCAGCCCGACTCCCGGGGAGTAGTACTTGATCTGGTGCCCGCTGACCGGGTCGTTGGGGCTCGTCTCATCGACTACCAGGACATTCCGGAAGCACCCCGAGCGCATGCAGGTCGTCTGGCCGGTGAGCGAGACCTTGGAGACGTCATCGAACTCGATCGACGGCACCAGCCCCTCGCGGTATGTGGCACCGTCCACGGGCCGGGCCAGCATGTGAATGCCGCCGTAGGCGTCGCCGGTGCCCCGGATCCAGGTGCTGGGCGCCCCGGTGAACTTGCCGCGGGAGTACTCCTCGGGGTACTCGCCGAAGTTCCACACGTTCCCCTGGTTGTCCTGGGCGAAGAAGGCGAGTTCCTGCTCCTGCAGCTTGCCCCCGAGAAAGTCACGGTCCCAGGCGATCACCGTGGTCACGCCGTGGATCACCTTGGTGAGGCTGCTGACGGTGAATACCACCGTGTGCGGCGTGCTGTGGCCGCCCTCGGAAATTCTCCCGGTATAGCTGAACTCGGTCCCCGGCACGAGCGGGAACATCCGGTTGTCCACCAGGGTCGGCACCGAGAACCGGCCCTGCTGCCCGGCGGTCTGGGCCGGTGCGGATTGCGCCGCCGCCTGGGACGGAGAGGGCTGCCCGCTGCCCGAGGCGCATGCCGTCCCGGCCAGCACGCCGGCGACGCTGATCACCGCGAGCGCACCGGCTCGCCGGGTGCTGAACATCAGTGGCTCCCTTCGGGGTTCACCAGTTCCGGGCCGCTCTCCCGGCGCCTCCGGCCGAACCGCAGGTACAAAGAGGGCAGCACGAACAGGTTGAGCAGGGTGGAGGTGGCGAGGCCGCCGAGCACGACCACCGCCAGCGGGTGCTCGATCTCATGTCCGGGCCGTTCGCCCAGTACCACGAGGGGCACCAGGGCCAGGCCGGTCGCCAGCGACGTCATCAGGATCGGCGACAGCCGCTCCCGGGCGCCGCGCAGCACCAGAGACGGCCCGAAATCCATCCCCTCGTCCTGCTCAAGGTGCTGCCAGTGGTTGATGAGCAGGATGCCGTTGCGGGCCGCGATACCGAACACCGTGAAGAAGCCCACCAGCGACCCGAGTGAGACGATCCCGCCGCCCGCCCAGGTGGCGAGGACCCCGCCGACCAGTGCCATCGGCAGCGTCACGAAGGCCAGCAGGGCCAGCCGCCACCTGCGGAACGACGCCTGCAGCAGGAGCAGAATCACTATGCCGGCGATGAGCGAGGACTGCAGCAGCCGCGCCTGCGCGGCCTGGCGTTCGGTGTACTCGCCGAGAAGCTCGACGTGGTACCCCCGATCCAGGTGAACCCCGGCCAGCTTGTGGTTGATGTCGCTGACCACCGCGCCCAGGTCCCGCCCCGACACGCTCGCACCCACATCGAGGTACCGGGAGTCGCCTTGCCGGTCGATGGCGTTGGGGTTGGGCTGCAGCGACACCCGGGCGACCGTGCCGAGCCGGACCCGCCCGCCCGAGGGCGTATCGATAGGCAGGTTCGCCACGTCCGAGAAGCTGTGCCGGGTGGACTCCGGGCTCCAGACCACGACGTCGTAGGCCTTGCCGGCGCGGAAGATGTCGCCGACCTCCTCACCGGCCACCAGGGTGGCGGCCTCCCGGCGGACATCACCCGGCTTGAGGCCGTACCGTTCCGCCTTGGCCAGGTCGACCGTGACGTTCATCTGCGGGACGTCGCTGGAAATGTCCCGGTGCGCGTCTACCACACCGGGTACGGACTGCACCAGCGCCAGAATCTGGTCAGAGGTCGCCCGCAACGTCGCCAGATCCTCGCCGTAGGTACGCACGATGATGGGTTCCTTGGCGCCGGTGAGCACCTCCTGGATCCGTTCGTCAAGGTAGGTCTGGACCTCACGGAACAAGCCGGGATAGCCGTCGGTGACGGTCTGGATCCGGTCCAGCGTGGCGGTGTAGTCGGCGCCGGGGGCGAGGCTGATCCAGATCTCCCCGAGGTTCACACCGGCCACCTCCTCGCCGAGCAGCGCCTGGCCGATGTGCGCCCCGGCGCTGCGCACCCCGGGGATGGTCAGCAATTCCCGGCTGACCTTCGTGGTGGAGCGTTCCATCTCGGCCGTGGAGGTCCCTGGCGGCGCGACCCAGTGGATGAGGAAGTCGCGTTCCTTGAAGCCGGGGAACAGCGACTGGCCAAGCTGCGGGTAGATGGCCACCCCGGCGACCGTCACCAGGGCAAATGTGAGGTAGGCGGCGACCGGGCGGACGACGATCCGGGACAGTCCCGCGGTGTAGCCCCGTTGCAGCCAGCCGACCACAGGGGACTTGCGGCGCTCGATATGGGCGTTTTTAAGCAGTAGCAACGAGAGTGCCGGGGTCACGGTGAGCGCCACGACCATCGAGGCGACGATCGCCAGCGTGTAGGAGGCGGCCAGCGGCCGGAAGAACGCCCCGGTCAGCCCGGTCAGCAAGAACACGGGGATGGAGGCCGCCACCACGATGAACGTGGCGTACACGATGGGGCTGCGCACTTCGAGGCAGGCCCGCAGGATCACCGCGGACGTCGGGCGGCCGCCCCCGCTGAGCCGTTCCTCGCGCAGCCGCCGGGTGATGTTCTCGACGTCGATGATCGCGTCGTCCACCACCGCCCCGAGCGCGATGACCAGCCCGGCCAGCGTCATCGTGTTGATGGTCGCGCCGCGCCAGTACAGCACGAGCAGCGTGGCCATCAGGGACAGCGGGATCGTCAGCAGGCTGATCAGGGCGACCCGCCATTCGAACAGGAACAGCGCGAGGATGACGACGACCAGCAGGAAGCCGAGCACCAGGGCCTGGGTGAGGTTGGCGATCGCGAGCTTGACGAAGTCGGCCTGCTGGAAGACATGGGTGTCGAAAGTGACCCCGGGCAGGCCCGGCTGAAGTTCCCTGATGGCCTGTTCCACCCCGGCGGTCATCTGCAGGCTGTTGGCCCAGGGCAGCTTCTCCACCACCAGCAGCAGGCCCGGCTGGCCGTCGATGATGGCGTCGCCGATGAGCGGCTGGTGCTGGATGCCGACGTCCGCGACGTCGCCGAGCCGGACGACGCCCGCCCGGGTCTTGGTGACCGGCGCCTGGGCGAGGTCGGCGGGGGTCACCACGGGCAGGACGTTCCGGACGCCGAGCCGCTGGTTCGGGGTCTCCACCGCCCCGCCGGTGCCGATCACCGCGCCGGTGGAGAACCTGAGCAGGCCCGAGTCCACCGCGTCCTCGGTGGTCTGCATCACCTGATCCAGGGAGACCCCGGCGGTCCGCATCTTCGCCGGCTGCGCCTGCACCGCCATGAGCTTGAGCCGCTCGTTCCAGATCGCCACGTTGGCCACCCCGGGCACCCGCAGCAGCCGGGCGCGGATCGTCCAGTAGGCCGTCATCGACATCTCGATCAGCGAATGGTCCTTCGATGTCATGCCGATCTGCATGGCCCGCCCGGTCGCCGACACCGGGGCCAGCATGACCGGTGGCGCGGCCCAGGTGGGCAGGCTGGGTGAGACCGTGGCCAGCCGCTCCTGCACGAGCTGCCGGGCCTGGAGCTGGTCCGTGCCCGGCTTGAACAGGACCTCGATCGACGACAGCTGCGGCACGGACTTCGACCGCAGGTCTTCCAGGCCCTGGATGCCGTTCAGGGATGCCTCGATCGGGACGGTGACGAGTTGCTCGACGTCGGAGGTGGACAGGCCGACACAGGCCGTCTGGATGAGCACCCGCGGCGGGGCGAATTCCGGGAACACATCGACGTGCATGTTCGGCAGCACAGTGATACCCAGCACCATCAGCCCCACCGCCGTGGCCACGACAAGATGGCGGAACCGCAAGCTCGAGCTGACGATCCAGCGCATCAGGGTTCGGGGCTCGGCGCTGCTCATTCCTCACCGCTGATGTCGTACTCGGTACCGAGCAGCTCCGGCGCGCCCACCGTTACCACCGCGGCGCCCAGCGCCGGCCCGCTGACCAGGATCGCGGTGTCCCCGCTGATCTCCCCGACCGCGATGCGCTGGCGCAGGAAGGTCCGCGGCGCGGTGGCCACGTACGTCCAGGTGGAGCCGTCATTGTCGTACACCACCGCCGAGTAGGGGATCACCTTGTGTGGCCCGCTGTGGCCATCGAGGCTGACCTTCGCCACTCGCACCGTCTCGGTGGTGATGCCGAGCCGGTGGATGGCCTGGCTGGTCAGGTGGAGTTCCTTGACCGCGGATCCCGGGACAGCCTTGACGACGGCCGGTGGCGGACCGGAATGCGCGCTCGCCGCGCCGCAGCCGGCCAGCAGGGCGGCGGCCACGATGACGCAGGCCGCGGGAACGGGATTCGTCGTAAGCATGAGCGGATTCCCTTCGGGTTCGCCGCGACGCCATCAGCCCGGCGCGGATCCGGTGACCGGCTGGGCCCCCGGCCCGTCCGGCTGCAACGGGGAGGCAGTTTCGCCCGGCTGCGGTGCGCCGGCTGCGGCCAGCAGCAACGCGGGAAGCACGAACAACTGGACCAGGAGCAGGCTCACCAGCCCGCCGAGCATCGTGACCGCCAGCGGGTGCAGGAACTCCAGGCCCGCCCTGGCCCCGAGAACAGCCGCCGGGATCAGCGGCGCCGCGGTGATCAGCGCGGTCTGCAGCACCGGCACCGTGCGCTCCCTGGCGACCTCAAGCACCGCACGGCCGGCAGGCGTGCCCG
The DNA here is from genome assembly GCA_963813395.1 of uncultured Actinomycetes bacterium. GTDB lineage: Bacteria > Actinomycetota > Actinomycetes > Streptosporangiales > Streptosporangiaceae > DASXKD01. Next base: position 428,714 of record CAWEYV010000022.1, read on the forward strand.
CCTGCTCGGCAGCACGGATCCGGGAGCCGAGCAGGACGCTGTCGCGGATCGCCAGCGCCAGCACAGCGAACAGGCCGGCCAGCGACCCGACGTTCCACAGGCCCCCGGCCAGCGGCGCGGTGAGCACCCCGCCGGCCACCGACAAGGGCAGCGACAGCAACAGCAGCCCGGCCCGCCGCCAGCTGGCCACCGCGGCCTGGAGCAGCAGGAAGATCCCGATGAGTGCGGCAGCCGCATACCCCAGCACCCGCAGCAGGCCGGCCTGCGCGACGGCCGCGTTCCCGAACACCTCGGCGTGGTACTCGTACGGCATCGGTAGGGCGGCGATGCGGGACTTCACCGCGTCGACCGCCCCGGCCGGGTCGCCGCTGACCTTCGCGGTCACCGCCACATCCCGGAGCACGTCGTCGTGCGCGATGGCGGCCGGCTCGGGGCGGACCTGGACCGTGGCCACCTTCTTCAGCGGTACCGTCCCACCGGAGGGCGTGCCGATGAGCAGGTCCCCGAGCCCGGTCAGGTCGTTGCGGGTGTGCGGCGCCCCCCAGACGACCACGTCGAAGATCTTGGACTGCTCGTACAGGTTGCCGACGATCAGGCCGGCGGTGAGGGTGGTCGCCTCCCGGCGGACATCCCCTGGCCGGAGCCCGTACTTCTGCGCGGCCGCCAGGTCGACCCGGATGTCCACGGTCGGCTGGCGCGGGGCCAGCCGGACGACCGGGTCAGTCACCCCAGGGACCCGCGCCAGCATGGCCCGCACCTGTTGGGCCTTGTGCTGGAGCACGTCCAGGTCGGCGCCGTACACCCGGACGGTGAGGTCGTCAGCCTGCGCCGACATCACCTGGGCGATCCGGCTGTCCGGGTAGCTGGCCAGATGGGACTTGACGCCGGGATATCCGTCAAGGACCGACTGGATCGCCGCCTTGCTGCGGTCGAAGTCAGCCGCGCCGTCCAGCGTGATCCACACCTCGGCGGAGTTGACGTTGACGAGCTGATCCGAGCTGATGGCCCGCCCGACCTGCGTGCCCACGTTGCTGACCCCGGGCAGCGCGCGCAACTCCCGGCTCGCGGCGGCGGCGATCCGGTCCATCTCCGGCAGCGAGGTGCCCGGGACGGTCTGCAGTTGCACCAGCAGATTACGGTCCTGGAGGGTGGGCAGCAGGGACCGGCCGCCGATCTGGGGCACACTGACCAGGCCGGCCAGGACGAGTACCGCGGCGAAGGCCCAGGCCCGCCGGGGCCGTGCGATCGAGGCGGCAAGCCTGCGGTCGAAGAGGCGTTTCACCTGCCTGCCGAACGGCCCCTCCCGGCCCGCGGCGGGCCCGCGCAGCAGCAGGGCGGCCAGCGCGGGAGTGAGCGTGACGGCCACCAGCAGCGACGCCAGTAGCGCCACGGCATAGCTGAGCACCAGCGGCCGGCTGAACGCGGTCGCGAGCGTGCCGAGGAACAGGAACGGCACCAGGGCCAGCAGGATCGCCAGGGTGGCGAACCCGAGCGGCCGGCGCGCCGCGGCAACCGCGTCAAGCAGCGTGAGCTGGGCCGGTTCGGTCGCGTCGCCGGCGGCGAGCCGCCGGCGGATCGCGTCCAGGTCGGTGACCACATCGTCGATCACCAGGGCCAGGGCGCAGGCGAACCCGAGCAGGGTGATGGTCGTGAACGTGGCTCCGGTCAGCAGCAGGACGCAGGCCCCCAGCAGCAGCGAGACCGGCACCACGATGATCGCGATCATGGCCGCCCGCCAGGAGGACAGCAACAGGAGCATCAGGGCGAGCGCGGCGGCGAGGGCGATGAGCGCGACCGTCCCGGCGTTGCCCAGCGCGGTCTCGAGGTAGCTGGCCGGCCGGTACACGTTCGGGTCGATGCTGATGCCCTTGAGGCCGGGTGCCATGTCGGCGATCGCGTCCCGGACGCCCTTGGTGACCTCGAGCGTGTTCGCGCCGGGGAACTTGTCGATCACGACGAGGAGGCTGGCGGCGTGGGCCGACGCCACGTCGCCGATCAGCGGCTGGTGGTCCTCGACCACGGTGGTGATATCGCCGAGCCGCAGCGGATGCGCCCGGTCGCCCTCGAGCGGGACCTGGGCCAGCTGCCCAGGCGCCGAGATCGGGGATATGTGCTGGATCGCCAGCCGCTGGTTCGGCGATTCGACGAACCCTCCGGTCCCCGGTGTGGACGCCTCGACGAACGTCAGCGGCGACACCCACAGCGCGTTGCCCGCGGTCTCGATCACCTGGGTGAGCGAAACGTGCTCGGCGCGCAGCCGGCGCGGGTCCACCTGGACCTGAAGCTGCCGGTCGCGCTGGCCGTAGAGGGACACGTTCGCCACGCCGGGGACGCCCATGAGCCTGGGCCGGATCTTCCACCGGGCCAGGACCGACATCTCAACCGGGGACACGGTCGCCGAGGACAGCCCGATCATGGCGACCCGGCTGTCCGAAGCCAGTGGCTGGATCATGATCGGCGGGCTGCCGACGTTCGGCAGGGCGTGCGCCTGGGTCATCCGCTCCTGGACCATCTGCCGCGCCGCGTAAAGGTTCGTTCCCGGCTGGAACGTCAGGTCGATCGCGGACAGGCCGGGCATCGAGGAGGAGTGGATGTGGTCCAGCCACGGCACGCCGTTGAGCAGGTCCTGCTCCAGCGGCACGGTGATCAGCTGCTCCACCTCGGCCGCGGACAGGCCCAGCGCCTCCGTCTGGATCTGCACCGCCGGCGGCGTGAACTCGGGATAGACGTCCACCGGCGCGGACTGGAGCCGGGCGACGCCGAACACCACGATCCCGATGGCCAGCGCCACGACCAGGCGCCAGAACCGAAGGCTCGAGCCAAGAACCCAGCGCATGAGGGCACCTCCCCGTCGGCCGTGATGCCCTAGGAACGCTAGGTTCGCGAGCGGCCGCAGGCATCCGCGCACGGGTGGAGGCCGGGCGGATTCGCGCCCTCCTCCCACGGGTGGAGAACCGGCCCGGTCGCTGCCCAACCTCGATGGCCGCCACCGGCGTGTGTCTTGAAGACTTGAACCTTTTATGGCGGGGGACCGTGCCTTAGGTGTACGCACCGGATTGGCCCGGGGTATCGCGAGGCCGGCTAACGATACGCCCCGGCCGGGCACAAAACGGACGTGCGGGCCGTTTGAATTTTGGGGGACGCAGAGCAGGGGGTTTCGGGGTGGCCAGCACGGAGACCGCGATTGCGGATCGCGCCTGCATCGGTGAAGGACAGACTCTGCGGCAAGCGGGTCACCTGATGCGCGAGCTCGGGGTGGGGGAGCTCAGGGTTCGCGGCGAGGACGGCGAGTTCTGCGGCGTCATCAGCGAGGACATGGTGGTCAAGCGCATCGCCGCGGGCGGCGATCCGAAGACGGTCACGGTGGCGGAGGCACTGCGCCGGTCCCCGCCAGGGCACCCGCAGGCGCCCCGCCACGGCGGCATGCGGCGGTCAGCCAGCACTCGGAGAGTCGTCAGCGTGCCTTGAGCACGCTTTAAGTTACCGTTCAGGAACGAATCCCACTATCGAGAGAGCGGGACACGGGGAAACACCTACCAAGTGGCACCTCATGAACACCGTTCGTAAGGTGCTGACGGCCGCGCGTCCATAGCGCCGCTGCCGTATCCGCCGTGTGCGATGCCGGATGGCCCGGCGGATGACGAGATTGAGGCAGTCAGGCGATGACGAGTGAGCTGCACGAACTCAGTGATGACACCGGAGGCTGGACGGTGGCCGCGGAGCCGGATTGGGTCCGGCAGGCAACGCTGCCCACGGCCGGGCGGTCGCCCGGGGTGGCGCGACAGGTCGCCCGGGATGCGCTCGCGTCATGGCAGCTGACGCACCTGACCGATACGGCGGTGCTGCTCATCTCCGAACTCGTCACCAACGCGGTGCTGCATGCCAGGGCGGACGGCTCGGGGCTTGCGCTGTCGCTGGAAATCCGCGGCAGGAGGCTGCGGATCGAGGTCCACGACGGCGATCTGCGTGGGCCGAGGCCGCGCGTGCCGTCCGGGCTCGACGAGTCGGGATTCGGGTTCGTCCTGGTGAACTCGCTGGCCGACAACTGGGGCGTGCGGAAGACCGCGGCGGGGAAGGCGGTCTGGGCGGAACTCGACACCCGCCTCGATCGCGAGCCAAGATGAATAGGCAATGCGCCCAGCCCTTGTCGCCGCGGTTGCGGCCTGCCTCACCGGTGCCGTGGTCACCGGCTGTTCCGGTCCGCCCACGCCCGCGCGTGCCCGGCACCATGCCCCGCCGGCCAGCTACTACCTCGCACTCGGGGACTCCCTGTCACAGGGCGTCCAGCCGGACGCTGCGGGCGCGAGCGTCAGAACGCCGGACGGCTACGCCAGCCAGCTTTACGCGGTACTGCGCAAACACGACCCAGGCCTGCGGCTGATCGATCTCGGCTGCCCGGGCGAGACCACAGCCACCATGATCCATGGCGGCATCTGCTCGTACCATGGCAGGTCGCAGCTCCGGGCAGCGGTCAGCTTCCTGCACGCTCACCGGGGTCACGTGTCACTGATCACCCTCGACATCGGCGCCAACGATCCCAACTCCTGTATCACCCATCCCAGCCTTATCAAGGTCATGCCGTGTCTCGGCAAGTCGGTCATGGGCACCGGCGCCAACCTCACCACGATCATGACAACGCTTCGCCCCGCGGCAGGCCATACCCGCATCATCGGCATGAACTACTACCTGCCCGAACTCGCCGAGTGGCGCAACGGCTTCATGGGCGAGACCCTGGCCCGGGTGGCCGTGCTGGCCGCCGCCGGCTACAACGACCTGCTGACCAGGGTTTACCGGCGGTCCGGGGCTCGCATCGCCGACGTGTTCGGCGCCTTCCACACCACCGACTTCGCCAACGACGTGACGGTGCCGGGGTATGGCAGGCTGCCGCGCAACGTGGCGGCGATCTGCCAGTGGACCTGGCAATGCGCGGCGCCGCCGCGCGGGCCGAACCAGCATGCCAACCAGGCAGGCTACGCGGTGATCGCCCGCGCCTTCCTGCTCGCCGACGGCCGCTAGCCCGCTAGGGCTCCGTAGCCGACTCAGGTTGCCGCTGGGCAACTGCGGAGTAGCCGTCCGGGAAATTTCCGCGCCAGATATTTCCGTTATGCCGGGGTTCACGTACGGTAGCGATGGTGGCCGGCGCCATCGCCTGAAGGGCGAGCAGCCTCGAAGGAGGAGAGCACGATGCGTCGATCACTGTTTGCGTGCCGGGCCGCCATCGCCATCACTGGGGCTGCCGCGCTCGGGTTAACGCTCCTGCCTCTGTCCGGCCCCGCCGCCGCCGCGGCGCCCGCGTCAGCGGCCGTGACCTGGACGATCCAGCCGAGCCCGAACCAGCCAGGCGAGCCCGCCAGCGCGCTGAACGCGGTCTCGTGCGTCAAGGGCGGCCAGTGCGCGGCCGTGGGCATCTACTCGACCGGCAAGGGGGTTCCGGAACATCAGTTCACCCTGGCGCTGGAGCGCACCGGCACCACGTGGGTCCTCGAGCCCACACCGTCGATCAAAGGGGTGGGCTACAGCGTGTTCAACGGGGTGTCGTGCACCTCGGCAAGTTCGTGTCTCGCGGTCGGCTTCACCGTGGGCTCAAAGCGCCTGAGCCCACCGATACGCACCCTGGCCGAGCGGTGGAACGGCACCTCCTGGGCAATCCAGGCGGCCCCGGCGCTCAACGATGCCACCTTGGCGGGCGTGTCCTGCCCGGCACCGGCGTTCTGCCTGGCGGTCGGCGGCTTCTCCAAGACCCTCAACGGGAACGGGCAGCCGCTGGCCGAGGTGTGGAACGGCAAGTCCTGGTCGCAACTGACCGCGCCCAACCCGCACGCCGAGAACGGCAGCGCGTTCACCAGCGTGGACTGCGTTGCGGTCAGCAAGTGCGAGGTCACCGGCGACTTCGACTACGCCGACACCGCCCAGTCCGTGTTTGCCTACCGCCTGAACGGAACGACCTGGACCGCCCAGAAGCAGGTCAACCCGGTCGGCCAGGAGATCAACTCGGACACCTCGGTCTCGTGTACCAGCGCCAGCGCCTGCACCTCGGTGGGGTCCTGGACCAATACCGGGGCGCTGAGCCTGACCCAGCGCTGGAACGGCACCTCGTGGAGCCGTCAGGCGCTCCCGCACCCGCCGGGGTCGGTCACCGACAGCCTTGCGGGCGTATCCTGCACCGCCGCGGCGGCGTGCACCGCGGTGGGCGAATCGGCAACGAACCTGAACGACTTCCCCAGCTCCACCGAGGCGATGACGTGGAACGGGACGGCGTGGAAGCTGGCGGCTACGCCGGATCGCACCGGGAACAGCGACGTGCTCTCGGGTGTCTCGTGCACCACGCCCACCACCTGTGTGGCCGTGGGGTCGTCCTTCAGCAGCTTCCCATCAGGCACAACACTGGTGGAGGTGTCTTCCGGCTGACCTGCGGCGATAGTCGCGGCGGACCCGGTAGGCGGGTGATCGCTGAGGACGAACACCCGGAGGAAATATCTGACGGCTCCTTTTTCTTGAGTGTAGTTGACTCAAGCTTTTGGAGGCGTTCATGAGCGAAACGCTCACACTGCCGGTGCTGCCCCTCAACGATGAGGTCGTGCTGCCCGGCATGGTGGTCCCGATCGAGCTGTCGGACCAGGACGTCCGTGGCGCCATCGAGGCAGCCCGTAACAAGGGACTCGGGCGGGGGCCCGGCATCCGGTCTGACGACAAGGCACAGGTGCTGCTGGTGCCACGGCTCGGCGAGCGCGGCCTGGCGGCCGTCGGCACGCTGGCCGTGGTCGAGCAGCTCGGCCGGCTGCCCGGCGGCGAGCCGGGCGCGGTCCTGCGCGGCGTGTCCCGGGTCCGCATCGGCTCGGGGACCACGGGGCCCGGAGCGGCCCTGTGGGTCGAGGGCACCGTGATCGAGGACACCGGCCAGGGTCCCCGCGCCGCGGAGCTGGCCAAGGAGTACAAGTCCCTGGTCCTCAGCGTGCTCAGCCACGCGTGGCGCGTGGCAGGTCGCCGACATGTTCCAGCAGATCGACGACCCGTCCGCGATCGCGGACCGGGCCGGCTACGCCAGCTACCTGACGGCCGAGCAGAAGCTCACCCTGCTGGAGACCGCGGACCTGGAGAAGCGGCTCGAGCTGGCCATCGGCTGGACCCGCGAGCACCTCGCCGAGCTCGACGTCGCCGAGACCATCCGCAAGGACGTCACCGAGGGCATGGAGAAGCAGCAGCGGGAGTTCCTGCTCCGGCAGCAGCTTGCCGCGGTGCGCAAGGAGCTCAACGAGCTGAACGGCGGCGGTGGCGACGGCGAGGAAGACGACTACCGGGCCCGGGTCGAAGCGGCTGACCTGCCGGAGGACGTCCGCGAGGCGGCGCTGAAGGAGGTCGGGCGACTGGAGCGGACCCCCGACGCCTCGCCGGAGACCGGATGGATCCGGACCTGGCTGGACACCATGCTCGAGATGCCGTGGAACCAGCGGACCGAAGACGCCTACGACATCGCCGGGGCCCGGCAGATCCTCGACGAGGACCACACCGGGCTCGACGACGTGAAGGAGCGGATCGTCGAGTACCTCGCGGTGCGCAAGCGGCGTGAGGACCGTGGTCTCGGCGTGATCGGCGGCCGCCGCAGCGGTGCCGTGCTCGCGCTGGTCGGGCCGCCAGGCGTCGGCAAGACCTCGCTGGGCGAGTCGGTGGCGCGGGCCATGGGCCGCAAGTTCGTCCGGGTGGCACTCGGCGGAATCCGGGACGAAGCGGAGATCCGCGGTCACCGGCGCACCTACGTCGGCGCCATGCCCGGCCGGATCGTCCGGGCCATCCGCGAAGCGGGCACGATGAACCCGGTCGTGCTGCTGGACGAGGTGGACAAGATCGGGACCGACTACCGGGGTGACCCGGCGGCGGCGCTGCTCGAAGTCCTCGACCCGGCGCAGAACCACACCTTCCGCGACCACTACCTGGAAGTGGACCTGGACCTGTCCGACGTGGTGTTCCTGGCCACGGCGAACGTGCTCGAAGGCATTCCCGGCCCGTTGCTCGACCGGATGGAGCTGGTCCAGCTCGACGGGTACACCGAGGACGAGAAGGTGCTGATCGCCAAGGACCACCTGCTGCCCAGGCAGCTGTCCAAGGCCGGGCTCGAGCCGGACGAGGTGACCCTCGCCGAGGACGCGCTGCGTCTGATGGCCTCCGAGTACACCCGCGAGGCCGGGGTCAGGTCGCTGGAGCGCTCGATCGCCCGGGTGCTGCGCAAGGTCGCGGCGCAGGTCGCCACCGATGAGGCCACGCTGCCGATCGAGGTTGCCGTAGCCAACCTGAAGGACTACCTGGGCCGGCCCCGGTTCACGCCGGAGACCAGCCTGGCGGCCGACAACCGGCGGACCGCGGTGCCCGGCGTGGCAACGGGGCTCGCGGTGACCGGCGCGGGCGGGGACGTGCTGTACATCGAGGCGTCGCTGGCCGACCCGGAGACCGGGTCGACCGGGGTCACGCTGACCGGGCAGCTCGGCGACGTCATGAAGGAGTCGGCCCAGATCGCGCTGTCCTACCTGCGCTCGCACGGGGCGGAGCTGGAACTGCCGGTCGGTGACCTGAAGGACCGCGGCGTGCACGTGCACGTGCCCGCGGGCGCGGTCCCCAAGGACGGCCCCAGTGCGGGGGTTACGATGACGACCGCGCTGGCCTCGCTCCTGTCCGGCCGGCCGGTCCGCCCGGATGTGGCGATGACCGGCGAGGTGTCGCTGACCGGCCGGGTGCTGCCGATCGGCGGGGTGAAGCAGAAGCTGCTGGCCGCGCACCGGTCCGGCATCACCACCGTGCTGATCCCGCAGCGCAACGAGCCCGACCTGGACGACGTGCCCGCCGAGGTGCTCAGCAAGCTCGACGTGCACCCGGTTGGCGACGTCCGTGAGGTGCTGTCGCTGGCACTGGAGCCGGCCCAGGCGGCCACCGCGCCGCCGATCGCGGCCTGAGCGGCGTAGCAGGCAAGTAGCTGGCGGCCGGTGCGCTTCGGCGCCCGGCCGCCAGCGCGCGTACGGCTGCGCCTCACCGGCGGGTGAAGATCAGCGGGCGGGCCAGTCGGCCGCCGTAGTTCAGCAGCCGCGGCCCCCACGGCACACGGATGCCCGGGGGACGGTAGTCCAGGAACGTGTAGCCCAGCCGCCGGGCCAGCAGGCCGTCCGTGATGATCTGGTCTCCGATGACCACGCCCGGCCGGGGGAAACCCGCGTATGGGGCGGTCCACAACGGCTTGCGGGCGGACGCCAGGTACACCACCCGCACGCCAGGATGGCTGGGCACGGTGGTCGGGCGGCGCAGCGAGTTCGTCGCGAAACACACCACGGCCACTCCGGGGACCGTGACGGCCTTCGCCAGCACCGCCATAAGCCCCTGGTCGAGGGTGTCCTGGCCGCTGTCCCAGTAGGCGACCAGCGGCTCTATGTCGAAAACAAGGGTTTTCGCCGACAGTTCCCCGGCTATCTTCAGCATGCTGTCAACGTCGGCAGCGCGACGGTAGGCCACTTTCACTCGACCACTTCACCACGCGCGCGGGTCAATGTGGATCACCCTGTCCTGGGTGATGTGCTCTGCTCGTGGGTGAACGACCGTGGACTGGTGGGTAAACGGCCGTGGACAGGCAGTACCCCACGGCGGGGGATGGAGGTCCTGATGAGTCAGACACAGCCGGCGCTGCGGACCGGAGCTGCCAAGCCAACATTGACAGAACGCGCTAGCGCGGGGCTGGCGCTCGTCACGCTGGCCGCGACCATCGTCGCATTGCTCGCCGGTGCGGTCCTGAACTGGGCGGGAGCCCTGCTCGCCCTGGCTGGTGTCCTGATCGGCGTGACGGCGGGCTGGTATGCGGTATCCCGCCGGGGCGCCGTCCGCGGCATCGCGCTGGTCTTCCTGGCCGCGGCGGTGGGCCTGTTCCTGTGGGGTCTGCTCGCTGGCGACTACCAGGCGCTACGGGTCTTGGTGGTGGTGGTTCTCGCGCTGATCTCCGTGGGGTGCGCCCGGGTGGCGCTGCGCCGCGCCAGGACGGAGCAGCGTCCGCGCGCGCACGGCCATGCCGCGCCGCGGCCGCGGCACCCGGCGCTGATCATGAACCTCAAGTCCGGCGGGGGGAAGGCGGCCCGGTTCCGGCTGGAGGACGAGTGCCGGGCGCGGGGCATCGAGCCGATCGTGCTGCGGCCAGGCGATGACCTGCTGAAGCTCGCCGAGGACGCGATCGCCCGCGGGGCGGATGTGATCGGCATGGCGGGCGGGGATGGCTCGCAGGCGCTCGTTGCCACCGTCGCCGCTGAGCACGACGTCCCGCACGTGGTGATCCCGGCGGGCACCCGGAACCATTTCGCGCTGGATCTCGGCCTGGACCGGGACGATGTGGTCGGCGCGCTCGACGCGTTCGCCGACGGCGTCGAACGGCGCATCGACCTGGCTCAGGTGAACGGCCGGGTATTCGTCAACAACGCCTCGCTAGGGCTGTACGCCAAGATCGTCCAGTCGCCCGAATACCGGGACGCCAAGCTCAAAACGGCGGCCGACATGCTGCCCGGCATGCTGGGACCCGACGCCACGCCGCTCGACCTGCGGTTCACCGGGCCGGACGGGACCGAGTACCCCACGGCACACCTCATCCTCGTGTCGAACGATCCCTACCAGCTGGATCACCTCGGCGGCCGGGGTACCAGGCCGCGGCTGGACGCGGGGACCCTGGGTGTGGTCGCGGCGCGGATCGACGGGCCGCGCCAGGCCCACCGCTTCATAGCCCTCGAGGCCGCGGGCCAGGTCCGCCGGTTCGAGGGCTGGCTGGAGTGGGACGAGACCGAGTTCCGGGTCGGCTCGGGCGGCCCGGTCGAGATCGGCATCGACGGTGAGGCGCTGACCATGGACCCGCCGCTCGTGTTCAGCTCACGGCCGGGTGCGCTGCGGGTCCGGGTTCCCCGGCACGTGGCCTTGTCGCCGGCCGCGGCCGCGCTGCACCTGGTATCCCGGTCCACCATGACCGAACTGACCGCCGTCGCGCTGGGCCGCCCGGCCGGGGATGGCTAGCTTGCGGGTCAGGGTGTGATCGCGATGGCCCACGGGCTTGCCCCGGCCTTGATCGCGGGGCCGGCCTTGTTGGTGGCGGTGCTGATCGGGGTCACCGTGCCCGACGCGGCGTTGGCCACGTAGGCGGTCTTGCCGTCCGGCGTGATCGCGACCGTTATGGGACGCTGGCCGACCTTGACCGGCAGCCGTGCCTTGTGGGTAGCCGTGCTGACCGGGGTCACCTCTCCGGACCGGTGGTCGACCACGTATGCGGTGCTCCCGTCGGGCGTGATGGCGATCGCCCACGGGTTTTGCCCGACCTTGATCGCCGGGCCGGCCTTGCGGGTGGCCGTGTTCACCGGGGTCACCGTGCCGGATCCGGCGTTGGCCACGTAGACGGTCCGGCCGCTCGGCGTGATCGCGATCGCCCTGGCACGTTCCCCCGTCTTGATCGCTGGCCCCGCCTTGTTGGTGGCGGTGCTGATCGGGGTGACCGTGCCCGACCCGACGTTGGCCACGTAGACGGTCTTACCGCTTGGGCTGATCGCGAGCGCCCTCGGGCCGGCCCCGACCTTGATCGACGGGCCGGCCTTGTTGGTGGCGGTATTGATCGGGGTGACCGTGCCCGACCCACGGTTGACGACGTAGGCGGTTGTGCCGTTCGGTGTTATCGCGATCGCCCTTGGCCCACCTCCGACTTTGATCGATGGTTCGGCCTTGCTGGTGGCGGTATTGATCGGGGTGACCGTGCCCGACCCGGAGTTGGCCACGTAGGCGGTCTTGCCGTCCGGGGTGATTGCGATCGCCCTCGGGCCGGGCCCGACCTTGATCGACGGGCCGGCCTTGTTGGTGGCGGTATTGATCGGGGTGACCGTGCCCGGCCCATGGTTGACGACGTAGGCGGTCTTGCCGTCCGGCGTGATCGCGATCGCCTGAGGGTCGCCACCGGTCCTGATCGCGTGTCCCGCCTCGTTCGTGGCGGTGCTGATCGGGGTCACCGTGACCGACCCGGCGTCGGCGACATAGGCGGTCCCCGCTGGCGCCCGCGTCCGCGCGGCTGCCGCGGCGGCTGGCGCTGCCGCGATGGCCACGCCGGACGACCGCTACTGCTACGGCCGCCAGTCCCGCCAGGGCGGCCTTCTTGACCCCGTTCATACCAAGCCTCCTCGCGCATCGTCTGGACCGTCAGTGGCTCTCCCGGACGGCGGAGGATAAACCACATATCGCCCGCGGAATGACCTCACCGTAGCTTGCGATGCTGCCCGGAGCGCGGGTAACGATCAGGTATAAGACCGCCAACCGTCAGGTCGTTATGTATTCGGCTGTTGTTTGCGCGCCTGCCAGGTGACCAGGGCCGCGGTGCTGAGCGCGAGTGCCGCGGTGATCGCCAGCAGGATGGCGTAGCTGGCCAGGTGCGCGGCGAGGACCAGCAGCGACGGGACCGCGAAGCCGACGTAGGCGAGCGTGTAGTAGGCGGCGGTAAGGCCGGCCGGCGCGTGCGGGCCGGCGATGCGGTGCACCTCGACCAGGCCTGCTACCAGGCACAGGCCGTAGGCGCTGCCAAAAACGATGGCGCAGGGGACCAGCAGCCACAGCTGCCGCTCCTGCGCGGTGACCGCGGCGAGGGCCAGGGCGGCGGTCAGCACCAGCAGGCCGGCGGTCGCGGCCCCGTTGCCGCGGCCCGATTCGTCCAGGCGGCGGGCCACCGGCTGGATGGCGACCCCGGCCAGGGCGGTGAGCGCGGTGACGACGGCGCTCAGTGCGATCCCGCTGGCGGCGTGCCCGGCTCCGGTGACGCTGGGCAGCAGCGCGAAGGCGACCGCTGGCGCCGCGAACACCCAGGGCGCCATCGGCGCCACCACGGTGCGGAAGCGGGCGCTGCGCAGGCCGGGCGGGGTCAGGCGCAGCGGCCTGGAGCCACGCGTGACCGTCTCCGGGGCGCTGCGCAGCAGCATCAGGACGATGACCATCAGCGCGATGTGCGGCAGGTAGGGCACGGTGGCCGGTGCGGGCGCCCACTGCGCCAGCAGCCCGGCCACCAGTGGCCCGGCGGCGAAGCCCGCGGTCATGGCGATGACCGCACGCCGGGCCGCGGCCGCATCGCTGGCGGCGCCCCACGGCGGCCGGGAGAGCTCGCGCAGCCAGGCCGTGCCCGCGCCGAACGCGGCGCCGCTGCTCAGCCCGACCACCAGGCGCCCGGCGAACAGCAGCGCGACGGTGTGCCCGGCCGTGGCGAGCAGCACGCTGGCCGCCAGCGAGAGCGCCACGGCAGGCACCACCACGACGCGCCGGCCCCAGATGTCCGACACCGGCCCGCCGAGCAGCAGTCCAGGGATAAGCCCGAGCGCGTACACGCCGAACATCGCCTCGAGCGTTCCGGTGCGCAGGCCCAGTGTCTGGCTGTAAACGAGCAGCATGGGGGTGAACTGCTGGGCAGCCCCAGCCGGTGCCGAGCAGGGCCGCCGCCACCGGCAGCCATGTCATCCGGGCCGCCGGGCCTGCCGGGCCTGGTCGCCGTGCCGTCCGTGACCGGCGGCCTGCGCCACCGTCATGCCGCCCTCCTGTCTAAGTTCAATGACCGAACCACACGGTAACACGGATGAGTTCGATGATTGAACTTCTTTTGTTATGCTGGGGGCATGCTCGGTAAGGATTACCAACGCCAGGACTGCGCGCTGGCGCGGGCGCTGGAGGTGGTGGGGGAGCGGTGGACCTTGCTGATCGTCCGCGACGCGTTTTACGGCGTGCGCCGCTTCAGCGACTTCCAGGCCCATCTCGACATCCCGAAGGCCGTGCTCGCCGAGCGGCTGAGCAGCCTGACCGGCGCGGGCATCCTGGACCGCCGTCGCGATCCGGCCCACGCCGGCCGGCACGTCTACGAACTCACCGCGGCCGGCCGCGACCTGTGGCCCGCGCTGCACGCGCTGCTGATGTGGGGCGATCGGCACCGCGCTCCGAACAGCCGCCGGTTCCGGCATACCAGCTGCGGAACCACGCTGGACCAGGCCGGATCGTGCCGGACATGCCAGGTGACGCCCGGGCCCGAAGACATCGTGACCGAGCGGCTCCCGGGCCGCGCCATGCTACGGGACGACCCGGTCTCGGTCGCCCTGCGGGCGCCGCACCAACTACTCGACCCGATCGAGACTAGTCGGCCGGGTGACGGCGCCGGTGCCATCACATGAGCCGGCGCGGCGCTGTGGGTGCTGCCTGAGCCGTCCCCGGCGTCCTACTCCATCCGGTCGAGAATCTCCCGGACCAGGTCCATCGAGGTGTGCGGGTGCAGGAAGGCGAACCTGGCGACCGTCTCGCCCTCCCAGGCCGACGGCGGCATGAACGCCACCTGGTCGCGGAGCAACCGATCGGCCCAGCCGGTGTACTGGTCCGCCGTCCAGCCGGTCCGGCGGAACAGCACGATGCCGAGGTCAGGCTCGCGGATCAGCTCCAGATAACCGCGCTTGCCGATCTCCGCGGCGGCCTGGCCCGCCAGCCGGATCGCCGCCTCGATCGCCTCGGTGTAGGCGCTGACCCCGTGTACCGACAGGGAGAACCACAGCGGCAGGCCCCGGGCCCGCCGGGTGAGGTGGTAGGCGTAGTCGGTCGGGTTCCACTGCGCCGGATCGCCGTGGATGACGTCGAGGTAGGACGCGTCCTGCTTGTGCACCGACCGGGCCAGGGCCGGGTCGCGGTACAGCAGCGCCGCGCAATCGAAGGGGGCGAACAGCCACTTGTGCGGATCCAGGACGAACGAGTCGGCGTGCTCGATGCCGTCGTAGGCGCGGCGCACGCTCGGCGCGAACAGCCCGGCACCGCCGTAGGCGCCGTCGACGTGGAACCACAGGCCGTGCTCACGGGCGACCGCGGCGGCGCCGGCCAGGTCGTCGATGATGCCCGCGTTGGTGGTGCCCGCGGTGGCGGCCACCACGGCCAGCGAGGCAGGATCGCCATCGGCCTCGATCGCCGCGCGCAGCGCCGGGCCGGTGAGCCGGTGGTCGCCGGTGGTCACGGTCAGCGCGTCCATCTCGAGGATCCGCAGCGTGCTGATGATCGAGGAGTGTGCGTCGGCGCTGACCACGGCCCGGAACCGGCGGCCGTCCGCCCCGTCGGCCCTGCGTTTGGCCGCCTCCCTGGCGACCACCAGGGCCGAGAGGTTCGCGGCGGAACCTCCGGAGACAAAGCACCCGCCCGCCGAGGCAGGCAGCCCGGCCCGATCGGCGATGAGCCGGAGCACGAGGTTCTCGGCCTGGATCGCGCCCGCGGCCTCCAGCCAGGAGATCCCCTGGATCGAGGCGCAGGAGACGAGCATGTCGAACAGCAGCGAGGCCTTGGTCGGCGCGGCCGGGATGAAGCCGAGGAACTGCGGGCTGTCCGCGGAGATCACCGCCGGGGCGACGCACGAGGTGTAGGCGCCCAGCACCTGGTCGGGATTGTGCGGCCCGTCGCCGAGCAGCCCGGCCAGCGCGGCATCGAGCGCCGCCGGGTCACGGCTGAGGCCATCCAGCGGAACCGGGTCCAGCCGCAACCGGTTCTCCGCGTACGCGAGGACCGCCCGGATCATCTGCTCGGTCGTCGGATCCACACTGTGCATGGGCGAAACCTAGAAGGCGGCCGGCAGTGTCGCAAGCCCAGGCAGGAAGAGCAGGCTAGTCGCATGGGAAACCCGCCATGAGCCTCGACGTCACCGTCCGCGGCACGACCATCCCGGCCGAGGAGCTGTCCTGGCGGTTCTCCAGGTCGGCGGGCCCGGGCGGCCAGTCGGTCAACACCACCGACAGCCGGGTCGAGCTCTCCTACGACCTGGCGAACTCCACCGCGCTGCCGCCGGTGCACAAACAGCGGGCCCTGCGTGCGCTGGCAGGCAGGCTAGCCGGTGGCGTGCTGACCGTGACGGCGTCGGAGACCAGGTCCCAGCTGCGCAACAGGGAGGCCGCGGCGGAACGTATGGCCGCGCTGCTCGCCGAGGCAACCGGCCCGCCGCCACGGCGCCGGCGGCCGACCAAGCCGAGCCGCGCGGCGCGGGAGCGCAGGCTGGCCGACAAGCGGCGAACCTCGGAGATCAAGCGGCTGCGGAGGCCCGATGCAGACTGAGCCGTTGTCCAGCGGGCCCGCGCCCGCGCTGAGCGTGCGCGGGAC
Organism: uncultured Actinomycetes bacterium; assembly: GCA_963813395.1. Classification (GTDB taxonomy): domain Bacteria; phylum Actinomycetota; class Actinomycetes; order Streptosporangiales; family Streptosporangiaceae; genus DASXKD01. Next base: position 444,848 of record CAWEYV010000022.1, read on the forward strand.
CGGCCTGGACCAGGTGACGATCGCCGGCCTCACCGAGGACGGCTGCGCGCTGCTGGTGTTCGTGTCCGAGGAATGCCCCACCTCGGCGATGGCGCTGCGCCGCCTCGGCCCGCTGTGCCCGGCCTGGGCGGAGGCCGGTCTCACCGCCGCGGCCGTTTTCGAGGACCCGCTCGAGGTGGCGGTCCGGGTGAGCCGGCGCCTGGGCTGGGCGGGCCAGGTGGTCGCGGAGGATCCGCCCGTCGAGACGTCCCGGGCCTACGAGCTCGTCTCGGTGCCGACGGCGGTGCTCGTCGACCGGGATGGGCGAATCGCCGGCCGGGTGACCGGGTGGGACCAGCCAGCCCTGGCGACGCTCATCGAGACGGCCGGGACGCTGCTTGGCACCCGGCTCGCCGGGCCGCCCGCCGGCGAACCGTTGCACAAGCCGGGATGCTCCTCGAAGGCGGCCATCGACCCGGAACTGGTCGCGGCGATGTCCGGCGCGGTGGGCACCGACGAGGCCGAGGAGATGTTCGAGCGCGGCTGGACCGACGGCCTGCCGGTGATTCCGCCCACCGCGGAGCGGGTCGAGGCGATGCTCGGCGGGGCGGACGGCGGCGTGTCCCTGGGCCTGGTGCCGCCGGCGATGGGGGAGGCCACCCTGGCACGGGTGGCCGCGTGCGCCGTGCTGGCCGGCTGCCGCCCTGCCTACTTCCCGGTCGTGGTCGCGGCCGCCCGGGCCGCGCTGGATCCGGCGTTCAACCTGCACGGCCAGGCGGTGACCACCCAGCCAGCCGGGCAGCTAGTCGTGGTGAACGGGCCGGTGCGGGAGGCGATCGGGCTGAACAGCGGCATGGGCGCGCTCGGGCCGGGGTTCCGCGCCAACCTGACCATCGGCCGGGCGCTGCGCCTGCTCGTCACGCTGACCGGTGGGGCGATGCCCGGCACGCTGGACCGGTCGACGCTCGGGCAGATGGGCAAGGTCGGCTTCTGCATCGCCGAGGACGAAGAGGTGAGCCCGTGGGAGCCGCTGCACGTCGAGCGGGGTTTCGCCGCGGGGCAGTCGGTTGTCACGCTCATCGGCAGCGACGCGCCGCTGTCGATCTCCGACCACCGCAGCCGCACCCCCGAGGATCTCGCCTGGGTTCTGGCCTGGGCGGCCGCGAGCACCTGGAGCACCAACTGGTGGCCGCTGGCGGAGCCGTCGGTGTTCGTGATCTGCCCCGAGCACGCCGAGATGTTCCGCGGCGCCGGGTGGACCAAGCAGCGGCTGCGCGAGTTCATGTTCGAGGCGGTGCACAAGCCCGCCGCGCAGTTGCGCCGCGGCGAGACCACACCGTTCGTGCACGCGGCCGACCCCGCCGCGCAGGTGCCCAAGTGGGCATCGCCGGACGCCATCGTGCTGCTCGTGGCGGGTGGCGAGGCCGGGCGTTACTCTGCAGTTCTGGGCCCGTGCACCGGCATGGGATTCCAGATCGTCTCCCGGGAGGTGGAGTCACGGTGGCCGCTGACTACGTGAGCCCGTTCGACGACCGGGTCCGCGCGGTGGAGCCGCTCGCGCCGCGCCCGGCCAGCGTTGCTGGCTGCCGGATCGTGCTACTCGATATCCGGAAGAACCGCGGCGCCGAGTTCCTCGACCGGATCGAGACGCTGCTGCAGGCGGCGGGCGCGCTGACGGCCCGCGCCGCCAAGGAGATCTTCTCCAAGCCCGCTGCCCTGGATCTGATCGACGAGATCGCCGGCCGTGCGGACCTGGTCGTGGAGGCACTCGCCGATTGAGGCTCGTGCACGTCGTGCAGTGTGCGCGACCTCGTCCATCTTGAACATCGCGGGATACCGGCCGTCGGCATCGCCACGGCGCCGTTCGCCGACGAAGCGATCGAGCAGGCCCGCCTGCTCGGCATGCCGGACTGCCGCGTGGTCTACACCGGCCATCCCGTGCAGCTCCTGTCCGCCGGCGAGCTGGATCGCCGCGCCGACGCGATCCTCCCCGAGGTGCTGGCCGCGCTGACCGTGGCTCCACCATCCATTCTCTGACTATAGTCAGAGAATGGACACGGCCATGATCGGTCAGGTGCGGCGGTTCAACCGCACCGTCACCCAGCGGATCGGCGCCCTCGACGACGCGTTCCTGGCCCGGGGCCGCCCGCTCGGACAGGACCGCCTGCTGTGGGAGATCGGCCCGGACGGCTGCGACGTGCGGCTGCTGCGATCACGCCTCGACCTGGACTCCGGCTACCTGAGCCGGCTGCTGCGGGCGCTGGAGGACGACGGGCTTGTCGCCGTCGGGCCCAGCGAAGCCGACAAGCGGGTACGCACCGCCCGCCTCACCGCCCGCGGGCTGGCCGAGCGGGCGGTGCTCGACCGGTTGTCCGACGACGCGGCCGCTGCCATCCTGCAGCCGCTCAGCGCCCGGCAGCGGACCCGGCTCATCGCGGCGATGGCCGAGGTCGAGCGGCTCCTGGTGGCCTCGGCGGTCCAGATCGCCGTGACCGATCCCCGGCATCCCGACGCCCGCTTCTGCCTGCGCGCCTACTTCAGCGAGCTGGCCCAGCGCTTCGACGGCGGCTTCGACCCGGCCCGCAGCATCTCCGCCGACGACGAAGAACTGACCGCGCCCGCAGGCCTGTTGCTGGTCGCCACCGTGCACGGCGAGCCCGTCGGGTGCGGCGCGGTCAAGTTCCACCCCGGCGCGCCCGCCGAGATCAAGCGGATGTGGGTCGCCCCGGCCGTGCGCGGGCTTGGGCTCGGCCGCCGCCTGCTGGCCGACCTGGAGGCGCATGCGGCGGCCGGCGGGGCCCGCACGCTCCGGCTGGAGACCAACCGCACGCTGGGCGAAGCGATCGGCCTGTACCGGGCGGCCGGCTACCGCGAGGTGGCCGCGTTCAACGACGAGCCCTACGCGCACCACTGGTTCGAAAAGACTCTCGGCCGCGGCGGCCCGGCGGGCCGGTGAGGCCCGGTACCCGCCTGCCCGTCAGACGGCGGCGACGCCGATGAGGCCGTTGCGGGTGACGAGCGCGGCCAGTTCGGCCTCGCCGTGACCGGCCGTGCCGGCGGGCCGCCGCGGCAGCACCATGTACCGGGATTCCGCGGTGGAGTCCCACACGCTGATCTCGACGTCCGGGCCGAGCGTGCAGCCGAACTCGCGCAGCACGCCGCGCGGATCGCGGACCACCCTGGACCGGTAGCTCTCGCTCTTGTACCAGGTCGGTGACGGGCCGAGCAGCGCTATCGGATAGCACGAGCACAGCGTGCAGACGACCACGTTGTGTGTCGTCTCGGTGTTGGCCACCACCTTGAGCCGCTGTTCCTGGATGCCGCCGCCCATGGACAGGCCCAGTTCGGGCAGTGCGGCGTTGGCGTCGGCGAGCAGGCGCGCCCGGAATCCCTCATCCAGCCAGGCGCGCGCCACCACGCGTGCCCCGTTCGCCGGGGAGGCACGGGCGAGAAACGCCGCCAGCGCCCGGTCCAGCTCCGTGGCGTCCACCAGCCCGCGCCGCTCGAGCAGCGCCTCCACGTGCCGTACCCGCGCGGCCAGCCCGTGCGCCGGGCCGCCGTGCGGGCCGCCCGCCGCCTGCGTGCCGTGCGGGTCGCTGACCGCCGGGCCACCCTGGTCACTCACTGCGGGCCACCTCCTCGGACAGTGGCCGCAGATAGCTTTCCCACAGCGCCAGCGTGACCTGATGGTCGCCCGCGCCGAACAACTCGGCCGCGGGGAACTGGACGGCGTACACCGGCTGGGGTTCCGCGGGCAAGCCCGCGGGACCGGTCATCCGGCAGCGGATAGCGGCCCTCCAGTTCGACGTACGGTCCCGGTGGCGCCGCGCGCGTACCGGGGCAGCCTGGTGTGGTGCACCGGGTCGGCCCGGCTGGTCAGTACCCGGTCCCCGGGCCGGAACCGTTCAGTCACCGCTCACCTCCTGCGCGGTGAGCACGCCCTTGTCCACCAGCAGCGCGGTGATCGCGTGGAACCACCGCTCGTAGTACGACGCCGCCAGGTACTCCTGCGGTGCCATCCGCTCGATCGCGTCGCGGAACTCATCGAGGTTGTAGCAGCCTCGCCGGATCAGTGCCGCGTTCATCGCGAAGACGTGCGCCTCCCAGTCCGCGTGAAACGGCGGCTCGTTCAGTTCCTGCCCGGCCAGCGGAAAGCCTTCCATGCCGCCGACGTCGTTGATCCGGCTCATGGCGCCTCCTCACCAGCGGTCGTGCACCTAGGGCGCGGATGCGCCGGTCGTAGATGTCTTTGATGCCGTCGAGTTCCGCGGCGGTCAGCGGCGGCAGCGCGGCCGCGGCGGCGTTCTGCCGGGCCTGCTCCGGGTTCCGCGCGCCCGGGATCACGGTGGTGACGCCAGGCTGCTGGATCACCCAGCGGAGGGCGGCCTGCGCCGGGGTGGCACCGGCCGGGACGAGGGCGGCGAACTCCCTGGCCGCGTCGACGCCGGTGTCGAAGTCAACGCCGGAGAAGGTCTCCCCGACGTCGAAGGCCTCACCGTGGCGGTTGTAGCTGCGATGGTCGCTGGCGGCGAAGGTGGTGTCGTGGGAGTACCGGCCCGACAGCAGCCCGGAGGCGAGCGGGACGCGGGCGATGATCCCCACGTCGGCCGCCTGCGCGGCGGGCAGCACCTCGTCCAGCGGCTTGCGCCGGAACGCGTTGAGGATGATCTGCACGCTGGCGGTGCCGGGCCGGGCGATCGCGGTCAGCGCCTCGGCGGACGTCTCGACGCTCACCCCGTACGCGGCGATGCGCTGCTCGGCCACCAGGGTGTCGAGGGCGTCGTAGACCGAGTCGAGGGAGTAGACGGGGGCCGGCGGGGTGTGCAGCTGGACCAGGTCGAGCGTGTCCACACCCAGGTTGGCCCGGGACCGGTCGGTCCAGGCCCGGAAGTTGTCCAGGGTGTACAGCGCCGGGTCGAGAGCCACCCGGCGGCCCATCTTGGTGGCCACCATCATCGTCAGCCCCGGATTGCCGGCCAGGAACCGGCCGATCAGCCGCTCACTCCGGCCGTCACCGTAGACATCGGCGGTGTCCAGGAACGTGACACCGGACTCGGCGGCCGCGTCCAGCACGGCCAGCGCGGCGGAGTCCTCGATCTCGCCCCAGTCGGCGCCCAGCTGCCAGGTACCCAGGCCGACGACCGAGACGGCCCGCCCTGTCTTGCCCAGAATCCGTTCTTCCACGAGCACCGATCCTATGGGCCGGCCGCGCTCACCCGGCAGGGCGGCCCGTGTTCTCATAGCTGGTTCCACTGATAACTGGGCAGGCCATGGTGGTCTAATGCTGCGCGAATGGTGACACCGGGAGGTGGGCAGCTGAGATTTCACCGGCTGAAGGTGGTGCGCCGCATGCCACATCCCGGGCGCGGCTTCACCCAGGGCCTGATCCTGGACGGCCACACGGTGTGGGAGAGCACCGGCGGGTACGGACAGTCGGCCCTGTGCCGTTACCGGCTCGGCGCGGACCGGCCGGACGTGCACGCGCCGCTGCCGCCGGAACTGTTCGGCGAGGGGATCTGCCAGGCCGGCCGCTACATCTGGCAGCTGACCTGGCGGGAGCGGGTCGCCCTGCGCTGGGATCCGCAGCATCTGGAAGCGCCGCAGCAGATTGCCTACAACCGGGAGGGCTGGGGGATCTGCGGCGTGGACAAGGTGATTCTGACCAGCGACGGAAGCACCGAACTGGTCCGGCGCGACCCGCAGACGCTGGCACCGCTCGGCCCGATCGTGGTCCGCCTTGACGGCGGCCGGGTGATGGGCCTCAACGACCTCGCCTGGGCCGGCGGACGGGTCTGGGCAAACGTCCTCGCCAGGCCCTACCTGCTGGGCATCGAGCCAGGCAGCGGCGAGGTGGCCGACATCGTTGACGCCAGCGCGGTGATGGAGCGCCACCCGGGTGACGCCGACGCGGTCCTGAACGGTATCGCCGCGCTGCCCGCGGCCGGGGAGTTCCTGCTCACCGGCAAGCACTGGCGGTCGATGTACCACGTCCGCCTGGCCGAGAGCCGTCCCGGCAGGCGAGTGAGACGGCTGGTGGCTGGCTGACCGGCGCGGGCCTCAGGCGCGGTACTCCCGGCCGGTGAGCTCGAGGAACACGTCCTCGAGCGTGGCACCCGACACCCGCAGGCCGGCCAGCGCGTCGCGCTCAGCCAGCCCGGTGAGGACGGCGGCCGGATCGTGGGTGGGTATCGTCAGCGAAACCCCGTCGTCGGTGACGTCGTCCACCACCCCAGCGCCCGTGCCGGGGCCGCCCGCCGCAGCCAGTGCCCGCGCCTCCTCGACCGAAAGCCGGCCGGATTCCACCGAGATCCGCAGCGGCTGGTCCAGCTGGCGGATCAGGGCGGCCGGCGGGCCGATCCGGAGGATCTTGCCATGATCCATGATCGCCACCCGGTGGCAGAGCGCCTCGGCCTCGTCCATGTGATGGGTGGTCAGCACCACCGTGCGGCCCTCGGCACTGATCTTCCTGAGCAGGTCCCACAGGTTTCGCCGGGCCTGCGGGTCCAGCGCTCCGGTCGGCTCGTCGAGGAACAGCAGCACGGGATCATGCACGAGTGCGCAGGCTATGGAAAGCCGCTGTGCCTGGCCGCCGGACAGCTTCTCGGTACGCGTGTCCGCCTGGTCCTCGAGCCCGACCACGCCAAGCATCGCGTCCGCGCGGGCCGCGGAGACCCCGTAGAGCGAGGCGAACGTGCGCAGTTGCTCCCGCGCGGTGAGCAGCTCGAAGAACGAGGACGCTTGCAGCTGCACGCCGATTTGGGGGAGCAGTGCGTGGTCCCGGGGCCATGGGTGCCTGCCCAGCACGATGACCTCGCCGCCGTCCGCCTCGCGCAGGCCTTCGATGATCTCCAGCGTGGTGGTCTTGCCGGCTCCGTTCGGGCCCAGGATCCCGAAGAACTCGCCCTGCTCGACCTCGAAGCTCACGCCGTCCACGGCGTGCACGGTACCGTAGGACTTACGCAGGTCCCGTACTGAAATCGTGGTGGGCATGCCGGTCACGATAACAGGACAGACGTAGGCCTAACCCCTGGCAAGCTCCGGGGGCCTGCCCGGCTCATCCTCCGGGCCTGGTTACCGGAGGTCTTGCCGCGGCCGGCCCCGGCTCGGCCCGGCTGGCCACGGGCGCGGGCATGTGCGGGGCCACCGTGGTCGCGTCCGGCCGGTGCTCGGGCGCGGGCAGCCCGAGCACGTCGTAGACCGCGTCGCCGTCCACGGTCTCCTTCTCCACCAGCAGGGCGGCAAGCCGCCTCAGCTCGCTCTGGTGGCTGTGCAGCAGCGTCATGGCGGTCTCCTCCGCCTCACGCAGCAGCCGCGACACCTCGCTGTCGATCTCGGCCTGGGTGGCCTCGGCGAAGGGACGGCTGGACATCCCGGGGCCGCCGCCGCCGAGGAACACCGAGCCGCCCTCCGGGTAGCCGACCGGGCCCAGGGCGGGGGACAGGCCGAACTCACGGACCATCTTGACCGCCAGGTCGGTCGCGGAAGCCAGGTCGTTGGCTGCCCCGGTGGAGCCCTGGCCAAGCTCGACCAGTTCAGCGGCACGCCCGCCGAGCCGCACGGCCAGCGACTGGGTGAGGTAGTCCTCGCCGTAGAGGTGCCGCTCGACGAACGGCAGTTGCTGGGTCACGCCCAGCGTCTGGCCGGCCGGCAGGATGGTGACCTTGGCGACCGGGTCGGCGCGCGGCGACAGCGCCGCGACGATGGCATGGCCCGCCTCGTGCACGGCCACGGCGTGCTTCTCGTCGGGGAGCAGGACGTTGGCGCCCCCCCGGCTGCCGAGAATGATCCGGTCCCTGGCCTCATCGAAGTCCTTTGCGGTGATGATGTCCCGCCCGTTCCGGACCGCGCCGATGGCCGCCTCGTTGGCCAGGTTGGCCAGGTCGGCGCCGGAGAAGCCGGGCGTCCCCCGGGCCACCACCTCAAGGTCCACGTCCGGGTCGAGATGCTTGTCCCGAACGTGCACCTTGAGTATGGCGGTGCGTTCGGCGAGCGTGGGCAGCGGAATCGTGATCTGGCGGTCGAACCTGCCGGGGCGCAGCAGCGCGGGGTCGAGCACCTCGGGACGGTTCGTGGCGGCGAGCACCACGATGCCCATGAGAGGGTCGAAGCCGTCCATCTCCGAGAGCAACTGGTTGAGCGTCTGTTCGCGCTCGTCATTCGAGACGACCGCCCCGGAGCCGGCCCGCCGCTGGCCGATGGCGTCGAGTTCGTCGATGAAGATGATGGCGGGGGCGCGCTTGCGCGCCTCGTTGAACAGGTCGCGGACCCGCGCCGCACCGACGCCGACGAACAGCTCGACGAAGCTGGAGCCCGCGACGGAGAAGAACGGCACCTCCGCTTCGCCAGCCACCGCCCGGGCGAGGAGCGTCTTTCCGGTCCCGGGCGGGCCGACCATGAGCACCCCGCGCGGCGGCGTCGCCCCAGCCCGGGTATACCGGTCGGGGTGACGCAGGAAGTCCACCACTTCGGCGATCTCCGCCTTGGGGCCCTCGTAGCCGGCGACATCGCTGAACCTGGTCTGTGGCCGTTCGGCATCAAAGACCTTGGCCCGGGACCGGCCAGCGCCGAGCACGCCCTGCAACTGCCCGCCGGCCCCGCGCGACAGCCGTATCCACAGCCAGCCGATCAGCAGGAACGGGACGAGCAGGATCAGCCACGAGAGCACCTCCGAGCCGAACGACGGCCCGGGCGTCGTGGCCGTGATCTCCACGTTGTTCGTTTGTAGCTGGTTAAGGAACTGCTGCCCCGCCTGGCTCGGGATCACGGTGCTGTAGGTCTTGCCGTCCGTCAGGGTCCCGGTTGCCGGGCCGTTGGCGCCGAGCGTGACGGTCTTCACCTGGTGCGATCCGACGCGGGACAGGAACTGCGAATAGGTGAGGTCCACCTGGGAGGTGTGCAGCGTGGGGAGCAACAGCCACAGCACCAGGGCGATCAACAGCGCGCCCGGCCACAGCCAGTGGCGCCAGGCGGGGGGCGGCGGTGGTGCGGTTGGCCCCGGCCGGTCGCCAGGCGGCGGGGGTGTTGCTTGCTTGCTCACGGGGAACCTCCCTGTCCCTCCCGGTCAAGTCTGCCTCAGCCGGACCGGAAGAGCGTCCACTGCGCGCATCGCGCACACAAGCCATAACGCCAAAGGCAAGAGGCCAATGCCCTATAGAAGCACCAGGGCTGGCCCGTGCCCACCGTGCCCCCCGGGCAAGCATCGCGGCGGCCCGGGGGCGAAGCCGGTCCAAGGTCGGCGAGCATGCTGAGCGAGGGCCGCCACCCGCCATCAGCGAGCGGAAAGAACCTCTGCGATCTTCGCGGCGGCAGCCGAGGGGTCGTCGGTGTCATGCAGCACCTCGCCCCATGACCAGCGGTAGTACCAGCGCAGATGCCCGCGGTCATCGGTACCGGGAGTACAGCCGATGCTTTCGGCCAGCATGGTCGCGCCCGGCGCGAAAATATGCAGGGCGACGGGGTAGGTGGTTTTCACCGTCGCGTGCAAGCCCTGCGTGTCAAGCGCCGTAGCCAGCCGGTGCAAGTGGTACGTGCGTGCGTGATCCCGTGCGCGGTCCACCGTCTCCTCTGCCATGCATCGCGATCCGGTCAGGTCGCCATATTGTCCGGGTTCCCGGTACCAGGTTGTCAACCCTGGGGCGGGTACCCGCCGTATCCGCCACCTGCGTACGGGTCGCCGCCATAGCCGTTTTCGTAGCCGGGAGCGTACCCCGCGCCGCCGGAACCATCGGCATACGGCGGCTCTCCCTGCGTGTAGGGGTGCTGTGGGTAGGCCTCGGGGTAGGCAGGGCCAGCTTGCCCGGTGGCCGGCGCCGCCGTGCCCAGGCCGGGGAGGGCCGGGTAGGAAGAACCGGAGGGGTCAGGGTAGGCGGGGACCGGCGACTCGTAGGGCGGCGGCGAGTAGACGTGTAGCGGATCCGCCAGGTAACCGTCGTAGCCCGGGCCGCCAGCAACGCTCGCTGGCGGGCCGGCCGGGGTGGCCGCCGGGTAGCTGTAGGGATTCCCGTAGCCGGGTGCGGGAGCAGGTTCGGCGGGCGGCGCGCCGTACCATTGCGCCGGCGCCGCTGCTGCGGGCTCCGTGGGGTAAGCATGGACGGGGCTGCTGTAGTCCGCCGCTGGATAGCTGCCGCTGTCGTGGCTGGCGCCGTTGCTGGTGAGCGGATCGCTGGTGGGTGGCGCGGAGTTGCCGTGTGCGCTGGCGGCCCGGGAACTCTTCCTGGCGTGGCCGTAAGAGCGGCTGTCGGTGGCCGGGTCTGCCTTCAACGTGAACGACGGGCTGGTGAGCGGGTCATCTTCGAGCGCTCCTGGCACCGGGGGCCGGGGAGTACCGGTGCCGGTGAGCGTGCCCAGGTTCGGATCCCATACCGGGCGCGGCCCGGTGTCCAGGGACGGGTGACGGCTGGTCTCGCGCACCGGTAGCGACGCGACGTCGTGGGGATGAGTCCCCGTACCGCGGGTGGCGTGTGGCCCGGTGTCCAGCGACGGGTAACGGCCGGTCTCCCGCACCGGAAGGGGCCCGGTGTCCAGCGACGGGTGACGGCCGCTCTCGCGCATGGGGAGGGGAGCGGCGTCCAGGGACGGGTGACGGCCGCTCTCGCGCACCGGGAAGGGTGCAGCGTCGAGCGATGGGTGGCGTCCGGTGTCCCGGGCGGCCGGGAGCACGGTGTCCAGCGAGGGATGACGGCTGGCGTCCCGCGTGGCATATGACCCGGTGTCCCGCGAGGAGTACGCGCCCACCGGGAGGTCACGGTCGGCGGCGGCCGCCTCGGCGGCCATCCGCGCCGCCGGGACGGCGGGCTGCCGGGACCGGGCCGGGAGGCGCTCGGTAACGGCGTCATGCTGCGCCGGCCGCTCCCGGCGGCCGCGGGAGTCACGGTCTTCGTCGCGTTCCGGCGCGGTGCGCCCGGCGGAGCGACCGCCGGCCGATGCGACCCTGGACAGCTCATCCACGCCGCCCAGCCTCGCCGCGGCTGCCGCCGGCCAGGCGGTCCTTGCGTCTCGCTCCTCGCGCGGCGGCTTGGCGGCAGCGGGCTTCGCCGGGGCGGCCTTGGCGCTGCCTGCCGGGGATTTGCTGGCCGGCTGAGCGGGCCTGGCCATGGTCGCGAGCGGCTTGTCCGCGGACAATTCGGCCCAGTACTGCTCGTCGGAGAGCTTGTCCCACTCGCTGTCGTTGTTGCTGGGCCAGTCATCGTCGTCATCGCGCTTGCCGCGGTGCGGTCGCGACCGGCTCTTGCTGGTGGCTGGAGCCGGTGCCGCCTTGCGGCGTGAGTCGGGGCGCTTCGCGGCCCGGGCGGAGACCGCGGGCAACTCTCCGGATGCGAAGTCGTCCGCTTGGTACTCGCCCGTCTCTTGGCTGGCTTCCCGGGACGGAAAGCCAGTGGACCCGTAGTCGGCCGATGGGTAGTCCTCGGCGGCGTGGTCGGCCGCCGGGTAGTCGGCGGCGTCGTACTCCCCAGTGGAGAAGTCCATGGCCGGGTAGTCGGCCGAGGGGAAATCGCCGGCGGCGACCCGCCGCGAGGGACCCGTGTCGTAGCGTCCGCGGTCCTCGGCAGACACGGGGGCGGCGGAGCGCTGCCGGGCCGCTGAACCTGCGTACTCCGGCGAGTCACGGCGGGCGGACCGGCGCGATTCGTCGTCATAGCCGCGGTCCCTGGTGCGGGTCGTGCGATCGCGGGCCCCGGGCTCGTCACTGCGCCTCCGAGCGTCGCTTAGACCGCTGTGCCGTTCGCCAGTACCACGGCCCGCCCCCCGGGCGGGCTGGGGTGACCGGTGTACGTCGCCGATGGCAGGTTCCCGCCAGCGGTCCTCATCGACCCGCCGGCTACGGCTGCTTGTCCTTATGTCCGTCTCGTCGTCATGCTCGTCGCCCCGGCCCAGCCGAATGCTGAGAAAGACGGCAATGAGGATCACAACGATAACGGCCACCAGGCCGACCACGAGCAGGATCATCGCACCACCCAACTAGCCATGGCCATCTGGGCAGCGCTAGCGAGGCGCACGCGGCCACAGCGCGGGCCTTCCCCAGTATCGCTAGCGACTCGGATCAGTCCTTGGGCTGAACTCCTGCCCAGTGATTCTGGCGGACCGGTATGGTCCCTGTCACGCGTTTAGAGAACTTTTACCGATGTCGTTTACTCAGAGTGAGTCTACCATTACGGATCGATGACAGCAGTGAGCCTGCCACGCGCGATGGCGTACGCCGCTATGGCCGACCACGCCGTTTTAGCGCTGGACCGCGCCTGAAGCTGGAGCCTCCGGCTGAGCGCGTAAACGGTAAACCGGTATTCATGCCCGCGATTCGTTGGGCATGGCGGATCATAGCCCATAGTCCCTTTGCTGTTGGCCGCCTGCCCCGCCCCCGGCGGAAGGTGGCCCGATGGAATATCCGAGGATTGTGGGCCAATATCGTAGACGATCCAGTAGATATACGGCGTGATCGGCGCTGCTGAGTCGTCCATGACCAGTGCGAAGGCCTTTGTTCCCCGCGGCGCACCGGACCAGTAAATCACCGGGTGCTTGCCCGGACCGCGGCAGCTGAACTCTGAACCGCTAAGCCCCTGGCCGAAGTCGGGGCTCGTCACGGTCATCTGATCCGGCACGTCCGCAGGGGTTCTGCCGGTCCCGATGAGGCCGCAGCCACCGGCTAGCGGGAGGAGCACGGCCAGGGCGGCCGCCGCCAAAATCAGCCGGCCGGGTGCTCCAAGGGGCCGCCGCACGTGCCAACCTCATCTCTTGTCCGCAGGCCATATCCGTGGTGATCGTATGCCGTCCCGGGCACTGCCGGGGAATCAGTGGGGAACCCCAGCGAATGCCCCATGGCTCCGGGCATGAGATCACGGGGAGGGGGCGAAGCCGCCAGCGCCGCACCGCCACGGCCTCCCGGCAAGCGGCACCAGATTGTCGCTCAGCGCCGCCAGATTGCCGCTTTCCGTCCCGGGTCAATCCCTAATCCTGCGGGCGCGAGGTGCCGAACATGATCTCGTCCCAGGAGGGGACGGACGACCGCCGCGACCGGCCTCCGGCTGCCTTCCTGGCCGGACGCTCGCGCGGTACCGGGGTGGCGGCGGCCTGCCCGGCTTCCGCCTCGGCCTTTGCCGCGGGGGGACGGGCCGGGGCGGAGACGCGCGCCGCATCCGCCGGCTGGCCCGCGTCGTGTTCCGGCGGAGCCGGGGAGCCGAGCCTGCTAGCGATCGGGGTGACCGTTGCGCGTGCCGCGGCGCGCATGCGAGACGTTGCTTCGGGCAGGTCAGCTTCGGGCAAGCAGAGGCGTGCGGCGGTGTCGTCGGCCGGCGCGACGTGCTTGCGGTGCGGGTCGAACACCCACTCCGCCAAGTGGGGGCGGCTGCCTGAGCTGAACGCCAGCCGGACCTGCCAGCCTCCGTCCGAGCGCTTCCGCGAGTCCCATTCAGCATCGGCGGGGTCGACCCCGAACATGCGCAGGCGCTCGACCACCAGATCCCCCAGGGGGCGGCCAGGGCCGGACTCACCGGGCTGGCGCAGGGTGGCACGCTGAGCTTCTTGCGCACGGTAGGCACGCTCGGCCAGAACCGGGCCTTCGAAACGCCGGACGCGCTCGATCGGCACGCCCGCCGCGTCGGCGATCTCTTCGGCCGTCTCTCCGGCTCGGATCCGGTCCTGGATCTCCTTGGGTCGCAAGGGACTCTCCACTTCGATCTCGTACTGCGCAAGCCTCGAGAACTGCCCGCGCGCCACGATTCGCAGCCGGTCATCGATCGGGAGCGAGAAGCGGCCACCGTGCCCCGGCGCCGCGAGAACGGCGTAAGTACCGTCCTCGCTAACCGCGACGAGGCGCAGTTCCTGCATCGGCGTCCCTTCTGCGCCGTCAGGCGAGCTGGCGCACTTGATGCCGCGCGAGGGCGTGACTCGTTCCCCTCAGGCGAGTCTGACGTGTCATTGCCCCCGAGGCCAGCACCGTGAACGGCATGTCATGGAGATCAACGCCGAGTATTCCTCCCGCTGGCCAGCCAGGCACCCAGAACCCGACTTTCCGTGCCGGTGCTGCCGCAGCGCGACCCAACGGCCGGTGCCCCGCGACCTTGTCGCGGGGCACCGGTTACTGGGGGTCCGGGGGTCGCCCCCCGGGCTAGCACAGCGGGCCGCGGCGAAGTTGGCTTTGTCCAACGAGCAGCCTCGGCTGCCCCGGGGTGTCCTAGCCGGGCGTTTGGGCGCCGCGGCGAAGCTCGTGCCCGGGTTCGCCAGCGCCGTTGCTGGCGGCGACGTCCGGTGCCGGGGTAAGGATCACCGCGTCCTTCCGGCTCATCCGGGACGGCCACCAGTTCCACCGGCCCAGCAGCACCACTGTAGACGGCACCAGCAGGGTGCGGACCAGGAAGGTGTCCATCAGGATGCCGAGCGCCAGGCCGAGCCCGATGTCACGGATCTGGCTGCCGCCTGAGCCGCTTCCGGCTACGAGCGTGAGCACGAGGAACGTGCCCGCGAGCACGAGCCCGGCCGAGGTGATCGTCGATCCCGTCGCGCCCAGTGCCCGGGTAACCGCATCGCGTAGCGGGAAGCGCTGTGCCTCCTCCCGGATCCGCGTCATCATCAGGATGTTGTAATCCTCGCCGAGCGCCAGCAGGAATATGAACATCAGGAACGGCATGAAGAACACCAGGCCGCCACTGTTGCCTGCCTTGATGAAGATGAGCACCGACAGTCCCAGTGCCGCGAGGTAGGAAATCCCGACCGAAGCGATCAGGTACAGCGGCGCCACCAGGCTGCGAAGCACCAGTGCGAGAAGGATGCCGATCGCCAGGATCGCGATCGGGATGATGCGCTTGAGGTCGCTGTTGGAGATGCTGCTGATGTCGTAGAGCGCTGGTGCCTCGCCGCCGAGCGCCGAGTCGGACGCGCCGATCGAGTGACCGACCCTCGTGGTCGCGGCACGCAGCGCGGGCACCGCGTTCATCGCGGACGTGCTGCCGGGGTCGCCCGCCTTCAGGCCGGTCAGGTACAGCACAGTCCGGCCGTCCGGGCTCACGTAGTTCGATGTGGCACGGTAGGCCTGATAGAGGGCGGGCGGCACCTTGGTACCGGCGGGTGGCACCGGGGGCAGCGCCTTCGCCGGGCCCAGCTGGGCGTGCAGCGCGGTGAACTGGGCCGGTGTCAGCGTCACACCGGACGGGTTCAGCGGACCGGTCACCTGTGTGAACACGCCGCTCGCACGCAGTTGCTCGGTCGCGGTGGCCAGCGTCGCCGGGTGCTCCCACACCGGGGTGCTGAACTTGAATATCGGGTTGGTCGGGTTCGCCGACGACTGCGGGAAGTGCTTGTTCAGCAGCGTCTGCCCGGCGGCGGAGTCGCTGCCCGAAGGCGGGGCGGTGTTCCCGCCGAAGCCAGCCGCCGTGTAGCCGAACACCGCGAATGCCAGCCCGCCGAACAGGACGAGCCCCCCCACCAGGGTTGCTGCCGGATGCCGCACGATCCGCCCAGCCACCCGGCCCCACACGGGGGGCCGGCCGCTGCCCTGGATGTTCCACGGCAGCAGCTTCGCCCTGCCGAACACCTTGCGGAACAGCGAGCGCTTCATGGCCAGCAGCGACAGCCGGATGGACAGCAGCGCGGGCAGCAACGTAAGCGCCGCGATCAGGGTGACACCGATGGCGATGGCGAACGGGACCCCCAGGTCGGAGTAGAAGGAGAACGTGGCGAGCAGCAGCGTGAGCATCGCCGCGATCACCGTGGCCGCGGAGAACGTGATGGACTCGCCGACCCTGGTGACCGACCTGACGATCGCCTCCCTGGCTGGCTGCCTGGGGTGGAGGAAGTCGCCGAGCAGGCTGCCGCCGAGCCCTCTCGAACCTGGGTAGTACTCGCCTTCGGTGGCGTGCTTCCCGGCCCGCAACTCCTCCCGGACCCGGAATACCAGGAACAGGCCGTAGTCCGTGCCCGCGCCCAGCACCAGCACGATCAACAGGAATTCGGCGATGGGGGACACCTGGAGCCCGTGCTGGGCCGCCTCGGCGACCAAGGGCCCGGCAATGGTGAACGACAACAGCGGTGGTATCACCGTCACCAGGGCCAAGGTGAACGACCGGAAGATCAGCACCAGCAGCACGATGATGAACAGCAGCGACAGGCCCTGGATCTTGTTGCCGGTGTTACCGGAGGCTTTCTGCTGGTCCACCTGCGCAGCGATATCGCCCGCCAGGTGCGCCTGCAGCCCGGCCGGCAGGTGGGCCTGGGTGATCTTGGCACGCAGGCCGTTCACCAGGTCGGTGGCGTAATTCTGGTTACCGCCGCCCTGCTGCACAAGCACGACGAACTGCTCCGCGTGTCCATCGGCGGACCGGCCGGCGTCCAGCACCTTGGACACCCCGGACACCGTCTTGAACCGGGCCGGCAGTCCGGCCAGCGCCGCGCTGTCGGCGGCAGTCAGCGGTGCCCCGGCCCGGGCCGCTACCACCGGGATCGGCTGCAGGGCCGCCGTGCCGAACGGCGCGGCCAGCTGAGCCGCGTGCTCGCTGGGAGCGCTGGCCGGGAGGAACTTGGAGTTGTTGTTCTGCGTCACGTTGTTCAGCGAGGGCAGCTGCGATACGGCGGCAATCGCTCCGACCACCCATATAAGCAGTACAAGCCAGCGGAGCCGGACCGCGACGGTGCCAATCGTTCTGAATATCGCGTCGATATGCACGCCGATGAGCTTACGCGGCGATCCTGACAGGACGCTGGCAGGGCGCTGTCATGGACGGGCCGCAACCTGCCGGCCGTGATCACCCACGGCCGCGCTGACCAGCGGTTTCCAGATCGGCGGCCGCTGACAGGCAGCGTGCTCGCCGGCGCGGCCAAGAAGTTGCCAAGAAGTTTTTGCCTGCGTACCCCGATTTAACCCCATCCGGCCGGACAGGCGCGCCGGGCCGGGGTCGTCGCGCCGCCCGGCGCAGGTTGGGCCGCAGCGCCGTGTGCGCGCGTGTTCCCGCGCGTAAACCCTCATCTCGCCGTCACATCACGGAAAGATCACGTAAAGTCTTTGCTGCCGTAACGGAGCAGAGCGGGGATGAAGGACTCATGAAAATATGCGACACCTCATCGGGCTCGTCCTGGCGATAGCGCTGGCCGCCGCCCTGTTTTTCGGGGGTGGCTGGGGAGCCGAGCACGTGTCGGCCCTGGCCGGCCACAGCGTCGGACTGCCCAGCAGGCCTGGCCTGATCGGCCTGTCCGCCGCGGTCGCCACCGGCGTGTTCCTCGGCATCCTGCTCGTGGTGCCCGCGATATCGCCGCTGGCCACCGGCCTGCCCGGCCTCGTGTTGCTGGCCTGGACGGCGCTCCTGGCCGTGAGTGCGCACCGGGCGCTGGCCTGGATCCCGCTGCAGGCGCATTCGTTCGGGGCGGGTTTCCGGGTGCTGCTGCTGAACGGCACGCTGGCGCTCGCCGGGGCCGCGATGATCATTCCGCTGTTCCTGCCCGGGCGCTGGCACGGCCGGGTGCGGTATGGGGATGAGGACGACGAGGATCTGGGCCTGCCCGCCCCAACCGGCCTGCTGTCTTAGCCGAACGCAGTGATGCCGCCCGGGAAGAGCACGGGCGGCATCACTGTGGAGCGGAGCGCGGGCAGCGGGAGCGCCGCAGGTGCCGGGCCGAACGCCGCGAGGGAGGCAGATAGCTCAGTGCACGGCGCTGAACTGCTCGGCCTCGGTGGACCCGGTCAGGGCAATGGTGGCCGCGTCCGGTGTGATGGCCGAGGTCACCAGGTCGAAGTACCCGGTCCCGACCTCACGCTGGTGCCGGGTGGCGGTGTACCCGCCGACCTCGGCCGCGAACTCGGCGTCCTGCAGCCGCACGTACGCGGGCATGCCTTCGTCCGCATACCCGCGGGCCAGGTTGAACATCGAGTAGTTGAGCGCGTGGAAGCCGGCCAGCGTGATGAACTGGAACTTGTACCCCATCTCGCCCAGTTCCCGCTGGAACTTCTCGATGGTGCCGTCGTCCAGGTGCTTGTGCCAGTTGAACGACGGTGAGCAGTTGTAGGCGAGCATCTGGTCGGGGAACCCGGCCTTGATCGCCTCGGCGAATTCGCGTGCCTCGGCCAGGTCCGGAGTGGAGGTTTCCATCCACAGCAGGTCCGAGTAGGGGGCGTAGGCCAGGCCCCGCGCGACCGATGTGGCCATGCCGTTGCGAACCCGGAAGAATCCTTCGGCGGTCCGCTCTCCGGTGACGAACCGCTGGTCGCGTTCGTCTACGTCGCTGGTGATCAGCGTGGCGGAGTGCGCGTCAGTCCTGGCCACGACGAGGGTCGGTACCCCGCAGACGTCCGCCGCGAGCCGGGCGGCGTTCAGCGTCTTGATGTGCTGGCCGGTCGGGATGAGTACCTTCCCGCCGAGGTGGCCGCACTTCTTCTCAGACGCAAGCTGGTCCTCCCAGTGCACGCCCGCCGCTCCGGCCGCGATCATCGCCTTCATCAGCTCGAAGGCGTTGAGCACGCCGCCGAACCCCGCCTCGGCGTCGGCCACGATGGGCGCCAGCCAGTGCGGGCGCGCCGGGTCGCCCTCGGCCCAGGTGATCTGGTCGGCGCGCAGCAGTGCGTTGTTGATGCGGCGCACCACCTGGGGGACGGAGTTGGCCGGGTAGAGGCTC
Organism: uncultured Actinomycetes bacterium; assembly: GCA_963813395.1. Lineage (GTDB taxonomy): Bacteria > Actinomycetota > Actinomycetes > Streptosporangiales > Streptosporangiaceae > DASXKD01. The sequence continues at coordinate 463,418 of CAWEYV010000022.1, forward strand.
TGGTCCGGGTAGGTCTGGCCGGCCAGGTTCGCGTCGGCGGCGACCTGCCATCCGGACAGGTAGATCGCGGGAAGACCGGCCCTGACCTGCTGGACCGCCTGGTTGCCGGTGACCGCGCCCAGCGAGGCAACGAAGTCCTCGGTGTGCAGCAGGTCCCACAGCCGCTCGGCGCCGAGCCGGGCGAGCGTGTGCTCCTCCTGTACCGAGCCGCGCAGCCGTACCACGTCCCGGGCGGTGTAGTCGCGCTTGATACTCCGCCAGCGGGGGTTCGTCGCCCAGTCGCCGGCCAGGCGGGCAGCCTGCTCGGCGAGGCTGTTGCCCCGGTTCCCGTTCATGCTTGCCACGTCCGCGGTGCCCTCGAGGCGACGGTCGTTCACTGGATCCTCCAAGCCGTGTCGTCCCCTGGGTTGATGGAGACAAGACTGGCCGGTCCAGCACCGCCCGGGCTAGGAACTACCGCGTGAAGATTGTCAAATTTTCACTTATTATCAACATGTGGCACAGTTTCTCAAAGAAGAATCCACTTCATTTCCATCAAGTGGTCTAGACCTTGCGACGTTCGGTCAGCGCCTCCGGCACTTGCGGCGTGCCCGCGGAATCACGCTCGCCGAGCTCGGCACCCGGGTGGGGCGCGCCCCCTCTGCGCTGTCCCTGCTGGAGAACGGCCGCCGCGAGCCGAAGCTGTCCCTGATCGAGTCGCTGGCCAGGGCGCTTTCGGTGACCCCGGAAGAGCTGCTGCGGCCACAGCCGCCGAGCCGCCGCGCGCAGCTGGAGATCACGCTGGAAGAGGCGCAGCACGATCCGCTGTTCCGCGACCTCGGCCTGCCCTATCTGAAGGTCGGCGCCCGGGTCCCCGGCGATGTCCTCGAGCACGTGGTCGCGCTCTACGCGGAGCTGCGGCGACAGCGCACCCGGCCGACGGCCACCCCCGAGGAGGCGCGGATCGCGAACGCCGAACTGCGCGACGCCATGCGCGAGCGTGGCAACTACTTCCCCGAGATCGAGCGGCGGGCGGCGGAGGCGCTGGACGCGGTGGGCTACCACGGTGGGGCGCTGTCCCAGAGCACCCTGATGGCGATCGTCGCCCACCACGGGTTCACGGTGTCTTACGCCGACGATCTGCCCAGGTCGGTCAGGTCCGTCACCGACATGCGGCACCGGCGCATCTACCTCAAGCAGGAACCGGTGGGCGTGCACTCACCCCGGACCATCCTGCTGCAGACGCTCGGGCACTTCGTGCTCGACCACGACACCCCGCACGACTTCGCCGACTTCCTCCGCCAGCGGGTCGAGGCCAACTACTTCGCCGCTGCCGTCCTGGTTCCCGAGCGGTCCGCCGCGCGGTTCCTCACCGACGCGAAGCAGGCGCGGCAGCTGTCCGTGGAGGATCTCCGCGACGTGTTCTCGGTCTCATATGAGATGGCGGCGCACCGCTTCACCAACCTGGCCACCCACCACCTGGAGCTCACCTGCCACTTCGTCAAGAACGACGAGGCGGGAATCATCTACAAGGCCTACGAGAACGACGGGCTCGTGCTGCCCGCCGACGATTCCGGGGCCATCGAGGGGCAGCGCATGTGCCGTCAGTGGTGTGGCCGGCAGGTCTTCTCCTCAGCGGACCGGTTCTCGCCGAACTACCAGTACACCGACACGCCGTCGGGCACGTACTGGTGCGTGTCCCATGTCGACCCGGGGCGCGAGCGCGGGTTCGCCATCACGCTGGGCATCCGGTACGAGCACTCGCGGTGGTTCCGGGGCCGGGAGACGGCCACCCGCCGTGTCTCGCGGTGCCCGGGCGGTGACTGCTGCCAGCGGCCGCCCGCCGCGCTGGCCGGGCGCTGGGAAGGGATGGCCTGGCCATCGGCCCGGGCCCACTCGCACATCTTGTCCGCGCTGCCGACGGGGAGCTTTCCCGGGGTGGACGATACCGACGTGTACGAGTTCCTCGACCGCCACGACCAGGACTGAGCGGAAGCGCCCAGGAACCCCAATAGCCGGGCCGTTTGCCATTCGTTTGCAGCGTGTCACTTGGCCGGGATGCTACTCACCGGTAACATAGGCGCCAGCACCCCTGAGGAGCAGCATGAGCGCCGACATCGATACTACTGCGCCGTTCCATATGGACCCTGGGCCCGCCCTGCGTGAGATGCAGGCCTGGGTGCACGGCTTCGCCGTCAACGTCATCAGGCCGGCGGCCGCCGAATGGGACGAGCGGGAAGAGACCCCATGGCCGATCCTGGAAGAGGCAGCCAAGATCGGCCTGTACTCGCTGGAGTTCTTCAGCGAGCAATGGCTCGGGCCCACGGGCCTGGGCATCCCGGTCGCGTTCGAGGAGCTGTTCTGGGGGGATGCGGGCATCGCCCTGTCCATCGTCGGCAGCTCGCTCGCCGCGGTGGCCCTGTCCTCCAACGGGACGAACGAGCAGATGGGTGAGTGGCTGCCGCAGATGTTCGGCGGGCCCGGTGACCTCAAGCTCGCGGCGTTCTGCTCCTCGGAGCCCGACGCGGGCAGCGACGTCGCCGCCATCCGAACCAGGGCGGTCTACTCGGAGGCCACCGACGAGTGGGTGCTCAACGGGACCAAGACCTGGGCCACGAACGGTGGCATCGCCGACGTGCACGTGGTCGTCGCCACCGTGGACCCGGCACTGGGCAGCCGCGGGCAGGCGAGCTTCATCGTGCCGCCGGGCACGCCGGGGCTGTCCCAGGGACAGAAATTCCGCAAGTACGGGATCCGCGCCTCGCACACCGCCGAGGTAGTGCTCGAAGACGTGCGGGTACCCGGCCGCTGCCTGATCGGCGGCAAGGAGCGCCTGGACGAGCGGCTGGCGCGGGTCCGGTCGGGCGGCAGCGCGGGCGAGCAGGCGGCGATGAGGACGTTCGAGAGATCGCGGCCGAGCGTCGCGGCCATGGCCGTCGGCGTCGCCAGGGCCGCGGTCGAGTACGCCACCGACTACGCGCGCGACCGGGTGCAGTTCGGCCACCCGATCGGGCAGAACCAGGCGATCGCGTTCATGCTGGCGGACATGCATGCGTCGGTGGACGCGGCGCGGCTGCTCACCTGGCGCGCGGCGTGGATGGCGCGGCACGGGGTGCCCTTCGCCCACGCCGAGGGGTCGATGTCCAAGCTCGTCGCCGGCGAAACGGCCGTCCGGGTGACCGATCAGGCCATGCAGATCCTCGCTGGCAACGGCTACACCCGGGATTTCCCGGTGGAGCGCTGGCACCGGGACGCGAAGATCTTCACGATCTTCGAGGGCACCTCCGAGATCCAGCGGATTGATCATCGGCCGCGCCGTCACCGGCCTCGATGTTCGATAGGGCTAACCTGCGAAAACTGTCATAGATCAGATCATGCGAGTTGAAGCACAGAGCACGCTGTCAAGCATCAGGTCAGGCCGGAGATCTGAATTCGGCACGGCGAAGTGTTATGCCCCGCCCGGGGTGGATTACTTGGGCGGCTGCCCGGCTGGCGGGCGGACGGGGGCGATGGCTGCAACCGGGTGCCTTCGCGGGCCCGACCACATCGCCGGAACGGCATCGACGGCCGCGGCCACCGCGTAGGCAGCCTGCTCGTAGTTGACCCGCCAGCCGACGAAGTCCGGCCAGGCGTCAGCGGGATTCCGCTCGATCGGGAAGTCGACCTTCTGCATCCGGGTGACCGCGTCGAGGAACTCCTCGTAGCTGAGACTGATGCCAGCGTCCGGGTCGGCAACCTCCGGCACATCGAGGTCCATCGCCCGGGCGACCTGGGCGAAGCACTGAAAACCGCCACGCAGGCAAAGCCGTGCAGGCACCGTCGGCGCGGACTTCGGGGACAGCGCCAGGTAGAGCGCCGCCGAGTCCAGCACGGCCAGCAGCGCAGTCACCCACGACGACAGCGGCTTAGGGGAACGGAACCGCACCAGCGGCAGGTAAGTGGTGTGGCTTTCCGCCACATCAGCAGCCCAGCGCTCCCATTGCGTATAAAGATCGGGCAGGGTGTCGATGGTCGACGCTCCCGACCCCAGCGCGTAATGGGTCCGCGCCAGCAGCTCCGGCCCCCAGGAGGGGGCCCCGGCCCGGGCATTCAGCAGCGATACCTCGTTCTCCCGCCGGTTGAACTCCGAGTACAGAGTCGGCAGGTAAGCGATCTGCAGCGTGACGACCACCAGCGCACTGAAGGCCGCAAGGTCGGCGAATACCTTCTGTGCATTGCCGACGGCCGCGTTGGGGCCGAACACCCCGGGGCTGGCCATGCTGAACGCCGAGCCGAGCCCGGTGCTGATGAGCGGCCACAGCAGCAGCGCATAGCCGACGTAGAAGATCCCCAGCCAGGCCACCAGCTGGGCTAGCAGGACGGCGGCCGCCTGCGTGGCAAGCACCCGGTCACGCCGTTTATGGTTGGCCATGCCGCTGGTGACCACGCGAAACATCGCATTGATGCTCCGGTCAACCCAGCGTGTCAGCCAGCCACCGGACGGACGGGGCACGATGAGCGTGCCGATGAGGCTGCCCCACGCGGTAAGCACGAGCAGGGCGCCGACAATCGCGATCGCCGAACGGGCAGCAAGCGGCACCACCATGGCATTTCCTCTCGACAAGCAACGGTCACGACGAACCTACCGAGGTCCCTCTGGCCTCACGCGGCAGAGGCGTTCACCTCCGTGAAGGATCAAGCAGAGCCGATCCGTCAAGCATCAAGCGGGACAGCACACTGACACGGCTCGTGTGGACACCCGTGTCGGCCGTGTCGGTGGCGTGTGGTGCTTAGTGCGGCCCCGCCACTGGGCGTGAACCTGGCCGGCTAGAGGCCCCCGCTCCTGTCACCGGTGCGTACTGCAGGCCGGATGGCGTACTGGTGGTGGTGGCAGGATAGGCCTCATGCTTGATCATCTTTCGATCCAGTGTGCGGACCTGGCCGCCAGCGCCGCCTTCTACGACACTGTGCTTGCCCCGCTGGGGGGACAGCGCGTCATGGACTTCGGCGATGCGATCGGCTACGGGGTGCCACCCATGCCGGACTTCTGGATCGGCCGCCAGGCCACCGGTGAAGGTTTCCGGGAGTCCCACATCGCCTTCTCCGCACCAAGCCGCGCCGCCGTGCGGGCCTTCTTCGACATCGCTGTGGCGCACAGCGCCGAGGTCCTGCACCAGCCGCGGCTGTGGCCGGAATACCACGCCGCCTACTACGGGGCGTTCGTTCGCGACCCTGATGGCAACAACGTCGAGGCGGTCTGTCACCTGCCACAGTAGGCGGGCGGCGCGCACCGTCCTCGCAAAACTGGCAGCCGTGGGACTTCGTGGTCGTCACCAGCCGCGAGCAGCTGGCCGGGCTGGCGAAGATGTGGGAGCGGGGCGGCAAGCACATCGCCGGCTCGGCGGCGACGATCGCCTTGGTGGCCCAGGAACCAGAAGATCAGCGGCACTGGGACTGGCTGCTGTATGACTTCGGCCAGGCGACCGCGTTCATGATGCTGGCCGCGGCCGATCTGGGTATCGGCTCTGGCCACTCGTCGGTCGCCGACCAGCAGCAGGCGCAGCGGGTGCTGGGTTTCCCCGATGGCTACCGGGCCGTCTACCTGATCGGCCTGGGCTATCCGGCCGCCGGCCGCTGCAGCCGATCAGCAGGCCCAACCGCCGATCCTTCGACGAGGTCGTGCACTGGAACCACTGGTAACACACCCAAGGCGCAGTTCAGGCCGATCTGGCCGCTCCACGACCCCTTGCTTGATGCCTGGAGACGTCCGGATCTAGCCGAAATGAGCGCGTGGCACCCGCGCATGATGATGCCGGATGGCGAATACATATGCAGAATTTCATGATCGTAAGCTGAATCTGACCCCAGGGCCGCGAGGCGCCCACGGCAGAGCCGGAAGTTATTGGCGCAGCTAGATCGCCGATTCGGTCGCGGAGTTGCCACCGATGTCCGCGGTCTTTCTGTATGTCCTCGACCTGGCGTTGGAGGGCAATTCCGACGAGCGTGGCGCCGCGACGTTACGCGCGAGCCAGCACGCTCACGGCACCGGGTTCGCCGTTGCACTCGACGATGGTCAGGCCCTGGTCCTCGACTAGACGAGGGAGGGAGTTCGTGTCGTAGAAGCGGACGGCGCCAGGCACGAGGTAATAGCACGCTGCGCGCAGCCGCCAGTACAGGTTCTGGGACGTGAGCGACGTGCTGTCGCGGGCGGGAGCGGTGATCAACAGGTGCCCGCCCGGCCGGAGGCAGCGCCGGATTTCGGCGATGAAGGCCGCGGGATGCGGGAGGTGCTGTACGACGAGGATCGCGAGGACACCTCCCAGCGACGCGCCCGCGAAGCGGAGCGGCGCGCTGACGTCGTGCACGTCGAACGTCGCGTCGACCTCGTCGCGAGCGGCTTGTGTCCGCGCGACCTCGACCATGCGCGGTGACCCGTCGACACCGACGACGTCATAACCGCGCCGCGCGAGAGCGAGCGCGTGCGCGCCAGGTCCGCAGCCGAGGTCGGCCACTGGTCCGGGCGGTGCAACCACGTTCGCGAGCTCATCGGCGACCCGCCTGACCAGCTCGCGTTGCTCCGGCTCGTCGCGCCGCCGCTCCCAGGCGGCGCTCTCGCGGTCGTACATGAACCGAAAGAACCAGTGCGGGGCAGGCATGGCGGCGACCTTGCGGCTGGCGGATGTTCGACTTCTGGCCGGGGTGACGCTCCTAGTGTCCCCGAGGTGCCGTTCGGGGGCACGCAGAAGATACGCACCGAACACCGCCCCAACCACGACCCGGGCCGCGCCCGATCGACGGGTCGGTGCGCGGTTATCACGAGCTCCTGACGTCGCTGGCTGCGTAGCGATCCCCAGCTACAGCCCGGCGGACAACGAGTCGGCTGGATTTTTATGCATCGCCGCCTACGTCGAGAACTCACTATTCTGCCGCGATGATGATCGTTCGGCCGCTGTGGGCTGTCACCGGTCCGGCAACGCAGCGGCGGTTTATGCTGGCCAAGGCCTGTCGCGTCCGGCCTGGTTCTGTTGCTCCCAGTCGGCCTTGGTCAGCGCGTACTCCACATCCCCTAGCTCATCGCCGTCGATCGGGTAAGGCCAGGGCTGGTGGAAGGTCCGCACCAGCGTCAGGCCCGCCTTCTCCATCACCCGCCGGGAGGCCAGGTTCACCGCCATCGCCTCCGCGACCACCCGCCGCACGCCGAACTCGGTGAAGCCCTTGCGGATCAGCGCCCGCGACCCTTCGGTGGCATACCCCTTGCCCCAGGCTGACTCGCGCAGGCGGAAGCCAAGCTCTGCTTCATCCGGGCTGCCTCCCTCGCGCGGCCGGAAGTGGAACCAGCCCAGGAATTGCCCGGTCGGCTTCTCGATGGCCGCCCAGAAGCCGTACCCCTCATAGCGCTCGTAGTAGCCGAGGAACGCAGGCAAGATCTCAGTTTCGATCTCGTCGCGGGTCGTTGGTATCCCGCCGGTGACGAAATGCATGACGTCGGGATCGGCGTCCAGGCTGACTAGGTTGTCCACGTCGGCCATCGTGAACCGGCGGAGCACCAACCGCGGCGTTTCCGCAAAGACGTGCACCGCCCGGCCACCTTCCGACGCGGGCAACGCTACCCGCTGACCACCGCCCGGTACTATTTCGCCGCGCTGAACCACCCTGCATGATCACGCACAACTGCCCCCCGGAACAGACACTCATTTGACCCTATAAGGGCCGGGCCTCTTCTCAGCTCAGCCCGGTAGCAGGACGCTCCGGGTGAGAGATTCCGAGCTCGGGAGAGGAGACCCGGCAATGTCTGTCTACGTCGGTATCGACGTGCACCGCAAGCGTTCGCAGGTGGCGGTGGTCACCGAGGACGGCCAGGTGCAGCTGAACAAGAACGTGGTCAACGGATCAGAGCCGATGCTGCGGCTGATCGGGGACCTGCCGCCGGGGACGCCGGCCGCGTTCGAGGCCGCCTACGGCTGGAGCTGGCTGGTCCAGCTGCTGGAGGACTACGGCTTCGAGACGCACCTGGTACACCCGTTGCGGTGCAAGGCGATCGCCTCGGCGCGGCTGAAGAACGACAAGGTCGACGCCGCGACGCTGGCACAGTTGTTGCGCGCGGACCTGCTCCCGGAGGCATGGATTGCCCCGCCCAAGGTCCGGCAGCTCCGCGCGTTGCTGCGGCACCGGGCCAGCCTGGTCCGGCTGGGCACCAGCCTGCGCAACCGGATCCACGCGGTCGCCGCTGACCACGGCTATGACCGCAGTGCCAGCTACTGGACTGGCCCGGGCCGCGGCTGGCTGGCCGAGCTGGACCTGCCTGCGGCGTCACGCGAGATCGTCAGCGACTGCCTGGCGGTGATCGACGGCCTGGCGCCGCTGATCAACCGGATCGACGGTGAGCTGCACCAGCATGCCAAGGCCGACCCGCGGGTCAAGGTACTCCGGACGCTGCCCGGGGTCGGGGAGTTCACCGCGCTGGTAATGCTGGCCGAGATCGGCGACATCAGCCGGTTCGGCAGCGCCCGCAAGCTGGCCAGCTGGGCCGGGCTGACCCCGACCGTGCGCGGCTCGGACCGGACCGTCCGGCACGGGCACATCTCCAAGCAGGGCTCAGCATGGCTGCGGTGGGTACTCAACCAGGCGGCGCAGACCGCCAAGCGCTCCCCACAGTTCGCCGCCACCTACTCAGGCATCGCCAAACGCCGCGGGAAGAAGATCGCCACCATCGCGATCGCCCGCAAGCTGCTGGCCCGCGCCTACCACCTGCTGGCCGACATGCAGGCCACCGGCACGACCACGCCGCTACGGCAGCCGTGAAGACGGAAGGGGCCGCCAAGCCCCGGGCACGCTCGCCTCTGCGGCATGAGCCGGCGCCAGCGCCGCGCTCGATCATTTGACTGAGCAGCCCGGTCCCGGACACATGGTCATGGCAGCCGCCCGCACGCTGGCGCGGCGCCGGATGGGTGCTTGTGAGACCACTCCGCTACCCACATCCGGGATCACGCACGCGACCCCTGACAAGCCCAACCGCAACCGGCCCTTCCTCGCCCTCGAGGATCTCCCGCCGCTCGCCGGCGTCAAGCTCGTTCGTCCTCGCCGCTGCGCGGCTGCGGGCGCTCCAGCTTGACTCCTCCCGCACGGCGGCAGACCAGGCAACAACGAGGAAGACCCAGAAGAACAGTCAGCCCAGCGACAGCGACGCTAGTCACCGGGCCAGGTTCGTACGCCCTCTTGACAGTGGTGGCCCTTATGGGTGCCGCAGACCGCACGACTCACCTGATCTCTCCCATTGCGCCATGCCCTCGTGGTTAGTGCTGGCCGGGTCCGACGCGCTGCGGGATTGAGTGGGATGCTGGCTTACGTCCCGGTCGTTGCTGGCTTGGGGAACAAGCTGCCGCTCGCGCGGGCACGGTGAATGCCGGTGGTGCGCTGGGCTGGTTCTCACGATGCCGTTCAGGGTGGCTGGTCGGCGATAACGTCGAGGCCGCGGCGCGCCGCGCGGGCGATTTCCTGGTGTGGAGTATCGAGGTGGTCGCTGCCGAGGTCGGTGCTCTTACGCGGGCGGGCGCGGGTTTCTGTCTGGTTTGCGGGCATGGGCCGGCTACCGGGGGTGGTCTTTGTGACAAAGGGGAGGTAACGCTGCGTCCAGGGGGCAAACCGGTGGTGTGCGGCCTGCCGTGAGGTGCCCAGCAGGCTGCCGATGTCGTCCCAGGAGGCGCCGCGCAGCCGCAAGGCGGCGACCCAGAAGCTGAGCACCTCGACAGGCCAGCGGGCGGCCGCCCCGGCTGTGATGGCGGCTTCCAGCGTGGGCCGGTCGGGCTGCCGCCGGCCAAGGACGAGGCTGAGCTGGCGTGCTAGCTCGTCGAGGAGGGTTTCGCGGGCCCGGTTGAGCCACTTGGCGCCGCGCTCGCTGGTGCTGGCGATTTCGGGGTCAGCGTGGCCATCCACGTGTCAACAATACATGTTGACATATCGCGGCCTGTAGGCGAGAGTGCCAATAGGCGATGCTGACAGACAGTCCTTCAGGACAGCGAGGGTGCCAGCCTGCTTGGCGGAGAAGCCGATGCCGCGTTCAGGGCGGGCTTCCCGCGGACATGGCGCTAACCCGGCGGACGGCACCTCCCGGCACACCTGCGGAAGGGGGTGGCCCGGATGGGCGATGACCCGGCGGCCGCCGATCTGGTGATCCGTGCCCGAGGCGGCGACCAGCAGGCCTGGACTGCCCTGGTCGAACGGTACGCCCCGCTGGTGTGGTCCATCTGCCGCCGGCACCGGCTGGGCTGCGCCGGCGCTGAGGACGTCAGCGAGAGTGTCTGGCTGCAGTTGGTGGAGCAGATCGGCGCCCTCCACGATCCGGCCGCGGTCGATAGCTGGCTGGCCACCACCACCCAGCGAGAATGTGCCCGGCGGCGGGGGACCTGAAATGGGTCCGCAACCTGCAGAAGCCGATGCTCTGATCCGGTCGGGCGCGCTGGTCAGCGTATGCCGGGTGATGGAGATCAACAGCCCTTGGCATGTGCGACACGCCTAGAGATTTGCTGGGTGGTGCTCTGCTTCAGTCTGGCGGCTGGGGAGGACCGTGGCAGCCACACGAACGGATCGCAGCCAGTTCTGCGGATGCCCTCCGCCGGGTCCGGGACCGTCGGCTATGGCGGCGGTAGCAAGCTGATACGACGCAGCCGGGAACTACTTGCGGACGCGGAACCGCAGAATTGTGACGGCTCCCGACCGTGTGCTGTCGAGCGGTTCCAGGTCTATCCTGGCGAGGCCCGGGGAGGAGAACAAGCGAGTCCCGTCGCCGAGCAGGACCGGCAGGACGAACACCATGATCTCGTCGACGAGTCCACGCCGCAGGCACTGACCGGCTACGTCGGCGCCAAGGATTTCGAGGTTCTTGCCGCCCGCGGCGCGGAGCGCGGTGGCGACGGCTTCCCCGATATCACCGGTGAGGAACGTGACCGCCGGGTCCGGCGGGTCCGGTGGCTCATGGGTAAGGACGAACTCAGCTCCCCCCTCGTAGGTAGGGGTGACCTCGTTCGGATTCTCGGCCATACGCTTACCCACCTCGTAGGTCCGCCGGCCGATGAGCATGGCACCGGTGGCCGCCATGATCTCCGGGAACTCGTCCTCGATCGGCGCCATGAAGTCGAAGATCCAGTTCATCGCGTCGCCGGGACCGGCGGTGAACCCGTCGAGTGACATCGACCTGTTCACGACGACCTTGCCGTTTCCCGTGCTCGTGTCGCTCACCATGCACCTCCGAAGGCCTTCCCTGGGTTGTCATCCCGGGCTGCGAATGACGACGTTACGCGCGCCCGGATCTGATCGTCTGCCTCCGGTCGGTGATGATCGGACCCCAATGATTTCTTCGTGAGAACTGGGCTCTGGCGCAAATAACGTGAAGGTAACGTTTCGATCTTGAAACGCCCGGCTGGCCTGCAGGTCAGAACCAGCTCAGCTGCTGCCCAGCAGAGGCGGCAGTCCGCGGCGCCGTTGGTCGTGGTCACCAGGGAGGGGCCTCGCCTGCTGCGCATCGCGGGTGCTGGCGGAGACCGCTTCCTCCAGCTGGGCCAGCCAGGCCAGGTGACCCTCTACCGCCTGGCGGCCTTCCGCGGTGAGCCGGAACCACGTGCGCGGCCGCCGGCCGACCGCGCCCTTGCGGACTTCCACGTACCCGGCGTCTTCGAGCACGCGGGACTGTTTCGACAGCACCGAGTCGCTGATCCCGGCCGCATCACGCAGCGCGGCGAACTCGACCCAGTCTGCGCCGGCCGCCAGCAGCCCGCAGATCGACAACCGGGTGATCGGGTGAATGAGCGGGTCCAGTCTGGCGGTCACGCCGCCCCTCCGCCGCCTCGCAGCTCCTGGCGGATTCCCCGCAGAGCGGCCTGCTGGAGGGCCACCTCCGCCACGACCGCGAGGGCCGCGACCACGATCGCGGCTGTGAGCAGGCCGCGATCGATCAGGAAGTGCTCGGTCACGATGGCGGCGAGGCACACCACGACCACCGCGATCCTTACGGGACGGCCCGCTGGGGGATAGCGGAGGTTCCGGAAGCCCACCTTTATGCCGGTGGCCCGGGTCATGCCCCACTGCAGCAGGCAGGCCACCGCCAATGCGGCGACAAAGATAGGCCAGATGCTGAACCGGGAAACGTACCGCTGGCCGAAGGGCACCGCGAAGACCAGTGCGTACAGGAGGGCGACACCGGTCAGGTACCACCACGGCGGCTGCATCCGGTCCGCCAGTCGGCTCCGCTGCACCCGCAGCCGCTCCAGCGCTGCCGGGTCTCCTGCCATATCGCGCATTGAGGCCCCTCCGTCAAGTACTTTCCGTTAGGAAAGTACATGACAGGCCCGCGCGCGGCAAGCCTGCCCGGCCAGCGGCCGTGCGAGCCGGCCGTGACGCGGCGGTGGCCGTGTCCTCTGGCTGGCCGGGATGAACCTCCAGTGGCCAGCTGCGCGACGTGCTGGACAAGCCGACAAAGGTCATCGGAAAATCGCTTTCCTCGCGCTGACTGCCTGCTCTAACGTGACCCGTGCGCTGACGGCTGCGGTGGACGCGGCGCAGGGCAAAGGAGACAAAGGAGACAGCGTGGAGTACACGGTCTGCACCCCTGACGGCCGGATGCTGGCCGTCGAGGAGTCCGGTGATCCTGCTGGCCGTCCGGTCCTTGTGCACACGGGCACGCCGGGCTCCAGGCATCTTTATGGTCCGGTCGTGCGAGATGCGGCTGCCCGTGGCCTGCGGCTCATCGGCTACGACCGGCCGGGCTACGGCGGGTCCTCGCCCCAGCCGGGGCGCACAGTCGCCAACTGCGCCGGGGATGCCCGCGCGATCTGCGCTGAGCTTGGTATCGACCGGCTGGCGATGTGGGGCATGTCAGGCGGCGGCCCGCACGTGCTCGCGTGCGCTGCCCTGCTCCCAGATCTGGTGACCGCGGCTGCCTCGCTCGCATCGGTCGCGCCGTATGGCGCTGAAGGCCTTGACTATTTCGCCGGCATGGGCGAGGAGAACGCGGAAGACGACCGCCTGTTCTTCACAGATCAGGCTGCGGCCAGGGCAAACCTCGACAAGGACCGGGAGGAAATCCTGGCCACGCCGCCAGAGGATGCGGCCAAGGCGATTGAGGCACTGCTCACGCCGGCAGATGCCGCGGCCCTGACCGGCGAGCTGGCCGAATACCTGACCTCCTCCGAGCGCGACGCTCTGGCGCCCGGCAGCCAGGGATGGTGGGACGACACCTGCACCCTCAGGCCGTGGGGATTCGACCTGGCCGACATCACCGTCCCGGTCCTGCTGCTGCACGGCAGGCAGGACATGTTCGTGCCGTTCAGCCACGGCGAATGGCTGGCCGCGCACATTCCCGGCGTCGAGGCCCGGCTGCTCGACGACGATGGCCACCTGACGCTACTGCAGAACCGCATACCTGAGGTGCATGCCTGGCTATCAGAACACCTCTAGCGCGTCGGTGAGCCTCTGCCTTGTCCCGGTCAATAGGCCCGGGCAAGGCAATTCCTATTTCTGTTAAAGAAAGCTCTGCAATGAAGCCGCAAACTGTTCAGCTCTCGCTTTTGACCTGCATGGCCCAGTCACCGCGGGTTAGCTCGTAAACGTAGTCACCGTTCTCGCCGCCTGGTATCAGGTGGGCATCCGGGTAGTAGAACGTGCTGACCCGGCGCAGCCCGCACTTCTCCATGACCCGCCAGGAGCCAGTGTTGTCAGCCATCATGGTCGCGACAACCCGCTCGAGGTGCAGTTGCTCGAATGCCAGGCCGATCAGGGCACGTACGCCCTCGGTAGCCAGCCCTCGCCCCCAGAATGCCGGGTACAGGCGGTAGCCGAGCTCTGCGCCGCCGGTCAGGCCGTAGCTGTTGGCCGGCTTGAGGGAGAACCTCCCGGCCATGTGCCCCGATGTCTTCTCGATGGCCGCGAAGGAGCCGAGGCCGTCGGCGAGTTCGCGGTACTCCTGCAGGTACTCCGGCAGGATCTTTGCCTGCACTTCCGCGAGTGAGGGCGGCTCCGGCGTGATGAACCGCATGACACGCGGATCGCTGTACAAGGCGGCCAGCGGTCCGGCATCTGCCTGGGTGAAGCGCCGCAGGAGCATCCGGTCAGTTTCCACGACGATGTGCACGGACTGATCCAACTGCTGCCGGGCCGGTCAGCGCCAGCGCGTTTTGCGCTAGGCCAGGCTCTAGGTAGCCACGGCTCGCGCTGGTGCTGTGGCGAGCAGGCGGGAGATGATTTGTGACCGGCCGTCTTGGGCGTCAAACGGTTCGCCGGTTCATCCAGCCGTGTTGAGTGGTTTCCAATAGAGGCCGGCAGTCGGTGGTGGTCAGTTTGAATGGCCTGCTCGAGAGGCCATGGTGCTTATCACGGCGGGCCCCCTGGCATGAGTTTCTGGCACGCAGCCTGTGCGGACTTGAACACCGGTGAGTTGGGCTTGATGCCGTTAGGTATGCGCTGGCTGATCCCATTGGCGCTCACAACCGGGTCCGCCATGCCCGGCAGCCCGTGGGAGCGCATGCAGGCGGTGAACTTCAGCGCCTGCGCGGTCACCCGACGTTGCTGCGCGGCGGTCATCGGGCGGCTCTTGGGGAGCAGGTGCTGGCAGGCCCTGTTGGCCGAGTTCATGAGGGCACCGTTGAGGTGATCTTGTGGCCCGTTGATGAGGACGGCGCCGTTAGGCTGGGGATCGGGGAAGCCCGGCTCCCCGTGGGCGCGCATGCACTGCGAGTAGGCCAGCGCCGTCTGGTAAGCCGTCTGCCCCGCCAGCGCAGGCGAGCTGCCGCCCCCGCACGCCGCTGTGAGCAGGGCAGCCCCGGCCAGAATGGCGGCCAGCACGCCCCACCGCCCGCGCCCACTGGTGGCTTTGTCCATGATCTCGTCCTCCGGTCGGGTGACCGATCCGGCCGGGCACCTCGGCGGCAGGCCTCAGGGACACCGGCCGGGTTGTCCATGAGCACCTGGCGAATCTCCGGCCCGGGCTGGCAGGCAGGCTTGCCGTCAATCCTGCCCGGCACCGCGGACCGCGCGCCATGGAGCCGCACCCACACCTGCGGTGGGCCTGGGCCTACTCGCACCAGAGGAGGACGGGCAGGCGGATCGCCAGGGCGCAACAGCGCCGGGCGTGCGAGCGTCAGTGCCTAGCCTGCCTACCACCCCGCCGTTACCCGCGAGCCGCGCTGGTGAGAGTCACTGCCGGCGTCGCATGCCACCCGTGTCAGAGGATCCTTACGGTTCCGTAAATATCCCTATTTGCCGGGCTTCCCGGTCGACTGCGCATTAGCCTGCGACAGGCACGGGCCCGGTGCCCAAGCTTGCTTGCGCTCATACCGCCGCCGCCCCGGGGGAGTCCATGGATCCGCGGACCTACGCGGCCTCACGTGAAGCGAAGCAAGACATAACGCGCCACCGGTTGCGCGGGGAAGCTGCGCTGGAGCAACCGGCGTCGCTAACGGCACCCGCACCACCCGCACCACCAGCTGCTCGTCCCCTCCGCCCTGGAACGGGCCGGCATACCCGCGCTTACCGCCCTGCCACCCACCGGAAGGGCAGGTCCATTGCCTGGCGCACCATTCTGGCCAGCGCTGCCGTGGTCGCTACAGGTGGGTTGATCGCCCTGTATCTCATCGTGCAGCCCGTCGCCAGCAACGCCCATGCCCCGCTTGTCGCGCCGCCCGACCGGATATGCCCGGTCCGGTCCTGCGCAGGTTATCCGCAGCCCGCTCAGGTCAAGGGCCTCACGCTGGCAACCCTGACGGGCTACGTCCTGTTCACAAAATCAGCACAGGCGCAGATCCGCGCTGCCGGCTCCTGGGGGGCCAACGCCGTCAGGTTCCAGATCGTGCAGGACAAACTGGTGGGGCAGACGGGCCAGAAACACTCCCCGGGATACATGGCCGATGTCCGCCGCCTGGTGGCCTTTGCCCTGCAGCGGCATATGACGGTGATCTTGAACGCCCAGACCGAGACAAGCCTGGGCTATACCGCTAACGAGAACCTGCCGACCCGAGCGACGTGGGCCTTCTGGCGCGACCTGGCCCATTACTACGGGCACAACCCCCGCGTGGTCTTCGACCTGTTCAATGAGCCCCGGTTCTGCAGCTGGCAGCAGTGGTATGCGGCATTCCAGCCGCTGGTGAGTTACCTGCGGCGCATCGGCGACCGCAATCAGCTCTGGGTGGAAGGCCGCTGGTGGGGTTCCACTCTCGCCGGGGTCCCCCTCCTGCACGGGCAGGGTATCGTCTACAGCTTTCACCATCCCGGCTCCCCATGGCCCTGGCAGACACGAGTCGGGCCGCCCACCTGGTATCAGGCGTTCGGTTACCTGTCCCGCGCGCACCTCCCAGTGGTGGACGGGGAGTTCGTGAACTTCATCGGCGGCTACTACTGGCCCCGGTCCACCCAGATGGTTTCCGAATACCTGCGGTACCTGTCGGGGCACCATATCGGGGTGGTGGCGTGGAGCTTGCAAGCCGGGATTATGACGGCTACCAACAACCTGACCACGGCAGTGAGCGAACCACAGGGGGCCGGCTGATCTGGCGGTACTTTCACGGTCGACCCATACCCCTGGTGCCAATCAGAACCGAACACGTTCCCTTCAGATTTAAGCGCTAACTCGGGTGGGTACGCCGCCGGCGGCGCAAACGAGTTTGCGGTGCCGCGTGGGCACGGACGGACCTCACCTTCTCGGGCAGCGGCCAGCACGCGCTAAAACTTCATGCCGGTCTCGTTATCGCCCAGGTGCCCAGTAAAAGCAGACTCTACGTCAGAGAATAATGGAGCTAGCGCTCTTCAATGAGGGCATGCGACCATAGATCTGACCTTTATACTGTCGTTTGGTATATTTTCAGGCAACTTGTTGACTGGCTCTTTTTTGAACCATTTTACCAAGATGTTACGAAAAAGAAATGTGACGGACGGGCAAATATTGGCCGCAGTCTGTTGTCTGGGCCAGCGCTTGCTGGCATCCTTGCTGCCCATGGGGATAATGGGGGCAAGTGGCGTTCGCCACGCTGTCGGGGCCCTGATCACAAAGTCGGCAACTTCGATCACCAGCAAGAACCCCGCAACCCGGCGCGGCGCCATCGCGCGTCGCGCTTACCTGCAATTTTCGCATCGAATACCCGTCGGCCGCCGGGCACCGAGTGCCTTGGTGGGGGTCGTCGCGGCCACCGCGCTCCTGGTCGGGACCGGCTCGCTCGCTGCCCCTGCGGGGGCGACCCCCGCGCCGACTGGCCACGCCGTGGGAGCGGGAACGAAGGTAATACCGGCGGACGGATCGTCCGCCTTCGACTGGCCCGAATTGCATCTCAACTCCCAGCTTGATGGCTACGCCGCCAACGGCACCGTGTCGACGGCGAACGCGGCCACGCTGGGCGTCCACTGGGCCACCGACCTTTACGCGGCGGTGCTCGACTCCCCGGCCATCGCCTTCGACTCGGCCACCGGCCAGACGCTCGGCTACGTCGGCACCGACTCCGGGGACTTCTTCGCCATTGACATGGCCACGGGGAACATCGTCTGGTCGGTCCAGCTCGCCGGTGCGGTTCAGTCCTCACCGCTGGTCAGCGACGGCGCCGTCTGGGTGGGCACCAGGACCAGCCCGACGATCTACAAGCTGGACGCTACGACGGGCGCTGTCGACTGCTCGCAGAAGTTGGCCTCGGGGATGCTGTTCTCCAGCCCCGTCGCGGCCACCCCGCCGGGCGGCACGGCGTCGGTCTACTTCGCCGATCTGATTTCCGGCAACACCGCCGGCAAGGTGCTGTCCATCTCCGCGGCCACCTGCGCCACCCAGTGGAATTTCCACAGCTACAAGCTTGCGTCCAGCTCCTGGGACCCCCTCACCTACGCGATCGACGCCACCGGGGAACCGCTTGTCCTGTTCGGTTCCGCCGATCCCGACGACGCGGCCTACGCACTCGACGCGGTTACCGGCAAGCAGGTCTGGCGCTTCATGACCGCGGGCACCGGCGATGACGATGTGGGCTCTGGCCTGACCGTCTCGCCGCCGGGCGCCAACGGTTTCGCCGACGGCGCGGTCTATGTGCCAGGAAAGGACGGCTTCGTTTACGCGCTGGACCTCGCGACCGGAACGCAGATCTGGAAGGCCAGCCTCGGCACCTTCGGCGGCACACCGAACGAGAGCCTGTCCACCGCCGCCCTCGACGGCACTAACTTGGTGGTCGGCGATGCCGTCGGGGTGACCGACTTCAACGCGGTCACGGGCGCGGTGATATGGAGCCACCAAGACCCAACGACCTCCCAGATATCCCCGCCCGGGCCTTCGGAAGTGATCTCTTCGCCCGCCATCTCCGGGCCCGCGGGCCAGGAGGTCGTGTCCTACACCGATCTCAGCGGGGCCTTCCGGGTGCTTTCGCTGGCCACCGGGACGCAGCTCTATCAACAGCAGACGGGGAGCTGGATCTCGGCCTCCCCGGCGGTGAGCAACGGGGACATCCTGTTCGGGTCCTCCGACGGCTTCCTCTACGACATGGAGGCTGGCTCGGGCAACGACACCCCGGCCACCGCGATCACGTCGCCGGCCCTGTACAGCACGGTGGCCAACCCCGGCGGCGACCTGACCGTCAGCGGCACCGCAGCCGACAGCGCCGGGGTGGCCGCGGTGGTGACCGCCGTGCGCCAGGGCGGCCCGGACGGCATGTGGTGGGACGCCGCCACGTCGACCTGGTCGGCGACCCCGGTCAGCGAGCAGGCCACTCTCGTCTCGCCCGGGGCCACCTCGACCGGCTGGAGCGTCTCGTTCCCGGTGCCCCCGTCGGGGAACGGCTACCGGGTCGACGCCTACGCGGTGTCGGTGGACGGCCCATCCGCGCGGCCAGCAGCCGATGACGAGTTCTTCGTCTCGCCCGCGGCGGGAGGCGCCATGCTCAGCGTCTCGCCGGGCTTTGCCGCCCCGGCGGGGACCGTGTCAGTCAGCGGCACCGGGTTCGGGCCGGGCGAGACGGTCAATATCAGCCTGCTCGGGACTGTGCTGGGCCAGGCCACCTCCGGCGCCGATGGGTCCCTCCCGCCCACTCAGGTGACCCTCCCGGCCACCGCCGGGTTCGGCCCCACGGCACTAGTGGCCACCGGCGCCACCAGCGGCGCGTCGGCCGCGGCAGGCGTCGATGTCACCAACAGCTGGCCGCAGCTGGGAGGCGGGCCGGGCCGCAACGGCTTCGAGCCCAACGACCCGGTCGTCACCGACACGATCAGCCCCGGCCAGGACATCGTTCTCGACCCGGCGTGGCACTTCCCGGCGGGTTCCCCGCTGACCCCTCCCACGGTCGTGGACCAGGTGGTCTACGTGGGCGACCGGAAAGGAATCCTGCACGCGCTGCAGGCGCGCGACGGAACTCAGCTGTGGACCTGGAAGACCCCCAACGGCGCGGCGATCGTCGGCGCGCCGGCGGTGGACGCGGCCGCTGGCCTGGCTTTCGTCGGCACCTCGACGGGCAGACTGTACGCCGTGTTCATTTCGGGCTCCTCGGCCGGGACGCTGGCCTGGTCCAGCGGCCTTGGCGGAGGCAGCGTCCAGTCACCGGTCTTCGACGGGACCAACGTGTATGCCGCCTCCACCAGCGGCAAGGTCGTGAAATTGGCCGAGTCCACCGGGACCGCCGTCTGGTCGGCCACCGTTGCGGGCGTATCCACCGCACCGTCCCTCGACCCGGCAGGAGGCATCCTCGCGGTTCCGACGAGCAGCGGCGTCACCGCGCTCAGCACCGCCACCGGCACCTCGCCATGGAGCTTCGCGGCACCGGGAGCGATCTCTCCCATGCTCGCGGCGGGCACCATGTACGTCGGTTCCAGCAACGACAACTTCTATGCGGTATCGGAGTCCACCGGTCAGCAGATCTGGTCCCAGACGACCGGCGGCGCGATCCAGGACTCCGGTGCGCTCAGCCTGAGCTCTACCGGATCGGTGACCGGGCTGTTCGTGGGCTCGGCCGACGGCCGCCTCTACTTCCTCAACCCCTCTACCGGGGCGGTGCAACTGCACGCCAAGCTGGGCGGGAGCGCGCACGGCCTGGCCGTGTCCGGGAACATGATCTTCGCCGCGCCCACCGGGGTGATGGAAGGGGTGCGGACCTTCGGCGAGCTGGTCTTCGCCTACTCCACGAAGGACTCCCTGCTGCGGCCGCCAGCCGTGGTGAACGGCACCTGCTTCGTCACCGGGCAGAACGGCACCCTCTGGGCGTTCACACCCTACGGAGAGACACCGGAGTGAGACCCTGACCGCGCTTCGGGCAGTTGACCGGACCGCCGCCTTCCGCGGCGGTCCGGTTCAGCGCAGCGGCGGGTAGCCGACGTAGTTCTCCGCCAGCGTGACGGCGGCGGCGCGGGAGGTCGTCACGTAACGCAGCTGGGAGAGCTGCAACGCCCCTTCCATCGGGTCGGCTCCTGGGGTCCGGTGCAGCATCGTGGTCATCCACCAGGAGAAGTGCGTCGCCCGCCAGACCCGCGACAGGCAGGTGTCGGAGTAGGCGTCGGCGAGCCGGTGGTCGCCGTACAGGAGGTCGGTCAGCGCGTCGGCCAGCACCGTCACGTCGGCCATCGCCAGGTTGAGGCCCTTCGCGCCGGTCGGCGGCACGATGTGCGCGGCGTCCCCGGCCAGAAACAGCCGTCCGTACCGCATCGGCGCGCTGACGAAGGAGCGCATCGGGGTGATCGCGATGTCCAGCGCCGGGCCCTCCTTCACCGACCACCCGGGCAGCGCGAACCGCTCCTGCAGCGCCGTCCAGATCCGCGCCTCCGGCCAATCCTCGGCCCGGGCGTCGGCGTCCACTTGGAGGTACAGCTTGCTGACCTGCATGGTGCGCATGGTGTACAGGGCGAAGCCCTCGGCGTGGTGGCAGTAGATCAGCTCGTCGGTGGCGGGCGGCGCCTCGGCCAGGATGCCCAGCCAGGCGTAGGGGTATTCGCGCTCCCAAACGGTCAGCAGCCGGTCCGGGATGGCGGGCCGGCAGATGCCGTGGAAGCCGTCGCAGCCCGCGATCACGTCGCAGGTCACCTCGCGCCGCGTTCCGTCCGCCGCCGCGTAGCTGACAGCACCGGCTGGTCGGTGTCCAGGCCCGACACCGCGGTACCGGACACCTCGAACTCAAGCTGCCCGCCGTCGGCGAGCCGCCGGGCGATGAGGTCCTTGACCACCTCGGTCTGCGCGTAGACGGTGACCGTGCGGCCGCCGGCCAGGTCACGGAAGTCAAGGTGGTGCCGCTCACCGTCGAACTGCAGGTAGATGCCGGCGTGCTGGAGGCCCTCGCCGGTCGAGCCGGTCCGCGAGACCGGCCTCGCGCAGCATCCGGACGCTGCCGTCCTCGAGGAGCCCGGCCCGCTGCCGCGCCTCGCAGTACGCGCGGCTGCGCATCTCCACCACGACCGAGTCGATGCCGCGCTGCGCGAGCAGATGGGACAGCAGCAGCCCGGCCGGGCCTGCGCCGACGATGCCTACCTGGGTGCGCATGCCTGCCGTCGCGGTATCTCCTTCTGGGCGGCTGCCCCTGCCCGGCGCAGCGGGCCGGCGCAGCGGCTAGAACGGGTACGGGGCGATGTCGCCGCGCATCGTTACCCAGCGGGTGTCGGTGAACGCGTCCAGGTTGGCCGTGCCGCCGAAGCGGGCGCCGGTTCCCGAGGCGAAGATGCCACCGAACGGGGTGTTGGGCGCGTCGTCTACGGTCTGGTCGTTGATATGGACGATGCCCGTGGGGATCCGCCTGGCCAGGTCGAGGCCGCGCATCACGTCGCTGGTGAGGATGCCCAGGGACAGGCCGTACTCGGTGTCCGCGGCGATCTTGGCGGCCTCGTCCGGGGTGGAGAACCGCAGCACGGGCGCGACCGGGCCGAACACCTCGTTGGCGTAGGCCGGCATCGCCGGGGCGACCTCGGCGAGGACCGTGGGCTTGTAGAACAGCCCCTCGTAGGTGCCGCCAGCGGCCAGCCGGGCACCCGCGTCCACGCTGCCGGTGACCAGGCCGTGCACCTTGTCCCGCTGCCGCTCGTCGATGATCGGGCCGAGCGCGACCTGCTCGGTGGCCGGGTTGCCGACCGGGAGGTGTTCTGCCTTGCCGGACAGCGCGGCCACATAGTCGTCGTAGACCGCCTCGTGCACGATGTGCCTGCCGGTGGTCATGCAGATCTGGCCCTGATGCAGGAACGAGCCCCAGGCGCCGGCCGACGCCGCCTTGGCCACGTCGGCGTCATCCAGCACGATCAGGGCCGAGTTGCCGCCGAGTTCCAGATGGCACCGCTTGAGGTGGGCGGCGGCGAGCTGGCCGACATGCCGGCCCACCGCGGTGGACCCGGTGAACGAGATCACCCGGACCAGCGGGTCGGTGACCAGCGCCTCACCCGCGTCAGCGCCGCCGGGCAGGACGTGCAGCAGCCCCTCGGGCAGGCCCGCCTCCTCGAACACCCGGGCCAGCACCACGCCGCCGCAGACCGCGGTGCGCGGGTCCGGCTTGAGCACGACCGCGTTGCCGAGTGCCAGCGCGGGCGCCACCGAACGGATGGCCAGGATCTGCGGGAAGTTGAACGGCGCGATCACGCCCACCACGCCGACCGGGACCCGCTCGGCGAAGCTGAGGTGCGGCGACTCACTGGGCAGCAGCTCACCGTAGGGGCGCGAGGGCAGCGTGGCCGCCTCGAACACCTCCTCGGTGGCGACGTGCGTCTCGAACTGGGCCGCCGGCGGGATCTTGCCGCTCTCGCGGATGTTCCACTGCTCTATCTCGGCGGCGTTGGCCTTCCAGATGTCGCCGGCCCGGCGCAGCAGCGCCGCCCGTTCGGTGTGCGGCGTCGCGGCCCACGCGGGCTGGGCTGCCGCGGCCGCCGCGGTGGCGGCGGCGATATCGGCGGCCGATGCGATCCCGGCGCGGCCCAGTTCCGCGCCAGTGGCCGGCTCGGTGACCGGGGCGTCGCCGCCAGCCGGCTGCTTCCAGCCGCTGGAGTAGACCTTGCCCCGCCAGATTGACTCATCCAGGAACGCCATGGGCCCTCCTCGGCCGCCGGGTGGCTACCTGCCCGAAGTGCGGGTCGCGAACATTGGTTCTTAGCACGAACATGGGCGAATCTAGGTGATCCGTACCCCGGTGTCAACGCGATCACCTGCGCCAACTCAGACGCCGCCGGGTGCCCGCGCGCACCCTCCCGCACCGGCCTGCGGATGGGCACCGGATGGTGCCGCGATGCCCTTTGCGAATCCAGCGGATCATGCTACGCCTGTGTCTTGACATCCTCCCTGCCCTTGCTGGGCGGGGATTCCACCTCAGCCGGGGAGGAGGATGAGGTGAGGTTCGCGGTTCATTCGTCCCGGCGGTCCGGGGCGTCCCCGCGCAGTCACCGCATGTCCTGCGGCGATGTTCCTGGCGGCGTTCACATCGGCGTTGAGCGTGGAAGCGCAGGCGAGGCAGGCGAAGACCGCTTGGCTCTTGCGGTTGCCCGCCGCAGTGTGCCCGCACCGGCTGCACCGCTGCGAGGTGTACACGGGGGTGACCTTCTGGACCCGGCCGGGGGCCTTGTCTTCCAGGCGCCTAACCAGCTGCCCCCAGCCAGATCGCATGATCTCCCGGTTCAGTCCGGCCTTGGCGGTGACGTTACGGCCCGGCTGACCGAGGGTGCCTTTGGCCGAGCGGGTCATGTTGGCGATCCGCAGGTCCTCGACGCGGATCAGGTCGAACCGGCGGGCCAGATCAGTGGAGAGCTTCTCGCACCAGTCTTTGCGCGCGTCGGTCTCCCGGGCTTTCAGCCGGGCGATGGCGAGCTTGCGCGCTGTACGGCGGCGCGATCCGGGTCGCGACCGGGCCAGCTTGCGCTGGAGAAGGCCCAGCCGCCGCTGGCGGCCCAGGCTAAGGCGCGGCGCGCAGACCAGTTCGCCGGTGGACAGTGCGGCGCTGACCGCGACACCGCGATCCACTCCTACCACATCGCCGGTGCCGGGCGCGGCGATCGGTGCGGGGAGGACGGCGAAAGCGATATGCCACCGGCCCGCCCGGTCTCGGGTGACCCGGTAGGACTTCGCGGCTGGGACATCCCGCGACCAGCGGAACCGCACCCAGCCAGCTTTGGGCACCCTTACGGCACCGGCTTTTCGAGTCAGCCGCCGGACGTGCGCCGTCTGGACTGCTACGACACGGAACCCTTCATCCTGCCCGGCTTTCCGCCAGGTCGGCTTGCCGTGCGTGCTAGCAAAGAAATGGTTCATGGCCTCGGCGAAGTCTCGCAGTGCCTGCTGTTGCA
Organism: uncultured Actinomycetes bacterium; assembly: GCA_963813395.1. Lineage (GTDB taxonomy): Bacteria > Actinomycetota > Actinomycetes > Streptosporangiales > Streptosporangiaceae > DASXKD01. Next base: position 487,613 of record CAWEYV010000022.1, read on the forward strand.
CCATTTGGCTCCCGGCCCGCAGCCAGGAGGATTCGAACCTCGCCGCAGTGAGTTGCCGGCACTGCTCCAGGTAGTCGGGCGGCCTGGCGCGACCCGGGCGCCACCATGACTGTTGCTCCACCGCGAGGTTCCACAGGAACCGGGCATGGGCGCAGTGCTCCCGCAAGATTGCCTCTTGAGTAGGCGAAGGTACCAGGCGATAGCGGGTCATACGAAAATACTAGCGAATATCACTGACATCCTAGAGGAGGTGAAGCGGTGCTATCCGTCCCATGTCTGAAGGCAGAGACCACTGCACCGCAATGCCGATGAGTGAATATCGGGACGCATCCCCGCTGGTTCCGGCGGCGGAGAACGAGGCCATTGCGAGCGTGGCGGCGCGGGCGCACGCGGAAGGTATCTCGCTCGTCTGGTTCCTCTATGCCGATCACGGCGGGATCGTCCGCGGCAAGGCGGCCACGGCCGCGATGCTGCCTGCCCGCATGACCACGGGGATCGGCCACACGGTCGCCATGATGGCCATGTCCATGCTGGACCACCTGCAGCCAGTGGACGGAATGGGCCCGGTGGGGGAGGTCCGCATCATGCCCGACCCCGCGACGTTCGTGCCGCTGCCCTACGCACCGGGCGCCGGCGCGATGCTGGCCGACCAGGTCCGCCCGGCCGGGGAGCCGTGGGACGGGTGCGCCCGGACCTACCTCAAGCAGGCCATCGCGGACCTCGCCGCCGAAGGTTACGCGGCGGCCGCGGCGTTCGAGCCGGAATTCACCCTTGGCCGCCGGGAGAGCGACCCGGCAGGCGGCCCGGACCGGCTCGTGCCCAACGATGACAGCCTGTGCTACTCGGCCACCGGGTTCCATCTCGCCCACGACTACACGGTGGACCTGCTCGGCGCGCTCACCGCGCAGGGCCTGCGGCCCGAGCACTACTACCCCGAACTCGGCCACGGGCAGGAGGAGGTGTCGATCCGGCACGCGCCAGCCCTGCGGGCCGCCGACAACCACGTCCTGTACCGGGAGACCGTGCGGGGCACCGCGTTCCGCCGCGGGCAGTGGGCGAGCCTGGCCCCCAAGCCGATTCCCGACCAGGCAGGCAACGGCGCTCACCTGCACATCTCCCTGCGTGACGTCGGTGCCGACGGCGAGCCTGGGTCGCGGGCGGTGTTCTACGACTCCGCCGACCGCTACCGGCTGTCCGCGACCGGGTACCACTTCATTGGCGGCCTGCTCGCCCATCTGCCCGCGCTCGTGGCCCTGACCTGCGGCAGCGTGAACAGCTACCGGCGGCTGGCACCGCAGATGTGGAGCAGCGCCTATAACGTCTACGGGATGGACAACCGCGAGGCGGCGGTCCGGATCTGTTCACCGATGCGGGACGACCCGGCCGGCTCGGTGAACCTGGAACTGAAGCCCTCCGACTCCAGCGCCAACCCGTACCTGGCCCTTGGTGCCTGCATTCACGCAGGATTGGACGGGATCCGCCGCAAGCTTGACCCGGGTGACGCGGTCAACGTCGACCCAGCCACCCTTTCCGATGCAGAACGGCTGGCGCGTGGTGCCCACCGTCTGCCGGATTCCCTTGGTGCGGCGCTGGACGCCCTGGAAGCCGACACCCTGCTGATGGACTCCCTCGGCGACCTGCGCCGCCGGGCGTACCTGGCGGTGAAGCGCTCCGAGGTAGCGGCGTTCGCGGACATGGACGTCGCCCAGGAGTGCTTCGAGCACTTCACCAAGATCTAGGATCAACCGCGTTTGAACGGGTCAGATCTGTGCTGGGGCCCTCCTGCGGCTGCGCACCACGCCAAGCACGGCAACCGCGCCAGCACCCAGCAGAAACGCCCGGTTGCCTACCAGCCCGGCTACGGTAAAGAACCCATAGGCCCAGGCCAGCCAGAGGGTAGAGCGGGTTGTCATCGTGAGTCCTTCCCCGTAGGCCGTGGTCTCCGGCCTCTGCTCCTATCAACACACCCCGTGGCCCGGGTATGCCGCTCATCGCCGCCCGGCAGCCGAAGTCAGTGGGCGCCCTCCCGGTTACGGCCACGCCGGGCCGGGGATTGACAACGGCGCGGGCCTGGATCACTCTATAACTATCTAGTTTTAAAAGGAGATGGTTATAGATGACCACGGACGCGCACGTGGGCAGCCCAGGCGATGTTCCGGCCGGGCGGCCAGTGCCGCTCGACCGCCTGGACGTGCTGATCGGCCAGTGGGAGATGGAGGCCATGTTCGGGGCCGGGTACTTCGGCCCGGGTACCTCTGCCATGACCGGCCGCGGCGGCCGGACCACCTTCGAATGGCTGGAGGGCAGGTTCTTCCTCATCCAGCGGTTCGTCGTCGAGCACCCGGCCGCCCCCAGCGGCATCTCGATCATCGGCGCTGGCGCCGACCCGGACACTTTTACCCAGCACTACTACGACTCACGCGGCGTCGCGCGCGTCTACCGGATGAGCCTCGACGGCAGAGTCTGGAAGCTCTGGCGTGAGGCACCCGGCTTCTGGCAGCGCTACAGCGGGCTCATCTCCGATGATGGCACCACGATCACGGGGGCCTGGGAAGGCTCCGCCGACGGCCAGGAGTGGAAACACGACTTCGGCCTGACCTATCTCAAGCTCGGCACCTCGTGATGTGCCGCCGGGATGCGGTTGACTCGCGCATTACCCAGGCCGCGTACTGACGTGCCCGGGGGGCCGGGAATGGGTACATCTCTGCTGACCCGAAACACCTGCCCCGTGCGCCACGGCCGACCGGCAGGTGCCGGGCCGGGCCTGGGTCCAGCGCGACCCCCCTACTAAGGAGGCACGGCCATGACCTCTGACACCGACTCTGGCGCGCTGATCTCCGAGCGGGTGGCCGGGGGAATTCTGCCCAAGGTGCTCACCACGTTCGACATGGTGGCGATCTTCGTCGCGATCGTGCTGTTCATCACCAATGCCGCGGTGATCCAGTCCGCCGGGCCGGCGGCGTTCGGCTGGTGGATCATCGGGTTCGTCGTGTTCCTGATCCCGTGCGCGATCGCCACGGGCCAGCTCGGCGCCATGTTCCCGGGCGAGGGTTCCATCTACCTGTGGACGCACAAGGCGTTCGGGCCGTTCTGGGGATTCTTCGCCGGCTTTTGCGCGTGGTGGCCGGGAGTGCTGGTGATGGTGGCCACAGGTACCTCGATGGTGGCCTTCCTGGGCTACGCCTTCCCCGCGCTCAACAGCTGGTCCGTCCAGTGGCAGGGCGTGCTGATCATCGGGCTGATCGTCCTCTCCGCGTTCATCGCCGTGCTCCGGTTCCGGGTCACCCAGAACGTGGTCAACATCGTGTTCGTGCTGTACGGGCTGGCGATCCTGGCCATGTTCGTCGCGGGCATCGTCTACCTGGCCAAGGGGCATCACGCGGTGGTCAACCCGTGGGACTTCTCGGCCTGGAAGTCCGGCGCGCCGCACGGGATCAGCTTCGCCAACTGGACCTTCTTCGGCCTGGTCGTGCTCGCCCTGCTCGGCGTGGAAGTACCGCTGAACATGGGCGTGGAGGTCCGCCAGCAGCGGTCGGTGACCCGGTACCTGCTGTGGGGCTCGCTCGTCGTGGTGATCGCCTACCTGCTGGCCACCTGGGGCGTGATGGTGGCCGTGCCGACATCCAGTTCGGCCAGCATCACCGCGGTCGCCAGCGTGGTCACCATCGGCCTCGGCAGCGTGGCCGGGAAGATCACCGCCCTCGTGCTCGCGCTGTTCTTCATGTTCATCACCGTCGTATACAACTACTCGTTCGCCCGGCTGATCTTCGTCTCCGGCCTGGATCAGCGGCTGCCACCGGCGATGTCCCACGTGAACAAGGCCAAGGTGCCGGATACGGCGGTGTGGGTGCAGACCGTCATCGCCGCCCTGTTCACGCTGCTGGCGTTCGTCGTGGTCCCGAGCGTGACCAGCGGTAGCTCGGCCGACGCCGAGACCAAGATCTACGACGTGCTGCAGGCCGCCGTCACCGTCATCTGGTGCATCTCGATCGTGATCCTCTTCGTGGACATCCTGATCATCCTGCGCCGCTATCAGGCCCAGTTCCAGGCGCGCCGGATCGCCCATCCGGCGGTGTTCTGGGCGTGCTCGATCATCGGTGGCCTCGGCTCACTGGTGGGAGTGATCGCCACGCTGTCCGGGTCGTGGACCCCGCTGATCAGCAACAACGCCGGCACCATCAAGTTCTTCGGGGCGACGGTCTCCTACGGCACCTGGTTCTGGTGGATCGGCGGCATCACGCTGGCCTCGCTCGCCGTGGCCACGCTGCTGTACCTGGTGGGCCGGATGAGCTCGTCCGGACCGGTCCCGGTAGCGGCCGGCGGCGGCGAGGTAACGGGCGCGGATGGCTGAGCCGGCAGCGCTCGCCGACACGGTGGGTACCCTCGCCCTGGTGGACCACCACGCCCACGGGGTGCTGGCCACCAGCCTGTCCCGCGCCGTGTTCGAGGAGCTGATCACCGAGTCGGACCGTGCCGTGCCCGCTGGCACGACCCGGTTCGACTCCCAGCTCGGCATCGCGGTGCGGCGCTGGTGTGCCCCGGTCCTGGGGCTGGCCCCGGACGCATCGCCGGACGAATACCTGGCCCGCCGTGCTGACCTCGGGCCGGATGAGGTGACCCGGTCGCTGCTGCGCGCCAGCGGCACCGCCTGTTTCCTCGTCGACACCGGCTACGTTCTGGACGGCATGCTCGGCCTGGAGCCGATGGCCGAGGCGGCGGGCGCCGGCGTGGCCGAGATCGTCCGGCTGGAACGAGTGGCCGAGCAGGCCGTCATGGCCGGGGACGCGACGGCCGGCGGCTTCGCCGACCGGTTCCGCGCCGCACTGTGGGACCAGGCGGCTGGTGCGTGCGGGGTGAAGAGCATCATCGGATACCGGTTCGGGCTCGACTTCGACCCGGCCCCGCCGGCGGCGGCCGAGGTCGCCGAGGCGGCCGGCCGGTGGCTGGCCGACATCGAGCAGGGCGGCAGCATTCGGGTGACCGACCCCGTCCTGCTGCGCCACCTGCTGTGGACCGGCGTCGAGCGCGGGCTGCCGGTGCAGGTGCATACCGGCTTCGGGGACCCCGACGCCGACCTCCGCCGCTGCAACCCGCTGTACCTGCGCGCCTTCCTCGAGCTTGCCGAGCCCAGGGGGGTGCCCATCATGCTGCTGCACTGCTACCCCTATCACCGGGAGGCAGGTGCCCTCGCCCAGGCCTATCCGCACGTCTACCTGGACGTGGGCCTCGCGCTCAACCACGTCGGGGCCCGGGCCAGCGCGGTCGTGGCCGAGTCGCTGGAACTCGCGCCGTTCGGCAAGGTGCTGTTCTCCTCGGACGCCTTTGGCCCGGCCGAACTGCACTACCTGGGCGCGCTGCAATGGCGGCGGGCCACCGCGGCCACCCTGGGCGCCTGGGTCGCGTCCGGCGACTGGAGCACCGCCGACGCCGCCCGGGTAGCAGGGATGATCGGGGCGGGCAACGCGCGCCGCGTCTACCGGCTGCCCTGACGCCGGGCTTGCCCGGCAGGTCCCGCAGCGTCGGCCACCGCGGCTGCGCATGGTAACTGGATGACCGCATAAGGGCGGCAAAACGGTCTTCTGGTGAACACGCTGCGCGAAGACGCGCTGAGATCAGTAATAAGAGCATGGCCGTAATACCCGATCTGCCATCATGAACCAGCCGGAGATCGTTAAGGCGCGACCACGACCGCTGTCGGATGTGTCGCAGCGGCTCGCGCCCAGGGGCGGGAGTCCTCTTTTGGTACAAGTCCACAACTTTGCGTACGGGGTCCTGAACCCGGGGCTGGCCTATCTGATGTCGTGCCTCGGCTGTTTTCTCGGCTTGCAGTGCACCCAGCGCGCCCGGGCCCAGGAGGGCGCGGGCCGGGCGAGATGGCTGCTGCTGGGGGCGGTGTCGATCGGCGTGACGGGCATCTGGGTCATGCACTTCATCGCCATGCTCGGGTTCACCATCAACGGCCAGCTGATCCAGTACAACGTGCCGGTCACGATCCTGAGCATGCTGATCGCGGTCGCCGTGGTGGCCATCGGCCTGCTCATCGTCGGCTTCGGCGGGGACGGCCTGCGCCCGCTGCTGCTCGGCGGCACGATCCTCGGCATCGGTGTGGCGGGCATGCACTACATGGGCATGTGGGCCATGCGGATGCCCGACACGATGCACTGGAACCCAGTCCTGGTGTTTCTCTCTGTGGTCATCGCCGTCGTCGCGGGGACCGCGGCGCTGTGGGCCGCGCTGCGGCTGCACGGCGGGACGCTCGTCATCCTGGGCGCCTCGCTGATCATGGGTGTGGCCGTCAGCGGAATGCACTACACCGGCATGGCCGCCCTGCACGTCGACTCCGCGCCGGGCGGCGGCATGCTGTCCATGGGCAGCGGCGTCAGCGCGACATCGTTCCTGCTGCCGCTGATCCTCGGTATCAGCGTGCTGACGTTCCTGGTGGCCGCCGTCGTCACGCTGGCCCCCACGGCACAGGAGATGCGGGAGGACGCCGCCCTGATGGAGCGCATCACCAGGCTGTCCCAGGACCTCGGTGAAGCCCAGCGGCGCTAGCCGGGGGGCGTCAACCGCCCGACCCAGGGTTCACGCGCTAATTTGTGCGGAACCCTGCGTCGGCTGCCCGCCGCCGGGCTGGGCCCCGAGCGATAGGGGAGAACCGTTCTGCGGCTCGATGTGGGTCTTCCTCGCCATCTCGATCGGGATCGTGTTCTGGCTGTTCGCCGGCAACATCGTAGGGTTCGACAAAACCCCATGGCCGTTGCTGCTGACGATCCTCAACTTGCCGCAGCTGTCCATCATGATCTCGCTTCAGGTGAGCGCCAACCGGGCGCAGACCGCCAGCGACAAGCGCGCGATCGCCGACCATGAGACGCTCATCGCGCTGCACGAGATGGGCAGGCAGCAGCTTGACATCCTGCGCGGCCAGGACTCCGTCCTTGGCCTGCTGCACGACCTGGCCAATCAGCAGATCGAACTGCTGCAGGGCCAGGACGCCGTGCTGCGCATCCTGAACAACTTCGCCAGCAAGGACCTGCCGGGCAGGCAGGCGGAGATCCTGACCGATGTGCGCAAGGTGCTCGCGGCGGTCGGGGAGGCGCCCGCGGCCTGCTGACCGACGGCGTGACTATCTGCCGGGAACCCAGGAGGACGCGGGCGCGTCGAAGCGGTGTTACATCCCACCGAAAGGGAGCGGCACCATGGGCGTCCAGCTTTCGTCCACACAGCGCGGAGTGGCGGCCGGCCTGGCCTCCGCCGGGCTGCTCATCGGGGCGTTCACCATCGGCGCTGCCCAGACCAGCGCCTCCCCGTCGGCAAGCGGGACGGCGCTGACAGCCGCGACCGCACCCGGCCAGCCCGGCGCCCGTATCACGGTCACCGGCACCGGAAAAGTGTCGGGCGTGCCCAACCAGCTGATGCTCTCGATGGGCGTGCAGACCAGCGGCTCCTCGGTCGCTGGCGCGCTGCGCCAGGCGAACGAGGCGGTGCGGGCCATCACCAGGGTGCTCTCCCACAGCGGGGTCAGCGCGTCCAGCATCCAGACCTCGGGGCTGTCCATTCAGCCCAGCTACAACAACTCCGGAGCACCCAGCGGTTACGGGGTCAGCGAGCAGCTCAGCGTCACGCTGAACAAGCTGTCCACCGCGGGCACTCAGATCAGCCAGGCGGCACGGGCCGGCGGGAACGCCACCGTGATCGATGGTGTGTCGCTCAACCTGTCCGACACCGGCACGCTGCTGGCCTCCGCCCGGGCGAAGGCGGTGGCGGACGCGAAGGCCAAGGCGTCCGCGTACGCCCGCGCCCTCGGCCGCCCGCTGGGCTCGGTGATCAGCATGTCGGAAACCCCGCCCCCCCAGCCGGTCTACCCGCTCCCGTTCGCGAACGCGGCCCGCACCCCGTCCGCGGCGCCGGTCCCGGTCCACCCCGGTACCCAGCAGCTCAGCGTCACCGTGACCGTGGTCTTCTCCCTCGGCTGACGCTCTGGTCGAGGGCGTGAATGTGACAATCACGCCCCTAGAAGGTGTCGTGAAGAAAGGGACAACCGCGCCCCCGCTGACCAGGGCCGACGCCTGACGATCGAGTGGACAGCCCAACTGTGATCCAGTGTCCAGGCAGCCAAACGCCGACGGTAGCGCCGGGGAGGTACAGGCACCCACGGCCGCGCGGGCCATGGCCAGTCAGGCCAGTACCCGCGCGGCCCGCCGCCTGTGTAACCCACCCTCACGGGCGCGACCTGGACCAGGCGGGCCACCCAGGATCAGCGCGCACAAACCCGCCAACCGCTACCCCTGGCCAACCACCCCAACCAGCGGAAGCCTGCGGCCGGCGGACTGCCAACGGCGAATCTGCGCCTAGCCAGCCGGCCGCCGCTCCGCAGCGGCAGGCCGCCGGGTGACCCATCACGACGCACCCGTCCACTGCTGGCCCTTTCCGTTGCGTGTCACCCGGGCCGTGCCAGCGGCACTGTCCCGGCCGGGCACGTCAACCCGCCGTCCAGCCGGCGCGTCATACAACCGAACCCCGTGGCCCGGCGGCGCGGATCAGGCTTGAGCGCATCGCCGCAGCATGTGAGGCCGATGGCTTATGAAGCAGCGCCGCACCAGCCCTCAGTTGATCCCCAGTACCGCCTGTGCCCGGTCCGCCTGCGCGGTTGGCGGGAGTCATCCCGCTGCGGTGTTCCGCCGCCGCAGGTTTGGCGGGGTGTGCCTGGCCGCCGCCGCCGGTTTGCTCGCAGTCTTTGCTGTTCCTGGCCTGTGGCGGCCGGTGGCCCTGGCGAGTTCCTCTCCGGTCCTGAACTGGACTCAGCTGACCCCCGCGACCATCCCGCCGCCCATGGCGCTCGGGTCGATGGCCTACGACGCGGCCACCGGCACCGTGGTCTTGTTCGGGGGGGAGGACCGCCACCCGTTCGCCGGTACCTGGACCTGGGACGGCTCCACCTGGACCAGGCAGCACCCGGCGACCAGCCCGCCCGCCATGGCCGGCGCGTCGATGGCCTACGACGCGGCCACCGGCACCGTGGTCCTGTTCGGCGTGGGCCCCCGCAGCCAGACGCTGGGCGTTACCTGGACCTGGGACGGCTCCACCTGGACCAAGCAGCACCCGGCGACCAGCCCACCTGCCCAGGGCGCGTCGATAGCCTACGACGCGGCCACCGGCACCGTGGTCTTGTTCGGCGTGGGCGGCCACGGCCAGGCGTTCGGCGTTACCTGGACCTGGGACGGCTCCACCTGGACCAAACAGCACCCGGCGACCAGCCCACTCGCCCGGTCGCAAGCGTCGATGGCCTACGACCCGGCCACCGGCACCGTGGTGTTGTTCGGCGGCTTCGGCAGCCGCAACCGTACCTTCGGCGGTACCTGGATCTGGGACGGCTCGACCTGGGCCAAGCGGCACCCGGCGGCCAGCCCGCCCGCCCGGTGGCAGGCGTCGATGGCCTACGACGCGGCCGCCGGCACCATGGTCTTGTTCGGCGGCTTGGGCCGCCTTGGCCAGGAGTTCGCCGATACCTGGACCTGGGACGGCTCCACCTGGACCCAGCAGCACCCGGCGACCAGCCCGGACGCCACATACGGCGCGTCGATGGCCTACGACGCGGCCACCGGCACCGCGCTGCTGTTCGGCGGCGTCAGCAACGACGAAACGGGCGTGACCAGCCTCAACTGGGCTCTAAGTAGCTGAACGTATATCCAGAAGCCCCATGCGTAACCCGCTGGATGACTGGTCGTTGACTCAGCCTCGCCGGGGGCTGGGTCTAAACGCTGGGCGAGGCTGCACCTGTCTCGCGGGCGCCCGGCCCGATCGAGGGAGATCACGAAGCCATACATGTGACGACACGCGATGGTGGTGGAACCACCGGCCTGGTCCCGGCAACAACAAGGCCGCTGGGGTGATCAGAAGTGACCGGCGCACAAGGCGGGCCGCCCGGGCCCTGCGGCACGGCGGACTGGACCTGTTCGCTGCCGCCGCCGTGCTGGCAGCTCAACAGGCGGTATCAGCGAACCCGGCCCCGGCCCCGACCTGGAGTAAGCAGGCGCCCGCCACCCACCCACCAGCCCGCTACGGCGCGACGATGGACGACGACGCAAACGGCTCACCCAGCGCTGCCAGCAGCACAAGATCAAAAACACCCGGGACAGGCTGCCCGGCGGCTGCACAGCATCGCCGAGCGGCGCATGCGGCAGGCCTGCCACGCCGGATCGGTGCTGAGGGCCGAGGGGCTACTGGCCGAGCTGGACCGCACCCACACCGGTGCCGCCGCGCGGCTGCGGGAGGGCATGGCCAAGACGCTCACCATTGTGCGGCTCGGCGTGCCGCCTACCCCGGCCAGGACCCAGCGCTGCGCGAACCCGGCCGAATCCTTGACCGGGATCTGCCGGGAGCATCCCAGGAACGTCCAGCGGTGGCGCAACGGTCAGATGGCGCTGTGCTGGTTCGCAACCGCCGAGGTCACGGACTCGTCTGCACGAGCCCGGTGCCGGTGATGGCCCTGGCTGAGCGGGCAGGCCCGGCAGAGCTGGCCGGTGAGGATGGAAGCGGCCCCGGGGGTGCGCAGGCTCCACCGGACCCGGGGCGATTCACTGTCTGCTCACAGATGGAATTTGTAGAGATTGCCGCCCCGCGAGCCCACGTACACCGCCCCGTTCACCACCGCCGGGGAGGAGGAGACGCCGTCGCCGGTGGGGCCGGTGGGGTGGCTCCACAGCTGGGCGCCGGTGGATGCGTTCAGGGCGTAGACGCTGCCGTCCAGCGAGCCCACGTACACCACCCCGTTCGCCACCGCCGGGGAGGAGAAGACGAGGCCGCCGCCAATGGGGGAGCTCCACAGCGGGGCGCCGGTGGACGCGTTCAGGGCGTAGACGCTGCCGTCGTCCGAGCCGACGTACACCACCCCGTTCGCCACCGCCGGGGAGGACTCGACGGGCCCCCGGTGAGGTGGCTCCACAGCTGGGCGCCGGTGGACGCCTTCAGGGCGTAGACGCTGCCGTCGTCCGAGCCGACGTACACCACCCCGTTCACCACCGCCGGGGAGGACTCGACCTCGTCGCCGGTGGGGTAGCTCCACAGCTGGGCGCCGGTGGACGCCTTCAGGGCGTAGACGCTGCCGTCGTCCGAGCCGACGTACACCACCCCGTTCACCACCGCCGGGGAGGACATCCCACCACCGGTGGGGTGGCTCCACAGCTTAACCCCGGTGGACGCCCTCAGGGCGTAGACCCTGCCGTCGTCCGAGCCGACGTACACCACCCCGTTCACCACCGCCGGGGAGGAGATGACCGGGTTCGGGGTGGGGTAGCTCCACAGCTTGACCCCGGTGGACGCCTTCAGGGCGTAGACGCTGTCGTCCAGCGAGCCGACGTACACCACCCCGTTCGCCACCGCCGGGGAGGAGTAGACAAGGAGCAGGGAGTGGACCCACAGCTTGACGCCGGTGGACGTCTTCAGCGCGTAGAGGTAGCCGTGCGAGCCCACGTACACCACCCCGTTCACTACCGCCGGGGAGGACCAGTCGATGGCGCCAGTGCGGGACCTCCATGCCTTGATGAGGCCGGCGACGTTGGCGGGGGACAGCACGTTCTCGTAGGGGTTGAACCCGCTGTTGCCGGCGTCGCGGTGGAACTTGGCCCAGTTGGTGCGCACCCAGAAGAAGGCCGTGGCCGACAGGCTGCTGGACTGGCCGGTGGCGGTCACGGTGTGCCGCCCAAACAGGGCCGCCGCGGGCACCGTCAGCGAGGCGGTGAACGACCCGGCGGCGGACGCAGTGGCCGTGGCGGCCGGGGTGGTATCAAAGTCCACACTCACCGCCTCGCCCGGCCCAAACCCGGCGCCGGTGACCCTCACCACGCTGGTGGGCGGCCCCACGGCCGGTTTCAGCGTGATCGCAGTCGTGGTCGCCGCGCCGGCGGAAACCCCCGCCGCCGGAATGGTCATGGCCGCGGCCATGCACACGGCCACGGCCATAGCGGTCGTCGCGCCTACCAAGAACAAACGTTTCATCGGCCTGCCTCCTAGACCCCGTGGGAGCCCTGGATCAAGCTCCGCCTAGGCCCGCGCCCGCAGCCCTAAGGGCCCACCTTCACGCTGGCACCACACCACGCCAGGAAGCAAGGACCAACGTCGCCATGGGGCCCTTTTCCTCCTCCGGTCTCACGGGCGTACAGGACGTGGATGGCCGTGGCGAACTGCCCGGCCTCCCACGCGCGGCAGCGGAGTTTTGCAGGATGCGCCAGCCTTTTTAAGCTGGGCGCTGGCGCGCTTGCCGGGCCGCATGGAGCGGGCCGCCTTGATCAGAAATACGGCGCAATTCGGCAACACAATCACCGACGCGACGCGCAAAGACATCAGCGAGAGGCCGTCACGACGGCCGCACAACTCCGCAACAGCCTCCGCACAACCCACGGACGCCTTGTGCGGCCATTGTGCGCCCCTTCCTTACCCCTCCTGGCCCACCCAAGGCCCGCTGCGCGGGGCACCACCCCGGTGGCACAGGCCAGGACGCTAGCCACCGTGGAAAGACGGCAGCGCGCCGAATGGGGCAGCGGGCCAGTTTGACTGGCCTGCTCGGGAGACCATGCTGCTTATCACGGCGGTACCCCGGGCATGAGCTTCCGGCACGCCCGCTGCGCGGACTGGAGCACCGGCGAGTTGGGCTGGATGCCGTTAGGTATGGCCTGGCTTATGTTGCCGACGCTCACGACCGGGTCCGCCATGCCGGGCAGGCCATGGGAGCGCATGTAGGCGACGAACTCAGCGCCTGGACGGTCACCTGATGTTGCTGCGCGGCGGTCATCGGGTGGACGGGGGGCAGCAGGCGCTGGCAGGCCTTGTTGGCTGCCACGAACTGGGCGGAACCCTGGGCCAGGTGACGCTGCGGGGTTATGAGGATGGCGCCGTTGCTCTGCGGGTCGGGGAAGCCGGCCACGCCGTGGCCGCGCATGCACTGCGAGTAGGCCAGCTCCTTCTGGTAAACCGTCTGCGCAGTCAACGCCGGCGAACTGCCACCCCCGCACGTCGCCGCGAGCAGGCCGGCCCCTGCCAGGACGACGGCCAGCACACCCAACCTGTGGTACCCGTGGGTGGCTTTGTCCACGACCTCGTCCTTCGGCCGGGCAGGACAGACGGCTGCCATCAATCCTGCCCGGCACCGGGACTGCGCGCCAGGCAGCCGCACCCACACCTGCGGTGGGCCTGGGCCTACTCGCACCACAGCAGGCACGCGAGGCGGAGCACTGCTGGGGCCTCTGGTGAGTTCATTGCTCACGCTTGCTTGCGGACATAGGTGCCCATGCCAGGCACCGTCACGACCAGTTTCCACTCTCGCAGCAGGGCTACCGCATGACGCGCTGTCGCTCTGGCCACCCCGAACTCCTGCTGAATCGCCACCTCGGACGGGATAGGCCGGTCCGGCTGCAACTCGCCAGCCTCGATGCGCCCACGCATAATCTCCGCGATCTGCCGGTAACGCGGGACCGGGGCCAGCGGGTCGTACTCCACGATCCACACGGTAGCTGACCTGCACGGACGTATACGATTCAGTACCTGCTAGACGGGTACAGACGTCCTATACTAGGTTCTGTTGACAGAAACAGCAGCCCCGGACGCGGTGGGTGAACACCGGCCGGGGCCTAGGGCAGCGCCTACCAGGAGGCACCACCCATGGCAGCAGAGCCTAACCACGACGAACAACGCGCCCGCGCACTGGCCGACGTAGACCGCGACTACCCAGGCTGGCACGCCTGGCCAGCGGTGCTCGCCGGCCTGCTCTACGCCCGCCGACCCCGCAGCACACCGCCGCTGGTGGTGCGCTCGGCCACGGTCGCCGGGCTGCGGGAAGCCATCGAGAACGCCGAGCGGCAGAGGGCTGCGGTGACCACGACCGACCAAGCACTCGCCACCCTGCGGGAGCGCTGGGGCGCGCGGTGGGAAATCTGGTACGTCCCGCTGGCGCTCGGCGGCAACACCTGGTGCGGCCGCCGCTACGACAACCACCGCCGCCTGCTGCACGGGCACACACCTGACGAGCTGGAGGAATACCTGGCCGACGCGGAGCAGTGACAAACGGCGCCCTGCCCAGCAGCGCGGCCTAGCTCTATTCGCCAGCGCCGAATGCTCCCCGCGTGCAAGGAACCATCAAGCATTCGTCAACCAAACCGTCATGGGTCCGGGGGCACGCTGGGGATCGTGGAACACCGGCGGGCAGGCCAGGGCAGCACCGTGGCGCGGCGGGCGGACGCGGGCGCGGTCCGCCTGGGCGGGCGGGACGTCGCCGGGCTGGTGCTGTGCGCGGACATGTATGGCGCACCGTATGACCTGCTCGCCAGCTACCTCACGGTGCGGCCGAGTCCTGGGCCGCCTGCTGGCGCCCGGGCGCGGCGGCCGGTAGGCTCCCAGCATGCAGACGAGCGTGCACCAGTGGTGGCGCCGCCGATGAGGCGGTGACTGGTTCGCGTGCAGCACATCCAGAAGCGACCGCCCGGTAACGGCGGTCGCTTTTCGCGACCCGGTGCCGGGCTCTGACCCAGGGAGCACCAGTGAACCCGGCAGGAGAGACGGACCCGGCCCGTACCGGCGGCCCGTCAGCAGCGAACGGGCCGACCGCGGCGAACGGCCACGCAGGCCGGCGGCTAACCGAGTCGGTCACCGGCGGCGGGGTGCGGTTGACCCGCACCGAGGAGCCGTTCAGCGCCCCGGACATCGATCACATCTGCGCGCAGGTGGACCGCAGGCGCGGGGGAGTGCTCAGCTCCGGGATGGAGTACCCGGGCCGGTACAGCCGCTGGCAGTTCGCCTATGTGAACCCCTGTGCGGAGATCGTGGCGCACGGCCGGACCATCATGGCCCGTGCCCTCAACGCGCGCGGCGAGGTCGTCCTGCCCGTGCTTGCCGCCGCCCTGCACCGGGCCGGCCGCGCGGCCGGCGGCGGTGTCGCGCAGCGCGAGGTGACGGTCGTCATCCCCGAGCCGGCCGGCCTGGTGGCCGAGGAGGACCGGAGCAAGCGCCCCACGGTCTTCTCCGCCGTGCGTGCGGTGATGGACGCCTTCGCGGGCACCGATCCGCACCTTGGGCTCTACGGCGCGTTCGGCTACGATCTCGCGTTCCAGTTCGAGCCGGTTACGTTGCGCCGCGACCGGCCGGGGGGCCAGCGCGACCTGGTCCTGCATCTGCCGGACGAACTGTACGTCGTGGACCGCAAGCGGGAGACCGCGATCAGGTACTCCTACGAGTTCGCCGTGGACGGCGTGTCCACGGCTGGCCTGCCCCGGGACACGCCGCCCGCGGGCGGAGCCGATGACCACGCGCCAGCCGTTCTGCATAATGATCTTCCGGCGCGGCCGGAGCCGGGTTCGTACGCCCGCACGGTGGAGCGGGCGAAGGAGCGTTTTGCCCGCGGCGACCTGTTCGAGGTGGTGCCGAGCCAGGCGTTCCGCGCGCCATGTGCCTCGGCGGCCGCGTTCTACCAGTTGCTGCGGCAGCGCAACCCGGCGCCCTATGAGTTCATCTTCAACCTGGGCGAGGGGGAGTGCCTGGTCGGCGCGTCCCCGGAGATGTACGTCCGGGTGACCGGCGACCGGGTGGAGACCTGCCCGATCTGCCGGCACGATCCGGCGCGGCACCGACCCGCTGGAGGACGCCGAGAACATCCGCGTGCTGCTCAACTCGGCCAAGGAGGAGTCCGAGCTGACCATGTGCACCGACGTGGACCGCAACGACAAGTCGCGGGTTTGCGTGCCGGGCAGCGTGCGGGTCATCGGGCGGCGCCAGATCGAGATGTACTCCCGGCTCATGCACACGGTCGATCACATCGAGGGCAAGCTGCGGCCCGGGTTCGACGCGCTGGACGCGTTCCTCACCCACATGTGGGCGGTGACCGTGACCGGCGCGCCCAAGACCTGGGCCATGCAGTTCATCGAGGACCACGAGCAGGCCCCGCGCCGCTGGTACGGCGGCGCGGTAGGGATGATCGGCTTCGACGGCAACATGAACACGGGTCTCACCCTGCGCACCGCGCACATCGAGCACGGCGTGGCCACGGTCCGGGCCGGGGCGACCCTGCTGTTCGACTCCGACCCGGCGGCCGAGGAAAAGGAGACCGAGCTGAAGGCGCGCGCCCTGCTTGAAACGCTCGCCGAGGCCACCGCTGCCCCGCAAGATGCAGCCGAACGCATCACCGCCGCCCATCCCGCTCCCACCGCCGCCGCGGTGCCGGGCGAAGGCATCCGGGTACTCCTGGTCGACCACCAGGACTCCTTCGTGCACACGCTGGCGGGCTACTTCCGCGAGCAGGGGGCAGCGGTGATGACCCTGCGTGCCGGGCTGCCGCCGAGCGCGATCGACGAGTACGGTCCCGACCTCGTCGTGCTCTCACCCGGGCCGGGACGCCCGTCCGACTTCGCCTGCGGGCAGTTGCTCGGCGAACTCGATGCGCGGGGCCTGCCGGTGTTCGGCGTGTGCCTGGGGCTGCAGGCCATGGTGGAGCACGCGGGCGGGGAACTGACGCTGCTGCCCGAGCCTGCCCACGGCAAGCCGGGCCGGATCGTCCGGCTCCCGCGCGGCGTGGCGGGCTCCGGCGGCCCGGAGCCGGCCGGGGGACTGCTGGCCGGGCTTCCGGCCGAGTTCATCGCGGCCAGGTATCACTCGCTGCACGCGGTGCCCAGCCAGGTGAAGGGCGGCTTCGAGGTGACCGCGGTGACGCCCGACGGCGCGGTGATGGCGATCGAGGACGAGGCAGCGGGCCGGTGGGCCGTGCAGTTCCACCCCGAGTCGATCCTGACCGCCGCGGGCGGTACGGGTCACCAGGTGATCGCCAACGTGCTGCGGCTGTGCCGGGCCCGCCAGCGGGTTCCGCTCGGGGGTTAGCGCTCGAACACAAAGGCGGCCGCCACGTCGTTCGCGGTCGCGGAGATCGACGTGGCCCCGGAGTCGACCGGGATGGGATGGACGGCCGTGCGCCCGCTTCCATCGCCTATCTGGCCCTCGTTGTTCTGCCCCCATGCGTAGACCTGCCCGGTGGCCGACACCGCGTAGGAGGTGTTGGCGGCCGTCGCCAGCATCCGGAAGGTCACGCCCGCCGGGGCGGAGAACGACACCGGGAACGAGGCCACTCCGGTGCGGCCGTTGCCCAGCTGGTGGTACTGGTTATCGCCCCAGGCCCACAGGGTGCCATCCGACAGCATCACCAGCGTCTGCCCGTTGCCCTGAAGCGACCCGCCCTGAGCGACCTGCGTCACCGAACCGGGGAGCGAGACCCTGACCGGCACCGCGGAGTTCTGGCGGATGGTCCCGATTCCGAGCTGTCCTTTGGAGTCGTTGCCCCAGTCGAAGTACTGGCCGTTGGACAGCAAGGCCCCGCCGTTGGCGTACGCGGCCACCAGGGTGGTGACGAACTGGCCGTTCAGCCCCTGCACGCGGGCCGGGACGTTGCTGCTGCGCGTGCTGCCATCGCCCAGCTCACCGGCCTGCCCGCTGCCGCACGAGTAGAGGGTGCCGTTCGCGTCGTAGACGGCGTGGGAGCCGCCTCCGGCCAGGGCGGTCACGTTGCTGAACGGAAGCTCGACCGGGGTGCTATGGGCGTGGTTGTTCCCCAGACACAGCTCACCGCTGTCGTTGTAGCCCCAGCCCCAGGCGTTTCCATGGGTGTCGACCGCCAGGGCCGAGTCGAACGGCATGGTGTCGGTCGGTATCCACGCGATCCGTACCCCGGGCGGGAACTGCACCTGCACGGCGGTGTTGAACGAGTTAGCCTTCTTGCCGTTTCCCAGCTGCCCGTGGGTTCCTTCACCCCAGGCGTAGAGGCTCCCGTCGGTCAGGAGCGCGTACTGGGTCGAGTTGGAGGTCCCAGCCTCGGCGACCAGGCCGGGCAGGGAGATAGACGCAGGCAGCCGCGCGGTGCCCAGGCGCCCGGTATAGGAACCCCAGTGGTCAACCGTGCCCGGCCCTGGCTGAGCCGAGGCGGGCATCCCCGTGATGCCGAGGACCAGGGCAACCGTGGCCAAGCCCACTCCGGCAAGCACCGTCCTGACGACCATGAGTAACCACCTGTTCACGCGACTGGGCCTCGCTGGCGGTCACTAGATTTCCGCACGGCGGCCGATCCGCGGGCGGATTCCGGACTATTGGTCCGTTCGCGGCCGTGCCGGGGACAGCTTCACCAGCTACCGGTCACCGTTGGTCTCGGCGTGGAGCAGCGCGGCGATGGCCGGAGAGCGGCGCAGCCTGTGCAGGCAGCGGTGGCAGTTGTGGCGGATGCTGCGGGCCGGGATGCCCAGCGTGGCGCTTATCTCGGCGTCGGGTACCGGCGGGTCCTGGGTGAGCATGGCGATCAGCCGCTGACAGCGCGGCGGCAGCTGCGCGAACGCCTCCCGCAGCGCCGCATGAAGCTCGGCCGCGAGCACGTCCCGCTCGTGCTGCCTGGGCCTGCTCACCTGCCTTGCCCGTGGTGTGCGGCACCGGCCCGGGACCGGGCTGCTGCTGCCCGGCCCGCCGGATCGCCTCGCATTCGCGGTGGGTGGTGGTGGCGAGCCAGCCGGCCAGCGCCGCCGGATCGCGCAGTGTGCCGAGCTCGCCGGCGAGCTGCCGCCAGACGGCCTGGCTGACGGTGCGGGCATCGGCGTGGTCGATGCGGTACCCGCGGCAGATCGACCAGACCAGCGGGATATACCGCTCGACGAGTGCCTCCCACGCCTGGCGGTCCCCGCCCACGGCGCGTGTCACCAGGTCAGTGACCGGCGGGCCATCGCGCATCCGGACTGCCTCGGTGGTCATGACCTGTTCTCCTTCCCCCGTGCCGGGCCAGTGGCCCGGGCGCATTCAGGACCGAATCTGGTCCCGATGCCTCAGATCAATAGCCATCGTGTGTGCGGACATTGGAGATATGCTGGAGAACGTGTGGAGTTCTCCTGAGAGTTCCATGGGGAGTTATCCTGCGAGTTACTATTCTGTTCCGTTTCAGGGTCCGCCGGTCCGGCTATTAGTTTCCGGTCAGGCTTATCCGCCTGCACCACAGGTACGGCAGCTGACCTGGGGAGGAATCGGCAGCCGTCACCGGATAAGCACGACCGGTTACCGATTTCGCCGTCGGGCAGGCTTAGCTCATCAGCGGCCGGCCCTCGCCGAGATCGACTACTTCGCGCGCGCTTAAGCTTCAATCGCCCGCCAGTTTGTGTCAACTGCTTTTCGCTGGGCCGCGACGCGGCGAGCTGGGGTCTTTACCTGACACGGGCATGGTTAGTTGCCCTTTAACAAAGGTCTCGCAAGGCTCTACAGAGACAGAGTCAGGACATGCCCAGCCTGATACACAGCAGTCCACGCGGCCACCGTGATCATGGGATCGGCGTCAGTCCGCCGGACCGCCGAACTTGAGCACGACCCAGTCGGTGACCGGGTGGAAGCCGAGGCGCTGGTAGAGGGTGTTGCTGGTGGGGTTGGCGAGGTCGGTGAAGAGCATGACGCCCTCGGCGCCGCCGTCCAGGGCAGCCTGGGTGACCGCGGCCGTCACGGCGCCGCCGAAGCCGCGGCCGCGAAGCTCAGGCGGCGTGTAGACCGGGCCGACCCGGGCCAGCCCGGCGGCGGGCCTGGTTCGCCCGGCCAGCGACACCGGTGTGCCCGCGTGCTCCCAGAGGGCCAGGCCGCCGAAGCCGAGCCGGTCGTCCACCACCTGCTGCGTTTCTCTCGGCCCGGGGGGACCGGCCTCATCGTGGAAGGCGTCGAGCCAGGCAACCAGCAGGTCCCGGTCTGCCTCCAGCGCGGTCCTGGCCCGGCCGGGGGATGCCGGATCCGGGGGCACCAGCCGGTCGAGCGCGTACAGCCGCATCCGCATGCCGACGCGGGAGGCTCGGCCGGTGCGTTCGGTCCACGCGGCGGCGAACTCCGCGGCGGGCCCGGGCGCGGCATTGACCCCGGGCGGGTGATGGCCACGGCCGGCCAGCTCGGCCGCCAGAGCTACGGGCGCTCCGGCCGGCAGGACCGTGAGCAGTATCGGGTACGGCGGCGTCTGGAGCAGAGCCGCGCCCACCGTGCCGTCCGGCTCGGTCCACCAGCCGTACAGCGGCGTGGCGTCGCCGAAGGCGGCCGGTCCCTGGGACTGGAGCGTGCCCGCGACGCTCAGCATGATCGTGTTCTGGGCAGGATTCGCGCGCAGGAAGCCACCCGCGGTGGCGAGATAGGCGCCGACGTCGTCGGTAAGCTGCCAGGCCATAGCTCATCTTCGGCGACCGGCGGGCGGCACGCATCCCCCTTTGCCGGCGCCCGCGAACTGGCGCGCCGCACGCAGGCAGGCTCTCTCATCCGCGAGACTGAGGGAGCGATGTCGAAGGAGCAGGGAGGCTGGCCGTGGAGTACCGTCCGCCCGGGGAGCGGGAGCCTGATTCGCAGTACCGCCTGATGCTGGAGCGGATCGTGACCTCCGGAGTGAGCGTGCCCACCCGGCAGGGGCCGGCCGCCCGCACGCTGATGCAGCAGACCATGCACTTCGACCTGGCGAACGGCTTCCCGCTGATCACCGAGCGGAGCCTCAAGTCGTTCTGGCGCAAGTCCATCGGGGAGTTGTGCGCGTTCATCAACGGGGCCACCACCCTGGAGGCGCTGGCCGAGTTCGGCTGTGACTGGTGGGACCCGTGGGCTACACCGGAGAAGACCGCCCGCCGGGGGCTGCCGCCGGGCAGCCTCGGGCCAGGCTCGTACGGCGGGGCGTTCCGCCACTTCCCGACCGCCGAAGGAGGGGGATTCGACCAGTTCCAGCACCTGGTGGAGCAGATCGCGGAACTGCCGGGCGACCGGACCCACTTCGTCTCGCCGTGGATCCCCCAGTATCAGGTGCGCGGCCGCGGCAAGACACCTAAGACCACGATCGCGCCCTGCCATGGCTGGGTTCACGTCCGGGTCCTCGGGGGCGGCCTGCACCTGCACATGTTCCAGCGGTCCGGGGACGTCCCGGTCGGTGTGCCGGCGAACATGATCCAGTACGCGGCGCTGCTGCTGATGCTGGAACAGCTCACCGGGATCGCGGCGGCGGCGTACTACCACACGATCTCCGACGCCCACGTGTACGAGAACCAGGTCGGGAGCGTGGCGGTCATGCTGGAACGGCCCGCCCGCCGGCTGCCCACGGTCCGGCTGACCGAGGCGGGGGAGAAGGTGACCGACATCCACGGGTTCCGCGCCGAGCACTTCGAGCTGGCCGACTACGAGCCGCACCCGGCGATCTCGTCCATCCCGGTGTCGCCATGATCATTTCGCTGATCGTGGCGGCCTCGGAGAACGACGTCATCGGGCGGGACGGCGCGCTGCCGTGGCGGCTTCCCAAGGACGCGCGCCGCTTCCGGTCGCTCACCACCGGGCACGTGGTGGTGATGGGCCGGATCACGTACGACTCGATCGTGGCGGCGCTGGGCCGGCCGCTGCCCGACCGGGCGTCCATCGTCGTGACGCGGGCCGCGGGGCCCCAGCCACCCGCCTCCGGCGACAACGTGTGCTGGGCGGGCTCGCTGGAGTCCGCACTCGACCTCGCGAGGCGCATCGCCACCTCGGCGGGCGACACGGAACTGTTCGTCGTGGGCGGGGTCTCCATCTACCGGGACACGCTGCCGCTCGCGGACCGGGTGTACCTGACCAGGGTCCATCACGTGGTGGAGGGCGACCGCAGCATGCCATCCGGCTGGCTGGACGGCTTCGGCCTGGTGCGCAGCGAAGAGGTCACCGACCCCAAGACCCATCTCAGCTACTCGTTCCTCGACTACGAGCGGACGGCACGGTGAGCCTCTACTGTTTCGAGAACGTCCGCACGGATGAGCAGCGGGCCGAGATGGCCCGGCTGGATGCCGCGGGGATCTGCCTGTTCTGCCCGGAGTATCTGGCCCGCCAGGAGGGGCAGCGGATCGTCTTGTCCACCCGGCACTGGACGGTCACGCCGAACAGGTTCCCCTACCCGGGGACGACCCTCCACATGCTGCTTATCCCCGGCCAGCATGCCCGCGACCTGCTCGAACTCGGCGACGAGGTACGCGCGGACTTCTGGGTGGCGCTCGCCGCGGTGGCGGAGGCCTGCGAACTGCGCTACTACGGCCTCGGTGTCCGCAACGGTGACTGCCGGTTCACCGGCGCGACCGTCGAGCATGTGCACGCGCACGTGCTTGTGGGCCCGGACGACGAGAGCGGGCCGCCGGTCCGGATGAGGTTCAGTGCTGGTCGCCGGGACGAGCGGCCCGGCTGACCTCGCCCGGCGGGTGCTGTCCCGCCGATCCGCTGGCGGGGTGGGTATCAACCCAGATCAGCCGGATCCCGCTGGCGCGCAGGGTCTGCTCGCCGTCGAGAACTGAGTACTGGCCGGCGAAGAAGCACCGGCGAAACCCGGCCTCCGCGATCAGCCGGGCGCAGGCCGGGCACGGGAACGTGGTCGTGTACAGGTCGGCGCCCGCAAGCCCGACTCCGTCCCGTGCGGCACCAGCGATGAGCGCCGCCTCGGCGTGGATCGCGGTGGACAGGTCGGCCCGCACCCCGCGCTCGAACGCATCCCTGGGATCCCCGCTGAGGTAGGGCGCGTACTCGGTGGGGTGATGGCGGTTCCAGGCGCAGCCGAGCACCCGCCGCCCCCGGGCGGCTACCGCTCCCACCCGCCGCCACCAGTCGGAACTGCGCGCCGAGATGCCCTCGGCCTGTCCGAGGAGTTCGCGGGCAAGCTCGTCGACCGTGACCTCGCCATCGAAGGAGACCGGCACCTTCGCGGTGGCCCAGTCCCGGTCCCAGCGCAGGAACGTGCGGTCGAACACCACGGCCCGCCCGCTGTCCAGGTGGTATCGAGCGGCGAGGTCCCGCATGACCTCCTCGTCGGGCAGCACGAGCGGGTCGCCGGTGACGGCGCCGGCCAGGCTGGCCGGCTCCACCACGCGGATGAGTGCCTGCGGGTAGCCCAGCCGGAGGTAGCTGGCCGCCCGGTCCGGGGGCAGCGCCCTGATGTCCTTGGCCAGGCTGGGATAGGCCTCGCGGAAGCCTTCGCCAAGGACCAGGATCTCCCTGGCGTCGGCGTGGCGCCGCAGGAAGGATTCGTACCCGGAGTGGATCACGGGCAGGTAGAGCAGGATCTGTTTCACGGCAAAGCCGGTGAATCACCTGGCGGGTCCGACGGCTCGGGCAGGCCAAGCTGGATCCGGCGCAGCCGGGCGGATGTGCTCACGGTCGCCATCCGCTCCAGAACCTCCACCCGCCCGCAGTAGCGCTCCTCGAGTTCACTGATCTCGGCGCGGCTGTAGGTGTCGGCGGTGGCCACAAGGACGTCCGGGCAGATCGTCTTGATCAGCCGCCATCGCTCGTCATTCAGGTGCTTGAGCGTGACCAGCCCGACCCCGCGCTGATGGGTGACCATGCGCAGCCGTTCCATCTCCGGGACCGCGGGCCGGTGCGGGCCCTTGCGGGCCTTGATCTTCTCGTCGCTGTCCAGCCCGACGATCAGGAAGTCGCCGAAGTGGCGGGCCGCCTCCAGGTACATGGAGTGGCCCTCGTGCAGGATGTCGAAGGAGCCGCTGGTCAGGACGACCTTCAGGCCCAGCGTGCGCAGGGCGCCGACGATGGCGCGGATCCGCTCGTAGTCCGGTACATAACGCAGGCCGAAGTTGGACGCGTCCGCGAAGAGCCCGCTGTTGACCAGCGTCAGCGGCCCGCCCTGGGCGCCGTTCATGGCGGCCCGCTGGCCCGCGGATGACTCATGCACCTGGGCCATGGGTGTCCTCTCGTGCACCGGGCGCACCCTGTGGCCACCTGCTCACGGCCCCGATCATAGCGGTCCTGGGCCGAAGGTCGCGGCGGACACGCGCCCCGTCAGCTGCCGAGGGCGGTGAGATCGACGTGGCGGAGGTGTTCGGGCTCGGAGATCAGGTCGATCTCGGTGATCTTGCCGTCCTCGATGGTGAAGCCGAGTGCTCCCATGAGCCGTCCGTGCGGGACGATCGCGAGGCCCACGGCCCCGTCCACCAGCGCCGGCTCGACGAACTGGGCGGCCCGCGAGTAGGTGAGCGCGTGCGCACCCACGGCCCGGGCGCCCCGCATCTCCGCCGCTGCGCCGGGGAGCTCCGCGCTGTCGTCCCGGAGGAGGACGTCGGGGTCGAGCATCGCGAGGAGCGCCTCGAAGTCACCTTCGCGTACCGCGGCGAGGAAGGCATCAACGACCTGGCGCTGGCGGGCCAGGTCGGCCTGCTGGGCCGGCGTTGCGCCGTGGACCCGCCTGCGAGCGCGGCTGGCGAGCTGGCGGGCGGCTGCTGGGGAGCGGTCGAGGATGGGGCCGATGTCGTCGAAGGGCACGGCGAAGATGTCGTGCAGGACGAAGGCGAGGCGCTCGGCGGGGGCGAGGGTGTCGAGCACGACCATCAGCGCGGGACCGATCGAGTCGGCCAGCAGGACCTCGGCCTCGGGGTCGCCGGCGTCATGGCCGTCCGGCGACGAGCCGGCCGCGGCGTCGGTGAGCGGCTCCTCGCGGCGGGCCCGGCGCGAGCGCAGGATATTCAGGCACTCCCGGGAGACGACCGTGGTCAGCCATCCGGCGAGGTTCTCGACCTCGCCAGCGCCGGCGCCGCTCAGGCGCAGCCACGAGTTCTGCACGGCATCGTCCGCCTCGGCCTGTGAACCGAGCATCCGGTAGGCCACCGCCTGCAGATGGCCCCGCTGCTCCTCGAAGCGCGCCGCCAGCCAGTCAGCCTCGTCCACCGGTCACATTCTCCCGTCCTGGGGGTTCGGAGCTATGAACCGTCAGCCCGGCCGGATGTGACAAGGAGCATCCCATGGCACGAACCACAGCAGTCCCCGGCCCTGGTGCACGCGCCGTTGCGCCGTCCACGCTGGGCCGCCTCGGCCGGATCGGGGCTGGTGTTACGACCACCGCCGAGCAGTGCTCCTGGGCTGGATCGCCGGTGTCATCGCCATCATCGCCGTGGCCTCCACGATCGGGTCCCGCTTCGAGAACAACTTCGGCGGCGTCGGCCAGTCCCAGCAGGCCCAGAACCTCCTGGCCCAGCGCTTCCCGACCCAGGCCGGCGACAACGCCCAGGTCGTGTTCCGCTCCTCCGGGGCCGATCGGTGCGCCCGACGTGCATCAGCCCGGGTCGACCAGGCCCTGGCCGGGCTCCGGCACGCTGCCTTCGGTGACCTCGGTGTCGCCGCTGGTCCGGTCGCCGGCGACGGGCACACGGCGTTCGCCACGGTCCAGTTCGATGCGATCACCGCCAAGCTCCCGGCCACGGACATCCAGCGAGTGATCGACAAGGCCGAGTCCTACGCCGAGCCTGACCTGCAGGTCGCGCTCGGCGGGCCGCCCATCAGCGCGGTGGTGTCACCCTCGCCCGGGTCGAGCGAAGGGATCGGGATCAGCGCCGCCATCATCATCATGCTGCTGGCCTTCGGCTCGGTCGTCGCCATGGGCCTGCCCATCATCACCGCCCTGGTCGGGGTGGCGTCGGTTACGGCGTGGTCGCCCTCATCAGCCACCTGCTGATCGACCCCAGCTTCGGCCCGGAGCTGATGGCCATGATCGGGCTCGGCGTCGGAATCGACTACGCCCTGTTCATCGTCACCCGCTACCGCCAGGGCCTCGGCGAAGGCCTGGCGCCCCGCGACGCCGTGGTCCGGGCCATGTCGACCGCCGGGCGGGCCGTGCTCTTCGCCGGGATCACCGTGCATCATCTCCCTGCTGCGGGCTGTTCCTCGATCGGCCAGCAGTACCTCGACGGTCTCGCCGTCGGCACGATCCTCGCCGTCTTGGCCGTGATGTCGTCCGCCCTGACCCTGCTGCCGGCCATGCTCGGCTTCTCCGGTCGGGCCATCGACCGGCTCCACGTGCCCGGCCTCCTCCAGTCCCCGGCACCCGGGGCCGAGCGCGGGTTCTGGTGGCGGTGGAGCCGCACCGTCCAGCGCCGGCCCGTGCTGTGCGGTTCGGCTCGCGCTGGCTGATGCCTGACCGTGCTAGGGTCCCGCTGTTCTCGATGCGCCTGGCCTTCACCGACTCGGGCAACGACCCCACCAACCTCACCACCCGCCAGGCCTACGACCTGATCTCCGACGGGTTCGGCCCTGGGTTCAACGGCCCACTGGTCCTCGCCGCCGAACTGCCCGGGCGGAGCGAGGGACCGCGCCGTGGTCACGGCGTTCGAGCACCGGCTGGCGACCGTCCGCGGGCGTGGCTCGGGTGCAGGCCGCCGACCTACAACCCGGCCGGAGATGCTGCGGTGATGATCGTCTACCCGACCACTGCCCCCCAGGCGGCGGCCACCGCATCCTTGGTCCAGCACCTGCGCGCCACCGTGATCCCCCAAGCCACCGCCGGCAGCGACGTGAAGGTCTTCGTCGGCGGCGAGACCGCGGCGGGGATCGACGCGTCCGCATATCTGTCCCAGCGGCTCCCCTGGTGATCGGCCTGGTGATCCTGGTGTCGTTCCTCCTGCTCATGGCCGTGTTCCGCTCTGTCGCCATCCCGCTCAAGGCCGCGGCCATGAACCTGCTGTCGATCGGGGCCGCTTACGGGGCCATCGTCGCCGTCTACCAGTGGGGCTGGCTCTCGGCGGTCTTCGCGGTCAGCCGGACCGGGCCGATCGACCCGTGGATCCCGCTGATGATGTTCACCATCACCTTCGGGCTGTCCATGGACTACGAGGTCTTCCTGCTCTCCCGCATCCAGGAGGAATGGCGCCGCACCGGGGATCACGGGTGCCGCCGTGGCCGACGGGATCGCCTCCACCGGGCGGGTCATCACCGCCGCCGCCGCCATCATGGTCTGCGTCTTCGGGTCATTCGTCATCGGCGACCCGCTGCGCGTCCTCGACGTGTTCGGCCTCGGCCTGGCCGTCGCCATCCTGGTCGACGCCACCCTGGTCCGGATGGTCCTGGTCCCCTCGATCATGCAACTGCTCGGCAAGGCCAACTGGTGGTTCCCCCGCTGGCCTCGACCGGGCCGTCCCGCACCTCGAGGTGGACGCACCGGAGGCCGCCTACGCCCGGAACTATTAGCCCGTCACCATCCGGATCCGGTTGTTCACCGTGTCGGCGATCGCTATGTTCCCGGCGGCATTCGCTGCCACCCCCATTGGGAAATGGAGTTCGGCGCTCGTGGCTGGGCCGCCGTCGCCAGAGAACCCGGCCTTGCCGTTGCCGGCGATGGTGTAAATGTCCCCGGCGGTCATGTGCTGGCCGTAGAACGTGCCGGTGCTGGCCGCCACCACCCGGATCCGCTGGTTTTCCCTGTCGGCGATCACCGGGTTCCCGGCGGAGTCCACGGCCACCCCTATCGGGTAGCGAAGTTTGGCGCTGGTGCCCGGGCCGCCGTCGCCGGAGAACCCGGCCTTGCCGTTGCCGGCGATGGTGTAGATGTCCCCGGCGGTCATGTGCTGGCCGTAGAAGGTGCCGGTGCTGGCCGCCACGACCCGGATCCGCTGGTTGTCGGTATCGGCGATCACCACGTTCCCGGCGGCGTCTGCCGCCACTTCCGCCGGCGTCGCCGAGTTTGGCGCTGGTGGCTGGGCCGCCGTCGCCACCGGAGCCGCCGGTGCCGTTGCCCGCGATGGTGTAGATGTCCCCGGCGGTCATCGCCTGCCCGTAGAACGTGCCGGTGCTGGCCGCCACCACCCGGATCCGCTCATTGCCGAGGTCGGCGATCAGCAGGTTCCCGGCGGCGTCCACCGCGACGCCATCCGGCATGTTGAGTTGGGCGCTGGTGGCTGGGCCGCCGTCACCCGAGTAGCCCAAGGAGCCGGTGCCGGCGATGGTGTAAATGTCCCCGGCGGTCATGTGCTGGCCGTAGAACGTGCCGGTGCTGGCCGCCACCACCCGGATCCGCTGGTCGCCGACGGCAGCGATCAGCAGATTCCCGGCAGCGTCCATGGCTACCCCGGCCGGCTCGTTGAGTTCGGCGCTGGTGCCCGGGCTGCCGTCACCACCGCTGCCGCCGCCGGCGACGTAATAGATGTGCCCGGCTTTCATGCTCCGGCCGTAGAACGTGCCGGTCCGTGCTGCCACCAGCCGGACCCGGCCGATGCCCTCGTCGGCAATCGCCAGGTTGCCGGAGTGATCTAGCGCTACCCCTGTCGTGTTGCTGATGAAAGTCCTTGCAATGCTGATTTCGGCCTTGGTGGCCGCGCGCCGTCACCCGAGTCGATGCTGCCGTCACCGGCGATGGTGTACAGGTCGCCGGCGGTCATGGCTTTCCCATAGAAGGTGCCCGTGTGCGCCGCCGCCACCCAGGCCCGGTCGCAGAAGAAGGACGTGATCACCAGGTTCCCCGAACCGTCCACCGCCACGCCGGTCGGGTGGTGGAATTTCCCGGAGGTCGGCCGGCCCACCGCGGCCCTTGCACCCGTAGGTGCCACTGCCGGCCACGGTGTAGATGTCGCCGGCGGTCATGGCCTGCCCGTAGAACGTGCCGGTCTTGACCGCGACCACCCGGATCCGGCTGTGATCGGTGTCGGCGATCACCAGGTTGCCCGTGCCATCCACCGTCACAGCCTGGGGAAACAGCAGCGCGGCGCTGGTGGCCGGGCCGCCGTCGTTCCGGCGTCCCCGGCCGTCTCCCGCCACGTTGTAGATGTGGCCGGCGGTCATGGCCTGCCCGTAGAACGTGCCTGTGCGGACCGCGACCACCCGGATCCGGCTGTTGCCGGTGTCGGCGATCACCAGGTTGCCCGCGGCGTCCACGGCCACGTCGTCCGGGCTGACCCGGGCCTTGGTAGCGAGCCCGCCGGTACCCAGGCGGTGCGTCCCGCCGCCGGCGACCGTATAGATGTCCCTGGCCGTCATGTGCTGGCCGTAGAAGGTACCGGTTTTGACCGCGACCACCCGGATCCGGCCGTTGCCGGTGTCGGCGAACACCAGGTTTCCGGCGGCGTCCACGGCCATCCCTCCCGGCCCGGCGAGTTCGGCGCTGGTGGCCGGGCCGCCGTCCCCGGAGAAGCCGGAAGTGCCGTCGCCGGCCACGGTGTAGATGTCCCTGGCCGTCATGTGCTGTCCGTAGAAGGTGCCGGTGCGGGCAGCGACCACCCGGACCCGGTCGTTGGCCTGGTCGCCGATCACCAGGTTGCCGGAGTGGTCCACCCCCACACCGCACGTGT
Organism: uncultured Actinomycetes bacterium; assembly: GCA_963813395.1. Lineage (GTDB taxonomy): Bacteria > Actinomycetota > Actinomycetes > Streptosporangiales > Streptosporangiaceae > DASXKD01. The sequence goes on from CAWEYV010000022.1 coordinate 516,685, forward strand.
ACACGTCTGCCCTGCTCGCCGGGCCGCCGTCGCCGAGCGTCCCTGGGCCGGTGCCGGTGCCCGCGGGCGTGCTCAGCCAAGTGGTCTGCGGGTTCATCTCCCGCACCGACCAGGCATCGGCGAGATACAGGCGGCCCGCACCGAACGTTGCACCGCACAGCGACCCGAGCGCCACACTGTGGGCCTTGCCCGGGCCGCCGACGCCGCCCGCCACCGTGGAGATCAGCCCGGCCGCCGTCGCGTGCCCCGCTCCCGCCGCCGCCGCCCCGTCAGGGTGGCCCCGCCGCGGCCGCGGAACTGGTTCCGGACAGCGCCGCCAGCCCCAGCACCGTCACCACCAGAGCCGGAACACTCCGCATTGAGCCGCTCGTCCCCGCTATCCGCTGAATACTCATCGGATTACTCCGTTCTCCAGCTCTGAACGCGGTTTCCGCCGCACTGGCGGCGCAACGGCCTCATCGATATGACGCGCGGGTATCTGCGCCGGATGACATGCCCGGTCAGGTCCGGTTCCGTGCCTGTGTGACGGTCTAGCGGGAGGCCTCCTGCGCGCGGACTAGAGGGAGGCCGCCTGCGGGGAACGTGCGGGAGGCTCGCCTGCGCGCGGAACTAGAGCGGTGCCTGGTAGTTGGCTATCCAGTGGAGCTTCAGCCAGAGCAGCGCGCTGGACCAGGCGCCGGTGACCTCCAGGATGCCGACGGCGACCAGCATCGCCCCGCCGACCAGGCTGATCGCGCGCGCGTGCCGCCGGGCGAAGCCGAACGCGGCAACGCCCCGCTCGAACGCCAGGGCGAAGATCAGGAACGGAATACCCAGGCCGAGGCCGTAGGCGAACGCCAGGATCGCCCCGCGGATCGCGGTGCCCGAGGTCATCGACAGCGTCAGCACCATGGTGAGCGTCGGGCCGACGCAGGGCGTCCAGCTCAGGCCGAACAGTACGCCGAGCATCGGTGCGCCGACCAGCCCGGCGCGGGGCCGGACGGAGGGCTTGAGGATGCGCCCGGTGACCGGGAACCGGTCGAGCACCCCGGCGAACAGCAGCCCAAGCACGATCGTCAGCACGCCGAAGACCTGGGTCAGTCCCACGCTGTGCCGTTGCAGCAGCGAGCCGAGCCCGCCGAACGCGACCCCCTCGCTGGCGAAGACGGCCGAGAAGCCCAGCACGAACAGCGCCGTGCCCGCTACCGCGCGCCGCCTGGCGGGACGGCGCAGGGAGCCGGGCGGCGTGCCCGGCGCGACCGTCGTCACGGCCACGGCGGTCTGTCCCGTCGCGCGACCGCGGCCTGCCCCTGGCCGGCGGCACCGGCCCCGGAGGCGGGTGCGCTTGCCGGTGCGGTCTCGGCGTCCGCGGCGGGCTGCTGCGCGTCGACACCGGACATGCCGGTCACGTACGAGAGGTAGCCGGGAACCAGGGGCAGCACGCAGGGGGAGAGGAAGGTCACCGCGCCCGCGGCGGCCGCGACCGGGACGGCGAACAGGAGCGGCCCGGACAGGATCAGGTGCCCGACCCCGCTCATGGCCCACCTCCCGGGTGCTGTGACCGCCTGGCCGCCGGGGTATCCGGGCGCTGGCGGGGAGGCCGGCGGCGGGCAGCCAGGACTGGCCCTAACCTATCCCGCCACTCCCAAGGCTGCGCGCACGGCCATTGTCGGCCCCGTACCTGCGCGTTATTGTTCGGTCAAGTTTGCTTTTTGTGTGATCCCGGAGGTTTCGATGCTAAACCCGCCCCGCTGCCCGGCCCAGCTCCTTGCCTGCCTGACCAGAGCACGGCGCACCATGCGGAAGCCAGGATTGTTAGCGCGCGTGGCGGCGATCGCGGCCGTGCCCGCGGCGCTCATCCTCGTGGCCGGGGCCGGTGCGGCCGTGGCCGGGCCGGGGGGCGGGACGGCGGGACCGTCACCGTTCCCGGGCCACCGCACAGGCCCGGCCTTCGCTGGCAGCGCACCGCGAGCACGCGGCGCCGCGGTCACCACCGGAGCCGCTGTGGCCGCTGCCGACCGGGCTGCCCGCCAGAACGCGGCCCGGAGCCGGGACGGGTGGCCACCACAGCCCGCGCCGAGCATCAACTGGGCGCTGTCCGGCCAGGCGAGCGCGGACACGGCGCAGACCGGCGACCCGGCATCGAACGCGATCGACGGTGACGCGGGCACCGACTGGTGCCCCAACGCCTGGGAAGGCACGCTGACCATCGACCTCGGCCAGCAGCGGTCGCTGAACGGCATCGGCATCACGCTCGACGCCGCGGCCCCCTCGGCCGACGCCACCATCCAGCTCGCGTCGAGCCCCGGCCAGTGGACGACCCTGCGGTCGGCCACGAACCTCGCCCTCGACGCGGGCAACCCCATGTACCTGCCGCTGCCGGGGCGCACGACGGCCCGTTATGCCCAGATCAACGTCAAGAGCGGGACGGGTGCGCCGGTGTGCATCGGCGAGTTCCGCCTGTTCGGGCCGGATCCGGCGGCAAGCCAGATGGCGCTTGGCGGGGACCTGTCCTTCACCCCGCAGGAGCTCGCGGCCGGTGCCCAGTTCACCGATCGCGGCCGCCCGGGCAACCCGGTCGAGATCATGCGGGACAACGGCGCCAACTGGGTGCGGATGCGGCTGTGGGTGAACCCCCCGCCGGGTTACAGCGACCTGGCGAGCGACCTGGCGCTGGCCCGGGCGGTCCACGCGGCCGGGATGAAGATCTACCTGGACATCATGTACTCGGACTTCTGGGCCGACCCCCAGCACCAGGACATCCCGGCGGCCTGGCAGGGCCAGGACCTCAGCCAGCTCACCCAGACGGTCCAGTCCTACACCCAGCAGGTGATCTCGGCGTTCGCGCAGCAGGGCACGCCGGTGGACATGGTGTCCATCGGTAACGAGATCCGCAACGGGATCCTGTGGCCGATCGGCCAGGTCGACTGGACCGCCAACACCGGCTGGGACAACCTGGCCACGCTGCTCAAGGCCGGCGTCGCCGGGGCCGAGGCGGGGAACCCCCGTGGCCACAAGCTGCTGATCATGATGCACTTCGACCAGGGCGGCAACAACCAGCTGAGCCAGGAGTTCTACCAGAACCTGGAGAACCTGGGCGTGCCGTTCGACGTGATCGGGCTGTCCTACTACCCGTTCTTCCACGGCACGATCTCGCAGATGAAGGCGAACGTGGACGCGCTGGCGAGCCCAGTTCGGCAAGCCGATCGTCATCGCCGAGACGCAGTACGCCTGGACGCTGGCGAACGGCAACGAGCAGCCCGGCTACAGCACCGGCGACTTCGTCTGGCAGCCCAGCCAGATCTCGGCCGGTTACCCGGCGAGCCCGGGCGGCCAGCTGTCGTTCGTCAGCGACGAGCTGTCCATACTCGCCCAGGTGCCGGACGGGCTGGGCATGGGGCTGTTCTACTGGGCGCCGGACTGGATTCCCGGCGTGCCGTGGGAACCGGGCGCGGGTATCGGGTCGCCCAACGTCAACCTCACCCTGTTCGACTTCGAGGGAGCCGCGCTGCCCTCCATCGGCATCTTCCAGAACCCGGCGCAGGTGTGCGCGAGCTACGACCCGTGGAACGTTCCCTGCATCATCGGAGGTTAGGGACGAGCTAGGAAGCTTGCCCGCCGCCCTGCCCCGTGGTGCCCCGGACCGCGGGGCGGGCGGCGCCGGGCGCCGGGGTCAGGTAGAGGATCACCGCCAGGCAGAGCAGAGCAACGCCGGTCAGCAGCGCCATGCCCAGGGACGCGCCGTCGTTGCCGGAGTTCACGAACGCGGCGCCGTTGAGCGCCGCGCCAAGCACGGCGAGAAGCGTCACCGCCGACAGCCAGATGAGCGGGCGCCGCCGGGACAGTACCGACCTGACCAGCAGGCTGATCGTCCCGGCGAGAATCAGCAGGCCTAGCCCGGCGTGGATGCCCAGTGCCGCCGGGCCGTTCGCGAACGCGCGGCCGATCGCGGCCAGGACGCCTCCGCCTTGATCGCGGGCTGGCACGGTCACGTAGAGGTTCACCACCATGCCCAGGGCGTACTGGACCAGCAGGGCCACCGTCATGCCCAGGCTGGTCCGGCGGGCGATCTCCACCTGGCCGGCGGGCCCGGCGGCACTGCGCACCTGCGTGGGACCCGAGTCGATCATCGCCGTCACCTCCGGGAGCTATGTTTCATCTCCCGATAGTTTCTACTCGCAATGATCTGCAGACGCAAATATATAAGCCAGATGATAGTCTTACCGGATGGAGACCCCTGGCCCGGCGATGGCGCCCGAGCAGTCGCCGCGGCCAGCAGCAGACGCGACACTGAAGCCGGCGGGCAGCGTCGCCTTTCTGCTGGTCCAGCTTGGCTTCCACGTGGCCCGGCGGTACGGCGAGCGGCTCGCCCCGCTGGGGCTCGAGCAGCGGCAGGCCGGGATGCTGATCCGCCTGGCCGAGAACGACGGAAAGTCGCAGCAGGCAATCGCCGAGCTGCTCGGGGTGAACGCCACCCGGATGGTGTTCCTCACCGATGAGCTGGAACAACTCGGCCTGGTCGAGCGCAGGCGCAACCCGGCCGACCGGCGTTCGCACGCGCTCTACCTGACCGAGGCGGGCACGCGCGATGCTCGCCAGGATCAGGGAGGTCACGGCGGCGCACGAGGCCGACATCACCGCGAGCCTCGGCGACGCCGAACGGGAGGAGCTAACCGCCCTGCTGCGGCGGCTCGCCGGGGACCAGGGCCTGGCGGCGCACAGCCTGCCCGGCCCGCCATCGCACCACACCGGCCCGCCCGCCGGATCCGGGGACCACGGCCCCGATTGACCGCTGCGTGCGGAGAGCGCAACGATGTTGCCCATGCGAACTACTCCGCCCTTCCGCGCCGACCACGTCGGCAGCCTGCTCCGCCCCGGCCGTGTGCTCACCGCCCGCGCCGACTTCGCCGCGGGCCTCATCGGCGCGGACCGGCTCAGGGCCGTTGAGGATGAGGCCATCGCCGAGGTGGTGGCCATGCAGCAAAACGTGGGCCTGCAGTCAGCCACCGACGGCGAGTTCCGCCGGGCCTCCTGGCACATGGACTTCATCTACCAGATCGGCGGGGTCAGCAAGGCGCCCGGCAACCTGGCGGTGCGGTTCCACAACCCGTCCGGGGACATCGAGTTCACCCCGGCCGCCCTGCACGTGGGCACCAAGATCCACATGGCCAAGACCATCTTCGCGGAGGACTTCACCTACCTGAAATCGCTGGCGGGCGCCTCGACCGCGAAGCTGACCATTCCCTCGCCGAACATGGTCCACTACCGCGGCGGCCCCGCCGCGATCGATCCCGAGGTGTACCCGGACATCGAGGAGTTCTGGAGCGACCTGTCCGCCGCCTACGCCGACGAGGTCGCCCGGCTGGCCGCACTGGGCTGCACCTATCTGCAGTTCGACGACACCAGCCTGGCCTATCTCAACGACCCGGCGCAGCGGGCCGAGATCGCCGCGCGCGGTGAGGACGCCGACCACCTGCACCTGCGCTACATCCGCCAGGTCAACGACGCGCTCGCCGCCAAGCCGGCCGGCCTGGCGGTGACCACGCACATGTGCCGGGGCAACTTCCGGTCCTCCTGGGCCGCCTCCGGCGGGTACGACTTCGTCGCCGAGGCGCTGTTCAGCGAGCTGAACGTGGACGGGTTCTTCCTTGAGTACGACGACGAGCGCTCCGGCGGCTTCGAGCCGCTGCGCTTCGTGCCGCCCGGAAAGATGGTCGTGCTCGGCCTGGTGACCACCAAGCGGGGCGAGCTGGAAGACCCGGACGCGCTCAAGCGCCGGATCGAGCAGGCGTCGAAGTTCGTGCCGCTCGACCAGCTGTGTCTCTCGCCGCAGTGCGGCTTTTCCTCCACCGTCGAAGGCAACGTGCTGAGCTACGACCAGGAGGTCGCCAAGCTCGAACTGATCGTCAAGGTCGCCCAGGACGTCTGGGGCTGATCCTTCGCTCTGCTGGCTCTGACCCCGCCGCCCCGCGCTCTGCTGGCTCTGACCCCGCCGCCCCGCGCTCTGCTGGCTCTGACCCCGCCGCCCCGCGCTCTGCTGGCTCTGACCCCGCCGCCCCGCGCTCTGCTAGCTCTGACCCCGCCGCCCCGCCCAGGCCGGCCGGGCGGGCGCCAAAACCCAGCGGCCCGCCGGCTGCCTGGCGTGTTACCGTGGCCGCGTGCCAGTGACGTCCTCCGGCTATAGCGGCCCCCTGCGCAGGGGAGCCGCCGGAGCGTGCTGGCCCGGGCCGGGGGCCGAACTCTTCGCTCCGCGCCACCGGCAGGTGGCTCGAAGCGGCGCTGCTGACCGCGCCCTCTGACACAGTTCCGGGCCCTCCTGCCGGCATCGGCCGAACAAGCGATGCTCACCAGGAGACTTCCATGAATAAGCCGCGGCTGCGGGCCGACGTGACCCCGCTGCGGGAATCCCGCGACTTCCGGCTGCTCTACATCAGCCGGACCATCACCGGACTGGGCACCCAGGCGACCGAGGTCGCCCTGCTCGTGCAGGCACGCCAGCTCACCGGCTCCACCTTCGCCGTCGGCCTGCTGGGCGCGGTGGAAGTGGTGCCGCTGGTGGTGTTCGGCCTGTACGGCGGCGTGCTCGCGGACCGCTTCGACCGGCGCCGGCTGATGGTCTGGTGCGAGGCCACGCTCGGCGTCTGTGCCGCGCTTTTGATGCTGAACGCACTCGCCGCGCGGCCCATGGTCTGGCCGCTGTACGTGATCGCGGGGCTGATGATGGCCGCGGCTGCGTTGCAGCGGCCATCCCTGGAGGCGTCCATTCCGAGGGTGATTCCGCGGGGCCAGCTCATCGCCGCGGGAGCCCTGATGTCGATGTCACAGAACGTCAACGTGATCGCCGGTGCCGCGCTTGGCGGCGTCCTCGCCGCCGGTCCGGGCCCGCAATTCGTGTACGCCCTGGACACGGTCAGCTTCGTGGCATCGTTCTGCTTCTTGTGGCTGGTCCGCCCATTGCCCGGGGCCACGGGCGAGCACACGCCGGGCGGCCCGGGATTGCGGAGCATCCTGGATGGGCTGGCCTACGCGCGCGGGCGCCCCGACCTGATCGGCTCCTACCTGGCCGACCTCGCCGCGATGATACTGGCTTACCCGAACGCGCTCTTCCCCTTCATGGCCGCCGAACTGCACGCGGACTGGGCGGTGGGGCTGATGTTCGCGGCACCATCGGTGGGCGCGATCGCGGTGACCATGGTGAGCGGCTGGATGAGCCGGGTGCGCAGGCATGGCCTGGCCATCGCCGTCGCGGCCGCGGCCTGGGGGCTGCTGATCACCGGGTTCGGGCTTGCCCCCGACATCGGCGTGGCGCTGGCGTGCCTGGTGCTGGCCGGGGCGGCGGACATGGTGAGCGGGATCTTCCGGGGGACGCTGTGGAACCAGACCATTCCCGACGCGCTGCGCGGCCGGCTCGCGGGGGTGGAACTGCTCAGCTACGGCATCGGGCCCTCGGTCGGCCAGATCCGGGCGGGCGCGGTGGCCAGCGTCACCAGCGCCAGGTTCTCGCTCGCCTCGGGTGGCCTGCTCTGTGTCGGCGCGGTCGGCCTGGTCTGCCTCGCCCTGCCCGCGTTCACCGGCTACCGCGCCCAGATCGGCCCGCCCGCTGGCGAAGCGGGCTGAACCGCTGCAACCTGGTTGCAAGCGTGGGCGGGCAGGCTGGCCGCAGTACCAGGACGTCTTGAGGAGGCGGCAATGACAAGCCAAGTGGCGGTCGACAGGTTCCTGCACGCGATCGAGGCCGCGACGATCCCCGCCTGCGACGCGTGGAGCGAGGACGCGACCCTGGACGCGACCGTGCCCAACTGGCGGCTGCACGCCAGCGGGGCCGAAGCGATCCGGGCCGAGTACGCGCGCTGGTTCGCCGACCCGGGCCATTTCGACGAGCTGCGCCGCTACCCGATCGGCAGCGGGGAGGGCGAGGTCATCGAGTACACGCTGAGCTGGTCGGAGAACGGTGTGCCGCACGCCGCCCACCACATGCACCTGCTGACCGTGCGGGACGGCCGCATCGCGGCCGACACCGTCATGTGCGGCGGACGCTGGCCGGCCGCCCTGCTGGCCGAGATGGAAGCCGCCGGTGCCTGACGTCCGGGACGCCGAGGTGGGCCAGGTCTTCGGCGACGTGGCCGAGCTGCTGACCGGCGCGACCGAGCGGACGGCGCTGGAGGACGCTCCCGGCAAGTCCGGTGCCCGGTTGGAGCGGGTGGTCATCGGAGGGCGCCGCTACGTGCTGAAGCACCTCGATCTGGGGGCGGACTGGACGGTGCGCGCTGCCGGTGACCTGCGCGGCGCGCCGCTCACGCTCTGGGAGCGGGGGATCCTGGCCCGCCTTCCTGACTGCATCAACCAGCCGATCGTCGCGGTGGCCAGGGAGCGGGCTGCGGCCCGTGGCCCGTCGGGTGGCTGCGCCCTGCTGATGCACGACGTTGCCCCGTGGCTGGTCCCGGCCACCGACGCGGCGCTTCCGCTCGGCCAGCACCTGAGTTTCATGCGGCACATGGCTGCTCTGCACGCGGCGTTCTGGGAGTGCGGCGCCGAGGCCGAGGTCGTCCCGGTCATGCACCGCTACCTGGAGCTGTCCCCCTGGACGGCACAAGCGGAGACGGCCCTGGGCGCGGATCACCTGGTGCCTCAGCTGATCGCCCGGGGGTGGCCGCTGCTGGCCGAGGTCGCGCCGGCCGCCGCGGCGGTGGTGACCCCGCTGGCGCACAACCCGGGGCCCCTCGTGGACGCGCTGGCCGCCACGCCGCAGACGTTCGTGCACAGCAACTGGAAGCTGGACAACCTGGGTACCGACGACCAGGGCCGGACCGTGCTGCTCGACTGGGAGCAGCCCGGGCGCGGCGCGCCGCTGTCCGACCTGGCTTGGTACCTGGCGATCAACTGCCGCCGGCTGCCGCAGGCCAAGGAGGCCGCGATCGAGGCCTACCGGACCGCGCTGGAGGGGTCCGGCATCGACACGGCCCCGTGGTGGGACCGCCAGCTAGCGCTGTGCCTGCTCGGCGCTCTGGTCCAGTTCGGCTGGGAGAAGGCGCTCGGCGGGTACGACGAGGAGCTGGAGTGGTGGGAGTCGAAGGCGGTGACGGCGGCCCAGCTGCTGGGCTGACCGCGGCGGCCGTGCGGGCCGGTTACGACGCCGCCGCCCAGATGTGGGCCAGCGGCCCGGCGCACATGTACGCGGTGCTGGCGCAGGCGCTGCTGGCGGCCACGCCCGTGCCGGTGGCCGGCGGCGGGTACTCGACCTGGGGGCGGGGACCGGGGTGGCCGGGCGGGCGGCGCTGGCTGCGGGGGCGTCGCAGGTGGTGGCGGCCGATCTCGCGCCGGGCATGCTGCGCCTGTCCGGGCCCACGCTGCATCCGGTGGCGGCCGACGCGGCCGCGCTGCCGTTCCGCGATGGCAGCTTCGACCTGGTGGTGGCGGCATTCTGCCTCAACCACCTGACCAGCATGGTGCCGGAACTCCGGGAGGTGCGCCGGGTCGCGCCCGCGATCGCGGCAAGCACGTTCGCCGCGGGATGGTCGCACCCGGCGAAGGACGCGGTCGACGAGGTGCTTCACGCCGCCGGGTTCCGGCCTCCGGTGTGGCACCGGGCGCTCAAGCAGGACATCGAGCCCAGGGCGGGGGACCCGGAATTCCTGGTGCGGTGCGGGGCAGCGGCCGGGTTCGGCGACGTGCGGGTGCGCATCGTCACCGTCGCGACGGGGCTGTCCAGCGCCGCGCAGCTCGCGTCGTGGCGGCTGGGCATGGCGCACGTCGCGCCGTTCCTGCGCGCGCTGGACGCACCTGCCAGGGAGGCGATCCAGCAGGCGGCCGAACGGGCCGTCGCCAGCACCGGCGCCGGGCCCCTGGTGGTTCCCATGGTGATCCTCACCGCCGGGTGACCGCCGTTACATACCCGGCCGCGTGCCCGCCAGGTGTCCAGGCGGTGGGCGGCCGCCTGGCGCATCGTGTCCGCGTAGCTGCCCGCGTTGCGGGCCAGCTTCTCGGCGCGGCCGGCGGCTAGGTCCAGCCAGTCGCGCCTGGCGAAGTCGGCGGCCACCTCGCCGGTCCACCACCACGCTTCGATGGCCACGGAGGCTTCGAGAAGGTCGAGGTCCGCGGCGACCTCGCCGGGATCGGCGGGCAGGCCCAGAGCCCGGGCGGCCCGGTGCCGCAGCAGGCGGGCGGCACTGGTGTAGCGGGGGATGCCGAGCTGGGCCGCCCGGTCCGCCAGGCCGGTGGCGGAGCGGAGCGCCTGCTCGGCCTCGCCCCGGCGCAGGGCCAGGCGGCCGGAGATCAGCTGGTGTTTGAGGTCGAGCCGCCACCCGAAGACCAGGTCGCCGTGCAGCAGCGCGCGGGCCTGCGCCAGCCTGGTCTGCGCCGCCGTCCAGGTCACCGGCGTCCAGGCAGTGCTCGGCCAGGTCCTCCAGGACGGCGATGGTGACTTCCGCGGTTCCCTCCCTGGCGGCGGCGTCGAGCGCCTCGTGGTGGTGGTCGAGTGCTTCCCCGGTGGCCCCGATGTTGCGCAGCACCCAGCCAGCGAAGTTGACGGCGCGGCCTGCGAACCTGGGCACCTGGCGCCGCTGCACCTCCGCGGTGTACCGGGTGAGGGCGTCCAGCGCCAGCGCTGGCCGGCCCGCCACCGCGTGTGCGTGGCCGGTGAACAGCAGCGAGTGCAGGGTGGCCGCGGTGTGCTCCACCCCCACCTGCCCGCGGGCCGCCGGGCGCAGCAGCGCCAGCGCCTCGTCCGGCCTGCTCTGATGCGCCCGGAGCACGCCCAGCCAGGCCGCCGCGGTGACCCGCTCCTGGCCAGTCGCCAGCGAGAACGCCTCACCGAGCAGCAGCTCCGCCTGGGCCAGGTCGCCCGCGGCGTGCCGGGTGCGGCCGCCGACGGCCAGGCACCGCGCCCGGGTGGCCGGGTCCGCCGCGGCGAGCGCGCCGTCGTCGGCGAACTGGACCGCTTGGGCGAACCGGCGGTCGAAGTAGGACGCCCACGCGCCGACCTCGAGCGCCGCTGGCCCGGCCGCCGCCGCACGCTCGACATCGGCCAGGGCCGCGGCGTAACGCCCGCGGCGGGTGCGTACCCTGGCCCGGGCCAGCCAGCCGTCCGGTTCCGCGTGCAGCCGCAGGGAATCGTCGAGCAGTTCCTCGGCGGCCGCGTGGTCGAAGCGTTCCGCTGCACGTGCCGCCGCGCCGCGCAGGGCCTGCGCTGCCAGCACCACATCGCCGCCAAGGCGCGCATGGTGAGCGACCGTCAGCGGATCGGCGCCCGGACGGCGGGCCAGCACCCGGCCGGCCTGCCGGTGCAGCAGCGCGGCACGGCCCGCGGTCGCGGCGGCGGCCAGCGCCTCCCGGACCAGCTCATGGCGGAACGTGAAGCTGCCGTCCTCGGCCGCCAGCAGCTGCCTGGCCGCGGCGCGTTCCGCGTCGTCGAGCAGCTCGACGGCCGGGCGGCCCAGCACCGCGGCCAGCAGGTCCACGTCCAGCGTGGGGCCGATCACCGCCGCGGAGCGCAGCAGCACCCCGGCCTGGCCCAGTTCGTCACACCGCGCGGACACCGACTCGACCAGGGACGCGGGCAGCTCGGTACCCATCGCCTGCTGGGCAAGCTCGGTGAGAAACAGCGGATGCCCGCGGGAGCGAAGGTACAGCTCGTCGATCCGGGACGGCCCCACCAGCTCGGCCGCCGCCTGCCGGTCGAGCACGTCGAGGTGGACGAACGCGGTGGCGGGCAGCGGTTCACCCTCGCCCGGCCGGACCGCCAGTACCAGGGTCAGCGGCACCTCGCCGCGTCTGTGCGAACCGCACCCAGTCGGCCAGCGCGCGCCCGGCCAGATGCGCGTCGTCGACCACCACGACGACCGGGCCGCGGTCGGCGAGGCGGCCGAGAACCCGCAGCAGGGCGGCGTACAGGACGGCGGGCCCGAGCAGGTCATCGGTCAGCTCGAGCCGGCCATGCCCTGGCGTGCCGCCGAGCAGCGGGCCGAGCAGCGCCTCGTCGGCGCCGAGCAGGTCGGCGCCCTCCTCGGGCCCGAGCCGGCGCAGCAGGGCGGTGAACGCGGTGAGCAGGGCGTCGAGCGGCATGGCCTGGTCGAGCCGGCCGCACGATGCCAGCAGCACCGTGTCCCCGGCGGCGGCGCGCCGGCTCGCCCACGCCCGGAGCAAGGTCGTCTTGCCGATGCCGGCCTCCCCGTCGACCACGACGACCTCCACCGGGCCGGTGCGCGCCCGCATCGCGATCGCGTCCAGGCCGGCGAGTTCGGAGTCGCGGCCGACCACGCCCGGCGGGGCGGGGACGGGTATCGGGGTGGCCGGTGCCAGCTCGCCGCGCAGGATCGCGGCAAACAGGGCAGCGGTCTGCGGTGATGGGTCCGTGCCCAGCTCGTCGGCCAGGCGTTCCCTGGCCTTGGCGTAGGTGTCCAGCGCCGCCGCGACCCTGCCCCCGCACACGTAGGCGCGGAGCAGGATGCGCAGCGCCTCCTCGTCGTAGGGGTCGCGGTCCAGGGCTTGCGCAGCGGCCTCGGACGCGGCGACCCAGTCACCGGCCTCCAGCAAGGCGCCCGCCGCCACCCGGCGGGCCCGGCTGGCCAGCCGCTCCAGCCCGGCGAGCCGCAGCTCCGCCCACTCGCCCGGAGCTGGGGCCGGCCCGGCACCGCTCACCAGCGAGAGCGCGACCCGGGCGGCCGCGGCCGCGCCCACCGTGTTGCCCGCATCGCGCCGCCGGTCCGCCTCGTCGGTGAGCTTGGCCAGTTCGGTCGCGTCGAGCCAGTCGCAGCGCAGCAGGTAGCCGCCGTCGTGGTGCTCGATCCGGTCCCGGCCGAGGACCGAGCGCAGCCGGCTCATCAGCACGGCAAGCTGATCATCGGGCCGGGCCGGCGGAGTCTCGTCCCACAGCGCGTCGATGAGCACGGCCGAGGGCACCGTCTGGCCGTCGGCGAGCGCGAGCAGCCGCAGCGCCAGCCGTGCCTTCCGGCTGCCCAGCGCCTGCGGCTCGACGCCGTCCACCCCGAAATCGCCGAGCACCCGCACGGCAAGCGACTTCATGCAGGTAATCAAACCGCCGCAGAGCGCCGGCCGCCACACCGCAGCCGTTCATGATCCTGACGGATCCTCCATCACGACGACGGAAAGTCCTTCGGGATCTCATGGACATACCGGTGCTGGCCTTCTTGCTTCGCCATGATCACGGCGCGGGAGATGGCCGGGGACTGAACCCGGGCAGGACTTTCCCTACCGGCCGGGTGGGCTGGTGGTGGCCTGGCCGGCCCGGGCCTGGTCGCACGGGCCACAGCCAGGGGCCCGCCCGTCACCGGCGAGTTCGTCCAGGGCTGCCTCGATGGCGCGGTGGAACGTGGGGTAGGCGAAGATCATGTCGCACAAGCGCTGGACCGGCACCCGGGCGTGCACAGCCACCGCCAGGGCGCTGAGCACTTCGCCGCCCCACGGCCCCACCGACGTGGCGCCGGCCAGCACCCCCCGGCCGCTGTCCTCCACCAGCTTGATGAACCCGTCGTTGCCGGCCTTGTGAATCCAGCCGCGGGCGGACTGGGGGACGCTGGTGACGCCGACCCGGATCGCCATGCCCTGGTCCCGAGCCTGAGCCTCGGTCAGCCCGACCGCGCCGACCTCCGGGTCGGTGAAGGTGACCCTCGGCACCGCGTGGTACTCGGCGCCGGTACGGTCCCGGCCCAGGATGTCGTCGATGACGATGCCGGCCTGGTACATGGACATATGAGTGAAGGCGCCCTTGCCGGTGATGTCCCCCAGCGCCCACACGCCCGGCGCGGCGCGCATGTGGCCGTCGACAGGGATGGCCTTCAGGTTCTCGTCGATGCCCACCGCCGCGGTGCCGACCGCGGCGAGGTCGGTGCGCCTGCCGGTGGCTACCAGGAGGGCGTCGCCGTGCAGCTTCTCGCCGTCCTTGACGGTGACGGTGAAGCCGTCACCGCTTGAGTAGTGGACCGCGGCGGCCAGGCTCCCGGTGTGCACGGTGATGCCGTCGCGGGCGAAGACCTGGGCGAGCAGCTCGCCGGCCTCCGGCTCCTCCAGCGGCAGCAAGCGGCCCGCGCCCTCGGCGACCGCCACCCGGCTGCCGAAGCGGGCGAAGACCTGGGCGAGTTCGGCCCCGATGGCGCCGCCGCCGAGCACGACCAGGGACTGCGGTACCTGCTCGGCCTCTATGGCCTCGTGGTTGGTCCAGAACGGGGTGCCGGCCAGGCCCGGGATCGGCGGTATCGCGGGCTTGGTCCCGGTGGCGATCACGATGCCCCGCCGGGCCCGCAGCACCTGCTCCTCCCCGGCGGGCCGCCCGTTGGCCACGGGGGTGACCGTGACCTTACCGGGGGCGGTGATCCGCCCCTGCCCGCGCACCAGGATCCCGCCCTGGCCGGTGAAGCGGTCGGCCGCCACCGTGTCATCCCAGTCGTCGGTGGCCTCGTCGCGGATCCGGCGGGCCACCGGCGCCCAGGAGGGGTGTACTTGCGCGGTGCCGGCCATTCCCGGGATCCGGCGCCCCTCCGCGACCAGGTCGGCGGCCCGGATCATCATCTTCGACGGCACGCAGCCCCAGTAGGGGCACTCGCCGCCGACCAGGCTGTTCTCCACCCCGGCCACCAGCAGGCCCGCCTGGGCGAGCGTGCCCGCGGCGTGCTCACCGCCCGGCCCCATGCCGATCACGACGACATCGACGTCACGTTCGCTGTTGGTCAACTTTTCCTCCCCGGGCGCATCCCCCCGGCGCCCCAGGGTAGGGCAGCGGGGAATGTCAGTGGTGGCGGATAAGTTGTCAAGGACTAACCGGTCATCGACGGAGACAGACGGGGCCAGCTCATGACGGGTAGCCGCCGAGAAGCGGCATGCTCACCAGGTCCCGGGACAGGTGCCGGTGCTGTGATTACAGACAGTGACGGAGATCCGTCGGCTGAACCACCGCATATGCCCGCTCCGCCCAGTAATGGGGATGCCGTGAGCTGCCTGCCAGACGGGCCAGATGCCGAGCCGCTCACCGAGAGCAGCGCCGAAGAGCACATACACGGGATCTGTTTCAAGACCGGCCCGCCCGGCAAGGTCGGGGTCGAACTGGAATGGCTGGTCCGCGATGACCGCGACCCCGGGTTGCCGGTGGATCAGCAGCGAGTGGCCGCCGCCCTCGCCGGGCTGAGCGCGCATGGCGCGCTCCCTGGTGGCGGTCTGCTTACCACAGAGCCCGGCGGGCAGGTCGAAATCAGTTCCGCGCCAGCGGCGGGCATCGGTCCCTGCGTTGCCACCACCCGCCGCGATCTCAGCGCTTTGCGTCAGGCGATCGACCCGGCTGGCCTGTGCCTGACCGGAGAGGGCCTCGATCCGCTCCGTTCCCCGCACCGCGTGCTCGAACTGCCCAGTTACGCCGCGATGGAGGAGTTCTTCAACCGGGCTGGCCCGTGGGGCAGGCTGATGATGTGCAGCACCGCCTCGGTGCAGGTCTGCCTGGACGCGGGCGAGCAAGGCAGCGGCCCGGGGAGCGTCGGGTGGCGGTGGCGCCTGCTGCACGCGCTCGGCCCGGTCCTGGTGGCCGCGTTTGCCAACTCACCGCTGCGGGAGGGACGGCCGACCGGGTGGAAGTCGACCCGCCAGGCCATCTGGGCCCGGCTTGACCCGTGCCGCACCCGTCCGCCCGCGGACGCGGTACCTCCGGCGGTGACCGGCAACGGCGGCGGCAACGGCGACGCCGATCCCCGCGCGGCATGGGTGGACTACGCACTGTCCGCTGAGGTCATGTGCGTGCGCAGGCCGGGGCACCAGCCGTGGACCGCACCGGCCGGCCTGACGTTCCGCAACTGGCTGCGCGGGGCGGGCGAACGGCCGCCGACCATCGAAGACCTCAGCCTACCACCTGTCCACCTTGTTCCCGCCGGTCCGGCCGCGCGGCCACCTGGAGTACCGGGTCATCGACGCGCAGCCGGACGACGGCTGGGTCGTGCCCGCCGCCGTGGTCGCGGCGCTGCTCGACGACGAGGCCGCGTCGCAGCAGGCCATGGCCGCCGCGGAAACCCTCTGGCAGCAGGCGGCCACGGCCTGCGGGGGTGACTTCGGGGACGAGGCCGGCGCCGGCGGCGGGACGGGCTGGGACTGCGGCAGCCCGTGGGAATGGGCGGCCCGGCACGGCCCCACGGACCCGCTCATCGGCGATGTCAGCGTGAAGTGCTTCGAGGTCGCCGAGGCGGCCCTGGACCGCCTGGCCGCCCCGGCAGAGGTCAAGGACGCGGTCACTGACTTCGCGGAACGCTACGCCAGCCGGTACCGGTGCCCCGCCGATGACCGTCTCGACGAGGCACGCCAGGCCGCCAGCGCATAAGGCACCAGGCCCGAACCAACCCTTGGGAGGGAATCAACCATGACACCGACCAGCACCGAGGAACTGCGGGACCTGGTTGCCAGCAACCTGGTGACGGCACGGGAGCGCACCCAGCTGCTGACCGGCTGCGTGGACGACGCCGACCTGACGCGCCAGCACTCACCGCTGATGTCACCGCTGGTGTGGGACCTCGCCCACGTCGCCAACCAGGAAGAGCTCTGGCTGCTGCGGGCCGTGGGCGGGCGGGAGCCGATGCACCCGGAGATCGACCCGCTCTACGACGCCTTCGAGCACCCCAGGGCCGAGCGCCCGACGCTGCCGCTGCTGCCGCCCGCCGAGGCGCGGGCGTACGCGCACGAGGTCCGCGGCCGGGTGCTCGACCTGGTGGAGCACGCCACGTTCACCGGCACGCGGCTGCTCACCGGCGCCTTCGCGTTCGGGATGATCGCCCAGCACGAGCAGCAGCACGACGAGACCATGCTCATCACCCATCAGCTCCGCAAGGGCGCGCCGGTGCTATCGGCCCCGCCGCCACCGCCGCCGCCCGCAGACGCGCTGTCGCTGCCGCGCGAGGTGCTCGTTCCCGGCGGGCCGTTCACCATGGGCACGTCCACGCACCCCTGGGCGCTGGACAACGAGCGCCCCGCGCATACCGTGACCGTGCCGGCCTTCTACCTCGACACCACCCCCGTGACCAACGCCGCCTACACCGAGTTCCTCGCCGACGGCGGCTACGACAACCCGCGGTGGTGGAGTCCGGCGGGCTGGGACCACCGGCAGCGCGCGGGGCTGGCTGCCCCGCTGTTCTGGCGGCGCGACGGCAGCGTCTGGGTGCGGACCAGGTTCGGCGTCACCGAGCCGCCGCCACCGGCCGAGCCGGTGCTGCACGTGTCCTGGTACGAGGCGCAGGCCTACGCGGCGTGGGCGGGCCGGCGGCTGCCGACCGAGGCGGAGTGGGAGAAGGCGGCGAGATACGACCCGGCCACCGGGCGGTCGCGCAGCTTCCCGTGGGGCGAGGAAGACCCCGGTCCGGAGCGGGCGAACCTGGGGCAGCGTCACCTGCAGCCAGCGCCCGCCGGCAGCTACCCGCTGGGCGCGGCACCGTCCGGGGCCCGGCAGCTGGTCGGTGACGTGTGGGAGTGGACCTCCAGCGACTTCCTGCCCTACCCGGGCTTCACCGCCTGGCCGTACCGGGAGTACTCGGAGGTGTTCTTCGGCAGCGAGTACAAGGTGCTGCGCGGCGGCGCCTTCGGCGTTGCCCCGGTCGTGGGCCGGACCACGTTCCGCAACTGGGACTACCCGATCCGGCGGCAGATCTTCGCCGGCTTCCGCACCGCCCGCGACCAGAGCCGGGTCCCGGCCCGGGAGCGACGAGGCCTAGCCGATGTGCCGTCACCTGGCCTACCTCGGCCCGCCCGCCAGTCTGCAGGCCCTGATCACCGACCCGCCGTACGGGCTGAGCAGGCAGGCGTGGGCGCCGCGCCGCCAGTTCCACGGGATCATGAACGTCGACGGGTTCGGCGTTGGCTGGTACGCGGACGGGGACCCGGTCCCGGCCCGGTACCGGCGGGCCGGACCGATCTGGGCGGATCCGTGTTTCGCCGACCTCGCCCGGGTCACCCGCACCCGTGCGCTGCTCGCCGCGGTCCGCTCGGCCACCCCCGGGACCGAGGAAGGGGTGGCCGCCGCCGCTCCGTACGCGTCGGGCCGCTGGCTGTTCAGCCACAACGGCGCCCTGGACGGCTGGCCCGCGGCAACCGCGTCCCTGGCCGCGACGTTGCCCCCCGCGGACCTGCTCGCGCTGGAAGCGCGGTGTGATTCCGCGCTGGTGTGGGCGCTGGTGACCAGCCGGCTGCCGGCACGGCGCCGCACTGGCCGACGCCCTCGCCTGGATGGTCGCCGCGCTGGAGGACAACCAGGTCGGCGGGCGGTTCAACTTCCTGCTCACCGACGGGGAAGTGATCGCCGCCACCGCGGCCGGGAACAGCCTGTGCTACCGGCTCGGCGACGGCGGCGTCGTGGTGGCCTCAGAGCCCGGGGACGAAGAGCCCGGATGGACCGAGGTGCCCGACCGCACCGTGCTGACAGCCACCCCGGCCGGCGTCGACCTCCGGCCGCTGCCCGCGCCGCCGATGGCGGCGCCGGATCCCGCAACCGAAAGGACAGCCACCTTATGACCGCAGCAGCCGGTCAGGTCATCGCACGAAGGACAAGGAAGGGACGAACACTCCGTGACCGCACTGCGCGTCGAACGCTGCCTGCCCGATGGATTTCTCGCCGAGGCGCTGCGGGCGGACGCCCGGGCGGGGCTGACGGCCTCCCCGAAGGTGCTCCCGCCCAAGTGGTTCTATGACGAGCGGGGCAGCGAACTGTTCGAGAAGATCACCCACCTGGACGAGTACTACCCGACCCGGGTGGAGCGGTCCATCCTGCGCGAGCACGCGGGGCAGATCGCGGCCGCCACCCGGGCCCGCACCCTGGTCGAGCTGGGCGCCGGCGCCGCCGACAAGACCAGGCTGCTGCTCGACGCGCTGCGCGAAGAGGGCACGCTGGCCAGCTTCGTCCCGGTGGATGTGAGCGAGGCGGCCCTGATCGAAGCCGCACACCGGGTGGAAGAGGGATACCCCGGGCTGTCCGTGACGGCCGTCGTCTCCGATTTCGAGGAGCATCTGGGCCTGCCCGACGCCGACGGGGCCCGG
Source organism: uncultured Actinomycetes bacterium (assembly GCA_963813395.1). Lineage (GTDB taxonomy): Bacteria > Actinomycetota > Actinomycetes > Streptosporangiales > Streptosporangiaceae > DASXKD01. Next base: position 535,672 of record CAWEYV010000022.1, read on the forward strand.
CTGGTCGTGTTTCTCGGCGGCACCATCGGCAACCTGCTGCCGGACCAGCGGGCGGAGTTTTTCGCCTCGCTGCGCTCCCGGCTGCACCCGGGGGACGCGTTCCTGCTCGGCACCGACCTGGTCAAGGACCCGGAGGTGCTGGTCGCCGCCTACGACGACCCGGCGGGGGTGACCGCGGCGTTCAACAAGAACATCCTGTCGGTGCTGAACGCCGCGCTCGGCGCTAGACTTCGACCCCGATGCGTTCGACCACGTCGCGCTCTGGGACGCGGGCCAGGAATGGATCGAGATGCGGCTCCGGTCGCTGGACGATCAGGTGGTGACGCTGCCCGGGATCGACCTCGTGGTGGGGTTCGCCGAAGGCGAGGAGATGCGGACCGAGGTGTCGGCCAAGTTCCGCCGGGCCGGGATCGCCGCGGAACTGGCGGCCGCCGGGTTCGCGATGCGGTCCTGGTGGACCGACAGCGCGCGGCCAGTTCGGCCTGTCCCTGTCGGTGCCCGCCTAGCCGCGCTGACATCGGATCACTGCCTGGCGCCCCGGGAGGGCGGCCCGGCCAGGACCACCCGGTCCCGGGGGCACAGCCGTCAGGGTTTCAGTGGGCTCCCGCCGCGCGGCGGCGGCTCGGCGCCTCGCTCCATCCGCTGCACGCGCGGGGCGGCCAGCCGCAGCGAGCTGACCAGTTGCGCCATGACCCGGTCGGCGTCGATCGCCCCGCAGCTGAACAGGTCGACCGCGATCAGGTTCTCCTCCGGCCAGGTGTGGATGGCCAGGTGTGACTCGGCCAGGATCAGCACGAGCGTGACCGCCCCGTTCGGGAAGATCACGTGGTTGGTGTCTGAGCACGTGGCCGTTCCCGGCGCGGACCGCGGCCGTCGCCGCGTCGGTCAGCGCCGCGATGTCGGAAACCGGGGAGGCGGGGGTCAGCGAGGCGTCCACGGTCCAGAGCAGCTTGCGGGCTGGCGCGGCCTGCGGCGCCGGGGACGGCACAGGCAGGATCACAGCGCGCGTCGGCTCATTTGCTGGCACCGGCGCCGGCGGGAGATCGGCGCGTCGGGCCGACGCGAGCTTACCTGGCATGATGAGGAAGGATACTCGAAGGCCGCGTCTTGATCGCATAGCCTTTGGCTCACCGTCTTTTGGCGCATTGCCTTCTTACGTCTAGCCTTTTGACGCACTGCCGTTGATCGCGTAGCCCCTGGCCGCGCTGCGCTGGAGCTAACCAGAACACCATGCATGGACGTTGATGCCGTAGTTGCCGAGGTCGCTGCCGCGGTCGGGCTGGCGGAGGGGCAGGCCGGCGTCGCCGACGTGCTCCGGGTGATCGCCCGGCACGAGCCGGTGGCCGCGCGCGAGGTCAGCCGGCGGGCCGAGCTGCCGGTGCCGATCGTCGTCGCCGTCTGCAACGAACTACGCAAGCGCGGCGTGGTGGACCGGGCCCGGCCGGTGCAGCTGACCGCGGCGGGCCGGCTGAGCCTGACCGGGCACGAAACGCCAGGTGCCGGGCATCAGGAGATCACCGGCCAGTGCCCGTGCTGCGACGGCCTCGGCGCCGTCGTGCCCGACTCGGCCGCCGCGCTGACCGGGCTGCTCGAGCGCGTCGCGCTGGGCGCGCCCGCGGCCAAGCTGGAACTCGACCAGACCCACTGCACGCCGGACACCAAGCTGCGCCGGGTGCTGCGGATGCACGAGGCCGGGGCGCTGGCCGGCCAGCGGGTGATCGTGCTGGGCGACGACGACCTGGTGTCGGTGGCGCTGGCGGCCTTCGCCGCGCACGCGGGGGCGGCGCCCCGCCGGCTGGCCGTGGTGGAATGCTGACCCGGACCTGGTGCGCTACCTCGGTGATCAGCTTGCGGAGCTGGGGATGGCGGCCGAAATCGTACTGCACGATCTGCGTGAGCCGCTGCCCGACAGCCCTGCTCGCGGGCTTCGACGTGGCCTGTACCGACCCGCCGTACACGGTGGCCGGTGCGGAGCTGTTCCTGTCCCGCGCGGTCTCCGCCCTCGCTCCCGGCGCGGGCGCGCACGTGTTCTTCTCGTTCGGCGCCCGCCGTCCCGACGAGACCCTGCGCACCCAGCGCCTGATGGCCGACATGGGGCTCGCGGTGCGCTCGCTCGTGCCCGGCTTCAACTCCTACACCGGCGCCGGCGTCCTGGCCGGCACCAGCAACCTCTATCACCTGCGGACCACGGCCGGCAGCCAGCCGGTGATCACCGGCAGCTACCCGGGCCCGCTGTACTCGGCTGACATGCGGGCGGCGGCGACCCGGCCCTACCGGTGCGCCGGGTGCGGCGCGGTGCACCAGGTCGGCCCCGGCGCACCCTGGGCGATGATCGGCGAGCTGAAGGCGGCTGGCTGCCCTGAGTGCGGTGGCAGCGTGCTGCGGCCGCTGGCGCTGTCCGCCGGACAGGGGCGGGGAGAAGCCGGACGGGGGCGGGCGCGAAGCGCGGAGGCGGGGAAGACAGAGCGGGGGCTGGCAAACCATGACGGACGTCGCAGCGGGGTTCCTGGTCCGCCCGGCGCGGGAGGAGGACCTGGACGCGATCGCCGAGTTCGAGATCGAGATCGCCCGGGTCTCGTTCGGCGACGAAGCGATCGAGGACGCGGCGCTGCACCGCAAGCGGGTCGCGGGTGCGCTGGGCCGGCCGGGGGAGGTCACGCTGGTCGCGGTCGCAGCGCCGGGGGACGGGCCGCCGGTCGGCTGGGCCTGGCTGTCGGGGCGCACCAACTCGCTGACCGGGGACAGGTACGGGAACTTCCGGTCGCTGGCCGCCGCCGACATCCCGGGCCGCAGCGAGGTGGCGGAACTGCTCATGGCGGCCGTGCTGCAGGCCGCGGGCGAGGCCGGGTACTCCCGGCTGACCGGCAAGACTCACGCCCGCAACGTGGGCATGCGGGCGCTGTACCGGAAGTTCGGGTTCGAGGCCGCGCACCTCACCATGGAGTGGCGTGCGCCCGGGACAGGGCGGCCAGACGTGAGCCGCGTCCCCGCGCCGGCCGCCGCCCAGCTGATCAAGTGCGTGGTCTGGGACATCGACAACACCCTGCTCAACGGCGTTTACCTGGAGTCGGGCGACTCGCCGCCCGCCGCGGACCCGGTCGTCGCCGCGGCGCTGGCCGAGTTCGCCGCGCGCGGCATCATTCACGCGATCGCCAGCAAGAACCCGCCGGAGGCGGCGGCGCACGCGGCCAGGGTGACCGGCCGGGAGTTCGCGGCGGTGGAGTGCGGCTGGGGCCGCAAGTCCGACGCCGTGGCCCGGATCGCCGCCAGCCTGGGCATCGGCACCGGCGCGCTGGCGTTCGTGGACGACGACCCCTATGAGCGGGCCGAGGTCGGCACCGCGCTGCCCGACGTGCTGGTGCTCGCACCGGAGGAGGTGACCGAGGCCGCCAGCTGGCCCGAGTTCGGCGTCACGGCAGTGACCGACGAGGCACGCCGGCGCGGGCAGATGTACGCGGCGCGGCGCCACCGCCAGGACGCGGAACGGGCCTTCGGCGGCAGCCGGAATGAGTTCCTGCGGTCGGTTGGCACCCAGGTCACGATCGCCGCGGCCGTTCCCGCGGACGTGCCGCGGCTGCATGAGCTGTCCGCGCGGACCCGGCAGTTCAACTCGGCCGGGCAGGCCGTGCCCGAAGCGGAATTCGCCGCGCTGATCGCCTCCGGAGAGACGAGCGTGGTCACGGTCCGGCTGCGCGACGCCTTCGGCGACGACGGCATCGTGGGAGCGTGCGTGACCAGCCACGACGCCGACGGCGGCTGGACGGTACGCCTGGTTGCGATGTCCTGCCGGGCCATGGGACGCGGGGTCATCGGCGCGCTGCTGGCGTGGCTGACCCGGGAGGCGGCCCGGGCCGGGACGCGGGAGGTGGCGGTGCCCTGCGTGCTGAACGAACGGAACGTGCCGTTGCGGCTCGCGCTGGCCAGCGCCGGGTTCCGGGCCAGCTCCGGTTCCGGCACGGCGCCGGTGTTCCTGACCGGCCCGGCCGCGGGCGGCGAGAGCACGGTCACGGTGTTCCGCAGGGACGTGGGCGGCGCGCTGCCCGAGTTGCCGTCCTGGGTGAGCCGCGCCGGGCGAGCCAGGCGGTGGCGAGCCGGCGCGGCGGCCGCGCCGGGGACTCGGTGCTGACGGGCTGGCGATCGCGGACGAGATACGCGCCATGCTGGCCAGCCTTACCGGCCGGGCCGAGCTGGCCAGTATCCAGGCGGGCGCACCGCTGTTCGGGGACGCGGTCGGCCTCGACTCGCTCACCGGCACGCTGCTGCTCCGCGAGATCCGCCGCCGCTACGGCGTCGACGTGGCCGCCGAGGACCTGAACCTCGACGCGCTGGCCACCCTGGGCACGCTCGCTTCCTTCGTCGCGGGAAGGGGAACTGATGCCCGCGGCCTCGGATAGTCGCGCTCCGCAGCGGCGCGCCGCGGCCGCCCGCAGGCAGACCGGGCGGCCGGGGTGTCCTGGTTCGACATCAGGGCCGTGACGCTCAGCCCGGCCGACCTGGCCGACCTGGACGTCCGGGAAACCGCCCGCGCGGCGGCATTCGTGTTCCCCGCCGACCGGCACCGCTACCAGGTCGCGCACGTGATGCTGCGCCGGGTGCTGGCCGGCCGCCTCGGCAGCGAGCCCGGCCGCCTGGTGTTCGCCCGCGAGCCGTGCCCCACCTGCGGCGGCCCATCCGGCAAACCGGTGCTGGCCAGCCAGGATGCGCCCGGTCCCGCCTTCTCGCTCGCGCACTCGGGCGACGTCGTTGCCGTCGCCGTGGCGGGCCAGCCCGTTGGCGTGGATGTCGAGCGGGAAGCGAGCGGGTGCGTCTGCTCCCTGGTCACCGCCATGCACCCCAGCGACGCCGCGGTCGTGGAGCCGCTGCCGGAGCCGGAGCGCCACGCGGCGATCATCCGCTGGTGGGTCCGGGCCGAGGCGGTGCTGAAGTGCGCTGGCACCGGCATCGGGCACGGCCTGGATGCCTTCCCGGTCCTGGGCGGCCCGGCGCTGGACAAGGTTTCGCCCGTCGCCCGGCCGCTCCATGTTCCCGGCTGGGCCGACGCGGCCGGGTGCTCGTTCGCGTCACTGTCGGCACCCAAGGGCTACCAGGCGGCGATCGCTCTGCCTGGGCTCAGGCTCATCCGCTACCGCTGGAACGCAGCCCGTTCCTAGGCAGCGGCCCGTTCATCGGCAACTGCAGTGGCTGAGGCTCTGTGGGTCCAGGGCCTATCGGGCCGATCCCCAGCAACGTGCCTGGGAGCCGTTATCGTGGAATGCGGGGAGGCACGGCCGGCAAAGGACCAAGCGATGCCTCTTGGATGGCGTGCCCGCGAGTACGAGAGAACCTGCGCCGATTGTGGTTACGCCTGGCGGGTACCCAGATCGGCCACGCGAAAGCCGATTTCCGGCTTCAGCGTGGCACCCCGCGGGCGGCCGGTAGACCTGGGCGGAGTCGATCCGCTGGTGCCGGACTCTGAGCCAGAACTCGTGGCAAGTCAGGAGATCGGCCAGGTGGCGGCCGCATTCGGGCAGTGTCCCAAGTGCGGCTGTTTTCGTTACACGCAGCGGCCAGTCCGGTCCTGAGGCCGCCGCCGGAGGCGCGACTCAGCGACGGCGCCGCCGGTCGCCCTCGGCCGCGTACCGGTAGTCTCACAGCAAAACCCCGGAGGTGAGCCATGACAGCGGTCTACGCGGTGGACGCTTGCCGGACGCCGGTGGGGAAGATCAAGGGGGCGCTGTCCTCGGTCCGCCCTGATCACCTCTCCGCTGACGTGATCGCCGCGCTGCTCGCACGTAACCGCTGGCTGGACCCGGCGCGGATCGACGACGTGTACTGGGGAGCGGCCAACCAGGCCGGCGAGGACAACAGGAACGTCGCCCGGATGGCTGTCTTGCTGGCCGGCCTTCCCGTGGAGGTCCCCGGTGCCACGGTGAACCGGCTGTGCGGGTCGGGGATGGAGGCCATCGCCAGCGCCACGCGGGCCATTGCCACGGGCGAAGCCGACGTCTGCCTGGCGGGCGGGGCGGAATCGATGACCCGCGCGCCCTTTGTGCTGCCCCGGGCGGAGAGCCCGTTCCCCCGCGAGGCCGGGGTCGCCGACACCAGGCTCGGCTGGCGGCTGGTCAGCCCCAGGATGGCCGAGATGTACCCGCCGATCAGCCTGGGGGAGACGGCCGAGAACGTGGCGGAGCGCTACCAGGTGACCAGGGAGCGCCAGGACGAGTTCGCGCTGCGCAGCCACCAGCGGGCCGCCGAGGCAACGGAGGCGGGCCGGTTCGCCAGCCAGATCGTCCCGGTGACCACACCCGGCCGGGGAGTTCACCGCCGACGAGGGCATCCGGGCCGACCTCACCATGGCCGAACTGGCCAGCAAGCGGCCCGCCTTCCGGCGCGATGGCACCGTGACCGGCGGCAACTCCTCCCCGCTGAACGACGGGGCAGCGGTGCTCCTGCTGGTCTCGGAACGGGTGCTGGCCGGGCGAGAGCGCGGCACCGCTGGGGCGCTACGTGAGCACGGCATCGGCTGGCGTGCACCCCGACTACATGGGCATCGGCCCGGTCCCCGCGATGGGCAAGGTCCTGGCCCGGACCGGCTGGGAGCTGGACGAACTGGACCTGGTCGAGGTCAACGAGGCGTTCGCGGCCCAGTCCGTCGCCGTGTCCGACGAGCTCAAGATCGACCCGGACCGGCTCAACGTCAACGGCGGGGCGATCGCCATCGGCCATCCGCTGGGTTGCTCGGGCGCCCGGATCACCACCACCCTGCTGCACGAGACTGCGCCGGCGCGGTGCCAGCCGGGGGGCGGCCACCATGTGCATCGGCGTGGGCCAGGGCATCGCCACCCTGTGGGAGGCCCCGTGAACGGCACGTGGTTCCCGGGCCTCGCGCCGAGCCGCGCCAGCGCCGGTGGACGTCGACACCGCCACGCCCCACCCGGCCCGCATCTACGACTACATACTCGGCGGCAAGGACAACTTCGCCGCGGACCAGGCGGCCGCGCGGGCGGCGATGGCGGCCAATCCCCACCTGGTCACCGCGATGCGGGAAAACCGGGCGGCGATGCGGCGGGCGGCGGCGTTCCTCGCCAGGGACCAGGGCATCCGCCAGTTCCTCGACATCGGCACCGGGCTGCCGACGAGCCCGAACCTGCACGAGGTCGTGCAGGCAGTGGCTCCCGATGCGCGGATCGTCTACGTCGACAACGACCCGATCGTGCTCTCGCATGCCCGGGCGCTGCTGTCCAGCAACGGCGACGGCAGCTGCGCCTACCTGGACGCCGACCTGCGTGTGCCCGACACGATCCTGGCCGATCCGCTGCTGCCACGGACGCTGGATATGGCGAAGCCAACCGGGCTGATGCTGTTCGGGATCCTTCATTTTCTTCAGGACGGTGACGATCCCTACGGCGTCGTGGCGCGCCTGGTCGATGCCCTCGCCCCCGGCAGCTACCTGGCCATCCAGCACGCCACCGCTGACTTCTACCCGCCGGGCGCCGGCACGGCCGGAGCGTACAACCGGGCCGGCATCCCCTTCCAGTACCGGACCAGGGACGAGTTCGGCCGCTTCGTGGCCGGGCTGCAGCTGGTGCCGCCCGGCATCGTCCCGATGGCGGAATGGCGGGCCGACGAGCGCAGCCGCGCCCATCTCCGCTCGAGGCGGGCGGGTACGTGGCCGTCGCCCGCAAGGACTGACGGCGGCACCGGCGCACCCCGATGAGCGCATCAGGTCAGAGGGGGATCCGCGATGACGCCAGCTGACGGCGACGCGACGGTCAGCGGCACGGTGCAGGCCGCCCCCAAGGACCGCATCCTTACGGTGCCGAACGCGATCAGCGTGGCCAGACTGGCAGGCGTCCCCGTCTTCCTCTGGCTCGTGCTTGGCCCTAAAGCGGACTGGTGGGCGGTGGGCCTGCTCGTCGTGGCCGGATTCTCCGACTGGCTCGATGGCAAGCTCGCCCGGGCCTGGAACCAGCAGAGCCAGCTGGGCCAGGTGCTCGACCCGGCGGCCGACCGGCTGTACATAGCGGCAACGCTGGTCGGGCTGGCGATCCGGGGCATCATCCCCTGGTGGCTGGTGGCGCTGCTGGCATCCAGGGAACTCGTGCTCGGCGTGGCCCTGCTGGTGCTGCGCCGGCACTCCTATGGCCCGCTGCACGTCAGCCTGGTGGGCAAGGCGGCCACGCTGTGCCTGCTCTACGCGTTCCCGCTGCTGTTCCTCGGTGAGCACGGGGGTCCCGGCGCGCTGACCGCCCGGGTCATCGGTTGGGCGTTCGCGATCTGGGGAACGGCCCTGTACTGGTGGGCGGCCGGGCTCTACCTGGTGCAAACCCGGCAGCTCGTCGCCGCCTCCGCCCCGGCGGGTGCCCTCGGCGGGCCAGCCGCCACCCGCCAGCAGGACACCGCCCTGGCTCGGCCACGACCGCCCAGCGATGATGGTGCATAGCGGCGGGACCGGAGGGAGGACAGGTCGCAGGTGAAGGCACTGGTGATGGCCGGCGGCGAGGGAACACGGCTGCGCCCGATGACTGCCAATCAGCCCAAGCCACTGCTCCCCGTGGCCAACAAGCCGATCATGGAACACGTACTGGGGCTGCTCAAACGGCACGGGTTCACCGAAACAGTAGTCACCGTCCAGTTCTTTGCCTCGCTCGTCCGCAACTATTTCGGTGACGGCGAAGACGTCGGCATGAGCTTGCAGTACGCCACCGAGGAAATCCCCCTGGGCACGGCGGGCAGCGTCAAGAACGCCGAGGACGCGCTGCAGTCGGGGCCGTTCCTGGTGATTTCGGGAGACGCGCTGACCGACATCGATCTGTCCGCCATGGTCGCCTATCACAAGAAGCAGGGCGCACTGGTAACAGTTGCCCTCGCCCGGGTGCCGAACCCGCTCGAATTCGGCATCGCGATCCCCGACGAGGACGGCCGTATCCAGCGGTTCCTGGAAAAACCAACCTGGGGCCAGGTGTTCTCGGACACCGTCAACACCGGCATCTACGTGATGGAGCCCGAGGTGCTCGCCAAGGTGCCAGCGGGTGAGCAGGTGGACTGGTCGGCGGACGTGTTCCCGGAACTGCTGGCGGCCGACGCGCCCATGTACGGCTGGGTCGCCGACGGCTACTGGGAGGACGTCGGGTCGCCGGAAAGCTACCTGCGCGCGCAGGCGGACGTGCTGTCCGGCCGGGTAGAGACCGAGATGGCCGGGTTCGAAGTCTCGCCCGGGGTGTGGGTGTGCGAGGGCGCCGACGTGGACCCTGAGGCCGTGCTGTCCGGGCCGCTGAGCATCGGCGAATACGCCAAGATCGAGGCCGGGGCGGAGCTTCGCGAGTTCACCGTGCTCGGCAGCAACGTCGTGGTCAAGGAGGGCGCCTTCCTGCACCGGGCTGTCGTGCACAACAACGTCTTCATCGGCCCGGGCACCAACCTGCGCGGCTGCGTTATCTGCAAGAAGACCGACGTCATGGCCTCGGCCCGGATCGAGGAAGGCGCGATCGTGGGAGATGAGTGCCTGATCGAGCCCGAGGTGTTCGTGTCCGCCGGGGTGAAGGTGTACCCGTTCAAGACCATCGAGGCCGGCGCGGTGGTGAATGCCAGTGTGATCTGGGAATCGCGGGGCCAGCGCACTCTGTTCGGTCCCCGCGGGGTGTCCGGCCTGGTCAACGTCGAGATCACCCCGGAGCTCTGCGTGCGCCTGGCCAGCGCTTACGCCAGCACGCTGCGGAAGGGTACGACGGTCACCACCTCGCGCGATGTGTCCCGGGCGGCGCGTGCGCTGAAACGGGCCATGCACGGCGCGCTCAACGCCAGCGCGATCAACGTGGTGGACTTGGAGGCCCAGCCGCTGCCGGTGGCGCGGTTCCACACCGCGCGCAGCGACGCCAGCGGGGGTATCGCGCTGCGCACCACCCCGGGCGACCCACAGTCGATCGACATCATCTTCCTCGACGAGCGCGGCGCCGACCTGTCCCCGGCGGCCCGTCGCAAGCTGGAGCGGGTGTTCTCCCGGCAGGAATACCGCCGGGCCTTCCCTGGCGAGATCGCGGAGTTGGTCTACCCGCCCCGGCGGGTCGAGTCGTACGTGAACGAACTGCTCCGGACCGTGGACCTGGAGGGCGTGCGCGACGCCGGGCTCAAAGTTGTCATCGACTGCGCCGGCGGCACCGCCTCGCTGGTGCTGCCCGCACTTCTTGGCCAGATCGGCGTGGAGGTGCTCACGCTCAACAACCGGCTCGACGAGGAGTCACCGACCCAGACCGTGGCGCAGCTTCGGGCTGGGATGCAGCGGCTCGCGGAACAGGTGGCCTCCTCCAGGGCCGCGTTCGGTGTCCGGTTCGACCAGGTCGGGGAGCGGATCCAGCTCGTCGACGACAAGGGCGCGATGATCAGCGAGGACCGGGCGCTGCTTGTCGTGCTCGACCTCGTCGCCGCCGACCGGAGACAGGGCCGGGTCGCGCTCCCCGTCACCACCACAAGGGTGGCCGAGCAGGTGTGCCGGTTCCACGGCGTCCAGGTCACCTGGACGTCCACCTCGCTGCGCGGGCTGTCCGAGGCGACCGCCGACGATGATGTGATCCTCGCGGCGGACGGACGGGGCGGGTTCGTGGTGCCGGAGTTCAGCCGGACGCTCGACGGCATCGCGGCGTTCGTCCGGCTGCTCGGCCTGGTCGGCCGTACCCGGCTCACGCTCAGCCAGATCGACGCGCGCATCCCCCGGGCGCACCTGCTCAAGCGGTCCATGCCCACGCCATGGGTGGCCAAGGGCGGCGTGATGCGCGCGGTCATGGAGGCCGCGGGCGACCGGGAGGTGGACACCACGGACGGAGTCCGGGTGGTCGAGCCCGACGGCGGCTGGGTCCTGGTGCTGCCGGATCCGGCGGAGGCGATCACCCACCTGTGGGCCGAAGGCCCCGACGCCGACACCGCGCAGGCACTGCTCGACCACTGGGCAGGCGTGGCGGAGCAGGCGGGTACCTGACCCGCGCGACGCGGGCGGAGAACGCTCATCCCGGCCGGCCGTCAGGGCGTGACGCTCGGCCGCCGGGCAGAGTAGAGGTAAATGATCACCAAGCAGCCAGAGCAAAGCGGGCCGGCACCTAAGCTGTTCGAGTGGCCGGGACGTATCTGCGCCGCCGTGAGACAATCGCACCTTGCCTGCCGGCGCGCCGGGTGAACCCTGCCTTGCCGGAAATGATGTCGGAGGTGGCCAATGGGGTGGAGACGTGGCTGGTGGCGGCGCCTCACCCGCAGAGGCGAGAGCGCGTGGCGCATGGACCAGGCGCCCGTGTCGCAGGTAGCGTGGGCGCCTGTACCTGAGTTGACGCCACGAGCCGCGTCGGCGGATGTGGTTCCCGCTCCAAGCCCTTGGCCTGCGGAGGAGAGGCTGGACCAAGCGATGCCGAGCGTCTACTGCGCCCGCTGTGGGCGAGCCAGCCCCGAAGGCGCACGTTTTTGTTCGCACTGCGGTGCTCCGCTGCTGCGCGGCGGGGGGAACGGCCGGGGGAGAGCACCTCGACGATCTCCCTGACGGGTACCGATCTGGCTGAGGCTGACGTTGAGGACCCCCTGGCCGAGGCGGCGGCCGCTACCGAGTCCCTTCCGGCAGGCACCGCTCTGCTCCTTGTCAAACGTGGCCCTAACGCCGGCAGCAGGTTCCTGCTCGACAGCGACCTGACCACGGTCGGGCGCCATCCGGGCAGCGACATATTCCTGGACGACGTGACGGTGTCGCGGCGCCACGCCGAGTTCTACCGGCACTCGACGGGGTTCACCGTGCGCGACGTGGGCAGCCTGAACGGCACCTATGTGAACCGGGAGCGGATCGAGGAAGCAGACCTCAGCGACGGGGATGAGGTCCAGGTGGGCAAGTTCCGGCTGACCTTTCTCGGCACCCGGCGGTCACATGCGGAGCGTGGCGGAGGCGCACAGGTCGGGGCATGAGTGCTGAGCCAGCGCGGGCATACCTCGGTATCGGCGAGGTAATCGCCCAGCTCCGCGGTGAGTTCCCGGATGTCAGCATCTCCAAGATCCGGTTCCTGGAGGCGGAGGGCCTCATTCAGCCCGCCCGTACGCCGTCCGGATACCGGAAGTTCGGCCCTGCCGACGTGGACCGGCTCAGGTACATCCTGACCGCGCAGCGGGACCGGTACCTGCCGTTGCGGGTGATCAAGGACCAGCTCGACGCCGACCAGCCCGCCGCGGGACCGCTCTCTCGCCGGGAACTGCTGGACGCCACCGGCATCGACGAGGCCAAACTGGCCGAACTTGAGGACTTTGGCCTGGTCCTGCGGTCCGGCCGGCAGTACCCGCCGCAGGCGCTTGAGGCGGTCCGGGCGGTAGCCGCGCTCGGCCAGTACGGGGTGCAGGCCCGGAACCTGCGGGTTCTTCGCGCATCCGCGGAGCGGGAGATCGCGCTGATCGAGCAGGTCGTGGCGCCCGTCCTGCGCCAGCGCAGCCCGGGCGCGCGCAGCCGGGCCAGTGTCACCGCCCAGGAAATTGCCTCACTTGTGCTCGCCGCTCATGCGGCCCTGATCGAGATGATGCTGGCTGACGCCGGTTTCTCCGCCACCGAGCCGGGCGGCCCGGGTCCTTGACCGCAGGGCGCGGGCGTGTTCGCTGCCATAGCGGGTGTACGTTGACAGAGAATCCTTCAGCAAGGTTCAGGACGCGACAGCGCCTGACGCGGGTGAGGACGGAGCCGCCGGTGAGGAAGATGGAGGTCGTCGGCGTCCGGGTGGAGATGCCCACGAACCAGCCCATCGTCCTGCTCAAGGAGACGGAGGGGGACAGGTATCTGCCGATCTGGATCGGCCCGGTAGAAGCTACCGCGATCGCCTTCGCCCAGCAGGGCATGGTCCCGGCGCGGCCGCTGACCCATGACCTGTTCCGGGACGTGCTGGAAGCCCTGGGTGTTCAGCTGACCACGGTCAATATCACCGCGTTGCGGGAAGGGATCTTCTTCGCGGACCTCATCTTCTCCAACGGCAAGGAAGTGAGTGCCCGGCCGTCGGACTCGATCGCGCTGGCGCTGCGGACCGGCGCATCGATCTTCGCGGCCGAGGAGATCCTGGACGAGGCCGGGGTTGCGATCCCAGACGAACAGGAAGACGAGGTCGAGAAGTTCCGCGAGTTCCTCGACACGATCAGCCCGGAGGACTTCGGCCGAGCCACATGAGGCGGCCCTGGAACCCCGGGCTTTCCGGGATTCTGAGGACGTGACTTTAGTCACTATGGGACCGTGAGCAGGGTTCGGAAGGGTTGCCTGCGACGCGCCGCTCGGGGTCGTTGACGTCCACCCCCGGTGGGCCTAGCGTGCGAGACGAGTGCCCAGGGTGGTCTGTTCCCGGGTCGGAGGCAAGTGTGGCGGTAACCAAGAACGACGACGGCGAGTCGCGGGCACGCGACACCGCGATCCAGCACGCCGGGGAACAGGGCCTGCTGTTCGACGACGAGGCCCTCGCCGTCCATTCCGATGACGTCGGATACCGGGGTCCCACGGCCTGTGCGGCCGCGGGGATCACCTACCGCCAGCTCGACTACTGGGCCAGGACCGCGCTGGTAGAGCCGAGCGTCCGGGCGGCCCACGGATCGGGTTCGCAGCGCCTCTACAGCTTCCGCGACATCTGCGTGCTGAAGGTGGTCAAGCGGCTGCTCGACACCGGCATCTCGCTGCAGCAGATCCGCACCGCAGTGGAGCACCTGCACGATCGCGGCGCCGACGACCTGGCCCGGCTCACCCTGATGAGCGACGGAGTCAGCGTGTACGAATGCACGTCCACCGACGAGGTGGTGGATCTGCTGGCCGGCGGTCAGGGCGTGTTCGGCATCGCGCTCGGCCGCATCTGGCGGGAGGTCGACGGGACGCTCGCCGAGCTGCCAGCCGAACGCGCCCAGAGGCCGGACGGTCAGGCCGCCAGCGACAGCCGCGACGAACTAGCGGCCCGCCGCGCCCTACGTGGCAGCGGATAGCGGCGAACCCTGCTCGTCGAGGCGGTCAGCGCTGCTCGCTGGCTACGCCAGCTTCGCCGTGGCCCGCAGTGCAAGCCCGGGGGGACGACCCCCCGGAACCCCCCGGTGCGGCACTTACGGGTTCGCCGGCGATCAGCCACTTCCGTTCGGCACGCCTCGCCCGCCCGCTCTCCTGCATCCCTGCTCCGAGTTGGATCACGTCCTGGTGACGAGTTGGCTGAGGCGGTGGGTGGGGTGTGGTTTAGTACCAGGCGTGAAGTTGACGGCGTTTCGGAGCTTGTCGCGGGCGATGCTGCGCGGTTTCCTCAGGGACCGGACCGCGCTCATATTCACGATCCTGCTGCCCCTGCTGTTCCTGGCGACTGTTCGGCTCTCTCTACAAGAACACCAGCACGCCCAAGCTGACCGTCCTGGAAGTCGGCCGGGTCAGCCTGCTCAGCCAGGCGGGGATCCAGCAGGGCCTCGGCAAGGTACTGACCGTCACCCACGCGCCCAGCCTGTCCACCGCGCTCAGCGACGTGCGGAAGGGGAATTACGACGCGGCGGTCCAGCAGCAGGGCCGCACGCTGACCGTCCACTACTCGATCGCCGACCAGACCACGGCGAGCATCGTCCAGACGGTCTTCGCCTCGATCGTGCAGCAGGCCGACCAGGCGTCGGCCAGGTCCAGCGGCCGGCTTCCAGCTGCAGACCAAGCAGGTCGAGAACGGCTCGCTCAAGCCGATCCAGTACCTCACCCCGGGGCTGCTCGGCTGGGCCATCGCGTCGGGCGCCACCTTCGGCGCCGCCATCACGCTGGTCAACTGGCGGCACAACAAGCTGCTGCGGCGGCTCCGGCTCGCCCCGGTGAGCATCGGCTCCGTGGTGTTCGCGAGGGTCGGGGTCAGCCTGCTCGTCGCGCTCGTCCAGCTGACCGTGTTCCTGCTGGTCGCGACCACGCCGTACTTCGGCCTCAAGCTCACCGCGTCCTGGTGGATGGCGATCCCCGTGCTGTTCTGCGGGACCCTGGCCTTCATGTCCATCGGCCTGCTGGTCGGCTCGTTCGCCAAGACCCAGCAGGCGGCGACCGCGATCGCGAACCTGATCGTCCTGCCGATGGCGTTCCTCGGCGGGGCGTTCATCCCGCTCGACTTCGCGCCCAACTGGATCCGCGAGGTGTCCTACGCGATACCGCTGCGCTACCTGGTCACCGGCATGCAGGACGTGATGGCCCGCGGCGAGGGACCGGCAGCGGCCCTGCCCGCCATCGGCCTCCTGCTCGCGCTGACCGCGGTCCTGTGCCTCATCTCGGTCCGGGTGTTCCGCTGGGACGAGATCTAGGAGGAGCGGCCCCCGGGACCAGCCCGGACCGGGCGTGCCGCCATGCATGGCGCGGCGGCGGGAGGTAAGCTCGCACGTGCTGGCGACACCGTCCGGGAGAGACTCCGGGCACCGCGCCCGGGGCGCCGAAGGGGCAACCTCCCCGGAACCTCTCAGGCACCAGGGACCGGACGGGACAGGCGTCTCTGAAGTCCGTCTCAGCGCCGAGGCGGGTGACAGAGGGGGAGACCGCACCAGGTTCCCCTTCTGGAGGCTCCCATGGATTTCGCAGCACGCCACATCGGGCCGTCTTCCGCAGCGCAGCAGCAGATGCTCGCCACGCTCGGGTACGCGTCGCTGGATGACCTGACCGCCGCGGCACTGCCCCCCGGGCTCGCCGCCAGCGGCGGCCTGTCCGGCCTGCCTGCCGCCGCAACGGAAGACGAGGCCCTCGGCATCCTTCGCCAGCTCGCAACCGCCAATCAGGTCCTGACCCCCATGATCGGCCTGGGCTACTACGGGACATTCACCCCGGCCGTCATCCGCCGCAACGTGCTGGAGAACCCCGCCTGGTACACGGCCTACACGCCGTACCAGCCGGAGATCTCCCAGGGGCGGCTCGAGGCGCTGCTGAACTTCCAGACGATGGTCGAGGACCTGACCGGGCTGGCGGTCGCCGGCGCCTCACTGCTCGACGAGGCCACCGCGGCGGCCGAGGCGATGACGCTCGCCCGGCGGGCGGCCCGGAAGGGCAGCGTCTTCCTGGCCGACGCCCGCTGTCTGCCGCAGACCCTGGCGGTGCTGGCCACCCGGGCCAAGCCGCTCGGCATCGAGCTGGTGGTTGCCGAGGTGACCGAGCAGGAAATCGCGGCCCAGCCCGCCGGCGAGCTGTTCGGGGTGCTGCTGCCCTACCCCGACGCCAGCGGGGAAGTTCGCGACCTGCGCGCGGTCATCGCCGCCGCTACCCAGGCGGGTGCGCTCACCGCGGTAACCGCGGACCTGCTGGCCCTCACGCTGCTGATGCCGCCGGGTGAACTGGGTGCCGACATTGCGGTGGGCACCACGCAGCGGTTCGGCGTCCCGCTGGGATACGGCGGCCCGCACGCCGCCTACATCGCGGTCCGGGACGGCCTGCAGCGCCAGCTGCCCGGGCGGCTGGTGGGCGTGTCGGTGGACGCCGCCGGGCACCCCGCCTACCGGCTCGCGCTCCAGGCCAGGGAGCAGCACATCCGCCGGGAGAAGGCGACGAGCAATATCTGCACGGCCCAGGTGCTGCTCGCGGTCATCGCCGGAATGTACGCCGTCTACCACGGACCCGACGGGCTGACCGCGATCGCCCGCCGGCGTGCACGGCAAGGCCGCCGTGCTCGCCGCCACGCTCCGGGCCGCTGGCCTGATCACCACGCATGCCGCGTTCTTCGACACGGTCGCCGTCCGGGGGATTCCCGGCGGCGCGGCCGCGGGGATGAAGCGGGCCCGCCGGCTCGGCTACAACCTCTACCTGGCCGGCCCGGACACGGTGCAGGTGGCCTGCGACGAGACCACCACCGACGAGCAACTGCGGGACGTGGTCGCCGGACTGACCGACACCGACCCCGCCGACGTGGAGCTGGCGGCACCGGTCGGCGCGCTGCCTACCGAACTCACGCGTACCTCGGCCTTCCTTACCCACCCGGTGTTTCACGAGCACCGCAGCGAAACCTCGATGCTGCGCTACCTGCGGCGGCTGGCGGACTTCGACATCGCGCTCGACCGGTCGATGATCCCGCTGGGCTCGTGCACGATGAAGCTGAACGCGGCGGCCGAGATGGAGCCGATCACCTGGCCGCAGTTCGCCAACCTGCACCCGTTCACCCCGCTGGAGCAGGTGCCCGGCTACACCAGGCTGCTCATCGACCTGCAGACCTGGCTGGCCGAGATCACCGGGTACGCGGCCGTCTCGCTGCAGCCGAACGCCGGGTCGCAGGGCGAACTGGCCGGGCTGCTGGCCATCCGCGGCTACCACGCCGCCCGCGGCGAGCACGACCGGGACGTCTGCCTGATCCCGGAATCAGCGCACGGCACCAACGCGGCGAGCGCGGTGCTCGCGGGGCTGCGGGTCGTGGTGGTCAAATGCGGCCAGGACGGTGCCATCGACCTCGATGACCTGCGCACGAAACTGGCCGCCCAGGCCGGCCGGGTGGCGGCGATCATGCTGACCTACCCGTCCACCCACGGCGCGTTCGAAGAGACAGTCACTCAGGTCTGCGAGCTGGTGCACGAGGCAGGCGGCCAGGTCTATGTGGATGGCGCCAACCTCAACGCGCTGGTGGGGCTGGCCAGGCCGGGCCGGTTCGGCGCCGACGTCTCCCACCTCAACCTGCACAAGACGTTCTGCATCCCGCACGGCGGTGGCGGGCCCGGCGTGGGCCCGGTCGCGGTCGGTGCCCACCTCGCCCCGTTCCTGCCCAGCACCGCGTTCCCCGGCGGCCCCGAGCCGGAGGCCGGCGGGACCGGCCCGGTGGCGGCGGCTCCCTACGGCAGCGCCGGGATCCTGCCGATCTCCTGGGCCTATATCGCGATGATGGGCACGGACGGGCTGCGCCGCGCGACCCAGGTGGCCATCCTGACGGCCAACTACGTCGCCCGGCGGCTGGCGCCGCACTACCCGGTGCTCTACACCGGCCGGGAGGGCCTGGTCGCCCACGAGTGCATCGTCGACCTGCGGCAGATCACCAAGGAGACCGGGGTCACCGTCGACGATGTGGCCAAGCGCCTCATCGACTACGGCTTCCACGCGCCGACGATGTCGTTCCCGGTGGCGGGGACGCTGATGATCGAGCCGACCGAGAGCGAAGACCTGCGCGAGCTGGACCGGTTCTGCGCGGCGATGATCTCGATCAGGCACGAGATCGAGCGAGTCGCCAGCGGCGAATTCGACCGGCAGGACAACCCGCTGGCCAACGCGCCGCACACCGCGCAGATGCTGCTGGCAACCGACTGGAAGCACCATTACACCCGGGAGGAGGCCGCCTACCCGCTGGGCGGTGACCCCCGGGCCAAGTACTGGCCCCCGGTGCGCCGCATCGACCAGGCCTACGGCGACCGCAACCTGGTCTGCGCCTGCCCCCCACCCGAAGCCTTCGAGGACTGAGCTGCCGCGGGATTACCCGCGGCAGCTCAGCACCAGGCCGTACCGGGAGGCGGCCTGCGGCTGCCGCCGGTGCGCCGCGTTACTTATCAGCCAGGGCCGCCGAGCCGGATCGCCCCGAAGCCGGTGTGCAGCACACCGTAGAACTTCGGCTGGGTCTGATACAGCGACTGCTGGTCGTAGTAGAAGCAGACCCAGGCAGCGGCGTTGACGTCGCACAGAGTGGACATGGGAGCGGCGGCAGGGTTGCTGGGGAACAGGCCTTGATACATGGCGCCACCCTGCGCCCGGCCGCGCTGTGATGCGGTCAGCACCGCCGCCACCGGCCTGAGGCCGCCACCGGCCTGAGGCCGCCACCGGCCTGAGGCGGCTACCGGCCTGAGGCGGCTACCGGCCTGAGGCGGCTACCGGCCTGAGGCGGCTACTCGAGCACGCGGGGCGCTAGCCCGGCGACTGGGCTGGTCCGCGAGCACGCTCAACCGGATCGAGACCGGCCAGCGGCCGCCGAGCATCTCACTCTTTGAGACGGCTCGTGCGACACATCCTCGTTTACGCACGCGCAAATCGGGACAAGCCGGGCGCCGGGCCGTGCGTTTCCGAGGATAAGTCGAAAATGATCATGATGGCGGCCGTTCGACGATGGCTTGGTACAGCGCGCACTCGATGCGCGGCGCCGCTACGAGAAAGGCCGGCACCCTGCCGCGTTGAGCTTCGGTGACTGCTGCAGCTACGCCCTGGCGGAGGCAACTGGCTGTCCCATCCTGTGTACCGGCGATGATTTCAGCCGGACCGGCCTGGCCGTGCTGAGGCCGCCGCGGAACTGAGATCGCACGAATGCGCACACGACCGGAAACCTGGGCGCGCAGGAGGCATGATGGCCGCCCAGCGCGGCATAGGCTTGCTGCGTGGCTGATCCGCACGGCTACCGGCCGGCCCCTGGCTCGATACCCGAGTCCCCTGGGGTCTACCGGTTCCGGGACTCCCACGGTCGCGTCATCTACGTGGGCAAGGCGAAGAACCTGCGGTCCCGGCTGAACTCATACTTCGCCGACTTCGCGAGCCTGCACCCGCGTACCCAGTCGATGCTGTCCACCGCGGCGGGCGTGGACTGGACCGTGGTCGGTACCGAGGTGGAGGCGCTCCAGCTGGAGTACTCCTGGATCAAGGAGTTCAGCCCCCGGTTCAACATCAGGTACCGCGACGACAAGAGCTACCCCTATCTCGCGGTCACGCTGAGCGAGGACTACCCGCGCGTCATGGTGATGCGGGGAGCCAAGCGGCGCGGGACCCGCTACTTCGGGCCCTACTCCCATGCCTGGGCGATCCGGGAGACCGTGGACACGCTGCTGCGGGTGTTCCCGGTCCGCACCTGCTCGGCCGGTGTGTTCAAGCGGGCCGGCCAGATCGGCAGGCCCTGCCTGCTCGGGTACATCGGCAAGTGCTCGGCACCGTGCGTGGGCCGGATCAGCGAGGACGAGCACCGGCAGCTCGCCGAGGATTTCTGCGACTTCATGGCCGGGCAGACGGCCCGGTTCACCCGGCGGCTCGAGGCGGAGATGCGCGCCGCCGCGGCGGCCGAAGAGTACGAGCGCGCCGCGCGGCTGCGGGACGACATCGCGGCCCTGGAGCGGGCGCTGGAGAAGCAGGCGGTCGTGCTTGGCGACGGCACGGACGCCGACGTGATCGCCCTGGCCGAGGACCAGCTCGAGGCGGCCGTGCAGGTGTTCTACATCCGGGGCGGCCGGGTGCGCGGCCAGCGGGGCTGGGTGGTGGACAAGGTCGAGGACGTCACCGCGGGCGAGCTTGTCGAGCAGTTCCTGGGCCAGGTCTACGGCGAGGATGCCGTCGCGGCCCCCGCGGTGAGCGGCGCGGCCGGCGGCGATCCGGACGGCGAGCCAGGCCGGGGCAGCATCCCTCGCGAGGTGCTCGTCCCGGTGCTGCCGCCTGCCGCCGCGGTGGTGGAGGAGTGGCTGTGCCGCGGCCGGGGAAGCCGGGTCAGCCTCCGGGTGCCCCGGCGCGGGGACAAGAAGGCCCTGCTCGACACCGTGGCGCGCAACGCGGCCGAGACGCTGACCCAGCACAAGATGCGGCGGGCCAGCGACCTGACCACTCGCAGCCGCGCCCTGAGCGAGATCCAGGAGGCACTCGGGCTCGACGAGGCGCCGCTGCGGATCGAGTGCTACGACGTGTCCAACCTGCAGGGCACGAACGTGGTCGCGTCCGCCGTGGTGTTCGAAGACGGCCTGCCCCGCAAGAGCGAGTACCGCCGGTTCAGCATCAGGGGCACCGGCGGCGAGGGTGACGTCGCCTCGATCCACGAGGTGATCACCCGGCGGTTCCGCCGCTACCTGGAAGAACGGGAAGCCACCGGGGAGCTGGACGTGCTGGGGGACCCGGCCGGTGAGTTCGCCACCCGCGACCCGGCAGGCGGCGACCCGGCGGCCGAGCCCCCCGAGGCCGGGCCCGCCTCGACCGGCCGCTCGGGACCGGCGCCGCTGGACGAGGACGGGCGGCCGCGCAAGTTCGCCTACCCGCCGAACCTGGTGGTGATCGACGGCGGGCCCGCCCAGGTGGCCGCAGCGGTCCGGGCCCTGGACGAGCTGGGCATCGACGACATCGCGGTCTGTGGCCTGGCGAAACGCCTCGAAGAGGTGTGGCTGCCCGGCGAGGACTCCCCGGTCATCATGCCCCGGAGTAGCGAGGGCCTCTACCTGCTGCAGCGGGTCCGGGACGAGGCGCACCGGTTCGCCATCACCTACCACCGGGCCAAGCGGTCCAAGGCGCTAAGAATGAGCGAGCTTGACACGGTGCCGGGACTCGGCCCGGCGCGGCGGGCTACGCTGCTACGGCACTTCGGCTCGGTCCGCAAGATCGCCAGCGCGAGCGAGGCGGAGCTTGCCGAACTGCCCGGGATCGGTCCCCGCCTGGCCAGCGCGGTGCTGGCGGCGCTGGCGACCCGGGCAGCCAAACGGCGAGATCAGCGACAAGGGGGCGTCGTGAGGCACGGGGATGCCGGCGGGCCGGAGGGTTCGCCCGGCCGGACGGGCAGCATCACCTCGCGGGAGGAGTCAGCGCTGGCCGGCCGGGTGACCGACATAGTGATCGTCACCGGGATGTCGGGTGCGGGGAGGAGCACGACCGCCAAGTCGCTGGAGGACCTCGACTGGTTTGTCATCGACAACCTGCCGCCGGGCCTGCTGCCTACCATGATCGACCTGGCCATGCGCGCCAACGGGGCGTTGCCCAAGATCGCCGCGGTCATGGACGTGCGCAGCAGGGCCTTCACCACCAACCTGCAGTCCAGCATCCGCGAGCTCAGCTCCCGCGGCATCCGGCCGCGGGTGGTGTTCCTCGAGGCCAGCGACGAGACGCTGGTGCGCCGGTTCGACAGCGAGCGCCGCCCGCACCCGCTGCAGGAGGACGGCCGGGTGGTGGACGGAATAGCCGCCGAACGGGAAATGCTGCGGGGAGTGCGGGAGGAGGCGGACCTGGTGCTGGACACCTCGGCGCTCAACGTCCACGAACTGCGGGCCCGGATGCGCGACTTCTTCGGCACCGGCACCACCGTCACCCTGAAGGCCAGCGTGGTCTCGTTCGGTTACAAATACGGCCTGCCGGTCGACGCGGACCTGGTGGCGGACTGCCGGTTCCTGCCCAATCCGCGCTGGGTCGAGGATCTCGCCCCGCTCACCGGGCAGGACGAGCGAGTCAGGGACTATGTGCTGAAACAGCCGGGTGCGGCCGAGTTCCTCGACGCGTACACCTCGGCGCTGCGGGTCATCTTCGACGGTTACATGCGCCAGGGGAAGCAGTATGTGACGCTGGCGGTCGGCTGCACCGGCGGCAAGCACCGCAGCGTGGCCATGGCGGAGCAGATCGCCAGCCGGCTGGAAGAGGCCGGCCTGGGAGTCCAGGTGGTGCACAGGGATCTGGGGCGTGAATGACGGCCAGCGCGCCTGATCAGGTTGTCCCTGCCGTCCGGCCACTCAACCCGAGGGTGGTGGCTCTGGGTGGCGGGCACGGACTGTTCGCGTCGCTGTCGGCGCTGCGCCGGGTGACCCGGCAGCTCACCGCGATCGTGACGGTCGCCGACGACGGCGGCTCCAGCGGGGTGCTGCGGCGCGACTTCGGCGTGCTGCCGCCGGGGGACCTGCGGATGGCGCTGGCCGCGCTGTGCGGCGACGACCCGTGGGGTACCACCTGGAGCCGGGTGGTCCAGCACCGGTTCGCTGGCTGTGGCGGGCTCGGCGGCCACGCGGTCGGCAATGTGCTCATCGTGGCCCTGTGGGAGCTGCTCGGGGACACCGTGCAGGGCCTGGACTGGGTTGGCAGGCTGCTCGGGGCGCACGGGCGAGTGCTCCCCATGGCATCGGTGCCGCTGGACCTGGTGGCCGAGGTCGAAGGCGCGGACCCGGCTCAGCCGGGGGAGATCACCCTCGTCCGCGGCCAGGCCGAGTGCGCCTCCACCACCGGCCGGGTCCGGTCGGTTTCGCTGATACCGGCGGACCCGCCTGCCTGCCCGGAAGCCGTCGCCGCGGTCCGCGAGGCGGACTGGGTGGTATTCGGCCCCGGCTCTTGGTTCACCAGCGTCCTGCCACACCTGCTCGTGCCCGAACTGGCGAAGGCGCTGATCGCGACGCCGGCCCGGCGCCTGGTGGCGCTGAACCTGGTGCCGCAGCCGGGAGAGACCGACGGATTCTCACCGCATACCCACTTGGAGGTGCTGGCCGGGCACGCGCCGGAACTGACGGTCGACGTGGTGCTCGCCGACCGGGGGGCCGTGGCGGGCAATGTCGCGGAACTGGAGAAGGCGGCCGCCATGCTCGGTGCCCGCCTGGTCCTGACCGAACTGGCCATGCGGGACGGCACGCCGCGGCACGATCCCCGGTGGCTGGCGGGGGCGTTCGCGGAAATTTTCGAGGGGGAGTGACGCAATGGCCATGACCGCCCTGGTCAAAGACGAGCTGAGCCGGGTTCCTGTGCTCAAGCCGTGCTGCCGCAAGGCGGAGGTGTCCACGCTGCTGCGGTTCGCCGGGGGACTGCATCTGGCCAGCGGCCGCATCGTGGTCGAGGCGGAACTCGACACCGGTGCTGCCGCGCGGCGGCTGCGCAAGGACATCGCCGAGGTATTCGGTCACGCCAGCGACCTGATCGTGCTGGCGCCCGGCGGGCTGCGCAAGGGAAACCGGTACGTCGTGCGGGTACGCAAGGACGGAGACAGCCTGGCCCGCCAGACCGGCCTGGTGGACAACCACGGCCGGCCGGTCCGTGGCCTGCCCCGGCACGTGGTGTCCGGGCCCGCCTGCGACTGCGAGGCGGCCTGGCGCGGCGCCTTCCTGGCCCACGGCAGCCTCACCGGGCCCGGCCGTTCCATGGCGCTCGAGGTGACCTGCCCCGGCCCGGAGGCGGCGCTCGCGCTGGCCGGGGCGGCCCGGCGCTTGAAAATTCATGCGAAGGCGCGCGAGGTCCGCGGCGTGGACCGGGTCGTGGTCCGGGACGGGGACGCCATCAGCGCGCTGCTGACCCGGCTGGGCGCGCACGACAGTGTGCTCGCCTGGGAGGAGCGCCGGATGCGCCGCGAGGTCAGGGCCGCGGCGAACCGGCTGGCCAACTTCGACGACGCCAACCTGCGCCGCAGCGCCCGCGCCGCGGTGGCGGCCGGGGCCAGGGTCGAGCGCGCGCTGGAGATCCTCGGCGACGAGGCGCCCGAGCACCTGACGGTCGCCGGGCACCTGCGGGTACAGCACCGGCAGGCGAGCCTGGAAGAGCTGGGCCAGCTCGCGGACCCGCCGCTGACCAAGGACGCCATCGCCGGCCGCATCCGCCGGCTGCTGGCCATGGCCGACAAGCGCGCCCGTGACCTGGGCATCCCCGGCACCGAGGCCCAGCTCACTGCCGACATGCTGCTGCCCTGAACGGTGCCTGCTGGCGTGCCGCTGTCCATGATCACGGGAGTTTGTTCGTCGCATGGGCTCGCCGTGGATTAACACGCTGCTTGGTGTTGTGGGTGTCATGGTTGTGCTATGAGCGATTCGGTGGTGTTAGGGGGGCGGCTGGCGGCGAAGTTCGAGGTGATCTTCCCGCATCTGGATGAGCGGCAGCGGCGGCTGCTGAT
This sequence comes from uncultured Actinomycetes bacterium, assembly GCA_963813395.1. Taxonomy (GTDB): domain Bacteria; phylum Actinomycetota; class Actinomycetes; order Streptosporangiales; family Streptosporangiaceae; genus DASXKD01. The sequence goes on from CAWEYV010000022.1 coordinate 560,157, forward strand.
GGGGGCGGAGGCCCGGGTGCTGGGTCATGGCGGGATCCGCCGGGTGGCCAGGGCGGCGGGGGTGCGGGAGGGGACGGTGTCGCGGGGGGTCAGGGAGCTGGAATCGGGGGAGGCGCCGCTGGGGCGGGCCCGCCGGGAAGGCGGGGGCCGCAAGAGGCTGGCGGATCTTGACCGGGGGTTGCGGCCTGCGTTGCTGGCGCTGGTGGACCCGGATGTGCGTGGCGATCCGATGTCGCCGCTGCGGTGGACGGTGAAGTCGACCCGGAAGCTGGCGGCGGCGCTGACCGTTCAGGGGCACCGGGTGTCCGCGGATGTGGTGGGTGACCTGCTGCGGGAGGAGGGGTTCAGCCTGCAGGGCAACGCGAAGGTCATCGAGGGCAGGCGGCATCCAGACCGGGATGCGCAGTTCCGCTATATCAACGAGCAGGCCCGGGCTCACCGTATGGCGGGGGACCCGGTGATCAGCGTGGATGCGAAGAAGAAAGAGCAGGTCGGCAATTACGCCGGGCCGGGGCGGGAGTACCAGCCGAAGGGCCGGCCGGTCCGGGTCCGCGACCATGACTTCCCCGGTTCGCAGGGTGCGGGCAAGGCTGTTCCGTACGGCATCTATGACCTGGCCGCCAACGCCGGCTGGGTGAACGTGGGCACCGACGGCGACACCGCGGCGTTCGCGGTCGAGTCGATCCGCCGCTGGTGGGCCGCTCAGGGCGCCGCCACCTACCCCGGGGCGGGCCGGCTGCTGATCACCGCCGATGCGGGAGGATCCAACGGCTACCGCACCCGCGCCTGGAAAGCCGGGCTCGCGGAACTGGCCGCGCAGACCGGGCTGGAGATCATGGTGTGCCACTTCCCGCCCGGCACCTCCAAATGGAACGCCATCGAGCACCGGCTCTTCTCCCACATCTCTATGAACTGGCGCGGCCGCCCGCTGACCAGCCACGAAGTCATCGTCAACACCATCGCGGCGACTACTACCCGCACCGGCTTACGGGTCTGCGCCGGGCTGGACACCGGCAGCTACCCAGCCGGGGCCCGGATCAGCGACGCACAGATGGGCGCCTTACCGCTGGCCCGCCACAACTGGCACGGCGACTGGAACTACACCCTCCACCCCCAGCCCGCCACCGCACCGGCCCCCACCACGCCGCCCGCCCGGGCCGCGCCGCCCCGGCGCGCCCGCTGCGACCAGGCCACCCTCACCCACCCCGCCCTGACCGGGCTCCCCCGCCAGGGCCTAGACCAACTGGTCACCGCGCTGGCCCTGCCCTGGCACGCCCAGCAAGAAGCCCGGCTCTGCCAGCAACGCGGCGGCCCCCGCCGCAACACCCCCGGCGCCGGCAACCACCCCCCGCTCAGCCTCCCCAGCCAGATCGCCGTCACCCTGATCCACCAGCACCTGTCCCTGCCCCATCACGTCCTCGCCTGGCTCACCGGCACCCACCCCGCCGCCATCAGCCAAGCCATCAAAACCACCCGCCCCCTGCTCAGCCAGCACCAGCCCCAGACCACCCCCGCACCAGCCCACCTCCGCACCCCCCGCGACCTCATCCGCTACGCCGCCACCGCCGGCATCACCCTCCCACCCCAACTCAAACAAGCGAGTTAATAATCCGAGGACGGCGCAGGCAGCACCACAGCACGCGCGCCGGCGAGCGGTCCGGCACGGCGCACCGGGTGCCGGGGACGGCTCAGGCAGCACCACAGCACGCGCCAGGCTCAGTTGATGGCACCGGCACCGGGCGCCGGGGACGGCGCAGGCAGCACCACAGCACGCGCGCCGGCTGGATTTGATGGCACCGGCGCTTGCCACCGATACAACAGCAACCCGCGCGCCCCCAGCCACCCGGCCAGGAGCGCTGCATCAGCCTGCCCGCAACCAACCCCCAGCACCCCGATAACCCCGCCACCTGCGCAAACACCGCCCAGACCGCAGCAACAACCCCAGACCCAGCCGCTTGACAAAGATCCTCTTACGCTGGTGATCATGAGAGTACGCCCGGTGAGACAGCTGATGACCACCCCTGGAATTCATGCTCGCGGGGGACAGGCATGGTGGCCGGTGCGGGGTATGGGCCAACCTGAGGACGGGAACCGTTCGATAGCCTCTACGAGGCGCGCAGTTCCATAGCTATGCATGAGGAGGACACCGTGACTATCCGCGTGGGCATCAACGGATTCGGCCGGATCGGACGGAACTTCTGGCGCGCCGTCCATGCCGCGCACGGCAACGACATCGAGATCGTCGCGGCCAACGACCTGACCAGCCCGGCGACCAACGCGTACCTGCTGAAGTACGACACCGTGCTGGGCAAGCTGGATGTGGACGTGGCCGCCGAAGGCGACGTCATCCGGGCCGGCGACCAGGAGATCCGGATCTTCGCCGAGCGCGATCCGGCGGCGCTGCCCTGGGGAGAACTGGGCATCGACGTGGTGATCGAGTCGACCGGCAGGTTCACCTCCCGCGAGGCGGCGGCGGCGCACCTCACCGCGGGCGCGCGGAAGGTGATCATCTCCGCTCCGGGCAAGGACGAGGACATCACGATCGTGATGGGCGTCAACGACGACCGCTACGATCCCGCGCGGCACCACGTCATCTCGAACGCCTCGTGCACGACCAACTGCGTGGCGCCGATGGCCAAGGTGCTGGCCGACAGCTTCGGCATCGTCCGGGGCCTGATGACCACCATCCACGCCTACACCTCCGACCAGGTGCTGCAGGACTTCCAGCACAAGGACCTGCGCCGGGCCCGCGCCGCCGCGCAGAACATAATTCCCACCACCACCGGTGCCGCGAAGGCCACCGCCCTCGTGCTGCCCGAGCTCAAGGGCAAGATGGACGGCATCTCGATGCGGGTGCCGGTGATCGACGGGTCGGTCACCGACCTGGTGGCGCAGGTGGGGCGCGAGGTCACCGTGGACGAGGTCAATGCGGCGTTCCAGGCGGCGGCCGACGGGCCGCTCAAGGCCTACATGACCTACTCCACCGACCCGATCGTGTCCTCCGACATCGTCGGCACGCCGTGGTCGTGCACGTTCGACTCCCCGCTCACCATGGCCAACGGCGACCAGGTCAAGATCATCGGCTGGTACGACAACGAGTTCGGCTACTCCAGCCGGCTGGCCGACCTGACCGTCTTGGTCGGCTCGGGCCTGCGATGACCGCTGACCGCCGTCGCCCCTTCCTTTTTGGCTGCGAAACGGAACTCCCGTACTGATGAAGCGCGCCGAGGATCTCGATGTCACGGGGCAGACCGTCCTGGTCCGCGCCGACCTGAACGTGCCCCTTGACGGGAGCGTCATCACCGACGACGGCCGGATCCGCGCCAGCCTGCCAACGATCCAGGATCTGCTCCGCCGTGAAGCAGCCGTCATCGTCTGCGCCCACCTCGGCCGGCCCAAGGGTGACGACTACACCACTCGTGAAGCGAGCGGTCCTTCGCTGCGGCCGGTGGCCACCCGGCTGTCCGAACTGCTCGGCCAGCCGGTCACGCTGGCGGCCGACGTCGCGGGCGAGTCGGCCAGGATCATCGCCGAGACCATGGACAGCGGCGAGGTCGCCCTGCTCGAGAACGTGCGGTTCGAGCCGGCGGAGACCAGCAAGGACGGCGCGGTGCGGGGTGAGCTGGCGGAGCGCCTCGCCGCGCTCGCCGATCTGTACGTCGGGGACGGTTTCGGCGCCATGCACCGCAAGCACGCCAGCGTGTACGACGTGCCGCGGCTGCTCCCGCACGCAGCCGGCCTGCTGGTCCTGGAAGAGGTCGCGGTACTGCGGCAGCTCACCACCAGCCCGCCCCGGCCGTACGTGGTGGTCCTCGGCGGCGCCAAGGTCTCCGACAAGCTGGCCGTCATCGGGAACCTCGTCGGGAGTGCTAGCCCTCACCCCACCACCCCGCCCAGGGCCGACCGGCTGCTCATCGCCGGCGGGATGGCCTACACGTTCCTGGCCGCCCAGGGGCACAAGGTCGGGAACTCGCTGCTCGAGACCGAGCAGATCCCGCAGGTGGCCGCCGTGCTCGCCGACGCCGCCAAGGCCGGCCTGGAGGTGGTGCTGCCGGTCGACCACGTGGTGGCGGACCGGTTCTCCGCCGATGCCGAGCCGCAGACCGTGCCCGGCCCGGACATCCCGGACGGCAAGCTGGGGCTCGACATCGGGCCCGCCACGCGGGAGCTGTTCGCGCGCAAGCTGGCCGATGCGGAAACCGTGTTCTGGAACGGCCCACCCGGGGTTTTCGAGTTCCCTGCGTTCGCCGCGGGCACCCGGGCGCTGGCCGAGGCGATCAGCAACGTAGCCGGGCTGACCGTGGTGGGAGGCGGTGACTCCGCGGCAGCCGTTAGGCACCTCAATATGCCGCCCGATGCGTACTCACATATCTCGACGGGGGGCGGCGCCAGCCTGGAATACCTGGAGGGGCGCACGCTGCCAGGCCTTGCCGCGCTCGAGGACGGGTCATGAGCCGGCCCAGCGGCCGGAAGCCGCTGATCGCCGGCAACTGGAAGATGAACTACAACCACCTGGAAGCGCTGGCGCTGGTGCAGAAGCTGGCCTTCGGGCTCAAGCGGCAGGACTTCGCCGCGGTGGAGGTGGCGGTGCTGCCCCCATTCACCGACCTGCGGAGCGTGCAGACCCTGGTGGCCGGTGACAAGCTGCAGATCCGCTACGGCGCGCAGGACATCTCCACCCACGACAAGGGCGCCTACACCGGCGAGGTGTCCGGCTCCATGCTGGCCAAGCTCGGCTGCACGTACGTGCTTGCCGGGCATTCGGAGCGGCGGCAGTACCACGGCGAGGACGACGCGACGGTGAACGCCAAGGTCAAGGCGACGCTGCGGGCGGACCTCGTGCCCATCTTGTGTGTCGGGGAGACCCTGGAGATCCGCCAGGCGGGGCACTACATCGACTACTGCAAGTCACAGGTGATCGGGGGACTGGCGGGCCTGAAGAGCGAGCAGGTGGCCGGCCTGGTGATCGCCTACGAGCCGGTCTGGGCGATCGGCACCGGTGAGGTGGCGACCCCCACGGACGCGCAGGAGGCTATCGCGGCCATCCGCGGCCGGGTTTCCGCGGTTCACGGCGGCGACGCGGCCGAAAGTGTGCGTATCCTGTATGGCGGGTCGGTTAAGGCCAACAACATCGCAGCAATGATGGCGCAGCCAGCCATCGATGGTGCCCTGGTCGGTGGGGCCAGCCTCGACGCCGGTGAGTTCGTGAGAATATGCCGGTACCGGGAACTGCCCGTGGGTGCCTAACAGCCAGGCACTCGGAAGGACGAGATCGGCAGTGACAATCGCGCTTTCGCTAGTTCTGATCCTCACGAGCTTGCTGATGATCTTGCTTGTGCTGCTGCACAAGGGCAAGGGTGGCGGCCTGTCCGACCTGTTCGGCGGCGGTGTCTCGTCCTCGCTTGGTTCCTCTTCCGTGGTGGAGCGGAACCTCGACCGGCTCACGATCTTCACCGGCATTCTCTGGTTCCTCTGCATCGTCGGCCTCAACCTGCTATTGAATCACTGAGGACTGTGGCCGCCTGGCTTACGCCCGGGCCGCATGGTGTGCATTAGCCGGATAGAACAAGGGGTGGTCAGTGGGTAGTGGCAACGCCATCCGGGGAAGCCGCGTCGGCGCGGGCCCCATGGGTGAGGCGGAACGAGGCGAGGCAGCACCGCGGATCCGCGTGTCCTTCTGGTGCGCGAACAACCATGAGACGCGACCGAGTTTCGCGACCGACGCAGCGGTGCCGGAGACGTGGGATTGCCCCCGGTGCGGGTTCCCAGCGGGCCGCGACGAGTCCCACCCGCCTGCCCCGCCACACAGTGAGCCATACAAGACCCACCTGGCCTACGTGAAGGAGCGGCGCAGCGACTCCGACGGCGCTGCCATTCTTGCCGAGGCCCTGAACAGGATCCGGCGCTAAGGCGGCCGGATGGGCGAACCCTGCTCGGTAGCCTTCGGCTACCTTCGCCTAGGGCCGCCTTAGCATGCCAGCCCGGGGGGACGACCCCCCGGAGCCCCCCGGTGCGGCTCTCGCCGTTGTCGGGCTCTGTCCGTCGCGCTGCATCTGTGTGGTCGCCCAGGGGAGGCGGCCCCAGAGCCCGTCGGTGCGGCACCCGCCGCTGCTGGTTTCTGCCGGCCGCGCCGCATCCGTAGTGGTCGCCCCCGGAGGCGGCGGTCGGCTCGGCGCGGGTCAGTGGGCGAAGTTTTGGCGTTTGCCTTCGGGGACCAGGGGCGGGCAGCCGTCCTGGTGCCCGGCCAGGGCGCGCCAGTGATGGTTCAGGTCGGACAGGAACAAATCGGCCAGGTCTTTGGTGAAACCATTGCGGACCACGATCCTGATGACCGCCATGTCGGTGAGGTTTTCCGGGAAGGTGTAGGCGGGCACGAGCCAGCCCCGGCTGCGGAGGCGCTCGGTGAGGTCGAACACGCTGTAGCCGGGTTGCGGGTCGGCCAGCCGGAACGCGAATACCGGCAGGTCGCGGCCGTCGGTGATCAGCTCGAACGGGCCCATCTCGGCGATCTGCCCGGCCATGTGCATCGCGACGTCCTGGGACGCCTGGTGCACCCGCCGGTACCCGGTATAGCCGAGCCGCAGGAAGTTGTAGTACTGGGCGGCGACCTGCGCGCCGGGGCGGGAGAAGTTCAGCGCGAACGTCGGCATCTGGCCGCCGAGGTAGTTGACCTTGAATACCAGGTCCTCCGGCAGGGCGCTGGCCTCACGCCACACCACCCAGCCGACGCCGGGGTAGACCAGCCCGTACTTGTGCCCGGAGGCGTTGATCGAGGCCACCCGCGGCACCCGGAAGTCCCAGGCCAGGTCCGGCTGCAGGAACGGCGCGACGAACCCGCCGGAGGCGCCGTCGACGTGAACCGGGACGTCGGGGCCACCGCCGGCGGCCAGGCGGTCCAGTTCGTCGTTGATCTCGCCGACCGGCTCATAGCTGCCGTCCATGGTGGAGCCGAGAATCGCGACGACGCCGATGGTGTTCTCGTCGCAGCGGGTCACGGCCTCCGCCCCGGTCAGGTGATAACGCCCCTTGACCATCGGCACCAGCCGCGGTTCCACCTGCCAGTAACGGCAGAACTTCTCCCAGCACACCTGCACGTTCGCGCCCATGACCAGGTTGGGCCGGTCCGTCGCCGCTGCCGCGGCAGGCCTGGGCGGGGTGGTGGGGTGAGGGCTAGCACTGGGCGGGGTGGTGGGGTGAGGGCTAGCACTGGGCGGGGTGGTGGGGTGAGAGCTAGCACTGGGCGGGGTGGTGGGGTGAGAGCTAGCACGGCGCTCGCGCCAGCGCCACAGCAGCGCCATGCCAGCCAGCATGCATGCCTCGCTGGACCCGGTGGTGGAACAGCCGGTCGCGTCCCCGCCATCCGGGGCGTGCCAGAGGTCGGCCAGAATGTTGACGCAGCGGGCCTCGAGTTCCGCGGTCTGCGGGTACTCGTCCTTGTCGATCATGTTCTTGTCGAGGCACTCGGACATCAGCTGCTGTGCCTGCGGTTCCATCCAGGTGGTGACGAACGTGGCGAGGTTCAGCCGGGCGTTCCCGTCAAGCAGCAGTTCATCCCGGACCACCTCGAGAGCGGTGTCCGGCAGCATCGAACTCTCGGGGAGGGTATGCCGGGGAACCGGGTCATGGACGAGGCGGACGTACAAGGGATTGATGTCGACCTCGGCCGGGCGTGCCTGACCGCCGGGTATCGCGATGCAGCGGCATGTGAGCGCTCCCCTCAGCAGGGCCAGCGGCGTTCCGCCGGGTAACGTTCCGACGCTAGCGGGCCGGGGGCTGATCCATGGTCGCGGCCAGTCGATTCTTTCGCCCGTTGCGGGGGACATCCGGGCCGGATGAGAGCATGGCTGGAGCGGAAAGGGGAGGATGTGACGATGAAACTTCCGGTCAACCCGCCGGTCGCGCCGATGCTGGCCAAGCCGGTCAAGCGGATACCCGACGGCCCGTACAGCTTCGAGCCGAAGTGGGACGGGTTCCGGTCGATCATCTTCCGTGACGGTGCCGAAGTAGAGATCGGCAGCCGTAACGAGCGCCCGATGACCAGATACTTTCCTGAGCTTGTGGATCAGGCCATCGCGCAGTTGCCGTCGCGGTGCGTGATCGACGGTGAGATTGTGGTCCCCGCCTCCGACGGCGTGAAGCTCGACTTCGAGGCGCTGCTGCAGCGGATCGACCCGGCAGCGAGCCGGGTGAAGCTGCTGGCCGAGCAGACTCCGGCCCACTTCGTGGCCTTCGACTTGCTCGCGCTCGGGGACACCGACTACACCGAGCGGCCGTTCGCCGAGCGCCGCTCCGCGCTGGAGGAAGCGCTCGCCGGCGTGCACACCCCGCTGCACGTCACCCCCGCGACCACCGACCGCGACCTGGCCGAGCGATGGTTCTCCCAGTTCGAGGGCGCTGGGCTGGACGGTCTCATCGTCAAGCCGCTCGACGGGATCTACGAGCCCGACAAGCGGGTGATGTTCAAGGTGAAGCACGAGCGCACCGCCGACTGCGTGGTGGCGGGCTACCGGACGCACAAGACCAGCGAGGAGGCGATCGGCTCGCTGCTGCTCGGCCTCTACAAGGACGACGGCGCCCTGGCCAGCGTCGGCGTCATCGGCGCGTTCCCCATGGAGCAGCGGCGGGCGCTGTTCACCGAGTTGCAGCCGCTGGTCACCACGTTCGAAGGGCACCCGTGGAACTGGGCCAGGCCAGAAGGTGTGGTGGGCACCCCCAGGGAGGCGGAGGTCAGCCGCTGGAACGCGGGCAAGGACCTGTCGTTCACCCCGCTGCGGCCGGAACGGGTCGTCGAGGTGCGTTACGACCATATGGAAGGCCCCCGGTTCCGGCACACTGCCCAGTTCGTGCGCTGGCGTGACGACCGGGAGCCGCGGTCCTGCACCTACGCACAGCTGGAGGAGCCGGTCAGCTTCGACCTTGCCGGCATCCTGGGCTGACGGGCCGGTGGTACCCGTGCTGGGTGCTACTCGGACTGGCCGCCCACCCGGGCTGGCCCGCTATCCGGCGCCGGCCCGTTGCTGCCGCACGTAGCGGCCGAACAGATAGCCCTCGTCGGCCAGCAGGTGCGCGAGCGCGAATGGGCGGACCCCCATCGCGTCGGGCAGCGGCGGGCCTTGCGTGATCCGGCCAGCCCCCGGGCCTGCCAGCAGCGGGCTCACGGTGAGGCACAGCTCGTCGAGGTGGCCTGCGTTCGCGATCTCGCTCAGCAGGTGCGGCCCGCCCTCGGCCAGGATGTGCCGGTGGCCGCGCATGGTCAGCCCCGCCACCGCGGCCGCGATGTCGACGCTCGCGCTGCCGGCGACGACGACGTCCGCCGTGCGCGCCGCCGCGGCCCGCCGGTCCGCCGGCGCCGACTCGGTGGTGATGATGATCGTCCTGGCATGCTCGGGCGCATCGGTGATCAGCGGGCTGTCCAGGTCCAGATCGAGGCCGCGGGTGACGACCGCGATCGGCGGCGACGGTGCCCGGCCCTTCCGCAGCCAGGACCAGCGCAGCCCCTCGGATTCCGGCCGCACCGGGCCGTAATGCTCGGCGCGCACCGTGCCGGCGCCGACCAGGATGACGTCCGTGAGCGCCCGGAGCATGGCAAAGACCTGCTGGTCCCATCGGCTGGACAGGCCGCCAGAGCGCCCGCGCAGGGTGGCCGCGCCGTCCACGCTGGACACCATGTTCGCCCTGAGCCAGTGCGGTGGGCCCGCCGCCGTCAGGTCTGGATACGCGTACAGGGCCGCGAGATCGGCGTCGGCCAGGCCGGCCTCGCCCGGGAAGATCTGGCGCATCCCAGCAGTCAACCAGACCCTTGACTGGGTGCCGGCCGGTGGTCCACTTGTACCGGGCCGGTTCGAAACCCTCCCACAGAGGTGGATTGAATGCGTCCCGCGTTAATCGTGGCCGCGGCCGGGCTGTGCTCGGTTGCGGCGGGGCAGCCGCGGCCGGGTACTACGACGGCACCACCTCCGTGCTCACCTTGGCTGAACGGCGTCTCCGCTGACCCCGGGCCGCCCCGTCAGGTGACGGCGTCCCTGGCGTACCGGCCGGGGGTGAGGCCCACGATGCGTCTGCAGTGCCGGGTGAGGTGTACCTGGCGGGCCATCCGGCTATCGGTGTCCAACTGGCAGACCAGCGAGGCCGATATCGCCCGAACCCTGGCCGCGTTCGAGACCGCGGTGGCCAGCCAGGCCGCTAGCTGGCCGCGGTCCGGCACAGTACGGCCACCGAACCGCCGGTGCGTTGCAGCCGGTCGCCCGGCCGCAGCTCCCGGGATCCGTCCTGCGCGGGGGAATCGCCGACGGCCGTGTCGAGCACCACCACCCAGCACCCGCCGTACTTCGGGCCCGGCACCGTGAACTCAAGCGGCTCACGGTCGGCCGACAGCATGATGAGGAACGAGTCGTCGCGGACCGGATCGCCGTGCGGGTCTGGCTCGGTGAGGGCGTCCCCGTTCAGAAAGACCGTCATCGCCCGCGCGTAAGGCGTTGCCCAGTCCTGGTCCGCCATCTCCCGGCCGGATGGGGTGAGCCAGGCGATGTCCGCCACGTGGCCGTCACCGGCGGGCGTGCCGCGGAAGAACCGGCGGCGCCGGAACACCGGGTGATCCCGCCGCAGCCTGGACACCACGCGGGTGAATTCCAGCAGGCCGCCGCCCGCCTGCGCCGCGTCCCAGTCCACCCAGGAGAGCTCGTTGTCCTGGCAGTAGGCATTGTTGTTGCCGTCCTGGGTGCGGCCTAGCTCGTCCCCCGCGAGCATCATGGGCACGCCCTGCGAGCAGAAGAGTGTGGCCAGGAAGTTGCGCCGCTGCCCGGCCCGGAGCGCGATGATCGCCGGGTCGCTGGATGGACCCTCGGCCCCACAGTTCCAGGACCGGTTGTCGTCGCTGCCGTCGCGGTTACCTTCGCCGTTGGCCTCGTTGTGCTTGGTGTTGTAGGACACCAGGTCGGTCAGCGTGAAACCGTCATGGCAGGTGACGAAGTTGATCGAGGCGACGGGCCGGCGCCCGCTGGTCTCGTAGAGGTCGCTGGAGCCGGACAGCCGGGAAGCGAACTCGGGCAGGGTCGAGGGCTGGCCGCGCCAGAAGTCGCGTACGGCGTCGCGGTACTTGCCGTTCCACTCACTCCACAGCGGCGGGAAGTTGCCAACCTGGTACCCGCCCTCGCCCACGTCCCACGGCTCGGCGATGAGCTTCACCTGGGACACGACCGGATCCTGCTGGACCAGGTCGAAGAAGGTGGACAGCCGGTCCACGTCGTGCAGTTCTCTGGCCAGCGCCGCCGCGAGGTCGAACCGGAACCCGTCGACGTGCGCCTCGAGGACCCAGTAGCGCAGCGAGTCCATGATCAGCTGGAGCGCGTGCGGCGAGCGCACGTTGAAGCTGTTCCCGCAGCCGGTGTAGTCCTGGTAGTACCGCTTGTCGTCCTCGCTGAGCCGGTAGTAGGCGGCGTTGTCGATGCCGCGGAACGACAGCGTCGGCCCGAGGTGATTGCCCTCGGCGGTGTGGTTGTAGACGACGTCGAGGATCACCTCGATGCCCGCCTCGTGCAGCGCCTTCACCATCGACTTGAACTCGGCGACCTGGCCGCCCGGCTGGCTGGCGGCGGCGTAGCCGTTGTGCGGGGCCAGGAACGCGATGGTGTTGTAGCCCCAGTAGTTGGACAGGCCGCGCTGCACGAGCTGCTGCTCGGACACGAACTGGTGCACCGGCATGAGCTCGACGGCGGTCACCCCGAGCTCGGTCAGGTGCTCGAGCACCGCGGGGTGGGCCAGGCCCGCGTACGTGCCGCGTTCGGACTCCGGAAGCGCGGGGTGCCGCTTGGTGAGCCCGCGGACGTGCGCTTCGTAGATGACCGTCTCGTGGTAGGGGATGCGCGGCGCCCGGTCGTCGCCCCAGTCGAAGAACGGGTTGATCACGACGTTGACCGGCATGTACGGGGCACTGTCGGTGGTGTTCGGGCAGGGCTGGGTCGTCGAAGCGGTAACCGAACACCGCCTCATCCCAGCGGATCTGGCCGTCCACGGCCTTGCCGTACGGGTCGAGCAGCAGCTTGGCCGGGTTGCACCGGTGGCCCGCGGCCGGTGCGTACGGGCCGTGCACCCGGTAGCCGTACCGCTGGCCCGGGCCGACGTCGGGCAGGTAGCCATGCCAGACGAAACCGTCCACCTCGGTCAGCGCGAATCCTGGTCTCGGTGCCCGGCCAGTCGCCGTCGCTGTCGAACAGGCACAGCTCGACGGCATCGGCGACCTCGGAGAACAGGGCGAAGTTGGTACCCGTCCCGTCCCAGGTGGCGCCGAGCGGGTACGGGCCTCCGGGCCAGACCCGCATCAGGTCACGCCCGGGAGCTCGGCCCGGGCACGGTCGATGATGGCCGTCAGATCGAGCCGGCTGGGCAGCGTGCCGAACGGGGCGCCCGGGCCGCCGGGGACGCCGGGCTCGAGCCGGGACGCGCAGAACGCGTCGGCGACCGGGCCGGGCGCGTGCCGCACCAGGAGCGCCGCCGCGAGGGTGACCGCGATCTGCCCGGCCAGCCGCCGCGCCTCGTGCTGTGCCTCCAGGCTGGTCGCGGACTCCAGCGCTGCCATCAGCTGCCGCAGGCCGGCCACGGCGGCGTCGAGCCTCGCATCGGCGCCAGCCGCGGCGTCCAGCTCGGCAAGGAGCGCCTCGGCCGCCCCCGCGGTGCGGGCGAGGGCCCGCAGCACGTCGAGCGAGGTCACGTTGCCCGAGCCCTCCCAGATCGAGTTCAGCGGGGCCTCCCGGTAGATCCGGGGCAGGCCGGACTCCTCCACGTACCCGTTACCGCCCAGGCATTCGAGCGCCTCGACGGCGTGGGCAGGGAACCGCTTGCACACCCAGTACTTGGCCGCGGGCAGGGCCAGCCGCAGCAGCGCCGCCTCACCGGCGTCCCCGCGCGCGGCGCGGTCCGCCGCGCCGGCCAGACGGAACGCGACGGCGGTCGCCGCCTGCGATTCCAGCGCCAGGTCGGCGAGCACGTTCGCCATCAGCGGCTGGGCCACAAGTTCTTTGCCGAACGCCTGGCGGTGGCTGGCATGGTGCACTGCCGCAACCGTGGCGGCGCGCATGCCCGCTGCGCTGCCGATCACGCAGTCGAGCCTGGTCGCGCTGACCATCGCGATGATCGTGGCCACGCCCCGGCCCGGCTCGCCGACCTGCCAGGCCAGCGCGTTGTCGAACTCCACCTCCGACGAGGCGTTGGACCGGTTGCCGAGCTTGTCCTTCAGGCGCTGTAGCCGCATCCCGTTCCGCTCGCCATCCGGAAGCACCCGGGGGAGGAGGAAGCAGGACAGTCCGGCCGGACCCTGGGCAAGGGTGAGGAACAGATCCGACATCGGCGCCGAACAGAACCACTTGTGCCCGGTCAGCACGTGCGCGCCGGCACCGGCACCGGGGGCGGGCTCCGCGCGGGTGGTGTTCGCCCGCACGTCGCTGCCGCCCTGCTTCTCGGTCATGGCCATGCCGGACAGCAGGCCGCGCTTGCCCTCGGGCGGGCGCAGGCCCGGGTCGTAGGCTGCGGGTGACCAGCAGCGGCTCGAACCGGCTGGCCAGCTCCGGCGCGTGCCGCAGCGCCGGTACCACCGCATAGGTCATCGAGATGGGACAGCCGTGGCCCGCCTCCGCCTGGGACCACACGTAGAACTTGGCGGCCCTGACCACGTGGGCGCCGGGACGCTGGTCCACCCACGGCGTCGCGTGCAGCCCGTGGCCGACCGCGGTTTCCATCAGGGCGTGCCAGGCGGGGTGGAACTCGACCTCGTCGATCCGGTTGCCGTACCGGTCGTGGCTGCGCAGCACCGGCGGGTGCTCGTTGGCCAGCCGGGCTTGTTCCTGGGTGTCCGCGCGCCCGGCGAGCCGCCCAAGCTCGTGCAGTTCGGCGGCGACCCAGCCGGCCTCCTCGCGCTCCACGGCCTCGAGCAGGGCGGGGTCGGCGGCCACGTCGTGGCCGGCCAGCGGCGGTACCTGATTGCGAACCTCATGGGTCGCATACGGACCCGGCGCGGTCATGGTCTACTCCTCGGTACGGACGGCACTTTCGAACTATACGAAGCCGCCACCCGCGGAGGCATGGCCGGCTCGGACGCCGCCCGGCGAGTTAGACGTGCAGGCCGCATTCGGTCTTGCCGGTGCCCGCCCATCGGCCGCTGCGCGGGTCGGCCCCGGGCTTCACCGGCATCGTGCAGGTCGCGCAGCCGATCGAGGGGTACCCGTCATCGACGAGCGGGTTCATCAGCACCCCGTTGTCGGCGATGTAGGTGTCCACCTGGTCCTGCGACCAGCTGGCGATGGGATTGACCTTGACCATCGCCCGCTTGGCGTCCCACTCGACCACCCGGGTGTCGCTGCGCGCGTCGGTCTCCTCGCGGCGGACGCCGGTGATCCACGCGTCGTAGGGGTCGAGCGCCCGCTCCAGCGGGATCACCTTGCGCAGGTAGCAGCACAGGTCCGGGTTACGCCCGTGCAGGCGCGGCCCGAGTTCAGCGTCCTGCTCGGCCACGGTCCGGGACGGAGTGACATTGATGAGGTTGATGGGATAGGTGGCTGCCACCGCGTCCCTGGTGCCGATCGTCTCCGGGAAGTGATAGCCGGTGTCGAGGAAGATGACGTCGATACCGGGCTTCACCGTCGCCGCCAGATGGATGATGACCGCGTCGGTCATCGATGACGTGAGACAGAGGCGTTCGGCGAAGGTCTCCACCGCCCATGCGACCACATCCAGCGCCGGGGCACTGGCCAGGTCCTTTGCCGCCTGAGCGGCCAGTGCTGCCAGCGCCTCGCGCCGGGCCGCCTCCTTGGCGGCCACTGGCTCGGCCTGGTCTACCTGTGTTGGCCGGGTTGCGCTCAAACTCACAGGAAGGCTCCCATCCGGTTAAGCGTAGCCGGGTCACGCCTGCACATCTGTGGCCGCGTCGCTGACGGCCGGTGCCTGCTGACGGTTATCGATCCTCTCCCAAGTGCTCTGCAATAGCCAGGAACCACATCTCTTGCGGGAATTGTTCCCACTCGGCCCGGATATCTTCCCGGCCGGTGGCCCCCGATCGTAGCGGGCGAGAGCATCCTAGCGGTGGTACTCGACGGGTAAGCCGCGTCCCGTTAGCCCTGGCGGATCCAGGCCAGAGCGGCTGCGGCGGCTCTGACGACGGCTGATGCTGACAATCGCACCAGTTGCCACCCGGGCAGTCCTCGTGATGCTGAACCCGGCAAGCAGCACAAATCATCCACCCATTCTCCGTCATCCGCACCACTACCCTCCCACCCCCATTCATGCAGCCCAGCCAGCGCAGGCCCCAGGTCGCCACCGATGCGGGGGCACCTCTCCCGCGCGACATATCCTCACTTCCGCACGCCCATACCAGGACAAACCGGGCAGTAACCCGTGCGGAAGTGAGGATATGTGGGGAAGATGCCCAGCGCGGCCTGGCGTCCTCGGGGACCGGCGACGCGGCGGAGGCGGTGCCCACGGGAGTCCGGGCGACTGTCAGCGCGACCTGGCGTCCCGGAGTACCGGCGAGGCGGACCGGTAGCGGTGACTACCGGGTGCGCATCCCGGGGGTTCCGGGGGGGTCGTCCCCCCGGGCCAGCACTGCGGGCCCAGGGGAAGCTACCGAAAGCAGCGAACAGCATCGGACGCCTCGCCCGCCGAAGGCGGCGAGCATGGTCAGGCAGCTATGCCGCGTTTGCGCGGCGCATGCGGCGGCGGCGCTCCGAGGCGCGCTCTTCCTCGTTAAGGCCGCCCCAGGTGCCGTACTTTTCCGGCCGGGAAACGGCATAGTTGAGACATTCGGACCCGAACCGGACACGAAGCGCAGACAATCTTGGCCTTGCGCTCCCGGATTTCCCGCTCCGGCTGCCGCTCGCCGTCAGGCCCGAAGAAGAGCACGATATCCTTGCCTCGGCACGCGGCGGCATCTTGCCAGGCCCAACTCGGCCGTGGAGGCATGGCTACCTGCCGACGTACCTCAGACATGAATCGATCTCCTCTAGTTTCCGTGTGTTCCTCGGCCAAGCCAGCGCTGTGCTGCTGTACACGCGGTACCACCCGATGCTCCATTTCCCCGTCCATCCATCCAACGCACCGTGCCGCCCTTCTGTTCCCGCGCATAACGAACACGCAGCGCCGCGCGCCAGGGAGTTCGGGGGCAAATCAGGGCGCCGGACGGACGGGGCCGGGTTACGTGCCAGCCGTCTCGACGAAGCCAGCCAGTTCAGCCGAACCGACGCTCAATTGTGCCATCCGGTGTGGCCGTCCCGCAGCCAGGCGAGAGAATCGAAGCGGCCCAAGTATGCGCACGGGATTACCGGCCGCCCATAAATGATCACCAACTGGACAAAGCGAAGGGTCGAGGGTCACCATGGGCAGCATGTCAGCGTCGGACGCAGCACCGTTGCCCCGGCTTGGCGAGGTCTACTTCGACGTCAGGGGCGAGTCGCGCAGCATGCGGCTGAGCTGGTACGCGGACACTGGAGTGGCCGTGTTCAGCATCTGGCAGGGTGGCACGTGCACCGGGACGTTCCGGCTGCCCATCGCCGACCTGCCCCGGATGGTCCAGGCACTACAGCGCGGTCCCGACGGCGAACGCCGGCAGCGCGGGGGAGCAGCCCGCCGCCGGGCAAGCGCAGCGGGGCGTCCCGGCGCGGGAATCCCAGCCCGGCATGCCCGTCGGCGACATCGGGAGCCGACCAGGCCGCTATGGCCGTCCACCGGTCCCGGGGTCGGCCGGCATCACGGGGATGACCGCGACGCAACCGGGCTACCCGGGGAATCCGGCCGGTGAGTACCGCGAGGAGCCCAGCACCGGGTACTGGGCGGCGGCTACGCCGATGAGCCAGGCAGCGGACAGCCCGTCCCCCGGCGCGGTGACGGGTACCGGGACGAACTGATGTGGGCCACCCGGCCACTGGCCGGGCCGGTGGGTACCCGGCCGACCCCAGCGCCGCGGAGCTGGCCGCGGGCACGGCGGTGGGTACCGCGACGAACTCGGCGAGACTCCGGCAGCCGTCCGTCCGGCAGGTACCGGGACGAACTGACCACGGAATACGCGGAGAAACCCGACAGCGGGTACTCCGGGGGCAGGCGCGCCGGCGGTTACGCGGATGAGCCCGGCGCCGGGTACTCCGGTAGCAGGCGCGCCACGCACCGGGCCGCGTACGAGGACGAGCCCACCGGGGTGTACCGCGAGAGTGACCCCTTGTACTCCGGCAGTGGGCCCGACCACGGGTACGAGCAGGAGCCGACCGGGCCATACCCCGAGGACAGCCTGGCGGGAGCCTATTCCGATAGCAGCCTGCCCCGGCGGGCCCGGCATACCACGATGACGGTCTCTCCGGCCGGGATGACGGCCTCCCCGGCCGGTACGAGCCAGAGCCGCCCTCGTCGTACCCGGGCGACCGTCCCGGACGGCATGAGCCCGAGCGCACCGCCGCGTACCCCACTGGCAGGTACGAGGACGAACCGACCGGCGTGTACCGCGGCGACATGCTGCACGAGGGCTACGAGGACGAACCGGGCCGCCGCTACGCCGGCTGGGCGACTCAACCGGGGATCACTTCACCACGGACTACCCAACCGGCCCGGGCGAGCCGACGCGGGTCGACTATCCAGGCGCCAGCGACCGGCGCGACCACCCCGCCATGGCCCGGGCTGGGGCTTACTCGCCCGCGCGGCCCTACGTCAGGCCCCGGTCCAGAGGGGCGGCCGACCCCCTCAGACGAGGGGCGACGAGCCCCGGCGCTCCCGCGGCCCGGGGGATGACGACGATCCCGGTCCCGGGTCCTTTCCCTATGGCGCGCCACCGAGCGAGCGCCCGGCACGGGGACGCGCAAGGTAACGGGCGCTGGTAACAGGGCCACTCACCGAGGGCTACTCGTCGGCCTGCGATCCCATCCGCCGGCAGGCCGGCATTCACGGCGGCCTACGCGCGACCGCACGGATCCACGAGGGACACCAGCCGGCCGTTGAGCGAACCTTTCGCCGGTTCCTTCCGTTATGGCCAGTATGGCCGCCCATCCGGCGAGTGCCAGGAACGCCGGGCGCGTGAGCTATGCCCGCTGGCATTGGCGTCGCGCCCAGGTAAGGGCGCGGGGTACCGGCGACCGCGGCCCTGAAGAGTTTCCGCTTCCGCGCAGAGCGGCACCACCGCGAATGGCGTTCAAAGCGTCACGCAGGGTATGCCAAGCTGGCGGGCCGCCGTTCTATGAGCGGTGTTGACCTGGGTGTCGTTGCGGTTAAGCGGCCGCTGGCGGGATATATTTGCCACAAGGGGAAGGGGGGTTCAGTAGTGGCCCAGAAGGTTTCGGTCACATATGCCTGTGACTACGACCAGAAACAGATTCCGGACGGCCAGCATCGGCTGCGCAGGTTCAGCATCGACGGTCGTGACTATGAGATCGA
The DNA here is from genome assembly GCA_963813395.1 of uncultured Actinomycetes bacterium. Lineage (GTDB taxonomy): Bacteria > Actinomycetota > Actinomycetes > Streptosporangiales > Streptosporangiaceae > DASXKD01. The sequence goes on from CAWEYV010000022.1 coordinate 578,553, forward strand.
CCTATGCCTGAAGCACAGCGAAAGGTTCGACGATGCTCTCGGCCGGTATGCGTCACACGCCCGCAAGTCTTCGGGGCGCGTGCCGCGCACAAAGCGGAGAACGGCGGCACACCGCAGGCACAGCGCTGAGGTCCGCGCCTGGGCGAAGGCGCATGGTCTCACGGTGAGCGAGCGCGGCCGTATTCCGTCTGAAGTCGTCAGCAAGTACGAGGCTTCGCACGGCTGAGCCGGGCTGGCCGACCATGGCCAGCCCGGCGCCGCTAGCTGGAGGCTACTCCCGCCGTCTCGCGTTTGTGCAGGCGGCGGGAGTAGCTGGGCGTCCGGGTAGCTGCCGCGCTGCACGGCAGCCGCCCGGCGGCTGACGGCTGCGGCGAGTACTTGCGAGTTCGGCAGCGACATCACGCCGGTGTCGGTGTCCAGCCGCACGTAGGTGATGCCGATCTCGGTCACCGTGCCCTCAAGCTGCCCGCCGAGCGCCCCGGACCGCAGCAGGATCGGGTCGCCAACGCTGAACGGGCGGGACAGCAGCAGGACGATCCCTGCGAAGACGTTGCTGAGCGACTGCTGGGCCGCGATGCCGATCAGGATTGTGGTCAGCGCGCCGCCCACCACGAGCTGGCCAATCGGGATCTTGAGCAGCGCCAGCGTGATCACGAGCGCGGCGATGGTACCGATCAGCAGGATGGTGTACCGGACGACGGCTGCGTGCGCCGATCCGGTGGCGGGCTGGAGGACCCGCCGTGCCTTATTCGCGAAGCCCACGACCGCGATGATCGCGAAGAGGAGGAACGCGGCCGCCGACGCCACGGTCACTATCGAGCGCCCCAGTTGCTCGGGCTCGATCAAGTCATGCAGACGATGGCCTGCGGCGTAGGAAACGCCGGCGGCGACCGCGGCCAGCACCAGGGCGATGATGGCCCGCCACGGCCGGGTTCGCTCCTTCACCTTGGCCACCTGTTTCGCCAGGTCGAGCTGGCGCTGTTCCTGCAGGTCCACCGCAATCCTTCCCTGGGCGCCAGTCGTGGAGTCCCAGTCTTACCTGTGTCGGAAGACTATTTACACCTAGTGAACAGGTTTACGCTCGGGGAACCTGGCTGCCGGCCAGCACCCGGGACAGGCCTGCCCGGGTAGCGATGACGTAGAGCCGGTCCTCCGCGGCAAGCTGGAGATTACCGGCGGGCGACCAGTCCACCGTGTCGCTCCCGGACCACTGAACGGCCAGGACGCGCACCAGGCCGGTCTGGTGCACCTGCTCCACGGGCAAGCCGTCGAGTTCGGATCCGGCGGCCACGCTGAGGTCGGCGATGAGCAGCACGTGCCGGCCCACCGGGATGGTGCGCAGCACCTGGTGTTCGAGCATCGCCAGGGCGAACGAGGGTGCGGCCAGGTAGGGCACGCTACGGGAGATCGTGTTGCCGACGCTGCGCTGCACCCGCCCGGCCAGGTCCTCATCGCCGAGCCGGAGCACGAGGCGGATGTCCTCCGCCAGGCTGCGCGCGAGCAGAGCGGTCTCCAGGTTTACGATGTCGCTATCGGTGACCGAGACGAGCGCCTGGCAGGTGTCGATTCCCGCCGCGCGCAGCGTGTCCTCCCGGTCGGTCGCGCCGATCACCACGCGCAGGCCCAGCCGCCGGGCCAGGGCGACCCCGGCCGCGGTCTCGCTCTTGTCCACGCAGGCGACGCTGACGCCCAGGTCATGAAGCTGGCCCACGATCCGGGTGCCGACGTTCCCGAGGCCGGCGACGATGACGTGATCGCTGATCGGGCGCTCGTGGCGCTGCAGCGACCCGGTCAGCCGCGCGCCCACGACCACGGCTGTCAGCACCGGGAGCAGCGTAAGGCCGTCGAAGGTCAGCAGGATCTGGGCGATCTTTTCCGGCGTGGAGTACCGGGGAACGCTCTGCGCTGCCCCCGCGGCGTCGAGGCCGGTCAGGTAGGCGGCATTCCACAGTGAGAAGCCGGCCGCGGTGGCCAGCAGCGCAAAACCGATGGCGAGCACGGCGAACAGCGCGATGAAGACGAGGCCGAGCCGGTGCCAGAGCAGCGCCCGGACCTGCTGGATGGCACTGCGCACGGGGCGCCTGCGCGGCCTGGCCAGCGGGTTGCGCGCGGTGCCATCCGCTATCGCGAGGACGAGGTCGGCATCGGCGGTATCCGGCGGGAGAAGCTGCGGCGACAGCGGGTCCTGGGTCATCGCCAGCGCGCACACGGTGCGCCGCGGATTGACGTCGGTGCGCCTGACCACGTACAGGGTCCGCCCGGCCACCCTGATGTGACTGGGCGCCGGCTCGCCCAGCGCCGCGGCCACGAACGACGGCGCGGACATCGAGGATCCGGACAGGACCGCGCAGTCGCGGAAGAACGTCCGGATCCGCTCGCCCAGGCTGGTGTTGAAGATGGCCACCACGAGGCGCAGCTCTGGGTTGATCTCCTGGGCGCGCAGCGCCGCGTGGAAGTTGCCGAGGTCGTCCTGGCGGAGCAGGGCGAGGGACCGGGCCGATTGCACACCAGCGGCGGTGAAGGCACTGGTGTCCAGCTCTGCCCGCTCGATGATCCGCACCCTGGGCATGCGGGCGATCCGCGGTCCCTGGCCGGCCTCCCGCGACCGGAGCAGGACGGTCACGTCCTCACCGTAGGTGGTGGTCAGTTCCTCGATGACCCGGACCGCAAGGGCGTCGTCACCGCACACGACAAGATGGTCGCGGCGGGCCGCGAACCGGGGGACGGGGGGCACGGCGTGATCCTAACCGGGCGGGGCGGCGCCACGTCGGTCAGGGCGCGCACCGGTCAGTCAGCGAGCGCTGAGCTGCGGGGGGATACGGCCCGCGGCGGCACGGTCGAGCAGGAACAGCGTTCGCTGCTTGCCCCGCGCGCCGGCCACGGGCACCTGGACGGGGCCCACGCCGGAGAGGGCGAGCCGGACCGCCCCCGCCTTCTCCTGCCCGGCGGCGAGCACCCACACCTCGCGGGCGCTGCAGATCGATGGCAGCGTCAGCGTCAGCCGGGTGGGCGGCGGTTTCGGTGCGCCGCGGACCGCGACCACGCTGCGGTCGTCATAGAGCGCCGGCATGCCAGGGAACAGGGAGGCCACATGCCCCTCGGGGCCGATGCCGAGGAGCAGAACGTCGAACGCGGGCACCGGCCCGTGGTCCTCGGGGCGGGCGGCCGCGCGGAGCCAGGTCGCGTACCTGGCCGCGGCGGCCTCCGGATCGGGACCGTCCGGGCCGTCGGTACCGGGCATCCGGTGCACCCGGAGCGGATCCATGTCGAGGTGACGCAGCAGGGCTTGCTCCGCACCGGCCTCATTGCGCTCCGGGTCGCCGCTGGGCAGGAACCGCTCGTCGCCCCACCAGATGTCCAGGCGGTGCCAGTCGACCGCGTCGCGGGCCGGGGCAACCGCCAGCTCGGTGAGCACGGCGGTGCCGATCCCGCCGCCGGTCAGCACGAGCGACGCGCTGCCCGCGCCGGCCTGGACGTCCACGAGCTTGGTGACCAGGCGTGCCGCGACCGCCTTGGCGAGCAGGCTTGCATCATGATGAACGATTACTTCCGGCGGGCTCATATCGGCTGAATCCTACTGTGGTTGGCGCTCTCTGAGCTGGAGGTGAGCCGCCAACCCCATCTGTGGTCGTTGGGGGCCCGGGCCATCCGGGATGCGGGGGTGTCCCCCGGCTGGCGCTGTGGGCCCCCGGGATAGCACCGCCGTCCATGGCGAAGCTGATCGAAGATCAGCGAGCAGGCAGGGCCAACTCGGCTGACGGCGCTAGATCATCGGGGCGGTGAGCTGGGGCCGGAGCTGGGCCAGAGTCTCGGCGTAAATGTCGTCGGGGTCGAGCCGGCGCAGCTCCTCCTCGAGCAGCTCGGTCGTGTCCCTGCGGTGCAGGGCCACCCGGCGCTCGGGCTGCCCGGGCCGGAGCAGGTGCGCGACTCGCCCGTCCGGCCTGCTGATGGCGATCTCGCCGTCGACCGTGCCGAAGCTGACCTGGGTGATGCCCGGGCCGGCCGAGGGTTCGGTGGCAACCGGAACGCCCAGCGCGTATGACAGCCAGGCCGCGATCAGGTCGGCGGTCGGGTTTCCCTCCTCGGCGCTGACCGTACCGCCGGTGAGCAGCCCGGACGGCTGGTCCATCGTGGCGGCCAGCAGCGACCGCCACGGCGTCGCCCTGGTCCAGCTCAGGTCGGTGTCCCCGGGGTGGTACCCGGCGGCGAGCTTGGTGAGGGTGTCGCGGGGCGCGTCAGCGGCCGCGGCATCGGTGATCCGCCGCTGGGCGAGCGCGCCCATCGGATCCTCGGCCGGAACAAGCGGTGGTACCCCCGGCCACCAGGTAACAACGGGCGTGTCGGGCAGCAGCAGTGGCGTCACCACCGAGTCGGCATGCTGGCCGAGCGGCCCGTACATGCGCAGCAGGACCGTCTCACCCGGGGCGGTTTCGCCCACCCGGATCTCGGCGTCCAGCCGCGACCGGTCCTTGGGCCGCCGGATGATGACCACGAGGATCCGGCACGGGTGCTGGCGCGCCGCCACGGTGGCCGCCCGGACCGCGTCGTACTGCTCACCCTCGTCGGTCACGATGACCAGCGTGAGGACCATACCGCTGGCCACGCCGCCGAGACGCAGCCGCGCCTGCCGGAGTGCGTCATTGATAGCGCTCGTGGTGGTCTCGGTCAGGTCGATCATCATCGCGGCTGCTCCTCCAGCGCCGGGGCGATCCTTGTCACAGTCGCCGCCATGCCCGCCCATCCCTGGCCATCAGCGCCTCCGCGCCTGGCGGCCCGGCCGACCCGGCCGGGTACTGCTCCGGCTTGCCGTGCTCGGCCCAGAACTGCTCGATGGGGTCGAGCACCTCCCAGGACAGCTCGACCTCCCGGTGCCGGGGGAACAGCGGCGGGTCGCCGATGAGCACGTCGAGCAGCAGCCGCTCGTAGGCCTCGGGGCTGTTCTCGGTGAACGACTCGCCGTACGCGAAGTCCATGTTCACGTCCCTGACCTCCATCGCGGAGCCGGGAACCTTGGAACCGAACCTGACCGTCACGCCCTCGTCCGGCTGCACCCGGATCACTATGGCGTTCTCCCCGAGCTCCTTGGTATCGGTGGCGCTGAACGGCAGGTGTGGCGCCCGCTGGAACAGCAGCGCTATCTCGGTCATCCGGCGCGGCAGCCGTTTGCCGGTACGCAGGTAGAACGGGACGCCTCCCCACCGTCTGGTGTCCACGCCCAGCCTGATCGCGGCGTAGGTCTCGGTGTGGGAGTCCGGCGCGATGCCGTCCTCCTCGAGGAACCCGGGCACCTCTATGCCACCTTGCCACCCCGCCGCGTACTGGCCGCGGGCGGTCCCCGTGGCCAGATCCTCGGGCAGCCGGACCGCCGAGAGGACCTTCTCCTTCTCGGCCCGCAGCGACGTGGCGTCGAACGAAACCGGCTCCTCCATCGCGGTGAGCGCCAGCAACTGCATCAGGTGGTTCTGGATCACGTCGCGGGCGGCGCCGATCCCGTCGTAGTACCCGGCCCGGCCGCCGATGCCGATGTCCTCGGCCATGGTGATCTGCACGTGGTCCACGTAACTGCGGTTCCAGATCGGCTCGTACATCGTGTTGGCGAAACGCAGCGCCAGAATGTTCTGGACCGTTTCCTTCCCGAGGTAGTGGTCGATGCGGAACACCGAGTCCGGGGCGAACACCGAGTTCACTATCTCGTTCAGCTCCCGCGCGCTGGCCAGGTCGTGGCCGAACGGCTTCTCGATCACAACCCGCCGCCACGGCTTGTGGCCGTCGGGATCTGGCTGCGCCTCGGACAGGCCCGAGCGCTTGAGCTGCTCCACGACCTCGGGGAAGAACTTCGGCGGCACCGACAGGTAGAAGGCGTAGTTGCCGCCGGTGCCGCGCTCGGCGTCAAGCTCCGCCACCGTCCTGGCGAGGTGGTCGAACGCGGCGTCGTCGGCGAAGTCGCCCGGCACGAACCTGATCCCCTCGGACAGCTGCTGCCAGACGGTGTCGTTGAACGGGGTGCGGGCGTGCTCCTTCACCGCCTGGTAGCTGACCTGCGCGAAATCCTCATGCTCCCAGTCCCGGCGGGCGAAGCCGACCAGCGAGAAGCCCGGCGGCAGCAGCCCGCGGTTGGCCAGGTCGTAGACGGCGGGCAACAGCTTTTTCCGGGACAGGTCACCGGTGACGCCGAACAGTACGAGGACGCACGGCCCGGCAACCCGGGGGATGCGCCGGTCCCGTGGGTCACGCAACGGGTTGACAGTCATGTCATCGCCCCCCTTGCGGTGCGTCGTGCCGAAGGCGCGCAATGTGGTCGTGCCGAAGGCGCGCAATGTGGTCGTGCCGGAGGCGCGCAATGTGGTCGTGCCGGAGGCGCGCACAATGGTGTCGCGGGACGTCAGGGCTCACCAGGTTGCTCCGTTCGTGGCGGTGCGGGCCGCGTCGAGCAGCTGGCGCAGGCCCGCCGCCCGGTCCCGCAGGTGAAGGCGGACCGCCGGGCGGCCGCGCTGACGCAGCGCGCCGAGGTCTCCCAGGGCCTGGGCGAGCTGTAGCTTACCCAGGGTGAAGTCCCGTCCCGGGACCTGTACGTCGTACTCGATGGCGCCGGTGATCTGCACGAACACCCCGTCTTGAGGCCCGCCCTTGTGGTACTGGCCGGTCGAATGCAGGAACCGCGGCCCCCAGCCGAAGGTGACCGGATGGGTGGTCCTGGCGGCCAGGGCGTCCCGCAGCCCAGTGACCGCCCGATCGCCGTCCCGGTCCAGGTAGGCCATGATCGCGAGGTAACCGCGGTCGGGCAGCCCGATCAGCAGCGTGTCGAGCACCTCGGCGAGGCCACCCGAGGTGGGCAGCATCCCCGGTTCTGCGTACACGTCGACCGCGCCGTCGGTGAACGCGGGCACTCCGGCTGGCAGCGGCTTCTCCCCGGTCTCCGCTAGCAGCCGTGCCGTGTTTTCTTTGGACTCGGCCACGTTGGGCTGGTCGAACGGGTCGATGCCGAGCAGCCGCCCGGCGATCGCCACCGCGTACTCCCAGACCAAGAACTGCGCGCCGAGCGGCCCGGTTACCGAGGTGTCGACCGGGCTGCTGCACATGCCCAGCCCCACCAGGTGGATGTCCGGGCCGGGGGAGAAGCCGGGCGCGCGCTCACTGTCCACCACCACGGGCAGGATGCCCCGGCCCTGTTTGCCGGTGGATTCCGCGATGAGCTGCTCCGCCCAGTCGCCGAAGCCGGTCAGGCCGGAGCCGCAGTCGGCCAGCACGACCTTGTCGTGCCCGGCCAGCGTGTACCCGCCCAGAGCGGCCCCCAGATCCAGGCCCGGGTTGCCCTCAGCCGAGGCCAGCGCGGGCAGCACGGCGTCGGCCTCGTCCAGCAGCCGGCTGGCGTCCACGCCGGCCAGGGCCGTCGGCACCAGGCCGAACGCGGTCAGCGCGCTGTAGCGGCCGCCTACATTGGGGTCGGCGAGCACCACGTGGTAACCGGCCTGGCGCGCCGCTTGCTCCAGTGGCGACCCGGGGTCGGTGACCACCACGAACCTGCGGGCGATCTCGTGCGGGGTCAGGCCAAGGTCGGCGAAGGCCTTCTCGTAGATACGCCGGTGGCTGTCGGTCTCGATCGTGGTGCCGCTCTTGCTGGAGACCACGACCAGCGTGTGGTCGAGCCGGTCACCGAGCGCCCGGGCCACCGGGTGCGGGTCGGTGGTGTCAAGCATCGTCAGCGGGACTCCCGCCGTGCGGCTGATGACCTCCGGCGCCAGCGACGAGCCGCCCATCCCGGACAGCACCACGTGATCAAGGCCGTCCTCTCGCACGCGGCTGGCCAGCACGGCCAGCGAGCCTAGCAGAGCCCGGGACGCCCGCGGCGCGTCCAGCCAGCCGAGCCTGATCGCTGCCTCCGCGGCCGCTTGGGGCCCCCACAGTCCCGGGTCCTTGGCTGCGAGCGCGGGCGCCACGTACTCAGCGGCGAGCTTGGCCGCCGCCTGGCCGGCCATCTCCCGGACGGCGGTGCTGTGCCAGGCGACCGAAACCTCCAGGCCGGCCGCCCCCGATTCCCGCGCCCCGCAGGGTCATTCCCGGGTCAGCTCCGCCTCGATCGTTTCCAGCAGCTCCTGCCAGGATGCGGCGAACTTCGACACGCCCTCCTGCTCGAGGACGGTGACCACGTCGTCATAGCTGATGCCGATGGCCTCCAGGTCCTCGAAGACCTTCCGGGACTGCTCGTACGTGCCCCGGATGGTGTCACCGCGCACCTTGCCATGGTCGGCCACGGCGAGAATCGTCGCCTCCGGCATCGTGTTCACGACTCCGGGTGCCACCAGCTCGACCACGTACATGGTGTCCGGGTAAGCGGGGTCCTTGGTGCTGGTCGAGGCCCACAGCGGGCGCTGCGGCCGGGCACCGGCGCGCTGCAGCGCCTGCCAGCGGTCGGTGGCGAACTTCTTCTCGTAGAGCTCGTAGGCGAGCCGGGCGTTGGCGAGTGCTGCCTTGCCGCGCAGTTCCGCCGCCTCCGGCGTGCCGATCTTGTCCAGCCTGCTGTCGACCTCGGTGTCCACCCGGCTGACGAAGAACGACGCCACGGACGCCATCGAGGCCAGGTCGTGACCGGCCTGGCTGGCCTGTTCCAGGCCGGCGAAGAAGGCATCGATGACCTCGCCGTACCGCTCCAGCGAGAAGATCAGCGTGACGTTGACGCTGATCCCCTCGGACAGGCACTGAGTGATCGCGGGCAGCCCGGCCGGAGTGGCCGGGATCTTGATGAACAGGTTGGGCCGGTCCACCATCCACCACAGCGCCCGCGCCTCGGCAATGGTCTTGGCGGTGTCACCGGCGAGCCTGGGGTCCACCTCGAGGGACACCCGCCCGTCCTGCCCGCCGGTCGCGTCGTACACCGGCCGGAGCACGTCGCAGGCCCATCGGACGTCATAGGTGGTGATGTCGCGGGACGCCTCACCCACGGAGACCCCGCGCAGGGCCAGGTCGGCGAGCTGCTCGTTAGTAGGCATCGCCCGTGACTGAGCGCGTGGTCGAAGATGGTCGGGTTGGACGTGACGCCGACCACGTGCCGGTCACGGATCAGGGCGGCCAGGTTGCCGCTGGTCAGCCGCTCGCGGCTGATGTCGTCCAGCCACACGGCCACCCCGGCGGCGGATAGTTCGGCAAGGGCGTCGGGACGTGAGGTCATGGCTGTTGCTCCTTAGTGGCCAGGTGTGGTTGCCGCACCTGTATCCCTTCCCGCCTTCGCCAGGCTCGACCGTGCGGCGGCCACTACCTTGCTCCGCGGTCAACCCGAAGTGCTGGTAGAGGTCCTGGTAGCTGGCGGAGGCGCCGAAGTGCTCCAGGCTCACGCACTCACCCGCGTCACCGGTGATAAGCCCGCCAGCCCAGCGCGACCCCCGCCTCGACGGACACCCGGGCCCGTACCCGCGGTGGCAGCACTTCCTCTTGATAGGAAGTGTCCTGCGCGGCGAACCATTCCACGCACGGCATCGAAACCACCCGCGCCGGTATGCCGTCCTGGCGCGAGCTTCTCGCGCGCGGCGACCGCGATCTGCACCTCGCTGCCGGTCGCGATGAGGATCACCGCGGGATCGCCGCCGGGCGCCTCGGCGAGGATGTACCCGCCGCGGGCGGTGCCTTCGGCGCCGGCGAAGCCGTCACCGGCGCGCGCGCCCTCCGGCGTGGCCGAGCGGTCGAACACTGGCAGGTTCTGCCTGCTCAGGCACAGCGCGGCCGGCCTGTCGGTGTGCTCGAGGACGGTACGCCAGGCCACCACGGTCTCGTTTGCGTCGGCGGGACGTACCACGTCGAGGCCGGGGATGGCCCGAAGCGCCCACAGGTGCTCGACCGGCTGGTGGGTGGGCCCGTCCTCACCGAGCCCGATCGAGTCATGCGTCCACACGTAGGTCACCGGCAGCCCCATCAGTGCAGCGAGCCGGACCGAGGGCCGCATGTAGTCGCTGAAGACCAGGAACGTGCCTCCGTAGGGCCGGGTCAGGCCGCTCAGGGCTATCCCGTTGCAGATGGCCCCCATGGCGTGCTCCCGGATCCCGAAGTGCAGGGTGCGGCCGTAGGGGTTGCCGGGGAACAGCCTGGTCTGGTGCTCGGCTGGGATGAACGACGGCTCGCCCTTCATCGTCGTGTTGTTGCTGCCGGCCAGGTCGGCCGAGCCGCCCCACAGTTCGGGCAGCACCCCGGCGAGCGCGTTGAGTATCGCGCCGGAGGCCCTTCTGGTGGCGGTGCCCTTGGCATCGGGCGGGAACTCAGGCAGCACCGACGCCCAGCCTTCGGGCAGGCGCCGCGCGGACAGCCGGTCGAGCAGCGCGGCGCGCTCTGGGTTGCGCTCCCCCCAGGTGGTGAAGGTCTCTTCCCACTCGGCGTGCAGCCGCTTGCCCCGGTCGGCGACCTTGCGCGCGTGGACGACGGCTTCGTCGTCGGTGGGGAAGGACACGTCCGGGTCGAAGCCGAGGATGCGCTTGGTCTTGGCCACTTCTTCGGCGCCCAGCGCGGCACCGTGCGCCTCGCCGGTGTTCTGCGCGTCCGGCGCGGGCCAGGCGATGATCGTGCGCAGCGAGATGAACGACGGCTGCACGGTGTTGTTCCTGGCGTTCTCGAACGCGACGGCCAGGGCTTCGACGTTCTCGTGGTAGCCCTCCGCCGTCAGCCAGTTGACCCGCTGCACGTGCCAGCCGTAGGCCTCGTAGCGGGCGGCGACGTCTTCGGACTTGGCGATGTTGGTGTCGTCCTCGATCGAGATCTGTGTTGTCGTCGTAGACGACGATGAGGTTGCCCAGGTCCTGGTGTGCGGCGAGCGAGGCGACCTCGTGGCTGATGCCCTCCTCGATGTCGCCGTCGGAGACGAACGCGTAGATGTGGTGGTCGAAGGGGCTGGTGCCGGGCGGCGCGTCCGGGTCGAGCAGGCCACGCTCCCGGCGCGCGGCCATCGCCATGCCGACCGCGTTGCCCAGGCCCTGCCCGAGCGGGCCGGTGGTGGTCTCCACCCCAGGGCGTGAGCCCGTGCTCGGGGTGGCCGGGGGTGCAGGCTGCCCCAGCGCCGGTAGCCCTTGAGGTCCTCCAGGGTCAGCCCGTACCCGGACAGGTACAGCTGGATGTACAGGGTGAGGCTCGAGTGCCCGCAGGACAGCACGAACCGGTCCCGGCCGAGCCAGTTCGGGATCGGCCGGATCGTGCCGGAGGATCCGCTGGAAGAGCAGGTACGCGGCGGGCGCCAGGCTCATCGCCGTGCCCGGGATGCCCGGATCCGGCCCGCTCGACCGCGTCCATCGCAAGTACCCGGACAAGATCGACGGTCCGCTGATCGGCAGGCGTCCAGTCAGTGGTGGCGGAGGAGGAGTTCGTCACGGCTCTCGCTCACCGCTCCTTCCGAGCACGGGCGGGCCGGCCGCGTGCCGTGGCCGCCAGAATCCGTTGCAGTTCTGACCCTATCTGGGCACCCAATCGGTCACCTCACCCGTCCGTATGATCCGGCGGGCCAGTACGCTCCCAGAACGATGATCGTAGGTACCGGAGCGCCCGGACCGAATCCCCCATGTGACTGGTGCCCATGACGACCCACCGGCAGCAGCCCGATCCACGCGACGTGATCGAGGGCAGGCAACCGGGCCGGCCGGGTGCCGGTATCGTCATCGGCGTCGTGGTGGGTCTCGGCTGCGCGCTCCTGGCACTGGGCGCGGACCTGGCCGAAAGCCTGGAAAGCTCACGGCACAGCGCGGTGCCGTTCCTCATCGCGCTGCCGCTTGGCGCTGCTGCCCGTGCCGTTCCTGATCGCCGTGGTGCTGCTGCTCGACCGGCTGGAGCCAGAGCCGCGGGAAAACCTGGTGTTCGCCTTCGCCTGGGGGGCAGGCATCGCCGCCCTGCTCGCCGCGGTGATCAACACCGCTGGCCTGGTCTTCATCACCCAGCCCGAGCTGGGCAAGACCACCGGCCAGTATGTCTCGGCCACGTTCGGTGCCCCGGTGGTGGAGGAGTCGCTCAAGGGCGGGGTCCTGCTGTGGCTGCTCTGGCGGCGGCGGCAGGAGTTCGACGGGCCCACCGACGGCATCATCTACGCCACCATGGTCGGCCTTGGCTTCGCCATGATGGAGAACATCGGTTACTACATATCCGCGCTGGCCCGCCCGGCGATCGGCGGGGTGTCGCTGCTGGGTGCCACGTTCGTATTCCGCGGTCTCCTCACCCCGCTCGCGCACCCGATGTTCACCTCGATGACCGGAATCGGGGCCGCCTACGCGGCCACGCACCGCCGCGGCGGATGGGCGGTCGGCCTGGGCTTGCTCGCCGCGATGACCCTGCACGGCCTGTGGAACGGGCTCACCGTATTCGGGCTGGCCGGGCTCGTGCTTGCTTACGGGCTGCTGGCCTGCGTGCTCGTGGTGCTGATCGCGGTGGTGGTCGCGGACCGGCGCCGGGTCGTCCGGCTGATCCGGCGGTACCTGCCCGCCTATCAGGCCAATGGCCTGGTCACCGGGGCCGAGTTGCGGATGCTCTGCACGCTCCGCGAGCGCCGGGCGGCCAGGGCCTGGGCCCGCAGCGCCGGCGGGCGGACCGCGGCACGGGCCATGGCCACCTACCAGCTGGCCGCGACCGAGCTTGCCCTGGCCCATCAGCGGGCCGAACGCGGGACGCTCGCGGCGGGCCCGTCCGGCGGGCGCGAGCGGGAGCTGGCCGAGGTCATGGCCTCGGCGCGGGCGGCGTTCAGCCGCTACTACCCGAGTACCGCGCGGGCCTAGGAGCGGTACGCGGGGCATCCGTCTGCGCGGGCCGCACCGGCCAGCGCGGAAGCGGGCCCGGCAGCCGCTAACGCGCGGCGGCGGACTCGGCGGGCCTGCGGGCCCCGGGCTCCCCGGTCTCCGGCTCACCGGCCGGCGCGGTGACCGGGCCGCGGTCCCGCAGGGCGAACATGAGCTGCAGTACCGCGATCCAGATGAGCGTGGAGCCGACGACGTGGAACCAGACCAGGCCGGCCGGCAGCCCGGTGAAGTACTGCGTGTACCCGACCGCACCCTGCAGGCCGATCAGCGCCAGGAGCACCCAGCCGAGCCGGACCGCCCGTGGCGGAGCGCCGGTCAGCCGCAGCCCGATCGCGAGCGGAATGGCGAGCCCGCCGAGCAGCCAGCCGATGTCGGCGTGGAACTGGGTCACCCCGGTCAGCGGCAGGTGGAAGCGCGGCACCGCGCCCGCCCCGGCGAGCGGGCCGGTCCCGGTCACCACGGTCCCGGCGGCGAGCATCACGGCAACGACGGCGACCAGCGCGTACGACAGCACCCGGAGATCGGCGCGGACCAGGGACCTGGCCGGGCCGGTGCCCTCGGTGCACCGGACGTGGAGCGCCACCGCGGCGGCGAGGACCGCGATCGACGCGAGGAAGTGCAGCGCCACCGTGGCCGGGTTGAGCTTGGTCAGCACGACGATGCCGCCGAGCACCGCCTGGGCGACGATGCCGGCCGGCTGGACGGCGGCCAGCCAGACCAGATCCCGCCTGCGGTGGCCGTCCGGGCGGAACCGCCAGGCGGCGACGAAGACTCCCACCGCGATCAGCGTGATGGCGACCGTGACCATGCGGTTGCCGAACTCGATCCAGGTGTGGAACATCGGGTCGCCCCGCGAGTGCGCGGCGACCAGGCTGTTGCGGGTGCACTGCGGCCAGTCGGGGCAGCCGAGGCCGGACTCGCTCAGCCGGACCGCCGCTCCGGTCGCGATGATCCCGGCAGTGGTGATCACCCCCGCCAGGGCGAACCGCCGCATCGTGACCGGGCTGGGATCGAGCACCACGTCGGCCCAGCGCCGGGCACGCGCCGCGACGCCAGCGCCGCCGGGCGGCGTCACGCCGTGCGCGGCCGCGGGGTGTGGCTCACTGTGACGCGGCGTTTCCTCGGCAGGCACGCACCTAATGGTAGGAGCGCGCTGCCGCGTTCGCACCGGGGAGTCAGGCCTCGGGGGACTGCGGCTCGCGGGCGCCGCGCGCGGCGCCCGCGCACGCGAGCATGACGCAGCCGATCGCGAGCCACTCGCGCACCGCCAGCGCCTGGCCCAGGATGACCAGGCCGACCAGGGCGGCGGCGGCCGGTTCCAGGCTCATCCAGATGCCGAAGACCCGCGCCGGGATCCGGCGCAGGGCCTCCAGTTCCAGCGAGTACGGGACGATCGAGGAGAGCAGCCCGATCGCCAGCCCGGTCAGCAGGACGGCCGGCCGGAGCAGCGCGGCGTGCCCAGCCGCCACGCCCACCGGGGTGATCACGATCGCGGCGACGACCATGGCGATGGCCAGCCCCGTCGAGCCGGGAAACCGCTGTCCGGTGGCCCGGCTCAGCAGGATGTAGGCGGCCCAGGCCAGGGCCGCAAGCAGCGCGAACGCCAGGCCGATCACGACCTCGCCGTGCCCGCCGCTCGTGGCCGCGCTGCCATGGGAGAGCGCGGCGCCGCCGCGGGTGAGCAGCGCCACCCCGGTTCCGGCCAGGCCAACCCAGAGCAGGTCGAGCACCCGCCGCGACGATGCCACCGCCACCCCGAGCGGGCCGAGGAACTCGACCGTGACCGAGATCCCGAGCGGGATCCGGGCGAACGACTGGTAGATCGAAAAGTTCATGATGGCGAGCGTCAGGCCGAAGGCGACCGCCACGGCCGCCTCCCGCCAGGCGCGGCGGTGCACCAGGCCGGACACGGCGTTGCGGAGCGGCCGGGCCCCGGCGATGGCCATCACCACCGCGGATGTCCACAGCCGCAGGGCGGTGACTGCCGCGGGCGGGACCTGCGCGAACAACCGTGCGGCGAGCCCGGCGCCGAACTGCACGGAGAAAATCCCGGTGACGACCAGCACCGACGGCGGCACCACAGCCCACAGCGCATGCACAGGCGCCCACTGCCGCCGCGGACCGCGATCCTCGCCACGGGAACCGCCACCATCACCCGGCCCAGCGCCAACGTCGCCTCGCGAGTTATCAACTTCCCCACGGGCACCAGCAGCCAGCTGATGATCATGGGATTCTGGCTGGTGGGACCGCCACTTTCCCATGATCATGATGGTTGGGCGGCCACGGCTCACTCCCAGCGGAACAGGCGGGCGGCCAGCGCGATCGTGATGACCGCCCAGACCGCCAGCACCGCCAGGTCGCGCAGCGGGAGCCCGGATCCGTACTGCAGCACCTTGTGCAGCCCGTCGGAGAGCGCCCCGGAGGGCAGCAGGGTCAGCACCGGCCGCGCCGAGGCGGGGAACTTCGTCAGCGGGAAGATGATGCCGCCGATGCCAAGGAGCACCAGGTAGATCAGGTTGGCCAGGGCCAGCGTCGCCTCGGCCCGCAGCGTCCCGGCCAGCAGCAGCCCCAGGCCGCTGAACGCCGCCGTGCCCACGAGCACCAGCAGGGCTACCCACAGCGCAGCTCCCGGACCGCCGTGCGGCTGCCATCCCAGCGCCAGGCCCACACCGAGGAGGATGGCCGTCTGCACGAGTTCGACGCCGATCACCGTAACGGTCTTCGCCCCGATCAAGCCGCCCCGGGATAGGGGAGTGGACCCGAGCCGCTTGAGCACGCCGTA
Organism: uncultured Actinomycetes bacterium; assembly: GCA_963813395.1. GTDB lineage: Bacteria > Actinomycetota > Actinomycetes > Streptosporangiales > Streptosporangiaceae > DASXKD01. The sequence continues at coordinate 594,087 of CAWEYV010000022.1, forward strand.
CCGGCGCTCGAACCCGGTGGCGATGGCCTGGCTGGTGAAGGCCGTGGACAGCACGGCAAGCGCGATCATGCCGGGAACAAGGACGTCGACCCGCCGCCCGGATCCCTCGTTGACCAGCGAGTGATCCAGGCTGAGCGTGACGAGCAGCAGCACGGGGATGATCAGCGTCAGCAGAAGCTGCTCCCCGTTGCGGACCAGCATCCTGGTTTCCAGCCCGGCCTGCGCCATGATCATCTTGACCCTGGGCGCCGCACCGGGGGCCGGCGCGGGCCAGCCGGCCAGGGCAGCGTCTCCGGGCAGCTGCCCGGCGGTGCTGGTCATGACCGCAGCTCCCGCCCGGTCAGCTCCAGGAACACATCTTCCAGCGTGCGGCTTTCGATCCTGAGCTCCTGGGCGAGCACGCCGTGCTCGGCACACCACGCGGTCACCGCCGCGACCAGCCGCGGGTCCACCCGGTTCTGCACCTCGACCAGGTAATGCCCGGCGGGCGATTCCTTCGCTGCGCTGCCCGCCGGCAGGGCGGCCAGCAGCGCGTCCATGTCAAGCCCGGGTTCGGCCCGGAACCGGATCTGCCCGGCGGTGCCGGTCAGCTCGGCCGGGGTGCCCTCGGCGACCATGCGCCCGTGATCGACGATCGCCACGTGGTCGGCAAGGCGCTCGGCCTCCTCCATGTGGTGCGTGGTGAGAATCACACTCGCTCCCGCGGACCGCAGGCCCTCGATCAGGCCCCAGGTGGCGTGCCGCGCCTGCGGGTCGAGGCCGGAGGTGGGCTCGTCGAGGAACACCAGTTCCGGCCGGCCGATCACCGCGGCGGCGAGCGAGACCCGCTGCTGCTGCCCACCGGACAGCCGCTTGAACGGGGTGCGGGCGGCGCCGGACAGGCCGAGCCGGTCCAGCAGCCGGGCCGGGTCCAGCGGGCGGGCGTGGAACTTCGCCAGCACACCGAGGTACTCGCTGGGCCGGACCGAGGGCGGAATGCCGCCTGACTGCAGCATCACCCCGACTCTGGGCCGCAGCGAGCGGGCATCCGCGACCGGATCCAGACCGAAGATGGCCACCGTGCCCGCGTCCGGGCGCCGGTATCCCTCGCAGATTTCGATCGTGGTGGTCTTGCCCGCACCGTTGGGGCCGAGCACTGCGGTCACGGTGCCGCGGGCGGCCCGCAGCGAGAGCCCGTCCACTGCCATCGTGTGCCCGTACCGCTTGACGAGATCGGTGACCTCGACGGCGGGGGTATCGCTCACGCTGGCGAGTTTAGAGGCTGGTGTGTGTGGCTTGCCGGATACCGGGGGTGATCACCTGGCCCGCGCCCCGTTCGCGGGAGCGCCGCGGGAGGTGCCCGCGGACGCCGCGGCGACCAGCGCCTCGACCAGGCGCCGGTCCGCGCCGGCCTCGGGATGCCACTGCACGGCCAGCACGAACGGGTCCGCGGCAGCATCCCCGGTGCCGGGCAGCTCCACCGCCTCGATGACCCCGTCCGCGGCCCAGGCGGTGGCGACCAGGCCGTCACCGAGCACGTCAACCGCCTGGTGATGGGCGGTCGGCACGTCGACCCCGTGGTCCTCGCCGAGGATCGACGCCAGGCGGGTCTCCGGCGCGAGCCGGACCGGGTGAGACCCGTACGTGCCCGGTGCCGAGACGTGCCCGGCATCGTCCGGCAGGTGCTGGCGCAGCGTGCCGCCCCGGGCCACGTTCAGCAGCTGCATGCCGCGGCAGATGCCGAGGACCGGCAGCCCGGCCCCCAGCGCCGCGCCGAGCAGTTCCAGCTCGGCGGCGTCGCGCGGCTCGCTCACCCGGGTGGTACGCGGGTGCGCGGATTCCCCGTACCGGCCCGGGTCGATGTCACCGCCGCCGGTGAGGATCAGCCCGTCCAGGCGGTTCACGGCCGCGGCCACACCGGGCAGCGGCGGCAGCAGCACGGGGATGCCGCCCGCCGCGGTCACCTGCCGCACGTAGCTGGCGGGCAGCAGCACGGCAGGCGCGTGCCAGACAGCCCACTGAGCGGGCTCGCTGTACGCGCTGAGGCCAATGACGGGTGCGGTCATAGCGGAGTCACGTAAGCCCCGGAAATACCGCCGTCCACCAGGAAGGTCGAGGCGGTGACGAACGAGGCGTCGTCGCTGGCCAGGAACGCGACGGCGGCGGCGATCTCGTCGGCCTCACCGAACCGGCCCATCGGCACGTGGACCAGCCGCCGCTGCGCCCGCTCCGGGTCGGCGGCGAACAACTCCTGCAGCAGGGGCGTGTTGATGGGGCCGGGGCAGAGCGCGTTCACCCGGATATTCTCCCGCGCGAACTGCACCCCCAGTTCCCGGCTCATGGCCAGCACGCCGCCTTTGGACGCGGTGTAGGAGATCTGCGAGGTGGCGGCGCCGAGCACTGCGACGAACGAGGCGGTGTTGATGATCGAGCCACCGCCGCCCCGCTGCATGTGCGGGATGACGTACTTGCAGCACAAGTAGACCGAGGTGAGGTTCACCTCCTGCACCCGCTGCCAGGCGTCCAGGCCGGTGGTCAGAATCGAGTCGTCGTCGGGCGGGGAAATGCCCGCGTTGTTGAACGCGATGTCGATGCGCCCGAACTCGCGCATCGCGGTCTCATAGACCCCGCGCACATCCTCCTCGCTGGTGACGTCGGCCTGGGCAAACAGGCCACCCACTTCCTCGGCGGCGGCCTTTCCGGTTTCACCGTCGACGTCGACCGCGACGACCTTGGCTCCCTCGGCGGCGAGCCTTCGCACGCTGGCCAGCCCGATGCCGCTTCCGGCCCCGGTGACGACGGCAACCCGGTCCGCCAGGCGTTGCATAAGCGCGCTCCTTAGATATCTGTTGCGATGAAGACGTTCTTTGTCTCGGTAAAGGCGTCGAGGGCATCGGGGCCCAGCTCGCGCCCGAGGCCGGACTGCTTGAAGCCGCCGAACGGCGTCCAGTAGCGGACCGAGGAATGCGAGTTGACCGATAGGTTGCCGGTTTCGACCGCCCGCGCCACCCGGATCGCCCGGCCCACGTCCTGGGTCCAGACCGACCCGGACAGCCCGTAGGGGGTGTCGTTGGCCATGGCGACCGCGTCCGCCTCGTCGTCGAACGGGACCACGGCGACCACCGGGCCGAACACCTCCTCGGTGTACGCGGGATCGTCCAGGCGCACGGGGGCGAGCACGGTGGGCGGGTACCAGTACCCGGTGCCCTCAGGCGCGCTGCCGCGGAACGCGACGGGTGCACCAGCCGGTACGTAGGCGGCCACCCGCGCCCGGTGCTCGGCCGAGATCAGCGGTCCCATCTCGGTACCCGGGCTGGCCGGGTCGCCGACCGCGACCCCCTTGACGGCCGGCTCGAGCAGTTCAAGGAACCGGTCGTAGACGTCACGCTGGACCAGGATCCGGGACCGGGCGCAGCAGTCCTGGCCGGCGTTGTCGAACGCGGCGACCGGGGCGGAGGCCGCCGCCCGTTCCAGGTCACAGTCCGCGAACACGATGTTGGCGCTCTTGCCGCCCAGTTCCATGGTGAGCCGCTTCACCTGCCGGGCGCAGCCGGCCATGATCTCCCGGCCCACCTCCGACGAGCCGGTGAAGACGATCTTGCGCACGTCCGGGTTGTCGACCAGGCGCTGGCCGACCACCGAGCCCTTGCCCGGCAGCACCTGGAACACGCCCTCGGGCAGGCCGGCTTCCAGAGCAAGCTCGCCGATCCTGACCGCGGTCAGTGGCGTCCGCTCGGCCGGTTTGGCGAGCACAGGGTTGCCCGCGGCCAGCGCCGGCGCAAGGCCCCAGCCGAGGATCGGCATGGGAAAGTTCCACGGCACGATCAGGCCCACCACGCCGACCGGCTCCTGGAAGGTCACGTTCAGGCCGCCGGGCACCGGTATCTGCTTGCCGCACAGCCGTTCCGGCGCGGCGGAGTAGTAGCGCAGCACGTCGCGGACGTTGCCCGCCTCCCAGCGGGCCTGCCCGACCGGGTGGCCCGAGCCGGCCACCTCCAGCGCGGCCAGCTCCTCGATGTGCGCGTCAACCACGTCGGCGAACGAGCGGAGCAGCGCCGCCCGCTCCCCGGGCGCCACGTTCCGCCAGGCCGCCTGCGCGGCCACCGCACGCGCGATCGCCGCGTCGGTCGCCTCCGCCGACGTCTGTTCGACCTCGGCGACCGGTTGCTCGGTGGCGGGGTTCAGCACGGTAAAAGCGGACATCGTTGTTCGCCGTCTCCTGGTCGGTTACATCCGCTCGAAGCTGCGCTGCAGCTCCCAGTCGGTGACCGCGGCATCGAACGCGGCCAGTTCCACTTTCGCACCGTTCGCGTAGTGCTCGACCACATCGGTTCCGAACGCCTTGCGGGCGAGCTGACTGTTCTCCCAGGCCGCCAGCGCGTCCCTGAGGGTGGACGGCACCCGGGGACCCGGCCCGGCGTAGGCGTTGCCTGCCATGGCCGGCTCAAGGGGCAGTTCGTGCTCGATCCCGTGCAGGCCGGCCGCGACCATGGCGGCGATCGCCAGGTAGGGGTTGACGTCACCGCCGGGGACCCGGTTCTCCGGGCGGAGCGAGAGCCCGTGCCCGACCAGGCGGTAGGCACAGGTCCTGTTGTCCACTCCCCAGCGCACCGCGGTGGGGGCGAAGCTGCCCGGCACGTAGCGCTTGTAGGAGTTGATGTTCGGCGCGTGGAACAAGATGAGCTCGCTCAGCCCGGCCAGCTGCCCGGCCAGGAAGTGCTCGCCGGTCTTGGAGAGGCCGAACGGCCCGTCGCCGGCCAGCACGGGGCCGCCCGCCGCGTCGCGCAGCGACAGGTGGATGTGGCAGGAGTTGCCCTCGCGGGCGTTCGGCTTGGCCATGAACGTGATGCTCATGCCCTCCTGCGCCGCGATCTCCTTAGCCCCCGTCTTGTAGATCGAATGGTTGTCGCAGGTGGTCAGCGCGTCGGCGTAGCGGAACGCGATCTCGTGCTGGCCGAGGTTGCACTCGCCCTTGGACGACTCCACGTACATGCCCGCGCCCGCCATCCCCAGCCGGATCCGGCGCATCAGCGGCTCGACCCGGCCGGTGCCCAGGATGGAGTAGTCCACGTTGTAGAGGTTCACCGGGGTGAGGTCACGGTAGGCCATGGCCTGAGCGTCCTCGTAGGAGTCGCGGTACACGCAGAACTCCAGCTCGGTGCCGGCCAGGGCGGTCCAGCCGCGGGCCGCCAGCCGGTCGGTCTGCGCCTTGAGGATCTGCCGGGGTGAGGCGACCACCGGGCTGCCGTCGGTCCAGGCCAGGTCGGCGAGGATCAGCGCGCTGGCCTCGTGCCAGGGCAGGTGGCGGAGCGTGCCCAGGTCAGGTACGAGGACGAAGTCCCCGTACCCGCGTTCCCAGGACGACATCGCGAACCCGTCGACCGTGTTCATCTCGACGTCGACGGCGAGCAGGTAGTTGCAGCCCTCCGCGTGGTGCTCGGCCACCTCGTCGAGGAAGAACTCGGCCGACACCCGCTTGCCCTGCAGGCGTCCCTGCATGTCGGTGAACGCGAGCACGACCGTGTCGATCGTGCCCGCGTCCACCGCCCCCCGCAAACCGTCCAGTGTGAGCATTCCCGGGCGGCCGGCTGTGCTGCCGGATTGGGGCACTGTCACGAGATCCCTTCCTCAGCTGGCCAGTTCGTGCTCGATCGCGGCCAGTTCCTCAACCGTGCCCTGGACCTTCGGCCCCTTGAACCAGTGGCGGGCGGAGACCAGCCAGTAGGTTCCGGCGAAGCCGATGACCACAAGCACAGCGATCACGGCGTAGTTGAAGGTCGTGAAGGTGATCGGTCCAACCTGCGGCAGCATGAACAGGATCGTGATAATCACCACCCAGGTGACGGCGATCCAGCCGACCACGTAGCTCCACCGGCCCAGATGCCACGGCCCGCGCTGGAAGTCTTCGCCGAGGCGCAGCCGCAGGAACGTCGGAGTGACATAGGCGATGTACAGGCCGATGACCGCGATGGAGGTCACGGCCGCGTAAGCGGCATAGTTCCAGAGGTAGGGCAGGCCCAGAATCAGCGCACCGCCTGCGGCGAGCCAGATCGCATTGGTCGGCGTCCTGGTCCGCTTGTTCACCTTGTGCCAGACGCCCGAGCCGGGCAGCGCACCGTCGCGGGAGAACGCGTAGATCATCCGGGAGTTGGCGGTCACCGACGACATGCCACAGAACAGCTGGGCGCCGATCACGATCAGCAGCAGCAATTCCGCACCTCTGTTACCGAGCGCGTCGATGATGACCTGGGCCGCCGGCACGGAAGCAAGCGACTCGGAAGAGTAGTGCTGGATGGCGAACGTGACGCCGATCAGCAGCACCCAGCCGGCGGCGAGTGACACGAGGATCGACATGACGATGCCCCGCGGGCCCGCGGTCGCGGCATTGCGCGTCTCCTCGGTCATGTGTGCCGAGGCGTCGTAGCCGGTGAAGGTGTACTGCGCCAGGAGCAGGCCGATCAGGATGATGTAGAACGTGCCCCAGGCTAGACCGGTCCCGTTGTTGAAGTGCCCGAAGACGAAGCTGGCCGACTGGTGGTGCGACGGGGCGAAGACCAGCACGGCGACGATGATCAGAACACCGAGGATGTGCCACCACACGCTGACGTCGTTCAGCAGCGCGACCAGCCGGATGCCGAACTGGTTCAGCATGCCGTGCACCCCCAGCACGACCGCGTAGATGACCACCGTGATCCAGTGGGCCGCGCTCATGTTGAACGTCAGGGTGAGGAAGGCGTGGATGAAGAGGGAGGCGCCAAAGTCGATGCCCGCGGTCACCGCGACCTGGCCGAGGAAGTTGAACCACCCGGTGAACCATGACCAGGCCGGCCCGTTACGGCGGGCCAGTTTGGCCGACCAGTAGTACAGGCCGCCCGCGGTTGGGTAGCTGGAGCAGACCTCGGCCATGGCCAGGCCGACGAACAGAGTCATGATGCCGACGAACGGCCAGCCCCAGACGATCAGGACGGGGCCGCCGGTGAGCATGCCGAACCCGTACAGGGTCAGGCAGCCGGAGAGGATCGAGATGATCGTGAAGGAGACGGCGAAGTTGGAGAACCCGGACATGCGCCGGCGCAGCTCCTGGGCGTAGCCCATCTCATGGAGGCGCTGCTCGTCCTCGGTCATCTCCATGCGCTCATTGACGGCCACGGGAGCTCCTCGGAAGTGACGCGGCGTGTCCGCCGCTGGGCCGCGGTGCCAGATCGGGCGCGGACGCGCTCACCTGGCATCTCCGTCCCAATGGTTTAGTATCTGACCATTGAGGATTACACTCCCGGTCATGTCAAGACCTGTGACGGAATTAGCGGAGGTCGGTGAAATCCGCCGCGTCCGGCGGCAAGTGACGGGCACCGCGCGGCCGGCCATGCAGGCGCCACGTAGGCTCGGCGCGACCGCCTAGCCGCGCACCGGAGGGCCAACCGATGACGGATGCCGACCTCGCCGCCCTGCTGGGCCCGGTGCGGGCGGGCAACGCCTTCGAGGAGACCGTCGAGCGGCTGCTCACCGTCATCAAGCTCGGCCTGGTGGCCCAGGGGGACCGGTTCCCGCCGGAACGCGAGCTTTCCGCTCTGCTCGGGGTCAGCAGGCTCACGCTGCGCGAGGCGATCAGGGCGCTGCAGCAGGCGGGGTACGTGGAGTCGCGGCGGGGCAGGTTCGGCGGCACGTTCGTGACCTACACCAGGCCCGCCCCCGACCCGAGGGAGGTCCGCCGGATCGCGCTGGAGGATTCGGGCCGGCTCACCGACGCCCTGACGTTCCGGCTCGTGGTGGAAACCGGTGCCGCGCAGGTGCTCGCGGCGCAGGTCATGACGCAGTCCGGCGGCGATCACTGCAGGGACGTCCTGCTCGCCCGCCTCGAGGACCTCAACAACGCGACCCCGGGGGACTACCGGCGGCTGGACACCCTGTTCCACCTGTGCATCGCGGAGCTGACCGGATCCAGCCTGCTCGCGGCCGCCTGCACCGATGCCAGAATGCGGCTGAACGACCTGCTCAACGCGATCCCGGTGCTCCAGCACAACATCGACCACACCGCCGAACAGCACACCGCGATCGCGGAGGCGATCCTGGCCGGTGACGCGGAGCGGGCCCGCTCGGCCGTGGCGGAGCACCTCGAAGGCACCGCCGCCCTGCTGAGGGGCTTCCTCGCGACCCCGGCCCGGCCAGCCCCACGAGTTCCGCCGGTCTCGCTCGCCGGGCCGGCCGCACATACCGATCCCGCCGCGAGCGCCGGGCCAGCCGGGCGAGCCGAACCCGCCACCCGTATCGGGCGGATCCGGCGGGTCAGCGGCACCCGGCGAATCGGCCGAACTGGCCGCTAGCGGCACGCCGCACCGTCGGTGCCAGCGAGTGCGTCATGGGCGCGCGGTGACCACGCGATAGCCGAGATCGAGTTCGGCGAGGCCGCGCAGGTAGCCCCAGCGCTGGTCCCACTCGCCGCTGGCCAGGTCGGCACTGAGGCGGCGCATGCCGTCCGCCCGGTCCGCGTCCGGGATCAGTGCCAGCGCGGACATCGGCCGCCAGATATCCGGATCCAGGTACGCCTCCGGGCGGCTCCAGTAGGCCGCGTTGAACCCGTCGGTGCAGTCGGCCGGGATCGGTACCGGCACCGCCTCGAAACGGCCGCCGAGGAAGCGGGCCACGTGGCCGAGCGGCGTTTCCCGGCCCGCCTCAAGACGCGCGGTGGCGGGGAAGTAGTGGTGCAGCCACCAGGACCGCACGGCCCGCGGGTCCCGCATGAACAGCACCACCGGGCCGCGGGACACGCGGCGCATCTCGGCCAGGCCCTGGGCCCGGTCGCGCCAGTGGTGCAAGGTCAGCACGCCCATCGCGGCGCCGAAGGCGCCAGCGCGAAACGGGAGCACCTCGGCCACCGCGCGCACGGCTGCCGCCGCGCCCGGCGGCCGCTGCGACAGCATCACCGCCGATGGTTCCGCCGCCACGACCGGCCGGTCCCTGGGCTCGTACGATCCGCTGCCGGCGCCCACGTTCAGGACGGGCGACGCGTCTGCCAGGGCGGCCCAGAGCGGGGCCGCTATTCTCGGGTCTTCCTGTCGCCCGCGACGGTACTGGCCGCCGATCCGGTCGTATACGGGCGCCTGGTATACAGCCACGATTTCACGCTAACAGTACGGTGCCACCAGGCCAGTGCCGCTGGCAGCGGGCCGGCGAGAGCAGTGGAGCCCCCGGACGGGCCCGGTTCAGTGCGCGGGATGTGCCCGCAACAGCGAGGACTTCAGGTCTGTTTTCGAGTCAACGACCAGGCAGGTAATGGCCCGGTGACCTTGTGCCCAGGACGCCGACAACGGGTACAGGAAGTGGAGGCTCATCTTGTTGGTGATCTTGGAAGTCTCCAGGTTCCCGGCAATCCGGGAGTGGCAGCCCTGGTTGGCCTGGCGCTTGAGGGAGGTACTCCCCGGGTAGGTGCTGCTGCCGGTCGCGGGGAACTCCACGAACACCTGGGCGTTGTGCAGCGTCGTGCACGGAACCACGGTCACGTTCGTGATGCCCAGGATCGCCTGGTTGGCCGGGGGATTCTGGAAGCACTGGCCGGTGCGCAGGGAAAAGACGCTCGTCTGCGAGTTGCACCGTGACTGCTGCCGGGGGTGGCCGGGGGCGATGACGCGGACGCCGACGGGTGCGAGCCGCCGCCCGCCGACTGCCCGGCGGGCGTGCCCGAGTTGCCGAGGACCAGGTAGGCGACGAGCGCCGCACTCCAGATGATCGACAGGGCGAGCCCGGCGATCGCCAGCCCCTTGCCGCGCTGCCGTGAGTCGCCGATCTGCCGCAGCGCCACGATGGCGAAGATGATGCCCAGGAGGATGCCGCCGAGCAGGCCCAGGATGAACGCGGCTATCGCCCACCCGTTGGTCTGGCCAGGTGGCGGAGGGCCGCCCGGCGGGCCGGAGGGGTCGCCTGAATAAGCCTCCGGCCGGGCCGAACGGGTCCAGCGTTGTCGGCGACCGGCCGGTATAGTCACCCGGCCCGGTGGAGAAATTGCCGGGGCCGGTGGAGAAATCGTGGGGGCCGGTGGAGAAATCGCCGGGGCCGGTCGCGAAAGCGCCGGGACCCGAGAAGTCAGCCGGGCCACCGGTGAAGCCATCCGGGCCGGTGGAGAAGTCACCCGAGCCGACCGTGAAGTCATGCGGGCCGCTCGGGAAGTCAGCCGAGCCGGCCGGTCACGAAGTCCTGCGGGCTGGTCTGATCTGCGCTGCCGACGGCGTAGTCCGCGGGGCCGCCGGGACCGGAGTCGTCTGGCACCCACAATTGCCACCCAGGCGGCGGCGGAGGCCAGGCCGGGTCGGGCTGCCAGCGTGGCGGCGGAACGAAGCCAGGGGGCGGCGGCGGCCAGTTAGGCGGGGGGTTGAACCGGAGTCCCATATGGCCTCCCCTCGGTGGCTGCGGTGGGAATCAAGGGCGGTGAAAGCCTTCCGGGGGCCGAAGATAGCAGCGGAAGCGGCCTGAAGTGTGAGCTACTCCATCGCCGATCGCGTTGCGGGCGGGCATATATTTACGCCACACTGATGTTGTGAAAAGCGTGGGTAAGACAGGCACGGCCAACGCGAGCGGCGCTCCCAGCGCAGCCGTGGGCGTCAGCCTACCCGCGTCTGGGCCCGGTGTCTGGCTCACCGCGCCGACATGCAGCGAATCCCACCGGCACCGCCAGCACATGCCTGCCCGCCAGCACCGGCGGCCCCACCGTTACCAGCTCGCCCGCGCAGCTGGGTTCCGAGCGCGGCACCCGGGCCAGGATCGCCCGGCTGATCCTGGAGAACGGGCCGGTCACCGCCGCGCGCGCTGAGCACCCGGCTCGGGCTCACCCCGGCGGCCGTGCGGCGGCACCTGGACAACCTGCTGGCCGGCGGGCTGATCGAGACCCGCACCGCGCGGCGGCCCGCCAGCCGGGGACGCGGCCGGCCGGCCAAGCTGTTCGTGATCACCGACGCGGGCCGCAGCGCGTTCGAGCACGCCTACGATGACCTGGCCACCAGCGCCCTGCGGTTCCTCGCCGAGGTGGCGGGGCCCGGGGCCGTCGCCGACTTCGCCGGCAGGCAGGTGGCCGAGCTCGAGCGCCGGTACCGCCAGGTGATGGAGGCCGCCGCCGCGGAGGACAAGGTCAAGGCGCTCGCCGAGGCCCTGTCGGCGGACGGCTACGCCGCTTCCGCGACCAGCGCTCCCACCTGGGGCGCCGGCGGCGGGGAGCAGCTCTGCCAGCACCACTGCCCGGTCGCGCACGTGGCGGCCGAGTTCCCGCAGTTGTGTGAGGCGGAGACCGAGGCGTTCGCCAGGCTGCTCGGCACCCCGGTGCAGCGCCTGGCCACGATCGCGAACGGCGACGGGATCTGCACCACGCACGTGACCGCGCCGGCGCTCGTCCACATCCGCACAACGACAACACCGACCAGTTAGCCCGGAGGCTCTGGAGCATGACAACAACCGCGCACCCCGAACTTGAGGGGCTGGATCGTTACAAGTTCGGCTGGGCCGACTCCGACGTGGCCGGCGAGTCCGCGCGCCGTGGCCTGTCGGAGGAGGTCGTGCGCGACATCTCGGCGCTGAAGGACGAGCCGGAGTGGATGCTCGACCTGCGGCTGAAGGGCCTGAAGCTGTTCCGGCGCAAGCCGATGCCCGGCTGGGGCGCGGATCTGACCGGCATCGACTTCGAGAACATCAAGTACTTCGTCCGCTCGACCGAGAAGCAGGCCGCCAGCTGGGATGACCTGCCCGCGGATATCAAGAGCACCTACGACAAGCTCGGCATCCCCGAGGCGGAAAAGCAGCGGCTGATCGCCGGCGTCGCGGCGCAGTACGAGTCCGAAGTCGTGTACCACAAGATCCGCGAGGACCTGGAGGAGAAGGGCGTCATCTTCCTGGACACCGACACCGCGCTGCGGGAGCACCCGGAGCTGTTCGGTGAGTACTTCGCCTCGGTGATCCCGGTCGGCGACAACAAGTTCGCCGCGCTGAACACCGCGGTGTGGTCGGGCGGCAGCTTCATCTACGTGCCCAAGGGCGTGCAGGTGGAGATCCCGCTGCAGGCCTACTTCCGGATCAACACCGAGAACATGGGCCAGTTCGAGCGGACCCTGATCATCGTGGATGAGGGTGCCAGCGTGCACTACGTCGAGGGCTGCACGGCGCCGGTCTACTCCTCCGACTCGCTGCATTCGGCGGTCGTGGAGATCATCGTCAAGCCCGGCGCGCACTGCCGTTACACCACGATCCAGAACTGGTCGAACAACGTCTACAACCTGGTCACCAAGCGGGCCGTGGTCGCAGGCGGGCGCGAGCATGGAGTGGGTCGATGGCAACATCGGCTCGAAGGTCACGATGAAGTACCCGTCGGTGTACCTGATGGGTGAGCACGCCAGGGGCGAGACGCTGTCGGTCGCGTTCGCCGGTGCGGGCCAGCACCAGGACGCCGGCGCCAAGATGGTGCACCTGGCACCGAACACCTCCTCCCAGATCATCTCCAAGTCGGTGGCCCGGGGCGGCGGCCGGACCTCCTACCGCGGCCTGGTCCAGGTCCAGGAGGGCGCGGCGCACGCGAAGTCCACGGTCCGGTGCGACGCGCTGCTGGTGGACACCGTGAGCCGGTCCGACACCTACCCGTACGTGGACGTGCGTGAGGACGACGTGGAGATGGGGCACGAGGCCAGCGTCTCCAAGATCTCCGAGGACCAGCTGTTCTACCTGATGAGCCGCGGCATGACCGAGAACGAGGCGGCGGCCACGATCGTCCGCGGCTTCGTCGAGCCGATCGCCCGCGAGCTGCCGATGGAATACGCGCTCGAGCTGAACCGGCTGATCGAGCTCCAAATGGAGGGGGCAGTCGGCTAATGAGCTCGCTCCAGGGGGCCGTGGAATCCACGGCCCCGGTTTCCCGGTTGCACGCGCAGCGGTCGGACTTTCCAGTCCCGTACCGGACGTGAGGAAGAGTGGCGCTTTACGCCCCTTCGGCGGCTGCGTGGTCTCCAGTCCGCTGATGTGGTTGCGGATGGCAAGGTTCACGTCGAGGTCAGCGCTGCACCGGGTGTTATCGCAGTGCGTGCGCAACGCGATGACGCCCTGCAACACGCCGGCTTTGAACCCGGAGACCGGGTTAGTGCTACGGCGTTTGCCTCGTTCGACGAGGCCACTGTGGTTACGGTGCCGGCCGAGTTGGACAGCACGACGCCGACGGTCATCACCGTGCGCGGGGAGGACTCGTCCGGGGCGGCGTTTGGGCACACGATCATCGAGGTGGGGGCTAATGCCCGGGCCGTGGTGGTTGTTGATCACCACGGGAGCGCAACGTATGCCGACAATCTCGAAGTCGTGGTTGGTGATGGTGCGCAGCTGACTCTGGTGAGCGTGCAGGACTGGGCGGATGATGCGGTACATCTGTCGCATCACCAGGCCACGATCGGACGGGATGCGCGGTTGCAGCATGTGGCGATTTCGCTTGGCGGGTCGGTTGTCCGGCTCGCCCCCTCGGTCCGTTATGCCGGGCCTGGGGGAGATGCGGAACTGCTGGGGCTGTATTTCGCGGACGCCGGGCAGCACCTGGAGCACCGTCTTTTCGTTGATCACGCGCAGCCGAGCTGCCGCAGCCGCGTGGACTACAAGGGGGCACTCCAGGGGGACGCCGCACACACGGTCTGGATCGGGGACGTGCTGATCCGGGCGGAGGCGACCGGGACCGACACCTACGAGCGGAACCGGAACCTGCTGCTGACCGACGGCGCGCGTGCCGACTCGGTGCCGAACCTGGAGATCCTCACCGGCGAGGTCGCCGGCGCCGGGCACGCGAGCGCCAGTGGGAAGCTGGAGGACCACCACCTGTTCTACCTGATGGCCCGCGGGATTCCGCTGGAGGAGGCGCGGCGGCTGGTGATCCGGGGCTTCTTCGGCGAGCTAATAAACAAGATCGGCGTGGCGGAACTCCGCGACCGGATCAGCAGCGCGGTCGAGGCCGAGCTGACCAAGACCGCCGGGGCGTCCGCATGAGCGAGACCAGGACCTTTCAGCGCGCCTGTGCGCTGGCCGACGTGCCCGAGGAGGGCGCGCTCGGGGTGGAGGTCGCGGGCGTGCCCGTGGCGGTGGTCCGCGCCGAGGGCGACGTGTTCGCGCTGCACGATGTGTGCTCGCACGAGGAGGTCCCGCTGTCCGAGGGCGAGGTCTACGACCACACGGTGGAGTGCTGGCTGCACGGGTCGTGCTTCGACCTGCGCACCGGCGACCCGACCGGGCCTCCCGCCACCAAGCCGGTGCCCGTGTACCCGGTAAAGGTCGAGGACGGGGACGTCTACGTTTCCGTGCCGGGCGGAGCGACGTAGCCCGCCGGCCGGACCCCAGTGACCCAAATCAGGAAACGAACAGGAAAAGGAACAGCAATGGCCACCCTTGAGATCCGCGACCTGCACGTCAGCGTGGCGGAGGCCGACGGCAAGCACCGGGAGATCCTGCGTGGCGTCGACCTGACCGTGGCGTCGGGGGAGATCCACGCGATCATGGGGCCCAACGGATCCGGCAAGTCCACCCTGGCCTACGCCATCGCCGGGCATCCCAAGTACCTGGTCACCCGCGGCTCGGTCACCCTCGACGGCGAGGATGTGCTGGCGATGAGCGTGGACGCCCGGGCAAGGGCGGGCCTGTTCCTTGCCATGCAGTACCCGGTCGAGGTGCCCGGCGTGTCGGTGTCCAACTTCCTGCGCACGGCGGTCACCGCGGTGCGTGGCGAAGCGCCCAAGCTGCGGGTGTTCCTCAAGGACATGCGCGAGGCCATGGCGGCACTGTCGATCGACCCCGCCTTCGCCGAGCGCAACCTCAACGAGGGCTTCTCCGGCGGGGAGAAGAAGCGGCACGAGATCCTGCAGCTCGAGCTGCTCAACCCGAAGATCGCGATCCTCGACGAGACCGACTCCGGGCTGGACATCGACGCGCTCAGGGTAGTGGCCGAGGGGGTCAACAGGTTCGCGGCTGGCGAGGGTCACGGGGTACTGCTGATCACCCACTACACCCGGATCCTGCGGTATGTGAAGCCCGACTTCGTGCACGTGTTCGTGGGCGGCCGGATCGTCGAGGAGGGCGGCCCCGAGCTGGCCGAGACGCTGGAGGCCGAGGGCTACGACCGCTGGACGAAGGCCGAGGCGAGTTCATGACGCTGGATGTGGCGCGGATCCGCAAGGACTTCCCGATCCTGGAGCGGCGGGTCCGCGGCGGCCAGCCGCTGATCTACCTGGACAGCGCCAACACCTCGCAGAAGCCGCGCCAGGTGCTCGATGCGCTGGCCGACTTCTACGAGCGGCACAACGCCAACATTCACCGGGCCACGCACCAGCTCGGTGAGGAGGCGACGCAGGCATACGAGGGCGCGCGGGAGACCGTGGCCGCGTTCGTCGGCGCGCCGGAGACCGCCGAGATCGTGTTCACCAAGAACGTCTCGGAAGCGATCAACCTGGTCGCCTACGCGATGGGCAACGCCAGCGCCGGCGGCCAGCACGGGCGGTTCTCGCTCGGGCCCGGCGACGAGATCGTCATCACCGAGATGGAGCACCACTCCAACATCGTTCCATGGCAGCTGCTGTGCCAGCGGACCGGCGCCACGCTGCGCTGGTTCGGCTTGACGCCGGACGGCCGGCTGGACACCTCGGCCATCGACGACCTGATCACCGAGCGGACGAAGCTGGTCGCGCTGGTGCACCAGTCCAACGTGCTCGGCACCATCAACCCGGTCCGCATGATCGCCGACCGCGCGCACGCGGCCGGGGCGCTCGTGCTGGTGGATGCCGCCCAGTCCGTACCGCACCTGCCGGTGGACGTCACCGCGCTCGGCGCGGACTTCCTCGGCTTCACCAGCCACAAGATGTGCGGCCCGACGGGCATCGGGGTGCTGTGGGGGCGCCGGGAACTGCTCGAGGAGATGCCACCGTTCCTCGGCGGCGGCGAGATGATCGAGCAGGTCTGGATGGAGCGGTCGACGTTCGCGCCGCCACCGCACAAGTTCGAGGCGGGCACGATGCCGATCGCGCAGGCGGCCGGCCTGGCCGCGGCGGCCGGCTACCTCGCGGAGACCGGCCGGGATGCGATTCGCGACTACGAACACGACCTTCTCGCGTACGCGCTCGGTACGCTGCACGAGATCGAGGGGGTGCGGATCCTCGGGCCGGCCGAGCCGGTAGACCGGGGCGCCACGGTCTCGTTCACGGTCGAGGGCGTGCACCCGCACGATGTCAGCCAGGTGCTCGACGAGCGCGGCATCGCGGTGCGGGCAGGTCACCACTGCGCGTGGCCGCTGCACCGGGCCCTGGGTATCCAGGCCAGCACCCGCGCGTCGTTCTACCTGTACAACACCCGGGATGAGGTGGATGCGCTGGCTGAGGGTATCCGGGAGGCGCAGCGTTTCTTCGGCGTGGTGCCAGGGAGCCGCTGATGCGCTTGGAGTCGCTGTACCAGGAGATCATCCTGGACCACTACCGGCACCCGCATCACAGCGGGCTGCGCGAGCCATTCGACGCCGAGGTCACGCACGTGAACCCGGTCTGCGGCGACGAGGTGACGCTGCGGGTCGTGCTCAAGGACTCCGACGCGGGCCCGGTCGTGGCGGACATCTCCTACGACGCGCTTGGCTGCTCGATCAGCCAGGCGAGCGCCTCGGTGCTGACCGACCTGCTGATCGGCAAGCCGGTGAGCGAGGCCATGAACGTCAACGACGAGTTCCTCGCGCTGATGCAGTCGCGGGGTGAGGGTGAGCCGGACGAGGACGTACTCGGGGACGCGGTTGCGTTCGCGGGGGTGTCCAGGTATCCGGCCCGGATCAAGTGCGCCCTGCTGTCCTGGATGGCCTGGAAGGACGCGACCGCACAGGCAGTGCAGGCCCATGAGGCCGCTGAGGCGCCGGAGGGAGCCAATGATGAGCGAAGACGTGCAGACAACCGAAGAAACCGCACCGGCAGGCGCCGCGCCAGCGGCCGCCGCGCAGACGGCGGGCGGCACCGTGGAGAACGAGGACGTCCTCGAGGCGCTCCGCGACGTGGTCGACCCCGAGCTTGGCGTGAACGTGGTCGATCTCGGCCTGGTCTACGGTGTCACGCTCGGCGGTGACGGCGTGGCCACCATCGACATGACGCTCACCAGCGCCGCGTGCCCGCTCACCGACGTCATCGAGGACCAGGCCGCGTCCGCGCTGGAGGGCCTGGTGGCGGACTTCCGTATCAACTGGGTGTGGCTGCCGCCGTGGGGCCCCGACAAGATCACCGAGGACGGCCGCGAGCAGCTTCGCGCCCTCGGCTTCAACGTCTGACCCCGCCGGCGCACGGCAACCGTGATGACTGGCCGGGCGGTCACCGTTGCCGAGCTCGAGACGCCGGCGCTGCTGCTCGACCTCGACATCATGGCGGCGAACCTCGCCTCGACGTCGGCACGGCTGCGCGACCGCGGGATCGCCTGCGGCCGCACGCCAAGACCCATAAGTCAGTCGAGATCGCCCGCTGCCAGCTCGACCACGGAGCCGCCGGGCTCACCGTGGCGACGATCGGGGAGGCGGAGGTCTTCGCCCGGCACGGGTTCACCGACCTGTTCATCGCCTACCCGTTGTTCGCCACCGGCACCAAGGCCGCGCGGCTGGCTGAACTCGCGCGCCGGCGTGAAGCTGCGCGATCGGCGTCGAGTCGGTGGCCGGTGCGCAAGCGCTGGCACAGGCCCTGGCCCATGCGAACGGCCTGGCGCCCGCCGAGGTGCTCATCGAGATCGACTCCGGCCAGCACAGGACCGGTGTGCCGCCCGCCGCGGCGGGCGAAGTCGCGGCCGCGTGCCGGTCCCTCGGCCTCGACGTCGCAGGCGTGTTCACCCACGGCGGCCATGGCTACGCCAGGCCCGGCTCCGGCCGCCGGCGCGGCGGCGGACGAGGATGCCGCGCTGTGGTCCGCGGCGCAGCAGCTCACCGGCGCCGGGTTCGACGTTCGCGAGGTCAGCGCCGGATCGACGCCGACCGCCGCGTTCGCCGGAAGCCACATCACCGAGGAACGGCCCGGGACCTACGTCTTCAACGACCGCCAGCAGCTCGTGCTCGGCAGCTGCCGGGCCGAAGAGGTGGCCGTCACGATCGCCGCGACGGTGGTGAGCACCACGGTCACCGGCCAGGCGGTGATCGACGCGGGCAGCAAGGCGCTGGCGAGCGACCGCCCCGCATGGCTCACCGGGCACGGCTGCGTGCCGGACCTTGGCGACGCCGTCGTGGTGTCGCTGTCGGAACATCACGGCCTGGTCGATCTCGCCGGCCACCCAGCGCCAGCCGTCGGGACGGTCGTCACCGTCATCCCCAACCACATCTGCACGGTCGTCAACCTGTTCGACCGCTACACGCTGCTGCGCTCCGGGCAGCCGGCCGGCACCTGGCCGATCGAAGCCCGCGGCCACCTGAGCTAACCGGACAGTTGACCGCTGATCACCCGGGTGTCCTGGCGACGGCGTGCGTCCTACGGCCGCAGCGGACTGGCGCCCGGTTCACCCCGGCAACCTCCCCTCCCGGGGGATGCGCCCGGCACCGGGACCCGCTTACGGTGGCGGTTCACCGCATCGAGGGCCATGCGACCGGGGTGGCGGAGGCGAGGAACACGACCATGCCGGACAAGCTCATGCGGCTGTGGCGCCACGACGCCGCCGAGGCCGGGCGGCCGGTCATGATCGCGATCGCCGGTGACAGCGCGGCGGGCAAGACGACCCTGACCCGGGGCATCGCCGAGACACTCGGCGCGGACCGGGCGACCGCGCTGTGCGTGGACGACTACCACCGCTACGACCGGGCCGAACGCAACGGACATCCCGTTCACCGTGCTGCACCCGGACTGCAACTACATCGACGTGATGGAGCAGCACCTGCAGCTGCTGGCGCTGGGGCGGCCCATCCTCAAGCCCGTGTACGACCACTCGACCGGCTCGCTGGTCCGCCCCGTGCTGGTCGAGCCGCGCGAGTTCGTGATCGTGGAGGGTCTGCTGCCGCTGCACACCAAGCTGGCCCGGGCCTGCTTCGACATCACCGTGTACCTCGACCCGCCGGAGGAGATCCGGCGCACCTGGAAGATCCGGCGCGACTGCGTCGAGCGCGGGTACACCGAGGACGCGGTGCTGGCCGAGCTTGACCGACGAGAGCCGGACTCGGCCGCGTTCATCCGGCCGCAACGGCGATGGGCCGACATGGCCATCAGGTTCGCGCCGGTCGCGGGCCGCAGCCGCCCCGGCGACGATACTGTCGCTGTCCGCGGAGATCCTGCTGCGGCCGACCATCGGCCACCCGGACCTGTGCCACGTGCTGACCGACGACGACCGGCGCACGGTCCACCTGAAGCTGATCAGGGACGGCGACGGCCGGCCGGTGGACGCGCTGCACGTGCACGGGCACGCGCCCCGCGAGGACAGCAGGATCGTGGAGAAGGCCATCTGGGAGCAGCTGTCGTTCGACAACGGCACCGCGCCGCCGGACACGCTCGGGGAGTACGCCGTGGGCAAGCGCAGCGAGGCGCTGGCCATCGCCCAGCTGCTGCTGCTGTGGCATCTGCTCGAAGCGCGCGCGTGATCCGGAGGAACTGCATGGGTACCGTTCGGGGAATGAACGGCCACACGCCGCACCCGATGCGCCTGGTGATCGTCGACGACCATCAGATGGTCCTCGACGGTCTCAAGGCCATGCTCGGCCCGTACCGGCAGCAGGTGCAGGTGGTCGGCGAGGCCAGCGACCCGGGCGAGGCGGTGGGCCTGGTCACCGGCCTGGACCCGGACGCGGTCCTGCTCGACGTGCGGCTGCGCGGCGCGTCCGGCCTCGACCTGTGCGGCGAGATCCTGGCCGCCCGCCCGGCCTGCAAGGTCGTGTTCCTCACCGTGTACGACGACGAGCAGTACCTCTACCAGGCGCTGCGGGTCGGCGCCGCCGGGTTCCTGCTCAAGCGGATCCGTGGCGGCGAACTGGTCGACTACCTGCGGCGGATCGGCGACGGCGAGGTGCTTATCGACCCGGCGCTGGCCGGCCGGGTGGCGCTGTCCGCCGCGCGGCTGCACAGCGGGGAGTTCTGGCCCGGCGCGCACCTCGGCCTCACCCAGCGGGAGAGCGAGGTGCTGTCGCTGCTGGTCGCGGGCCTGTCCAACCGGGCGATCGCGGCCAAGCTGGTGGTGAGCGAGGAGACCGTCAAGACCCACTCCCGGGGCATCTACCGCAAGCTCGGGGTCTCCGACCGGGCCGCGGCGGTCACCGTGGCGCTGCGCGAGGGGGTGTTCCATTGACCGGCGCCCGGCTGAACGGCGTCGACGCGGACCGCGAGGCCCAGCTGCTGTTCCGGGTCATCGACACGATCTCGGCCGGCCTCGACCTGAACCGGATGCTGCAGGGCGTGGCCACGCTGGTCACCGAGACCACGGCCACCGACGTGTGCTTCGTGCACCTGCTCGACGAGAAGGGCCGGGTGCTGCGGCTGCACGGCGCCACCCCGCCGTTCGACGGCCTCGCCGGGCAGATCGAGCTCGCGGTCGGCGAGGGCGTGTCGGGCTGGGTGGCCGAGCACGGCGAGCCGGTGGTGATCCTCGACGACAAGGCCGCCGATCCCGCGCTACCGCTACATCCCGGCGCTGCGCGGCGAGGAGTTCATCTCGATGGTGTCGGTGCCGATCGTGACCCCGCTCGGGCACCTGGTGGGCGTGCTCAACGTGCACACCCGGACCCGGCGGGAGTTCTCCGGCGCCGACGTGGAGCTGCTCCGCACGGTCGCTGGCCTGGTCGCCGGGGCGATCGAGAACGCCAGGCTGCACCGCAGGCTGGCCGAACGCGAGGAGGCCCTGGAGAGCTTCGCGGAGCGCATCGTGGAATGGCAGGAGCGGGAAAGCCGCCGCCTGGCCGGGGAGATCCACGACGGGATCAGCCAGCGGATCGTCAGCCTGTTCTTCCACCTGTCCGCCGCCGCCGACGTCATCGGCGCCGACCCCGCGCTGGCCGCCGAGCAGATCGGCCGGGCCCAGGAACTGGCCGCCGCGGCGCTCGACGAGACCAGGTCCGCGATCGCCGGGCTCCGCCCGCCGGTCCTGGACGACCTGGGCCTGGCGGCGAGCCTGGACAGCCTGGGCCATTCGTTCCCCGGCCTCGACGTCCGGGTCGACGCCGCCGAGCTGCGGATGGCGGGCCACGTGGAGACCGCCGTGTACCGGACCGCCCAGGAGGCGCTGCAGAACGTGGCCAAGCACGCCAGCGCCCAGTCGGTGCGGATCCGGCTGTCCCGGCACGCAGACCGGGTGCTGCTGGAGATCAGCGACGACGGCGCCGGATTCGACCCGGAGGCACAGCGGGCGGCCAGCGAGCCGGAGTCCGGGGTGCCCTCGCCGACCGGGCTTCGGCCTGTCCGGTATGCGGGAGCGGGCCGAACTGCTCGGTGGGACGCTGGAACTGATCAGCGCGCCGGGACGCGGCACGACCGTGCGGCTGACCGTCCCGTTCACTCCGCCGGCGTACCCGGGGACTGCCCGGCCTGTGTTAGCCCCGACCCCGCCACCCCGCCCTGTGCTAGCCCCGGCCCCGCCACCCCGCCCTGTGCTAGCCCCGGCCCCGCCACCCCGCCCAAGAACACCCGGCTGGCCCGCACATCCTCCGGGCTGATCGCATCAGGTCGTCCCTGGCGATCACGCCCCCGGCGGCGACAAGGCGCCGCGCCTGGCGCAGCCGCAGCCGGTCGATCGCGTTGCGGATGCTGCGCGCGTTGGCGAACCTGGGCTGGCCCATCCGCAGGCCGCACGTACTCGGCGAACGCCTCCCGCGCGCCCGGCGACATCCGGTACTGCTCCCGCTCCAGCATGAGGTCGGCGATCTGCAGCAGCTCGCCGTGGGTGAAGTCGGGGAAGTCGATGTGATGGGCGATGCGGGAGGCCATGCCGGGGTTGGACCGGAAGAAGACGTCCATCCGGTCCGCGTAACCGGCCAGGATCACGACCAGGTCTTCCCGGTGCGCCTCCATGACCTGAAGCAGGATCTCGATGGCCTCCTGGCCGTAGTCCCGTTCGTTCTCCGGCCGGTACAGGTAGTAGGCCTCGTCGATGAGCAGCACACCGCCCATGGCCCGCTTGAGCACTTCCTTGGTCTTGGGCGCGGTATGCCCGACGTACTGGCCGACCAGGTCGTCCCGGGTCACGCTGACCAGCTGCCCGGTGCGCAGGTAACCCAGCTCGCGCAGCAGTTCCCCCATGTGCGTGGCCAGCGTCGTCTTCCCGGTCCCCGGGCTGCCGGTGAAGCACATGTGCAGGCTTGGCCGGGAGCACGCCAGACCGTATCCCTGCCGCAGCCGGTCGACAAGCAGCAGCGCCGCGATCTCGCGGACCCGGTCCTTGACCGGGGCCAGCCCGATGAACTCGGTATCCAGCCGGCCCAGCAGGGCGGAGATCCGCAGCGCCTGCTCCTGCGAGTCCAGGTCCACCGTGGCGCCGGCGGGCCAGCGGCGGCGCGGGCCCGGCATCTTCTTCGTCGGCCGGCGCCGCGACCCCCGCCAGCGCGGTTCCGGGCCGGATCATGGCAAAGCCACGCGGCGCGGGCCCGGCCTGGGTGCCCATCAGCCCTCCCGCGCCCCGTTCTGCCCGAAAGATCCTGCTGCATAACGCTGCCCCCGTGGCCCCTCGGCCGCGTAGGGGTGCAGCGAGTAGCGGATCCGTCGGTCCGTGGTTTCCTGGCGGTCCAGGCGGAACCCTGGTTCGGTGGCCGGCCTGCCGACGATGAAGCTGAGCGCGGTGGTCTGGCGGCCGAGGCTCGCGTCGTAGGCGGTGACCCTGACGTAGTGCCCGGGGTAGGCGGCCCGGCAGGCGAGCACCTCGTCCAGGGCCCCGGCCGGGTCGGCCAGGCCGAACATCGGCAGCCCCCACATCTCCCAGAGCACGTTGCGCGGGTGTGGGTCGTCGGTGAACTCAACGGCGACCGCCCAGTCACGGTCCAGGGCGTAGCCGATCTGGACGGCGATCTCGTCGTCGGTGAGGTCGGGCAGGTAGGAGAAGGTGCCTTGGGTGATCCGCATCGATGCTCCTGCTGGGGGTTGCCGGGGCCGGTCAGGCCGTCGGCGTGACCACGACGTCCGGGGTGTCGGTGGATTCGTAGTTGAAGGTGACCTCGCCCCAGGTGTCCAGGGCGACCTGGAGGGGCTGGCAGCGCTTGGCCGCCTCGCGCAGGATGTCCTCGCCCTCGGCGGCGAAGTCGCGGCCCTCGTTGCGGGCCTTGATCATGGCCTCGGTGGCGACCCGGTTGGCCGTCGCGCCTGCTGCGATGCCCAGCGGGTGGCCGATGGTGCCGCCGCCGAACTGCAGCACGACGTCCTCGCCCAGGTAGTGCAGCAACTGGTGCATCTGGCCGGCGTGAATGCCGCCGGACGCGACCGGCATGGTGCCCGGCATCGAGCCCCAGTCCTGGTCGAAGTAGATCCCGTTGCCCGGGTTGGCCGGGATCCGCGCCTCGCGGAGCGTGTCGTAGTAGCCGCGGACGTTGGCCGGGTCGCCCTCCAGCTTGCCGACCACGGTGCCAGCGTGGATGTGGTCCACCCCGATGAGGCGGGACCATTTGGCGATCACCCGGAAGCTCACCCCGTGTGACTTCTGCCGGGTGTAGGTGCTGTGCCCGGCGCGGTGCAGGTGCAGCAGGACACCGTTGCGGCGGGCCCAGCGGGCCATCGAGTGCAGCGCGGTGTAGCCGACGGTGAGGTCCACCATGATGATCACGCTGCCGAGTTCCCTGGCGAAGTCGGCCCGCTCGTACATGTCCTCCATGGTCGCGGCGGTGACGTTCAGGTAGTGGCCCTTGATCTCGCCGGTCCGTTCCTGGGCCCGGTTGACCGCCTCCATCGTGAACAGGTACCGGTCCCGCCAGCGCATGAACGGCTGTGAGTTGATGTTCTCGTCGTCCTTGGTGAAATCGAGGCCGCCGCGCAGCGCCTCGTATACCACCCGGCCGTAGTTGCGCGCCGACAGGCCCAGCTTGGGCTTGGTGGTGGCGCCGAGCAGCGGCCTGCCGTACTTGTTGAGGTACTCCCGCTCGATGACGATGCCGTGCGGCGGGCCCTGGAACGTCTTCACGTAGTGCAGCGGGATGCGCATGTCTTCGAGCCGCAGCGCCCTGAGGGCCTTGAAGCCGAACACGTTGCCAATGATCGACGAGGTCAGGTTCGGGATGGAGCCCTCTTCGAACAGGTCGATGTCGTAGGCGATGTGCGCGATGTACTCGCCGTCACGGCCCGGCACGGGGTCGACCCGGTAACACTTGGCCTGGTAGTGGTCATAGGCGGTGAGCCGGTCGGTCCACACCACGGTCCAGGTCGCGGTGGAGGACTCCCCGGCGACCGCCGCGCCCGCCTCCTCGGGCGGGACGCCCGGTTGCGGGGTGATCCGGAACGCGGCCAGCAGGTCGGTGTCGGCGGGCACGTAGTCGGGTGCGTAGTAGCCCATCTGCGCGTACGGGATGACCCCGGCGCTCCAGCGTTCCGCCTGCTGGTCCTGCGCCATGATTCCTCCGTGAGGTCTGCGGGATGCCGGGGTATCCGGCCCGCGCCCCACGATGCCAGCGGATTGTTGCGGCGTCTATTGAATGTTTGGCGCTGATAATTAAGCGAAGGCTTAGGAGTCGGCCGAGGGCAGGTACTTGCTCAGGTCCAGGCCGTTGATGTCGGCCAGGCGTTCGCCGGCGGCCAGGCGGGCGCGGGTCCTGGCCTCGCGGTCGGCCAATCCGGCCACATCGGCCTGGATGGCCGGCCAGTCGGCCGCGTGGACCACGGCGATGCCGTCGCGGTCGGCGATGATCTGGTCCCCGGTGGTCACCAGGACGTCGCCGACCATCACGGGCTGGCCTACTGAGACGACGCTGGTCTTTGAAGCCTGGGCTGGAGCGGTGCCGGTACACCAGATGGGGAAGCCGAGCTCGTCTATGTCGGCGATGTCCCGGATGGGGCCCTGGACGATTAGGCCGGCCAGGCCCTGGTTGAGCGCGTCGGTGGCCATCAGCTCGCCGAACAGCGCGTACCGCGAGGTACCCGAGCCGTCGCAGACCAGGACGGTTCCGGGTGCGGCCCGGTACAGGGCCGCATGCATGGCCAGGTTGTCGTCGGGTGCGCAGGCGCAGGTCAGGGCCGGGCCAGACAGGTAGAGGCGGCCGGCGTGAGTGGTCAGGCCAGTCATGACCCGTACCCGGTCACGGCCGACCTGGGCCACGCCGGTTACCGGGACTTGTCCCGTCATGGCGGATCCTCTCGGTCTGGACTGCGGAAGGCCCCAGTGTGCAGCACGTGTTCCACGAGGCGGGCAGCCGGGGGAGGCAGGGTCTCCCGGCGGGCGACCAGGTACCAGTCGCGGTGCAACGGGGTGCCGGGCACCACGATCTCGGCCAGCCGGCCGCTGGCGAGTTCTGCGGCCACCGCGTCGCGCGACACCAGCGTGACGCCGAGGCCGACGCTGGCGGACTCCCTGATGGCGCCGTTGGAGCCGACGATGAGCGTGAGCGGTGCGATATCGAGCTCGGCGAGCAGCGCGGCCGTGCTGGCCCGGGTCCCCGAGCCCGGTTCCCGCAGTAGCCACGTCTGGCGGGCCAGCCAGGTCGGCAGGCCTGCCCGGCCCGCTGGCCCGGCAGGCTGGCCGACCGGGCGGCGCCCGCGGCTTCGGCGGCCAGGTCGGGGGAGGCGACCAGGACAAGCTCGTGCGGGCGCACCGCGTGCACCTCCACCTCCCACCCGGGCTCGGGGCGCCCGCCGACCACCAGGTCCACCTGGTGCCGGTCGAGCAGGGACCGGACCCGTTCCCGGTTGCCGGCTTCCAGCCGTACCCCGGTCAGCGGATGCTGGCGCCGGAACCCGCCGAGTATGTGCGGCACCACCTGCTCGGCGGCGGTGGTCACCGCGGCGATCCGCAGTTCCCCGCGCTCGGGATCGGCGCTGGCGGCGGCGGCGAGCGCGGCCTCGTCGAGCAGGCCGAGGATGCGGCGGGCGTAACCGGCGTAGGCCTTGCCCGCGTCGGTCAGCCGGAGGCCTCGCCCATCAGGCGTCACCAGAGCGACGCCGAGTCCCTTCTGCAGGGCGGCGAGCGAGGCGGAGACCGCGGCCTGGGTGACCACCAGTTCCTGGGCCGCCCCGCGCACCGACTCGCTGTCGGCCACGGCCAGGAACGTGCGGAGCTGGTTCAGGGTCACTTGGAGCGCTCGCTGAGCTTCGGCTCGGAATCGTGATTGCTAAGGTTAAGCCTAACATTTCCGCGGAATCAAAAAGCTATCGCTTCGATCCCCGTGACTGGGCGGCCGATCGTTTGTCATGGTCGTGGCAGCCAGGACGAAAGATTGTCGTGGTTGTCACAATCACGACAATCACTGGGGGCACTGGCGGGACGATGTGCGGACGTGAGCGCGCGCGGTAGGGACGGAGGTGGCTGATGGCAGTTAGCGGGGCCGATGGGGCGGACGAGGCCGAGCCGGCGAAGGGGGCTGGCCCGGCCAGGAGGCCCGGCAGCGCAGCCAGCTCCGGCGCTGGGGGATGGCGCGGCAAATCTGAAGCGCTCCCACCCCTCGCGCGCCGTCTTCCCGACTTTTCACGGCGACGGTGGCGCAAATCGGGCAAATCGGGGCGGACAATGACTCGTCAGCGTGAAAAGTGGGCACCGGGAGTCTTTGGGCAGGCGCGAATGGCTTGTGACGATGGGGATTTGATGCTGGGAGAGGCAGTTCCCCATGATCACGATGCGGGCGCGACACCGACATTGTGACGGAGGTGGGCGATGGCGGCAGGTGGGGCAGACGAGACGGGGTCGGCGAACGGGGCTGGCCCGGCCGGGGGGCCCGGCGGCCCGGGCGGCTCAGTGGGACAACGGAGGCAGGCGTGGGGGGGCGGTGGGTGGAGGTGGCGCCGGACCGGATCATGCGCTGGGCCGGGTCGTTCGCCGACCGGCACGGGCCGGTGACTGCCGAGCCCAGCCGGACCGTGCTGGTCCTGCGCGGCGCAGATGGTGCGGTCGCCGAGTGCCACCCGCCGTTTCCCCCGCTGGC
Source organism: uncultured Actinomycetes bacterium (assembly GCA_963813395.1). Taxonomy (GTDB): domain Bacteria; phylum Actinomycetota; class Actinomycetes; order Streptosporangiales; family Streptosporangiaceae; genus DASXKD01. The sequence continues at coordinate 621,073 of CAWEYV010000022.1, forward strand.
GGCGCCCGCCACCTGGCCATCCAGCCCGACCCTGCTGGCCGGGCTGATCGCCGAGCACGCGGCCGCCGACCGGACCGTGGGGGTGCTGCTCGTCCGGCTGGGCGGGTTCGCCGCCGGTGTCTTCACCGGCAGCCCGCCCCGGCTGGTGAGTTCCAAGACTGGCTCGCGGCTCGTACACGGCAGGTCCGCTGCGGGCGGTCAGTCGCAGCAGCGGTTCGCCCGGCGGCGCGAGAACCAGGCGGCGAGCGCGCTCGCCGCGGCCGCCGACACGGCGCTGCGGGTCCTCGGCCCCTATGCCGGGCGGCTGGACGCGGTCGTCCTTGGCGGTGACCGGCGCGCCATGGCCGCGGTCAAGGCGGACTCCCGGCTACGCCCGGTGATGAAACACGCGGTTGAGCGTTTCCTCACCGTTCCCGATCCACGGCTCGCGGTGCTCCGGGACACGCCCCGGCTGTTCCTCGCGGTGCGCATCCGGCTAACCGGCCCCGCCTGACCCTGCTTTCCGCTGACTACGCGCTGGTTCTGGCGAACCGATTTCCGGTAAACACCGGTGCTCACCCGGGGGTCGGAGGTGGGCCCGGTTAGACACGCCGTAGCGAATAGCGGGAATCTGCCCACTCTCACTGCCTGCTTGCCGTATCTTCCCACCTGACCAGCATGTTGCACGGCGTGGCCTGGACGCTGAGGCCAACTGCGTGGCATGTACCCCGCTAATGGGTCAGGTAATGCACCCTGCGCAGGGTCTGCGGCGCTGGCTGCTGTGTACCACTTCCACCCGCTAGCTCGGAGGCTGGATGCGCAAGCAGGATCTGACCCGGCGAAGTGTTCTGCACGGTGCCGCCGTCCTTGGCGCTGCCACGCTGCTTGTCAGTCAGCACGACACGCCCACCGTCGGCATGGCGGAGGGCTCCGCCCCCTGGGGGTCGGGCACCCTCGGCAAAACCCGGCCGGGGAGCAGCAGTGGCGGGCAGGATGCCACCGCCCGCGGGCTGAGTGGCCTGGTTGGCGCCACTGTGTCGCCGATCGCGATGCGCACCCGCCTCTGGATCGAAGCGGCACGCAAGTTCGACGCCATCGTCAGCCGCCCGATGGCGGTCACAGCCTGCCGCCTTTACTTCCACGGCGCAACAATCAATAGGGACGGGCTGTACCTGGTGCGCATGATGGCGGCGGCCGGCGTCACCACGGTGATCAGCATCAGGCCATCCCGGAACCTTAGCCGCAGCGAGATCACCAATCTGCAGCGCTCGATCCGGCAGTGCCGGGAGGCCGGCCTGAAAATCGAGTCGATCTGCCTGTGGCACGAGCCGAACAACATAACCAGAAAGATGGCGTTCCCCAAGGCGCAGGAATACGTCGACTACGTGCGGTACTACGGGCCCGCCGTCACCGCGATGGGCATCCCCCTTTGCTACATCCCGGTGGTGCTGACCACCGACGGCACTCTCCAGGACGATTACTTCCCGGGTACCACCTGGCGCGGGCAGCAGCTCGTCACCCGCATCTACCCCAACTTCTACTGCGCGAGCCAGTACATACACGGGACGCGGATGGACGCGTCGGTCAGGCTGGCGGACAGAAACGGCATACGGCTCGGGCTCGCCGAGTTCGGCCGGACCAACTGCTCGACCCGGCCCAGCGATCGCGACTTCGCGGCCTATATGCGCTACCTCCGCGGGATCTATGCGGGGCGCCAGGACAAGCTTTCGTGCATGTACTGGAACGACGGCCCGCTCAACGTTCCCAACGCTTCCGTAAGCGAAGAACTGGGTGCCTTCTACGACGCACTGACCTGACCGCTTGACCCGCGGCTGAGCGGGCGGGCTTCCCCGCGCACGGCGGGACCAACTGGGCTGTGCCGCCGGGCCGGGGCATTTTGCCGCGCGATAAGCGGTTCATTCTCCGGGAGCGAACAGGTACCCTCGCATCGTGCCATCTCTCACGTCGTCACTGTTGCCGTGACGCGGGTTCCGCTGTGCGGAATTGCTTACGTAACGTGACAACCATTAGACGGAGAGTGGATCACCATGATAGTAGCGAGCGGCCTGGAGTTGCGCGCGGGCGCCCAGTTGCTGCTGGCCGACGCCAGTTTCCAAGTCGCCCCCGGTGACAAGATCGGCCTGGTCGGGCGGAACGGGGCAGGCAAGACCACGCTGGCCCGGGTGCTGGCCGGCGAGGCATTGCCCGCGGGCGGCACGGTGCAGCGGTCCGGCACCATCGGCTACCTGCCGCAGGATTCACGCGCCGGTGACCTGACCGGCCTGGCCATGGACCGGGTGCTGTCTGCCCGGGGGCTCGACGAGGTGCGGGCCGCCATGCGCACCGCGGAAAAGCAGATGGCCGACCCGGACCCGGCCCGCCGCGACGCGGCGGTCCGCCGCTACAGCAACGCCGAAGAGCGGCTGCACGGGCTCGGCGGGTACGCGGCGGAGGCGGAGGCGTCGTCGATCGCCGCCAGCCTGGGCCTGCCGAGCCGGGTGCTGTCCCAGCCGTTGCGGACGCTGTCCGGCGGCCAGCGGCGGCGGGTGGAACTCGCCCGGATCCTGTTCTCCGGAGCGGAGACCCTGCTGCTTGACGAGCCGACCAACCACCTCGACGCGGACTCCATCTCCTGGCTCCGCGACCACCTGCGGGTCTTCCGCGGCGCGGTGATGGTGATCAGCCACAACACGGCGCTCCTTGACGCGGTGGTGAACAAGGTCTTCTACCTGGACGCCGACCGCACCACGCTGGACATCTACAACGTGGGCTGGCGCACCTACCTGGACCAGCGGGACACCGACGCCCGCCGCCGGGCCAGGGAGGCACAGAACTCGCGCCGCCAGGCCGCCGCGCTCCAGGCGCAGGCCGACAAGATGCGCGCCAAGGCCACCAAGGCCAGGGCCGCACAGGGCATGGAGCGCCGGGCACAGCGGCTGCTGGCCGGGGTTGCCGCCGACCGGCGGCCGGAGCGGGTGGCCCGGCTGCGCTTCCCGGTGCCCGAGCCGTGCGGGAAGACGCCGCTGACAGCCCGGGGGCTGGCCAAGTCCTACGGCTCGCTCGAGGTGTTCAGGGGCGTGGACGTGGCGATCGACCGCGGCGCGCGCATCGTGGTGCTCGGCCTGAACGGCGCCGGAAAGACCACGCTGCTGCGGCTGCTCACCGGCCTGGAGCCGGCAGATGCCGGGAAGGTCATCCCCGGTCACGGTCTGCGTCTGGGCTACTACGCCCAGGAGCACGAGACCCTGGACCTGGACCGGACCGTGCTGGAGAACATGGCCTCCGCCGCACCTGAGCTGACCGAGTCCGAACAGCGCCGGATACTCGGCTCGTTCATGTTCCCCGGCGACGCGGTCACCAAGCCCGCTGGTGTTCTGTCCGGCGGGGAACGGACCCGGCTGGCACTCGCGCTCCTGGTGGTGTCCGGGGCGAACGTGCTCCTGCTGGACGAGCCGACCAACAACCTCGATCCGTTGAGCAGAGAAGAGATTCTCAATGCTCTGCGCCTGTACCGGGGCGCGATCGTGCTGGTCACCCACGACGAAGGCGCCGTCGAGGCGCTCGCGCCGCAGCGGGTGATTCTGCTCCCCGACGGCGTGGAGGACTCCTGGAGCGAGGATCTGTCCGATCTGGTGGCGCTGGCCTGACCCCCACGCGGCGGCCGCGGGTCAGGTTGAACCGCCGAAAAGTAGTGATCACTTACCTGGATGTGGGTAGCCGATCGGGGTAGTGATAGGTGATCATGGCCAGAGACGGTGACGCAGCGGTCAGCTAAGCTCACGGGAGGTACGCGTGACCGAGACCCTCAAGAAAGGCACCCGCGTCACGGGCGCCGATCGCGCCAAGCTGGCAGCCGACCTGAAGAAGAGGTACGACTCGGGGGAGAGCATCCGCGCCCTCGCCGCGACGACCGGGCGCTCGTACGGCTTCGTGCACCGGATCCTGACCGAGAACGGGGTATCGCTGCGTGGCCGGGGCGGTGCCACGCGCGGCAGGGCCAAGGCGAAGCGCTGACCGGCCCCCCGCCCAGCCCGGCCGACCTGGACGGCGCTGGCCTGCGCTATGACCCTGGGCTCCCCCTGCCGGGGGCGGCCACCGTGACCCTGTCGCGCCCTGAGCGGCGCAATGCCATGACCCCGCGGATGTGGCACGGGCTGGCCGCCATCGGCCGCTCGCTGCCGGACGAGGTGCGGGTGGTGGTGGTCCGCGGCGAGGGACCGTCGTTCTCCTCCGGCATCGACCTGCGGCTGCTGTCGGGTGAGGACGCGGATGCCGGTGCCATCCCGAGCCCCGCCGACCCGGGGTTCGAGGACTCGATCGCCTCGTACCAGGAAGGGTTCGCCTGGCTGCGGCGCCCGTCCCTGATCTCGGTCGCCGCGGTCCGCGGTCACGCCATCGGCGCGGGATTCCAGCTGGCCCTCGGCTGTGATCTGCGAATCCTGGCCGACGACGCGATGCTGTGCATGAAAGAACCCTCGCTGGGGCTCGTGCCGGACCTTTTGGGGACAAAACCACTTGTCGACATTGTGGGCCTGCCCCGGGCGCTGGAACTGTGTCTCACCGGCCGGTCGGTGCCGGCCGCCGAAGCGGGCCAGTTGCGCCTGGCCGAGCTGGTCGTGCCCGTGGCCGAGCTGGACGGCGCGGTCGCCGACCTGGTCGCGGCGCTGCTCGCCGTGGATCCCGCCACGGCCCGGGCGACCAAGGAACTCCTCGCCCGGGCCGCGGGCACCACGCTCGAGCAGCAGGCGGCCCTGGAGCGGCGGACACAGGCCGCGCTGCTGAGGTCCCGGCTCCCGGCCACCTGACCGGGTGCCCCCGGCCAGCGCTCCGGTCCCGGTGAAGCCCGCGCCCTAGCTGGCTGAGCGCCCGGCAGCGGAACTGCCGGGCTGATCCAGCTCCCTATTGCTGGGCACTCTTTCCCGGCTCCGGCCTGGGCAGCTCGTAGTGTGTGACGCCGTTCTCGCCGGAGCTGGCCAGCCGGCCTTGCGCCACCAGCAGTTCCAGGTGAGCGCGGGTCTCGATCACGGCGAGCATCTGGTTCACCGGGTCCAGCTCGTCGAGCTGCCGGTTGCGGCGGGTCCACCGCAGCGCGCGGGCCGCCTCGTATGCGGTGGCCGCGCCCGCCGCCACCGCCGCGGCGCACTGGTCCAGCCGATCCTCGTGGTGGGCGAGCAGCGCGTCGATGCGGGCGTGGGCGCTCTCGGTGACCGGGCCGTGGGCCGGCAGCAGCCGCATGTCCGGCAGGCCGCGGACAAGCCGCAGCGACTGCAGGTAGTCGCGCAGCGGATGCCGGGCCCGTACCGGCTCGAAACCGATCGACGGGGTGATGTGCGGCAGCACGTGGTCGCCGGCGAACAACAGCCCGCTGGCGGCATCGGTGAACACCACGTGACCTTGGGTATGGCCGGGCGTGGCGAGGACCCGGAGGGTCCGGGAGCCGAGGCCGATCTCCTGATCGGAGGCGAGCCACTCGTCCGGGGCCTCCCAGTCTTGCGCGTCGATGGGAACCGCCCGTTCCAGCCCGGCGAGCAGTTCGAGGACGGTTCCCGCCCCGCTGGCCGCAAGCTCCGCCAGCTGCGGCTCGAACGGGCGGATGCCGCCCGCCAGCAGGGCCGCGATGGCTTCCTGCTCACCGAGCCCGAGGGCCACCGTGGTACCGAACGCCCGGCGCACCTCGACGCCCAGCGAGTAGTGGTCCCGGTGCACGTGCGTGACCAGGAACGACCGCACGTCGCCCAGGCCCGCACCGAGGGCGGCCAGGGCCGAGTCGAGGGCGTCGCGGGCCTGCTGGAGCGCCCAGCCGCTGTCGATCAGCACGAGGCCGTCGTCGGCCTCGATCACGTAGACGTTCACGGCACGCAGACCGTCGCTGGGCAGGGGGAGCGGCACGCGGTGCACCCCGGGAGCTACCGGGTGGACGCCCGGCTCGGTCCAGTCCTGGGTGATGGCCCTGGCATCGGCGGTCACGTGTCAGTCGTCTCCTCGGGTCGGGTTCCGCCCTCCATGGTCGCGCATGGTTGCGGCAGCACAACTACTACCCCCCTAAGGCTGTGCTCACGGCGACCCGCGACAGCGGGCGGAATTTCGCCCTCAGCGCACCCGGGAAGACCACCGGCGGAGCCGGTGTTGCCTCAGCATGTACCAGGCTCAGTGGCACGCGATGCGCTCGTTCACGCGGGACAAGTCGGTGACCCAGCAGCGGCTGAGCCGGGGGATCGTGCGGCGGATCGCGTCGTACGCCCGCCCCTACCGGCTGGACCTGGTCATCTTCCTGACCCTGACGGCGCTGTCCGCGGTGATCGCGGTGGCCGTCCCGCTGCTGCTGCAGACCATCATCGACAAGGGCATCCTGCCCAAGGACACCGACGTCGTGCTGTGGGTCGCCGGGGCGGTGGCCGGGCTCGCCCTGCTGGGCGCCGCGCTCTCGGTCGCCACGCGCTGGTTCTCCGCCCGCATCGGCGAAGGGCTCATCTACGACCTGCGCACCGAGGTGTACGAGCACGTGCAGCGGCAGCCGCTGGCGTTCTTCACCAGGGCCCAGACAGGTTCGCTGGTGAGCCGGCTCAACAGCGACGTGATCGGCGCGCAGCAGGCGATCACGTCGACGCTGTCGTCGGTGATCGCCAACGTGATCGGCCTGATCCTGGTGCTCGCGGCGATGCTCTACCTCTCCTGGCTGGTCACCGTCGTCGCCTTGGTGATGATGCCGTTCTTCGTCATCCCGGCCCGGCTGGTCGGCCGCAGGCTGCAGCGGCTCACCCGGGAGTCGATGCAGCTCGACGCCGAGATGGGCTCCACCATGACCGAGCGCTTCAACGTCGCCGGGGCGATGCTGGTCAAGCTGTTCGGGCACCCGAAGGACGAGGACCGCGTGTTCCGGGGCCGGGCCGCCCGGGTCAGGGACATCGGGGTGACCACCGCCATGTACGGCAGCACGCTGTTCATCGCGCTGAGCCTGCTGGCCTCCATGGCCACCGCCGTGGTGTACGGCCTCGGCGGCTCCCTGGTAATCAACGGCGCCATCCAGCTGGGCACGCTGGTCGCGCTGGCCGCCCTGCTCAGCAGGCTCTACGGGCCGATCACCGCGCTGTCCAACGTGCAGGTCGACGTGATGACCGCGCTGGTCAGCTTCGACCGGGTGTTCGAGGTACTCGACCTCAAGCCGCTGATCGCCGAGCGGCCGGGAGCGGTGGCGCTGCCCTGGACAGGCCATGGGAACGGGTCCGGCCCCGCGTCCGCGCTGGCGGTCGAGTTCGATCACGTCTCGTTCCGTTACCCCACCGCCAGCGAGGTATCGCTGGCCTCGCTGGAGTCGATCGCGCTGCCGGCCCCGGAACGCACCACCGCCGGCGAGGACGTGCTGCACGACGTGAGCTTCACCGCGCCCGCCGGGCAGCTCACCGCGCTCGTCGGCCCGTCGGGGGCGGGCAAGACCACGATCACCCACCTGGTATCCCGGCTGTACGACCCGCGCGAGGGCGTGGTCCGCATCGGCGGATACGACATCGCCGACCTCACCCTGGACTCGCTGCACGACGCGGTAGGCGTGGTCACCCAGGACGCGCACATGTTCCACGACACGATCCGGGCCAATCTCGCCTACGCCAAGCCGTCCGCCACCGAGCAGGAGCTGATCGCGGCGTGCCGGGCGGCGCAGATCTGGAGCCTGATAGCGACGCTCCCCGACGGGCTTGACACCGTGGTCGGCGACCGGGGTTACCGGCTGTCCGGCGGCGAGAAGCAGCGGCTGGCGATCGCCCGGCTGCTGCTCAAGGAGCCCGCCGTCGTGGTGCTGGACGAGGCCACCGCACACCTGGACTCAGAGTCGGAGGTCGCCGTGCAGCACGCGCTCAAGACAGCGCTGGCCGGGCGGACGTCCCTGGTGATCGCGCACCGGCTGTCGACCATCAGGGAAGCCGACCAGATCCTGGTCATCGACGGTGGCCAGATCCGCGAGCGCGGGCAGCACGAGGAACTGCTGGCCGCGGGCGGCCTGTACGCCGAGCTCTACCACACCCAGTTCGCCCACCAGGAGCCGCTGACCTCAGCGTGAGGCGGACGGCGGCAGCCAGGCACCAGCGCGGGCGAGCTCGTGGGCCTACTTACGGCGAATGGCCGCGAAGGCCAGACCGGCGGCGCCGGTGAGCAACATGGTGCCCAGGAAGACCAGGTAGATGCGTCCGGACGTGGATCCCCACGCGAACTGGTGCGGGTAGCGGGCGAGCGCAATGGCCTGCAGCAGGGCGAGCAGGACGTAGCCGAGGGCGGCGGGCCGCAGGCGTCGCGCGTCCCGCTCGAGCAGCGAGTGGCTCGCTGCCACGCCCAGGCTGATCAGCCAGGCGCCGGTCGCCTGGGCGAGCAGCGGGGTCAGCTTCCACGGCCAGACCGGAGCGGCCTGCCCGGGCACCGCGAACAGCGCCACGCCGAAGCCAAGCAGGATGATCGCCTGCACGGCCAGCATGGCGAGCAGCCAGCTGGGCAGGGGGGCCGACCGTGGCGGGTCCACTCCAGGGGTCCGTGCCTGCACCGCCATGACGATCAGCATCAGGAGCGGGACCAGCACGTAGATCGCGAGCCACGCCCACGTGACGATCCGCGTCCCGGCGGCGAAGTGGCTGCCGAGGTGGAACTGGCCCAGGTGCATCAGGGAGGCGGCCAGGGTGAGCACGGTGAAGACGAACACGGTGGGCACGGCGATCCGGGCGTTGGCCCATATCGCCTGACGTCCGGCGAGAGCTTCGATCGAGACGGCGGCCCAGTAGCTGGCGCCAAGGAAGGCCGCGGCCAGCGGGTTGGCGATGGTCCAGGCGAAGAACGTGCCGGTCCGGCCGGTGAAGACGAAAAGCTGGAACCCGGCCAGCAGGACCAGCACGGCCGCGGTGTACAGCAGCCAGCGCATCCCTGGCACCAGCGGCCGGATCGCACTGGCGGCCCCGGGCTCGGCCGTCTTTCCCCGATCGCGTTCGGTATACCGGACGGTGTTTCCAGGCATCGGTGTCACCGTGCTGCCGCTTGTGCCAGCGGCGTGCCTTCCAGGTACCGGTGGATGGCCGGAATGGTGATCGCCCCTTCCCCCACGGCCGAGGCAACCCGTTTGACCGATCCCCTGCGGACGTCCCCAGCGGCGAACACGCCGGGCAGGCTGGTCTCATGCGTCAGCGGGGGGCGGCCGGGCTGTACGCTGGCGCCGGGGCCGTCCGGCAGGTCCGGCCCGGTCAGGATGAAGCCCCACTGGTCGCGCGCCACACTGCCGCCGAGCCATTCCGTGCGTGGCTGGGAGCCGATGAGGACGAACAAGCCGTCGGCCGTAACGGTCCGCCGGGTGCCGGTCTGCCTGTCCTCCAGCACCAGCGATTCCAGACGGTCGGTGCCAGCCCCGCCGACCACCTGCACGCCGTACAGCACATCGACGTTCGGCGCGGCATCGATCTCGCGGATGAGGTAGTCGGACATGCTGTCGGCCAGCGACGGGGCCCGGACGAGGATGGTTACCTGCCGCGCCCACTTGGACAGGTGCATCGCGGCCTGCCCGGCCGAGTTGCCGCCGCCGATGACATAGGCCTTCCGCCCGCGCATTGCCGGCGCCTCGGTGACACCGGCGCCGTAGAAGACCCCGCGGCCCTGCAGGTCCTCGAGCGCTGGGACACCTAGCCGCCGGTAGGTGGCCCCGGTCGTGATGACCACGGTGCGGGAGGCCAGGCTGGTGCCGCCGGACAGCCCGAGCCGGTAATGATCCTCCTCGCGGGCCAGGCTTTCCGGCTCGCGCAGGAACACGAACGTGGTGCCGAAGAACCAGGCCTGCTGGAAGGCCGCGAACGCGAGCCTGGCGCCGCTTATGCCCTGGGCGAAACCCGGGTAGTTGCGGATCATCGAGCTGGTCCCGGCCTGGCCACCGATGGCCTCCCGCTCGACGACGACCGTCCGCAGGCCTTCGGAGGCGGCATAGACCGCGGCGGCCAGCCCGGCCGGCCCTGCTCCCACCACGGCGACGTCGAAAACGTCCTCCGTGGGGATCGGCGTCGTCAGGCCGAATGCCTCGGCGATCTCCAGATTCGACGGGTTGGCCAGGGCCGCCCGTTCTCCGTCGAAGCGGATCACCACGACCGGCAACTCGGCCGACTCCATATGGTGTTCGCCGAGTATCTGCCGTCCGCGGCCGGAGCCGGCGTCGTAGAAGCCGATGGGGATTCCGTTGCGGGCAAAGGTGTCCCGCAGATCCTCGGACCGTGCGGACCACGGCTGGCCGATCACCTGGACCGCCTCGAAGCTGCCTCCCCGCTCGCTGCCCCACTCGCCAAGGAACTGGGTAATCGCCTGGTGGAAGTCCTCATCGGGGCTTTGCACCGGCCGCGTTACCCAATGATCGATCTTGCCCGTACTGATCGCCTCGAAAATCGGTCGTGCGGTGTCCCACTCCCCCCAGCGGACCGCCGCCACCCGGGGCACCGTGGAATCGATGGCGCGGACCCGTGCCAGCACCTCGATCCCATCCGGGTCGGCCTCGCCGACCCCGCCGATCACCAGCGCGACGGGCGTGCCCGCCGCGATCAGCTCCTTCATCCGCGTGTCAAGCTCAGCGGGCTCATCGCAGACGACAACCGAGTAGTCCGCCCCATAGCGCTTGGACAGCTCCTGCGACAGGGTCTCCCGCCCGCTGGCGTCCCGGTCAACGACCACAATCGCCGCCCGCTCATCGCCAGCAGCGCCGCCCGCCGCTGCGGAACCTGGCGGCGCCATCGCCTGCTGGCCGCGTTAGCCGATCCTCACTCACCGTTCCTCCACGTGGTTACCCGCTGCCGGTTCGTCATCCGGTGATGACCGCCCAATGGGGATCTCCCAGCAAGCGCACGCGCTTTCGCGATCATCGTCTTCGCGGGAACTGCGATGTAATTTCCGACCTGAGGAACACGCTACGTTCGCCGCACATGAGCCCGAATCCGCCAGAGTTGATAGCCGTGACGCGCTGGTTGATAGCGGGTTGATAGTCGGGCCGTTCGGGCGATGCGAATTCACCTGCGCACGCCTAGCGTGGTCGCCATGCAGGAAAGGAGGCGAGGGTTGTGCCGCAGCCACAGCAAACGCTCGCTCAGTCACGGCCTGCCCGGCCCGGCGTCGGGGACATCATGCGGCCACCGCTCACCACCGTGGAACGGTACGACCACGTCGCCGCAGCCGCGTACCTAATGAAGCACGCAGGCGCCTCGGCCCTGATGGTCCTGGACGCTACGGCCGGCCAGCTGACCGGCATCATCACCGAGGCAGACGTCGCCCGCGCGGTGGCGGACGGGAACGATGCCAACGAAGTCAGGATCCATGACGTGATGACCACCCGACCGGTCATCGCACCGGACACCAGCATCCGCGACGCAGCCGCGATCATGACAAAGGGCCATTTCCGGCACCTGCCGGTCGTCGACGACACCGGCTTGCAAGGAGTGGTCGACATCAACGATGTATGCCAGGTATTGCTCACCGATGTCTGAAGCCACACCGGCCGGTCATGCGCCGCTTTCCCGCTGCTCCAGGGCCGCGCGGATCTGCCGTGCCCACTTAGCCGAGGTGAAATCGGGCCCGACAGGGTCAACGAGGATCAAGTCGCTGATGGCGTTGCCGGTTCTCAGAGTGAGGATCTTCTGATACCGGGGCGAGTGGTACCACTTCTTCGCCGCATCCATGTCGGGAAACTCCATCAGCACCACCGAGCCAGGCCATGCGCCCTCCAGCACCTCCACCGGGGCGTCGAGCACCAGCCACCGGCCGCCGAAGGGCCCGAACGTGGCCTCAACATTTTCCAGGTATGTCAGGCCGTCAGAGTTCGGAACCCCGTTGGGGATACGCAGGTGGTTGATCAAGTACGTGGTCATCGTCTGCCCCTCCCGTTTCGTGTGATGGTGTTTCCCAGTGCCGGACGGATCCGCAGGCTTGCAGCCGCGTCTTGGCGAGTGTCGCCCCCGCGCAGCGGCGCTCGCATCCGCAGGCTGATAGTGCGAGCGGCCAGTCGCGGCCTGATAGCGCGTCGGCTACGACAGCAGAACCGGAGCTACCGTGGCCGGGCGGTGACCGGCTCGCCGGGCAGAGCGCCGTCGAGCTGGCCGCGGGAGGTGATGCCCAGCTTGGTGAATACCTTGCGCAGGTGATACGCGACGGTGGCAGGGCTGATGAACAGCCGGGTGCCGATCTCTGGGTTCGACAGGCCGTCGCGGGCCAGCCGTGCGACCTGGGCTTCCTGAGTGGTCAGCGTGGTGCCGGCGTCGACGGTGCGCCTGCCGACGCTCTGGCCGGTAGCCCGCAGCTCGCGGCGGGCCCGCGCGGCGAACGCTTCGATGCCCATCGCATCGAGCATCTCGTGGGCGATGCGCAGCTGCTCGCGAGCGTCGGTGCGGCGGCGCTGGCGGCGCAGCCACTCGCCGTACAGCAGATGGGTGCGGGCGAGCTCGGCGCGTACCCGGGTACGGCCCAGGTGCGCGATCGATGCGCGGTAGTGTCGGTCGGCGGCGTCGCCGTCGCTGAGCAGCGCACGGACCCGGGCCTCGATTCCCAGCGCCCACTCGGTGGGCCTGAACCGGGTACGTTCCGACAGCCAGTCCAGCGCGGCCTGGACCAGTGCCACCGCACCGGTCCTGGACGCTGCCTCGGCCAGCTCGGGCACGATGAACGGCCCATAGCCCATCGGGTCGCGTTCGAACGCGCGCTGGGCGGCATCGCGAGCGGCCTCGTGGCGGCCCAGGCCGTTGCCGAGAACCGAGCGGGCGTAGTCGGCGAAGGAGATCAGCCTGCCTTGGCCGCGTGCGGTCGCCTCCTGGACGGTCGCCTCGATCAGCGCGGGGGCTTGTGCCTCCCGGCCGCGCCAGGCCGCGAGCACCATTGCGGTATACGCGATCGGCGGGTTCCCCGTTACCTCCGCGATCAGGTGGTCTTCCTCGACCAGCCGCTCCGCCGCCCCCAGCTCCCCGGCAAGCAGGTACGGCACAGCCTGGAAGTTGAGCACGAACTGCAACTGTACGAGCGCGCCCGCGTCCCGGGTGGCCCGCTCTTGGCGAGCGCCCAGAGTGTGCCAGGCTTCGTCGTCCCACAGCTCAACGGCGGCTAGCTGGCTGACGCGGCCGCCGGCGAGCCACAGCCAGTGAGCGACTTCGGGATCGGCGACGGCGCTCGCATCCAGAACCATCTCCAGCGCCTGGATCAGCGCGGGAGCGGCCGCCGTGTACCCGTCGGTGAGCCACGTCGCGAACGCGTCGACCAGGACGTCGACGGGACGCGGCGGGCCGGGGCCGGGCGGCGCGGCGCACGCGGCCTGCGCAGCCTCCCGCAGCCCGCCTGGGCAATCGAGGTCCCCGGCCCATATCGCGGCGGTGAGCGCTTCCAGGTAAGTCTCGCGGGCCAGGCCGGCGTCCAGCGGCTCGAACCGCCGGGCCGCGCTGAGCAGCAGGCGGGACCCATCGCGGCTGCGCCGCTGCTCCATCGCGATCCCCCCGCGGAGGTGCTCCACCTCGGCGGCTCGCCACGCGTCAGGCGGGCCCGCCTCAACTGAGACCAGCAATCGCAGCGCTGCGTCCAGCGCGCCCGCGTCACGCTTGGCCCTGGCCGCCGCCAGCAGGCGCTGCGCCCGGCGGGCGGGCTCGGGCGTCAGCGCCGCCGCGCGTTCGAGAAACGCGGCCGCCGCGGCGACGCCCCCACGGGCCTGCGCCCGGCCGGCCGACCGCTCGAGTTCCCCCGCGACGTCCTCATCCGGTCCGGGCGCGGCCTGGGCCCGGTGCCAGGCACGGCGGTCGGGATCAGACTCCGGGTCGGTTGCCTCGGCCAGGGCACGGTGCACCTGCTGCCGCTCCTGGAGCGGCGCCGACTGGTACGCCGCCGACCGCACCAGCGGATGGCGGAACGTCACCCGCGCGCCGAACTCCACCAAGCCGGCCCCGGCCGGCGGCGTCGCCGCCTGGACCGGGATACCCAGCCGCCCGGCCGCCCGCCACACCAGCAACGGGTCCCCAGACGGATCGGCCGCCGCGAGCTGCACCAGCCGCTGGGACTGGGCCGGCAAAGCCGCGAGACGCCGCTGGAAGCTCTCTTCGATCCGCCCCGACAGCGGCACCGAGCCGGGCAGCCCGAATCCTCCCGCCAGCTCCGCAGGCTTCAGCCCGCGCACCAGCTCGAGCAGCGCGAGTGGGTTGCCGCGCGTCTCGGCGATGATCTGCTCGCGAACCCGTTCATCCAGCGGCCCCGCCAGCACCGAGTCAAGGAGCTTGCGCGCGTCGCCCTCCGGCAGGCCCTCGACCACCAGTTCGGGCAGCTCCGCCAGGTCCGCGTCCGGTTCACGGGCCGCGAAGATCAAGCCCACCGATTCGGCGGCCAGGCGGCGTGCCACGAAGGCCAGCGCCTGGGCTGAGGCGCGGTCGAGCCATTGCTGGTCATCCACCAGGATGACCAGCGGCCGTTCCACGGCCACCTCGGACAGCAAGCCCAGGACGGCCAGACCGATCAGGAACCGGTCCGGCGCTGGGCCGCGGCTGATGCCGAACGCGGTCTCCAGCGCCTCACGCTGCGGCACCGGCAGGCGCTCGAGCCGGTCCAGCATCGGCGCGCAGACCTGGTGCAGCCCGGCGAAGGCGAGCTCCATCTCCGACTGAACGCCCATGGCGCGCACCACCCGGCAGGCCGCCGCCCGCGAGGCCACATACTCCAGTAGCGCGGTCTTGCCGACGCCCGCCTCACCCCGTACCACGAGCGCCAGGCTCTCACCCGCGCTGAGCGCTTCGACAAGCCGGTCAAGCACGCCACACTCGCGGCGGCGCCCCCTCAGCCCCGCCGCGGATCCTTGGATGGGGGAACATTTCGCCATCTTTATCTGTCCGTGACCGACATTACACCGCGCCTATATTGTCGGCCGGCGACGTTGGGAAGGGGCGGGGCGGCTACAGCGCGCTGATCGCGCCGCCGTCGACGGGGATCATGGCGCCGGTGACGTAGGACGCGGCGGGGGACAGCACGAACGCGGCCACCCTGCCGAACTCAGCGGGCTCGCCGTACCGGCGCAGCGGGATCGTCTGCGAGTTGGCCGCGCGCACCTCGTCCGGGTCCCCATGGCGTGCGTCCAGCTCCCGGACCCGGCCGGTGGCCATCTTTCCCGGCAGCAGGCCCACCACCCGGACGCCGCGCGGCCCCAGCTCATCGGCGAGCGTCTTGGCCCACCCGGCCAGCCCGGGGCGAAGGCCGTTGGAGAGCGCGAGCGAGGGGATCGGGACCCGGACCGACGAGGACAGCACGAACGCCAGCGCGCCGCCCTCGGGCAGCTCGGCACCGAGCACCCGGGACAGCCGGACGGCCCCGAGGAACACGCTCTCGAACGCGGCCCGCCACGCGTCGTCACCCATGGCCATGGCCGGGCCGCCGGGCGGGCCGCCGACGCTGATCAAAGCCCCGTCCAGCCGGCCGAACTCCTGCCGGGCGGCAGCCACGAGCCGCTGTGGCGCGGCGGGGTCGGCGTTGTCCGCGGCGGCCCAGGCGGCCTGCCCGGCGCCCAGGCCCGCCGCGGCACGTTGCAGCGCGGGCTCGTCCCTAGCGCTCAGCACCACCCGCGCGCCCTCCGCGACGAGCGCCTCGGCGGCGGCCAGGCCCAGCCCATGGCTGCCGCCGGTGACCACGAACACCTTGTCCCGCAGGCCGAGATCCACCTTGTGCCTCCTTGCGCACTCGCCTTGCCGCACTCGCCGCCTCAGGCGCCGTAGCCGACCCGCCGCAGTTCCTCGCCGGCCATCTGTTCCACCTCGGCCACCTGGGCCGGGGTCAGCAGCCTGCGCCAGGCTCCCGGCTCCATGACGGTCCCCGCCATTTGCGCCTGCAGCGGGCCGACCTCGACCCCGGTGAACGTGGCCAGGGCGCTGACCGCGGCGGCCGGCTGCCGGACCATCTCCTCGTAGCGCAGGGTGACCAGCTGCTCCGCGGTGAGCCGCATCCGCAGCCTGGCCATCAGGCGGATGGTCCCGCGCCAGCGCATCGCGCACTTACCGGCCACGGACGCCTCGGCCCACTGGCCCCGGTCCGGCGGGTTGTCCAGGCCGAGCAGCGGATGGGTGATCTCGGTGTCCAGGTTCACAAAGCCAGGCCGGAACCAGGCCAGCGTCGGCGCGTCGGACAGCATCCCCGCCACCACGTCCCTGCCGTCGCGGACGATCTGCACCAGGCGCGCGTCCGGGAAGGCGTCGACAAGCGAGTCGGCGCAGTAGAGGAGTTCCGGGCTGGCATCGCCGTACCTGCTGATGTCCTGCTCGGCGACGCACGGCGCGGTGCCGGGGGCTCCGGCGGCCTCCCGGCAGGCCGGCGCGCACCCCAGGCAGCAGCCCGGGCCGATCTGCCATCCCTGGGCGAAGGCATCCCGCAACACGGTAGCCGCCGCCTCCGGGCGGCCGTGGGCCAGGGACGGCGTGCGGGCGAAGGCCTGTACCACGGGCAGCACCCAGCGCTGCCCGAGGGTCATATGGAATCCCGGAGTGCGCTTGAACGCCCGGGCCAGCATCTCCGCGCCCGCTCGCGGGGCCCCGATGACGAACACAGGCTGGCGTACCTTGCGGCCGTTGACCACCAGAATGTGCGGGCGGGCCAGCGGCGGGCGGGGATAGCCTGCCACGGTTCCCGCGGCGGGCGCCCGGAGCGCGCCCGTTCCCTCGGCCGGGCGGGGGAGCGTGGTCACCGCAGGCCGCGCCCGCCGTGGTGGGTCACGCGCCCGGCCGGGCGCCGGCAGTGATCAGGCTCGTGCGCGTCCAGGTTGAGTGCGGCCTGGACCAGCGGGACGTGGCTGAACGCCTGCGGGGTGTTGCCGACCTGCCGGTGGTACCTCGGGTCGTACTCCTCGCTCAGCAGGCCGACGTCGTTGCGCAGCGACAGCAGCCGCTCGAACAGCTCGTGCGCGTCATCGGTCTTGCCGATCATGTGCAGTGCGTTCACCATCCAGAAGCTGCACGCCAGGAACGCGCCCTCGCTGCCGGACAGGCCGTCAACGTCCGACCCGCCGCTGGCGAGCTCGTACCGGCGCACCAGGCCGTCGGAGGTGAGCTCCCGCTGGATCAGCTCCACGGTGGAGACCACGCGCGAGTCGTCGGCGGGCAGGAACCCGAGCTCCGGGATGAGGAGCACGGCGGCATCCAGCTCGGTGGAGCCATACGACTGGGTGAACGCGCCGCGCGAGGCGTTGTACCCACTGTCGATCACCTGGGCGTAGATGCGGTCCCTGACCTCCCGCCACCGGTCTCCGGGACCGGGCAGGCCGAGCGTGGTGGAGTGGTAGGCGCGGTCGAAGGCGACCCACGCCATCACCTTGGAGTGCACGAAGTGGCGGCGGGGCCCGCGCACCTCCCAGATGCCCTCGTCCGGCTGGTCCCAGTTCTTTTCCAGGAAGTCGAGCAGCGCCCGCTGCAGCGACCAGGCGTGCCGGTCGAAGCTGATCCCCGACTCACGGCCGAGCGACAGCGCGTCGATCAGCTCCCCGTACACGTCGAGCTGGCGCTGGTTGACGGCCGCGTTGCCGATCCTGACCGGGGCCGAGTTCTCGTATCCGGGCAGCCAGTCGGCTTCCCACTCGGCCAGCCGGCGCTCGCCCGCCACCCCGTACATGATCTGCACGTCCTTCGGGTCGCCGGCCACCGCCCGGCACAGCCAGGAGCGCCACGCCGCCGCCTCGTCGGTGTAGCCCGTCCGCAGCAGCGCTTCCAGCGTGATGGTGGCGTCGCGGAGCCAGCAGTACCGGTAGTCCCAGTTGCGGACCCCGCCGATGTCCTCCGGCAGGGAGGTGGTCGCGGCCGCCACGATCCCGCCGGTCGGTGCGTAGGTGAGGGCCTTCAAGGTGATGAGGGAGCGCACCACCGCGTCCTTGTGCGGCCCGTCATAGGTACAGCGGAACACCCAGTCCCGCCAGAACCGGCTGGCCGAGCTCAGCTCCGCGAACGGGTCGGCGCGCTCGGGGGGCTGGTCGTAGGAAGGCTGCCAGGTCAGCGTGAACGGCACCCGCTCGCCGGCGGCCACCCGGAACGAGGCCTGGTGGGCCATGTTGCGGCCGCTCATCGTGACCGGCGTGTCCAGCCAAAGCGAGTCCGGCCCGGCGACCGCGGCGATCCGGCCGTCTATCCGCCGTACCCACGGCAGGACCTGGCCGTAGCCGAGCCGTATCCGCAGCTCGCACTCGATGTCCACGTGCCCGTGCACGCCTGCCACGATCCGGGTCAGCATGGGGGACTTGCCGTCGCGGGGGGGCATGAAATCGATCAGGCGCACCGTTCCCGTCGCGGTCCGCCACTCGGTCTGCAGGATGAGCGTGTCACGCTGGTACTGGCGCGTCACCTCGGCTTTGCCCGCGGCCCCGGCCCCCGCACCGTCCGCGGCGGGCAGCGCGCCGCGCCCATCCGGCCGGGCGCCCGCAGGTGCAATACGCCAGTAGCCGTGGTCCTCGGTGCCCAGCAGGCTGGCGAAGCACGCGGGCGAGTCGAACCTGGGCAGGCACAGCCAGTCGATCGAGCCGTCCCGGCTGACCAGCGCCGCCGACTGCATGTCGCCGATGAGCGCGTAGTCCTCGATCAGTCCCGCCACCGGTGCCCTCCAGCTCACGGCCGGCGCCGAGGCCGACCACGGGCCGGGCCGGGCCTATTTCCTGGCGCAGGTACGCATTCTGCCCTCTGCCGGTCAACCGTACCGGGCAGGCCGCATCCGCGCGTACCACGCGGCGCACCTGTGTTCTCCCAGTGAAAAGAGCCCAGCGGGTGCGGCCTATGCTGGCAGCCGTGCATGCCCTTCGCTCGCACGCCCTTCGCCCGATCGCCGTCGCCGCCGCGGCTGCCGCGGTGCTCACCCTGGCGGCCGGCTGCTCGTCGTTCGACAAGGCGTTCGGCAAGCAAGAGGCCGTCGTGCAGTTCAAGGCGCAGACCCCGGCATCGGTGATGCTGCGGGTGCGTTCCTCGTGCTCCCATGTGCCGTCCGCCATACCGGAGCGGGTCCCGGCGCACCCGCCGGCGGTGCAACTGCAGGACGACATCCGGTACGAGGTCAGCAACGCGAGCGACGCGGACCTCGCCCGGCTCCAGCAGTGCCTGCAGCGCTTCCCCTCGGTGGTCGGCATCGAGTTCAACACCCCCGATGGAAGCTGACACCGGGGCCTGCCCGGCACCCCCCGTGCGCGCCTAACTGGCCCCGGAACCGGTGCCACTGTCCGTATGCTGCCTGCCGTGGTGCTCCGTTCGGCAATAAAAGTGGTGGCGCGTCGCGGCGCCGCGGCGGTGGCCTGTGCCGCGCTGGGCGGCTGCAGCCTGCTGTCCTCCCCGGCGGCCAACTCACCACAGTCGGCACCGGCGCCGTCACCCGTCCCGTCGGCCGGCCCCGCCGCCGCGACGCCGTCACCGCCTGCCTGCCCTGGCAGCCCGGCCAAGTTCACCTGTGCCATGCGGGCCCGGATCGCCGAGGTGCAGGCGTACCTAAGGCACCGGCCGGGGGTGGTCGGCGTCGTGCTGCGAGACCGGTCCACCGGGGCGGTGTGGGAGAACCGGTTCGCGCATACCCCGGTCTACATGGCCTCCACCAGCAAGCTGGCCATGGCCGTCACGCTGCTGCTGCAGAACCAGGCCGGGGTGATCCACTTGTCCAGCGGCGACATGTCGGTGCTGCACCAGATGCTCCACGTTAGCTCCGACACCGACGCGGACACGCTGTGGTTCAAGTTCGGCGCCCCGTTCTACACCGGCTTCTTCCCGCGGATCGGCCTGGCCTCGGCGCAGTACGTGTCCGCGCCGGGGATCACCCCGCCGTACTGGGGGGAGATGATCTGCCCGGCCACCGGCCTGAGCCGGCTCATCACCTACGTGCTCGACGACATGCCGGCCTCGCTGCGCCGCTACCTGGTGGCGACGCTGAGCCACGTGGCCACCGACCAGCACTTCGGGGTCTGGGGCGCGGGGAGCGCCAGCCACCCCGGCAACAAGGACGGCTGGTCGGTGGAGAAGCCGGGCTGGATCATCAACTCGGTCGGCTTCGCCGGGCCCGGGCAGCGGTACACGCTGGCCATGATGAACAGCCTCAACGGGCACGGTGGCTACCACGCGGGCACGAACACGGTGA
The DNA here is from genome assembly GCA_963813395.1 of uncultured Actinomycetes bacterium. Classification (GTDB taxonomy): domain Bacteria; phylum Actinomycetota; class Actinomycetes; order Streptosporangiales; family Streptosporangiaceae; genus DASXKD01. The sequence goes on from CAWEYV010000022.1 coordinate 641,143, forward strand.
CCCAGGTGGCCGCGATCTTGTTCCGGGGGCACCAGGTCCAGGCACCCACGATCAGCGCCACGCCCTAGGGCGCCGGGGACGGCTCAGGCAGCACCCAGCGCGCGGCCGGCTCGATGTAAGAGCACCGGCGCCGGCGTATCTCAGCACGTCACAAGCTTCCACGCAGGCTGAAAAGCCCCTTGGCTAGCGTGGGCCCCGCCCGTGTGCTTTAATCTAATCCTACTATCTTGATCGAGATAGTAACAAGATCGGGAAAGGCGGACTTAATGAGGCGTGCGCTACTCGCGGCAGGAGTAGCCGCTGTCACCCTCCTGGGTGCTGGCTGTTCGTCGTCGGCGGCGGGCTCATCGAGCTCCGGCTCGGGCACCGTGACGCTGCGACTGGGGTTCCTCGCCAACATCACCCACGAGCCGGCCCTGGTCGGCATCGCCAAGGGGTTCTTCACCAAGGACCTGGGCAAGAACGTGGTGCTGAAGACCTCGGTGTTCAGCACCGGCACGGAAGAGACCACGGCCCTGCTGGCCGGGCAGCTCGACGCGGCATACGTCGGGCCCAACCCGGCGATCAACGCGTGGCAGAAGTCCAACGGGACCGCCATCAAGATCATCTCTGGCGCGGCATCCGGGGGCGCCTCCCTGGTTGTGAAGAAGGGCATCACCAGCGCCGCCCAGCTCAAGGGCAAGTCGCTGGCCACCCCGTCGCTCGGCAACACGCAGGACGTCGCCGTGCGCTTCTGGCTGAAGCAGCACGGCCTGACCACCACGCCCACCGGCGGTGGAGACGTCTCCATCAAGCCCATCAAGCCCAACTCGGCGGCCGTGCTCGAGTTCCAGTCCGGCCAGATCGACGGCGGCTGGGAGCCTGAGCCCTACGCCACCGAAATGGTGCTCGACGGCGGGACCCGGCTGGTGAACGAGGCCAGCCTGTGGCCGGGCGGCAAGTTCGTCACTACCAACCTGGTGGTCACCCAGTCGTTCCTGAAGGCCCACCCGTCCACGGTGAACGGGCTGCTCAAGGCGCAGATCCAGGCGAACAGCTACATCAACTCCAGCCCCAGCGCCGCCGCCTCGACGGCCAACGCCGAGCTGACCAAGCTGCTGGGCAAGGGCCTGAAGCCGAACGTGCTCAGCGCGGCGCTGAAGTACATCACGTTCACCAACGACCCAATCGCGTCCTCGCTGACCACCGACGCGCAGCACGCGGCAGCGGTCGGCCTGCTCTCACCGGTCAAGAACCTGTCCGGTATCTACGACCTCGGCCCGCTCAACACGCTGCTGAAGGCCGACGGACAACCACAGGTGAGCCCATGAGCCTAGACCAGCGTCAGGCTGCGCCCCCGGGACTCGTCCCGGGGGCGTCAGCCCGTTCCGCGCCCAGTTCGCCGGGGGAGCCAGGCTCGCCTGACACGACCGCGGTCCGGATCAGCGAGGTGTCCAAGGCGTTCGGGCACGGCCGGAGCACGCTGCTGGCCCTCGACCGGCTGTCGCTGGACGTGGCGCTCGGCGAGTCCGTCTGCCTCATCGGCGCGTCCGGCTGCGGCAAGAGCACGCTGCTGTCCCTGGTGGCCGGGCTGGACACGCCGACCGCGGGTGTGATCGATACCGCGGGCCGGCGGGTGGCGCTGATGTTCCAGGAGCCGGCGCTGTTCCCGTGGCTGACCGCAGCCCGCAACGTGGAGCTCGCACTGCAGGCGAGCGGGGTGGCGAAGGCCGAACGCCGCCGCCGGGCCGCCGAACTGCTCGACGTGGTGCATCTGCGCGGGTTCGGGGACAAACGGCCACATGAGCTGTCCGGCGGCATGCGACAGCGGGTGGCGCTGGCCCGGGCACTGGCCCAGGACGCGGACGTGCTGCTCATGGACGAGCCGTTCGGGGCACTGGACGCCATGACCAGGGACCTGCTGCACGACGAACTGGACCGGATCTGCACCGAGCGCGAGCTGACCGTGCTGTTCGTCACGCACAACGTGCGGGAAGCCGTTCGGCTCGGGGACCGGGTGGTGGTACTCAGCAGCCGGCCTGGCCGGGTCATCGGCGAGTTCGCCGTGCCCATCACCGGGCCGCGGCGGATCGACTCGGCGCAGGTGGCCGAGCTCGCAAGCAAGATCACCGACCGGCTGCGGGAGGAGATGGGGCGCCATGGCCAGAACGCCTAGTCCCGGCGCCGGTGCGATGGGGCTAGCGGGCGTGGACGATGCGATCGACCCTGGCGCCGCAGCACTCGTCGGGCTCGACCGACTCGAGGGCGTGACCATCCGCGAGCATCCCTGGCGGCCCAGGAACATCTGGGCTGCCGTGTGGCCGAAGCTGCTGGCGATCGCCCTGGTCCTCGGCGTGTGGGAACTGGTCCACCTCAGCGGGTGGAAGAAGTTCGTGCTGCCCGGGCCCGGCGCCGTCTTCGCCAACCTGTGGAATCAGATGCACCACGCGGAGCTGTGGCAGGCCATCGACATCACGATGCGCCGCGCGGTCATCGGCTTCGCGCTGTCGGTGCTCATCGGCGCCGTGATCGGCGCGCTGGTGTCGCGGATCAAGCCGCTGCGTGCGGCCACCGGCTCACTGATCACCGCACTGCAGACCATGCCGTCGATCGCCTGGTTCCCGTTCGCGATCATCCTGTTCGGGGCTACTACGAACGCGATCATCTTCGTGATCGTCCTCGGCTCCGCGCCGTCGGTCGCCAACGGCCTGATCAGCGGCGTCGACTACATCCCGCCGCTGCTGCTGCGGGCGGGCAAGACGATGGGCCTGTCCCGGCTGGCCCTCTACCGGCACCTGATCCTGCCGGCCTCGCTGCCCTCGTTCGTGGCCGGGCTCAAACAGTCCTGGGCGTTCGCCTGGCGCAGCCTGATGGCCGGTGAGCTGCTGGTGATCATCATCGGGCAGCCGTCGATCGGGGCTCTGCTCAACGCCTTCCAGGACCAGACCGACATGACCAGCGCGATCGCGATCATCATCGTGATCCTGGTGCTGGGCATCGTCATCGACACGCTGTTCACCAAGGTGGACGCGGTGATCCGCCGCCGCCGGGGGATGACCGACCCGGCGGTTGCGTAAGGCACAAAAGACGTGCCGGGTGGCGCGGCCGGGTAGCCACAGCCCAGCCGCACCACCCGGCCGTACGATCTGGCCCGGCAGCACGGTCGCAGCCAGCACCTACTATCGGAACTGTGTCGGGTTCTGCGTCAGGTGCCGCGGGGATCGTGCTGGCCGGCGGGCGGTCATCGCGCATGGGCGCGCCCAAGGCGGCCCTGGAATGGCACGGCTCGACGCTGCTGCGGCGCACCGCCGGAATACTGGCGCGGGTGACCGAAGGCCCGGTCGTGGTGGTCCGGGCGCCGGGGCAGGACCTGCCGGCGCTGCCGCCAGGCACCGAGGTCGTGGACGACCCGCGCGAGGGCCTGGGCCCGGTCCAGGGACTCGCCGCGGGGCTGGCCGCGCTGGCTGGCCGGGCCGAGATCGCGTTCGTCAGCTCCACCGACATGCCGTTCCTGCACCCGGCCTTCGTGCGCCGGGTGCTGCGCGCGGTACAGGAGGGGGCGGACGTGGGCCTGCCGGTGGCGCGCGGGTACCCGCAGCCGCTGGCCGCCGCGTACCGGACCGGGCTAGCCAAGGTCGCGGAACGGCTGGTAGCCGAGCAGCGGCTGCGGCCGGCCTTCCTGTTCGATGAGTGTGCGGTCACCCGGCTGGACGAGGCCGCGCTGCGCGCCGACCCGGTGCTGGCGGCGCTCGATCCCGGCCTCGACTCGGTCATCAACGTCAACTCCCCGGCCGACTACCAGACGGCGCGAGAGCGGCCCGCACCCGAGGTGACGGTGCAGCGGTTCGGCACACTGGCCGATGGCCACCGCGGCCCGCAGCAGGTGCGCGCGGCGACCGTCGCCGCCGCCGCGGCCACCGCCGGGCTTGCGCTCGACGGTCACGTGGTGGCAGCCCTGAACGGGGACCAGATCACCAGGGACGGCCAGACGCCGCTGGCCACCGGTGACACCGTGTTCTTCCTGGCCGCGGACGCAGGCGGCTGACCCGCGATGGCACCAGGCGGCTATTTCGGGCAGGCGCTGGTCGTGGACGTCGGCACCGGCACGGCCAGCACGCTGCCGCTGCCGGACGAACTGCTGCGCGCCTACCTCGGCGGGGCGGGCCTCGGCGCCTGGCTGATGCACCGGCTGGCACCGCCCGGCATCGGCCCGCTGGCCGCGCGGGCGCCCCTGGCGTTCGTGTTCTCGCCGCTGGTGGGCACGCCGCTGACCACCAGCGCCAAGTTCGCGGTCGTCGCCAAGTCCCCGCTGACCGGGCTGCTGAACGATGCCCTGTCCTCCAGCCACTTCGCCATCTCCGGCAAGCTCACCGGCTATGACGCGATCGTGGTGCACGGCGCGTGCCAGGCGCCGTCCGCGCTGCTCGTGGACGGCGATGGCGTGCGCCTGCTCGACGCGGCCGACCTGTGGGGGCTGCCCGCCGCCGAGGCGGAGAAGCGGCTGCGGGAACGGCTCGGGCGGGGCTGGCGGGCAGCCGCCATCGGGCCCGCCGGGGAACGCTGCGTGCGCTACGCGACGATCTCCCATGACGGGCGGCACGCCGGGCGCGGCGGGCTCGGCGCGGTCCTGGGGGCCAAGCGGATCAAGGCCGTCGCGGTACGGGCCGCGACCAAGGTGGCACCGGCCGACCCCGCCGCCGTGCTTGCGGCCGCGCGCGATCTGCGCGCCCGCTCGTTCGGCCCGGCGACCGCCAAGTACCGCGAGCTGGGCACGCTGGCCAACCTGCTTGCCTTCAACGCGATCAGTGCCCTGCCATCCCGCAACTTCCAGGCCGCAACGTTTGCCGGGGCGCCGCAGCTTGCCGCCGAGGAACTGGCGCAGCTGCGCACCGTGGCCCGCAACAGCTGTGCGTCGTGCACCATCGGCTGCGAGCACATCTACTCCGCCCGCGGCGGCAAGCAGATGCGGGTGGAGTACGAGAACGTCTTCGCGCTCGGGCCGATGTGCGGGGTGTCGGATCCCGACGCGGTGCTTGCCGCCAGCGCGCGCTGCGACGAGCTGGGCATTGACACCATCTCGGCCGGCGGCACGATCGCCTGGGCCATGGAGTGCGCCGAACGCGGCCTGATCGACGCCCCCTGGCTGCGGTTCGGCGACGCAGACGCGCTGCTTCGGGCCCTGGACGAGATCGGCAGCCGCGAGGGGCTGGGTGAGCTGCTGGCCGAGGGCTCGCGGCGCGCGGCTGAGCTGGTCGGGGGTGGTTCGGCGGGGTTCGCCCCGCATGTCAAGGGCCTGGAGTTGCCCGGATACGAGCCGCGCACGATGCACGCAATGGCATTGGGCCTGGCGGTGAACTCGCGCGGCGCCGATCACAACCGCTCCGGGGCCTACGAGGCCGACCTGTCCGGCGACCACGACCGGCTGGCGGGCGGTGCCGCCCACGCCGCGGCGGCCATCGAGACCGAGGACCGGGCGGCCATCATGGACTCGCTCATCTTGTGCAAGTTCCTGCGCGGCGTGTTCGCTGAGCCGTTCGGTGAGTGGGCGGCGCTGCTGTCCGCGGTCACCGGCTGGGACGTCGACGCAGCCGAGCTGCGCCGGACGGCGCGCCGGATCGTCCTGGCCAAGCGCGTGTTCAACATCCGCGAGGGCTGGCGGCCCAGCGACGACTGGCTTCCGGAGCGGCTGCTGGCCGAGCCGGTGACCACCGGGTCCGGCCGCGTTGCCACGCTGACGCCCGAGCGGCTGCGCGGAATGATCGGCGCCTACTACGCCGCGCGCGGCCTGGACGCCCAGGGCCGCCCGGACGAGACTGGCCTCGCTGATCTTCGCTTGAGGTAGCGTCGCGCCGCGACACATACTGTGTGCATGGTGCTTGCGACAACCCGGACAGTCACTCTCACGATCGACGGGGAGCAGATCACCGTCCCCGAGGGCACGACCATCTGGGCCGCCGCCAAAGAGGCGGGGATCGACATCCCGGTGCTGTGCCACGACGAGCGCTACGACCCGGTCGGCGTATGCCGCATGTGCGTCGTGGACATCGGCGCCCGCGCCTACGCGGCCGCGTGCGTGCGCCCGTGCGAGGACGGCATGGACGTCAAGACCGCGACCGCCGGATGTCGAGCGCAGCCGCGCCGACGCTGACCGAACTGCTGCTGGCCGACCAGCCACCGGCCGAACGCGATCCCAAGCAGACCACCACGGGCGACAACGCCCTGCTGGCGCTGGCCGGCCGGTACGGCGTCAGCCGCGACGGCCGCCTGCCGCTCTCGTCGGGCCGCGGGACCGATCACGTCCAACCCGGTCATCGCGGTCGACCACGACGCGTGCATCCTCTGCGACCGGTGCGTCCGGGCCTGCGACGACATCCAGGGCAACGACGTCATCGGGCGCAGCGGCAAGGGCTACGCCACCCGGATCGCGTTCGACCTGAACGACCCGATGGGCAAGTCGTCGTGCGTCACCTGCGGCGAGTGCGTGGCCGCGTGCCCGACCGGCGCGCTGACGAACAAGCCGATCCGGAACATCCCGATCCGGCCGCGCAGCGAGCTGGACTCGGTCGACAGCGTGTGCCCGTACTGCGGCGTCGGCTGCGCGCTCACCTACCACGTGGACCGGGAACGCGGCGCCATCGCGTTTGCCGAGGGCCGCGACCAGCCCGGCTCCAAGAGCCGCCTGTGCGTGAAGGGCCGGTACGGCTGGGACTACGCGGCGTCGCCGCAGCGGCTGACCACGCCGCTGATCCGGCGCGGCGAGGCGTACCCCAAGGGAGCGCTGTCCACCGACGTCCGCGGCGAGATGAACCGCCCCGGCGGCGAGAGCGGCGGCGGGCAGGCCGGCGACGGCAGAAAAGGCGGCAAGGAAGGCGAGCGGCGGCGCCGGCGCAGGCCGGGTGGCCTGGTCGACTACGCCGAGGTGCTGCCACACTTCCGGGAGGCCACCTGGGACGAGGCGCTGGACCTGATCGCCCGCAGGCTGACCGAGATCTACGCCGACGGCGGCCCGGGCGCGATCGCCGGCTTCGGGTCGGCCAAGTGCTCCAACGAGGAGGCTTACCTCTTCCAGAAGCTGATCAGGACCGGGTTCCACACCAACAACGTGGACCACTGCACCCGGTTGTGCCATGCCTCCAGCGTGGCCGCGCTGTTCGAGGGCATCGGCTCCGGCGCGGTGTCCACCACCTACGGCGACGTGGTGAACGCCGACGTGGCGATCGTCACCGGCAGCAACCCGACCGCGAACCACCCGGTCGCGTCGTCGTTCTTCAAGCAGGCCCGGCGCAACGGGACCACGATCATCTACATCGACCCCAGGGCCGACAAGATGTCCGAGCACGCCGACATCTTCTGCCAGCTCAAGCCCGGCACCGACGTCGCCTTCTACAACGGCATCATGCACGAGGTGATCCGGCTCGGGCTGACCGACACCGAGTTCATCGCCCGCCGCACCACCAACTATGAGGCGCTCGCGCGGACCGTCGCGGACTACCCGCCGGAGCGGGCCGCCCAGATCACCGGGGTGGACGCCGCGCGTCATCCGGCGGGTGGCGCGGGCCTGGGGCGAGGCGGGCGCCGGGGTCATCTTCTGGGGCATGGGGATCTCCCAGCACACCACCGGCACCGATAACGCCCGCTGCCTCATCGCGATGTGCGCCATCACCGGCAACGTCGGCAGGCCGGGCAGCGGGCTGCACCCGCTGCGCGGGCAGAACAACGTGCAGGGCGCCTCGGACATGGGCCTGATCCCGATGTACTACCCGGACTACAAGAAGGCCGACGACCCCGAGGTGCAGGCGCGGTTCGAGGGGCTGTGGGACACCGCCGGACCTGGATCCCAAGCGCGGGCTCACCGTCACCGAGATCATCGGCTCGGCGCTCAAGGGCGGCGTGCGCGGCATGTACATGATGGGGGAGAACCCGTTCCTGTCCGACCCCAACATCAACAAGGTCCGCAAGGCGCTGTCGGCGCTGCAATTCCTGGTCGTCCAGGACATCTTCCTCACCGAGACCGCGGAGTTCGCCGACGTCATCCTGCCCGCGTCCAGCTACCTGGAGAAGGACGGCACCTACACCAACACCGACCGCCGGGTCCAGCTCGGCCGCAAGGTGCTCGACCTGCCCGGCGGCGCGCGGGTGGACTGGGAGGTGATCCAGGACATCGCCAACCGGATCGGGCTGGACTGGCACTACACCTCGGCCCGGGAGATCTTCGAGGAGATCGTGTCGGTGATGGCGAGCTACAAGAACCTGACCTACGACAACCTGGGCTCCACCGGCAAGCTCTACCCGAACCCGGATCCCGAGCACAGCGACGGGACCGTCGTCATGTTCGGCGAGAAGTTCAACACCGCCGGACGGGCTGGCGCACCTGGTGCCCGCCGAGTGGCTGCCGGCCAAGGAACTGCCGAGCGCCGAGTACCCGTTCGTGCTGAACACCGGCAGGCTGCTGCAGCACTGGCACACCGGCTCGATGACCCGCCGGTCCTACGCGCTCGACGCCATCAGCCCGCGGGCCGAGGTGTACGTGAACCCCGACGACGCGGCCGAGCTTGGCCTGGCCGACGGCGAGATGGCCCGGGTCAGCTCTCGGCGCGGCACGATCGAGCTGGCGGTACGCGTCTCGCACCGGGAGGCCCGCGGCAACTGCTTCATCCCGTTCCACTTCCGTGAGGCGGCGGCCAACCTGCTGACGATCGACGAGATCGACCCGTGGGGCAAGATCCCCGAATTCAAGTTCTGCGCGGTCCGGATCGAGGCGGCGCCGGAAGCCGCCGAGGCCGGTGAAGCCGTGTCCCAGCCCGGTGACGCCATCGGCCCAGACCGGGGACCGGTGATGGCGAGGGCCCAGGCGCGGGTGCCGGGTGTCGAGGCACGGGCAGGCAAGTTCCCCGGGCCCAGCCTGATCCCCGCGCTGAACGCCATCCAGGAGCGGCTCGGCTGGCTGCCGCGCGAGGAACTGGAAGCGCTGTCGCGGGATGTCCGGCGGCCGCTGTATGAGATCGAGGGGCTGATCTCGTTCTACCCGCACTTCCGTACCGAACCGCCGAAAAAGGTCACGCTGCACGTCTGCCACGACCTGTCCTGCTGGCTGCAGGGCGCGGACCAGCGCATCGCCGCTCTGCGGGAACGCTACGGCGAGGACACCGAGGTCGAGGTCGCCGAGGTGTCCTGCATCGGGCGCTGCGACACGCCCGCCCGCGGTGGCCGTCAACGAACACCCGGCGGCGGCCGCCGAGGCCGGTGCGCTGATCGACACGGCGCGGGCCGGGCAGGCGGCGGCGTACTCGCCCCGCAGCTACGGCAACGGCGCACCCTGGCCCAACGACCCGTACCCGGCCGGGGCGGAGCGGTACCGGGTGCTGCGTGCGGTCCTGTCCGGCGACCTGGATCCCGGCCGGGTCGTCACGGCCCTGCAGGACGCCGGGCTGCGCGGGATGGGCGGGGCCGGGTTCCCCGCCGGCCGGAAATGGGAACTGGTCGCGGCGCAGGGCGGCACGCCGAAGTACGTGATCTGCAACGCCGACGAGTCCGAGCCGGGCACGTTCAAGGACCGCCAGATACTGGCCGAGCAGCCGCACCTGGTGCTCGAGGGGCTGCTGCTCGGGATGCTGGCGGTCGGTGCCGAGGAAGGCTGGGTGTTCATCCGGCACGAGTACGGCCCCGAGGAGGCGGTGATCCGCCGCGAGATCGAGTCGCTGCGGGCCGCGGGCCTGGTCGGCGAGGCGGTGACGGTCGGCGGCAACGGTGCGGGCACCGGGCGTCGGCTGTCGGTCGAGGTGTTCACCTCGCCGGGCGGCTACATCCTCGGCGAGGAATCGGCGCTGATCGAGTGCATGGAGGGGCACCGGGGCGAGCCGCGCAACAAGCCGCCGTTCCCCGGCGTCTACGGCCTGTGGGGCCAGCCCACGCTGATGAACTCGGTGGAGACGTTCGCCCACGTGCCGGTCATCGCCGACCGCGGCGCCGGCTGGTGGAAGAGCCAGGGCACGAACGGCGGCACCGGGCTCAAGTTCTTCGCCGTGTCCGGGCAGGTCGAGCGCCCCGGCGTCTACTGCGTGCCGATGGGCAGCACCGCCAGGCAGCTGCTCGAGCTGGCCGGGGGAGTGGCCGGTGGCCGGGCGCTGGCCGCGATCCAGCCGGGCGGCGCCTCGTCGAACTTCCTCGGGCCCGGACCAGCTCGACGTCCCGCTCGACTTCGACACGCTGGCCAAGGCGGGGTCGATGCTCGGCTCGGGCGCGATGGTCGTGCTGGCCGAGGGCACCGACCTGCTCGCCGCGGCCACGAACGTGCTGCGGTTCTTCCGCAACGAGTCGTGCGGCAAGTGCGTGCCGTGCCGGGCCGGTTCCACCAAGGCGTACCAGATACTGTCCGACCTGATGACGGCTGGCGGCGGCGCGGGCGACGTGGACGAGCGCATCCCGCAGCTCGAGGAGACCATGCGCAGGACGTCGATCTGCGGCCTCGGCCAGGTGGCGCTGGGCCCGGTGCTGAGCGTGCTGCGGCTGACCGGTCAGGAGAATCACCACGGAACCTGACCTCCACGGGCACGCGGGCAGGGAGTTCTTCACCACCCGGACGGTCGCCGACGCGCTGGCCGGGTTCGCGCCGCGGCGGCGCACGCCGGCCGAGACCATCCCGCTCGCCGAGCGCGCTGCACCGGGTCCCGGCGGCCCCGGTCACCGCGCCGCACCCGCTGCCGGGTTTCCCGCGCTCGACGGTGGACGGGTACGCGGTGCGGGCCGCGGACACCTACGGCGTCTCGGACGGCCTGCCCGGCTACCTCGAGGTGGCGGGCGCGGTACGGATGGGCGCCGAGCCCGACGTCGCGGTCGGCCCCGGCACGGTGATCAGCATGCCCACCGGCGGGGTGCTGCCACCCGGCGCGGACGCCGTGATCATGGTCGAGTACACCCAGGAGGCGATGCCGGGCACGATCGAGGTGACCCGCCCGGTGGCCCCCGGCGACGGCATCGTGCGGGCCGACGAGGACGCGGATGGCCGGCGCCGAGCTCGTCCCGGCAGGCCGGCCGCTGCGGGCCCAGGACCTCGGCATGCTGGCCGCGGCCGGGATCATCCAGGTGCCCGTGCACGCCCAGCCGCGGGTGACGGTCTTCTCCACCGGCGATGAGGTCGTGCCGCCCGGCACCGCACGGCTGCGCCCCGGGCAGGTCCGCGACGCCACGGCGAGCGCGCTCGCCGCACTGATCACCGAGTCCGGAGGCGAGGCGGCCCTGGGCGGCATCATTCCCGACGACCGGTGCGCGCTGGAGAGCGCGCTGCGCACGGCGCTGCGCACCAGCGACATGATCGTGATCTCGGCCGGCTCGTCGGTCGGGGCACGCGATGAGACCGCCGCCGCGGTGGGCCGCCTCGGCCCGCCCGGCATCTGGTGCCACGGCCTGGCGATCCGCCCCGGCAAGCCCACGCTGCTGGCCGAGTGCGCGGGCGTGCCGGTCATCGGGCTGCCCGGTAATCCCCGGTCCGCGCTGGTGGTCTTCCGCCTGATCGGGATGCCGCTGGTGCACCTGGTCGGCGGGTGCACCAGACCGCCGGCCGAGCCGGTCGTGCGGGCCCGGCTGGAGCGTGACCTCGCCTCCGCCACCGGGCGCCTCGACGTGGTCCAGGTCCGGCTGCACGACGGTGTGGCGGCTCCGGTCTTCGGGCTGTCGGCGCTGCTGTCGATCCTCACCGTGGCCGACGGGTACGTCATCGTGCCCGAGGAGGCGACCGGCCTGGACGCCGGCACCGAGGTGGACGTCACCCTGTCGTACCGTTGACCAAGATCATGGCAGACAGCCCGTTCATCCGTGACGTGCCCGCGGCCCGCGCCCTGGCGGCCTGGCGCAGCCGCACGCGAGGCAGCAGGCTGCCCGGCCCGGCTGCCGGCCGTCGCGGTCCCGCTGGAGGACGCCGCGGGACGGGTCACCGCCGAGCCGGTGTGGGCCAGCCGGTCGTCGCCGCCGTTCGACGCCGCGGGCATGGACGGGATCGCCGTCCGCGCGGCCGACACCCTCGGCGCCAGCGAGACAACCCCGGTGTACCTGACGCCGGACGCCTACGACGTGGTGGACACCGGCGACCCGATGCCCGGCGGGCGGGACGCCGTCGTCATGCGGGAACACGTCCACTACCGCGGCAAGGACGCCGAACTGCGCGCCGCCGTGCCGCCCTACCAGCATGTGCGCTCGATCGGCGAGGACGTCAGCACCGCCGAGCTGCTGCTGCCCGAAGGGCACCGGCTGCGGGCCGCCGACCTGGCCGCCGCGGCGGCCGCGGGGGCCACCCAGCTGCTCGTGCGGCGCCGCCCGGTGGTGGCCGTGTTGCCGACCGGGGACGAGGTGCGGCCGGTCGGCACCGCGACCGGGCCCGGCGAGATACTCGACACCAACTCGCTCATGCTGGCCACCCAGGCGCGCGAGGCCGGCTGCCAGGCGCACTGCCTGCCGATCGAGCCCGACGACCCGGCCCGCCTCGCCGCCGCGGTGCGCGCGGCCGTGGCCTCCTGCGACCTGCTCATCATCGTGGCGGGATCGAGCGCGGGCCGCGATGACTACACCGCCAGGATCGTGGCCGAGCTGGGCACGCTGGCCGTGCACGGCGTCGCGGTCCGGCCCGGCCATCCCGTGGTGCTCGGCGTCGTGGACGGCACACCGGTCCTCGGGGCGCCCGGCTACCCGGTGTCCGCGGCGCTGACCTTCGACATCTTCGCAGAGCCGCTGCTGGCCGACCTGGAGGGAGCGGTGCCCCGGAGCCGCCCGCGGGCCCGGGCCCGGCTGGCCCGCAAGCTCGCCTCCCCCCTCGGCATGGACGACTGGGTGCGGGTACGCCTCGGGGTGGTGGGCGGCACGATGGTCGCCACCCCGCTGCCCCGCGGCGCTGGCGTGCTCACCTCGCTGGTCCGCGCCGACGGGCTGCTGGTCGTCCCGGCCGGGCAGGAAGGCCACCACCCGGGCGAGGAGGTCGAGATCCAGCTGCTGCGGAGCCTGGCCGAGATCGAGCACACGATCGTCGCCATCGGCTCCCACGATCTCGTGCTCGACCTCGCCGCCTCCGCGTTGCGCGCCGAGGACCCGGCGGTCACGCTGGCATCCTCGAACGTCGGCTCGCTCGGCGGGCTGGTGGCCCTGCGCGACGGGCTGTGCCACATCGCCGGGTCGCACCTGCTGGATCCGGCCACCGGCGACTACACCCTGCCCTACGTGGACCGCATCCTCGGCGGCGCCGACGTCTGCGTGGTGCGCCTGGTGCACCGGGACCAGGGCCTCATGGTCGCGCCCGGTAATCCGCTGGAGCTGACCGGTATCGGCGACCTGACCCGCTCCGGCCTGCGCTACGTCAACCGCCAGCGCGGCGCAGGCACCCGGGTGCTGCTCGACCACGAGCTGAGTCAGCGCGGGATCAGCCCCGGCGACGTCGGCGGCTATTCCCGCGAGGAGCCCACCCACCTGGCCGTGGCGGCGGCCGTCGCCGCGGGGCGCGGCGACGCGGGCCTGGGCATCCTGGCGGCCGCCCGGGCCTTCGGGCTCGACTTCGTGCCGGTGACCCGGGAGCCCTACGACCTGGTGGTCACCGCCGAGGCGCTGGCCAGCCCGCGGCTGGCCCCGCTGTGGGCACTGCTGCAATCGGACCGGTTCCAGCAGGCGGTCGAGGAACTCGGCGGATACTCCGCGAAGGAGATGGGCCGCCGCATCCGCTGAAGCCCACTCTCCGCCGCGCGCCGGTCACACGGGGAAGGTGACCCCGGTGAGGCGCTCGGACTCGGCCCACAGCCGCCGCTGGGCCGCTTCGTCGTGGGACCGGCTGCTCGAGGAGACCCGCACCGGATAGCCCTTCATCTGGCCGAACCCGCCGGGCCCGTAGTACTCACCGCCGCGTGCCGCCGGGTCGGTGGCCGCGCGCAACGTCGGCAGCGCGCCCATGGTGGCGCTCTGGGTGAACAGGCTCCCGGTCGCGGCGTAGGCCGACCGGAGCACGCCGGGTATGTGGCGGACGAGTTCCGTGCTGGCCGTGCCCGGGTGGACGGCGAGCGCGATCGGCGCCGCCTCAGCTGCTTTCAGGCGCCGCTCCAGCTCGTAGGTGAACATGAGGTTCGCCAGCTTGGACTGTGCGTAGGCCGTCATCCGGCCGTAGCGGCGCTCGGACTGCAGGTCGGCGAAGTTGATGCGCCCGGCGCGGTGGCCGTTACTGCTGACCGTGACCACCCGCGACCCGGGCACGGACAGCATCCGGTCCAGCAGCAGGCCGGTGAGCGCGAAGTGGCCCAGATGATTGGTCCCGAACTGCAGCTCGAACCCGTCCGCCGTGGTCCCGCGCGGCGGCATCATCAGCCCGGCGTTGTTGATGAGCAGGTCAAGGCGCGGGTGGTCGGCCCGGATCTGCTCGGCCGCCGCGCAGACCGAGTCCAGCGAGGCCAGGTCAAGGCGGACCACCGAGACGGCTGCCTGTGGAGTGGCAGCCAGCAGCCGGGCCGCCGCGCTTTCCCCCTTGCCGGTATCGCGGCAGGCGAGGATCGTGATCGCACCGCGCTGCGCGAGCACCGCGGCCGCCTCGAACCCGATACCGGTGTTCGCGCCGGTCACCACCACCGTCCGGCCCTGCTGGCCCGGCACGTCCGCCACGGTCCATGGTCCCTGTCTGGTCTTCGTCGCCATCTCTTCCTCCGCAGGGCGGCCTGGCAGGCACAAGTCTTCCCGACGGACAGAGTCTCGCGCCCGCGGCGCGGTGTCGAGCCGGGCTGGTAACTGTCCGGTAAAGGAGTGCGCCGGCCGCCTCCGGGCCCGCAAGGGCGCGCCGCGGGCTCAGGCGCAGACGGCTACGCTTCAGACCATGGCCATGCACATCCCCAGCCCCTCGGACAACGGGTTCCACCTCGGCCCGCTCTTCATTCACTACTACGGGCTGATGTACGTGATCGGGATCACCCTGGCGATCCTCATCACCCAGCGGCGCTGGAAGGCTGTGGGAGGCGACCCGTCCCTGGTAGGGGACGTCGCGCTGTGGGCTGTGCCCGCCGGCATCATCGGCGGCCGGATCTACTTCGACATCACCACGCCCAAGTACATCCCGCATCACTGGTACGGGATCCTCGCGGTCTGGGACGGCGGCCTGGGGATCTGGGGCGGCATCGCGGCGGGCGCGGCCGTCGGGATCTGGCGTGTGCGCAGGCACAAGGCGAATGGGGCCCTGTTCGCGGACGCGGTCGCCCCGGCGCTGCTGGTGGCGCAGGCAGTTGGCCGTATCGGCAACTACTTCAACAAGGAACTGTTCGGCGGCCCGACCAGCCTGCCGTGGGGACTGTACATCCCGCCGAACTACCGGCCGACCGGATATCTCGGCTACACCACATTCCAGCCCACGTTCCTGTACGAGCTGATCTTCGACCTGGCGCTCGCCGCCGCCCTGGTCTGGCTGGGCCACCATCGCGGCATCAAGCCGCCGGGCCTGTTCGCGCTGTACGTGACGGGGTACTCAGCGTTCCGTATCTTCGAGGAATCACTGCGGGTCGACCCGTCCGAGCACTTCCTCGGGCTGCGGCTGAACATGTATGTCGCGATCGTGCTGACCGTGATCGGCGCGCTGTGGTTCTGGCGTACGCAACGCCGTGACCGGCCCGTTCCTGCCACCGCGGACGGCCAGGGGGCGGGAGAACCGCAGGCCGGCGCGCCGGATGAGGCCGGCGGCGGCGAGCACGGGCCCGGCCAGGAGATGCCCGCGGAAGTGGGTGCCGACCGGGGCGCGGCCGCCCCCGAGGCGTCTACGGCGGCGGATGGCGCCGAGCGCACCGGCTGAGCCTGGCCTCCCGCGGAGGCCCGCCGCCACCGGGCGCACGGGCCCGCCTGGCTGGTCATGGCTTGACAATAAGTGCGCCACCCCCGGGCCCCATGACCACGTCGACCGGCATACGCCCATTACGATTGAGGCGAATGTGGCGTGGGGCCTCCGGTTGCCGCCCTACCCTGGGCAGTGACGTTTGAACGGCGTCAGCCGAGCAGTTATGAGGCATCCGGGAGCCTCGACGGGGCGGCGCGGGGTGATAGTCGCGCCGGTAGTGGCCGCACAGATCCGCTAAGGGAGGTATGGCCCAGGTGACACAGGTGTCCACCCACCCGGCCGACCCGCCCGGATCGGTTGGGCAGGCTACCCAGCCTGGGCCGTATGGTCCCTTCGAGCCCCATGAGCCGACCGGCCCGGTCGACCGGGTCATGGACTGGCTGATCCGCAAGCTCGCCTGGAGCAGGCTGTCCGAGCCCAAGGTCGCCGTCGGCCTGTCCGCGGCCGGGCTGCTGCTGGGGATGCTGCTCGGGGCAACGGCGCCGAACGCGGAGACCTTGCGGGTCAGGCTGCCGCTGTCGACCCTGCTGCCGTCGCTGGGCCCGCACCTGCACGTCCTCGCCACCCTGATGATGTACTCGGGGGACATCCTCGCGTGCCTGGGGCTCGCCGGCATGCTGTGGGCGCACAGCCAGGGGTGGCGCCCCAATCCGCGATACCTGTTCCTGATCAGCGCGGCCATCGTGTCGGTCATGGTCTGCCTGACCCCGGTCGGCTCGTCGGACACCGCCAGCTACGCCGCGTACGGCCGGATCTCCTCGCAAGGCGGCAACCCGTACATCACCAACCCGAGGGCCTGGGGCGACGTCGCCTACACCCACGTCGTCGGCACGATGTGGCGGAAGACGCCCTCGGTGTACGGCCCGTTCGCCACGGTGATCCAGTCGTTCGCCGCATCGATCGGCCGCGACAGTCCCACCGTCACCATCTGGGTCCTGATGATCCTCAACGGCGCCGTGTTCCTCGGCGTCGGGTGGCTGCTGCTGAAGACCTCGGACGACCCGCTGCGGGCGACGCTGTTCTGGACCGCGAACCCGGTGCTGATCCAGCAGCTGGTGGGCGGCGGTCACCTGGACACCTTCGTGGCGGCGGCGGCGATCTGCGCCATCCAGATAGCCCGCCGGGTCACGGCCGTCTGGGGTGACGTCCTGGTCGGTGTGCTGATCGGCCTGGCCTGCGGGATAAAGATCTACGCGGTGCTCATCGGGATCGGGCTCGCGGTGCCGCTGCTGCTGCGGCGCGAATGGGCGCGCACCGCCCGGATGACCGCGGCAGCGCTGGTGACGCTCGGCCTCGGGTACAGCTCCTACGGGATCGACGCGCTCAAACCGCTGTTCGGCGGGCTGAAGCTGGTCACACTGCCCTCGCCCTGGCGCGTCTTCGAGCTGGCCGGGCAGGCGCTCGGTTTCCACCAGTCCACCATGTCCTCGATCATCAGCCTGCTCTGGCCACTCGCATTGTTCGTGGTGGCCTGGTTCATCTTCCGCCGGATCTCCTCGGATCAGCCGCGTGAGGTCGTGGCGCCGTTCGCGCTGACGTTCGCCTGGATCCTCGTCGCCCCCTGGGTATTCGCCTGGTACACCGCGGTCGCCTGGGCCGCGCTGACGCAGGTTCCGCGTAACCCGATGACCCGGTGGCTGACGCTTGTCACGGTCTTCCTTGCCCTCTGCCTGTCCAGCGGCGGGGGACGATGGTGAGCCAGCGCTCTGCTTTCCCCGCCCCCGCGCTACGCGCCCACCCCCTCACTGCGGCTTTCCCCGCCCCCGCGCTACGCGCCCACCCCCTCACTGCGCCTGCCCGGTGACCGGCATGCTCGAGAACAGCCCGGTGAAGTCCGCGGACGCGGAGAGCCAGGCCGGGCGGGCCGGGCACGGCCAGACGGCCGGCGGCCAGGCGCCGAAGGCCACTACGCTGGGGCTCCGGCTGGCCGCTACCGTGCGGCGGCACTGGCTGGCCACCGCGCTGCTGGCCGCCGGCCTGGTGCTCCGGGTGCTGACCCAGCTCACCTACCGCCCCGCGCTGTTCTACATCGACACGACGCGGTACCTGTACAACGTCGCCCAGGGCATGGATCCGGTCGGCTACAAGGGGCCGCTGCGGGCGATCCTGGCGGTAGCCAACTTCGACGCGGTCGCCGCCGTCCAGCATCTGCTCGGCCTGGGCATGGCCGTGGTCATCTACCTGGTCCTGCTGCGGCGCGGGACACCCCGCTGGCTGGCCGCGCTGGCCATGGCACCGGTCCTGCTGGACGCCTACCAGCTGCAGATAGAGCAGACGGTCATGCCGGACGTCTGGTTCGAGGCGCTGATCGTGGCGGGCCTGGCCATCCTGCTCTGGCAGCAGAGAGACCAGCTGGCGGCGCGCTGCCGTGGCCGGCCTCGTGCTGGGCACCTCGGCCACATTCGCCCAGGTGGGCGAGGCGCTGATCCTGCCCGCGGTGATCTACTTGCTCGCGGCCGGCGGCGGCTGGCGGCGGGTCCGTCGGCAAGGTAGCCGTCGTGTGCGTGGCCTTCGCGCTGCCCATCCTGGCCTACGAGACCACCAACTACCTGCTCGCGGGCGACTTCTTCCTGTCGCATACCGGCGTCACGTCGCTGTACGGCCGGCTGGCGTCTGCCGCCGACTGCGCCACCCTCCGGCTGCCCCCCGCCGAGCGCGGCCTGTGCCCGACCAGGGCGCAGCAAGCCAAGGGGCCCGACTGGCTGGAATACGGCGCTGGCAGCCCGGTCGCCCCGTACTACGCCGGCCTGCCGCGTGAGCAGACCAACAGCCTGCTTTCCGGCTTCAACCACCGGGTGCTGACCCAGCAGCCGCAGCGGGTGCTCGGTGCCTATACCCGGGACGTGCTGAAGCTGTTCACGCTCACCCGCACGACCGGCGCGGGGGACACGCCCATCTCCCGCTGGCAGTTCCAGACAACGTTCCCTTACTTCAGCCCGCACGCCTCGAGACAGGTCGTGGACACCGCGACCGGCACCTTCGGCGGCGGCAGGCCGGCCGTCTGGCGCCCAGGTGCCGCGTTCCTGCGCTCCTACCAGCTCGACGGCGGGTACACCCCCGGCCCGCTGTTCGCTGTACTCGTCCTGGCCAGCCTGGCCGGCTCGGGCGCCCTGCTGCGCCGCCGGGCCGACCCTCGTACCCGGCAGCTCGCGCTGGCCTGCCTGCTGTTCGTTCACCTCGGCCGCGGCCGTGCTTCTGGCGTCCGACTTCTTCGAGTTCTCCTGGCGGTACCAGCTGCCCGCGCTGGTCACCCTCGCCCCGTCCGGCGCGCTCGGCGTCGCCGTCATCCTCCGCTGGCTCGGCCGGCGTCCCGCCGCCGGCTAGCGAGGCGCCGCGCGGCTACCCGGTGATCACCGCGACGACTGCCGTTCCGGCCGGGAAGGCGCCCCGTTCGGCCAGGGCGAAGATCCCGTACATCATTTTGGCGGTGTAGACCCAGTTCAGGGTCAGCGTGTGGCGTGCCCGGAAGTCGGCGATGAACTCCTCAAGCGCGGGCTTTCGCCGGGCGAAACCGCCGAAGTGGAAGTCGTGCTCGACCGACCAGTTTCCCGGGGAGGTGCCGAACGCTTCGCGCTGAAGGTCCGCCACGTCGCGGGCGAGGAACTGGCCGCCCTTGAGCACGGAGAAACCCAGCGCGCGTTGTCCCGCGCCGAGCCCGTGGGCCAGGCCGGCCAGGGTGCCGCCGGTCCCGCACGGGCAGCAGATCAGGTCAAACGGCCGGTCGATCTCGCCCGGAATCTCCGCGCAACCGGGCAGGGCCGCGGCGTTACTGCCGCCCTCGGGCAGCAGGTAGAAGTCCCCGAACCGGCCGTGCAGGCCGGCGATGACCTCCGGCACTCATCTTGTCCCGGTAGGAGGCCCGGTCCAGATAGACAAGGCGCATGCCGTGGCGGACGGCGTAGTCGAGCGACGGGTTGAGCGGCAGGTGCTCCTCTCCGCGGATCACCCCGATGGTGGCGAAGCCGAAGTAGTGCCCCGCCGCGGCGGTGGCGCGGATGTGGTTGGAGTAGGCGCCGCCGAACGTGAGCAGGACCTGGTGGCCCTGAGCCCGGGCGGCGGCCAGGTTGTACTTGAGCTTGCGCCACTTGTTTCCCGGGATCTCCGGGCTGATCAGGTCGTCGCGTTTGAGGTAGAGGCGCACCCCGGCCCGGGTGAGCCGGCCGTCGGCCAGCTCTTCCAGCGGCGACGGCAACCGCAGGTCCAGCGGCCGGACGGATGCGGCGTGGCTCACCCGGCCACGTTACCCATCAGCCGGGCGCTATCTGACGTCAAGCCCAGAGACGAGGATCGGATCGCCGCCGGTCTCCGGGAGCGGGCGGGTGCCGGGCCAGTGCTGGGCCTGTCGAAATCGATGATCCGTTCGGATTTTGTACCTTATCGGGTCGAAAATCTGAACTGGAAACGGTTTTCCGCAGAGATCCCTGGGGCTACGGCACGTGGCCACGTCAGTGGCGCGTCAGTCGCTGTCTCATTATATGGACAGATATTGTCACAATGTGGATGATAGGAACCGGACCGCTGATCCCGTGGCACATGATGCTGGCCAGGAGCGCCCTGCCCGCCGGGGTGGAGAGCGGCGCTGGCTGGTGCTCGCGGCGGGCACGGTCGCGCTCACCGCCGGATCCTGTTTCCAGTACGGGCTGGCCTACCTGATCCCGGCCCTGCGGGCACGTGGCCTGTCGCTGGAAGAGGCCGGTGTGCTCGTGGCCTGCCCGACGGCCGGGCTGCTGCTCACCCTGGTCGCGTGGGGAGCGGCCGCGGACCGCTGGGGCGAGCGGCTGGTCCTGACGAGCGGGCTCGCCGCCGCGGGCGTGGTCCTGCTCGCCGCCACGCAGGTACACGGGACGGTGGCGCTGGGCGCGTGCCTGGTGCTGGCCGGCGCGGCGGGCGCCTCGGTGTACGCGGCCAGCGGGCGGCTCATCCTCGGCTGGTTCGCCGCCTCGCGAGCGCGGGCTGGCGATGGGCATCCGGCAAAGCGCCCAGCCGCTCGGCGTCGCGGTGGCGGCGGTGACCCTGCCCTCACTCGCGGCGCGTGGGCTGGCCGCGGGGCTCACCTTCCTCGGCGTGTTCTGCCTGGCCGCGGCCATGCTAGTGGTGGCGGTGGTGCGCGATCCGGCAGTCAAGGCCCGCGGCGGCGCGGCGCGGGCCCGCTCGCCGTACCGGGCGGCCGCGCTGTGGCGGATCCACGCGGCGAGCGCGCTGCTCATCGTGCCGCAGTTCACGGTCGCCACCTTCGCGCTCATCTTCCTGGTATCGGCCCGCCACTGGCCCGCGCCCGCCGCGGGGTCGCTGCTGGCCCTGGCCACCACCGGCGGCGCCGCGTCCCGGCTGGTTGCCGGGTACTGGTCGGACCGGGTGGGCAGCCGCATGCGCCCGATGCGCACGCTGGCCCTGGCCATCTCGGCCAGCCTGATGGCGCTCGCCGTCGCGGCGAACGCCGCCTCGCCGCTGGCGGTGCCCGCGCTGCTCGCCGCCGCCGTGCTGGCGGTCAGCACCAACGGGCTCGCGTTCACCGCCGTGGCCGAGTACGCCGGACCGCAGTGGGCCGGGCGGGCCCTGGGCATCCAGAACACCGGCCAGAACCTCGTGGCCGCCGTGACACCCCCGGCCGTCGCCGTGCTGATCGGCTCCAGCGGGTACGCGGCCGCGTTCGCGGTGGCCGGAGTCCTGCCGCTGATCGCCGCCTCGGTGATACCGGTCGCCGCGCTGGACACCGCGGCCCGGACCGCTGAGCAGGCCTGAGGCCCGGCCGCCGCGCTGGGCGCTAGCTGAGGCCGGCCGGGACCTCTTCGAGGGCGGGCGTCACGGCCTCCGTCGCGGGACCGGTCCCGCCACCACTGCTGGCCGTCGGCCGGCAGGGTGTAGATCGGGTCGTAGTAGGCGTACTCGCGGCGCAGCGCGAGCGGGTCATCGGCCTCGACCGCGGTCCGGTAGTTCTTGGTCCAGTACGAGATGCCGAGCCGGGTGTCGTACCTGGACACCTGGTGCACCCAGCGCTTGCCCACGTAGGGCACGTCGCAGACGATCCGCGGGGTGGCGAACCCGGGCAGGTAGCCCATGATCTGGTGCTGCAGCGCCTGGGCCTCGGACAGGGCGAGCCGCCAGTGCTCGCTGCCCGGGATCATGTCGCACATGTAGAAGTAGTAGGGCAGGATGTTCGGCCCCGTCCAGCAGCGCGAAGGACAGGTCGAGCAGCGCCGCAGCGCTGTCGTTGACGCCGCGCAGCAGCACGCCCTGGTTGCGCACGTCCCGGATGCCGGTGTCCAGCATGGCCCGAGCGGCGCGGGCCACCAGCGGTGTCACCGACTGGGCCGCGTTGACGTGAGTGTGGATCGCGATGTTCACCCCGCGCTGCCGCGCGGTCGCGCCGAGGCGCTCCATGCCCGCCCTGACCTCGTCGCTGAGCCAGTGCTGCGGCAGTCCCATCAGCGCCTTGGTGGCCAGCCGGATGTCCCGGATGTTGTCGACGTCGAGCAGCGCGGACACGAACGCTTCGAGCCGCGGCCAGGGCAGGTTGGCCACGTCGCCCCCGGATACCACCACGTCGCGAACTCCGGGGGTGGCTATGAGGTAGGTGATCATGGCGGCGAGCCGGTCCTCGCGCGGCGGCGCCGAACTTGTGCTTGGTGATCACCGGGGTCGGGTTCCCGACCAGGTCCATCCGGGTGCAGTGGCCGCAGTACTGGGGACAGGTGGGCAGCACCTCGGCCAGCACCTTGGTCGGGTACCGGTGGGTGAGGCCCTCGACCGCCCACATCTCCGCCTCGTGCAGCGAGTCCCTGGCCGCGTACGGGTGCGAGGGCCAGTCGGCCCGGCGGTCGCTGAACACCGGGATCATGTACCGGCGGACCGGGTCGGCGTAGAACGCGTCGGTGAACCCGGCCTCGTCCGGTGCCACGCTGGCCGCCATCGTGTTGACCATCTGCGGCGGCACCAGCATCGACATGGTGGCCCGCTCCCGCTGGTCGGCTTGCAGATCGGCGCAGAACGCCTCGGACAGCCCCCCGCCGAGCACCTCGCGAAGCTGCCGGATGTTCTTGACGCAGTGCGCCCGCTGCCACTGCACCGACTCCCACTCATCGCGGGTCACCCGCGCCCAGCCGGGGAACCGGGTCCAGTCAGGCTCGGCGAGTTCGGTGCGCCGGTACACATACGGCTGCTCGATCACGATGGCACCGCCTTCCTGGCAGTGGATTTTCGGGACGATACCCTTAGATCGTTCGATTATACGAAAGAAATTCATGAGAAAGTACCCTGTAACAATAAGACTTCCCGTTATGCACCCTGTAGTGATGCATAACGAGCTGACGCAGACTGATGAGCCACCGGAGGCATCCGTGATCAGCGGAGGAACGGCGGGCCGGCCGGGGACGGGCGGCCCGGGTAACGCGGGAGGCCAGCCACGGCGCGGTCGTACTGCTGGATCACCCTTGGGACTGCACCGGGTCATCGAGCCGGCCGGGGCGCTGCCGCAGGCGGCCTGGCGGCTGGACCCGAGCCCGGAGCTGTGGCCGGACGAGACCCGGGTGCGGGTGGACCGGCTGAACCTGGACGCCGCGTCGTTCCGGCAGCTCACCGAGGCCGCGGGCGGGGATCCGGGCAAGCTGCGCACGGCGGTGCTCGGCATCGTCGCCGAGCGGGGCAAGATGCAGAACCCGGTAACCGGCTCGGGCGGGATGCTGACCGGGGTCGTGGATGAGGCCGGCCGGCAGCACCACTGGGCCTGGTTGCCGGGGACCGGGTCGCCACCCTGGTCTCGCTCAGCCTCACCCCGCTGGTGATCACCGACGGGCTCGCCCGCTGGGACGGCCGTTCCGAGCAGGTGCCGTGCGACGGTCATGCGATCCTGTTCGGCCGCTCCATCGCCGCGGTGCTGCCCGGTGACCTGCCCGCCCGGCTTGCGCTCGCCGTGCTCGATGTGTGCGGGGCACCGGCGCTGACCAGCCGGGTGGTGACCGGGGCCACGCGCGAGAGCGGGCGGCCGCCGGTGGTCGCCATCCTCGGCGCGGCGGGCAAGAGCGGCAGCCTGTCCGCGGTCGCGGCCCGGCGGGCCGGCGCGGGGCTGGTCATCGGCGTGGTGCCGAACCAGCCCGAGGCGGACATCCTCAACGCCACCGGCCTGGCTGACCAGGTCGTGATCGCGGACGCGCGGGATCCGGCGGCGCTCGCCGAAGCCGTCCGGGGCGCGGGCGGCCCGGCCCAGGTGACCGTGGTCTGCGTGGACGTGCCCGGCTGCGAGGGCGGCGCGGTCCTGGCCACGGCGCAGGGCGGGACCGTGATCTTCTTCTCGATGGCGACCTCGTTCAGCGCGGCCGCGCTCGGCGCCGAAGGTGTGGCGGCCGATGTCACCATGCTGATCGGCAACGGGTATGTACCAGGGCACGCCGACCTCGCGCTGGACCTGATCCGCGCCGAGCCGGGACTGCGGCAGATCTTTGACAGCCGGACGACGGAAGGGTGACGGCGATGCCTGACAGCAAGAACAGCAACGTGGCGATGCCCGCGCTCGGGCTGGACCCGGCGGTCATCCGCGAGGCGCGCGAGCTCGCGGCGGCGGCGGGCCGGCCGATCGTGGACATGGCCCGAACCCACAGCACGGTGTCGGTGGAGCGGGCGGTGCTGCGGCTCGGCGGCCTCGACGGCGCCGATCCCGGCGACGGCATGCCGTGGGTGAACCACGTGGTGGACGCGGTCGCCGACGGGTGCGGGCTCGACCACGGGGTGGCGCTGCCCGCCTGGGACGCGCTGCTGACCGGCGGTTACCCGCATCTGGCGGCGCTGGCCCGCGACGCGGCCGCCGGGAAGGTCAAGTTCCGTCTGCCCGAGGGCGCCGATGCGGACGCGGCCCGGGCGGCGGCCACCGCGGCGCTTGCCGAGGGCTTCGCCCGCATCGACTCCCGCCGGGCCGAGCGGACCGCGATGATCCGCACCACCGCCGACCCGCCCAAGCCCTGGATCTACCTCATCGTGGCGACCGGCGACATCTACGAGGACATTCCACAGGCCCAGGCGGCGGCGCGGGAAGGCGCCGACATCATCGCGGTGATCCGCTCCACCGGCCAGTCGCTGCTCGACTACGTGCCCGAGGGCGCCACCAGGGAGGGGTTCGCGGGAACGTACGCGACCAGGGAGAACTTCCGGCTGATGCGGGCCGCGCTGGACGAGGTGTCGCACGAGCTGGGCCGGTACGTGCGGCTGACCAACTATGCGTCTGGGCTGTGCATGCCCGAGATCGCGGCGCTGGCCGGGCTGGAGCGGCTGGACATGATGCTGAACGACTGCATGTACGGGATCATCTTCCGCGACATCAACCCGCGCCGTACGTTCATCGACCAGCGGTTCTCCCGGCAGATCCACGCCCGGGCCGGGATCATCATCAACACCGGCGAGGACAACTACCTGACCACGGCCGACGCGGTGGACGCGGCCCACACGGTGGTCGTCAGCCAGCTGCTCAACGAGTATTTCGGCAAGGAGGCCGGGCTCGCCGACGGTCAGCTCGGGCTCGGGCACGCCTTCGAGATCAACCCGGCGGTGCCCGACTCGTTCCTGCTCGAACTCGCCCACGCCCAGCTGGTCCGGCAGCTTTTCCCGGACGCGCCACTGAAGTACATGCCGCCGACCAAGCACATGACCGGCAACGTGTTCGCGGGGTACCTGCTCGATGCGTTCTTCAACCTGTGCGGGGCGCTGACCGGGCAATCCATCCTGCTGATCGGCATGATGACCGAGGGCATCCACACCCCGTTCCTGTCCGACCGGGACCTGGCCCTGGAGAACGTGCGCTACGTTCTCCAGGCGGCTGGCCGGCTCGGGGAGAACCTCCAGCCGCCGCCCGGCGGGTTCGTGGAACGCCGGGCCCAGCAGGTGCTCGCTGAGGCGGTGGACCTGTTGCGCCGCATCGGCAGCGGGGGGCTGCTCAACGCGATCGCCGACGGGACCTTCGGGGTGACCCGGCGCCCCGCGGACGGCGGCAGGGGCCTCGACGGCGTATTCAAGCGGGCCGAGGGCTACTTCAACCCGGCAAGCGAGTTTCTGGAGAACCCAGGTTCCGGAGCAGGCCCAGCGGGGGGTTCCGGGGGGTCGCCCCTCCGAGCTAGCAGCAGCAACCCGGCATGCGAGTTTCTGGAGAATCCTGATGCCGCGGGCCTGCCGGGCGGAGAGGACCGGTGACCGCCGAGGCGGCCCGCACGGTCATCCGGCCGTATGGGGACACCACGGGCGACGGGCGGGTGCAGGTGTCGTTCACGCTGCCGGTCCCGTTCGGAACCGAGGAGGAGCGCGCGCTGGCCGAGGGGGCCGCGGCGCAGCTTGCCCACAAGATGGGCCTGGACCCGGCGATGGTGGTGCACGCCAAGGCGATGGGCCCGGACTTCACGTTCTTCATCGTCTACGGCCCGGTGCGCCACCTGGTCGATCTGGCAGAGGTCACGGTGGCGCAGCGGGAGTACCCGCTGATGTCCGCGGCCGAGATCAACCGCAGGATCCGGTCCGCGTTCGGCCGGGAGATGGTCGTGGTCGGCGCGACCGTCGGGGTGGACGCGCACACCGTGGGCATCGACGCGATCCTCAACGTCAAGGGCCACGCGGGGGAGAAGGGCCTGGAGTCCTACCGGGAGATGCGGGTGGTCAACCTCGGCTCCCAGGTGGCCGTGGCCGACCTGGTCACCCGTGCCCGGGGCGAGAGCGCGGACGCGGTGCTGGTCAGCCAGGTGGTCACCCAGCGGGACGCGCACATCCTGGCCGCGAAGCAGATCGCCGAGGCGTTCGGGGACGGTGGGCGGCGGCCGCTGCTTGTGGTCGGCGGCCCCAGGTTCGACCCGGCGATGGCCACCGACCTCGGCGTGGACCGGGTGTTCGGGCGCGGGACAACGCCCCGCGAGGTGGCCAGCTACCTGGCCCATACCCTGACACCCGAGCCGCTGGAGGCGGCGCTGTGACGCCTGGCGGCCCGGCGGCGGGCGAGGGTCTGACCGTCACCCAGCGGCGGTATGTGTCCGCCGCCGACGCCCACTATGGCGGGAACCTGGTCGACGGCGCATACGTGCTTGCGCTGTTCGGTGACGTGGCCACCGAGGCGTGCATCCGGATGGCAGGCGACGAGGGGCTGTTCGCGTCCTACTCTGACGTGCAGTTCACCGCGCCCGTGCTGGGCGGGGACGTAATCGAGGTGACGGCCACCGTGGTGCGGGCCGGCTGGCGGAGCCGGGAACTGGCCTTCGAAGCGCGGGTCGTCTGCCGGGCTGACCCGCAGCGTGGCCCGTCGGCGTCCCGGGTCCTGGACGAGCCGCTGACGGTGGTCACGGCCCGGGGGACCGTCGTCCTGCCGCCCGCCTAACCCACGTCCTGCCGCCCGGGGTCCTGCCGCCTGGGGTCCTGGCGGCCGATAACCGTGAACGCCTGATCGAGCAGCCGCCCCACCCCGGGCGACGCGCCCTCGCCCTGTCCGGCGAGGCTGCGGTGGTAGATGACCGCGCTGCGAAAGGCCGCGACGGCAACCCTGCCGATGACCTGCGCCTGGAACTCCTCCCCGGGATCAGCGGGCGCCCGGGCGGCACGCCCGGCGCTGCTCCGGTCCTGGACCGCCTCGGTGATCGTGGCCTCGAGGCGCAGCAGCGGGCGGGGGCCGGCCCGCCGCAGGCCGGCCCGGGCTGGCCGGTCGCCGAACAGCCACAGCGGCACCTGGGCCGGCTTCGCGCTGGCCTGCTGGCTGACCGAGAGCATGGCGTGCCGCACGGCGGTGAGCGGCGGCTCGGCCGCGGGGCGAGCGCGGATGGCGGCGGCGAGCGTGGTGAGCCACGATCCGAACTCGTGCGACAGCAGCGCCTCCTTGCTGTCGAAGTAGCGGTAGAAGGTCCGGTGCGTCACGCGCGCGGCGCGGGCAATGTCGGCGACCGTCGTCGCGTCGTAGCCCTGCTCGGCGAACAGCCGCATCGCCGCCGCTCGCAGCGCGGCGCTCGTGGCCTGTTTGCTCGCCTCCCGGCGCCCGGTTGGTGCGGTCACCTCGTCATCCTCTCACGTGTTGTCACATATGACACTTACCCGATAATCTGTCATATATGACAGAAGGAGCCGCCCGGCTCCAGGTAACCCTGCGGACGCTGGGCACCAGATGCCGGGCCAACCCGACCAGGAGTTCCGATGTTCCTTACCTATCTGCGGCGTGAGCTGCGCCGGCGGCTCCGGCAGGCCGTCTTCATCAGCCTGGGCCTTGCGCTGGGTGTCGGCTTGGTCATCACCGTGACGGCCGCCTCCGGCGGCGTCCAGAACGCGCAGGAGACCGTCCTGCATTCGCTGTACGGCGTGGGCACTGATGTCACCGTCACCAAGGCCGCGGCCAAGGGATCCGGCGAGCCGGTCGGGTTCCAGATCAGGCAGGAGCTCAAGAGCGGGCTGACCGGCCGCCCGGCGGCCGGGACGAACTTCAGCAGGAACCTGCTGACCCCCGTGGCCGGCGGCCTGGGCCTGCTGAGCTCGTCGTCGGCGGCCAGCATCGCGAGGCTGCCGGATGTCTCGGCCGCGGGCGGCGCGCTCGGGCTCACCGACCTGAAGGTGTCGGGCACGATCGGCGCTGGGGCCGGCCGCGGCGCCGGTGGCAGCGCGAACTCGACGATCAACACGAGCTCGTTCAGCGTCCTTGGCACCGACACCGCGACCGGGCGGTTCGGCCCGCTCAGCTCGGGCAAGCTCACCGCGGGCCGCACGTTCACCAGTTCGGACGCGAAGGCCAGCGTTGCCCTGGTCGATGCGGACTACGCGGCGCAGCACAAGCTGAAGCCCGGATCGACGGTCACCGTCGGCAACGGCGCGGGGAACGGCACCCGTTTCACCGTGATCGGGGTCGTGCGGGCGCCGCCGGGGGTGACGCCGGCCGACGTGTACATCCCGCTGGCCCGCGCCCAGGCCCTCGGCGCCCCGCAGTCGGGCACGAGCCTGGCCGGCAAGGTCAACACGATTTACGTCACCGCCGCGAGCGCGGCCGACATCGGCACCGTAGAGCGGGAGATCAGCACGCTGCTGCCGTCGGCGACGGTGACCACCTCCGGCGACCTCGCCGGCGAGGTCACCGGGTCGCTGGCTGGCACGGCCACGCTGGCCAGCGACCTCGGCCGGTGGCTGGAGGCCATGGTCCTGATAGCGGCGTTCGGCGTGGCCAGCCTGCTGACCATCGCGGCGGTGTCGCGGCGGGTCCGCGAGTTCGGCACGCTGAAGGCGCTGGGCTGGCGCACCAGGCGGGTCGTCGGCCAGGTGATGGGCGAGACGGTGACGATGGGCATCGCCGGCGGCCTGGCCGGGGTGGCGCTGGGATTCGCCGGGGCCGCCCTGGTGACCAGGCTCGCGCCGCCGCTGACCGCGACGGTGGGGCAGCCGCTCGGCTCCGCGGCCCCGCTCCGGCCGGCCGCCGCCAGCATCGCGCGCGGCCTGAACGCCAGCACAGTCAACACCGTGTCGGTGCACCTGACCACGCCGGTCACCGCCGGCGTCATCGCGGCGGCGGTGCTGCTGGCCGTGGCGGGCGGGCTGATCGCGGGCGGCTTCGGCGGCTGGCGGGTGGCCCGGCTGCGGCCGGCCGCCGCGCTGGCCCAGGCCGGGTGACCCGCGGCAACCGCAGGGCAATGACGAAGCCGGTGCAGGAAGGAATGCGATGTACACGCTGACCGGGGTCACCAAGAACTACCGCAAGGGCCGGGACACGGTGCAGGCGCTGAGCGGCGTCGACCTGACGATCGACGACGGCGAGTGGCTGGCGATCCAGGGCCCGACCGGGCACGGCAAGACCACGCTGCTGCAACTGCTCGGGGGGCTGGACCGGCCCACCGCGGGGAGCATCGAATTCGGCGGGCAGGACTTCGCCACGATGACCGAGGCGCAGCTGACCAGGGTACGCGCCCGGGCCATCGGGTTCGTCTTCCAGACCTTCAACCTGATCCCCACGCTGTCCGCGGCCGAGAACGTCGAGACGGCACTGGTCCCGCTCGGGGTACCGGCGGCCCAGCGGCGGGCCCGGGCCGCGCAGGCGCTGGCCAGCGTCGGGCTGGCCGACCGGGCCCGGCACCTGCCCGCCGAGCTGTCCGGCGGCCAGCAGCAGCGGGTGGCCATCGCCCGGGCGCTGGTCAAGGAGCCGAAGGTACTGCTGGCCGACGAGCCCACCGGGAACCTCGACGAGGGCACCAGGGACGAGATCATCGGCCTGCTGGAGCGGCTGTGGCGTGACCGCGGGCTCACCTGGGTGCTCGTCACCCACGACAGCTCCCTGGCCCGCCGCGCCCAGCGCACCGGGGTCATGGCCAGCGGCCTGCTCACCGTCCGGCCCGGCAGCCTGACCACCTAGCCCGTCCTCCGCCGGCATCGGCAAATCCGGCACTCACTCGGTGTTGCATGTCTGACTAAAATGATAGTAACCTTCAAATCAGTTGGGCTACTTGATGGTGGTGAGTGTCATGAGCGTGGTCTCCGGCCCGGCCAGCGGGGGAGCGGGAGCGAGGAAGTGGTGGGCGCTCGGCGGGCTCACGCTGGGCGTGCTGGCGGTCGGGCTGGACGCCACGGTGCTGAGCGTGGCACTGCCCACGCTGGCCGTGTCGCTGCACGCGTCAGCGACCGACCTGCAGTGGTTCGTGTCGTCGTACACGCTCGCGCTGGCCGTGGGGCTGCTGCCGGGCGGGCTGCTCGGCGACCGGTTCGGGCGCAAGCGGGTCATGCTGGTGACGCTGTCCATCTTCGGGCTGGGCTCGCTGGCCTGCGCCTACGCACCGAACGCGGGAGCGTTCATCGCGGCAAGGACGCTGCTGGGACTGGCCGCAGGTGTCATGGTGCCACTGGTGCTTTCGGTGCTCGTGGTGATGTTCACCGACTCCGAACGGCCCAAGGCGGTGGGCGCATGGGCGGCTGCCAACTTCCTGGCCCTGCCGATCGGGCCGATCCTCGGCGGCTGGCTGCTGTCCAGCTACTGGTGGGGCTGGGTGTTCCTGATGAACATCCCGGTGGTCCTCATCGGCCTGGTCGCGGTCGCGACGCTGGTGCCGGAGTCCCGGGCCGCGCAGCGCCCGGGCCTGGACCTGGTGGGGATCCTGGCGTCCTGCGCGGGCCTCGCGGTGCTCATCTACGGGTTCATCGCCGCCGGGCAGTACGGCTGGTCCTCGGGTACCGCGATCGCGGCCATGGCGGCGGGGGCGCTCATCCTGGCCGGGTTCGCAGGCTGGGAGCTGAGGCTTACCCGGCGGCCAGGCGGCCAGCCGATGGTGGATCTCGGGCTGTTCCGGTCAGCCCGGTTCACCTGGGGAACCATCCTCCAGGCGTTCGGCATCTTCGCGATGTTCGGCCTGCTCTTCGCCGCGCCGCAGTTCTTCCAGGCGATCCTCGGCGTGTCCGCGATGGGCAGCGGCCTGCGGCTGCTGCCGCTGATGGCGAGCCTGGCCGCCGGGGCGGCCCTGGCCGACAGGGTGGCGCAGCGGCTGACCACTAAGCTCACCGCCGCGCTCGGCTTCGGCCTGCTGACCGTCGGCCTGGTGCTCGGCGCCACCATGGCCACGGCCAGCGGCGACGCGTTCATCGCCACCTGGACCGCGATCACCGGGGTCGGCTTCGGGCTGGCCCTGGCCACCGCGGCGTCCACGGCCCTGGTGGACCTGCCCAAAGAGAGCGCCGGTGTCGGCTCGGCGGTGATGCAGGCGGTGCAGAAGACCGGTGCCCCGCTGGCCACGGCCATCCTCGGCAGCGTCCTGGCCGCCGGCTACCAGTCCCAGCTGCACCTCGCGAACCTGCCGGCGGCCACCGCGGATGCCGTGCGCAGCAGCGTGTTCGCGGGGCTGGCTGTGGCCGGCAAGCTCGGGTCGGCCTCGCTGGCGCATAAGGTGCAGTCCGCCTTCGTGCACGGGATCGACGCGCTGCTGTGGGTAAGCGCCGGGCTGGCCGTGGCAGGCGTCATCCTGGCCCTGGCCTTCCTGCCCTGGCGAGGCACGGCGGCCGACACCACGCCCGCTGCTTCCCGGCAGCCCGCGGAAGGGGAAGAATCAGCGCATGAGCGCGTTGCCTGAACAAGCGAGCCCCGGGCCCGGTCACGCCGGCCCGGGGACCGACGGCCAGGACCGTGGGCACGGTCCTGCCCCCCGGCTTGGGCTGCGCGAGCGAAAGAAAGCCAAGACCCGCGCCGCCATCAGGGATCATGCGCTCCGGCTGATCCGGGAGCAGGGCTACGACGCCACCACCGTCGAGCAGATCGCCGAGGCCGCCGAGGTTTCCCCGAGCACGTTCTTCCGCTACTTCCCGACCAAGGAAGACGTCGTCCTGCAAGACGACCTGGACCTGCTCTGGATCGACGCCTACCGCGCCCAGCCCGGCCTGTGCCCCCCTCACCGCCATGCGCGTTGCCCTGCGCGAGGCTTTCGCCAACATGTCCGGTGACGACCTGGCAACGCTCCGGCAGACCATGGACCTGGCCGCCATCCCCGCCGTCCGGGCCCGCATGCTGGACGAGTTCGCCCGGACAAACCAGATGCTGGCAACCGCGATAGCCGAGCGCTCCGGCCGCACCCCCGACGATTTCGCCGTTCAAACGGCCGCCGGCGCGGTCCTGGGCGTGGCCATGGCGGCCTGGTTCACCGCCGCCGACGACATCGAAGCCTTCGCGGACAGGTACGAACGCGGGCTAGCCCTGCTGGAGGCCGGCCTCCCGCTGTAACCGGGAGGCCAGCCCCAGGCCCGTTATGTCTCGGATCCGAACGCCTGGATCTCTGCCTTTTCGGTTTCGCTCAGCTCGCGTGGCACATCGCCCTTGGCCACCTTGGCGGCCTGGACCTGGTGGCGGATGCCCTCCACGATCTCGGGGTTGGCCAGCGTGGTGACGTCGCCGACGTCGGTGAAGTTGGACACCGCGGCGATGACCCGGCGCATGATCTTGCCAGAGCGGGTCTTGGGCATGTCCGGCACGATCCACACGTTCTTGGGCCGCGCGATCTTGCCGATCTCGGTCTCGATCGCCCTGGTCACTTTCGCCGCCATCTCGCCACTGGCTTCGTATCCCGGCTTGAGCGAGATGTACATCTCGACCATCCGGCCGCGGATGTCGTCGATCACCGGGACCGCGGCGGCCTCCGCGACTTCGGGCACCGTGAGCGACGCGGACTCCAGTTCCTTGGTGCCCAGCCGGTGACCGGCCACGTTGATGACGTCGTCGATCCGGCCGAGGATCCTGATGTAGCCATCCGCCGCCTGGAGGGCGCCGTCGCCGCACAGGAACGGCCAGTCGTGCCAGTCCTTGCTGTCGGGCTTGACGTTGTACTTCCGGAAGTACACGTCGAGGAAGCGCTCCGGCTGCCCCCAGATGGTCTGCATGACACCCGGCCACGGGTACCGGATACAGATGTTGCCGGCCTTGCCGCTGCCGGCGGGGATCTCGTTCCGCTCCTCGTCGTAGATCACCGGGAAGACGCCGAGCACGCCGGGGCCGCAGCTTCCCGGCTTCATCGGCTGCAGGGCCGGCAGGGTGCTGCCCAGGAAACCGCCGGTCTCGGTCATCCACCAGGTGTCGGTGATGACCGCCTCGCCCTTGCCGACCTCGGAGTGATACCAGCGCCAGACCTCGGGCTCGATCGGCTCGCCCACGGTCGTCATGGACTTGAAGCGGTAGTTGTACTTCCTCGGCTCCTCCGGGCCGACCTTGCGGAGCATCCGGATGGCGGTGGGCGAGGTGTGGAAGATGTTCACGCCGAGCTTTTCGGCGATCCGCCATGGCCGGCCGCCGTCGGGGTAGTTGGGCACGCCCTCGTAGATCACCGTCGTGGTCCCCAGCGCCAGCGGCCCGTAGACGATGTAGGAATGCCCGGTGATCCACCCGATGTCCGCCATGCACCAGTACACGTCGTCCGGTTGGATGTCGAGGTAGTTCTTTGACGTCCCGGACACGTAGGACAGGTAGCCGCCGGTGGAGTGCTGCGCGCCCTTGGGGCGGCCGGTGGTCCCGCTGGTGTACATGAGGAACAGCGGCGCCTCGGCGGGCATCGACACCGGTGCCACGGTCGTGCCGCGGTACTTGGGCAGGACCTCGTCGACGAAGAAGTCCCTGCCCTCGGTCATGGGCGTCTGCGAGGCGTACTGGCCGGGCTGCCGCCGCCAGACGAGTACCTTGTCGACCTCCTGGCCCTGCCTGGCCGCCTCGGCCAGCGCCTCGTCGGCCTTGACCTTGTGATCGGTGACCGAGCCGGCCCGGTAGTAACCGTCCATCGTGATCAGAACCCGGCTGCCGGAGTCGGCGATGCGCGTCCCGCAGGCCTGGCCGCTGAACCCGCCGAACACCTGTGAATGGACGACGCCGAGCCGGGCGCAGGCCAGCATCGTGACGGCGGCCTCAGGGACCATCGGCATGTGCAGCGTCACCCGGTCGCCGGCCGACAGGCCGGCGAAGTCACGCAGCAGTGCCGCGAACTCGTTGACCCGGCCAAGCAGCTCGCCGTAGCTGACGCGCACCGTCTCGTCGGACTCAAGCTCGGGAACAAAGATGATCGCTGTCTTGTCCGGGCTGGCCGCCGCATGCCGGTCTACGCAGTTGTACGAGGCATTCAGCTTGCCGCCGACAAACCATTTCCAGAACGGGGCGTTGCTCGTGTCGAGGATCGTGTGCCAGCGTTCATCCCAGTCCAGCAGGTCCGCGTACTCCGTGAAGCAGCCGGGGTAGTTGTCCTCCTTGAAACGCTCCAGGATGGCAGGGTCGCTGGCGTTTGCCTGCCGCACGAACGACTCCGGCGGGTAGATGTACTCCTCTTCGCGCCAGTGCACGGCAATCTGTGTCTCAGAGACCTGTACCTCTGGGGTTTCTGTCACGCTGCACCTCCTGCTGGAAGATGGCTGCTCGGGAGCGGCTGGGTCTGGCTTGCCCCTAGCCTGCGCGTTCGGGCAGCGGTCGCCGCGACTGCCACGATGCGATCAAAGAAGTAGGGGAACCCCGTGGTGCCGATGGCGGGATGCCGAGTGCCGGTGAGCCTGGTGACTCCCGTATCATGCCGCGTCGTCCCGCCCCTCACCTGCTGGGAGAGGCTCAATCGTACCGCCGCGGGACGGCCCGGAATAGGGCCCGCCCTGGCCACGGAACGGCCGGCGAGTGCGCCGGGCCGCCGGACGGTTGACACCACGAACATCAACTTCTAAGTTACTGCGAAGTCCATCGCGGGCTGGCCGCCTCAGGGCGGGCCTGCCCACGCGGGCTGGCAGGAACGCACCGGCACACGGCCAATCCGGGCGTGGGCATCGCAGGCCCGACTGCCGCCCGCATCGGCGGGTTGGACTTGGAGAGGGCCCGGGCGCCCAGTAGACAACGGGGCCGGTCTCGAGGCCGACGGGGTGGACTCCGGTCCGGAGGGAGAGCCCGGGCCCTCTCAACATTCGTGCGCAATCGACAACGCGCAGCACGGTAACCTGCAGGGACGCCTATTCAGCCGTCATGCACAAGGCAGGCAGGGAATTGACCGTCATGGAGGGCCACCAGGCCGGTGACCGTGTTGCCGTCATCGTGCCCACCTATAACGAGCGCGCCAACATCGAGTCGACCGCGGGCCGGGTCCGCAGCGCGGTGCCCGGGGCGGACCTGCTCGTGGTGGACGACAACAGCCCGGACGGCACCGGCGAGATAGCGGACAAGCTCGCCGCCGAAGACTCCCAGATCCACGTGCTGCACCGGGACCGAAAGGCCGGCCTCGGCGCCGCGTACATCGCGGGCTTCCACTGGGCGCTCGAGGCAGGGTACGACGTGATCGTCGAGATGGACGCCGACGGCTCGCACCGCCCCGAGGAACTGCCCCGGCTGCTGGACGCGCTGGAGACCGCGGACCTGGTGCTCGGCTCGCGTTACGTTCCCGGCGGCACCGTGCTCAACTGGCCCAAGTCGCGGGAACTGCTGTCGCGCGGCGGCAACACCTACGCGCGGCTGATGCTCGGTATCAAGCTGAAGGACGCTACCGGCGGCTACCGCGCCTACCGGGCCGCCGCGCTGCGGAAGATCGCCCTGGACGAGGTCGAGTCCCAGGGCTACTGCTTCCAGATCGACCTTGCCATGCGCGCCATCCGGGCCGGGCTCACGGTCACCGAGGTACCGATCACCTTTGTCGAGCGGGTGCACGGCACCAGCAAGATGAGCAGGGGGGTCGTCGCCGAAGCGCTGTGGCGGGTCACCGTATGGGGCATCACCGGCCGCCGCGGATCACGCCGGGCCACGGCGGCCTGACCGGCCCGCGGCGTTCCGCCCATGGGCACGCCGCAGCCAGGGCAAGCAGTGGTGCGGAACCGTGCGTAACGTTATGCCAGGCCGGAAATCACAGGTCAGGCGCTTGGCATCGGCGCAGTTATGCGCTCTTGCGCGAACGCTCCTTGACGTCGCCGTCCCGTTCTCCCCGGATCAGGGCGAGCCGCTCGGCGAGAACTTGCTCCAGATCTGCGATGGACCGGCGCTCGCGCAGCATGTCCCAGTGGCTGCGCGGCGGCTTGACCTTCTTCGGCGTGGGCAGATCCCCGGCCGAGGTGAACGACACCGCGCCGCAGACCCTGCACTCCCATGTCGCGGGAACCTCAGCCTCGGCAGCGAACGGCACGGTAAAGTGGTGGCCCTTCGGGCAGTCAAAAGCTATCTCCTGGCGTGGCGCCAGGTCCGTGTTACGGTCGTTCTCATAGCTCGTCGCTCCGAGCCGGGTGCCGCGTAGTGCACGTTCGGCCATGTGGTATTGCCTCCCAGGCGTCAGCCTTCCCCGACGTCAACGCTGGCTACCCGGACAAGATTCCCGATTGTGACTGATATAACCCCATGGGCTGGCTGGGGTCAGCGGGGGTGCCACTGGTGGCGGGCGGAGAGGACCTCGCGTAGCGTCACGGTCTCGTCGGTCATGATCCCGTCCACGCCGAGATCGAGCAGGTGCTCCATGGCCGGCCGCTCGTTGATCGTCCAGACGTGAACCTGGAGCCCCAGCGCCTGGGCGCGGTCGATGAGGGGCTGGGTGGCCACGGTGATGGGCACCTGGACACAGCGGACCCCGGTGCGGGCCAGCCAGTCCATGACCAGCCCCGGGCTCTGCCGGCGGCGGGACCGCAACCGGCCGGGGCCCCGCTGGTCGTGCCATCCCCGCGGGCCGCCGAACCGGACCACCGCGGTGCCGAACGGTGACGCGGCCATGCACACCGGCCGGCCGAGGGCCCGCCGGGTAGCCCGCAGCCGGCTCGCGGAGAACGAGACCACGCAGACCCGGTCCCAGGCGTTCGTGCGCCGGAGCACCTCCGGCAGCGGCGCGATCGCGGAGACATCCTTCACATCCAGGTTGAACCGCACATCGGGCCAGGCGCCGAGCAGGTCGTCCAGCCGGGGGATCGCCTCGGTGCCGCCGATGCGCGCCCCGGACAGTTCCGCGTGGGTGAACCGCGACACCCGGCCCTGCCGGCCGGTGACCCGGTCCAGGGTCCGGTCGTGAAAGGCGATGAGCACCCCGTCGGAGGTGGCCTGCAGGTCGGTTTCGAGGTACCGGTAGCCGAGCCCCACGGCGTGCTCAAAGGCACGCCAGGAGTTCTCCGGGGCGTGGGCCGCCCCGCCCCGGTGCGCGAACGCAAGCGGGCGCGGGTAATCGAGGAAGGCCGTCGCCATAATTGTGAGTATGCGCTACTCGCGAAAGCGGAGTGGGAACATGCCGGTGCCGTACGGTGAACGGACCGTAACGCGCCCAGGCTAGGAAACCGGCCGCGGGTCCTGCTGGGCCTGGCTGGCGTCCAGCTGGGCCAGCGCGGGCTCGATGTAACGGCGCCGGATCCGGTACTCCACCACGAACGTCATGATCGGCACGGTACCGGCCAGCAGCACGGCGATCGTGGCCCCGGTGCTCAGCCGCAGCCTGCGGGTGAGCGGGTAGGAGACGATCAGGTAGACGATGTAGAGCAGGCCGTGCACCGTGCCGACGGCATTGACGGCCGCGGCGTCGTTGGCCCAGATCTGGGCGATCGCGAGGGCGCAGAGGATGATGAGGACCACACCGGTCACGTAGGCCATCACCCGGTAAAGGGTGACGTTGAGGCGCACGCGCGCCACCTCCTTTGCTGAGGCCTTGCCTGATGCTGAGGCTGTACCTGAGGACCTTCTATCTCAGGCCGTGCCACCTGCCGTGGCCCCTCACTTCCTTGTGCAGCCGGGCGAGGTAGGCGTTGTACGCGGCGAGTTCCGCGTCCTCCTCGCTCGCTGCCGCGCCGCCGGGCACGACAGCGGCGGCGGCCCCGGCGGCCGCCGGGTACGCCCCGGCCGGCAGCGGGATGTCGGGCTCACCGGCCCCCGCCACGGCCGGCGGCCGGAACTCGTCCCGGATCGTCTTCGCCCAGAACACCACGGCAAAGACCGCGAAGATCGGCCACTCGAACGTGTATGCCCAGCTCAGCCCGTTTCCGGACAAGGCACGACGCAACTGCCAGTCGCCAAGCCAGAGCATGCCGATGACCGAGGCGACCATGAACAGGTGCCAGGCAATCCACTTGGGGGTGATCAGAAACCGCCACCCCGGGGCCTGGGAGCCGGACATGGGCCGAGTCTAACCGGCCCGGCGCCACGCCCAGCCGGGGGAATGGCGGCAACGCGGCGGGCCCTGGTGATAATGGAGCATGTCCCTGACGGATCTGTTCCGGCCCGGGAGCGGCCTGGCGCGGCGGCTGCCCGCCAGCCCCGATGACCTGCACGGCCCCGAGCAGGGGGTCGTGGTGCTGCCCCGGCACCTTTCCCCGCCGGGACTGCGTGAATTCGACGTGACAGACGACTGGCACCGCCGCAGCCTCTACGGGATCGTGCTCACCCAGGGCCGGCGCAACGACATGGCCCGCTTCGTCAACGCCCGGCTGCTGCGCGAGGACTGGCCGGTGC
Source organism: uncultured Actinomycetes bacterium (assembly GCA_963813395.1). Taxonomy (GTDB): domain Bacteria; phylum Actinomycetota; class Actinomycetes; order Streptosporangiales; family Streptosporangiaceae; genus DASXKD01. The sequence goes on from CAWEYV010000022.1 coordinate 679,824, forward strand.
TGTGCGACTCGCTCGACCCCAAGATCCGCCGCGGCTGCGAGCGCTGGCTGAACCTGGCAAGCTGACGGCCGCCTGGCCCGGCGGACCCGGCCAGCACAAGGCCGCTACATCGCGGCGTGGAGGTGATCCCAGCGCTGGACGTCGCAAGCCTGGCCGCCATCGATGTGCACGTGCACGCCGAGGTGTCCAGTGCCGGGCACCATTCCCTGAGCAGCGACCTGGAGCAGGCGTCTGCCAGCTACTTCAGGACCGGCGGGCAGCCCAAGCCGACCCTGCCGGAGATCGCCGCCTATTACCGCCAGCGCTCGATGGCATGCGTGGTGTTCACGGTGGACGCCGAGTCGGCGACCGGGCAGCCGCCGGTGCCCAACGAGGAGGTCGCGGAGGCCGCCGCCGCCAACCCCGATGTGATCATCCCGTTCGCGTCGATCGACCCGGCCCGCGGCGCGGCGGGCGTGGCGATGGCGCGGCGCCTGGTCACCGCGCACGGCATGCGCGGGTTCAAGTTCCACCCGAGCGTGCAGTCCTTTTACCCCAACGACCGTTCGGTGTACCCGCTGTACGGGGCGATCGAGGAACTCGGGGTGCCGGCACTGTTCCACACCGGCCAGACCGGGATCGGTGCCGGGCTGCCCGGCGGCGGGGGAATCCGGCTGAAGTACTCCAACCCGATGCTGATCGACGACGTGGCCGCCGACTTCCCGGGCATGCCCATCATCCTGGCTCACCCGTCGTTCCCCTGGCAGGAGGAGGCGCTGGCGGTCGCCCTGCACAAGCGGCAGGTACACATCGACCTGTCCGGGTGGTCGCCGAAATACTTCCCGCCGATCCTGGTGCAGTACGCGAACTCGCTGCTGGCCGACAAGGTGATGTTCGGCTCCGACTTCCCGCTGCTCACCCCGGACCGCTGGCTCGCGGACTTCGCGAACCTGCCGATCAAGCCTGAGGTCAGAGAGAAGATTCTGAAGCAGAACGCAGCCCGGCTGCTCGGCCTGGCCGCGAGCTGATGAGGCTGCGGGGTTGCCCAGCAACGGCGTGTGCTCGCCGATGGCATCCCCAAGCCGGTCCGGTACGCCGGCTGACCCTCCCTATGCGAAGGTAACTGCATGCGGAAATACGTGATCATCGGTGTCCCCGGCAGCGGGAAGAGCACCCAGGCCACGATCCTGGCGGCGGACCTGGACCTGGTGCACATCAGCGTGGGCGACATCTTCCGCTGGAACGTGCAGAACCACACCAAGATGGGCGCCCAGGTGCGGCGGATCATGGCGGCCGGGGAACTGATCGGGGACGACCTGGCCGAGAAGGTGACCGCGGAGCGGCTCGCCGAGCACGACTGGAACTACGGGTTCGTCCTGGACGGGTTCCCGCGCAACCGCGGCCAGGCGGAGTTCTTCCTGGAGACCTACGACATCGACGGGGTCATCAACCTGGACATGCCCGATTCCGAGGTGCGCCGCCGGGTGCTGGCCCGCAGGCTGTGCGCGAACTGCGGCGTCGACTACAACCTGATCCAGAGCCGCCCGGCCACCGAGGGCGTCTGCGACCTGTGCGGCGGCAACCTGGTCACCCGCGAGGACGACACCGAGGAAGCCCTGGTCGTGCGGTTGCGTGACTACCACGAGAAGACCGACCCGGTGCTCGACCTGTTCCGGCGCAAGGAGTACGTCGCGGTCATCGACGCGACGGCCAGCAAGGAGGAGATCCAGCAGGCCATCAGGGACCGTTTCGGCCTGCCGCCCTACAAGCCGTGACCGGCCGGGCGGCCCCGGTGCGGGTGCTGATCGCGCCCGACTCGTTCAAGGGCAGCGCGAGCGCCGCTGCCGCGGCGGCCGCGCTGGCCACCGGCTGGCTCGCGGTGCGGCCCGGCGACCAGGTGACCCGGCTGCCGCTCGCGGACGGCGGCGAGGGAACCCTGGACGTGCTGGCCGCCACGGTTGGCGGGGCCCGCTGGCGCCAGGCCAAGGTCACCGGGCCCGGCGGCGGCCCGGTGCGCTGCCGCTGGCTACTGCTGCCCGGCCGGGTCGCGGTGGTGGAACTCGCCCGCGCCAGCGGGCTGCCGCTGCTCGCCCGCCCGGACCCGATGGGCGCACACACGACCGGCTTCGGCGAGGTCCTCGGCCGCGCGCTGGACTCCGGCGCCACCCGGATCCTGGCCGGGCTCGGCGGCTCGGCCTCCACCGACGGCGGCACCGGCGCGCTGACCGCGCTCGGCGCCCGGTTCCTCGATGCGGCGGGGCGGCCTCTGCCCCCGGGCGGCGGTGCGCTGGCCGCACTGGCCGGGGCGGACCTGAGCCGGCTGCGGCCACCGCCACCGGACGGGGTGACCTGCCTGGCCGACGTGACCGCCCCGCTGCTCGGCCCGCACGGGGCGGCGGCGGTGTTCGGCCCGCAGAAGGGCGCGGATACCGCGCAGATCGCCGCGCTGGAGGCGGGCCTGGCCCGGCTCGCGGAGGTGCTGGGCGGTGACCCGGCCGCCCCCGGCGCGGGCGCGGCCGGCGGCACCGGCTACGGCCTCGCCGCCGCCTGGAGAGCGGCCGTCACCCCGGGGGCGGCGGAACTGTCCCGCCTGGCGGGCCTGGACCGGGCGCTGGCCGCGGCGGACCTGGTCATCACCGGGGAGGGCAGGTTCGACCCGACCTCGCTCACCGGCAAGACCACCGGCACCGTGCTCGCCGCCGCGGCGGCCGCCGGGGTCCCGGTGGCGCTGGTCGCCGGCCAGGTCAGCGGCGGCCTGCCGGAAGGGACCGGGGCCGTCACCCTGGCTGGCCTCGCTGGCGGTGCCGCCCCGGCCCTGGCCAGCCCACGCCGCTGGCTCCGCCAGGCCGGCCGCGACCTGGCCAAGCGCGCATCACGATAAGTGGACCATCAATGGGGACCGCCGGCCCGCACGGCCGCCATGAGCCGGCCGCCAATGCGCAGCGCATCTGTTACTGCTAGTGCATATGAATCGGTATACTTATTGTATGAGTGATACCACTATCCGGGTCGACATCGCGGTGCGCGACAAGCTACGTGCCCTGGCCGATGAGGAGCACGTCACGCTAGGAGACCTGCTGGGCCACCTGGCGGATCGCGAGCAGTATCAGCGGGAGATGCGCCGCGCGAACGAGGTGATGGATCAGATGCGGCGCGAGGATTCCGCAGCGTGGCAGGAGTACGTGACCGAGCTGCGCACATTTGAGACCGGCACAGCCGGGGACGGGCTGACCGCGGCTGAGGCCGACTGGCCCGAATACAACCACGCCGCCGGAGGCACGCCGAGTGCCGTACCAGGCCGGTGATGTGCTGCTCGCCGACCTCGATCCGGTGGCGGGCCATGAGCAGGGCGGCCGGCGCCCCGTGTTGGTGTTGTCTGGCCCTTCCTACAACGAACTCCGGAACGAGCAGCTCATCGTGGCCGCGATCACCAGTCGCCAGCGTGGCTTGCCGTTCCATATCCCCGCAGGCACCGATTCCGGGCTGCGCACGCCAAGCTGGGTCCAGTCAGAATCTGTTCGCGCGATCTCGGTACAGCGGGTAATCAGGCAGGTGGGCCGTGCCCGGCCCGAGACGGTAGCCGAGGTAAGGAACCGGGTTATCAACTTCCTCCGCGACTGGTAGGCCATGCGTGCCAGCGGGCGCGCCCGCTGGAGGGGACGCTAGCCTGGCGGACGTGCGGGAGATCGCGGTGTTCAGCGGAAGCGCCCACCCCGAGCTGGCGGCGGAGATCTGCGCGGCACTGGGGGAGCCCCTGCTGCCGGTGCGGCTGCGCCGGTTCGCCAACGACTGCCTCGAAGTCCAGTTGCAGTCCAACTGCCGGGAGCGGGATGTGTTCCTCATCCAGCCGCTGGCGCCTCCGGTGCAGGAGCACCTGGTGGAGTTGCTGCTGATGCTGGACGCCGCCCGCGGCGCCTCCGCGGCCCGGGTCACCGCCGTGATACCGCACTATGCCTACGCCCGGTCCGACAAGAAGCACATGCCGCGGATATCGATCGGGGGACGGCTGGTGGCGGACCTGCTGGTCACCGCCGGGGCCAACCGGGTGCTGGCGATGACCCTGCACGCCAGCCAGGTACACGGGTTCTTCTCGGTGCCGGTCGACCACTTGCACGCCCTGCGCGAGCTGGCCGGGCACTTCCGCGGCCAGGACCTGGCCAATACGGTGGTGGTGTCACCCGACCTCGGCAACGCCAAGAACGCGGCCGCGTTCGCCAGCAGGCTCGGCCTGCCGGTCGCGGCCGGCGCCAAGGAACGCTTCGACGACGAGAAGGTCAGCATCACCTCGATCATCGGCGACGTCGACGGCAAGAAGGTGATCGTGCTGGACGACGAGATCGCCCGGGGGACCACGATCGATCGAGTTGCTGGACCGGCTCAGGGAGCGCGGCGTCACCTCGGTGCGCATCGCGTGCACCCACGGGCTGTTCGCCGGCGGGTCGCTGGAGCGGATCGCCGCCGTCCCCGAGGTGCAGGAGATCGTCTGCACCAACACGGTGCCGGTGCCCAGTGCCGGGGTGACCTCGAAACTCACCGTCCTGTCGGTCGCGCCGGCCCTGGCCGAGGCGATCCGCCGGATCCACTGGGGCGAGTCGGTCAGCGCACTGTTCGGCCAGCACTAGACGCCCTCGGCCTGCCTACGCTGGGGATCGGCCCCCGGTAACCAGCCCGATCCCCAGCACAAGGCCCGGACTGGTCCGTCAGGTTCGCTCGATCGCGCGGATGACCTGGTCACGGGTGAGCGGCAGGTCGCGGACCCGCACGCCGACGGCGTCGGCCAGCGCGTTGCCGATCGCCGCGGCCACCGGGCCCTGGGCGACCTCGCCCGCGCCGGCCGCCGGCTCGCCGAGGGCACGATCCGCACGGCCACCTCGGGGACCTCGGTGAACCGCAGCACCGGGTAGGTGTCCCAGTTCACCGACGTGATCCTGGCCCGGTCGAACCTGACCCGTTCCCGGGTTGCCCAGCTGGTGCTCTGCACCGCGCCGCCCTCCACCTGGTTGATGACGCCGTCGGGGTTGATGACCGTGCCGACGTCCACGGCCAGCCACAGCCGGCGCACCCGGACATCGGACTCCGCTTCCACCTCGGCGACCGCGGCGCAGTACCCGGCCAGGCCCTTGTACCTTGCCCAGCCGAGGCCGTAGCCGGTGCCCTCCGCGCGCGGCCTGCCAGCCCAGCCGCTTAGGCCGGCCACCTCCTCGATCACCCGCACCGCCCGCGGGTCGGACAGGTGGGCCAGGCGGAACTCCACCGGGTCGGCGGCGGCGCACGCGGCCAGTTCGTCCATGAACGACTCGATCGCGAACACGTTGAGGAACGCGCCGAGCGACCGAAGCGATGAGGTCCTGATCGGCATCGCGAGCAGCCGGTGCCGGACGACCTCCAGGTCGGGGATGTCGTACCCGGGCACCGCGTTCCGGGTGGAGCCCATCGCGCCGGTCGGCGGGCCGTCGGGGGCGGGCGACATCGGCTGCCCGCCCGCCAGGTGGGCCAGGGCCAGCAGCCGTGGCTCGCCGCCACGCCCTGGGCGGCCGATGAACCCGTTGCTCCACACGTCCTGCCGCCAGGTCACGATCCTGCCGCGGCCGTCGAGCCCCGCCGACAGCCGGGCCAGCATGGCCGGGCCGAGCGGCGCCCAGCCCATCTCGTCCTCACGGGTCCACAGCACGCGGACCGGCCGCCCGGGCACGGCCCGGGCCAGGAGCACCGCGTCCAGGGCGGCATCGTCGGCGCCGTTGTGGCCGTAGGCGCCCGCGCCCTCGGCGTGGTTGACGGTCACCTGCGCAGCGTCCAGGCCAAGCCCGGCCGTGATCGCGTCGCGCAACGGGAACACGCCCTGGCTGTGGCTCCACACCGTCACCGTGCCGCCGTCCCAGCGGGCGATCGCGCAGCTTGGCGCCATCGACGCGTGCGCCAGGAACGGGCGGGTGTACTCCGCGGTGCGGGTCAGCGTGGCCGCCGAGGCGGCGGCCGCATCCAGCCGGGACTCTACCGGGACCGTCTCGGCGGGCGCGGACAGCAGGAAGCTCTTCAGGTCACCGTCGTCCGGCAGCGACTCGCTGATGTCCCAGCGGGCCGACCGGGCCAGCAGGCGCGCGGAGTGCAGCGCGCCCCGGTCGGTGGGCGCCACGACGCCGAGGAACGAGCCGTCACGAACGGTAACCACGTCGGCTGGCAGGTCCGGGTTGCCGAGGCTGGCCAGGCTGGCCATGACCGCGGGCGGCCGGACGACGCGGCCGTAGAGCATGCCCGGCAGGACGATGTCATGCAGGAACCGGGGCCGCCCGGCGACCTTGTCCGGCAGGTCAAGCCGGGCGGCGCTGCGGCCCGCCACCGACCACCGGTCCGGCGGCTTGACGGGGACCGGGGCCCCCGCCTCGCGGTCAAGCAGCCCCGGGCTGGCCAGCGACCAGTAGGTCAGCCCGGTGCGCTGGCCGGCCGCGGCGATCTGCCCGTCGTCGACCGTCAGTTCCGAGGCACTGGTGCCCAGCTTGCCGGCGGCGGCCGCCAGCAGCGCCGCACGGGCCTGCGCGCAGGCCTGGCGCAACGCCGAGCCCGAGTGCTGGATGGACAGGCTGCCCGAGGTGACTCCCTCGTCCGGGCTGGTGCCGGTGCTCACCGGCGCCACCGTCACCCGTGCCAGCGCCACGTCGAGTTCCTCGGCCGCGATCTGGGCCAGTGCGGTCCACACCCCCTGGCCGTACTCGACCTTGCCGGGGAAGATCGTGACGGTGCCCGCCGGGGAGAAGGAGAGCCAGGACGCCAGCAGCGGGTTCGCGGCGAGGCTGACCGGCAGGCCGGCGGCTGCGCCCGCGGGTGGCTGCGCTGGAGCGGCCTGCGCCGCGGGCCGTGGCGGGTCCGGCGTCGTCATCCCGGCACCGTCATCCGGCGGCCCCGGAATCCCGCCGGGCCGCCGCTTTCAGGACCGCGGTCACGATCCTGCGCTGCGTGCCGCAGCGGCACAGATTGCCGTCGAGCGCCTCCAGCACCTCCTGCTCGGTCGGAGCCGGGTTGGCGGTCAGCAGCGCGGCCGCGGTCACGATCATGCCGGAGGTGCAGTAGCCGCACTGGGCGGCCTGCTCGTCGAGGAACGCCTGCTGAACCGCGCCGGGCGTGTCGCCGTCGAGGAGGCCCTCGACGGTGGTCACCCGGGTTCCCTCGGCGGCCCAGGCGGGGTAGTCGCAGGAGGATCTGGCCTTGCCGTCGATGATCACGAAGCACGCGCCGCACAGCCCGAGGCCGCAGCCGAACCGGGGGCCGGCCAGCCCCAGATCGTGGCGCAGCACGTCAAGCAGCGGCGAGCCGGGGTCGCACTCCACCGTGTGGCCGGCGCCGTTCACGGTCACGTGCAGTTCGCGCTGCTCCATCGCCTCTCCGCAGCAATTGGGCCTGCCTACCCAAGACTGTCTACCCGACTGCCTACCAGGGTCCGCCCATGAGAGTATGCATTCGATTGCAGATTCTAGCCGGGTCACCACTTCAGGAGGGCGCGTGGACGAGCGCGTAGCCATGGCGATCTCTCACTGGGCGCCGCGGTTCACCATGAACGGGGTCACCGCGGGCGATTTCGAGCGGATCACCAGCGGCCTTGATTCGTGGGATGACTGGTGCGCGGCGTGGAGCTCGGTAGCCGCCGAGCACGAGCGCCTGGGCCGCGACGCCCTACTCCGCAACCAGGATCTGTCGGCGGGCGCCCACCTGGCCCGGGCGGCGGTGTACTACCACTTCGCGAAGTTCCTATTCGTGAACGACCTGGACCAGATGCGCGCGGCGCACGGCAAGGCGGTGCGGTGCCTGACCGACGCGCTGCCCTACCTGGACCCGCCGGGCCGCCGGGTGGAGATCCCGTTTGACGGCGCGGCCATCGTGGGGATCTTGCGGGAGCCGCGGGGGAGCGGCCCCTACCCGGTGATGATCATGATCCCCGGCCTGGACTCCACCAAGGAAGAGCTGCGCAGCACCGAGGAACTGTTCCTGGAACGGGGCATCGCGACGTTCAGCGTGGACGGGCCGGGCCAGGGCGAGGCCGAGTACGACCTGCCGATCCGCGGTGACTGGGAGGTCCCGGGCGGCGCCATCATCGACTACCTGATCACCGAGCCGTCCCTGGACCCGGGCCGGATCGGGGTGTGGGGCGTGAGCCTCGGCGGCTACTACGCCCCCCGGGTCGCCAGCGGCGACGAACGGGTACAGGCCTGCATCGCGCTGGCCGGCCCGTTCACGTTCGCCGACAACTGGGACAACCTTCCGATCCTCACCCGGGAAGCGTTCCGGGTCAGGTCCTTCTCGCCGGACCTCGACACGGCCAGGGCCAGGGCGGGGGAGCTGACCATGACCGGGCGGGCGGAGCGGATCCGCTGCCCGATGCTGGCCGTGATGGGCAAGCTCGACCGGCTCATCCCCTGGCAGCAGGCGCAGCGCCTGGTGGACGAGGCGGGCGGGCAGCCGGAACTGCTGCTGCTGGAGCAGGGCAACCACGGGTGCGCCAACCTGGCGCCGTTCCACCGGTACCTGACCGCCGACTGGGCGGCGGACAAGCTCGGTGCGCGGCCAAGAGTGCCCGGTAGTGGGGTGCTGGAATAGTGAGCGGCGGTCCCAGGCAATCCCCGGCAAGGCCGAGGAGGGAGGCATCCTCGGAGAGGATGTTGACCGACGAGAACGCAGCCGGGGGCAGCCTGGGCGCCGGGAGCCCAGCAGCTCCGCTGCCGGGTGCTCTAAGCGTACGGTCATGACCGGCGCCCCGCGGACCGCGAGCGCGGCCGGGCTGCGGCTGGCCGGCCACAGCGGCCTCGCCGGCCACGGCGACGGCATGCAGGTCATCCGGCACGGCGGCGCGCTGTACGTGGGGCACACCGGCACCACCGGGGCAGGCACCTCGGTGCTCGACGTCACCGACCCGTTCCGGCCGGTGCTGGTCACCCAGTGGCCCGCCCCGCCGCGCAGCCACACCCACAAGGTGCAGGTGGCCGACGGCCTGCTCCTGGTCAACCACGAGAAGTTCCCGTACCGGGCACCCGACAACGGCCCGGTCTCGGCCGGGCTGGCCGTATACCGGCTCGACGACCCGCTGCGGCCCACCCAGGTCGCGTTCTGGCCCAGCGGCGGCAGGGGAGTGCACCGGGTCGTCTGGACCGGCGGCAGGTACGCGCACATGTCGGCCATTCCCGGCCGCTTCCGCGACCGCATCTGGGTGGTGCTCGACCTGGCCGACCCGGCCCACCCGGCCGTAGCGGCCCGCTGGTGGTGGCCGGGCCAGCGCGACGACGAGCAGCCAGGCTGGCCCGCGGGCGAGCGCTATGCGGCCCATCACGCCCTCGTCGCGGGAGACCGGGCCTATCTCGGCTACGACGATGCGGGCATGGTCGTGCTCGACGTGACCGACATGACCCGTCCCCGCCAGACCGGCCACGCCCAGTGGGGCGGCGGGTCGACGCACACCTGCCTGCCGCTGCCCGGCCGGGGGCTTGTGGTCGCCACCGACGAGCAGGTCAGGGACGGGCCGCGCGCGCCGCGGCGGTCCATCCGCGTCCTCGACGTCTCCGGCGCCAGCCCCCGGGTCCTCGCCGAATGCCCGCATCCCGGCGGCTTCGATGACCTGCCGCTGCGGTTCGGCGCGCACAACCTGCACGAGAACCAGCCCGGCGCCTATGCCAGCGAGCGGATCGTGTTCGCCACGTACTTCAGCGCCGGGGTGCGCGTCTACGACCTGGCCGACGCCGGGCACCCGAAGGAGATAGCGCACTGGATCCCGGAGGCACCACCCGGCCAGCCGGTCGCGCAGATCAACGACCTGTTCGTGGACGCCGGCGGCCTGGTCTGGGTGACCGACCGGATCGGCGGCGGCCTCTACGTCCTCGAGCCCGAGCCAGCCCTGGCCGCACTGATGGCGGACGCGCGAGGCTAGGGGAGGGTGAGGATGCGGGGGCCGTCGTGGGTGATGGCCACCGTGTGCTCGGCGTGCGCTGCCCGGGTGCCGTCGACCGTCTTCAGCGCCCAGCCGTCCGGCGCCACCTCGTAGGAGCTGCCACCCCCGGCCATCAGCATGGGCTCGATGGCCAGCACGAGGCCGTGCCGCAGGCGCAGCCCGCGGCCCGGCCTGCCCTCGTTGGGAACGTGCGGATCCTCGTGCATGTGCCGGCCGATGCCGTGGCCGCCGAAGCCCGCGGGTACGCCGTACCCGGCATCGCGCGCCAGCGTGCCGATCGCGTGCGAGATGTCTCCGAGCCGGCCGCCTTCGGCCGCCGCCGCGATGCCCGCCGCCAGCGCCTTCTCGGTGGCCTCGATGAGCAGTTCGTCCGCGGGGTCGGCGCCGCCCACGATGAAGCTGGTCGCGGCATCACCGGTCCAGCCGTCCAGTTCGGCGCCGAAGTCGATGCTGACCAGGTCGCCGTCCCGCAGCCGGTAGCCGTCCGGGATGCCGTGCACGATCGCGTCGTTGACCGACGCGCAGATCACTGCGGGAAACGGCGTCGGCGCGAACGACGGGTGGTAGTTCAGGAACGGTGACCGTGCGCCCGCCTTGCGCAGCACGTCGTGCGCCACCTCGTCGAGGTCGGCCAGCGTGACCCCGACGGCGGCCTCGCGCCGGGCCGCCGCGAGGGCGTTCGCCACGACCCGGCCAGCCTCCCGCATGGCGTCCAGCGCGGCGTCACTCTTGATTTCGATCAACCCGGGCTACTCCTCTGCTCGGCCGCCCAGATGGCGGGCGAGAAATCGTTCTGCTGCTGCATAAAACTTCAGCCGGTTCGTCGGCTTGGCGAAGCCATGACCCTCGTCGGGGAACAGCATGTACTCATAATCGATTCCCGCATCGCGCAACGCGGCCACGATCTGCTCGGACTCGGCTTGTTTCACCCGCGGGTCGTTGGCGCCCTGGGCGATGAGCAGCGGCGTGTGAATGCCGGCCGCGCGGGACAGTGGCGACCGGGACCACAGGAACTCGGCGTCGGTTTCCGGGTTCCCCACCCGGCGGTGGAACAGGGTGATCTGCGGGTGCCAGTAGGGCGGGATCGTCTCGATGAGCGTCTTCAGGTTCGACGGGCCCACGATGTCCACCGCGCACCGGTACAGGTCCGGGGTGAACGCCACGCCCGCCAGCGCGGCGTAGCCGCCGTAGGAGCCACCGAAGATCGCCACCCGGGCCGGGTCCGCCCAGCCCTGGGCGACCGCGAACGCCACCGCGTCGGTGAGGTCGTCCTGCATGGCGGCACCCCACTCCCGGTCGCCGGCGTTGACGAACGCCTTGCCGTACCCGGTGGAGCCGCGGAAGTTCACCTGCACGCACACGTAACCGCGGTTAGCCAGCCACTGCGCTATCGGGTCGAAACCCCAGGTATCGCGGGCCCAGGGACCGCCGTGCACGTTGAGCACCATGGGCAGGCCGGTCCGGCCTGCCCCTGGCGGGAAGGTCACGTACCCGTGGATGGTCAGGCCGTCCCGCGCGGTGTACGAGAACGGTTCCATCGGAGCCAGTTCGTACCGGGCCAGTTCGGGCTGGTGATGGAACAGGAACCTGCCCTCGCGGCGCTGCCGGTCGTAGAGGAAGTAGGGCACCGGGCCGGCGTCGTTGGTGAACGCGATCAGCCACACGGTGTCGCTGTCGTCCTGCGCGACGATGTCCGGGTCGCCGGGGTGCAGCGCGCGGACGGCCGCCACGTCCGCCTCGACGGACGGATCGAGCACGCGGTATTCCATGCGTTCCTTGATCCAGGTGACGATCTGCGGTTCGCGGGTGTCCGGGTGCACCCGGACACCGCTCACGTCCGCGTCGGGGTCCTCGGCCAGCACCTCCTGCGCGCCGGTGGCCAGATCGACGCGGACCAGCCGCCCGGTGTCGGCGCCGGCCGAGCTCAGCGCCAGCATCGAGGCGCCGTCGGCGCTGATCGCCATCGGCGCGCTGGTCAGGGCGTCCTCGAAGGGCACCGACAGCACGACCCGCCATGGGCCACCGTTGCCGTCGCGGACATGGATCACCATGGCGCCGTTGTCGGGGTTCAGCTCGACGCCGGCCCGGATCACCAGCTCGGTGTCGGCGACCCAGCCCGCGAAACCGGGGTTCTCGACCTCCTTGACCAGGTCGCCGGAGATCAGGTCGAGCCGGTACACGTCGTGCAGGGCCGGGTTGTCGCGGTTCAGCCCGACCAGGACCTCGCTGGGGTGCTTCTTCTCTGTGGCCAGGATCTGGGCCTGCACCCCCTCGAACGGCGTCAGGTCGCGCCGCTGCATGGTGCGCAGGTCCACGTCGTACAGCCGCCAGTTCTCATCCCCGCCGGAGTCCTGTAGGTAGAGCAGGTGGTACCCGTCGTGGGCCCACCGGAAGACCCGGATGCCCCGGTCGGTGTCGTCGGTCACGACCTGCGCCGCATCCCAGTGGACGCCATCGGCACCCACGGGGGCGAGCCAGACGTTGAGCACCCCCTCGTGGGGGGCGATCCACGCCAAGCTGGTCCCGTTGGGGGAGATGCGGGGGCTTACACGTTCTGGGTTCCCAAACAGGACTTGCCGTGGGATGAGTTCTGCCATGCGCCTTGCCTATCCGTGCCGAGGGGTGAGTTCTGCCCTGCGCCATGCCTACCATGGCCAACGGCCTGACCTGTACTATCTCCGGGGTGACCGGCTCCGCGACGCGCCCGCCCGGTGCGCGAGGAGCCCTGGTAGTCCGGGGTGGCTACGTGGTCACCATGGATTCCGCCACCGGGGACCTGCCAAGCGCAGATGTGCTGGTCAGCGACGGTGCGATCGCCGCGGTGGGGCCGTCGCTCACCGTGCCGCCAGGATGCCGCGTGCTGGACGCACGCGGCATGGTAGTGATACCTGGCCTGGTGGATACACATTGGCATACCTGGAACACCCTGCTCCGCGGCATGTCCGGGAGCGGGCCGGGTTACTTCCGGCTGATCGGGCGGCTTGGCCGCGCGTTCGGCGCCGGTGACGTCTACCACGGCACGATGCTTGCCTGCGCGGAGGCCATCAGCTCCGGCATCACCACGGTGCACGACTGGTGCCACAACGTGCGCGGACCCGGGCACGCGGAGGCGGGGCTGCGGGCGCTGGGCGAGGCGGGGCTGCGGGCCAGATTCTCCTACGGCTACCCCGCCGGGCATGCCAACGACCAGCCCATGGACTTGGCCGGTCTCGAACGGCTGCACCGGGACTGGGCCGGCCACGCGGGCCCGGCGCTGCTATCGCTGGGCATGGCGTGGCGCGGCACCGGGGGAAGCGATCCGGCCATGCGGCTGCGGCCGGAGGTGTACCGGCGCGAGATCGATGCCGCCCGCGGCCTGGGCGTCCCGGTGACCGTGCACGCGTGCGGCCCACGGTCGGCGGCTGGGCAGGTGAAGGCCCTCGCCGACGCCGGGCTGCTCGGCCCGGACCTGCAGGTGGTGCACGCCAACTGCGCCACGGACGCCGAGATCGGCCTGCTGGCCGACGCGGGCGCGGCGGTGAGCATATCGCCGTTCAGCGAACTCCTCATCGGCTACGGGATGCCGCGGACCACCGGCCTGCTCGCCGCGGGCATCCCGGTCGGGCTTTCGGTGGACACTACGGCGCTCACCGGGAACGCCGACATGTTCGCCATCATGAAGCTGACCCAGGGCCTGGCCAACGCCCTTGCCCGGGACGAGTTCGCGCTCACCGCGCGGCAGACACTGGGCCTGGCCACTATCGACGGTGCCCGGTCACTCGGGCTGGGCGAGGTGACCGGCTCGCTCACCCCGGGCAAGCGGGCCGACCTCGTCGTGGTCAGCCCCGCGGGCCCGAACCTCGGTGTGCTCACCGACCCGGCCCAGCTGATCGTCACCGCCGCGCAGCCGGAGAACGTGGACACGGTGATCGTGGACGGGCGGATACTCAAGCACGGCGGCGCGCTCACCACCCTGGACGTGACGCGGATCGGCCGGGACGCGCAGCAGGCCCTCGACGGCGTGCTGGCCCGCGCCTGACGGGACGCCGCCCGCACCCGGCGGACGCTCGGCAGGCCGCCGGGCGGTGCCAGCGGCGGGAGCTCAGCCCGCCGCGGCCTGCCGGGTCAGTGACGCGGTGAGCTGCGCCGGGTGGGCCAGCGTCTGGTACACCACGCAGTAACGCTCGGTCAGCCGCAGCAGCGTGTCCAGTTGCTCCTGGCTGGCGTCGGTGTCGAGGCCAAAGCTGAGCCGGATCGAGATGAAGCCGACCGGGGCGTCCTTGGCCACCGCCAGCGTGCCCCGGAAGTCCAGGTCGCCTTCGGCGCGGACGGTCCCTCCGGAGACTTCGATGCCGAGCGACGTGGCCACCGCCCGGAGCGTGACTCCGGCGCACGCGACCAGCGCCTGCAGCAGCATGTCCCCGGAGCAGGCGAGCGTACCGTCCCCGCCGGTGGCCGGGTGCAACCCGGCGACGGCCAGAGCCCGCCCGGTCTCCACCGAGCAGCTGACGTCTTCGGCGCCGAGCTCGCCGAGCGCTCGCAGGGTGACCACGGCACGCGCAGGGTCCTGGCGGTAGGCGTCCTTGAGTGGCTGCTGCGCGGCGCGCAGGGCTTCGGCATCCATCATGCTCATGACGCCACTGTCTCATCCGGCCGCGACCGTGGCTTCTCACCCGGCCGCGACCGCGGCGCCAATGATGTCGAGCGCCTGCTCGAGCTTGCCGGGCGGCTCGTAGGCGAGGCCGAGCCGGAACACCTGGGCACTGTCGTGGAACCACGGGCCCGGTGCCACCAGCGTTCGCTGGTCCGCGAGCCGGCGGTGGAAGCGGTCCACCTCCTCGGGCCCGAAGGTGCTCGGGTCAAGCTGCATGCAGCACATCGCCCCTGCCTGCGGCCGCAGCCACGCCAGGCGGCCGGTGTGCGCCTTGATCCAGCGCTCGACGATGCCGCGGGCTTCGGCCAGCACCGCGGAACGGCCCGCCAGCACCTCGTCGGCCCGCACCAGCAACCTGGCAGCCAGGAACTCATCCATGGTCCCGCACGCGAGCGAGGTGTTGAACTTCGCCAGCCGGAACTGTTCGTACAACGACGGGTCGGGCACGGTCAGCCAGCCGATGCGCAGCCCCGGCGTGCCGTACGCCTTGGCCAGGGAGGCGCAAGTGAGCAGGCGCGGCGACAGGCCGGCGACGGTGCCCGCGGCGGGGGCATCACCATAGGTCGCCTCCCGGTAGGTCTCGTCGATGAGCAGGAGCGCGCCGGGGCAGATCCGGGACATCGCGGCGAGCATCTGCTCGACCTCCCCTGGCGTGATCGGCACGCCGGACGGATTCTGCGGCGAGGCGAACATGGCCAGCTGGGTCCGTGGCGACAGTGCGGCGGAGAAGGCGTCAAGGTCGATGCGATAGCCGTCGCTGAAGTGCGACCGCACGGTGACCAACGGAGCGCCGATACCACGCAGAGCGGAGAGCATCGGCGGGTAGCAGGGCTGGCCCACGAGGATCTCACCGTCCCCGCACACCAGCGCGACCAAGAACAGGGCTGCCGCCGCGCCGGAGGTGATCAGCACTTGGTCGTCGGGGATGCGGTGTCGCGCAGCCACCTGGGCCCGCAGTTCCGGGTCGCCGGCCGAGGTGCCATAGCCCAGGCTGACGCTGGCCAGCGTGGCCATGTCATCGGGGCCGAGCAGTTCGGTCACGGTCAGGTCGCGGCCCATGCTTTCGCCCAGGTTGTAGTGCGGTTTGCTGTCGAGCAGCGCGGTGATCGGGCTGGCCGGGAACCGTCGCATGACGTGGTCCTTGTCTGCCGGGGAAGGTACCCGACCATGCTCGGCTGGCTGCGGTGGCGATCCCAGGGCCAATGCCGCAAAATTGGTTTGCAGATGAATCCAATTGAGCTGGGCGCGCGCCTGGGCCGCTGGTCGTCGGGCCGCGGGCCGCTTCCCGTGCTGCTTTCGGCCCGGCTACGGCGGCTGATCGACGAGGGCGACCTGCCACCGGGCGAGCCGCTGCCGCCGGACCGGGCCCTCGCCGCGGCCCTCACGGTCGGCCGGAGCACCGTCGTTGCCGCCTACGACCTGCTGAGCCGGGACGGGCGGATCGTCCGGCGGCGGGGGAGCGGCACGCGGGTGGCGGGACACGAGCCCGCCGGGCCGCGGCCGACGACCGGCGCGCCGATCTTCCTGCACCTGCTGGAGCCGCGCGACGGGGTGATCCCGCTGGCGTGCGCGGCCCCGGACGCGCCACCGCCCGAACTGGCCGACGCCTACGCCCGCATCGTGCCGAGGCTGGCCCGGACCTCGGGGGATATCGGCTATCACCCGGCCGGCCACCTGGCGCTGCGCAGCGCGATCGCCGAGCGCTACACCGCCCGCGGGGTCCGCACCGGGCCGGAGCGCATCCTGGTCACCACGGGCGCGCAGCAGGCACTGTCGCTGCTTGCCCGGGCGCTCCTCGCGCCAGGAGACCCGGTGCTGGTGGAGTCGCCCACCTACCCGGGCGCGCTGGAGGCGTTCCGTGAGGAGGGGGCCGTGCTGCGTCCCCTGCCGATCGGGCTCGGCGGCTTCACGACGGCGGCGCGCCAGCACCGTCCCGCCTTCGCCTATGTGATCTCGGCCTTTCACAATCCGACCGGCTCGGTCCTGTCTCCGCTGGCCGGGCGGGCCCTGGTCAAGGCCGCCGCGGCCGCGGGTGTCCCGCTGATCGACGACGAGGTGCTCTGCGATCTGGGGTTCCCCGGAGTACCGGCCCCGCTGCACCTGGCCAGCTATGCGGACGCGGTGATCTCGGTGGGCTCGTTCAGCAAAATTGTGTGGGGTGGCCTGCGGATCGGCTGGGTGCGCGCGCCCGAGCCGCTGGTCGCGCGGCTTGCGCGGCTGCTGGCCGTGCACGGCCTCGGCGGGAACATTCCGGGGCAGCTGGCCGCCGCCGAGCTGCTGCCCAGCCTCACGCCGCTGTTTCGGCGCCGCGCGGCGGAGCGGGAGGCCCGTCACGACCTTTTGCGCGCGCTGCTGGCCAGGCACCTGCCGGACTGGGACGCCCCGCCGGTGCGCGGCGGGCAGACCCTGTGGGTCCGCCTGCCCTACGGCGACGGGACCTCGTTCGCGCAAACGGCGCTGCGCCACCGGGTTGCGATACTGCCAGGAAGCGGCCTGGATGCGTCCGGGCGCAGCGAGGACCATCTGCGGATCCACTACCTCGCCACGCCAGCCGACCTGACCGAGGCCGTGCACCGCCTCGCTGCGGCATGGCGCGCCTACCGTCCGCCGGTGGCCCGCGTCACCATACCGGCAGCCATGTCGGTGTGACGGCTGCCGGCCGGGCTGCTCCCGGCGGAACCCGCTAGGCGTTCGTCATGAGCCGCAAGATCACCGGACGGAGGGCGTGGCGGGTGGCAGCCAGCACCGGAACGAGTTCGTCTTCGCGCAGGTACTCGGCGGCCTCCACGAGGATCACCAGTGGCTCGTCGCCCTCACCGGCCTGGCGTAGCACGTCCTGGATCCCCTGCTCGTCCCGGAGCGCCTCCGGCGAGAGCACGGACATGACGACCTCACCGGCTGGCGGTGGACCGAGGCTCCCGTCCGGCCCGGCCGGCAGGTAGTCGATCACGGCCAAGCCGTTGGCAATGCTCGGCGGCATCTCCTCGGCCCAGTTGCGGTCTACTTCGCCGCCGCGCGGCAGTTGCACAATGAGGACGGCATCGCTCGTCATAGGCCAACACTCTAGAGCCCCCCGGCCAATAGCTACGGGTGGGCCCTGTACGGATGGGCCTGTGGCTTGGCGTGCCTGGGCGGCACGGGGGAGCGGGTGGGGGAGAAGCTGCGCTCCCCGGGCGGGCCGCGGGTACCTCCCGTAGGTAGGCTCCCTGCGCAGAAGCACCGGCCCCGGCCGGGCGGCTCTTGATAGCAGTTAACTACGGAAAGTAATCGTAGCGGGGGAGCGGCGGGCGAGGGGAGCAGGTATGACCGAGGCAGTCACGAGCGGGACGGCCGGGGCCAGCAGAATCCTTGCTCAGACCCGGAGCGTCCTGGTGATCGACTGGCCCAGCCGCGACGTGCCCGCCACGCTGGCCGCGGCCGGGTTCGCGGTGACCGTCAAGGGCGGCCCGGGGCCCACGGACTACACGGTCTGGCAAGTCACCGACAGCGAGGTGGTGACCCGGCATCTCGGCCGCGCACTGGAGCACGCCGACCTTGTTTACTGTCACCGGCCGTTTGGTGAGCTGCCGTCGATCATCGCGATGGCCGAGAGACTCGGTGCCACGGCGGTCTGGCGGCAGAGCGGGCTCACCAGCACCGGCGCCAAAGCGCCCGATGGCTGCTGGACGCCGCCCGGCGAATCCCGGCAGGGACGCGAGCTAGCAGCGGCCGCGGGCCTGAATTACCTCGATGACGTCTATATCGCCGACGCGGTCCGCGCCCAATAGGCATCGCAATCAGCAGGCGACGTGCCGCCAGTGGGGGACGGCGCATCAAGGCCAAACCCACCTCCGCCGCGGCAGTCCAGTGACTGAAGGATCAACAACATCAGACAGGGCCGGGTCAGCAGCCAGGCTTCGCCTGGCAGCGCTCGATGCCCCGGCAAGGCCCTTAACTTAAGCACTAAATAAGCGCTGTGCCCATTATTTTGCGGACATTAACTGCTGATTATGCGGCGTTCTTAGTGCTGCTACAGCGATGCGGCGGATGATTTAGGCATGGCCGCTCTTGCCGGCCATCCATAGTGACACAGGCCCGCGAAGGAGACGCCGCCATGACAGAAGCCGCCGCAGCACCCCCCACAAAGCCCCCGTGTTGGCCGGGCGATCCAGACTATCTGGACGGTTTTACCGAGCTCTTCCTGCCGTCAGAAACGTATCTGAAGGCATACTGGGACTGCGATATCCTCGATGACGACAAGAACCCGCAAGACACTATCATCGAAAGCAACGAGGCCTTCCAGGTCCGCTTCAGGGTCGAACTCAAGGGACGGCTGTGGAAGTGCATCTGCGGCCACTGGTGCTTCGATGTCTGCTTCACGGCCATCGGAGACGGACAAGACTTCAACCTGTCAGACGTTCTGCCAGACGCTCTGAAGCCGGAACTCAGATTGTGTGACTGGGAGGGCTGCACGACGCAGTGCATCGATATAACTGTCAATGTGCCGCCTGGCACGATCCCTGCGGGTTACTGCGGGACGCTCTACCAGGTCGGGGCCAAATTCGAGCTGCGCTGCTGCGGCGACTGTGATTGCTCCAAGCCGGGGCATGGCCACCTCGCCGTCGCCGGACATGAGCCGGAAGGGGAGTACATGTTCGTCTAGGCCTGGCCTAGCACCGATAGCCCAGGCCCGGCGTCGTATGCACCGGGCCTGGGCCGCTGCACCGCCACGATGAGGAGGAACACTCGGTGCCCACCGACGATCTGAGCTCGATCCCCGGCCTGGAGGACAAACATCTGCGAGCGTTGGCCAGACGGCAAGTCACCGACCTTCGCAGCTTTGCCGACGCGGACCAGCGGGAAATCTACACGGCGATGGCGAACATCCGGCCACGTCCTAGCCTGGAGCGAATTGCGCGATGGCAGGAGGAGGCCAGGAGCAGGCTAGAAAAGACGGAAACGGACGTCTCGGATTGGCACACGGTAGCGTCATTTGCGGTGATATTCGCCCGGCGCCAAGCCGGCGATTCCTGGGAGCGCCGCGTCGAGGTCTGGCGGACCGAGGTTGAGCCCGAGCAGAAACCACAGGTATGGGCCGGCTGGGACTTTGAGCCTGTCGGTAGTTGGATGGCCGGCCAACTGGCCGCGGCTGACAGCGCGACCACCCCGGCGCAGCACGTCGCAGCGCAACCGGAAGCCGTCCAGCCCGTAGGCACGAAGGCTTCCGGGCGTAGCCAGCTGCGCATCGACAGTGCCGCAATCATTGATGCGAACGGAACGGTCGACGTGGTAACGGAAGGTGCGCTGGTCACAGACCTGCCTCCGGAACTGATTGCGCCGGTACGCGTGGTTCTCACGGTCAGCGGCGCACGGCCCGGGACAGAACTGCATGCAGTGACCCGCATCTCGCGCCCGGACGGACCAGGCTGGAACGCCCAGGACCCGGTGATCCTCCCACGTTCGCGCCAAGCCGAGTTCGACCTGTCCGGCGTCCCCCCCGGTCAACACGAGATGTCCCTGATAGCGTGGGCGCCCGATGCTACGGCCAAGCCTGTCTCGGTCAGATTGCCCGCGCTGACAATCCGCTCTGGCTCCGGCTAATACTCAGCCGGGAATCGTTGCGGACCTCGAGCGCTACCGCCTAAAGAAGTCTCCCAGTTCAGGAAGAGGCCGTGAGGTCATGGAACAGCCGAAGTGTCTCCGCACCGGGGGAGACGCCAAGCTCATCCCGCAAGGCATTGACACAAATACTGTACTGGCGGCTCACCAGCTGTTGTTTATGCTCTGAGGCATAACATCTCATTAGCAGCCGATGGACGGACTCACAGCACGGATCTCTCGCCAGAGCTAGCTGGGCGAACTGTTCCGCGAATGCGGGTTCCCCAAGATCCAGGTAGATCTCTCCAAGGCTTTCGAGTGCTTGCAGATAGAGTTCATTCAAATGTCTTTGCTCTGCCAGGTACCAGTCGCCTGTAGGGTCATCCTCGAAGAGCGAGCCACGATAGAGCGCTACCGCCATCTGATAATGGCCAATTGCTTTCCTGGGATGATCAGAAGAGCGAACCAAGTGCGCTGTGCTAAGTGCGGACAGAAATTCATCGCGGTCTATCCACCATTTGAGTTCGGAATTAAGGACATAACATCCATCCTGGTAGATGATGGGCTGGAGGCCTTGCCATGGTCCTTCGAGGGTGTTGCGCAAGCTGTACAGCGCAACGTTGAGGTTATTGCGTGCCGAGGTATAAGTGTGATTGGGCCACTGCAGGTCCATGAGGACGTCGCGCCGGACCGGCCGGCCACGATGGATCAGCAAGTACTGGAACACAGCCCTTGCTTTCAGACTGTTCCACCTAACCACATGTCTACCAGCGACGCTCAGCTCGAGTGGCCCTAGTATCAGCGCCGTGAAATCTGCTTCAGGGCTGCCCGATATGAGCAGTGGCTGGGCTGACGGCGCCATCGGCGAACGATACGGCGTCGCCGCGGAAACCTTCATCGGCTCCTTACCAGTCCGCCGGTGTGCTGAGCGACCGTGCGATCCAAATAGTTTAAACCAGCCCGACATGCCCATAGCTCGGCGGCTCTTTCGATGGCTCTTCGGAGGAAGCGCATCGGCACGGTGGTCCACGAGAGCATCGGCCTCGTGGTGGCTGCCAGCGAGAGTCGCATCGATCTGGCGATTCAGTTCTTGCTCGATGAGCCGGGCAGCAGCGGGCAGCCGCCTCGAGTTCAGCTGCAAGGCGCAAGTGCTCGGCACCCCATATCCGGAGTCTTCGAACGCTTTCGAGGTTGACGCTGGAGGCGCCGCGGACGTCCTCGGCATCGGCAAGGCGTTCCAGAGCCTGAAATAGCTGGCCCTGCGTCAGGCGTCGCAGTTCCGCGACGGCCTCGTCCAGCCGGTCCCGGGCGGAACTTGCCCGGCTGTCGTTGGCCGAAGCGCTTGACGAGGCGCGTGAGTCACGCTGACGCACCATCGTGCCCCCCGATTCTCAGCTATATGCGAGAACGCGCCGCCCGCTCACCCAAAGTTATGTCCATCCCCCATATGTCCATTTAAGACGCCGGAGCAGAGCTGTCAAGAGGATTCCTTGAGGCCATTGCTTTGCCCAAACTAAGTAAAAGGGTTCCGCTGACCGGCCCCAGTCGCCACAGCGATGACCCGCCCGTTGCGGTCAGTTGAAGTCGGTCAGACCGGCGACGGTGGCGGCGTAGTGAGCGCGAAATGACCCGAGCTAGTACCGGGTGCCGTCCTCGGCGTTCGCGATATGGCGGCTCACCTCCGCAGCCTCGTTGGTGCACATCGCCGCAACCATGACTTGCCTGGTGACAGAGGTCGAGCTGGAACGAGGGCGTATCGCCTGGTATCACGGTGCCGGTGTCGTTCGGTGGCGGTGACAGAACGCCGGCGCCCGTCGAGCTGAGGTCGATCGTAGGTGGGTCTTGGGGCTTCCTGGTAGTCGCCATGTTACTTCCTAGTCGTTGTGCGAGAACGCTGTTCTACCAAAGACCACTTAAGTCACGCTGTGCCGCATGCTTAATCGCTGGATTTAAGCAGCCGCCTGCTGCTAAACACACGCTGCGCCGAGTCATCAGCCCTCCGTCAAGGTGCCCAGCCTCGCCGTATGCTCAGCGCTTTGTCCGAACTTGTTTATTGAATGTTGGTCTGGAAAGAGGACTCCTTCCTGGTGCACAGGAGGCAGTTGTCAGGTTCCGAATGGAGCGGACTGGTGGGGGAGTGGGGGAAGCGGACAGGCGTCGACGAGCTTGCGGATCGACCACCGGGTTTGCAGGCTTTGCATGGGGGCGTGCCTGGTCGCGCGCGCGGCGCCCTGGGTGTCGGGCCGAGGCAAGAAGGAGTGCCAACCCATGATCCTTCCGAAGGTCCGGGACCCTCGCTTCGTGACGATCCGCCGCGGTGGGTCCCTCACAGATTCGGATCACCAGCTCCTCGCTCTATGGGCGGCATCGTGCGCGGAGCACGTCCTTGGCTTCTTCGAGTCGGCCCAGCCTGAGGACCCACGACCGCGTCAGGCGATCGAGCATGCCCGCGCCTGGGTGCGTGGCGAGGTCACGATGATCCAGGCTCGCACGGCGGCGGGTCATGCAATGGCCGCGGCCAGAGACCTGCGTGGGGCAGCACGGCATGCCGCGTACGCTGCTGGCCAGGCCGGTGCCGTCGCGCACGTCGCCGCGCACGAGCTCGGTGCGGCCGCCTATGCGATCAAGGCCGCACGTGCTGGCGCGCCGGAAGGCGAGGCCGAGGGCGCAGGGCGACTCGAGTGCCGGTGGCAGCGTGACCAGCTCCCGGAGGCGATTCGCGAGCTCGTACTTGACGACCAGCGGTTGCGGAACGACATCTGCTGGTCGGTGTTTGACTGCTGAGCGAGTGTCGGGCCGCCGGCACCGTTTCAGCCGACCAGCAGCACAAGCTTCCCGCGCACGTGGCCCTGCTCGCTGAGCCGGTGCGCCTCGGCAACCTCGGCGAGCGGGAAGGTCTGCGCGACCGGGAGCGAGAAGCGCCCGGCCCCGATCAGCTCGCCGATCTCGGCGAGCGCGTGGACCGCGCGGCCAGCGTCCCCGCTGCTGAACGTCACCCCGTGCTCACGCGCGCCGCCGAAGTCGGCGATCGTCACGACGTGCTCCGGGCCGCCCGCGAGCTCGATGAGCTCGGGCAGGATGCCGCTCCCGGCGGCGTCGAGCGCCACCTCGACGCCGCCGGGAGCGAGCGCACGGACCCGCCCGGCCAGGCCCTCGCCGTAGGCGACGGGCTCGGCGCCTAGCGAACGCAGGTAACCGTGGTTGGCGGGACTGGCGGTGCCGATCACGCGCGCGCCGCGCGCCACGGCGAGCTGAACCGCGGCGCTGCCGACGCTGCCGGAGGCGCCGTTGATGAGCAGCGTGCCGCCGCTCCCGACGCCGAGCTGGTCAAGCGCGCGCGTGGCCGTCTCGATGGCGGCCGGCAGTGCGGCAGCGCCGGGGAAGTCGAGCGACGGCGGGATCGGCGCATAGGAGGACAGCACCGCCAGCTCGGCCTGGGCCGCCCCCTCGGCGGAGAAGCCGAACACGCGATCGCCGACGGCGACGTCCGTGACGCCCTCGCCGAGCTCGTCGACGACGCCCGCCGCCTCGTGGCCCATGGTCTGCGGGAGCCCTCGATCCATCAGGCCCTTGCGTTTCTTCCAGTCGCTTGGGTTGACGCCGGCCGCGCGCACCGCAATCCGGACCTGGCCGGGACCCGGATGCGGATCGGGGAGATCCACGATCTCGAGGACCTCCGGGCCCCCGAACTGACTGAAGCGGACTGCCTTCATCATTCGCTCCGATCTCGACTCACGGTGCCGCGCTTGCCGCGCGTGCGAGAGTCTGCCAGCCTCTTCGTCCTTACGCGGCCACTGCTACGGCAACCTCTCCCTGTCGAGCACGCCTCGGCACCTCTTTGCCGCGGGCGCGATGAGTTCCGACCCCACCGCCGGTATGTACTGACGAGTTCGCCGGAATACCCCGGGCGAACCGATCACAAGGGAGAATCCGATGTCAGACAGTCGTGCGGAAGACGAGGCCGCCATCCAGGCCGTACTGGTTGACTCCTACAAGGCGTGGGAGGCTGGCGACGCCGACGGCATGGTCGCCAACTACACCGCGGACGCGACCGCCATCATGACCGGCTCGCTCCGCGACAGCCGTGACGTGATCCGCGAGAACATGGCCCTGGCCTTCGAGGGGCCACTCAAGGGCAGCTCGACCTACAACAAGCAGCTCAGCCTCCGCTTCGTCGGCAGGGACGCCGCGATCGTCGTCAGCGAATCCGGCATCCTGTTCGCCGGCGAGACCGAGGTTCCGGACACGGGTAAGGTGAACGCGACCTGGGTTTTCGAGAAGCGGGACGGCCAGTGGCTGATCGCCGCCTATCACAACAGCCCGGTGCTGGCGCCTGGGCAGTGAACCCTTCCCTGTAACCGGCAGTGACCGTGTGTAGTTGCGCAGGGTCTCACGTCGCTGGCCCCGATGTTCGAGCCCGCCGTCGAACGGCGTGAAGCCCCTGGTAGTAGGTCTTGACTAGAGATCAACTTCCCAGGGGCTTCACGTGCCCGGTGCTGCCGGAGGAGGAGGATCTCGCCGTGGCAGCTCTACGACCGGCTCGGCGTTGGTGGTCCTGATAGGAGCAGAGAAGGGGCGTGGGCGTGACGACGAAGGTCGAAGGCTTCGATCGCCTGGTCGAACCGTTCCGGACGGAGCTGCTGGCGTACTGCTACCGGATGCTCGGCTCGGCTCACGACGCAGAGGACTTGGTCCAGGACACGTACCTGAGGGCGTGGCGGGCGCGGGAGCAGTACGACGAGACTCGCAGCTCACTGCGCACCTGGCTCTACCGGATCGCGACGAACGCCTGCCTGACCGCCTTGGAGGTCCGCGGCCGCCGACCGCTGCCGTCGGGGCTGGTGGCCGCGTCGGACCCGCTCGGGCCGCTCGTCCGGGGAGAGAACGTCGCCTGGCTCCAGCCGTTGCCGGACTCGTTGCTGGACGCGGGCGATCCGGCCAGAGCCGTGATCGACCGCAGCAGCCTGCGCTTGGCGTTCGCCGCCGCCCTGCAGCACCTGTCGGCGCGTCAGCGTGGTGCGCTGATCCTGCGTGACGTGCTCAGCTTCTCCGCGTCCGAGGCAGCGGAAATCCTCGGCACTACCGTCGTATCGGTGAACAGTTCCCTGCAGCGGGCGCGTACCCGTGTGAAGGAAGTCGGGGTCCGGCAGGAACCTCTCAGCGAGCCGTCCGCGGCCGAGCAGCGCGCCTGGGTCGATCGCTACATGAAGGCGTTCGAGCACGCCGACGTCGAGGGTCTCAAGCGGCTGCTCACCGAGGACGTGCTCATGGAGATGCCGCCGATGCTCAACTGGTTCGTCGGCCCCGGCAACTACGGCCTGTTCATGGAGTGGGTCTTCGGGCAGGCCGGAACGGACTGGTGCCTGAAGGCGGTCGCGGCCAACGGCCAGCCCGGGTTCGCCGCCTATCGGCGCGTCGGTGGCGGATACGAGCTGCACACGCTCCAGATCTTCACCGTCACCGCCGAGGGCATCAGCCGGAATTCGGTGTTCCAGGATTCCGAGGTCTTCGCGTCTTTCGGTCTGGCGGCCGGACTCGACGCCCAGGGACGCACGCTGTCCGGAAAACCGACAGAGGCGCAGAGGATCGAGTGATCGCAGCGGATGCAGCTCACCCTGCTTGTTAGCCGATAATGTACATTATGTCAAGTTAGCCGGTCCACCGTGGCTTTGGCGCACCCACCACCTTCCGGGTCGGCCGCCACCTCCTCGCCCTGAAGGGCGGCCACCTTGCGGAATCCCTCAGCCAATGCCGATCTGGAAGGCTGACGTCGTGCCGTCCCGGCCCGTGTGTGCTTTGCTGAGCGTCCTTAGACGCGGGCAAGCGCCTCGCGCAACGGGTCAAGACCCATAGCGCCCAGGCTGAGTGCCCTGGCGTGAAAGTCCTTGAGGCTGAAGGCTCCTCCGGCCCGTGCCATGGCATCCTCCCTGGCCTGTAGCCAGGTCCGTTCACCAAGCTTGTATGAAGGGGCCTGACCCGGCATGCCGAGGCAGCGACGTTGCTCGGAGCGCAGTTGCCGTTCATCCCAGCTGGAGTGGGCGCGCAGGAACTCCCAGGCGATCTCGGCATTCCAGCGCTCGCCCTCGCGCCAGCCGGTGCCCCGTGGAACATCCAGTTCCAGGTGCACCCCGATGTCCAGGGGAACTTGGGCGGCGAGCAGTTGCTGACTGTCGAGCATCCCGAGATATGCCCCCGGGTCGTCCAGGTATCCGAGCTCTCCCATGAGCCGCTCCGCGTAGAGCGCCCAGCCCTCGCCGTGGCCGGATACCCAGGACATCCGCTGCCAGCGGTTCAGGCTCTCCCTCTCCGCCATGGCGTGCGATATCTGCAGGTGATGGCCGGGAACGCCCTCGTGGTAGACGACCGTGACCTCCTTCCAGGTGGAGAAAGTCTCAACGCCGTCCGGCACCGACCACCACATCCGCCCGGGCCGTGACCAGTCATCGGAGGGCCCGGTGTAGTAGATCCCGCCGTCGTTGGTGGGTGCGATCACGGCCTCGATCCGGTGCGCGGGCTGCGCGATGTCGAAGTGCCTCCCGTGCAGCTCCGAAATGGTGCGCTCGGCATGTTCCTGCATCCAGGCACGGAAGTTCTCGCGCCCTTCGACGCGCCGGGCCGGGTCTTCGTCCAGGATCGCCACGGCCTCCTCCACGGTGGCCCCGGGCCGGACCAGGTTACTGACCCGCGCCATCTCGGCCCGCAGCCGGGCGATCTCCTCCCAGCTCCAGGCGTAGGCCTCCCGCAGATCCACGGCGGTGCCGAGGAAGTACCGCGAGGCCCGGGTGTAGACCTCAGGCCCGCAGGCATCCTTCTCCCTGGCCAGCGGCATCAACTCGCGGTCGAGGAAGGCGCCAAGCTCGGCCGTAGCGGCCGTAGCCGCGCGCGCGGCCACGGCCAGCTCCTCCCGCAGCGAGTCCGGGACTGCGGTCAGCCGCCCGGCCAGTTGTGGATAGAAGGAATCCCCCGGCTTGGCCCAAGCCGCGCACTGCCCGACGACCTCCTCGACCTGCCGCCTAGCCGCGGAGCGGCCATTCCTGGCCGCGTCGAGCAAGGTCGCGGACAACTGGCGGTAAGCCCGCGGCACCGCGGCCATCCGCTTGGCGATGTTGGCGGCGGCCTCCTCGCCTTCCGTGGGCATCAGGTCGAAGACCTCACGCACCTTCTGCACCCAGCTATCGATGGTGTTGAGTTGGCTGGTGGTGTCCCCCGCGTCGTAGCACTCCACAGCCAGTGCCAGCCGCTCGGCCATCGCGGCCCGCGCGACCTGCTCGCGCGGGTCCGGGGCTTCGGCCGCGTCAAGGGCCGCGAGGGTTGAGCGATCCAGCTCGGCCCGTTCGGCGAACCCGTCAGCACCGAGATCCGCCAGCTCGTGGTCGTGCCCTGCGATCCC
The DNA here is from genome assembly GCA_963813395.1 of uncultured Actinomycetes bacterium. Classification (GTDB taxonomy): domain Bacteria; phylum Actinomycetota; class Actinomycetes; order Streptosporangiales; family Streptosporangiaceae; genus DASXKD01. The sequence continues at coordinate 707,331 of CAWEYV010000022.1, forward strand.
GGCGTAAGTGGCGTAGAACGGCTCCAGGGCGGCGGCCCGCTCCACATACTCCGCCGCGATGTCGTCGATCGAAGGCATACCTGAACCTAGCCCCGGGCACCGCGTCGCGCCGAATGGTTATGCCAGGGACCCGGTTGCGGGCCCATGCCGCTGTGCATACCCGCGCGTTAGGTGCCAGCCAACCCGATGGCGGGCACAGTTGGGGTGGTTTATCTGAAGCCGAGCACGTATCCCGGCGACGGGCTCGCCGAGGTGTTCCGGTCACCCCGGGCCGAACTCGTCCGGCTGGCCGCGTTCATCCTCAGCGACAGGGGCAGCTACGATGCCCGCTTCACCGCCCCCGCTGGCAGGAAGGTCACGCTGCGCGTGACAGCCCTGGACGCGGCCGGAGGCCAGGTCTCCGAAACCATCACCCGCGCCTACGCCACCGCACCCCGGCCAGGAACACCACGCTGACAACCAGCACCACAACCAGTGGCGCTCCCTCATCCTCGCGGCAACCGGCCTGCTGTCCGCGGCAGCGACGGCAGCAGGCCCGGCGGGCGATTAGTGGCCTCCAATCGTGGCCGTTCACGCTAGCTTCGGAGCCTTGGCACCGCCGACCGATTGAGACGGGACACCATGGCGATGCTGCGACCGCTGCGCTGCTCCCCGGGCAAAGCCATCTCCGATCTCGACCGAGCAATACTGGCAATGAGACTCCTTATTGGAGTAACCGAGCCCAAGTCGGCCAAGCCGCGTTCCCGCAGCTAGAACTGCATGTTTACTGGAACGACTCGCTGACGCGGTTATGACGGGGAGGAGCAGTGCAGATCGCGATTCTCGGAGCCGGCCTTGTTGGCTCGACACTGGGCCGGCTCTGGCACGCTGCCGGCCACGACGTGACGTTCGCGGCACGGCATGCTGCCCGGCCGCGGGCGCTGGCGGCGGAACTTGGGGAGCGCGCAGACGCGGCCTCCGTCGCCGACGCTGTGGCGGGCGCCGAAGTGGTGCTCGTGGCCGTCCCGGGTCCCGTCGTGGTAGACGTGCTGCGGGCGGCAGGTCCGCTCGACGGCCGCGTCATGATCGACGCGGCCAACTCGTTCGGGCAGCAACAGGTGACACTGCGGTCGCTGGCCGACGCGTTCCCGCGGGCGCGCTGGGCGCGTGCTTTCAACTCGCTCTCGGCCAACGTCATGGCGGACGACAACCACCGCGAGCCGCCTTGGGTCATGTTCCTGTCCGGCGATGAGGAAGCCAAGCCGGTCGTTGCCCAGCTGATCAGGGACGCCGGATTCGACCCGGTCGATCTGGGTGGCATCGACGACAGCAAGCTGCAGGACCCCGGCAGCGCACTCTGGCTCAACATCCTCACTCACGACGAGGCGACGGCGCTCGTCGCGCGGGTCAAGTCCGGGGACACGGCCGCGGCCGATCAGTCGGTGCTGCGGGCGCGGCTGCGCGAGCTGGCCGCGCCATTCGAGAAGCTCCGCGACCACGCACCGGACGATCCCGCGTTCTTCCTGGAGCACCTGTCGCGCTCGGTTTTCGAGGCTGGGATCAACTGGCGGGTCGTCGAGGCCAAGTGGGACGGAATCCGGGAGGCGTTCCACGGCTTCGATCCGGCGCAGGTCGCCGCCATGCCACCCGCCGAGATCGCGGCAGTAGAGAACGACAGCCGCGTGATCCGCAACAAGGCGAAGATCCGGGCGACGGTGGAGAACGCGCGGGAAGTCCTCGCCATCCTCGACGAGTACGGCAGCATCCGGGACTATCTCGCGTCCTTCCCGAACGCGGGCGCGGCGGCCGCGGACATGCGGCGGCGCTTCAAGTTCCTCGGTGAGACGGGCGTGTGGCGGCTGCTGACCAGCGCGTCGCGTGACATCGGATGACCCCGGGTGTACCAAGTGCCGCTAAAAGCGGATAACAGCCTTGCCGTGGAGGTCGCCGCTACGGAGCTTTTCGAACATCTCGTCTATGTGGTCCGGCTGAATGGTGGAGTCAATCCGCGCGGTGATCGTGCCATCCGCGAGCATGCCCGCAACCTTAGTCAGTCCCTGCGGAGACGACAGTGGATTCGTGAGTGTTGCAATATTGAACGCGGTGATCTGGCGTTCAGCGAACCAGTCTTCGTCCGCTGCATAACGCGTCGACACGAGACCGCCTCCGGACTTAAGAATCTCAGCGTCCCGGTGGATTACGTCTGAACCGTTGACTAGATCGAGGACAGCCTCGACGCCGTCCGGGTGAGAAGTGCGCACCGCGTCGAATACGTCGACAACATCGGTGTTGTAAACCTCTTCTGCACCGATGCGGCGAGCTTCGTCAATGTCTCCGCGAACTGTTGCGATAACGTGCACGCCCCGGTCCCGCGCCATTTGCACCGTATAGCCGCCGACAGCGCCGGTCGCACCCATCACAACGAGGCGCTGGCCTGGCGTGGCGCCGAGCAACTCGAGCGACCTGGGCGCCGTTATTGCCGCGATTGGCAGCGCAGCTGCCTGTTCGTCTGTGACACCGTCGGGGATACGGGCAAGCGGTTCTGTCTTCACCCCTGGCGCGACGGCAGTGTACTCGGCGTACGCTCCGTGCGTTCGAGCCATGCCAAAGACTCGTTCGCCGGTACGGAGACTGAGTTCCCCCTCCGGAGCGCTTTCAACGATACCCGCGAAGTCTACGCCCAGGACAAAAGGATACTTTGAGGTGGCGGTCAGCCGTTCCGCAAGGATGTTATCGAGAGGGTTGACCCCTGCATAGTTCACGCGTATAAGGAACGCGCTGTCCGCGAGCGGGATCGGTAGGTCGTAGAGCGCCGGGGCTTCGCCAAAGGTTCGGACGGCGAATGCGCACATATCCTACTCCTCGCGTCAACTCTCAAGACCCCATTCTGTCCTAACGGACATACTTATGCAAATTATAGACCTTGGCTTTGGAGGCGGCAATGCCCGGTGCCGTCGCTGCTAATCCTACTGACAACCTCATGACGCATTATCACTGACATTCAGGTGACGCCTCACAATGTTTGTGGTCTTACCCGGCTGGCCCGGGACTCCAGGTAGCGTTGCTCGGCGATGCTGGCGGTGGCCTTCGCGGCGCGCGAGTAGTGATCGTACGCGCCGGCCGTGTTGCCGGTCTTCTCCAGCAGATGCGCCCGTACGGACAGCAGTCGGTGATGCCCGGCTACCCGCTCGTCACCGTCCAATGTGGACAGCAGGGCCAGACCGGCCAGCGGCCCCTCGGTCTCGGCGAGCGCGATCGCCCGGTTCAGGGTGACCATCGGGTTGGGTGCGATCCGGTCCAGGATCAGGTAAAGAGCGTGCACTTGCGGCCAGTTGGTCTCCCCGGCCGTGGCCGCGTCGGCGTGTGTGGCGGCGATGGCGGCCTGCAGCTGGTAAGGGCCCAGGGCCGGGCCGGCCAGCGATGCCTTGACCAGCTCCATGCCCTCGCCAATCAGCGCGCGATCCCACTTCATGCGGTCCTGCTCGTCCAGCGGCACGAGGTCGCCGCCCGCCGTCGTACGTACCTTGCGGCGGGCATGGGTCAGCAGCATCAGCGCGAGCAGCCCGGTCACCTCGGCGTCCTCGGGCAGCTGCGCGTGGACGATCCTGACCAGCCGGATCGCCTCGCGCGCGAGATCGGCGCGGTGCAGCTCGCTGCCCGAGGAGGCGGTGTAGCCCTCGTTGAAGATCAGGTAGAGCACGTGCAGGACGACCCGCAGCCGCTCTTCGCGCTCCGCGCCGCCGGGCAGGCTGAACGAGCCGCCCGCGGCTTTGATGTGCTGTTTGGCCCGGCTGATCCTGGCCGCCATCGTGGCCTCCGGCACCAGGAACGCGCGGGCGATCTCGGCTGTGGTCAGGCCGCCGACTGCCCGCAGCGTCAAGGCGGTCTGGGAGGCCGCGGTCAGCGTCGGATGACAGCACAGGAACAGCAGGACGAGCGTGTCGTCGGTGCCCGGCACGTCCCCGGGCACTACCTCGGCGGCGGCCGTCGCCGACTCCCGCTCGCGGCGCGCATGGTCGCTGCGCACCTGGTCGACGAGCCGCCGGGACGCGACCGTCCCCAGCCAGCCGCGCGGGTTGTCCGGCACTCCCCCGGCCGGCCACTGCACGGTGGCGGCGAGGACGGCCTCCTGCACAGCGTCCTCGCAGTTCTCGAACTGGCCGTACCGGCGTACCAGCGTGCCGAGGACCTGCGGCGTGAGCTCACGCAGCAGGTCCTCGAGGGCCGGTACTGTCATGGCTCCAATTGTCCGTCAGCGAACATCACCTGCCGTACCTCGACGCCCAGGCCTTCGATCGCGGCGTCTGGAATCTGTGCGGCCAGTTCGATCGCCCGGTCCTTGTCCTCGCAGTCGATCAGGTAGAAGCCGCCCAGGTACTCCTTGGCCTCCAGGAAGGGGCCGTCGGTGACCACCGGCTGGCCGTTGCGCACGGTCACCACGGCGGCCTGGGACGGGTCGACGAGGGCCTGCGTGGTGATAAGTTCGCCGGACTGCTTCAGCGTCTGGATGAAACTACCGTGGCCTTCGCCGATCGCCGCCTTCTCCTCGTCGGTCAGCGCGTCCAGCACGGCCGGGTTGATGTGCAGGCTGATCAGGAACTGCATGTCGTACTCCTCGTGATTCGTGAGCCCCAGCAGGCCCGTTGCCTGGTGGTCGGAGCCGCCGCCGCCGTCTTGACATCCGCCGCCGGAAAATCTGGCACGAGTCCGATATCAAGAACCCTCTCCGCCGCCCCGGCCACATGGGCGAATCGGTGAATGCAGCCTCTCCCCCGCCTCTCCCCCGCCGCCAGCCAGGCTCCATGATGACTCCGCTCTACGGTTCTCACCTAACGTAGTTTTATTATCACAACGAGTAACAGAAGAATTGGGGTACGGGCTCGAGCCAGGAGCCGGATTAGGGCGCCGCCGTACGCGGCGCGCCGCCGCTTAGCGAAGAGGTTGTCCGTCCAGAGCGGACGATCAAAGGAGGAGAGTATGCATTCCTCTCCACTTTCAATCTATAGCGCACTGGGGGGCTTGCGGCAAGACCCGGGTCATGACGCATAATCGCTGGCCGGAGCCCTAATCTCTGGCCGGAGCCCTAATCTACGGACACGGGAGTCGCGAAGTGCGTGTGTTGTTGCCGATGTACAGGTCGCGCGGGGCCGCCGAGCCGCTGGCGGAGCTGATGCCGTGACTCCGCTGACTACCAGCGCGTTTGACCTTCCCGACCGCCTCGCCGCCAAGGCCGATCCGGCGCTGATCGCTGACGACGAGCAGTACTTCGCGGCCATCGCGGAGAGCCTGAAGCAGTCGATCGCCGACCTGTCCGACCGCCTCGATGCCGAGCTCAAGGCGCCCGGCGGCATAGGCCAGAAGGCACTGGACCGGGACATGGAGATCCACCGGCTGACCGCTCGCCTGCGCACCCTGCGCCGCTTCGGTCTGGACCTGTGCCTCGGTCGCATGGTGAGCGCGGACAATTCCGAGACCGTGTACGTCGGACGGCTTGGCCTCAGAGACAGCGCGGGCCGTCAGCTGCTGGTCGACTGGCGGTCTCCCGTGGCTGAGCCGTTCTTCGGCGCGACCCATGCCAACCCGATGGGCCTGGCCAGCCGCCGCAGGTACCGCTGGACCCGCGGCCGGATCAGCGACTACTGGGACGAGGTGTTCACCCCGGACGGGCTGGAAGAGCACGCCGCGCTTGACGACCAGTCCGCCTTCGTCGCCAGCCTGGGCGCCAGCCGGTCGCCCCGGATGCGGGACGTGCTCGGCACCATCCAGGCCGACCAGGACGCTATCATCCGCGCGGGATCTCGTGGCGCCCTAGTCGTCGACGGCGGCCCAGGTACCGGCAAGACCGTCGTCGCCCTGCACCGCACCGCCTACCTCCTCTACTCCGACCCTCGCCTCGGTCACCGCCGGGGCGGCGTGCTGTTCGTCGGCCCGCACCAGCACTACCTGGCCTACGTCGGCGACGTCCTCCCCAGCCTCGGCGAGGACGGCGTGCGGACCTGCACCCTGCGGGACCTCCTCCCCGAAGGAGCCGCGGCAACGATTGAGACCGACCCGGACGTGGCCCGCCTGAAGTCGTCCGCGGACATGGTGAAGGCGATCGAGCCGGCCGTCAGGTTCTACGAGAACCCGCCCACCAGGGGGATGACGGTCGAGACCAGCTGGTCCGGCATCCGGCTGACCGCCGGCGACTGGGCCGAGGCGATCGAAGCGGTGGAACCCGGTACTCCGCACAACGAGGCGCGCGAGGTGATCTTGGCAGAACTGGTCACGATCCTGACAGATAAGCACGACGGCGAGGTCCCGGCTGACCTGCTCCGCAAGTCGCTGCCGCAGAACAGGGAGCTGCTCATGGCTCTCAACCGCGCGTGGCCGGTGATCGACGCGGCTGACCTGGTCGGGGATCTGTGGTCGGTACCCGCCTATCTGCGTATCTGCGCTCCCTGGCTCAGCCCAGATGAGGTCCAGGCGCTGCAGCGGCCCGATGCCCAGGCCTGGACGGTGTCCGACCTGCCGCTGCTGGATGCGGCGCACCAGCGGCTCGGCGACCCGCAGGCGTCGCGGCGTAAGCGTCAGCATGACGCCGCCGTCGCCGCCGAACGCGAGCGCATGGCCAGGGTCGTCGACAACCTGACCGAGGCGGCCGACGACGAGTACGGCTTTGGTCTGGTGACGATGCTGCGGGGCGAGGACTTCCACGACGCCCTGGTCGACGAGGCCGCACTGCCGAGCGCCGACCCGGACCTGCTCGCCGGGCCGTTCGCGCACATCGTCGTGGACGAGGCCCAGGAACTGACCGACGCGGAGTGGCAGATGCTGCTGCTCCGCTGCCCGTCCCGGAGCTTCACCATCGTCGGGGACCGTGCCCAGGCCAGGCACGGGTTCACCGAGTCGTGGGCCGAACGGCTCGAGCGGATCGGGGCCGGCCAGATCAACCTGGCCTCCCTGACCATCAACTACCGGACGCCGGAGGAGGTCATGGCGGAAGCCGAGCCGGTCATCCGGGCCGTGCTCCCGGACGCCAACGTGCCGGTCTCCATCCGCAGCACCGGCGTCCCCGTCCGGCACGGATCCGTTTCGGAGCTGGGCCCGATCCTCGGCACCTGGCTCGCCGCGAATGCCGAGGGGATCGCCTGTGTCATCGGCGATCCCCTGTTCCGGGCGACGTCCCGCGTCTTGTCGCTGGCTCCGGAACTGTCGAAGGGGCTCGAGTTCGACCTGGTCGTCCTCATCGACCCGGAGGCATTCGGCGTGGGTATCGAGGGGGCGGTCGACCGCTACGTCGCGATGACCCGGGCGACCCAGCAACTCGTCATCCTCACGAGTTCCTAACGTCGGCCAGGACAACGCGATCGCTGCTGGGTGCCGTGGCTAGGCTTCGCGCACAACCTCGTAGGTGACGAAGGCCAGACCGTTTCCGATGGTGTCCGTGTGGGCGAGGCGCAGGGGCTTCTTGTCGCTGGTCTCGCCGAAGAGGCGCTCTCCATTCCCGAGCACCACCGGGAAGATCACGAGCCGCAGTTCGTCGACGAGATCATGCTCGATCAGCGTGTGTACGAGCTGGTAACTCGCGTATATAAGGATTTCACCGTCGATCTCCTGCTTCAGCTTCGAGACCTCGCTCACCGCGTCGCCCTTGAGGACCGTCGAGTTGGACCATTTGGCTTCCTTCAGGGTGGAGGACACGACGTACTTGGGCATGCTGTTCAATTTGTCCGCCCACTCGCCGCTGCGGGACTGCCACCGCGGGGCGAACCATTCGTCGCTCCGCCGCCCCAGCAGCAGTGCTTCGGCCCCCAGCGCCTCGTCGGTCTCGACCCTGGCCCACTCTTCGAGGTCCTTGCCCCCAAACTGGCCGAACCAGCCGCCGAGCCTGGAGCCCTCCTTACCGTCTGGGTCCTGGACGACCCCATCGAGCGAGATATTCGTAGTGATAACAACTTTTCCCATTTCGGGGTCTCCTTTCGCCGGTGTTGTCACCGTCACGGATCTTGACACCGCGAGACCGGGAAATTGGGCGCCCGCGGACCGCCCAGTTCACCCCTTGACCGGTGTCCATATCTCGGGCGGTTGCCGTAACGGAGAGCTAGCCGCCCGTCCGGCCACGTCCGCAGCGGCCTGTGCGCCGGACAGGCCATCCTCCAGTAGCGCTGGACGAGCCAGGATCTCTCATTCGGTGATGACCTGGTCACCCAGCGCGGCGCGGGCCGCGGCCTCGTCATCAACGCAGATCACGGCGAAGAACAGCTCATCAGAGATACGCACCGGCAAGAGCAGGTCTATGTTGACGTCGGCGTCGGCGAGCTTGCGGAAGGCCGACGCGCCCGCGCCGGGCAGGTTCTCCAGCCTGATGGTGAGCGCGGGCCGCATCAGGTACTCCACGCCCGCGGCCTCCAGCACCTCCTCGGCGCCGGCCTCATCATCGGCGATAAACGCCATTACAGCGCTGCCGCTGTACGTCGTCGCACACAACAGCAGGTTGACCTCGCTGCTGGCCATCGCTTCGCATAGACGGGCAAGCTCACCAGGCTGGTCTTCGAACGACACGGTGAAGGCACTCATCTGGTGCCCCTCTCCCCCGGCAGCATCGGGCATGCTGCCGCCAAAGCCGAACCTACCTGCGCTAACCCTAACGTGAGACGGCAGCCGCAAGTGCGGTCGCGGTGGCCCTGGGCGGGATCAGGCGGGGCCGACGCTCGCGAGGATCGCCTCCCCAAGCTCCCTGGGCCGGGTGAACCGTGGCCAATGGCCCCTGGGCAGGCCGATGAATCAGCCGGCCTCGGTGCCGCCCTCGTCCGGGCGAGCGGATTCCTCGCCGGCCGCAGCTGATTCCCCGCCAGTTGCGGTTGCTGCCTGGGCGCCCTTGGCCGCTGTGGCGCGCCGTCTGATGTCTTCGAGGCTGGTGCGAAGCGCCAGCCAGACGGCGCTCATGCTGACGCTGGCGGGCAGGTCACCGGCGATGGTGCCCGGCTGGTCCCCCTGGTCACCGACGGCCTCGGCGGCGGCGAGGCCAAGGCTGACTAGGTCCTGGTCGGTTGCCTCGATCGTCAGGCTGCTGCCGGTGGCCCGGATCAGCATGTGACGCCGGCCACGTTCCTCAGGCTGCTCGTCGCTGGTGCCGGTGACGTCCGCACTGCGCAGCGCGTCCCGAGCCCGATCCAGATCGACGCCGAGGTCGGCGAGCGCGCGGGCCGCGGCGGTGTTGGGATCGGCGAGCGCGGCAAGCAGCAGGTGGTGTGAGCCGACGGGGCGGGATCCGGCGAGCCGGGAGGCTTCGTCCAGGCTGGCCTCGGTGGCCGGCGTCGTGCGTACCTCCACTTCCTCCTGCTCATCGGAGGCACCTGCCCGGCGGCGCAGCCAGCGGCGGCCCGGCGTGGACTGGCCCGCGGGCAGCACGTCCAGCACCGCCGCACGGATCGCGAGAGGGTCGGCGTGCGCGGCAAGGATCTGCGGCCCCGCCCCCTCCTTCTCCCGGATCAGGCCGAGCAGGATGTGCTCGGTGCCGATGTAGTTGTGATGCAGTTGGAGCGCCTCGCGGAGGGCCAGTTCGAGGACCTTCTTCGCCCGCGGCGTGAATGGAATATGCCCCTTCACCGACTCGGCTCCCGTACCGGTGCCGACCTTGGCCGCGACCTCCTCCCGGGCGGTGGCGAGCGATATTCCGAAGGGGCCGAGGGCCCGGGCGGCGAGCCCCTCTGGCTCGCTGAGCAGCCCGAGCAAGACGTGCTCGGTGCCGATGTAGTTGTGACCGAGGTCGCGGGCCTCCTCCTGGGCGGCGACGACGCTGCGGCGGGCTCGGGGTGTGAATCGCTCAAACATGACGCCACTGTGCCTCGCTGCTTTAACCCTGTCAATACTATGCTATTAATAAGGTCAGCGCCTGTTCTGGATCCCTTGTGGAGGTGGCACCGTGGAGTGGGAGGACCGGCTCGACGCATGGGAACTCGAACTCGAGCTGACCTCTCAGCTCGAAGGCTCGGACTGGGTGACCCTCGACCGGGCCGCCGCCGACACCGGCGCGTCCCGTGCCGCCCTGCGCACCTGGTACCGGTCCGGGCAGATTCCCTCCCGGCTCGTGGGCGGGCCACACGGCCCGCAGCGGCTGGTTCCGCTGGCGCTGGTCGCCGCCCGGGCCGAGGCCTCGCCGCGGCTGCGCCGCAGCGCCGAACGGCGCCTCGCCGACCAAGCCGAGCTGGAAATCCTGCGGCACCGGGTCGACCAGCTCGAACTCCGCCTGGCCGCGCTCGAACAGCGGCAGCCGCCCGCGCCCGGGAGATCCTGACCGGCTCCAGGCGCCGCTCCCCTACGGCTCCAGTATTTTCCGTGCAGTACGCACCTTGCGCCCCGCCCGCCTTCGGTACCTGGCCCAGCGGCCCGGCTGGCCCCGGGTCAGGCGCTGGTGCGCCGGACGGCCAGCTGCCGGAGGCCGGCGCCTGCCGCAGCGCCCAGGAACGCGACAACGAGCAGGGCGATGGGGTAGAGCACGAGGCCCCCGAGAATGTCGCCGGCGACCGCGTCGCTGAGGACGTAGCTGGCCACGCTGGGATAGCCGCTGTGCGCGTAGGCGGCAATGTCGGACGCGCTCGTCAGGGTGTAGTGGTGTGCCTGCAGGATCGCGGTCAGGTCCAGGGCGAAGCGCGCCAGCGCACCGAGGACCGCCGTGAGCAGCCCCGCCTGGATGCCGGAGGACCTGCTGGGGGTGGTGGCGGCCGCTCCGGCCAAGACGGCCAGGGTCGCCGCCGCACCGGCCGGCCACAGGAGGCTGGTGGTCCCGTCGGCGGTGACGGGGGTGGTCATCGCAATGACGGTCCAGCCGGCGGCGCAGGCCAGCGCGCCGGCGAGCGCCCACCACAGCGCGCCGGAGGCTGCGGCAAGCACCCGGGCAGGGTGCCGAGGTGGCGGGAACAGCACCACCCGCAGCAGGCCAGTGGCGAACCGCCACCGCTGGGCACGGCCGTTGACCTGGGTCAGCTCAGCCGCCATCGCCCTGCCCCAGTCCTGCCGGTGCGCCGGAAGCCGGTTCGCCGCGACGGCGGCGATCCGCGCCGGTGTGTCCCCACCGCCGGTGCGCCGGAAACCGCCATGCCAGGCCTATCACGGCAAGGGCGGCGAACGCGATGACCATCACGTGCCCTGGAGGCGGGACCGTCGCGGCACCGTGGCCGGCGCCGGTGACGTAGTGGGTGCGGGCGCCGCGGCCGCCGCGGCCGCGGCGGCATAGGCACGGCCGGCGCCGGTGAGCCGGTACAGGTGCCGGGCTGGCCTGCCAGGCACCCTGTCGGTTTCCCAGCTGGTCTCCAGCAGTCCCCGGTCGGCGAGCCGCATCAAGATCGGGTATATCGATCCAGCCTGGATACCGAGCTGGGTGCACAGGCCGTACCCGTAGCGCCACTCGTCCGGGCGTTCGGCCAGGGCTTGCAAGACCGCCATGGTCTGCGCGGACGGGCGGCGAACACGCGTCATCGGGCAACCCCTCCATCAGGTCACATCCCGCCGCTGGGTCACGGCGATGCCGATCGCGCCGAACACCAGGGCGTACCCGGCCATCACCGCCAGCCCGGCCCACTGCGGCGGCGCGTGCGGGAACGCCCGCCCTGGCGTGATCATGACCCGGGTGGCGACCGCCGGCGCGATGACCGGAGCGCCCAGTATCCAGGCATGGCGGTAGACGTGATAGATCAGGTGGAAGATGATCTCCACGGCGGCGTAGCCGGCGAAGTAGCTGGCCAGGCCGGTGATCACGGCGACGATCTGGCTGGTTATCAGCGTGCCCAGGCCGAGGCCGAAGATCGCCCAGATGACGAACGCGAGCAGGTTCAGCAGCACCGACCGGACCACGATCCAGCTGGTCAGGGACATGCTGACCTGCTGGGCGTGCAGGTACAGCGGCGTGACCACCGCGCCGATGGCCGTCGAGACCAGCCAGAACAGCGCACCGAACAGGACCGCCGCGGCGAGCTTGGCCGCGATGACCGTGGTCCGGCGCGGGCAGGCCAGGAATGTCGCCGTCGCGGTCTGGTGCGCGAACTCGTTCGTCACCGCCAGGACGCCAATGAGCATCGCGAACAGGACGCCGAAGAACTGGCCGGAGGTCATCATGCTGCTGGCGATCGCGGCCACGCCCGCGGGCGTTCTGGCCTGGGCGGCCTGGGCGATGGCCTGGGCCCGGTCGGCCGCGCCCATCGTGCTCAGCGGCGGGTACAGGACGTAGTGCTGGCTGACGCCGTTGGTCCACAGCGCCAGTGCCGTGGACACCACGACCCCGGCGAGGAACAGCCACCACGTACTTGTGGTGCGGATCTTCATGACCTCGGCCCCGGCCTGCCGGGCCAGTCCCGCACCGGTGCGGGGAGCCTGGCCCAGCGCGGGGCTGCCGAGCAGGGTCACCTGATCGCCGCCTTTCCCCTGGTGAGCTTGAGGAAGGCATCCTCCAGGTCCGGGCCCTGCGTAACCAGCTGGTGGATGGCGACGCCGGCCCGCAGCGCCGCGTCGCCGATCGCGGCGGCATCGGCGCCGGTGACATATACCTCACCGGTGCCCGCCGGGGTGACCACCGCCTCGCTGTCCAGCGCCGCCGTCAGCTTCGCCACGTCGGGGGTGCGCACCAGGGTGCGGCTGCCGCGGGAGATCGAACCGGCGACCGACGCAACGCTGCCCTGGGCGGCCAGCTGGCCCGCGGCGACAATGATCAGGTCATCGGCGAGGAGCTCCATCTCGGATAGCAGGTGGCTGGAGACCAGAACCGTGCGGCCGCCCGCCGCCAGCGCCTTGAGCAGGTCACGCATCCACCGGATCCCCTCCGGGTCCAAGCCGTTGGTGGGCTCGTCGAGGATCAGCACCTGTGGGTCCCCGATGAGCGCCGCCGCGATGCCCAGGCGCTGGCGCATGCCCAGCGAGTACCCCCCGAACTTGCGGTTGGCGGCCGCAGCCAGCCCGACGATCTCCAGGACCTCATCCGCCCGGGCCAGCGGGACTCCCGTGGCCCGGCAGATGATCCGCAGGTGATCGCGGGCGGTACGGCCCTTGTGCGCGGCACTGGCCTCGAGGACGCCACCGACCCGGCGGGCGGGCTGGTCCAGGTCGGCGTAGCGGATGCCGCCGATGGTCGCGGTTCCCGCCGTCGGTGTGACCAGGCCGAGGAGCATGCGCAGCGTCGTCGTCTTCCCGGCGCCGTTGGGGCCCATAAAGCCGGTAACCCGGCCGGGTTCCACGGCGAACGACAGATCGTCCACGGCCTTGACGTTCTGGTAGTGCTTGGTCAGGCCGGAGACGACGATCTTTCCTCCGGCGATCTCCGCCCCGGTGATCGTCCTGCCTTCGAAGGGCCGCGTGGGTGCCCAGGCAGTGTCAGCATGTGCCCGGCGCCCTGGCACGTCCCGGCTGCGGACAAGCCAGACCACGCCGCCGAGCACAAGGACGGCGAGCAGGATAACCATCACGCCCCCAGCCGTGGTGCCGTCACGTCAGCGCATAACTCTATATAACAAGAGTTTGGTGGGCAAGCCGGGGACCGTAGACATTTACCTACCGCGCGGGGTGGGGGCACTTCCTACCGCACAGAGTGGGAGCACGCCCATTGTGCCGGACTTGCCGGGACACCACGATGGACCGCATGAACGGTTTGCTGGGTTCTATCGGCGGCGTCCTGGCCTCCCTCGAGGGCATACCAGCGCTACGGCGCCTGCGTGAGGCCGGCTGGGCCGTTCTGCTGGTTCCCGTCGCGCTCCTGGTTGCCGGCATGCTTGGCGATGGCATCTCGTGGGGCACCACGGCGGCCATCGCGGGAGCGACGACGCTCCTGGTCCCGGCCGTGGCCGCGGACCTGGCAGCGGCCGGGGTGATCTGCCTCGGGCTTTATGCCTGCTACATCACCGCATGGATGGTCCAGGCCGACTATCACCTGGGGAGCCCGCGGTACTGGTACAGCTTCGACCCCTTTTCCTCGCTGTTCGTGTCGGCCGCCGGTGCCGGCATCGCCCTGGACGTGCTGAAAAGCGCACTGATCCTGGCGTTCGGCGTGTGGCTGGTGCCGCGCACGATCGGCGTGCACGCCGGCCTGGTCAAGCGCAACGCCGCGCTGGCCGACCGGGTGACCCGGCTGGCCGAGACCCGCGGCACCGCCGTGGACGCCGCGGCCGCCGAACTGCGCCGGCTGGAGCGGAACCTGCACGACGGGGCGCAGGCCCGCCTGGTAGCGCTCGGCATCAACCTGCGAGCGGCGGAGCAGTTGTTCAAGACCGACCCGGACACGGCCCTCGCCCTCGTCGCCGAGTCACGGGAGAACTCGGCGCTGGCCCTGGCCGAACTGCGGGCCCTGGTACGCGGGTTCCACCCGCCCGTGCTTGCCGACCGGGGCCTGGCGGCCGCCGTCCAGGCGCTTGTTCTGGGTTCCCCCATCCCGGTACAGACGGACATCCAGCTCCCGGGCCGCCCGCCTGCCCCGGTGGAATCGGCTGCGTACTTCGCGGTCGCCGAGGCGCTCACCAACGCTGTCAAGCATTCCGGGGCGAGCGGGGTGCACATCCGGATGGCACACTGCGCCGGGATGCTGCGGATCGAGATCACCGACGACGGTCACGGCGGTGCCGATCCCGCCAACGGCACCGGGCTGCTGGGCGTGGAGCGCCGGGTCGCTACATTCGACGGCATCCTCGCGGTGAGCAGCCCGGCCGGCGGGCCGACCATCGTCGTGATGGAGGTGCCGTGCGCGTTGTCGTCGCCGAAGACCTTTTCCTCCTGAGGGAGGGCATCACCCGGCTGCTCCAGGCGCATGGGTGTGACATCGTGGCCGCGGTCGGCGATGGGCCCGCACTGCTGCAAGCGCTGGTCAGCGAGCGCCCGGATGTCGCGATCGTCGATGTCCGGCTCCCGCCCAGTTTCACCGACGAAGGGCTGCGCGCGGCGCTGGCGGCCCGGCGGCAGATACCGGGGCTGCCGGTCCTGGTGCTGTCGCAGTACGTCGAGCAGCTTTATGCCCGCGAATTGCTCGCCGACCGGGCCGGCGGGGTCGGCTACCTGCTCAAGGACCGGGTGTTCACCGACGACCAGTTCGTGGACGTGCTCCGCACGGTCGCCAAGGGCGGCACGGTCATGGATCCCGAGGTCGTTGCGGAACTGCTGGTCCGGCGCTCCCGTGCCGCGCCGGTTACCCGGCTGACGGACCGTGAGCGGGACGTCCTCGCGCTGATGGCCGAAGGGCGGTCCAACTCCGCGATCGCACAGCAGCTGTTCGTCTCGGAAAAAGCGGTCAGCAAGCACTGCACGTCGATCTTTGCCAAGCTCGACCTGTCACCGTCAGAAACCGACAACCGCCGGGTCCTCGCCGTTCTCGCCTTTCTCAATTCCTGATTACGCCCCCGGACGCCCGCCCGGTCACCGCCGGAGCCGCCCGCTGGCGGGCCAGGCAGCGCAGGCCGGCGCGGCATCCTCGCCGCCCGGCCCGGTTCCGCAGTTGTCTTCCTGAACACCGAGGCCAGCGCCGTGGCCGGCTGACTCCCCCGCATTTCAGCCAAGGCCTCCCACGCCGTGGAGGACGCGGTGTCAGTGAGCGTGTCAGGGGCGTGACAGGTGGGCGTCAGGCCCGGCGCCGATGGTGGTCGCATGAGTAGTTCAGCGATTGCAGCTTCGGGGCTGCGGAAGGCATTCAACGACAAGACCGTCCTCGATGGCATCGATCTCGATGTTCGTGCGGGCACGGTCTTCTCCCTGCTCGGCCCGAACGGTGCGGGCAAGACGACGACGGTGAACGTGCTGACCACGTTGATGAAGGCCGACGGCGGGACGGTCCGGGTTGCCGGGCACGATGTGGCGACCGAGACCAAGGCGGTGCGCGCGGCGATAGGGGTCACCGGTCAGTTCGCCGCGGTGGACGAGCTGCTGACGGGACAGGAGAACCTGCAGCTGATGGCGGACCTCAAGCATCTGGGCTCCGCCGAGGCCAGGCGGCTCGTCCCGGACCTGCTGAAGCGGTTCGACCTGGCGGAGTCGGCGCAGAAGCTGGTGGCGACCTATTCCGGGGGGATGCGCCGGAAGCTGGATCTGGCGATGACATTGGTCGGCAACCCCCAGATCATCTTCCTGGACGAGCCGACGACGGGACTGGACCCGCGTAGCCGCCGCACGATGTGGGGAATCATCCGCGAGCTGGTGGCCGATGGTGTCACCGTCTTCCTCACCACCCAGTACCTCGAGGAAGCCGATCAGCTCGCCGACCGGATCGCGGTGCTCGACCAGGGCCACCTGGTCGCCCAGGGCACTCCCGACGAGCTCAAGCGCCAGGCCCCCGGCAGCCATGTCCAGCTCCGGTTCGCCAACGCCGCCGAGCTCGACGAGGCGGCGCGGGTCCTGACCGGCTCCACGCGAGACGACGAGGACCTGAGTTTGCGGGTTCCCAGCGACGGCCGGGCGAAATCGCTGCGGGTTCTGCTGAACAAGCTCGACGAGCAGTCGATCGACGTCGAAGAGTTCTCCGTGCACACCCCGGACCTCGACGACGTGTTCCTTGCCCTGACCGGCCACGCAAGCACAAAGGAGAACGCACAATGAGCACCGATTCGGCGATCATGCTGCGTCGCAACTTCAAGCACACCCTCCGGAACCCGACCGCGGTGTTCAACGCGGTCCTGCTCCCGATCGTGCTCCTGCTGATGTTCGTCTACGTGCTCGGCGGCGCTTTCCACGTCGGCGTCCACTACATCGATTACGCGACGCCGGGCATGATCGTGCTGGCCATCTGCTACGGGCTGAGTGCCACCGCGCTGGCCGTGAACTCCGACATGACGAAGGGCATCATCAACCGGTTCAAGGTCATGGACATCTCCCGCGGTGCCGTGCTGACCGGTCATGTCATCGCCAGCATGCTGCGCAGTGTGATAGCCGTCGCGGCCATCGTCGGGGTGGCCTTGCTGACCGGATTCCGTCCGTCCGCGAGCTTCCTCGACTGGCTCGGCGTGATCGGTCTCATCGTGCTGGTCTGCTTCGCAGCCAGCTGGCTGACGGTCGCTCTGGGATTGGCTGCGAAGACCCCGGAATCGGCGGGTCTGGCCACCGTGCCGCTGATCCTGCTGCCGTTCCTGAGCAGTGCGATCGTGCCGACCGACACGATGGGGCCCGGGGTACGGCAGTTCGCGGAGTATCAGCCCTTCACGCCGATCATCGAAACCCTGCGCGGGCTGCTCACCGGCCAGCCATCGGCCGGCCACGCGATCGCCGCCCTCGCCTGGTGCGCCGGGATCGCCCTCGTCGGGTACCTGTGGGCGCTCGCCACCTTCAAGAAGCGAGCCTGACCTTCCGGGCCCGCGTCCACCAGCAGGATCACGTAAAAGAAAGAGGAACTGTCATGCCTACATTCGCCACACCAGGGCCCATCGCCGCCACCGTGGAAGTCGCCGGTGCCCGGGTGCGGGTCACCGCGAGCGACCGGACCGACACCGTGGTGCTGGTCGAGCCCATCAACGAGGCGAGCCGGTCGGACGTCAAGGTGGCCAGCAGGACCAAGGTCGACTTCGCCGACGGTCAGCTGTCGGTCAAGACGACCACCCCGGGCGACAAGAAGTGGCTCGGTCGCCATCACGATCGACCTGCCCACCGGCTCCAGCCTGGTCGCGTACCTGGCGCACTCGAGCGTTCAGGTTGACGGCCCGGTCGGCCAGTGCGAGCTGCACATGGCATCGGGTCAGGTCCAGCTGGACCGCATCGGCGGGCTGCAGGCGAACATCTCTGCCGGTGAGGTCGCGATCGGCCACGTCGCCGGGCGCGCCAGCATCGACGGTGGGGCGTTCGCGGTGCGGATCGGCGAGGCCGAGGGCCCTGTCGGGATCACGAGCTCGGGCGGGCGGGCCTGGATCGGCCACGCCGCGGCCGACCTCGAAGTCAGCAGTGGCAGCGGCAGCCTCGACATCGATCGCGCCGACGGCAGCGTCACCGCCACGACGGCCAGCGGTGCCATTCGGATCGGCCGGATGACACACGGTCAAGCCAAGCTGATGAACGGCTCCGGCGACATCGAGGTCGGCATCGGCGAGGGCACCGCTGCCTACATCGACGCCAACAGCGAGCGGGGTTCGGTGCGCAACTCGGTTGCGTCGCCGGAAACTGCTGACGCGTCCGGCACCAAGGTCACGGTGCACGCCCGGACGCGGCACGGCGACATCATCATTCAACGCGCAGCAGGCTGACCTTCACCGCGATGGCGCTCGCCACCGTCAGGAAGCGAGCGTGACCTCGACCAGCTCAGACCAGCTCGTCCGGGTTCCCTCCAGCGTCGCCTCGGCGAACCGTGCTTCGCCGAGGCGACGCCGTGCCGTCTGCTCGATCCTGGCCACATCCGGGTGAGAGCGATCCGGCAGTCCGCGCACGCCGGCGCTGGCCGCGAGCAGCCGCGCCGCCTGCTCGTACTGGTCGTAGCGGAGTGCCAGGTCTGCGACCCCGACGAGTACCTGGGCGATCAACGGGTGCGTATCCCGCCTCGGACGCCGCTTGCCAGGCCGCCGCGCGGTGCATCCGGGCTTCGTCGACATCGTCGGCAAGATAGCCGAGCAGGTCGTGTGTCAGCGCACGGATGTTCGCCCGGTCCGCTTCGTCGCCCAGGATGGCCGTCGCGACGCCGAGTTGGCGGCGTGCCTCCTCGGCGTTGCCGCCCCAGCGGGCGAGTTCCGCCTTCGCAAGGGCCAGCTCGACCAGCGCATCCGGCCAGGTGACCCGTTCCGCGCACCGCTCGGCGTCGGCGATGGCAGCCGCGCTGGAGTCCTGATCGCCGAGCAGCCAGTACAGCTGGGCCTGCCGCGACCGCATCCGGATGACATCGTCGATGGCACCGACTTCGGTGACGACCGAGATCGCCTGTTCGTAGTGCTCGCACGCATCGGCGAACTCGCCGCGCGTGGCGATTCGGTCCGCCAGCTCGGTCAGGGCATTGGAGATCCCGAATCGTTCGCCGATCGCCCGGAACTCGGCGAGCGCCCGCTCGAGATACGCGTCGGCGTCCCGCCCGCCCTGGCCGAGCATGATCCGCATCTTGCCGAGGTGAAATCGTGCCAGTGCGCGTACCCAGGGGTCCTCGTCGTCCAGCAACGACTCGAATGCGGGCAAGGATGCGTCCGGCCCCTGCAGCATGCGTTCCAGCGGAGCGACGAGCTTCAGCACCGGGTAGCGGCCCTGACTGCGCTGCGCTGAGCTGGTACGCCTTGCGGATCCACTGCCTCGGCCTGGTGTTCGTCGCCGCGCCCGGAGGTCACGAACAGCACGACCAGCGCGTACACCATGGCGCGGATCTCATCGGTCACCTCGCCGGCCATCTTCGTGGCGGCGGTGATCAGCTCGAAGCCTTCGGCCCGGTGCCCGCCGAGCCACCAGTAAAAGCCGGCGGCCGCCGCGAGCCGCATCGCCGCCTGCGCCTCACCGGCCGCGATCGCGCCACGCATCGCGGCACCGATGTTGTCGTGCTCAGCCTCGAGCCTGGCGAGCCACTCCAGTTGCTCGGCGCGGCGAAGATGGGGCTCCGCGGTCTCGGTGAGTTCGGTGAAGTAGGCGAGATGCGCCTTCCGCGCCAGGTCCGCTTCCCCCGCCTCCGCGAGCCGGTGCGCGGCGTACTCCTTGATCGTGCTGATCATCCGGTAGCGCGGAGCGCCGACGCCCTCGGTGAGCAGGAGCGATTTCTCGGCCAGCGAGGTGAGCAACTCGAGCACCTGCATCCTGCCCGGCCGCACCGCCGGCGCAGACCCGCTCGGCCGCCTCCAGGCTCGCCCCGCCCGAGAACACCGACAGCCTGCGCAGAACCGTCCGCTCGGCATCGGTGAGCAACTCCCAGCTCCAGTCGACCACCGCGCGCAGCGTCTTGTGCCGCGGCAATGCGGTACGGCTGCCGCTGGTCAGCAGACGGAACCGGTCATCGAGCCGGTTGGCGAGCTGGTCGATGGACATGGTGCGCAAGCTGGCTGCGGCCAGTTCGATCGCCAGCGGCATTCCGTCCAGCGCCCGGCAGACGCGCACCATCGTCGCCAAGGTACGGGCGTCGATCTCCGAGATCCTTGCGCACCGCGCCCGCCCGGTCGCGCAGCAACCGTACGGCGGGCGAGGATGCGATCCCGGCAGGGCTGGCGTCGGTTGGCCCGGCCAGCGGCTCGACCAGCCACAGCGCCTCACCGGTGATGCCGAGTGGTTCCCTGCTCGTCGCCAGGATCCGCAACCGGCGGCACTCTCCGAGCACCCGGTCGGCGAACTTCGCCGCCTGCCTCGATCACATGCTCACAGTTGTCCAGGATCAGCAGCGCCTCCCGTTCGCGGATCGCGGCAATGAGCCCGTCCGCCGGGTCCGCGCTCGGTGCCGCGCCGAGCAGAGCGTCCCGTAGCCCCAGCGCGGTGACCGTCGCCTGCGCGACGTCACAGCCGGCGGCGATGGCGGCGAGTTCCACCAGCCAGACCCCGTCCGGCATCTCGCCGATCAACGTACGCGCCGTTTCGGTGGCCAGCCTGGTCTTTCCCGAGCCGCCCGGCCCGACCAGGGTGGTCAGCCGATGCTCCGCGATGAGCTCGCGGATCTCGGCCACATCGGCGTCCCGGCCGACGAAACTCGTGAGCTCGGCCCGCAAGTTGGTCTTCCGGGTCTCTTCCCGCCGCCCCAACTCGCCCCGCAGCAGCGCGACGTGCAGGGCCGCCAGCTCCGGCGAGGGGTCGACGCCCAGCGCCTCGGCCAGCGCTTCCCTGGTGCGCTCGTAGGTGAGCAGCGCCTCGGCGTCGCGGCCGGCTGCCACGAGGGCGCGCATCAGCGCAGCAACCAGCCGTTCCCGCAGCGGATGGGCGGTCACCACGTCGGTCAGCTCCGCGACCACCTCCGCGCCGTGGCCGAGATTGACCTCTGCTTCGAACCAGTCCTCCATCGCGGTCAGTCGCAGCCCCTCGAGCCGAGTCACCGCCGCGTCGAACGCTTCACTGTCCTCCAGCGCGACATCCTGCATGGCCGCACCGCGCCACAAGGCGAGGGCTTCGCGCAACAGCAGAACCCGGCCGGGGCCCTCCTCTCGGCGAGCCTGAGCGGCGAGGCGTTCGAACCGCAGCGCATCGACAGCGTCTGAGTCCACCGTCAGCCGGTAGCCGCCCGTCTGCCCGGCGATCACACCTCCTGGCAGCGCCTTCCGCAGCCGGGAAGCCAAGCGTTGCAGGGCATTCGCCGCATCAGCGGGCGGGTTCTCACCCCAGATCCAGTCGATGAGTGTCGACTTCGGGATGACGCGACCTGGGCCGAGGGCGAGGGCGATCAGCAGTGCGCGCAACCGGGCACCCGGCACGTCGGCTAGGGCGCCGTCGTCCGTGCGAACCTCGAAGGATCCCAGTATCCCGATCTGCACGAGCCGATTTTCTCATCATTTGCCAGCCGCGAGTTCGAGATATATCGTTTCTTGACGAGCTTCATAGCTCCCAGATGGAGGTAGGCATGACAGCGTCGGGTGAGTGGCAGCCTGGCCTGGCCGGCCAGGACTCGGTACCCAGTGCCGGGCAGCTGATGTACCTGGACGTGACGCCGCTGCGCCGCGCCGCCCGCTTCGTGATGTGGTCCGCCCTGGCCGGCATCGCCGGGGTGATCGCTCTCGCCGCGCTCATCGCGATGCTGATCCCGCATGAGCTGCTCGTCGTCATCCTCATCGTGCTCGCCGTTCCCGTCGTGCTGCTTGCCCTGGGCACGGCCGTCCTGGTGTGGGTCGGCCGCCGGGCGTGGCGCAGCGGCGCCTGGATGGAGCTGCTGCCCATCCCCGCGGGCATGCCCTGGCTGGGGCGGGTGGTCTGGGCCGTGCGGACCTTGGTGGTGAGCAGGGCGTTCTGGCGGCTCGGGCGGCGGGTCCGGCGCTCGCGCAGCCGCTATCCGGACGCGCAGTACCAGGCCCACCCGGACGGGCCCTGGGTTCAGGCGCGGGTCGGCGACCTCAACGGCACCACCAGGTAACGGAACGCGGGCCGCGCCCGGCCCTCATCCTCCCGGCTGGCCAGCGTGATGAGCGCGGGCTTGGCCGGGCTGGTGAATTCGAGCCGGATGGTGGCCGCCTCGGCGGCCGGCGCGGAACCCTCCGCGGCCCCCGCTCCGGCGGGAGCCGCGTCCTCCCGGGAACCGGTACTGCCCGCCCGCGGCGCGGGACCGGCGCCTGCGGCCGCCGCGGTGAGCCCGTCGAGCAGATAATGCGGGTTGAAGGCGATCGCCGGCTCGTCGCCATGGAAGCTTGCCGTCACCCGCTCGGCCGCCCGAGCCCTGCCCTCGCTCTGTGCTTCCAGGGCCACGGTCCCCGGCTCGAACGTGAGCCGGACGGGGCTGGCCCGGTCGGCCACCAGCGACACCCGCCGGACCGCCTCGATCACCGAGGCGGCGGGCAACTCGGCCCGGCAGGCATACTCGGCCGGGAACCTTGACTCGTACTTGATGAACTCGCCCGCGATCAGCCGCCCGGTCAGTCGCCGGCCGCCGCTGGAGAACGAGATCATCCCCTCCACCGGCTTGGGATCGCTGTCCTGCTCCCCCGGGGTGAACGCCAGCGACACCGGCACGCCAGGCACCATGACCCGGGCCGCGTCGGCCAGGGTCCTGGCCGGCACCAGCGCGATCGCCCGGATCCGTGGGGTGGCCGGCTGCCAGCCCAGGTCGCGCACGGCCAGCCGGTACCGGTCGGTGGCCGCCAGCGTGATCACATCATCGCGAATGTCCAGGCACACGGCGGTGAGCATGGGCAGCGTGTCGTCGCGGCTGGCGGCCGGCAGGACCTGGGCGACCGCCGCGGCGAGCTCACCGCCGTCGACGGTGCCGGCCAGCGGCGGCGCTGGCGGCAGCGCCGGGTACTCCGCGGTGGGCAGTGATACCAGCGCGAACTCGGCGCTGCCGCAGGTCAGCGTCACCTCGTCGCCGCCCGAGCGGAACTCGGCCGGCTGGCCAGGCAGGCTGCGGGTGATCTCCGCTAGCAACCGTCCCGGCACCAGCGCGGTGCCGGGCTCCGCGACGTCGGCGGGCAGGTGCGCGGTAGCGGACAGCTCGTAGTCGAAGCACGACAGGGTGAGCCCGTCCTCCTCGGCGTCCAGCCGCATGCTGGACAGGATCGGTACCACCGGCCGCGTGGGGAGCGCTCTCGCCACCCACGCCACCGCGTCCGCCAGGGTGTCGTGTTCGACCCGGAATTTCATCTCACTTCCTCCTGGCACTACGGTACGGCCAGGGTCAGACAAGTCCGGGTGGTACCGCGGCCAGCGTCGACTCGATCGCCGCGGCGAGCGCCCGTGCGGACGTAGCGGTGAGTTCCACCGCCACCCGCGCCGACGGTCCCTCGCCCGGGTTGAGGAAGTCGATGTTGAGCGTGTGCTCCGCCCGCGCATGCTGTGGGTGGTCGAAGTACACGCTGGCCTCGGTGACGCCGAACCAGCCCTGGCCCCTTGCCGCTTCCCTCGACGTCAACTTTCTCGGTGAGATAGGTACACACGGGAGCCTCCGCTCAGCCGGCCAGGTAGCGGCCGTAGAAATCCCAGATCTTCTGCCAGCCGTCGGTGGCCGCCTCCGGCCGGTAGGCGGGCCGGTTCACGGAGAAGAAGGCGTGCCCCGCGCCCTCGTAGGTGTGGAACTCGTGCGGCTTGCCCAGGTCGGTGAGCACCTTGTCCAGTTCGGCCACCTGATCGGGGGACGGATAGGAGTCGTCGGCGCCGAACAGGCCGAGCAGCGGGCAGGACAGGTGCTCGGCCAGGTGGATGATCGGCCCGACCTTGAGCGGCATGCCTTCGGGCGGGGTGCCGACGACGAACGCCCCGTAGCAGTCAACGGCCGCGTCGAGCGGGAGGCTGCAGGCCGCGAGGAACGACTGGCGGCCGCCGGAGCAGTACCCGATCGTGCCCGCCTTGCCGTTGGAGGCGGGCATGGCCCGCAGGTACTCCACGGCCCCGCCGACGTCGCCGACCAGCCGGTCGTCGGGCACGCCGCCCTGCGCCCGCGCCACCGCGGCGGCATCGTCCGGGCTGGCGCCCGGTGCCTCCCTGGAGTACAGGTTCGGGCAGATCGCCAGGTACCCGTGCACGGCGAAGGTCCTGGTGATTTCCTTGCTGCCCTCGTCATAGCCGGGCATGTGATGGATCACGACCACGCCGCCGTACGGGCCGTCACCGAGCGGCCTGGCCAGGTAGGCCTCGATACGGTCCCCGCCGTGCCCGGTGATGCTGATGGTTTCCGCCATCATCGCGTCGTTCATCCGTGCCTTCTTCCGTTTCCATTTGTGTTGTGCGAATCATCTTGCCAGCAGTCGGCAAAGTTCCCGCGGCCGTCCCGCAAAGCGGGGCTTGGCCGGTGGGAGACTTCATCCATGACCTATGTAGCCGCCCAGGAGCGGTACTCGCGCATCCCCTACCGCCGGTGCGGGCGCAGCGGGCTGAGGCTGCCCGAGGTGTCGCTCGGCCTGTGGCAGAACTTCGGCGATGACCAGCCGCTGGAGACCCAGCGGGCGATTATCCGCCGCGCGTTCGACCTCGGGGTGACCCACTTTGATCTGGCCAACAACTACGGCCCCCCGTACGGGTCGGCCGAGAAGAACTTCGGCCACATATTCCGCGAGGATCTGCGGCCCTACCGCGATGAGATGATCATCTCGACCAAGGCGGGCTACGACATGTGGCCGGGCCCCTACGGCGACTGGGGGTCGCGCAAATACCTGCTGGCCAGCCTGGACCAGTCCCTGGCCAGGATGGGCCTGGACTACGTCGACATCTTCTACAGCCACCGGGCGGACCCGGACACGCCGCTGGAGGAGACCATGGGCGCCCTGGCCACCGCGGTCACCTCCGGCAGGGCGCTCTACGCGGGCATCTCCTCCTACTCGCCGCAGCGCACCGCGCAGGCGGCCGCCATCCTGCGCGACCTGGGCACGCCGCTGCTGATCCACCAGCCGTCCTACTCGATCCTCAACCGGTGGATCGAGGACGGCCTCCTGGACACCCTGGCCCGGGAGGGCGTCGGCTGCATCGCCTTCTCCCCGCTGGCCCAGGGCCTGCTCACGTCGAAGTACCTGAACGGCGTCCCGGTCGGCTCGCGCGCCTCGCGCACCGACAGCAGCCTGTCGGCTGGCCAGCTCACCGAGCAGAACCTGGCGCAGGTACGCGCGCTCGATGAGATTGCCCGTGCCCGGGGCCAGACCCTCGCGCAGATGGCGCTGACCTGGGCGCTGCGCGATGACCGCGTCACCTCCGTACTGGTCGGCGCGAGCAGCGTGGCCCAGCTGGAGGAGAACCTGGAGGCGGCCGGCCATGAGGGGTTCACCCGCGACGAGCTGAGCGCGATCTCCCGGCACGCATCCGGGGCCGACATCAACATATGGGCAGAGTCCTCCAGCGCCGACGAGCCACACACCGACAGCTTCACGGCGATACGCACCTAGGAAGGCAAATACCTCTCAGCAAGCAGCGCAATTGCGGCGCAATTCACTGCGGGTAGCGGTATGGTCGGCGCGGCGGTATCGCTGACCCGGCGGTGCCGCTGGCGTGCGCCACGGTGGCCGGCGCACGGCCGCAGCGCAGGAGGTGACGCGGGCGTGACAGGATCCGCGGTCTTTATCGCGCTCGTCATCATGGTGCTTGGTGGGGTCATCGGCTGGCATCTCCGGCACGCCTCCGGGGCCAGGTCCGACCTCAAGACGCACAAGACCCGGATCCCGAACTTCCGCAAGACGCGGAACGAGAGCTGGTTCGTCTCGGTAGCGCTGATCGCGATCACGCTGCTCCTGCTGCGCGCCCTGCTGAAGTAGCTGGTCACGGCCCTGCTCACGTACCTGGCCCGTCTCAGCCAAATTTAAGCTAATAAAAGTTTGACCTACTCAACCGTCTCTTATAAGTTTGAGCTACTCAACTGTTGAGCGAATCAGGCACAGGAGGCCCAGGGTGGGCACGCGAACTGAAGAGGATCTCCTTGACCTCGAGATTCTCGATGGGGTAGCTGGGCTGGTCGCCCGGCTGGTGGCCGAGGGTGAGGCGCTCGCCAAGAACGCCGGCATCCCCGCCTTCGTCATCAAGGCGCTGCACCTGCTGGACTCTCCGCTGGCCATGAAGGACCTGGGCCGTCGGCTGCACTGCGACCCTTCGTTCGTCACCGGCATTGCCGACATGCTGGAGCAGCGTGGGCTGGCCGGCCGGGAAAGTGACCCCGGTGACCGCCGGGTGAAGCGGCTCGTGCTCACGCCGGCCGGCAAGGAGCTGAAGCGGCGGCTCGAGGACGAGATCCTGGCGCGGGCGCCCTGGCGGCAGGCGCTCAGCCTGGAGGAGCGCACCAGCCTGCTGGCGCTGGTGCGCAAGATGAGCCCGCCGCTGTCCGCCGTCGAGGTGGACTGCCCGTTCGACGACGCCGAAGGGGCGGCCAAGGAGGTGAGTGAGTTCCTGGCTACCGCCGCGCCACTGGCGGCTGAGCCGGCGCCAAGGCAGGGCCGTGACAAGGCCCCCGAACCCGCAGCCCAGTAGCGCTCGTCCCTCAATCCCAAGACTTCCACGCTCGGCAGCACCTGCCGACGCGCTGGTTTAGCACGCCTTCAACGAGGAGATTGCATGTCTACCGCACTGCCCGAGACCGTGGGCGGGGCATCAACCACCCAGCGCCGTCTCGGCCTGGCCCTGGTGGTTATCGCCACCGCCCAGCTCATGGTGGTACTCGACGCGACCATCGTGAACGTCGCTCTCCCCCACATCCAGCACGCGCTGGGCTTCTCCGGCTCCGGCCTGGAGTGGGTCGTCAACGCCTACGCACTCACCTTCGGCGGTTTTCTGCTGCTCGGCGGCCGGGCCGGCGACATCCTTGGCCGGCGCCGGGTGTTCATCGCCGGCATCATCCTGTTCTCGGCGGCCTCGCTGCTCGGCGGGTTCGCCAGCAGCCAGGCGTGGCTGCTGGGCGCCAGGGCGCTGCAGGGCGTCGGCGGAGCCATCGTCGCGCCCGCCGCGCTGTCCCTGATCACCACGACCTTCCCGGAGGGCCCGCGGCGCAACCGGGCCATGGGTGTCTACGCCGCGATGAGCATCGGCGGCGCCGCCGTCGGCCTGCTCGCGGGCGGGCTGCTGACCACCTACGCCTCCTGGCGCTGGGTGTTCTTCGTCAACGTGCCGATCGGCATCGTCGTCGCCCTGATGGCACCGCGGGCGCTGCCCGACTCCAAGGGGCACCCGGGCCGGTTCGACCTGCCCGGCGCGATCACCGCAAGCCTTGGCCTGGCCGCGCTGGTGTACGGCCTGTCCAACGCCGCCACCACCCCCAACGGGGTGAGCCACTGGGGTGACACGAAGGTCGTGGTCTCGCTCGCCGCGTCCGTCGTGCTGCTCGCCTCGTTCGTGCTGATCGAGGCGCGCAGCAAGCACGCGCTGCTGCCGCTGCGGATCCTCCGCAACCGGGACCGGTCCGCGGCCAACCTGATCATGCTCTGCGTCGGCACGGCGATGTTCGGGATGTTCTTCTTCCTGACCCTGTTCGTGCAGAACGTGTGGGGCTACAGCGCGCTCAAGACCGGCGTGGCTTACCTGCCGATGGTCGGCATGATCATGCTGATGGCCGGGGTCAGCGCCCAGCTGGTCACCCGGATCGGCGCCAAGCCGCTGCTGATCGCCGGCTCGGCGATCGGCGCGGGCGGAATGTTCTGGCTGTCCCGGATCACCGAGCACAGCACCTACGCGGGCGGCCTGCTCGGCCCGATGCTGGTCACCGCCGCTGGCCTGGGCATGCTGTTCATGCCGATAACCCTGGTCACCTTGTCCAAGGTCGCGGACCGGGACGCCGGAGTGGCCGCCAGCCTGCCCAACGTCGGCCAGCAGGTCGGCGGCGCCATCGGCCTGGCCTTGCTCGGCACCGTGGCCTGGACCGTGGTGTCGAATAGCATCCACAGCCAGGTCACCGCGGCGGCCGCGGCCGCCGCCAAGGCCGGTCACGCGGTGCACGCCACCGGCGGCCAGATCCCCCGGACGATCTACGACAACGCGCTGGCGATCGGTTTCTCCCGCGGGTTCCTGGTCTCCGCCGGTATCGCGGTGATCGCGCTGCTGCTTGCGGTGTTCGCGATCCGGGTCACGCGCGCCGACCTGGCCGGCGAGCAGGTGCCGGCGACGGCGGTCCTGGAGGCGGAGATGGAAACCTCCCAGGCCTGACCCAACGCAGTACCGGAGCCCGGGTGTGCCCATGGCACACCCGGGCTCCGGCCTGTGCACGGCTAGGGTGTGGTCCCAGCAGTCACCGACGGGCGCCGGGAGGCCGACATGCTGGACGGGCGGATGCTGATCGACGCGCATCAGCACCCGGTGCGGCTGGCCACGGTGAAGCCCGCTTGGCAGGAGTGGGCGCAGCGGTTCGGGCAGCCGGGCTGGCGGGATGCGTACTCGGCCGACGGCGTGATCATCCCGCGGGCCTTCGATGACATGATGCAAGCCGAAGGGGTCGACCACAGCCTGCTGATCTGCGAGTACAGCCCCAAGGCGACCGGCATCCAGCCGGCCGAGGACATGCTGCCGCTGACCCGGCACAACCCGGCCAGGTTCTCCCTCCTCGCCAACATCAACCCGCACCTGCACTACCCGGTGGCCGACGAGGTGGCCCGCCAGGCCGCGCTGGGCGCCATCGGCCTCAAGGTCCACCCGGTGCACGGCGGGTTCAGCCCCGCCGACCCGGCGCTCTACCCCGCGTACCAGGTCTGCGCCACCGGGGGCCTGCCGGTGGTGGTGCACTGCGGCACGAGTTCGTTCCCGGGCTCCTCGAACGACATGGCCGACCCCAGCCTGCTCATCCCGGTGCTGCGGGATTTCCCCGGCCTCACCCTGGTCCTGGCCCACGGCGGGCGCGGCTGGTGGTACGACGCGGCGGCGTCGCTGGCGCTGCTGCACGAGAACGTGTGGATCGAGCTGTCCGGGCTGCCACCCCAGCGGCTCCCCCACTACTACGCCCGCTTCGACCTGCGCCGGCTGGCCCGCAAGTTCATCTTCGGCACCGACTGGCCCGGCGTGCCCGGCATCGCCCGCAACGCCCGCGCCCTGGCCGCCCTCGATCTGGGTGACGACGTCCTCACCGCGATCCTCGCGGGCAACGCGCTGGCCGTCTACCGGCGGATGGCTAACGTACTACAAACTATTGACGTGACGCCATGAGTTTGTAGAGACTGAGGCTGTGCCCGCCCTTGATTTCGACACCGAGCCCAGCCGTTACCGTCACCTCCGGCTGGAGATCGACGGGCCGGTCGCGCGCATCGTGCTGGCCACCGACGAGGCGGCCGGGGTCCGTCCCGGCTATGAGCTCAAGCTCAACTCCTACGACCTGGGCGTGGACATCGAACTGCACGACGCGGTGCAGCGGCTCCGCTTCGAGCACCCCGAGGTACGCGCGGTCGTCATCGCCAGCGGCCTGGACAAGGTGTTCTGCGCCGGGGCGAACATCCGGATGCTGGCCCAGGCCGACCACGCGTGGAAGGTGAACTTCTGCAAGTTCACCAACGAGACCCGCGGCGCCATCGAGGAGGCCGGGGCCGAGTCCGGGCAGGCCTATCTGGCGGCGGTCAACGGCAGCGCCGCGGGTGGTGGGTACGAACTGGCACTGGCCTGCGACGAGATCATCATGATCGACGACGGCTCGGCCACGGTGTCGCTGCCCGAGGTGCCGCTGCTCGCCGTCCTGCCCGGGACCGGCGGGCTGACCCGGCTGGTGGACAAGCGCAAGGTCCGCAAGGATCTCGCCGACGTCGTCGCCACCCGCAGCGAGGGCGTGCGGGCCAAGACCGCCCTGGCCTGGGGGCTGGTCGACGCGATCGCCCCGCCCAGCAAGTTCGCCGGCACGGTGCAGCGTCACGCCGAGGCCGCCGCGCAGCGGTCGCGCCGCTCCCCCGGCGGCCCGGGGATCACACTGGAACGGCTGGAGCGTTCCGTCAAAGACGATGAAATCGCCTACCCGCACGTGACCGCCGGCCTGGACCGGGCCGCTGGCCTGGTGACCATCACGGTCCGCGGCCCGCGGCAGGACGCCCCGGCCGACATGGCAGGCGCCCGCGACCAGGGCGCCGGGTTCTGGCCGCTGGCCGTCACCAGGGAACTCGACGACCTCATCCTGTGGCTGCGCACCAACGAGACCGGGCTGGGCACGTGGCTGATCAAGACCAGCGGCGAGGCCGGGGCGGTGCTTGGTTACGAGCGGCTGCTGGCCGGCGCGCTCGGCAGTGACTGGCTGGCGGATGAGATCACGAGCTTCGCCAAGCGCACGCTCAAGCGCCTCGACGTCACCAGCCGCAGCCTGTTCGCGCTCATCGAGCCGGGCAGCTGCTTCGCCTGCCCGTTGCTCGAGCTTGCCCTCGCCTGCGACAGGCAATTCATGCTGAACGGCCAGTGGGATCCTGATCTGGCCCCGGACGCCGGCGCGGATCCCGGGCGGCCCGCCGCGATCGTCTTGTCCGCCGCCAACTTCGGCGCGTTCCCGATGGCCAACGGGCTGACCCGGCTGGCATCCCGCTTCCCCGGTGACCCCGGCCACGTGGCCAAGCTGGAGCAGTACACCGGCCGCCCGATCGAGGCCGGCGAGGCGCTGGATCTCGGCCTGGTCACCTTCGCCCCGGACGACCTCGACTGGGACGACGAGATCCGCATCGCCTGCGAGGAACGGGCCTCGCTCAGCCCGGACGCGCTGACCGGGATGGAGGCCAACCTTCGGTTCGCCGGCCCCGAAACGTGCGAGACGAAGATCTTCGGCCGCCTCACCGCCTGGCAGAACTGGGTGTTCACCAGGCCGAACGCGTCCGGTCCCGAGGGCGCGCTGCGCCGCTACGGCACCGGCCGGGCGGGCGTCTTCGACCGGAACCGAGCCTGAGGGTTTCTCATGTCTATCGACTACACCGAGCGCATCCCCAACAACGTCGACCTGGCCGAGGACCGCAGGCTGCAGCGGGCGCTCGAGTCGTGGCAGCCGCGGTTCCTGCAATGGTGGGGCGAGATGGGGCCGACGCTGCCGACCCAGGACGTCTACCTGCGCACGGCCATCGACGTAGGCCGCGAGGGCTGGGCGCACTTCGGCCAGGTCCGGGTGCCGGACTACCGGTGGGGCATCTTCCTGGCCGAGCGGAACCCGGACCGGCGCATCGCGTTCGGCCAGCACAAGGGCGAGCCGGTATGGCAGCAGGTCCCCGGGGAGCACCGGGCCAGCCTGCAGCGGCTGATCGTGGTGCAGGGCGACACCGAGCCCGCCTCGGTCGAGCAGCAGCGGCGCCTGGGCCTGACCGCGCCCAG
The DNA here is from genome assembly GCA_963813395.1 of uncultured Actinomycetes bacterium. Taxonomy (GTDB): domain Bacteria; phylum Actinomycetota; class Actinomycetes; order Streptosporangiales; family Streptosporangiaceae; genus DASXKD01. Next base: position 738,537 of record CAWEYV010000022.1, read on the forward strand.
CCTGTATGACCTGCGCAACCTGTTCCAGGTCAACGTCGAGGAAGGCAGGCACCTGTGGGCCATGGTGTACCTGCTGCACGCCTACTTCGGCCGGGCCGGCCGGGACGAGGCGGAGGCGCTGCTGCTGCGGAACTCCGGCAGCGAGGACTCCCCGCGCATCCTCGGCGCGTTCAACGAGGAAACCCCGGACTGGCTGTCGTTCTTCATGTTCACCTACTTCACCGACCGGGACGGCAAGTACCAGCTCGGCACGCTGAAGGAGAGCGCGTTCGACCCGCTGTCCCGTACCTGTGAGTTCATGCTCAAGGAAGAGGCGCACCACATGTTCGTCGGCACCACCGGGGTCGACCGGGTGGTCGAGCGGGCGGCCCAGCTCATGCGGGAGCACGACACCGACGAGATCGCGCCGCACGGCGGCATCCCGCTGCCGGTCATCCAGAAGTACCTGAACTTCCACTACAGCGTCAGCCTGGACCTGTTCGGCGGGGAAACCTCGACCAACGTGGCCAACTACTTCAGCAGCGGGCTCAAGGGGCGCTGGCAGGAGGAACGCCGCGGCGACGACCACGTGCTCGCCGACTCGGTGACGACCGTCGAGCAGCCCGGCGGCGGCCGCATCGTGGGCGTGGAGCTGTCCGCGCTCACCGCGCTGAACCACGACCTGCGCACCGCCTATATCAGGGACTGCGAGACCGGGGTGACCCGGTGGAACCGCATCGTGGATGGTCACGGCATCACCGGGTACCGGCTGGCCCTGCCGCATGTGGGCTTCAACCGGAAAGTCGGCATGTTCGCCGTGCTGCCACGTCACGCCCGGCGGCCAGATCGTGGACGCGGCCGCGTGGGAGGCGGGCCGGCCGTCCTGGCTGCCGACCCCGGCCGACAAGGCGCACGTGGAGTCGCTGATGCGGCCGGTGTACGAGCCGGGGAAGATCGCCGCCTGGCTCGCCCCGCCGCGAAGCGGCATCAACGGCCAGCCGCTGGACTACGAGTACGTGCGGTTCTGACGCCGCGCGGCACCGTTCCACAGGTAATTGACGGCGCGCTGGCGCGCTGTGGAGGATGTGTCCGTCGTAACTCAGCGCGGGATGGGATCGGGCATGGCCGTCGAGTCGTTCAACGCCTGCGTGTATCTGGTCGACCGCCAGGTCGATGCCGGTTTCGGCGGTCACCTCGCGGTGACCGGGCCAGCGGGCTCGCTCAGCTACGCCGAGCTTGCGGAGCGGGCCGCGGTGCTGGCCGCCGGGTTCCAGGCCTCGGGCGTCCGCCCGGAGGAACGGGTGCTGCTGGTGGCCACCGACCGGCCGGAGACCGTGGTCACGTTCTGCGCCCTGCTGCGGATGGGCGCCGTGCCGGTGCCGGTGTCCACCATGTACCGGGGCGAGGAACTGGGTGAGCTGCTGCGTGACTGCCGGGCCAGGACGGTTGTCGCCACCCCGGAGTGCCCAGACATCGCCCGCGCCGCGATCGGCCTGGCCCCGGAGGCACGCACGCTGGTGCTCACCGAGGAGGCCGAGTCGGAAGCCCTGGACCAGACGGGCGTCCCGGCCGGGGTGGCGGTCCGGGCCTGGGACGACCTGCTCGCGGAGGGCCAGCAGGCCGGGCCGGCCGCCCCCTACGGCACCTGGTTCGACTCCCCCGCGTTCTGGCTCTACACCTCGGGCACGACCGGGAGGCCGAAGGCGGCGATGCACCGCCACGGCAGCGTGGCCAGGGTCTGTGAGACCTACGCCCGTCAGGTCCTCGGCATCACCCAGCAGGACCGGTGCTATTCGGTGGCGAAGCTGTTCTTCGCCTACGGGCTGGGCAACTCGCTGCTGTTCCCGTTCTCGGTCGGGGCCACGTCGGTCCTCGATCCCGCGCGGGCCACGCCTGGCAGGGCGGTTACCCGGCTGACCGGCGACCAGCCCACGCTGTTCTTCGCGGGCCCGGCCTTCTTCGCCGGCTTGCTGAACACCGGTGCCCCCGCGGAGGCGTTCAGCACGGTGCGGCTGGCGGCCTCGGCCGGTGAGGCGCTGCCCGCAGAGATCTACCGGCGCTTCACCCAGCGGTACGGCGTGGACATCATCGACGGGCTCGGCTCCACCGAGGCGCTGCACATCTTCATCTCCAACCGGCCCGGCGAGGTGCGCCCGGGAACCTCGGGAACCGTGGTACCCGGGTACGAGGCCCGGCTGGTGGACGACGCCGGCGGCCCGGTGGCCGACGGCGAGCCCGGGCACCTGCTGGTCCGGGGTGACTCGATAGCCACCGGGTACTGGTGCCGTACCGCGGTCACCCGCGAGGTGTTCCAGGGCGAGTGGCTGCGCACCGGCGACACCTACACCCGGTCGGCGGACGGTTTCTACACCTGCCTCGGCCGGTCCAACGACATGATCAAGGCCGGTGGCATCTGGGTGTCCCCCATGGAGGTGGAGGGGCGCCTGCTACAGCACCCCAGCGTGTCCGAATGCGCGGTGGTCGGCCACCGGGATGCCGCGGGCCTGGAGGAGGTCGTCGCGTGCGTGGTGCCTGCCACCGGGGGTGCCGTGGACGCGGGCGAGCTCATCGCGTTCTGCCGGGAGGGCCTTGCCTCGTTCAAGCGCCCCCGCGAGGTGCTGACCATGAACGGGCTGCCGAAGACCGCCACCGGTAAGATCCAGCGCAACGTGATCAGGGAGATCGTCGCCGACAAGCTCGGGAAGTGATGCCGTGCCGGTATACGCGCTCGATGACATGGTGCCCGTCATCGATCCCGAGGCCTACGTGCACCCGGACGCGGTGGTGATCGGGGCAGTAGAACTCGCCGCCGGTGCGTCGGTGTGGCCCACTGCCGTGCTCCGCGGCGACCACGGCACGATCACGATCGGCGAGCGGACCTCGATCCAGGACGGGACGATCGTGCACACCACGCACAACTGGCCGACCGTGATCGGCGCCGACTGCGTGGTCGGTCACCGCGCGCACCTGGAAGGCTGCGTGGTCGAGGACGGCTGCCTGATCGGTTCGGGCTCCCTGGTGCTGAACCGGGCCAGGGTGCAGACCGGCGCCGTGGTCGCCGCCGCCGCACTGGTCCGTCAGGACATGGTGGTTCCCCCGGGCGCCCTTGCCGTGGGTGTGCCAGCCACCCTCAAGGAGGGCGCCGGCCTGCGCCAGCGGGACTGGATAGCCCGCGCGGTGAAGTCCTACGTGCAGACCGCCAACCAGCACCGCGCCGGAACGCGGCGCATCCACCCCTGACGGCACGTTCACCTCGATCGGGCCTTCACCCCCGACGGGGGCCTTGCCGTCACGCTGACCCGCCGCTGGGCCGGTCGCGCTGCCAGAGTTGCTCGCCGCCGTCGACATGGCCGGTGGGTGCCAGGCCGGCCCGCCGGGCCACCGCGGCGGAAGCCGCGTGCCCGGGGTGGATGCGTGCCTGAACGGTGGTGACGCCGCGTGAGCCCAGCCAGCCGACGAGGGCCTGTGCGGCCTCGGCAGCGTATCCCTGCCCCTGCCAGTCCACGCCGACCACCCAGGCGATCTCCGCCTGCCTCCCCTCGTCCACGACCGTCGCCTGGACGTACCCCACCGCCTGCCCGCCGGGCTCGCGGCGGATGATCCAGTTGCGCCATTCCTCGCTGCCGTCCGGCGAGCGGCCAGCGGCCTGCCCGGCGTAACGGGCGCGCAACTCATCAAGGCCCGGCGGCGAGCCGCCGGTGAAGGTGTACAGAGCCTCGGCGCTCAGCACTCCCACCATCTCCTCGGCGTCGGTCACCGCCAGCGGGACAAGGCAAAGCCGGGCGGACCGTATCGCGTCGTTTGTCATTCGCCGCCCCCGCGCATCTCCCCGACCGCGCCGGTCAGCCGCGACTGATCCGCCGGCAAATGCACCGGCAGGGCACCGGGTTGCCGCACCATAAGGGCAAGGCTAATTCCACTGGGGGCACCGCCGGGGCCCAATGCACGGTGTGGCGGATGCGGCGTGGATGGGAACGCGGCACTCCCGGCCTCCTTGCTGTGCTCGCCGCCCCCACCAAAGCGACGGTGCCTGCCCTCGATGCGGTTACCAGCACCTCACTTGAAGCGCGCGGTATGTCCGGAATGCCGTCATCCACGCAGTCCGCTTCTAGACCGGGGACCCCTTCGTCACGCTCTTCCTGGTTGACCGCTGATCTGCTGAGCGGCTCCGCTAAGCCCGCAGCCGGAGGCAGGAACGCTGTCAATGCCTCGGGTTTCGGGGTGCTGGCCTTGACTTTGAGTAGCACTTAGGCGGATGCTCGTTCATTACCATCTTGTGGGGGGGAACCATGACACATGGCGACAACATCCGATCTCGCTGGCGCCCAGCCTCGTCCCGGCTGAAGCGGTCCATCCGGCCGGCGAGGCCGAATGGCTTGGGCCGGCGAATCATTCAGCGATCAGGACCGTGAGTTCATCCACATGGCAACGTGGCATTCGGGCTTATAGCGCAACTTACGGTGTTAGTTCTGCTTGACTGTAGGCTCGCCCGGCCACTTGTAGCCGCGCTCCTCGTAATATCGGCAAGATCGTCATGAGATTATTTAGGCTCTTCGTGAAGTCATAGCAGATAAGCAAAGATATAACGGCATGAGCCTGGCGCGATCAACATATGACTGGACGTCAGGGGCAAAGGGGTAGACTCATGCGACTCAGGCAAAAGGTATTTGCAGTTTTTGCGGGAATAGCTCTTCTTCTTACGCTCTTTCGAATGCGGCGGAGGCGCTCACCAGCTGCGGCCAATCATGACAGGGCTGCCAGGGGTGACAAGTCCGCCCGGCATGATCAGTCGGCCACCGTGTCTTCGCAGGAAAAGAAGGTAGCACCTCCTGCTGCACATGACGATCGGCGCAGCGCGTTCCATCGTCGCTTCAATGTGGTTCCTTCTCGTCCTTACATCTGGATCATTGCGTCAGTCGCGTTGTCCGGAGCGGCTCTTTTGGCCGCGTCTCTTGAGCCCCACTCTGACCTGGCAGCCGTGTACGTCCCCCATCCCTTTATGCCAGGTGTATTGTTGCTTGCTGCATTCGTCATCTCCGCCTTCTTGCTACGCAAAAACGTTGTCGGCAATCACAGCCATGCTCCGCTCGTTTTGTGTCTAGCAATCCTGCAGCTTTGCCTGCTGGTGCTTTATACGTGGCGTGGAGCCTTTTATTCTGGTGGCCAACCAGGAACTGAGATCGAACTAGCGGCTATAGGATTGTGCGCGCTTGGGATTGCATTGGCTGTTGCATCAACCTGGGTGGGGCGATCTGCTTTTTATGAGCCAATTGCAATAGGTTTGGTCGCGTTGCTGCTCGGAGCGGTGTCCGTCCCTGGGCTGCGTTTCTTTACTAGATCGTTTTCGTATCCGGATGTTAATGGCTCGGCTTTGTTGTTCAGTACGGGCTCCGCAGATCAAGCTCTTTCTCTGAATGTAACGGCAGTTCCTAGCGACGAAATATTCAAGGTAACCAACTCTTCCGCCCAGATGCTGCGCTGGGCGCTTCTACTTACTGACGACGCGCGACTTGAGATGCCACCAACCAGTTCAACATCAGGTGTTCATTATCGCACAGTTCCTCAATCGGCCGAACACCCCTACAAACATGCTCAGCTTTTCTGGGGGGCCGCTGGCCCTCGCTCTAGTATGATGTTCTCCGGCGCTACTGGCAGTAGGTTCGTCATATATACAAGTGACCGGGCCGCAGAGTCATTTCCGGAGTATGGAGAGGGTCACTATGGAGCCTTGGATCCAAGTACCCAGCTCATGATCCTGGAGAAACTAGGAAGAGTGCCAACCTTTCGGCGGGTAAACTTCACTGTATACGTTAGCAGTGGACGCCTCGCCGCATCTGACTCCGTATCTCAGTCGACCCCCGCATTGACGCCTAATGCGGCACGCTTGAATAAGCTTAAGTGGGCCGGTCACGACGACCTTTCGGTGTTCTTCGCCCTCACCGACCAACTGGCGGTCGACTCGACTGCGAATGCTCTTTTTGTGTACGCTATTCTTCTGGGAATTGCCGGCGCCTGTCTGATTGAAGCCATCCGAGGCATTGTCACTGCGGTTCGCGAACGAGATACTCCTAGCGGCGGGGGCACGGTGGACGCATGACTGCCCCCGTGATGCTTGTCCCGGCCAGCTAGGCTCCGCAATCAGGCCCATCACAGATGAGGGCGTAGCGGCCGGCAGCGCGTTCGACAGCGACGACCGGCATGATGCCTGCTGCGTAACGCGTCGCCGGCGTGCTAACGTCTTTGCGATCGTGATCCATCGGCAGGAGGTGAGTCCCATGAACGCAAGTATCCGCAGTGGGTGCTCCGCTGCAGTCCACGATCGGGCGACTGAGGTAGTCGTCACCGGGAGCGCCCGCCAGGCAACTCGCGAAAGGCGACTCCCATGAACACAACACCTTTTTCAACTCCGCACTTCACCTCGACGACGGCCTCCGACCGGCCGAGGTCCGACCAGGATCAGCTGCAGGCCGACGCCACAAGGCGGGTGCGCACCGCGGGTGAGCGAGCGCTGGTCCTCGGTGGTGGCGGATCGGCAGGCAATGCGTGGTTGATCGGCGTCATCGCCGGCCTGTTTGATGCCGGGTTGGATGTGACCGAGGCCGATCTGATCATCGGGACGTCGGCCGGATCGACGGCCGCTGCCCAGATAACTAGCGCGAGCCCGGCCCAACTGCTTGCCGACATCCTTTCCGCTGCGCCCCAGCAACGGACTGGTCCGGTCGGATCCGACGGTGGACGCGTTCCCATTGGGCCGGTGGCCGACCATATGCGGAGGACGAGCGAGATCATCGCCGCCGCTGAGGATGCGGCCGACATGCGCCGCAGACTGGGTGCGGCGGCGCTCGAGATGGATGCCGCGTCGGACGGCTCCGGGCAAACGCGGTGGCGCGCTACGGTCGCCGCCCGGCTGCCCAGTCAGCGCTGGCCGGAACGAACGGTGCTCATCACGGCGGTCGATGCCCATACCGGTGAACCGGTCGTGTTCGACCGCCACAGCGGAGTCGACCTGGTGGACGCCGTCGCCGCCAGCACTGCCAACGGCTTCGGTGTCCCGCCCTACGGTATCGGCGACAGCCGATACATCGACGGCGGCTACCGACGATCCAGCGAGAATGCCGATCTGGCAGCCGGATACGGGCGGGTGCTGGTGCTGTCACCACTTGGCGGCAGAACACGGGCGCCGCTGGACTGGGGCATGCATCTTGCAGCGCAGGTCGACGAACTACGCGCCCGCGGCAGCAGAGTCGAAACCGTCCTCCCGGACAGCGACTCCCGCTACGCATTCGGCAGCAATCTGATGGATCTGTCGACGCGTCCGCCCGCCGCTCGAGCCGGTTACGACCAAGGCAGAGCCCTTGCCGGGCAGCTCACCGAATTCTGGCGCTGACGCCCTCGAGATCAGTCGGCTGGTCGGCGTGACGGCACCTGCTCATGCCTCGGAGGCCGATGGGCGCGACATGTCTCGCGCTACCTTCCTGCCCCCCGACCTGGGTTCGTGCGATGAGCCCGCAATCATCGAGCAGGTACTTCTGGCACACGCGTCAAATATCCAGGTTGCCCGCGGTAGCTATTCAGCGGGTCGTCAGGTTCACCGCTGATAGTTGCGAGGCTCCTCCCGTTTGGCGTGGCGTAGCGGGACGGGAGGAGCCACAGGCGCGCCCCGTCGGCCAGAGCCATCCACTGCGCCGACGGGGCGCCCCGACATGGCGATCCAGCCGGCGTTCGGACACCTCGGTCGCGCGGCGCCGCGGCGGTGCCCGCACTGCGGGCAGTGGCCGTCAGCGGCGAACCCGGTAGCGCAGGTGCAGCACCCGGTCGCCGCGGATCACCACGTCGGGATCCTCCAGCAGGTGCTGGCCGTCCACCGGGCCGAAGTACCGCTTGCCGGACCCGAACACCACCGGCACGACATCCATCGCTACCTCATCGACCAGGCCCAGGGCGAAGGCCTGCCCACCGACGTCGCCTGCCGCTACCGCAACGATGCGCTCACCGGCCAGTTCCTTCGCCTTCGCGACCGCCTGAGCCACGTCGCTGGTGAAGTGGTACGACGCCTCCGGGTGCCATCCGTCAGGCCTGGACCGGTACGACACCACGACCACGTGCTCGCCCGCTGGCGGCGTGCCCTCCCAGCCGTTCGTCAGGTCGAACAGATGCCGCCCGATCACCATCGAGCCGATGCTGTCCCACATCGGCCGGACATACTCGGCCGAGGTCCGCGAGACCTTGAACCCGCTCCCTTCGGTCAGCTCGGTGTCGCCGTTGGAGTACCAGTCGAACAGCGGGCCGACGTTATCGGCCCCGTCGGCGATGTAGCCATCCACGGACACCACGTTGTGCATCACCACCGTGCTCATCTGTTCTCCCTTGCCGCGATCCTGTCCGTTCCTGCTCTCTGCCCCGTTCGGTGGGATTCCAGCAGGACTGACGTGCCGGAACTCCGGAACTCATCGTGTCGCGCACATGCTCCACCACGTCCGCGACCGCCACGCCGCCGTCCGCGAACTACGCCAGGACACCCGGTCCGGCGGCCGGGAACCGGCGGTGAGACAAGGCGGTGAGTCCAGCGCTGGTCGGGGCGAAACCGCAGGCATGGAAGTAGAAACCGGCCAGGTGGTCTTCGAAATCGGCAACGACGGTATCGAGGATGAAGGCATGCGCCCCGCCGTCCCACGCCACGTTGACGAACCCCACAAGCTCGCCGCCCCGCCGGGCGCACACCCAGCCCAGGCTGTGCCGCCCCACCCGGGCACGCCAGTCAATCGCAGCATCGCGGCCACCGAAACCCCCCGCGTGCGGGGCATTCAAGGCCGCGTTCTCGAAATCACCGCGCCAGTCGTAGGTGATAGTCATCCAGCGATCCTGGGAGCCACCCACCAGCGCAGCAACCCAGATCCCAGGTCGCCCATCGGCACGCAGCACTTCGGTCACGCTCTACACGATCGGGCAAACCACCCAGATGTTGTGCAGTGACCTGTGTGCGGCCACGTGGACTGCCCGCGTAGCCGCGATTCCTTTGGGCGGCCGGGCGGATCTACATGTCGACGAAAGACCGGGAACCAGCCCGGCAGCCATAGGAGGCGATATGCGCAACCTGATCGTGAGCAGTCTGGTCTCACTCGACGGCATCCACGGCGACCCGCAGTCGTGGGTCGGGGATCTTTTCGACGAACAGGCCGCGAAAGAGTCGCTCGCGGTGCTGCTCGACAGCGACGCGATGCTGATGGGCAGGAACACCTACGAGTACCTCGCCCCCGCCTTTTCGTCCGCGTCAGGGCCTTACCTGGAGCGGATCAACGAGATGCGCAAGTACGTCTTCTCGTCCACCTTGACGGCGGCGGACTGGAACAACACGACGATCATCCCCGGTGATCCCGTCGCCGCCGTGCGGGAGCTCAAGGAGCAGGGAGACAGGCACCTGATGATCTACGGCTACGGCCAGCTCGCCCAGACGCTGCTCGAGCACGGCCTCGTCGACAAGCTGAACTTCGTCATCAACCCGGTCATGGTGGGCAGCGGGACCACGCTGCTGCGCCCCGGCAAGCGCACGAACCTGCACCTGGTCTCCGTCACCGAACGCCGCAACGGCGCGGTCACCCTCTCCTATGCCAACGCCTGAAGAGCTGCTTGGGGGTACTCGGCCGCCCAGCGCTCGCCTACCATGGCGGGATGCCGTTGAAGCAGCAGGCGGCAAGGGCGTTGCGCAGAGTTGCGTGGCGCATTGAGCGCCCTCCGAAAAGGCACCAACCGCAAGCTGCCCCGCCCCAGGACGTGGGCGCGCTCATTCGCACAGATGTGACACCAGGGCCCCGTACGGCCTCGTGGTTCTTTGAACAATTCCCGCGGTTCTACCGGTCGAGCAGCGCCGGTACGGCCACGGTGCGGCTGAACCTGCGCTATGAAGCAATATTCGGTGAGAACCGGGACATCTTTGCGGGCGCCTCGGTACTCGATCTCGGCAGTCACGATGGGCGCTGGTCGCTCGCGGCGCTCGCGAACGGAGCACGGTCGGTGGTCGGCATCGAAGCGCGGCCGGAGCTGGTGAGGGCCGCGACGGAGAACCTGGGCGAGTATGGCTACGGAGCGGACCGCGTCCGCTTCGTCACCGGCGACGTGCACGAGATGCTCAACACGCAGGATTGCGGCGCGGACGTCGTGTTGTGCCTCGGGTTCCTGTATCACACACTGCGCTACAGCGAGTTGCTGCACGGAATCCGCCGGACCAGGGCCCAGTATCTGATCATCGACTCGTTCAGTCCGTACATGATGGGGCCCGTGCCGAACGTAAACCTCATCACCGAGCGTGCCGACCAGCAGGGCAGCGCTGCGGCCGACACCTACACCAACGGCGCATCAGTCCTCGTCGGCCGCCCGAACCTGGCAGCGATCCAGACCATGCTGGAGGCATACGACTATCGGGTCGAGCGGCTTTCGGACTGGGGCGGCCTGCTGCGCGACAACCCCACAACGGAGGACTTCGGCGACTACGCGAACGAAAGGCGAATCACACTCCGCTGCGTCAAGGCGACGGCGCCGCCCGCCTAGTCAGGCGGCCGGGGAATCGGCAGCCAGTCGCCGCGGCCCCGGCGTTGACTGGCACCTGTCCGGGAAGCCGGCCAGCCCAGGCACGCCCACCCGAACCTTAGAAGGGCACACTACGGAGGCACCGGATGGCCAGGATCAGCTACGACGATCAGACCGCGGCGGCGTACAGGGCGGTCCGCGAGGTCCCGCGAGAGGGGCTCGGGGCGTGGCGCGAGGCAGTCCGGCGGCATCTCAGGCCGTCGCCGGGCATGACGGTGGTGGACATCGGGGCGGGGACCGGCGCGTTCGCCGCCGCGTTCAGCGACTGGTTCGGCCTCGCTATCCTCGCGGTCGAGCCGTCGGCGGCGATGCGGGCCCAGATCCCGCGCCGCCCGGGCATCCGGGTACTGGAGGGAGATGCCGGCGCCCTCCCGCTGCCAGACCATTCGGCGGACGGCGCTTGGCTGTCGCTTGTCATCCACCACATCCCCGACCTCGACGCCGCCGCGGGCGAGATCCGTCGCGTCCTGCGCCCTGGCGCCCCCGTGCTGATCCGCGGGGGATTTTCGGGCAGAGTCGACCCGGCGCACACCTTTCCCTGGGAGTTCTTTCCCGAGACCGTCCGGACGGTCAATACCTTTCCCTCCCTCGAGCAGGCATGCCAGGCGTTCGCCACCGCGGGATTCCGCCGCGATGCGCTTGAGCAGGTCCCCGAGACGCTGATCAGCCTGGCCGAGTTTCTCGACCGAGCAGACAACTTCCGCCGCGCCGACACCAACATGCGCGGCCTCACCGAGGAGGAGTTCCTGCGCGGCAAGGAACGCCTCCGCCGCGCCGTGCAGCACGCCGGGCACACTGCTCGCACGCAGATCAGAACCAACTGGCTTGACCTTCTGGTCCTGCGCTGACCAGCGGCCGTGCCCGTGACGCCCTGGACAAGGCGTTCGCGTTGCGCGTGTTCCCCGAATGTGCCCCCGTCAGCCTCTGACGGCTGTTGCGGTGCAGGCCAGGAAGCTGTAGGGCGCGTACCCACACCAACGCGTACCCAGGCACCGGGCGCAGGCTCCGCGGTGGAGCCCGGCTGTTCCACCGAACTCTCAGCCGCGGGCCGCGCTGACTGTGGATAATCCGGGCGTCCCCGGGTAGCGCACAAGGGCCTTCCCCAGGCCCGGGGCAGGGCGAGGATCGCCCGCCCCGGGCCCTTTCACGTCCCCCGCTCATGCGGCGGCGACTACCATACCGACCGGCACCCGGCTCCCGGCAGGCGACCGCCCAGTGCCCCTGGCTGCCCCGCGGCGCACTCGATGTTCGCCCCGGCTGACGTGCCCCCGATGTGCTCCCGGGTCGCACAGGAGTGCACCCCCTGCCCTCGTAGATCGTGAAGTCGTCGGGCGTGACTATCTGCGAACAGGACCCATGTTCGCAATCAGGCTCCTGACCTGGCAACGAACTCATGATCGTCGATGGTTGTCTTTCGTCGCCTTCTCGGCTCTGACGCAGCAGAGACGAACACGACCGCGACGACCTGGTGCCCATCGTTGATGGACCGATGGAACCCGGTGAACACCCGTTGCCTGGGCGAACCTCCCGGAGTTGGATGGAGGGCAAAGCACACAGAGGAGGCGGGCGAGAGGACTCAGTAATGGCGGCGGGCAGTCGGCGGATCATCGCCGGAGTGAGCGGCTCCATACGCAGCCTGGGGGCGCTGCGGGCGGCCGTGGTGGAAGGCCGCTCCACTGGAGTGCCGGTACTAGCAGTGCTCACCTGGGCTCCCGTGGGCGGGGAACTCGCCTATCTGCGGGCCCCGTGCCCCATCCTCCTGCGGCTGTGGGAGCACGCGGCCCGGCAGCGCATGCAAGACGCCTTTTCCCAGGCATTCGGGGGCATGCCAGACGGCGTGGCGATCCGCCACATGGTGGTCCGGGGGCCGCCTGGGCCGACGCTGGTCGAGCTGGCCGGCCGGCGAGATGACTTGCTGATAGTCGGTTACGGGGGACGGACCCGGCTGGGCTGCGCGGCCCACGGCACCGTCACCCGCTACTGCCTTGCACATGCACGGTGCCCGGTGGTGGCCGTGCCACCACCCGATCTGATCCGGGCACTGCGGCCCATATACCGCAAATGGCGGGCAGAAGACTTCGCCGTGCCCCTGGCCGGATAACCAAACAGCACTTGGGTTGATGCTGCCCGAACGGCTGGTATCCCTCAGACGTCGAAGTAGAGCTCGAACTTCCGGCGGTAGTCCAAGTGCTTCGGGTTATGCCCGCTGACCTGGGAATTCACCGTTTGATGGTTGGTGTCGTTTGGCGGCGTTGCTCAGCCTCAGCCGGAACAGAGAAGGAACAGCACGCCATCAGGTGGGCCAGCTTGAGTCTCTCTGGATGTTTACTCGATCGGCGCTTTGAGATCCATGCTGAAGATGTGCATGTTGGTAGCTGGCAGCTCGGTGAAGCCTATGTGGCGGTAGAAGCTGACAGCTCGCTGGTTGTTGACCCCGACCAGGAAGTGCACTCCGGGGGAATCCCGTTCACGAAGACCCGAAATCAGCGTCGTCATCAGCTGCCGCCCGATCCCGTGCCCCTGCAGTCGCGGCAGCAGGTTGATGTGCAGGTGTGACGGGAACCGCTCGACCACCTCCCGAGGGGCGCGGAAAGAATGATGGATGTCATGGAGCGGACGCCGCTCCAGTTGCGATATCGCCTCACCTGGGTCCTGTGATGGCTCTGGGTACCGAGCACGCAGTGCAGGCCACCACTCCTGCTCCAGGCGCTGCTCGAAGGTGTCGCTGTCGAGCGCCGCGACGATGTACCCGCCGACGCCCGCCGCATCCTCGGCCACAAAGGCAAGCGATGGCTCGAACAGCGCGTAGGGCGCCGCGTACACATGCCCGGGCAGCTTGGGGTCGCGGAACAGGGCGGTAGCATCCTCGCCATCGTTGGCTGTTTGCAGGCAGATCCGGTACAAGCCATCGAGGTCGTCCGGCCGGTATCGCCGGACGCGGACGGGTTCATGGTCCACAGCGCATGTCTACCGCTACCAGAAGCCCGAAGCGATTGCACGAGACGTGAGCGGCGGGCGAGTCGGCCTGTAGGCCGGGTTCTGTGCACCCGCGTTCAGCGGGCCGGCGGCCATCCATCTAGGACTGCCGTTGCCGGCAGCCTCGTGCGGTCTACCCGCGAGCATCGGGCGGGCCACCCTCAATCGCTCGCGCAGGCCCCGCGCCCCGAAGAACGCGGGACCCTTGTGACCTTGCTCCGGGTGGGGTTTACCGAGCCGCCCGGATCGCTCCGGGCGCTGGTGGTCTCTTACACCACCGTTTCACCCTTACCCTGTCCGGGCCGAAACCCGGGCGGGGCGGTCTGTTCTCTGTGGCACTGTCCCGCGGGTCACCCCGGGTCGGCGTTACCGACCACCCTGCCCTGCGGAGCCCGGACCTTCCTCACCCAGCCATGACAGTCATGACCAGGCGCGGCCGCCCGGCCGGCTCGCCCGCCGTGGCTCCAACAATACCGGCGCCGCGCGGGCTCAGCCGGCTCCGCCGGGCGGTACGGCGCAGGATAAGCCGTCCCGGCGGGCGGTGCGGCGCGGGCTAGCCGTCCCGCTGGGCGGTGTGCCGCGGCCGGTCCCCGGTGCCGATCCTGCGCCGGGCCAGCGCGTCCATGGCCCGGTTGGCGAGCCGGTCGGCATGGGTGTTGCGCTCCCGCGGCACCCACGTGTAGGTGACCCGGCCGAGCGCGCGCGCCGCCTGGCTGGCCTGCTCGGCGAGCGCGCGCAACTCGGGGTGCTTGATCTTCCACAGGCCCGACATCTGCTGCACGACCAGCCTGGAGTCCATCCGGACCTCGGTATCGGCGCCGGGAGCGAGCTTGGCGGCGGCGCGCAGGCCAGCTACCAGGCCGCCGTACTCGGCCACGTTGTTGGTGGCGTGGCCGATGGCCTCGCTTATCTCGGCGAGCACCTCGCCGGTGCGGGCGTTTCGCACCACTGCCCCGTACCCGGCCAGGCCGGGGTTGCCCCGGGAACCGCCGTCCGCCTCGACGACGAGGCGGGTCACGAACTCAGCTCGGTGCGCACCAGGATGCGGCGGCATTCCTCACATCTGAGCACCTCGTCGGGCGGCGCCGCGCGGATGCGGCTCAGGTCGACGGTGTTCAGGGACAGGTGGCAGCCTTCGCAGCGGCCACGGTTCAAGGCGGCGGCACCGACCGTGTGCTGGGCGCGGAGCCGGTCGTAGAGGGCGAGCAGCTCGCCGGGAATCTCGGCGGCGATCCCGGCGCGGCGGTCGCTGGCCTTCCCGCTCTGCTCGGTGATCTCGGCCAGCGCCGAGTCGCGGCGGGCCCCGGTCTCTTCGAGCTGGCCGGCGAGCGTGGTCTGTTCCTCGGCGACCGAGGTGCTGCGGCGGCTGACCTCCTCCAGGCGCTCCATCACCTCGAGCTCGACTTCCTCCAGGTCGGACTGCCGGTGTACCAGCGAGGTGATCTCCGACTGGAGGTTTTCGAGTTCCTTGGGCGAGGAGACCAGCCCGGCGTCCAGCCGGGCGCGATCCCGCTCGATCCGGGACCTCACCTGCTCCACGTCGCGCTCCGCCTTGGCCTGGTCGCGGGCCAGGTCGCTTTGCTGCGCCTCGAGCGTGGCGAGTTCAGCGCGCAGCTCAGCGTCCCGCGCCTGCGCCCGCTCGTACTCCTGGCTCTCCGGGAGTGTGCGGCGGCGGTGGTCCAGGCGGCTCAGTTCCGCGTCCAGATCGGCCAGTTCGAGGAGTTTCAACTGCGCCTGCGGGGATGCTTTCACGATTGTTCACGTTAGTGCACCGGCGGCAGCGCTGGGTTACGTCGTAGGCAGGCCAGGCATCAAGACGTAGGGAGATCGAGCATGAGGACGGGCGGGGAGTCCGGGTGCTTGGCTCCGCCGGCCGCCTCCACGGTGAGGCCCAGCCGGTCACCGTTCGCCAGCCCGGACACGACCATCGGCGCGGTCATGCCCTGGTGCGCGGTGGGCAGCACCCCAGCCGACCGGTCCCGGTGCGGGCCCATGAGCCACACCTGGTAACACTCGGTCGTCGGCAGCGCCGGGAGCCGCACGGTCGTCAGCACGAGCGCATGGGCCGCGTGCGACATCACCACGGTGGCGCTCCCATGGGTCCGGGCCCGGACGGTCATGATGTCCGCGTCCGGTGCGTTCATCACGGCCGCGATCTGGCCGTTGTGCGCCTCCTCGACCCGGAGCCGGTGCTGGGTGGTGAGCGTGAGCGCACCCAGGCCCAGCGCTATCAGCATGCACACCCCGGCGATCGCGACCGACAGCCGGGGCGCGGTAGGCCGGGTGAAGCCGAGCCAGGACCGTGGCGCGTTCTGCGCCTCGGTGACCGGCGGCGGCTGCTGCCGGGTCCTCGCCGCCTCGGCCAGAACCTGCTCGCGCAGCCGCGGCGGGGGCACGACGGCGGTGGCCTCGGCCAGGTGGCCCGCTGCCTCACGAAGGCTGCTCGCCTCGTGGCGGCAGGAGTCGCAGGCGCCGAGGTGCCGCTCGAACGCGGCACGGTCGGTTTCGCTGAGGGCGTCCAGTGCGTACGCGCCGGCCAGCGTGTGCGGGTCGGGCCGCCGCAGCCTCACTGCCCGGCCCCCAGACAGTCCCGCATCCGGATGAGCCCGTCCCTCATCCGGGTCTTCACCGTCCCGACCGCTACGCCCAGCAGGCCCGCCACCTCGCGGTAGGTGTATCCGCCGTAGTAGGCCAGGGTGACCGACTCACGCTGCAACTCGGTGAGCGAGTCCAGGCAGCGGCGGACCCGCTGCGCATCCAGGCGTGCTTCTACCTCTTCCACGACGACGTCATAGTCCGTGGCGGCCAGGGTGGCGCGCACCTCCCGTTCTGCTGAAGCCTGTGCCGACCTGACCCGGTCAACTGCCCGCCGGTGGGCCATGGTCATCAGCCAGCTGCGGGCGCTGCCCTGGACCGGGTCGAACCGGGACGCCGAGCGCCACACGTCGAGCAGCACCTCCTGCGTCACCTCCTCCGACTGCGCCGGGTCCTTGACGATCCGGCGGGCCAGGCCAAACACCAGCGCCCCGATCTGGTCATAGACCGCGGCGTAGGCAGCCTCGTCGCCGCGGGCGACCTTGGCGAGCAGGCCCGCCAGGTCGCTGCCCTCGGTGGCCCGCGGGCGCTGGCCCGGCAGCTCTGCGGTCATCGTCGCGCCCTTACCCTCACAAAGGTGATTCGTGGCTGGAGCCGTTTCGGTTTGCCGTCGGCTGTTGTGAAGTCGCCAATCCTCCTCGGCATGTACTACGAATACATGATGTGACATCGTCTACCGACCCGAAGACGCTACCGCCCGCCCGGCCCTCTACCCGGCGTGGCCTGATCACCGGCCTGATCACCGCCCTCGTCGCGCTGGGCGTGGGCCAGCTCGTGGCGGGGATCACCACCCCGCAGGCATCACCGGTGGTAGCGGTCGGCGACGCGGCGATCGACCTGACGCCGCCGCCAGTGAAGAATTTCGCGATCTCTGAGTTCGGCTCCAACGACAAGACCGTGCTCGTCGCGGGCATCCTGGTCCTGCTCCTGGTGTTCGCCGCGGCAATCGGCGTGGCTGCGATGCGGCGCCTTGCCTACGGCCTGGCCGGCCTGGGCGTCTTCACCGCCGTCGGGCTGATCGCCGCGCTGACCCGGCCCACCGCTGGCCTCAGCTACGCGGTGCCGGTCCTGGTCGGCGGCGCCGCGGGCGTGCTGACCATGGTCCTGCTTGTCCGGGCGGCCCAGGCCGAGGTTTCCGTGCGCCGCCCCGCACTGGATTCTGCCGCGGATGACCTGGGCTGGCTTGGCCAGGGCACCGGTGCGCCCGAGCTGCCCACCAGCCCTGACACCGGCACCGAGCCCCCGGATCCCGGCGCGTCCTGGGTTCCGCCGCGGCGCCCCGTGCCGGTGACCGCTACGCCGGCCCGGCGGCAGTTCCTGGTCACCAGCACGACCGCGGTCGCGGTGGCCGGCGCGAGCGCGCTGGTAGGCCGCGGCCTCGCCGAGCGCACCAGCGTCTCCCGGGCCCGGGCCACGCTGCGGCTGCCTGCCCCGCGGGCCCTGGCGCCGCCGCTGCCCGCCGGTGTCAACCTGCACGTTCCCGGGGATCAGCCCGTTCGTGACGCCCAACAACGCCTTCTACCGCGTGGACACCGCGCTGCTCCTGCCGCAGGTCGCGCCCAGTAGCTGGCAGCTGCGGATCCACGGCATGGTCGCGAAGGAGATGACGTTCAGCTTCGACGACCTGCTCCACCTTCCGCTCGTCGAGGACTGGATCACGCTGTGCTGCGTGTCGAACCCCGTTGGCGGTCCTTACATCGGCAACGCGAAGTGGCTGGGCGCCAAGCTGGCACCGCTGCTGCGCGCGGCCGGCATCCAGGCCGGGGCCGAACAGTTGCTGTGCACCTCGGTTGACGGGTTCACCTCTGGCACCCCGGTGCAGACGGTCATGGACGGGCGGGACGCGCTGCTCGCGGTGGCGATGAATGGCACGGCGCTGCCGGTCGCCCACGGGTTCCCGGCCAGGCTCGTGGTGCCCGGCCTGTACGGCTACGTGTCCGCCTGCAAGTGGATCACCGACATCAAGGTGACGACGTGGGCCGGTGAGACCGCCTACTGGGCCCAGCGCGGCTGGTCCCAGCAGGCCCCGATCAAGACCGAGTCGCGTATCGATGTGCCGAGCCTGTCCAACACGAACCTGAGGCAGGGGCCTACGCAGATCGCGGGCGTCGCGTGGGCGCAGCACAAGGGCATCGACGCGGTCGAGGTGCGGGTCGACCACGGCCCGTGGCAGCACGCCAGGCTGGCGGCGGTGCCGGGCATCGACACCTGGCGGCAGTGGTTCCTTGACTGGGACGCGACGCGCGGCGATCACGTCATCGAGGCCCGTGCCACCGATGCCACCGGCTACACCCAGACCGCCGGTCAGGCACCACCAGAGCCGAACGGAGCCTCGGGGTACCCGACGATCACCGTGAGCGTGCAGTAACGCCCTGGCCAAAAGCAGTGGGCTCGCCGCGACAGGCGGGGCCCGCAGGGCAGACCGAAGGCGCGCCCGGGCCGTAGGCTCAGATCATGAGTGGCGGAACCAGCGAGCAGATCGAGATCGAACGCAAGTACTCGGTCGGCGCCGAGTTCGTCATGCCCGACCTGAGCGGAGCGCCCGCCGTGGCGGCCGTCACCAGCCCGCACACCTACCACCTGACCGCGATCTACTTCGACACGCCCGGCTTCCGCCTGGTCTCGGCGCACATCACGCTGCGGCGGCGCACCGGCGGCACGGATGCCGGGTGGCATCTCAAGCTCCCGGCCGGTGCGGAACGCCGCGAGGTGCACGCGCCGCTCGAATCCGGCACGGACACCGTGCCCGCCGAGCTCGCCGGCCTGGTGTCCGGACGTGACCGGGGACCTGCCGCTGCGCCCGATCGCGCGGCTGCAGACGGCCCGCACCGTGCGTCACCTCATGGACGGCGCCGGCCAGGTCCTCGCCGAGGTGGCCGACGACGAGGTGACCGGGTCGCTGCCTGGCCCGTCCGGCCCGGGACCGGACGCGGCAGGTACCGGGGAGTCCTGGCGGGAAGCAACCGCCTGGCGTGAGGTGGAGGTCGAGCTGGATCACGGCACCGCGGACCTGCTCCGCGCGACGCGCGAGTTGCTGCTCGCCGCCGGGGCCCGAGCCCTCCCCCGCCAAATCCAAGCTCAGCCTGCTGCTCACCACCGCCGGAAGTCTGCCTGCCTCAGAGGATTGACAGAGCTTCTTTACAGGGCTTCCCCACACCAGGCGCCGAGACTGAGATCACAGTCACGGAGGGAAGCCGATGAACTCAGAGCCGAACCCACGGTCAGCGGCGGCGGCCCGGCGGCGCGGGCAAGCGAGGCTGCGGGCAGCGACCGCGACCGTTGGCGCCGCGGGCCTGGTTGGCGCGGGCGTGATCGTCTTTACCCTGCCGGGCGGGACGCACCAGGCGAGCGGGACGGCGGCCAGCGGCACCGGGACGGGCAGCTCGGCGGGCAGTTCCAGCGGCTCGTCGGGGACCAGCTCGGCCTCGGGCAGCACCGGGACGTCCGGCAGCACCGGGTCGTCCGGCAGCACTGGCTCGTCCAGCTCCGGGTCCTCGGGCAGCTCCGGGCTGTCCGGCGGTTCGGGCATCTCTTCGGCGCCGGGATCGAGCGGCCAGACCACGTCCGGCGGATCCTGATGACCGCGACGGTGACCGCCGGTGCCGGCCCTGAGCGAAACCTCCGCCAGCTGGCGGGCGATCGGCACCAGCGTCCACCTGATCGTGACCGAACCAGCTGCGCTCGAGCCCGCGCGCCGCATGCTGCACGCGGACCTCGCCGCCCTGGACGCGGCGTGCAGCAGGTTCCGCGCCGACTCCGAGATCGTCGCCCTGGACCGGGTGCCGCAGTGGCGCGGCCGGACCGGGCCGGTGAAGGTCAGCCCACTCCTGGCCGAGGCGGTCGGTGTCGCTCTGCGAGCGGCCAGGGCCACCGATGGGGATGTGGATCCCACGGTGGGCGGCGCGATGAGCACCGCAGGTTATGACCGGGACTTCGCCCTGGTGCAGCGGGACGGCCCGGCGGTGCGGCTGACCGTGCGCCGGGTGCCCGGCTGGAGGGAGGTGCGGCTCGATGAGCGGACCCGGTTGCTGTCATTCCCGGCCGGGGTGCGGCTCGACCTGGGCGCCACCGCGAAGGCGTGGGCCGCCGACCGGGGCGCCGAACGCATCGCCGCCGAACTCGGCTGCGGCGTCCTGGTCAACCTCGGCGGGGACATCGCAGTGGCCGGCGAGGCACCGGCCAGCGGGTGGCGGATCCGGGTCCAGGACGTCACCGGGCGGCCCGAAGACCCGCCGGTCGGCCCGCCCGCCGTGGTCGCGATCCACTCCGGGGGCCTGGCCACGTCCAGCACCGCGGCCCGGCGCTGGCGGCGCGGCGGCGACGTGCTGCACCACATCCTCGACCCGCGTTCCGGCCTGCCCGCCGCGCCGGTGTGGCGCACCGTGTCGGTGGCTGCCGCCACGTGCACCGAGGCCAACACCGCGAGCACCGCGGCGGTCATCCGCGGCGAGACCGCACCGGGCTGGCTGGCCGGGCTTGGGCTTGCCGCCCGGCTGGTCGCCGGGTCCGGCGCCGTGCTCACGGTCGGCGGCTGGCCCCGGTAGCCGGCTGTTCCACGGCCGCGGCGCAGCTGTCGCTGCGGTAGCGCCAGAACTGCGGGATCGCCCAGCAGGTCACGATCGCGGTGGCCACGCTGAGCAGGCCGCCGGACCAGGCCGCGAACTGCGGTCCGGCCAGCGCCGCGGCCGCGCCCGCCTCGGCGTCGCCGAGCCGCGGGCCGCCCTGCAGGCCGGCGAAGATGAGGCTGTTCACCCGCCCCTGCATGGCGTCGGGGGTCACCTGCTGCACGATCACCGCCCGGAACACTGAGGACACCACGTCGGCAGCGCCGGCCACCACCAGCAACGCCAGCGCGGCGGGCAGCCAGGTCACCAGCCCGAACCCCGTGATGGCCAGGCCCCACAGCGCGACGCAGACCGCCACCGACCGGCCCGGCCGCCGCACCCGCCACACGTGGCCGGTCAGCACGGAACCGGCCAGCGCGCCGAGGCCCACCGCGGCGTTGAGGTACCCCACCGTGGCCGCGCCCCCGCCGTACAGGGTCACCGCCAGCTCGGGAAACAGCGCCCGCGGCATGCCGAACACCATCGCGCCGAGGTCGATCATGAAGGCGCCCGCCAGCGGCGGGCTGGTCCGCAGGTAACGCACGCCGCCGATCAGGGAAGCGACCCCGGCCCGCTGCCCGCCCCCGGCCGGCCGCAGCGGCGGCAGCCGCACCACAAACAAGAAAGCTACGCAGAACGCCACCACGTTCAGCCCGTAGACCAGCCCGAACCCGGCATGCGCGATGAGCAGCCCGGCCGCGGCCGGGCCGACCACCAGCGTCAGCTGGAACCCGGCGGACTGGAGGGACAGCGCGGCGGCGAGATCGGTCGCGGGCACCAGGCGGCGCATCGATGCGCGCCGGGCCGCCCAGTCCACCCCCTGGAACGCGGCGGCCTCCGCGGTACAGGCGAACATCGGCCACAGCAGCGGATGCGCCAGCATCGCGTTGACGGCCAGCCCCGTGGCGCCGGCCGCCAGCAGCACCTGGGTGGCCATCATGACCTTGCGCCGGTCCCAGGCATCCACGAACGGCCCGCCG
Source organism: uncultured Actinomycetes bacterium (assembly GCA_963813395.1). Classification (GTDB taxonomy): domain Bacteria; phylum Actinomycetota; class Actinomycetes; order Streptosporangiales; family Streptosporangiaceae; genus DASXKD01. The sequence continues at coordinate 760,255 of CAWEYV010000022.1, forward strand.
AGCAGCGAGCCGGCCAGCAGCGGGATCAACTGTCCCAGGCTGACCAGGCCGACCATCACGGTCGATGAGGTCAGCCGGTAGGTCTGGTAGCCGACGGCCACCACGGTGAGCTGGCTGCCCAGCGCGGCGATCAGCTGGCCCGTCCACAGCCGCCGGAAGCCCGGGTGGCGGCGCAGCGGGGCGGTGTCCACGAATGCCCTGCCCACAGCGCGCCGGACGCGCCCGGTGTGGGCGGACATGCCACCTCCTTGAAAGCCGCGACTGCCTCAAAGCCACGACGCGCGAATCCTGCCAGGTCAGCACGCGGGGAGGCAATCCCCGTTCAGAGGCGATTCAGAGGCAGGACCGAGGGTGCGCTGCGGCGGGCCAGCGATGCTGAGGCCATGAACATCAAGGACAGGGACGGCCGGCCGTGACCGGAATCACCCAGAGCACCGCGCTCTGGTACGCCAGCCGGGCGACCGGGGTGGTGACCCTGGTGCTGCTGACCGCCGTGGTGATCCTCGGCATGCTGGTCAACCGCCAGGGCCGGCTGCCCGGGCTGCCCAGGTTCGCGGTGACCGGGCTGCACCGCAACATCTCCCTGCTGTCCGTGGTGTTCCTGGTAATCCACGTGCTGACGGCGATCGCCGACCCCTACGTCACCATCGGCCTGGCCGCCACCGTGATCCCGTTCACCTCCCCGTACAAGCCGTTCTGGCTGGGGCTGGGCGCGCTGTCGCTCGACCTGATCGCCGCGCTGATCCTGACCAGCCTGGCCCGGGCCTGGATGAGCCGCCGGGCCTGGCGCAGCATCCACTGGCTCGCCTACGCCGCATGGCCGCTCGCGGTCGGGCACAGCATCGGCAGCAGCACCGACATGCACAGCGGCGTGATGCTCGGCGTGCTCATCGGCTGCGTGCTGGCCGCCTGCGCCGCCGCGGCCTGGCGGCTGTCCAGCGCGGCCAGGCAGATCCCGCGGGCGCGCCGCGCCGCCGCCGCGCTCACCCAGATGACTCCCGCTGGGCCGCGGGCCGCCTCCCCCGGCCTCGTACCAGCGGACCACATGATGACCGCGCAGGAAGGCCGGTAATGACCGACAGCCTTACCCTTCCCAGCCCGTTTCCGGCACCCGTGCCCACGGCAGGTGACCCCATGGCGGCCCAACTCGGTGGCCTGCACCGGCTGCTGCCCGCCAGCGGCGGCGTCCCGGTTGATCTGAGGGCGCACCTGGACCGGTACGGCGCCCTTCCCCGCCCGGACGGGCCGGGGCGGATCATCGCCGAGGCGGAGGCCGCCGGGCTGACCGGGCGCGGCGGCGCCGCGTTCCCCGCCTACCGCAAGCTCGCCGCGGCGGCCAAGTGTGACCAAGCCCCGGTGGTGGCCGGCAACGGGGCGGAAGGTGAGCCCGCCAGCAGCAAGGACCGATCGCTGTTGTGGATCTCCCCGCACCTGGTCCTCGACGGCCTTCAGGTGGCTGCGCAGGCAACAGGATCCCGGTCCGCCGTCCTCTACGTGCCGCGGCACCGGCAGCTGCATCAGCGGCTGGCCCAGGCGATCGCGGAGCGGGCCGCCGTGGGCATGGACACCGCCAGGGCCGAACTGCGCGAGGCGCCGGACCGGTTCCTGGCCGGTGAGGAGTCCGCCCTGGCCAGCCGGCTGGCAGGCCGGCCAGCGCTGCCCAGCTACCGCCCGGTCCGTGGCCTGCCGCGCACCGGGCCCGGCCTGCCTGTTCTGGTGCAGAACGTGGAGACGCTGGCTCACCTGGCGCTGATCGCACGGTACGGGGCGGGCTGGTTCCGCGCCGCTGGCACCGCTGACGAGCCGGGAAGCATGCTGGCCACGCTGCACCTTCCGGACGGCCAGCGCAACGTCGTCGAGGTGCCGATCGGCATCCCGCTGGCCGGGCTGCTCGGGCTTGGGGGGCAGCTGCCGCTGCCCCCCGGCCGGGCCGCCGGTGGAGGTGACGGGCTGATCACCTCCACCGCCGGTCGGGTCCAGGCGGTGCTGGTCGGCGGCTACCACGGTGCCTGGCTGCCCGCGGCACAGGCCGCCCGCCTGCCGCTGGCCAACGCCGCGCTGCGCCCGCTCAGGGCGGCCGTCGGGGCGGGTGTGGTGGCCGCGCTGCCCGCCGACCGGTGCGGCATCGCCGAGACCGCGCGGGTGGCCCGTTACCTCGCCCTGGAGTCGTCAGGCCAGTGCGGCCCCTGCTTCAACGGCCTGCCCCGGATGGCGGCGGCCCTCGGCCACCTCGCCGGGCCCCGGCCGGACCCCCGGGCCCGCGCCGACCTCGACCGCTGGGCCGAGCTGGTCACCGGGCGCGGCGCCTGCCACCACCCGGACGGCAGCGTGCGGTTCATCGGCAGTGCGCTGCGGGTGTTCGCCGCCGAAGCGGGGCTGCACGAACGCGGCCGGTGCAGCGGCACGAACCCGCAGCCGTTCCTGCCGCTGCCGGGCGGCCCGCCCCTCGATGACACCGACTGGAGCTGAGATGGGCAAACAACTGCGCGTCGACCCCACCGCCTGTGCCGGGCACGGGCTGTGCGCCGAGCTTGCCCCCGAACTCGTCAGCCTCGACGAGTGGGGCTACCCGATCATGCCTGGCCGTCCGGTTCCCCGTGCCCTTGAGCGCACGGCACGCCGCGCCGTGACCGACTGCCCAGCGCTGGCCCTGGCCCTCACCCGGGTACCGTGAGGTGCGGAAATGACCGTACAGATTGAGAGCGACATGTCCACGCAACAGCCGGGCGTCGCGGCCGCCGCGGCGCAGGCCGAGGCCCCGGTGCTGCAAAGGGCCGACGGGACGCCCATCCGCGTCCTGGTCGTGGACGACGAGCCGAGCCTCGCCGAACTGCTGGCCAGCGTGCTCCGCTACGAGGGCTGGGAGATCCAGACCGCCGGCGACGGCAGCAGCGCGGTGCGGGCGGCGCGCGAGTTCCGGCCGGACGCCGTGGTGCTCGACGTCATGCTGCCCGACTTCGACGGCCTGGAGGTGCTGCGGCGGGTCCGGGCCGAGCTTCCGCACGTGTGCGTGCTGTTCCTGACCGCCAGGGACGCGGTCGAGGATCGCGTGGCGGGCATCACCGCCGGCGGTGACGACTACGTGACCAAGCCGTTCAGCCTGGAGGAGGTGCTGGCGCGGTTGCGCGGGCTGCTGCGCCGGGCCGGCATCACCCGGGCCAGGGGCGAGACCGAGCTCGTGGTCGGCGACCTGGTCATGGACGAGGATGCCCGCGAGGTGCGGCGCGACGGCGAGCTGATCGAGCTGACCGCCACCGAGTTCGAGCTGCTGCGTTTTCTCATGCGCAACCCGCGCCGGGTGCTGTCCAAGGCCCAGATCCTCGACCGGGTGTGGAACTACGACTTCGGCGGCCAGGCGCACGTGGTCGAGCTGTACATCAGCTACCTGCGCAAGAAGATCGACTCCGGCCGCGAGCCGGTGATCCACACCGTCCGCGGCGTGGGCTACGTCCTCAAGCCGGCGAGCTAGTCAGATGAGTGCTCCGGGCAACGGGCCCGGGCCGGGCCAGCCCACGCAAGCTCGCGGCTGGCTGGCCCGCCGGACGCTGCGTGGCCGGCTGATCGCCGGGCTGCTCGCCCTGCTCGCGGTGGCGTGCGCCGCGGTGGGCCTGGTGACCTACGCGGCGCTGCACAGCGACCTGCTGAACCAGCTCGACACCCAGCTCACGGCGGCGAGCCAGCGGTACGAGAAGTGCCTGGGCAAGGCCCGCCGCCAGGCGGCGAGCCGACGGCGACCACCGGCCGGGCCGCACACCAGGACCGGATATCTGCGCCCAGCAGCAAGCGGTGCACACCTTCAGCGCGCAGGTCCGGACGGCGTCGTCACCGACAACTACCTGGCTGCGCCGTACGGCAGCGACAAGTGCCCGTTGTCCCACGCCGACCGCGTGGTACTCACCTCGTTCCGGCCGAGCGAGCGAGCCGTTCAGCAGCGACCTGTCCCACCTCGGCGACTACCGGCTGCTGGCCTCGCCCGGGCCGGGCGGCACGATCTACCTCACCGGCCTGTCGCTGACCCCGGTCGAGTCGACGCTGCGGCAGGTGGAGCTCGTCGAGGCGCTCGTGTTCGCCGGCGCGCTGCTTGCTCACCGGCGTGCTCGGCACCGGCTTCGTCCGGCTGTCGCTGCGGCCGCTGCGCCGGGTCGCCGCCACCGCCACCCGAGGTGACCGAGCGGCCGCTGGCCAGTGGTGAGGTCACCCTGCCCGAACGGGTACCCGACGCAAACCCGCGCACCGAGGTCGGCCAGGTCGGCCTGGCGTTCAACCGGATGCTCGGGCATGTCGAGTCCGCACTTGGCCCGCCGCGCGGCCAGCGAGACCCGGCTGCGCCGGTTCGCCGCCGACGCCAGCCACGAGCTGCGTACTCCACTCGCGGCCATTCGCGGCTACGCCGAGTTCGCGCGCAGGCACCCAGGCCCGGTGCCCCAGGAGATCGCGCACGCGCTGTCCCGGGTGGAGTCGGAGTCGGCCAGGATGAGCGTCCTGGTGGACGAGCTACTGCTGCTGGCCCAGCTGGACGCGGGCCGGCCGCTGGCCAAGGAGCCGGTGGACCTCACCCGGCTGGCCATCGACGCTACGAGCGACGCCAGGGCGGCCAGCGGCGACCACCGCTGGGTGCTGGAATTGCCGGACGAGCCGGTCGGAGTGGAGGGCGACGAGCACCGGCTGCACCAGGTGCTGGCTAACCTGATGAGCAACGCGGCGAAACACACCCCGCCGGGCACCACCGTGACGGTCGCGGTCGCCACCGGCGCAGACCCCGGGCACCGTGGAACTGAGCGTGACCGACGACGGCCCCGGTATCCCCGGGGACCTGCAGCCCGCCCTGTTCGAGCGGTTCGTGCGCGGCGACTCGGCGCGGTCCAGCGGCGGCGGCAGTACCGGGCTTGGGCCTGGCCATCGTGCAGGCGGTCACCATCGCGCACGGCGGCAGCGTGGACGTGACCAGCCGTCCCGGCCGGACCAGCTTCGTGATCACCCTCCCCCGCCTGGAAGCCGCCTAGCCCGTTATGCCCGTTTTCATGATCCGTTCAGTTAATCGACCTTATAGAGGCCGAAGATCCGAACGGATCATCGAATCCTCCCTTGCTCATAGGCCGCACAGAGAGCGCACCGCAGGGCCGGTCCAGGGTGACCAGGCAACTTGAGTGGTATGAGATCACTTGAGTGCCTGATGAGTCCGGGCGATCTGCCGTTCACGCACAGCCGCACCGCGCAGGTGGAGATCGTGGTCCCGGTCCGGGACGAGGAACGCGATCTTGGGCCCAGCATCCGCCGGCTGGTCGCCTACCTGAGCACCCGCTTCCCGTTCCGCACCGTGGTCACGATCGCCGACAACGGCAGCACCGACCGGACCTGGGCGGCGGCCCGGGCACTGGCCCGGGAGTTCGACGGCGTCCGGACCGTCCACCTGGAACAGTCCGGCCGCGGCCGCGCGCTGCGCTGCGTCTGGTCGGCCAGCGACGCCGACGTGCTGGCCTACATGGACGTGGACCTGTCCACCGACCTGAACGCGCTGCTGCCGCTGGTGGCGCCGCTGCTGTCCGGTCACAGCGACCTGGCCATCGGCACCCGGCTGGCTCGCGGCGCCCGGGTGGTCCGCGGGCCGCGCCGCGAGGTGATCTCCCGGTGCTACAACGTGCTTCTGCACGCGACCCTGAGCGCGGGCTTCTCCGACGCGCAGTGCGGCTTCAAGGCGATCCGGGCCGACAAGGCGCGGCTGCTGCTGCCGCTGACCCGCGACACCGGCTGGTTCTTCGACTCCGAGCTGCTCGTGCTGGCCGAGCGGGCCGGGCTGCGCATCCACGAGGTCCCGGTGGACTGGGTCGACGACCCCGACTCCAGGGTCAACGTGGTCGCGACGGCCCTGGCCGACCTGCGCGGGATCGCCAGGCTGCGCTGGGATCTCGCCCGCGGCACGATCCGCGTGCCACGGCTCGGCACCTCCGCGCCGCCAGGCAGGCCCGGCGGCCCCGGCGGACCGGCCCGGCCAGGAGCGCGGTACCGCCAGCTCGCCAGGTTCCTCGCCGTGGGAGTGGCGAGCACCCTCGCCTACGTGCTGCTGTACCTCGGCCTGCGCACCGGCCTGCCCGCGCAACCAGCCAACGCGATCAGCCTGCTGGCCACGGCGTTGCTCAATACCGCGGTCAACCGGCGGTTCACGTTCGGCATCAGGGGCCGCCCCGGCCTGGCCCGGCACCAGGCCCAGGGGCTGCTCGCGTTCGGTGCGGGGCTGGCGCTGACCTCGGCCGCGCTGGCCGCGCTCCACGCGGTGACCGCCCGCCCGGCCCGGGCCACCGAGGTGACCGTGCTCGTCCTGGCCAACCTGCTCGCCACGATGATCCGGTTCGTGATCTACCGGCACTGGGTGTTCCGCCAGCGCCGCGGTCCCTGCCCCGGGCACCCGCCCCGCCACGGGCCGGCCGCGGCGGGCTCCCTTACGGTCCGCGTCGGCGCCGCCGCCCGCCCCGCCGCGCCAGGCAGCGCGGACGCCACCATGCTCAGCTTCCCCGCCAAGAACGGACATCACCGATGACCACGATCACCACCGGCCCGCCGAACGCGGGCCCCGTGCCACCTGACCGCGGCAGACGGCCTGGCCGGGCTGCTGCGCGGCCGTCCCGGCGACCCCCGGTGGGTCAGGCCAGCGCTGCTCACCGTGCTGGTCCTCACCGCTGCCCTGTACACCATCGGGCTCTCCCGCAACGGCTGGGCCAACGACTTCTACGCCGCGGCCGTCCAGGCGGGCACCAAGAGCTGGAAGGCGTTCTTCTTCGGGTCGTTCGACGCGTCGAACTTCATCACCGTGGACAAGACACCGGCCTCACTGTGGGTGATGGAACTGTCCGCCAGGGCGTTCGGCCTGAATTCCTGGAGCCTGTTGCTGCCGCAGGCGGCAGAGGGCGTCGCGACCGTCTTTGTGCTTTACGCGACGGTACGGCGCTGGTCCGGGCCGGCGGCCGGCCTGATCGCCGCCACGGTCATGGCGCTCACCCCGGTCGCGGCGCTGATGTTCCGGTTCGACAACCCGGACGCGCTGCTCGTGCTGCTGATGACCGGCGCCGCCTACGCGACGACCCGGGCGATCGAGGCGGGCCGGACCCGCTGGCTGGTGCTCACCGGGACGCTGATCGGGTTCGCGTTCCTCACCAAGATGCTCCAGGCGTTCCTGGTGCTGCCCGCGTTCGCGCTGGCGTACCTGGTGGCCGGGCCGCCCCGGCTGGGCAGGCGGCTGCTGCAGCTGCTCGCCGGCGGGGCTGCGGTGGTCCTCGGCGCGGGCTGGTGGGTGGCGATCGTCCAGCTCACCCCCGCGGCCGACCGGCCCTACATCGGCGGCTCGACGAACAACAGCGTGCTCCAGCTCGCGCTCGGCTACAACGGCCTGGGCAGGCTGGACGGCAACGAAACCGGCTCGGTGGGCTTCCGTGGCGGCGCCGGGCCCTCGTTCAGCGGCTCGGCGGGCCTGACCAGGTTGTTCGCCGCCGATATGGGCGGGCAGGTGAGCTGGCTGCTGCCCGCGGCGCTGATCGCGCTCGCCGCGCTGGCCTGGCTGAGCTGGCGAGCCGTGCGTACCGACCGGCTCCGGGCTGCCGCGCTGCTGTGGGGTGGCTGGCTGCTGGTCACCGGCGCGGTGTTCAGCTTCATGGCCGGCATCATCCACCCGTACTACACGGTCGCCCTGGCCCCGGCGATCGGCGCGCTGACCGGGATCGGCGCCGTCACGCTGTGGCGCAGGCGGGACCACCTGGCCGCGCGGCTGATCCTGGCGGCCGGGATGGCGGCAACGGCGCTGTGGGCCTGCGCGCTGCTCGGCCGCACACCCGGCTGGCTGCCGTGGCTGCGCGCTGTTGTCGTGCTGTGCGGCCTCGCCGCGGCCGCGGCGGTGCTGGCCGGGCCCGCGCTGGCGCGGCTTGCGGCCACCCGGCGGGGCCGGATCGCGCTGACCGCCGCGCCCATCTCACTGGCCCTCATCGCGGCCCTTGCCGGGCCGGCCGCGTACAGCATCGACACGGCCGCGGCCGCGCACACCGGTGCCCTGCCCTCGGCGGGTCCGGCGGTCGCATCGTTCGGCGGGCCTGGCGGCGGCGGGCCCGGTGGCCAGGCGGGCTTCGGGCGCGGCCAGGTGCCCGGCGGCCGGGGTACGGCCGGCCAGGGCGGCGCAGGTACCGCAGCCGGTGGGCCGGGTGGCGGGTTCGGCGGGGCAGGCGGCGTGCCGCCCGGTGGCACGCGGGCCGGGAGCGGGTCCTCGCGGGGCTTGGCGCCCGGCGGCTGGGCCGGCTCCGGCGGTGGAACCGGCGGCCCCGGCGGGCTGGGCGGGAACACCACGGTGGCCAGCGCCCTGACCAGGCTGCTGACCAACGGCGCGGCCGGGTACCGGTGGGCGGCGGCCACGGTCGGCTCGGAGAGCGCGGCGCCGCTGCAGCTGGCCAGCGGCAAACCGGTCATGGCGATCGGCGGCTTCAACGGCACCGACGGCACGCCCACGCTGGCGCAGTTCGAGCGCATGGTCGCGGCCGGGGAGATGCACTATTTCGTGGGTGCCAACCAGGCCAGCTTCGGCGGCAGCTGCGGGACTGGCGGCACAGATCACCGCCTGGGTGCGGGCCCACTTCACCGCGAAGACCGTCGGCGGGGTGACCGTCTACGACCTGGCCCACGCCCGCGCCTGAGACGGCGCTGGCAGTGCGCCAGTGCGGCCCTGCCCCGGGTTAGCCGCCGGGGCAGGGCCGCGTGGAACAGTCACGCCAAGCTGTCGTAGATCCTTCCATTTCCTAGCTGAACGCCGGGCGCGGAACTCAGCGCACCCGGCCCGCCACCCGGTACGCGCCGGGGGTGATGCCGTAGCAGCGGCGGAACCAGCGGGTGAGGTGGGCCTGGTCGGCGAACCCTGCCGTCGCGGCGACGTCGGCGACCGCCGCCCCGTTGGCCAGGGCCTGGCGGGCCGCGCGCAGCCGAAGCTGGCGCTGGTAGTCGCTCGGGGAGAGCCCGTAATGGACCCGGAAGGCCCGGTAGGCGGCGAACCGGCTGCACCCCGCTTCCGCGGCGACGTCCGCGAGCGTGACCTGGGTGGCGTAGCTGTCGTGCAGGAACGCGCGGACCCGGCCGGCGGCGGCCGCCCGGTCCCTGGCCGTCAGCAAGGCCGGGACCTGCTGGCGCGGGCTGGCCGCGTGCCGGGCCGCGATCCCGGCGACGGTGGTGAGCCGTTCGGCGCGCTCCAGTGGGCTGGCCTGCCTGGTCAGCGACACATGCAGGCGGCGCAGCGCAGCGGCGAACGAGGCGTCGCCGATCACGGGCGTTGTGAACAGCGGCAGCCCGGCCGGTCGCCCGGTCATGTCGGCGAGCACGTCAGTCAGCAGGCCGGGCCGCACGTGGATCATCCGGTAGGTGAAGCCGTTCGCGGTGGCGGTGTGCCCGTCGTGCGGATCGTCGGGGTTGAAAGCCATCACCATGCCGGCCGCGCTCACATGGCCGGCGCCGCGGCAGCTGAACGCCTGTGCGCCCGCGTCGGTGACGCCGAACGAGTAGGTCTCGTGGCTGTGCCGGTGGTAGACGTGCCCGCGGAAGTGGGCATGCATCGCCTCGAGCTGCCCGTCGGGCGATCTCCAGTACGTTGCCCAGTCGTCCAGGTCTTCCCGGCCCACCCTGACCACAGTATGCGGCTCCTCCGCCCCGGTGTTCCGCGCGCCGCATGGCCGGGTGCCGTGGGCGGCGCGGCGCCCGGGTGCCGCGCACCAGCGTTCAAGACCGGGCCGCCGGTGACCGGCCACCATGGGGCCCATGCGTTTCGATACGAAGATCGCGGTGGCGGTCCGTTCCGACCTCGCGACCTGGCAGAAGCTGAACGTGACGGCGTTCCTGGCCAGCGGCGTCGCCGCGGGCGTGGCCGAGGTGGCCGGCAAGCCCTACGAGGACGGTTCCGGGAACCGCTACCTGGAGATGTTCCGCCAGCCCGTGCTGATCTACACCGGTCCGGGCGAGGCTCTGGCCGCGGCCAGGGAACGGGCCATGTCGCGGGGCCTGCCCACCGCCGTCTACACCGATGAGCTGTTCACGACCGGTGACGACGACGCCAACCGGGCCGCCGTCCAGGCCGTGCCCGCCGGCTCGCTGGTTCTCGCCGGAATCGCCGTGTACGGCCCGCGCAATGCCATAGACAAGGTCTGCAAGGGCCTGGCCCTGCACCCCTAACCTGCCCCCGCTGGGTCAGCCTGACGATCCGAACTGGATGGGGACGGTGATGACCTGGGCGGTGGCCCAGGTCTGGGTACCTGGGGCCAGTTGCCAGACGGTCAGCTTGGTGCGGTGGACGGTCAGGGCTTCCCATCCGCCTTGGGCGCCAGGGGCGAGGGTGGCCGTAGCTGGTGGCAGGGTAGGCAGTGATTGCCAGGAGCGTGCCGTGCTGTTGGTGGTTCGGGCGTGGTTGCCGGTCAGGATTACCGCGGCCGCATGGCTGGGCCCGAACGCGGTGGAGCTGACTTTCGCACCGCGCAGCGGCAGTGGCTGCGACAGGGACCAGTGGGTCCCGCTGCCGGTGGACCAGGCGGCCAGCAGGTGTGCCGCCGACCCGGTGCCCACGGCCAGCAGCGCTGTGGTGACGCCACTAGTGGTAGCGAGACGGAGCACGGTGGCGTTCTGCCCTCGGTAGGGGGCTGGCAGGGTGGGCCCGGCAAGCTGCCAGGTCTGGTGGGTGTAGACGAGGATTCCTATGGTTCCGGGGCGGGTGCAGTTGGCCGCCAGCAGGGGGGTTCCGGAGGGGGTGAACGCGGCCGCGGTGAGGCTGCCCGGGCGGCACCGGGCGGTCGCGGCGGATGCGGCGAGGGTCCGGTGGGTGGCCAGCGCCGTCCATCCGGTGACCCCGGGGGTGGAGAGCTTGACGGTGCCGTTGGTCAGCAGGGCGAGCAGGCGCCCGCTGGTGGGGTCGGCAGCAAGGGCGTCGGGGACGTCGGCCAGGCCCGCGTCCAGGATGGCGGGTGTCCAGGTGGCGCCGTTGTTATGGGTGGTGGCCAGCGGGGAGTTGGCCAGGTCTTGGCTGGGCCGGAACCCGGCCACCACGGGCCCGGTGCCGCTGCCGGTGAGGATCAGGCCGCCGTTGCTGGCGACGCCGGGCGGGGTCGCCAGCCGCCAGGTGGTGGCCGCGGCCGGCCGGGTGAACAGTTGCCAGAAGTTGTTGTGGCTGGCCGCCGTTCCGCCCATGACCACGACGGCCCAGGTGCCGGTAGCGGTGGGCAGGGAGGTGGCCAGGGATGGCGGCGCCGCTGAGCTGGCCGGCGTGCTGCCAGGGTGGGCGGTGGTGCCACAGCCGCACATCACCAGCGCCGCTGTCGCCAGCGTCGGCAGCAGCCGGGCGCGGCGGCTCATGATGGCCTCAGCACATGCCGGGCGGCGTTGGCAAGCAGCACCGCGAACGACGATTTCGTGGCCGTGGTCCCGGGCCCGGGATCGGCGTTGAGTTCCGCGCGGACGTGCCCGGTCTGGTCGATCACGTAGGCGACGTCGTTGTGGCCGATCATGGAGCCGCCCGGCTCGGTCACAGCGGCGATGCCGTACTCCTTCCATACCTGCTGGAGCTGGGGCACGGTGCCGGTCAGGTAGAGCCAGTTCGGCACCTGGTTCAGGTGTTCCTGGCGGTCGAACGCCTGGGTGTCGGCGACCTGGTGGTAGACGGGGTTGGCGACGACGGCGACGAGTTCCACCTTCCGCGAGGTGGCACCCAGCAGCTGCCCGGCATCGCGGAACTCCTGGGCTATCAGCGGGCAGTCGCTGGTGCAGACCGGGTCGAGGAAGGTGAGCAGCACTACCTTGCCGCGCAGGCCGGCCAGCGTCACGGTCCGCCCGTGCTGGTCGGTGAGCTGGAAACTCTTGGCGGGAAAGTTCAGCTGGGCGGTGGACCCGGCGATGGCCTCGGCGAGGATGGGGTCGGCGTTGCGGTTGGCCTGGGCGGCGGCCATCGGGGCCGCGCCGAGGATGATCAGCCCGACCGCGCCGACGGCGGCGACCGTTCCGAAGCTCGCGTCACGCAGCGCCGTCAGCCGGAATCTGTCCCGCCAGCTTGCTGCGGGCACCGCAGCGGTCGCGGGCTCCGCCGCGGCTGCAGGCGCCCCTGCGGCCGCGGGCTCTGCCGCGGCTGCGGGCTCTGCCGCGCGCTCGGGTGCGGGAGCCAGGGCGAGGTAGCCGCTGATGGCCAGCAGGGCGAACGGGATCATGCTGTTGGGGTCGGTGCCCAGGCCGCCGAAGAAGCCGAAATCCTCGATCAGGATCCAGTCCGCAAGGCACAGCACGGTGAACACAGCGATGGCGGGGCGGATCAGCCGCGGCCGGCCCGTCAGGAATATCCCGCCGATCACCGCCAGCGCGACCACGGCGAACAGGTTGACGGCGAACCCGTGCGCCTGGTCGAAGGTGGTGAAGGCGTTGACCCATGCCGACAGCACATGTGGCTGGGGGGTTTGGGCCATCGAGGCGGTCATGCCGGCCAGGGTGCCTGGCTGCCCGCGCACGGTCCCCTGCCAGAACCCGCGGCCCGGCCAGGCTTGCAGCACCGCCATGCCCACCAGGAACACACCCAGGCCGGCCAGGAGGAGGCGGCCGACCCGGGGGCTGTACCAGGTGCGTTCGGGGAGCGCGATCAGCGCCCCGGCCACGCAGTAGATCAAGACGGCGCCGGGGGCGCCGAACAGCCAGGTCAGGCCCGGGGCGAATATTCCGCCGAAGGACTCGCCGAAGACCCAGACCACCAGCCCCCAGGCGACGCTGGCCAGCCCGGCCAGCCGGGACAGCCGGCCGCGCGAGGCGGCCAGGATCCACACGCCGATGCCGATCTGGATCCACACCGCAGAGGCCCCCGCCTGCATCGGGTGGTACGACCACGTCGTGCCGGCCCAGTTCACCACGTGCTGCACCCACTTCGGCGAACTGGCCGCGATTGGCTCAATGACCTGCGACGGAAGGCCGATGGCCATCTTCGGCTGGGCTTGCAGGATGCCGTCAAAGATCCAGATGGCGCCGAACCCGAGCCGCAGCAACTGCCGCCAGGCGGGCTCGGCGACGGGCGGCCCAGCCGCGCCAGCCTGAGCCGCCCCGGGCAGCCATGCCCGCAGCGTGATCCAGGCCAGCCCAAGCACCCCGAAGATCACCATAGCGATGAGCAACTGATGCAACAGCGCCGACTTGAACGCCGCGACCACCAGGGGGCTGTTGACATTGACCCCTGAATTCATTCCAGGCATTACGACACCTGCTCTTGTGGTTTGGTGAGCTCAGAGCTGCCCGCGGAATCGCAGGCCTGCGGTGATGTCTCTCGGCGGGCGGTGCGCGGGGCGCCGAACCGGCGCAGCCGCACGCTGTTGGCCACCACGAACGCCGACGAGGCGGCCATAGCCGCACCGGCGATCACCGGGTTGAGGAACCCGGCGGCCGCCAACGGGACCGCCGCGATGTTGTACCCGAACGCCCAGGCGAGGTTGCCGCGGATCGTGCCCAGGGTGGCGCGGGAAAGGGCGATCGCGTCCGGGACCGCGCCCAGGTCGTTGCGCAATACGATCACGTCGGCCGCGGTCAGCGCCACGTCGGTGCCGGTGCCCAGGGCCAGTCCCAGATCGGCCGCGGCCAGGGCGGGCCCGTCGTTGACCCCGTCACCGACCATGGCGACCCGGTGGCCTTGGGCCCGCAGCCCGGTGATCACGGCGACCTTGTCGCCGGGCAGCGCGCTGGCGATGACCTCATCGGTGCCGGCCCGGGCGGCTATCGCCTGGGCGGTGGCCTGGCTGTCTCCGGTCAGCAGCACGGTGCGCAGGCCCAGGCGCGCCAGTTGGGCGACCGCCGCGGCGGCGGACGGCTTGATCGTGTCGGCGACCGCGAACGCCCCGTGGACCTGGCCGTCCCACCCGGCCAGCACGGCCGTGCAGCCGGCCTGTTCCCACCGGTCGCACTGCTCAGCCACCGCGGCCGGGATGGTCATTTCCTGGTCGGTGAACAGGCGGGCGCGGCCGATGGTCACCTCGTGGCCGTCGACCGTGCCGCGTGCCCCCAGGCCGGGCAGTGCCGTGAACCCGGCCGCCCGCGGCAACGGCGCGGACTCGGCGGCCTCCGTGGTGATGGCCGCGGCTACCGGATGCTCTGAGGCCTGCTCGACCGCGCCGGCGTAGCGCAGCAGGGCCTGCCGGCTGGTACCTGGCGCCGCCAGGAAGCCGGCCACTGCTATCACCCCGGTGGTGAGGGTTCCGGTCTTGTCCAGGACCACGGTGTCCACCGCGCGGGAGGATTCCAGGGCCTCATACCTCTTGATGAAGATCCCCAGCTGCGCGCCCCGGCCGCAGGCCACCATGAGCGCCGCCGGGGTGGCCAGGCCCAGCGCACATGGGCAGGCGATGATCAGCACCGCCAGGGCGGCGCTGAAGGCGGCCTCCGCGGGGCTGCCGGCCAGCAGCCACCCGGCAAGCGTCGCCGCCGACACCACCAGGACGGCGGGAACGAACACTCCGCAGATGCGGTCCGCGAGCCGCTGGATGGCCGCCTTCTGTGACTGCGCCCGCTCCACCAGCGCGACCAGGTGCGCCAGCTGGGTGTCGGTCCCCACCTTCACCGCGCGGACCACCAGCCGCCCGGCCACCACCACCGTGCCCGCCGTCACCTGGTCACCTTCGGCAACCTCGGCAGGCACTGGCTCCCCGGTCATCATGCTGGTGTCCACCGCGGACTGGCCGAACTCCACCTGCCCGTCGGCGGCGATCGCCTCTCCCGGCCGCACCACGAACCGCTGGCCCACCGTCAGGTCGGCGACCGGGATCCGGTGCTCGGTCCCGTCATCTCCCAGCACACACGCCTCCCGCGCCCCCGCCGCGGCCAGCTGGCGCATCGCGTCCCCAGCGTCGCGCCGGGCCCGGGCCTCATACCAGCGGCCCGCCAGCAAGAACAGCGTCACCGACGCGGCGACCTCCAGGTAGATCCCGCCGCCGGAACCGTGCAGCAGCAGGTGCAGCGGGCTGACGTGCTGCTGGCCCCGGTCCACTACGAACATCGCATACACCGACCAGCCGCACGCCGCCGTGATGCCCAGCGACACCAGCGTGTCCATCGAGCACGACCCGTGCCGGGCGGCCTTCCACGCCGCCTGGTGGAACGGCCACGCCGCCCATCCGGCCACCGGCACCGCCAGCAACACCAGGACCCATTGCCAGCCTGGGAACCGGAACGAGGGAAACAACGACAGCAACACCGACAGATCGCCGAGCGGAACGAAGAACACCGCCGCCACGAGCAGCCTGTTCCGCAGGTAAACGACCTGGTCCGCATCCGTTCTAACGCCAGCGGCCCCGGCCCGGCTCGCCCCGCCAGCCGCTGCCGCACCGTCGGTAAGTACTTCAGCCTGGTAGCCCGCCTGCTCGACTGCCTCGATAAGCCGCTCCGCGGGAACCGACACCGGTGCCGTGATAAGCGCCTGCCCGGTCGCGAAATTCACCGTCGCGACGACACTGGCAATCCCGTTGAGCTTCTTCTCCACCCGGGCGGCGCACGCCGCGCACGTCATCCCGCCTATCGCCAGGCCAACCCGGCGGGGCGCGGGTGACGCCTCATCAGTGACCGTTGCCGACGACACCTGACGCCTGCCTTCCAGCCCGAACCGCATCGTTATCCCGCAGGACGCCACCGGGGCCCGCGTACGCGGCGGGGCCGGGTGTTTCCCCAGCTTCTGGCGTGAGCAAGGCACCGGCGAGACGCGCCGCAGCAGGAAATCTACACATCGCCGGAACCCATCCGCAACACGAAGTGCACATGGAATACCCTCACTATTCCCAGCCAATACCCCGCCCTGGTTTCTCATATACCTCCCCGGGGTTTAGGTAATACCCCATGGGGGTTTAAGGGTTGCCCCGGCCCGGGTTACGAAGAAACCGTCATGCTTGCGGGTGCCGCTGCCAGCCCATTATTCTCGTTGCGTCATGTGCCGTAATGAGCCCCAGCCCTTGCAGATCAGTTTCTGGGAATGTTCCTCCCGGGCTGCCTGCACTGCGGTGGCCGCGCGCGAAAGTGCCCTGGCCGGGCCAGCCTCCTCTGCTGGGGGTCTTCCCGGCCGCCCGGACGGGCGATGACATGGCCGCGCCGCCGTGGCTGGCCGGGGCCTTCGCCGCCATCATGATCCTCACCGCCGGCTACTCCGCGGCCGGCTGGCCTTCTCCCACCTGCGGGGGCGCGTCTCCGAACTGGATGTCGACGCGCTGCACACCGTTATGGGGATGGCAATGGCCGGGATGCTCGTGTCATGGCTGCACCTGGTGCCCGACAGCGTCTGGGCCGCGGTGTTCGGAATCGGTGCCGCGTGGTTCGGCTGGCACGCCCTGCGCACACGCGGCCCGGCCGCGCCGCGCCGCCCGCAGTGCCGTTACCCGGTACCGCACCTGGTCGAGTGCGCTGCGATGATCTACATGCTCCTGCCTGTGCACCGGCCTTCGCCGGGGGGGCCGGGGATGGCGATGCCCGGCATGAGCGCCTCCGCCGCTCCCCAGAGCTTCCCGGCGCTCGCGGTCATCCTCTCGCTGTTCATGCTCGGCTACATCGTGTGGACCACCGACCGGCTGACCTCCCGAACCGCCCAGCCCACGACCACCACAGCCGGGCCGGGCAATAGCAGGGATCACCGGTCACTGGCCACTGCGGGCGCGGGAACAAGCGCCAATGACTCTGCCAGCACCCCTGGGGCCGCCGGCCAGGCTGGCACGCCAGCGCTCGCCCCGCGGCTCGCCGCGTGCACCAAGATCGCGATGAGCCTCACCATGGGTTACATGCTCCTGCTCATGCTCTAGCTCAGCCCGGGCCGAACGAACTCCCGGCCCGGGTAGTTCAGCCCACCGACCGGCTCGCCGCCGTGACTCCTGTGGAGGTGCAGACGCCGCGGGGCTGGCCGTGGGTCAGCTTGCAGATCGCGGCGGTGATCATGTTGGCCGCGCCGTCGATGTCCTTGCCGACCACGCTGGAGGGATCGTGCATCGCGGCGGCCACCTGGGCCCAGCTGAGATTGGCCAGGTCAGCAGGCAGGTACTGGGCCTGGGGCACCAGGTACTTGTTGCCGATGTCGACGAACGGCAGCGAGCCACCGGCGTACCTGGCGAACAGCGCCGCCTGCTGCGGCGTCGGATGCTGCAGGTAGACGTGCCCGAAGGGCGTGTGCGGGTCCGTCTTTTCGCCGTACCACTCCACCGGGACGAAGGCCAGGTACTTGCTGGTGTAGTGGGATTTTTCGAACGACAGCGTCGGCGTGCTGGGGTAAACGTCGGTGGGCGAGGAATGGATGAAGCTCAGCCCGGACAGCGTTCCGAACCGGCTGACCGCGGCCGCGATGGCCCACCGTTCGGCGGCGCAGAACGGGCAGTACTTGCCGCCCATGTACAGCAGTTCCGGCTTCCCGCCCGTGGTGAGTTCGGGCTGGCCACTGGTCGCTTTCAGGCCGGTCGCCGTGCCCGCTCCCACCGTGTTGAACGTGGCCGCCGCGACGCTGGTGACCTGCCGCGCGACCGCCGGGCTGGCCACCGCCGGCGCCGCGCTCGCCTGCGTGGGTGACTGGACCAGCTTGGCCACTATCAGCGCCGCCACCAGCGCCAGCACAACCGCGACGCTGCCACCGGCGATCAGCATTCTCCGGCGGGTCTCCGCCCGCCGCGCCGCGGCCTGCTGAACGGCTATCTTCTGCCGGGCGTTCTCCGCTTTCACCCGTTGCGCCTTGCTCATCGTGACCGACCATCCTTCCGGTTGCCTGCGCGGCCACATCAATCTACTGTCTACGTACGTAGACAGTAGATTACCCGTAAGCGCAAGTACCCGGTCCCGTCATCGCCGCCCGGTACCGCAGGACGCAGCGAGACCCCGGCGGGACTCGCCAACCGTGCACCGAGGATGGCCATGAGCACACCAGCCACAAACAAGAGCGACAGCCTCAGTAACCGCACCGGCCGGATCACCACGGCCTCAACCCGCCAGCCCGCAGCCGCAGCACCGCCATGGCTGCAACTGACCACCCTGCTGTTGTCCCTCGCCGGGCTCGGCGTGTCGCTCTACCTCACCATCGCCCACTACACCACGCCAACGACCCTCGCCTGCCCCGACACCGGCATCGTCAACTGCGAAAAGGTCACCACCAGCCCACAGTCAATGCTCTTCGGCACCGTCCCAGTCGCGCTGGCCGGACTGCTCTTCTACCTGTTCATGACGGCCGTGAACTCGCCCTGGGCATGGCGGGCACACTGGCCTGCCGTCCGCTGGGCACGGCTAGGAGCGCTGATCGCCGGCCTCGCGTTCGTCCTCTACCTGATCTACACCGAACTGTTCACCCTCGATGCCATCTGCCTGTGGTGCACCAGCGTCCACGTGATCACGGTCCTGCTCTTCGCCCTCATCGTCCCCACCGCGACACGGTTGGACAGCGAGTCGGTCTATGCCTAGGATTGCTAGGTATGAGATCCGAGAAGCTCAAGGGACACCTTGACCTGCTCCTGCTGTCGGTGCTCAGCCAGGGCCCCGGCCACGGATACGAGGTCATCACCCGGTTGCGTGACCGCAGCGATGGTGCGTTCGAGCTGCCAGAGGGCACCGTGTACCCGGCGCTGCACCGGCTGGAGGAAGCGGGCCTGCTCGCCAGCACCTGGGACGTCGTGGCGGGGCGGCGGCGGCGCATCTACCGGCTCACCACCGCCGGCGAGGCGGCGCTGGCCGCCGAGGCGATACAGTGGCGCGAGTTCAGCGGGTCGATGACCAGGGTTCTTGGCGCGTCCGTGACGCCGATGCTGCGCCGGCCGTGGCCGCGGCCGGGGGGACGGCATGACCGGGGGCATCACCGGAGCCGGAGCTCACGGCGACGTGATCGAGGACTTCCTGGACCAGCTTCTGGTCTCGCTCCGGGGCAGCCCGCGCCGGGTCCGGCACACCCTGGCCGAGGTCGAAGCACACCTGCGCGACGCGGTGGACGAGGGAATCGCCGCCGGTTTGCCGGAGCCGGAGGCACAGGCGTGGGCGGTGGAGCGGATGGGCCCGGTGCACACGGTCACCGGCAGCGCCGCCACGCTCAGCCGACCGTCGCGTGGCCTGTTGCGCAGCCTCACGCTCACCGCCGCCCTGGTGGGCGGCGCCGGGCTTGCCGCGATCGGCGGGGCCGGGCTGATCGCGCGATGGTTCGAGGCGGTGAAGGGCACCGGGTTCCTCACCGCGCCCTGGCCTCCGGGCTCCTACACCAGGGCCGACTGCGCGCGGTGGCTCGCGGGTGACCCGAGCGCCCACTCCTGCGTCACCGCCATGCTCGCCGACCATGCCGGAGACATCATGCTGGAGGCGACCGCCGCGGGGATACTCGGGCTGCTTGTCCTGGTCGCCTACCTTGCGCTGCGGATGCAGTGGCGCGACCGGGCCACGATGACCGCGCTCCCGGCCGGTTCCGCCGAGGCACTGGGCGCCGCCCTGGCCGGCCTGGCCGCCGTAGCCTGCTTCGGTGTGTCGCTCAACATCGAGAACACCCAGCGCGGCATCGGCGCTGGCCTGCCGTGGAGCCTGGGGCTGGCGGCCGCGGTTACCGCGATCGTGTTCGCGCTGGCCCTGCTGCGCACCCGGCACCCAGCCCCGCGCTAGCGCCGGCCGGCCAGGGCGAGAAGGCCGTCGAGGATCGCATCGAACGAGGTGATGCCGAGGGTCAGGTGGCCCTCGCCGGGCAGCAGGTGGGCCTCGGCTCCTGGGACGTGGGCGGCCAGCCAGCTGCCGTGCGCCCCGGGCACCATCATGTCCTGGTCCCCCTGCCAGATCGCCACCGGCGCACCCGCCCCCACTTCCGCCATGGTGAAGCCCCAGTCCGAGGTGAACGCCAGGTCGTCGTCGCGCCACCCGGCGATGCCGGTGCGCACGGATGTCCGGAACGAGGCAGCGAGGTAGTCGGCGAACCCGCCCGTCGCGACCGCCCTGTCGGCCGCCGATACCAGATCGCCGAGCCCGTCCGCTACCTCGGGGCCGGTGATCGTGGCCAGGTCAGCCGCTTCTACCATCAGGTAGTCCGTGAGCTGCTCCTCCCCCGTCACCGCAGCACCGAACTCCATCACGTTCTCGGTGCCCATCCCGGCAAGCCAGTCCAGCCCCTCGGCGATGAACGGCGCGACCCCCGCCATGGTGGCCGCGGCAAGGCACCGTCCGGGCAGCCGCGCGGCACAGGCAAGCGCGTGCGGGCCGCCGCCCGACCAGCCGACCGTAACGAACCGCGGCGCGCCAAGCTCGTCCAGGACGGCAGCCACGTCACCGGTAACGTCGGCGACCCGGCGGCCAGGACGTGGCGTGGAGTCGCCGTAACCGGGCCGTGCGCAGATGACCAGGCGCAGTCCCCGCTCCGCCGCCGCGTCGGCCATCGGGGTGTACGCGACCGGCCCGACCGGCGTCCCGTTGTGCAGGACGAGGGGAAGCCCACCGGCCGGACCGGCGGCCAGAACTTCGAGCCGCCGCCCATCCGCCAGGTACACCGTGAACGTCTCAGCAGTCATGCCTGGAACCTACCTGGCGGCATGCGCAGGGTCCCGGGCGGCGCCCGGGACCCTGGCACATCGGTCAGTCCAGCAGGTCAGGTGCTGCGCTTCCACCTCACGCTGAAGTTCTTGCCTTGGCTCAGGGACGACACGGCGTCCTTGGGACGGCCGGAGTTGTTGGTCATGACGATCCGGAACGCCCTGGAGTGGCTGATCGCGGCACCGTTCGCCTTGGCGTTGCTGAAGTGGATGGTGCCGAAGTCGGCCAGGGGCAGCACGCGGCCGCTGCCCGTGGACGGCGCCTCGGCGATGATCTCGGCCGAGGAGTTCCTCGCGCCACGAAGCGACTTGTGGACGGTGTGGCTCCAGTGGTGAGTGTGGTCCTTGATAACCAGGGTGTACTTGCTTCCGCTGTTGTGGGTGACCGAGGCGCTGAAATGGTCACCTGGCCGTACGCGATTGGAGAAGTTCACCGGGAACGCAGGAAACATCTCGTACCACGCGAAGTACCTGGGCCTGCTCCCGTGGCAGTCCACCTCGCTGCCGGTCTGCTCGACGGTGCTGCTGGTGGCGCCGTCGATGCCAACCCAGAAGCCGGAGAACTTCTTGCCGCCGCCGTTGCAGTGGCCCTTCGGCTCGGTCCAGGTGGCCGAGACGCTCCGGAACTTGCGGCCGGTAGCCGCGTACCCGGACCAGTTCGTGGACGTCGCTGAGGTATGCGGGAAACCGTGGCTGATCATCGGCCGCGTTCCGGTCGGCCTGATCAGGTGGATGGTGGGCCTGACGAGCTGCCCGGCCGCGCCCGCGTGCGGCGCGTGCCCGGCCGCGGCCGCCGAAGCGGTGGTCGCGACCGAGCCGATGACCAGGGCAAGCCCGGCGAGGGGAATGCACCACCGACGTAGCATTCGGGCTCCTTCGTGAAGTCGGGGACAGTCACGGTGGAATTTGACCAATGGCGGCCCATTCTTCCGTGTCTGTACCGGTTCGGCGCTGGGCTACGACAAGAAAAGGCAAAGAATGCGGGACCGGCACCCGCACGGCCCAGACCCGCTCGCCGGCCCAGCCCGGCCTCCGGGCTACCTCAACCTGTCCCGCGGCCGGGCTCAGGACCGGACATCTCACCCGTCTCGGTGAACTTGTCCATGATCATCGACTCGCCACGGAACAGTGGCGTCCGGCGGACCCTGCGCTCGATCGAGCTGGCCGACATCGTGTAGCCGAGGAACAGGAACAGCGAGAACGCCTGCAGCAAGATCCACGGCCACGGCGAGGTGAAGTTGGACAGATACCAGTCGTTGACCGCGTGCAGCACCGCCGCTATCGAGATGCCGAAGAGGATCAGCGGCACCCGCCGCCGTGGGTAGTTCACCGCGATGCCGATGAAAAACGCGGCGACCCCCGCCCAGATCGCGTGCTGGAACCCGTCGACGAAGACCCGGTAGGCGAAGCTCAGCGCACCGATGACGGCCTCGTTGGCGGAGTGGGAGAGGGCGGCCGCCGCGATGTGCTCGATCGCAAATGTGGTGTACTGGGACGCCTCCCGTACGCCAAAGGTGAGCCCGGCGATCGTGCCGAGGAACATCCACATCCGCACGTCCAGCTTGATCGACCGCAGCTTCAGCAGCAGTAGCGCGGCTACCAGGATCGGCAGCGCCTTGGTGATCTCTTCGTTGAACCCGACCACCAGCGCATCCCCGAAGCTCCGCGGGTTCATGTGCTTGTTGACGTTGATGGTGACGAGGCTCATCCAGATCATGACCCAGATGATGATCCCGAGGGCGATCAGGACTTCCCGCTTGCCCATCGACCCAGGGGGCCGGATCAGCAGCCAGAACACGATCGCCCACAACGGCGCGACGTAGAGGCTGTACGCCCAGCCGGGAGTGGTCAGGTTCCCCGAGGAGGTGAACAGCGCCAGGAACACCAGCGGAAGCAGGGCGTACGGGATGACCAGGAGCCGCAGGCCCTGGCGCCAGCCGGGGTCCTTCAGCCAGCTCTTGATGGGCACCAGGATCTGGAAGGCCGACGCCAGTTCGTCCCGCGACGCTGCCCCGGGCGCGCCGGGCCTCCCCCCGGGCGGCGGCCACGCCGCGGCCGGTCCCCGTGCGGCGGCCGGTCCCTGTCCCGCTGGCCCCCACGGTGGCGCCGCCGGTGGTCCCTGCGCTGGGGCCGGGTCCTGCACCGGCGGCTGGGCCACGACCGGACCCTGGACCGGTGGCGGGGGCGGTGGTGGCACCGTATTCGGGGCTGCCGCCGGAACGTTCGGCACGGGGACGCCGGGGCCAGCCGCGGCCAGCCCCGGGTCCAGGACGCCGGTCGCTGCCCGGGTGGGCCCGGGAAAGGACTCGAGCCGCAGCACCGGGCCCTGCGACGAGGCCAGGGACAGCTCCACCGCCTCGCGCACCACCAAGCGGGTCACCGCGCTGGCGCCCAGGAAGGTCCCCGCCCGGCCCTGGCCCTCGAACACCCACCCCTCCGGCCCGCACGCGACCTGAGCGTGCTGCCGGGATACCGTCGGATCGCTGACCACCACATCGTTGTCGAAGCTGCGCCCGATCCGGACGGTATGGCCCGGCTGGAAGTTGTAGCGCCGGCCCTCGTAGCTGACCTGAAGCTCGTTCACCCGTTGTGCCTTCCTGGAACGGGCCCGCCGTGCCGCGGTGGTCCTGTCCCGTTAACTGCCAAGGATCCGCCCCCGGACGGAACCAAAATCTATGGTCATCGTGCGGACGGCCAGCCTCCTGCCCGGGTCCACCGTCTTGACGCTCTCACCGTCGGGCCGCATAGCCCAGGCCTGCGTGCCCGCATTGCGCAGCACCACCCGGCCCGGGCTGGCCGGGTGCGCTTCGACGGTCGCGACGACCGTCTCATAGTCGCGGCCGCGGCGCAGGTGGTGCGCGGTGATGACGCCACCGTCGGAGAGTACGACGCGGCCCGCTGGCAGCTCGAGCACCGGCGGCCTCGGCGGGACGTTGCCGCAGTTCCAGCAGGGCACCGGCGGCTCGCGGGGGTCGTAGAAGACCAAGGCCCGGCAGGCGCAGACGGCCACGCAATCCCCCAGCCGGAGCAGGGCACGCCGCCCACCCCCTCGGTGATCCGGGAGGTGTAGCCGAACCCAGGCAGCTCGTCGCTGACCACGACATCGATTGGCCAGACGAACGCGCGATGCGGGCGGCCCCGTTCGGCAAGAGCAGTGATGGACCGCCGCAATTCCACCGGTCTCGGCACGGAGCGATACCACTTGACTACGCAAGGGAATCCGCCGAAGGCCGCTTCATGGACTACCCCCTGGGCGCCCTCGCCCAGACGGGGCCCCACCGACACCGGGGTGCCGGTGCGGGCCATCCGCAGCGTGCGGCCTTCGAGGGACAGGCGGGAATCGGTCACAGGGCCCCTGGCCCGGGCTCCGGGTCCGGCCCCGCCGCGGGCGCGAGGACCAGCGCGACGGTCGTGTCATCCGCGCTTCCGTCCAGCGACGCGCAACGGTGCGCCCACACCGGCAGCTGGCTGGCCAGCCACTGCGTGCTGCGGGTGGTAATCAGGCCGGCGAGGTCGGTACTGACCGCGCCTTCCCAGTCCCGCGCCACCTGCGCATTCCCGTATCCGTCCGTGGCCAGCAGGACACCGAGCAGCGCGGTGCGCGAGGTGTCCACGGCGCCGACGCGGAAGGAGTTCTCCGCGCCGGGCGTGCACAGGCTGGTGGTATGACGGCCGTCAAGCTGCGGATCGCCGGGCACCGGCCGCAGGGCCGTTCCATCGGCGCAGATCCCCACGATGTCCCCGTCGCCGATCTGGGCCAGCAGCAACCACTGTCCCCACGCGATGGCCAGCAGCAGGGTGGTCCCATAGGCGATGGCGGCATCGTCACGGCCACGGACCGCGTTCTCCCCCCGGGAGAACGGGTCGGCGGTGACGTCCTCGTGCACCGCCTCGCGCCACTGCCCGACGATGCCAGGCACCAGAAGCCCGCGCATCGCGGCCTCGGCCCGGCCGATTCCATCCAGGCCATCAAGCCGTGCGGCCAGATCGTGCGCGGCCCGGCAGGCCGCCGCCACCGCCAGCCGCGCCCCGCAGGCACTGCGGAAATGGCGGCCATGCCCGTGCCCGTCCGCGACCGCCGCCACGGCGCCGCACGGCCCGATCGGGAAGGCCGCGACCGCGTCCTGGTTGGGAGCCCCCGACGCGCGGTGCGCCGCGCCGCGCTCGGTCGCGGTGAGTACCTGCCAGGAGCTGGGCTGGTTCCGGGCCGGCTCCGGATCCTTCCCGGCCGTCGCGGTCACAGGATCGAGTCGTCCGGTTCGGGCCCGGGGCCGGTGGGCGGGTGCATGAGTGTCTGGGCAAGTGCCTCCCGGTCTGCCCCCTGCTCGGACATCCGGGACACCGCGATCGAGGCCGCTACCAGCCGGTCGACGATGTCGTCGGTGCTATCGGCCACGAGGATCGGCGCGTCCGGGCTGCGGAACCTGTCGAGTGGCTCGGACGCGACGAGATGAGGCAGCATCGACCGCAGCGCATAGTTGAGCGCCTGCATCTTCTCGCCCTTCATCGAGCCGGAGCAGTCGGCCATAACGATGAAGTGCAGCGGCCGCCGGGCTACCCCTCCCCCGGGCATCAGGGTCTCGGTCATCGGCCCGGGATCTCCGCGCAGCCTGCCGGGCCCGGGGCGGTGCGCCCGTTCAGCCGTAGTTGAGCCCCGACCACCATTTCTCCAGGTCCGCGAAGGTCGCTCCGGCCGCGTTGTCGTTCGCGACCAGGATCACCCGCTGGGTCGGCAGCGTCCATAGATACAGCAGAAAGCTCGGGCGCCTGAGGGAGTAGCACTCCAGGATCTGGCCCGCCCGCTGCCGGTACCTGGAGTTGACGTTGCTGTGCCACAGCGTCTGCCCGCCGGCGTCGCCGGAGGGCGGCGGGCACTTGGTCCCGGCGCCGGAGGGACTCCACCCGGTGATGGTGTTCAGCCGGCTGAGGCCGTCGGCATAGGCGCTGGCCGTGGCGAACTGGTAGGCATCCAGCCCGATGTTGTGCACGCTGGTCTGGCAGAACTCTCGGTGCGTCAGCCCTCTCAGGCCGAGTGTCACCGTTGATTTGCAGGTCGTCACGTCCGGCTTGACGAGCTGGCTGAGCGGCTCGATCGTGGTCGCGTTACTGCTGTTGTCATGGCGCGCCAGCGCCGCGATGCCGCCGATCAGGGCCACCATCGCAACGCAGCCGGTCAGGATCATCCACGCCTTCGGGGTCCGGCGCGGCCTCGAACCGTGGCCCGGGACGGTGCCGGGGACCGTCCGCTGCGGGTAGGCATACCCCGGAGCCGCCGCACCCTGGCCCACGTGATCCAGCAGCGTCTGGGCCAGCCCCGCCTCGGCCGCGGCCACCAGCACGCTCGTTTCCTTGGGGGCATCGGGCAGCAGGTCTTTGAGCAGGTTCGACATCGTCTGCGCGCTGGACAGTGCGGCGACCCCGAGCTGGGGATCGGCGACGATCGTCCGCAGCGCGTCCCTGGCCTCGCGCTGATGCTCCCACGACGTGCCGGTCACCCGACCCCCTTTGGACACGGCGCCACGACGGCCGCTCGCGCCTGGGCGTGGGCGGGCTGGGCCTCCCAGGGCTGCCGGCTCGGGTGCCTGGACAGCCTGCGCTGCGGGACAGCGGGGACCGCGGCAACGGCAAGGTGGCAAGCGGTAACGCGGGTACCTTACCGGACCCGGCCAGACGGCGGTGACCATAGTGCCGGGCGGCGCGGTGGCCGCCCGGCACCCGGCTTCAGCACCCGGGGGGGTTAGGGCTCCGGGTCGATGCCATGCCAGGCCGGCACCTTCACGGTGCGGTGGCCGGGCGTGCCGCCGAGGATAATCTTGCGGAACGAGACGTCATTGCTGGTCGTGGTCTCGTACAGGACCTTCTCCGGATTGGCGGTTATCTCGATGTAGTAGGTGCCGTTGGGCACGTTGGTGATGTCGAACGCCTGGCCGGCGATGGACTGCTGGTAGGTGTCGTCCCAGCCGATCGGCAGTTGCTCGGTAACCCACATGGCGGTAGGCGAGCCGCACTGGCCGAAGAAGCCGGTGAAGGCCGTCTTCCAGACGGCGTGCGGGATCAGCAGGTTGATCGGGTCCACCGGCGCGATGCAGAAGCCGACCTTGTGGCTGCGCACCACTAGCGACTTGTGCGAGTTGAGCAGCGTGTACCGGGCGAACTGCTCGAAGTGCCAGTGGTTGTGGCCCTTCTTGCTGTCGAAGCCCATCGTGCCGGCCCGGGCCCGGCCGATCAGGTGCCCGTTCCGCCAGAAGTACTGGTACGCCTTCATGATGGGCGACCCGTTGGAGCGGAAGCCCTCGACGTCAAGCTGGGAGTTCCCGCCGATCCACACCGACGCCGAGAAGGCAAGGAGGTCGAGGTTGCCAGGCTTCTGATGACGGACCGTGACGTTCCACGCGGGCAGCGCCACCAGGTCAGGCAGGGCCGCCGTTGGCGGGTTTTTAAGGGTCCGAACGGCTGGCGGTCGCTGGCCTTGCCCCGCCCGGTGGCTGGGCTGCCGGGCCCCTGGCGAACAGCAGCCGGGCTGCGGGCAGCACTTCGGCGGCTTGACCACGGTGACCTTGACGGTGGCGGTCGCGTCGCTGGCGGCGATGTTGAACAATCGCGTGTATTCGGAGTTAATGGTCACCGTCGCCTTGTAGACGCCCAGCGGAAGTTTTGCGCTGACGAACTGAACCGGTTCTGCCGCCCAGCCCTTCTGCACCCCCCACACCTGTGACACGGTGAACGGGTTGAACCCGCACTGCGCCGGATAGGGCGAGCTGGGCGGGCTGGCCGGGTTCACCCGGGCCGGGTCGAAGCTGTTGGGGCAGAACGCCTCATGCTTCGAAACCACTACCTGCCCGGCCGAGTTCCGTACGGTCAGCGTGGCGAACCGGGCCAGGCCGGTCCAGTTGTCCAGCAGGGCCGACGGCAGCGGCCGGCGGATCACGCCGCCGTACGGCGGGTGGATGATCTGGGTCAGCGTGATCGGCTTGGTGTACCCGGCTCGCTGCACGTCGAACTCCAGCGGCGATCCGAGCGCGGCCAGCCACACGCCCGGGTCGAAGCCCACTCTGCCGCGGAAGCTGTACGCCTTGAAGCTGTGCTGGGCAATTTCCAGCTTCAGGGCCGGCCCTGAGGCCTTGGCAGCGCTGGCTGCCGACAGGCCGGGCACGGCGATCGCGGCGACGGCGAGACCGGCCACCGCCATGGCGCCGCGCCGCCTCCAGTGTGTAAAGCTCATAAGCCCTCCAATTCCGGCCGCCCGGTGCGGGCGGGGCTATGACGTAGACGGCATACCGCCGGGGAATGTTGCGCCCTTCGCCCGATTTCCCGGCCGGTGCGCCGCGGGGCCGGACCCGTCGCGGTTGGTAGCCGTACATCTTCTGGCCTTTCATTGGCTCCCGGCGTCTGGCACGCTCTGTCGCGATGACATTCGTCCCGGCTGGGAGGCACCGTGAGCGAAGAGCAGAACACACATGACATCGCGAGCTCGTCCGGGCCGAGCAGGCGGAGGCTGCTGAAAGCGGGGATGATCGCCGGGGCGGTCGCCGGCGTCGGCGGGTGGCGCACGGCCCCAGGCTCGGCGGGTTACCGGTGGCACCCTCGCCTGCGCAAGCCCGGGTCGCTGCCGTACCCGAACCTGCCCATGGGCAGGGACACGATCCCGCAGATCAAGCACATCGTCGTGGCGATGATGGAGAACCACTCCTACGACAACAGGCTCGGCATGCTCCACCGCCATGGCGCGGACGGGTTCCAGCTCGGCAGGAACGGACTGCCGGTCGCCACGAATCCCTACCCCAATGGGGACCTGCAGCACGCCTTCCGCATGCCGACCACCTGCCAGATTTCCGGCGGGCCCAGTCAGGAATGGGCGGCCAGCCACATCCAGTTCGCAAACGGGCGCAACGACGGCTTCGTGAAGTCCCCCAGCGGGCCTGTGTCGATGGGCTACTGGGACCGGGGCGACCAGCCGTTCTATTACTCGGTCGCGGAGATCTTCCCGATCGCCGACCGGTACTTCTGCTCCGTGCTCGGCCAGACCTATCCCAACCGGCGCTACCTGATGGCGGCAACCTCGATGGGGCAGGTCGATGACACGTTCACGAACCAGTACCCGCCGAACGGAACCATCTTCGACAAGCTGAACGCGGCGGGCGTCAGCTGGCGGGACTACTACACCACGTTGCCGACAGCCCTGCTTTACCCGAAGCTGTACCAGAAGTATCACGGCACGCGGATCCTCCCGATGACCCAGTTCTTCACCGACGCGGCAGCGGGCACGCTGCCCGGCTTCTGCTATGTCGAGCCGAACTACGGCACCCAGTCCGAAGAAGACCCGCAGAACATCGTCGAGGGCGAGGCGTTCGTCGCGCAGGTCCTGGACGCGCTCGTCTCCGGCCCCGGCTGGGCGAAGACGCTGCTGATCTGGACCTACGACGAGCACGGCGGCTACTACGATCACGTGCCGCCGCCGCCAGCCATCCCGCCGGACAACATCCCGCCGGCCGTGCCGTCCGGCGAGTCCGTGTACAACGGCTTCGCGCAGTACGGGTTCCGGGTGCCGTGCGCGTTCATCTCCCCCTGGGCGCGGCCGCGCTACGTCTCCCACCAGGTCTTCGACCACTCCAGCATCTGTGCGCTGGTGGAGGCCAAGTGGAACCTCCCGGCGATGACCTACCGGGACGCGAACGCCCACAACATGCTCGACATGCTGGACCTGCGCAGCCCGGCGTTCCTGACGCCGCCACCGCTAGCCCAGCCGCTGCTCAGCGTCGACCCGGGCGCGCTGGCCTGCAACACCTCCGGGCCGGGCACGATCCCCCCGCCAGGCTCGGTCACTCCCCCCAAGCACAGCCCGCGCGCCTGACCGGCCGGGAGACCTCGAGCCAGATACGCGAATGGCCCGGCCCGATCGAGTGATCCTGGGCCGGGCCGCGATTCGCCCTGCCGGTCAGCTCATCATGCTGGCAAACATGCCGGGCTCGTAGGAGCCGCCCTTCTGGCGTACGATCACGCCGAGCCGGTTGGCCGCGTTGATCATGGCGACCAGACAGACCAGCGCGGTGATCTGGTCGTCGTCGTAGTGCTTGCACACCTGGGCCCAGGTCTCGTCGGACACGCCGTGGTAGGCGTCGGCGAGCCGGGTGCCCTCCTCGGCGAGCGCCAGCGCGGCCTGCTCGGCCTCGGTGAACACGCTGGCCTCCCGCCAGGCGGCGACCAGGTTGAGCCGGACCGCGGTTTCACCATCGGCCGCCGCCTCCTTGGTATGGAGGTCGACGCACCAACCGCAGCCGTTGATCTGGCTGGCACGCAGGCTCACTAGTTCCTGTGTGGACTTGGGTAGCGGCGACTGTGCGATCACCATGCCTGTGCTGGCGAACCGCTTGGTGAACCTGGCGCCGATCTCGTTGTCGAACATGTTGAATCGGGGTTCCATAATTTCGTCCTCGTCGTGGTGCGTGCTGGACCGAACGAACACGAGATGCCGGCCACCCGGTCCCTGTGACAGCGCCGGCTACGTGACGTGCGCCACAAGCGGGTGATTACCCGAGTCAGCGCTCACTGGCACCAGCGCGGACAGACCCGCCAAAGCGGGCCGTTCTGCGTGCCTGCCAGTAACCGCGGGGATAGTGTGCTCATCATGCCGGGCAACTCGCAGTGGCGCCCGCAGCACGACGATCCGCTGTTCATCCTGGCCATGGATCATCGCGAATCGTTTGGCAGGACCCTGTTCGGTGTCCAGCATGACGATCCCGATCCCGGCCAGCGCGGGGCGATGACCGCGGCCAAGCAGCTCATCTATGACGGCCTGCAGGCGGCTCTGCCCGCGGTGCGGTACGGCCGGGCCGGCGTGCTGGTCGACGAGCGGTACGGTCAGGGCGTCATCGACGCGGTCAAGGCCAGCGGGGAGCGACTGGTGCTGGCGGTGCCGATCGAGGCCAGCGGGCATGACTGGTTCACCCTCGAATGGGGCGATCGGTGGCTGGAGCACGTCGAAACAGTCCAGCCCGATTACGCCAAGGTGCTGATCCGGGATAACCCCGGCTTCGACCCAGGCCAGCGCGACGAGCAGTTCGGCCGGCTCGCACAGGTCAGCGAGGGGCTGCGCGGAATCGGCGTGCCGCTACTGTACGAACTGCTCGTGCCGGCCACCGATGCCCAGCTCGGGCAGGCGGGCCAGGACGCGGGCGGCTACGACCGTGACATCCGCCCCGGTCTGGTCGCGAGGGTGATCGCCGACAACTATGCGCACGGCGTCGAGCCCTCGCTCTGGAAGGTCGAGGGCCTGGAGACCGTCGAGGCGGCCCGGCATGTGGCCGGGCAGGCCTTGGCCGGCGGCCGCCGGCCCGGCCTGATCGTGCTGGGCCGGGACGCACCAGCCGAACGCCTCGACCACTGGCTCGAGGTGGCCAGCCAGGTCGCCGCCTTCGCCGGTTTCGCCATCGGGCGCAGCGTCTGGGAAGACGCCGTGCGCGAGTACGAGGCGTCCGATCACAGCGAAGCCGCGGCCAGCCGCGCGCGTGACCAGGTCGCGGAGCGTTACCTCGGCTTCGTCGGGCACTGGACGCCCTGATCCGGCCGCTGTTGGGAATGCCTCACCTGCGGCGGGATGCCGGCTCCTGGCCGGCCAGGTCGTGCAGGAAGCCGACGAGCCCGCCGAAGTAGGTCTGCTGGTCGTCGTACATGGCCAGATGGCTGCCTTCCGGGCAGTACAGGTACCGCCCGGCGGGCAGACGGCGGGCCATCATCGCCATGTGGGCCGGGTCCATGGTGTCGTACCGGGCGCCGATAACCAGGGTCGGCACCTCGATCGAGGAGAGCTGGGCGGTCCTGTCCCAGCGGGCGAGCTTCGCGCCGGGGCTGATGCCCAGTTCGCTTGGGCCCTGCATCGACACGTAGATCGCCGGGTTGATGTGGGCGAAGCCGCGCTGCACCGGATCGGGCCACTGCTCTGGCGGCATGCGCAGCACGTGATGCACATAGTGCTGCTCGTACAGCAGTTTCATGTACCGCGGATTCTCCGTGTCGCCCGCCGCCTCGAGCGACTTGATCTCGGCCAGCGCCACCTGGTCCATCCCCGGCATGAGCACCTGCTCGGCATAGGCGTTGTAGGCCGGGACGCTGGACATCATGTTGGAGATCACCAGCCCCCGCAGGTGCTGCTGATGGCCAAGGGCGTATTCGATCGCCAGGATGCCACCCCACGACTGCCCGTAAAGCACGAAGTTCTCCCGGTCCAGGCCGAGCGCGCAGCGTACCTGCTCCACCTCGTCCACGAAGCGGTCAAGTTCCCACAGCGACGGGTCGGCCGGCTGGTCGCTGAGACCGGAGCCAAGCTGGTCGTAGTGGTAGTACTCAACGCCCGCCGCGGGCAGGTAGCTGTCGCAGGCCTCCAGGTACTCATGGGTCGAGCCAGGGCCGCCGTGCAGCAACAGCATCCGCAGCGCCGGATTGTTGCCGATCCGCTTCACCCACACCCGGTAGGTGCCCGCCGGCGTGTTCACCGGGATCCACCGCGATCCCCCGCTCAGCACGTCATCCCGGCCGGAATAGTCAAGGTAGCCGCCCATCGGCCGCGCTCCTCCCGCCCAGGGCCTGTGATCGACACTCACCATAGTTCCGTCCTGTCCCCCGCTGGCCGGAATCCGGCGCCTGGCACCGCTGGACGCGATCGTTGCACTGACTTCGGTGATGTCCTGGCCGGTTCCCGGGTGCCGGTGCGTTGTGTTACGACTAGTTGGTGGCGCGCGAGCCGGGCGGTGACGAAGCTCCAGCGCCGGTCACGGCGGGAACCGCCGGTGGATCGCGTGGCCCGCTGAGGTCGCTGCTGGTGCTAGGCGGTCCTGGCGGGTCGGAGAGCCTCACGACGGTACTGGTCGCCCTCGGCGCTAACGTGCTAATCGCAGTGGCGAAGACGGCCGCCGCGGCGGTGACCGGGTCGGCGTCGCTGGTCGCCGAGGCGGCGCATTCGTGGGCCGACACCGGCAACGAGATCTTCCTGCTGATCGCCAACCGGCGCTCTGGCCGCCCGCCCGACCGGGCACACCCGTTCGGTCATGGCCGCGAAGCCTACGTGTGGTCGCTGTTCGCCGCGCTCGGGCTGTTCGTGGCCGGCGCCGCGGTCTCGGTAACGTACGGCGTTCTCGAGCTCATTCATCCCGAGCCGGCCAGCTACTTCGCTGTCGGGTACGCGGTGCTGGCGGTTTCTTTCGTTTTTGAGGGAATCTCCTTCCGGCAGTCGGTCCGCCAGGCCAGATCCGAGGCCGAGGTGCTGCAGCGGGACCTGATCGAGCACGTGCTGGCCACCTCTGATCCCACGCTGCGAGCGGTGTTCGCCGAGGACTCCGCCGCCCTGATCGGGCTGGTCATTGCCGCCGCCGGGCTGGGTGCCCATCAGCTGACAGGTTCTGTCATTCCGGACGCTGCCGGATCGATCCTGGTCGGGCTGCTGCTCGCCGTCGTGGCGGTTGTCTTGATCAACAGGAATCGGCGGTCACTGGTCGGTGAAGAGGCCGACCCGCGGGTTCGTGCCGCCGTTGTCCAGGCCCTGCTCGACGCGCCGGAGGTTGCCCGGGTGACCTATCTGCGGCTGGAAATCGTCGGCCCGCGGATGGTCTTGCTGGTCGGGGCGGTGGATCTCACCGGCGATGACATCGAGTCAACCCTGGCCGTGCGGCTGCGGGCCCTGGAGACGAGGATCAGTGCGTCACCGGCGGTGGCCGGCGCGGTGCTGACCCTGTCCGCTCCAGACGACCCGTCGCTCACCCCCGGGCTGTGACCCGCATGGCCGCTAGGTGCAGGGAGCTCCGCGGCAGCCAAATGCCGCCGCGCGACCCCATTTGTGATCATGGGATTGGTGTCGTAGGAGCGACGCCAATCCCATGATCATGAAGGCGTGTTCAGCGGGGAACAGCGGTACCGGGCGCGGTGTTTGCGCGAGAGGCGTGACCGACAACCTCTGGGCGCTGTGAGCACGGGAGGCCGAATGACCGGGCAGGTACGCGACCGGCTGGGCAGGTTCGGCATCTGGCGAGGCGCGGGTCAGGTGACCGCGCGGCTTGCCACCGACATCGGAAAGCTCGGCTTTGGTGCGCTGTGGCTGGGCAGCTCGCCCAGCGGTGACCTGGTGCAGGCCGGGGAACTCCTGGACGCGACGGCCACGCTCGTCGTGGCCACCAGCATCGTGAACATGTGGCAGGACCCGGCAGTCACGGTCGCCGCGTCGTTCGCGCGCATAGCCGCGCGTCACCCCGGCCGGTTCCTGCTCGGAGTCGGCGCGGGTCACCGCGAGGCCACCCAGCAGTACGCCAGTCCCCTGGAAACCCTGGCCCGCTACGTGGACGTGCTCCGTGCCGGCGGCGTCCCGCGGGATGGCCTGGTCCTGGCCGCCCTGGGCCGGAAGATGCTCAGCCTCGCCGCCGAGCGCACCGCGGGGGCCATCCCCTATCTGGTAACGCCCGAGCACACCCGGCAGGCTCGCGGGATTCTGGGGGCGGGGCCGCTGCTCGCCCCCGAGCAGAAGGTGGTCCTTGACCCCGACCCGCAGCGGGCCCGGGCCCTGGGCCGGTCCCGCGTGCGCCCCTATCTCGGGCTGGTCAACTACACCAGCAACCTGCGCCGCCTGGGCTGGTCCGACGATGACCTGGCCGACGGCGGCAGTGACGCCCTGATCGACGCGCTCGTGGCACACGGCAGCCCCGGCGAGGTCGCGGCGCAGCTCAGCCGCCATCTGGAGGCCGGTGCGGATCACGTGTGCATCCAGCTGCTTACCCCGCCCGGCACCGACCCGGTTGGCGGTTACCAGGAGCTGGCCCAGGCGCTCCCGTTCTGACTTGCCTGGCCGAGCCGGTGCCGCGCCATCCGCCAGGCAACCCGACCGCCAACTTCACCGCCCACTGGACCGGCACAAACTGCAGCGTCGTGCCGGGCCCTGTTTGGAAGGCACCGCAGTGTCGGCCTGCTCCGGTAATAGCATTAGCCTGAACGAACTGACCGGAGTGACCGCACTGTCCGGCAACGACGCGTGGGCCTCAGGGAGCGAGGGCAACGTCAACGACATGAACTTGCGCACCCTGGGCCTGAAGACCACGTCCGGCTGAAGCTGTTTCCCCCCCCACAGCGGCCGCCGGGCGGGGTGAGGTCACCGGGTTCGCCCTTGTGGCGGGCCCGGTGACCCAAGACCATCCCATGATCTGTCGGTGTCACCTAAATCTCCGTGACTCGTCAGCGCCGGGCGACTATTCTCATTTTTGTGAACGATAGCGAACCTGGCCAGGCGGGCCTGGCCGTTGTGGAACTGGCGCAGGCGGGGCGGTTCTCGGAGATCCGCGAGCGTTTCGCGCCGCAGCTGCGCTCGATGGTGTCGGCCGAGGGACTGCAGGCCGCCTGGGACGCTGAGCTCGGCCGGCGCGGCGCGGTCACCTCAGTCGGCACCCCGGTGACCGAGCCCGGCCAGGCCTGCATGATGCTGGTAACGATTCCAGTAACGTTCGAGAACGGTGCGCTGACCGTGGTCGTGTCGGTCGCTGACGGCAGGTCGCTTGCCGGTATCCAGCTGCTGCCCGCCAGCGCGGCGCAGCCCACCGAGCCGTGGCAGCCGCCCGCTTACGCCGATCCTGACAAGTTCGCTGAGCAGGACGTGACCCTTGGTTCCGGGCCGGTCGCGGTGCCGGGCACGCTGAGCCTGCCCCACCAGCCCCGGCCGTGTCCTGCCGTGGTGCTGCTCGGCGGCTCGGGACCGCAGGACCGCGACGAGACGATCGGGCGGAACAAGCCGGTCAAGGATCTGGCCTGGGGGCTGGCCAGCCGCGGCGTGATCGTATTGCGCTTTGACAAGGTCACTTACGTTCATGCGCGGCAGCTCGCGCAAGCCACCGACTTCACCCTGTCCGACGAATACCTGCCCCAGGCGATGGCGGCCGTCCAGCTCGTGCGCAAGCACCCAGCGGCCGACCCCAGCCGGGTATTCGTGGCCGGCCACAGCCTCGGCGGCACCGTCGCCCCGCGGGTCGCGGCGGCCGAGCCCGGCGTGGCTGGCCTGATCATCCTGGCCGGCGGCACGCAGCTGCTGCACTGGGCCGCGGTCCGCCAGTTCCGTTACCTCGCGTCGCTGGACCCCGCGACGACGGCCGGGGCCCAGCCCGCTATCGACGCCATTACCCGCCAGGCGGAGCTGATCGACAGCCCCAGCCTCTCCCCCGCGACGCCAGCCACCGGCCTGCCCTTCGGCGCGCCCGCCAGCTACTGGCTGGACCTGCGTGGCTACGACCCGGCGGCGGCCGCCGCAGCGCTAGGCAAGCCGATGCTGATCCTCCAGGGCGGCCGCGACTACCAGGCAACCGTGGCCCAGGACCTGGCGGGCTGGCAGGCCGCCCTGGCCGGCCGCGCGGACGTGACCATCCGCGTCTACGAGTCCGATAACCACCTGTTCTTCCCCGGCACCGGCCCATCGGCAGCGGCGGAGTACGAGCCAGCGCAGCATGTGGACCAGGCGGTCGTCGATGACATCGTCAGCTGGCTCACCACCGCCGCGCTGGTCTCCTGACCAGGCGAAACCCCTAGCCGACCTCGTCCGCCTCGGCTTCGTCTTCGGCCTCGATCTCCGCGATCGCTGCCTCGATCACGAACCCGAGCCCCCGGGCGATGTTGGCGACCGCCGAGCCGACGCGGGGCGCACCGACGATGGGGGCCACGGCGACCAGGATGTCTTCGACGTCATCGAGGGTGATCCCGGCATCGGCGGCCACCCCGACGTTGAGCGCGTAGGACGCGGCCGGTGCGTCCACCGCGATCAGCGCGGCGATCCGGGCGATCATGTGCTCCCGCGCGGGCAGGTCGCTGTTCTCGATCGACGCGACGGTCATCGCGGCAAGCGTGTCACGCACGGGTGCGTCACTGTCGGACATGGCACCTCTCCCTTGAAGCTGGGCAGCCGTCTACCCGGCGGCCTGGTCTGCGGTGGCTCGGTCCGGCGATGATCCGCCGGGAGCGCTGACCTCCGCAGTGTCCGCCGGGCGGCCGCGCGTGCGCATCACCCGTTCCGGGGGATCGTAGCCATCCTGGTGCTCACAAGGTCAGGTCGGGCCACGGGAAGAAGGCCAGGTGGAACATCAGGACGACCAGCCAGGCCACGATGATCATGGCCGCCGGCCGCCAGCGATGATCGAGATCCGCGATCGTGCGGAAGAACGTGGGGAACGGCACGTCCCTGGCGAAGAAGTACGCCAGCAGGTTCGGGACGATCACGCAGAAGATCGCGAACAGGCCGTAGAGGACGTACCCGAGGACGAATCTGTCACTGCTGGCGACGGCGGCGATCAGGCTGCCCACCGCCACCACGCCGAGCGCCAGCGGAATGTAGACGAGGGCCGGCACGGGGCTGACGCTGTGCATGGCTCTGACGAGCCTGCCGTTGCCGGTACGGGCCCGCCGGGGTTCACCCTCCCGGCCAGGGAACTCGCCGGTGTGCCCGGGCGGGAACCTGGCGACGCTGTAGGCGACGAGGGCGATCAGCACCACCACGACGACCCGGGTACCAGGCCAGAGCGTTTCGAGGTGGCCGATCGTATCCGACAGCGTGGGCCACGGCGGGTTGGCCGCCCCGGCCCAGCTCTCCGGCAGACCGAACACCAAGCCGAAGAACAGCCACGTACTGTATCCCCACACCTCACGGGCGGTGATGCCCCAGGTGTTGATCCCGAGCAGGTTCGCCACCGCTGGGTCAGCGGGGACGGTGCGCCGGGAACGACACCACCTGTTGGAAGGTGGGGCGGTTCTGCCAGGGGATGCTGGGCTGGCCAACGATGCCGAGCGGCCGGAACCCGATCGCGTCGTACTGCGGCATGGTCAGCCCGGTGGCCACGGTGTTCGCGTCCCGCGTCCACGAGGCCACGTTGGTTGACCCTCTATTGGCCTTGACCAGAGCCTGGTAGGTGGCCTTGAGGGCCGCGTCCAGCGTCGGCCCGCAGTGGCTCAGCCCCCCGCTGCCGCACAGTTTGGCGGTCACCGCCGGGCTGAACGGCTGGGCGACCTTCCGGCCGGTTGCCTGGTCGAGCGCCTTGAGCGTGTAACCTTCCCAGCCACCGTCGTAGGCGCTGCCGAGGTGGGCACTACCGTTGTACGGCTCGTTCACAAAGCCCATCGGCAGGACCTGGTAGCCGCCCGCGTTGCTGCCGCCCGCCGCGAACAGCGGGTCGAAGATGGCCCTGATGAGCGTCGGCGTGAGCTGGTCCATGATGGCCACGGCCGCGTGCTGCTGGTACTGCTTCGCGCTCGGCGATGCCAGGAGCCGGTGCGCGCCCGCGGCAAGCCAGGGCTTCAGCGCTGTCAGCATCCGGCCGACCCCGGCCGGCTCGTGCCGCCCCTGGATCGCGTGCAGCAGCGCCGGCAGGATCGTCAGCCCATCCAGGTCCTGGCTCGCGGCGGTCTCCATCGCCTGGACCAGGTTCGCCCGGGTGATCTTCCCGTGGTGGATGGCGAACTGGTGCCGGATCTGGCCGGTGAGCATCTGCACCCGGTACACGGGCCCGTATCCGTACTCGCCGTCAGAGGCGGAGAAGAGCGGGGCGGGTTTGTTGTTCCAGCTGTCGAAGAAGCCCTGCGGCGGGTTGATCTGGTGCACATGCCGCGAGGCGGGCAGGAACCCCCGCCACTCGGCGCCACCGGTGCCCCACGTCGGCAGGTTGGGGTCGACGAACCCGGGGCGCACCGGGTCCAGGCCGCTGACGTAATAGGCGATGTCCCGGTTGTCGACGTAGAACCAGTTGAACGTGTAGTCGATCTCACTGGCGCCTACCATCCACGACTTGGCACTGTTGGTGAGCGCCGGCTCTCCCCAGCGCATGAAGCCGATCACCGAGTCCACGTCGTGGTTGTAGGTGGACCGCTGGTTGACCACGGCCACCGGTTTCCCGCCCAGGGCGGTGGTCCAGCCCTGCACCACGCCGTGCACGGTCAGGTGGATCTTGTGGTTGAGCAGCACCCCGCCCACGGTCCCGTCGGGGAACTGCTCGTTGGTCATCGGCATGCACTTGCCGCGGAACATGTAGAAGGTCCCGGTTGGCGGCACCTTGCCGCCGTGCGGGTTGCAGATCAGCTCGAGACGCTGGTCGGTGAGGTCACTGCCAGCGGACGTGGCCGACCACGCGTAGTCCACGCCGCGGCCCAGCTCGATGAAGCCGGTGCCGGGGAACGAGGCGCCCTCGGCGTCGTAGCTGGGCGAGTGCAGGTCCTCCTGCATGAGGATGCCGGGGGCGAAGTAGGACACCTGCGGGCCGAAGACGGCTATCGGGTGCCCGTCGGCCGAGTGGCTGGCGCCCACGACCAGCGCGTTGCTCATGTGCGCCGGGAACCGCAGCAGCGACTCGATCACCGACAGCCCGGCCTTGCTGGGCGGGGTGCCCGAGCAGCCCGGGGTGGTGTCGACGGGCCCGCCCTTCAGCGGCGCGCTTGGGTTGTCGGGGATGGCGATCGTCGCCGGGTTGACGTGCCGCGGGATCTCGTAGGGAAACGACTCGCCGACGACGGTCGTCGGGGCCGCCGGGTCGTTCTGCTCCTTGAAGTTGGTGAAGGCGGTCGCTCCCCTGGACCGGCCGAGCTGGCCCTGGAGGTACCGGAGCAGGGCCGCGTTGCGGATCTCCTCCCCTCCGCCGTCGCCGAAGATGCCGCCGATGAGGCTGCTGACCGCGACGACGTCCGCGGGGGTCCACGGCTTGGGCGCGCCGAACAGCGTGTATTCGGCGGGCAGCAGCTTGGGGTCGGTCAGCGCCCTGGTGATGTAGGCGTTGATGCCCTGCACGTAGCTGTGGATCATCGCCAGCGCCAGCCTGCCCTGGGCACCGAACCGCTTGGGCAGGTCGTTGAGCTGGGCATCTGCCTGGGCGGTCGTGTACGGCGCCAGTAGCAGCTCGTCGTGGTCCATCTGCTCATCGGCGCAGGACGGCCCGAGGAACGAGCTGAGCGTCCCGGCCCCGTAGTGGCGCAGGACATCCATGAGGAACAGCCGGTCCTGGGCTTGGGCGTACCCGGCGCCGAACGCCAGGGCCGCGTTCGTCTTCCCGTAGATGTGCGGGATAGCGTGCTCGTCCCGGTGGATAACCACCGGGATGTGCGGGGACGGGTGCTCGGTGCGGATGATCTGGCCCGGCTTCACCCCGAACGACTCGTCGAGGTAGTAGTTGTGCAGCGTCGAGTCGGTCAGCGACCGGTAGCCGAACTCCAGGTTCTCGTACGGTGCGAGCTGGTCCTGGCTGTGCGACGGGCGCTGGCCTGTCTTCTCGAACTTGGCCAGCTGCGCCGCGTTGACCAGCCCGTTCTCCCCGGCGGGCAGGATATTCATGGCCTGGCCGCGAGCGTAGTCATTGGCCTGGTAGGTAGGCCGCAGCGAGAAACCGCCCGGCCCGGTCGCTCCCAGCGCCGGTGCGCCAGCAGCAGTAATGGCGATCGCAACGCCGATCGCGATAGTCCACCTCAAACGCCGCCCCTTGAGCATGGCTCGCATCCTAACCGTCGGGCCCCAGGCCAGATAGAAGTTGAAGCAACGTGTCATAACGGCCCGGAAGGCTTACCGGAACGACGCCAATGGGCTGCCGAACGGGGCGACGGCTCCGGCCGCGAGCCGGCGGCGCGCATCGCTGAATAGAACACCCGGCAGGTGCTAGCCCTGCAGCACCGCCCCTAGCGTGTCGCTGCCCGCTAGGCGAAGGTGAAGCTTGACCCGGCCTTCGCCAGCTGGTGCCCGCCGGTGGTGGTCACGGTGTCGGTGACGGTGTAGCTGCCGCAGCAGCTATAGGGGAAGTGCCGGACTTTCTTGACGGCCTGCCCAGGCGACAAGGTGATCGTCCACGTCTTGTCCATCGGCGCGCTGGCGGCGTGCGGCCCCGAGATGTGCTGCGCGAGCTTCACGGTCTCGGTGGCCGTGGCGCAGCTGGTCACCTTGCTCGTGATGGTCTCGGGAACCATGGCGGTGTTGAGCTGTGGGGTGGCCCGTACCTTGACCGTGGCGCATTCTGTTGCCGCGTGGCTGTGGCCGCCCGCTGCCTGCGCGGCTCCCGCGATCACGACCGGCGCCACGGCAACGGCGGTTACCAGGGCAGTTCGCTGGAGAAGGATTCTGGCCTGCATATCCGTATCCTCCCGTTGTCGGATATGTCGGTATTGGAATGCTACGCCCGGTTCGGTGGCCGGCGGTAGGCGGTAATCCGCAGATCTACCGTGACCGCGACCGGGCTGGGCAGGGCCTGGATGCGATCGGCCAGGACGCCGGGCGCGATGTGGTGGGCGCTCGGGCCCATGGCCGTGACGGCCGCCAGGTCAGCGTGGTCCAGGCTCAGCTGGTAGTTCAGCACCTGGCCGCCGAGCTGGGCGTAGTGGCCGAAGGCGTCCGCGAGCCGCTGCGGCTTGCGCTCGTCGACGCCGATCAGGCCGAGCGGCCGGC
Source organism: uncultured Actinomycetes bacterium (assembly GCA_963813395.1). GTDB lineage: Bacteria > Actinomycetota > Actinomycetes > Streptosporangiales > Streptosporangiaceae > DASXKD01. The sequence goes on from CAWEYV010000022.1 coordinate 801,196, forward strand.
GGAGTTCCCGCAGGTGCGCGCCACCCGGGGAGGCGACGATCAGCACGCCGCCGGCGGTGAGGACGCGGTCGGTCTCGGCCGCGTTCCGCGGCCCGAAGACACTCAGCACCAACACCGCCGACGCGGAGGCGAGGGGCAGATGCTGCCAGACGTCGGCGCCGACGGCGGCGCCGCGCGGATGTGCCCGCGCGGCGCGCCGGAGCGCCGCCGTGGACAGGTCGGCACACAGCCCGTGCCGGTGCGGGAGCGCGTCCAGCACCGCGGCCAGGTAGTAGCCGGTGCCGCCGGCGAGGTCGACCACCAAACCGTCCCCGGGCGGCTCGAAGCTGGCGGCGAGCGAGACAAGCGCCCCGGCCAGCGGCCGGTAGTGCCCGCGGCCGAGGAACTCCTCGCGCGCCGCGATCATGCCGGGCGTGTCGGCGGTGCCGGGGTCGGGCTGGCCGGCGGTGAGGTTGACGTATCCCTGCCGGGCGATGTCGAAGCCGTGCCCGTTGCCGCAGTTCAGCTGGGTGTCACCCAGCCGCACCGGGCTGCCGCAGACCGGGCAGCGCAGGTAGCTCGCGGCCGCTTCGAGCGCGGCACGCCGCGCCGCGGGCGACACAAAGTGCCGCCGGGTCTCTGCCAGCGGGTCTGCAGGCTCGTGTCTGGTCATGGCTTGGCCGCCCGGCGGCTGAGGGACCGAGGCGCCACGTGGCCCGTGGCTCACCGGCTACCTGCCGAGGCTACAGGCGGTCGGGCGCGGTGACGCCGAGCAGGCCGAGGCCGTTGGCCAGGACGATCCGCGCGGCCTCGGCCAGCCACAGCCGCGCCCGGCCGGTCTCGTCGAGCGGGCCGTCGTCGCGGGGCAGAACCCGGCAGGCGTCGTAGAACCGGTGATAGGTGCCGGACAGGTCCTCCAGGTACCGCGGCACCCGGTGCGGCTGCCGCAGCTCGGCCGCGGCGGCCACGACCGCAGGGAACTCGGCCAGCGCCTTCAGCAGGTCGTTCTCGCGGTCATCGGTCAGCAGGGACGGGTCGTACCGGTCGCCGCGGGTGATCCCGGCCCGTGCCGCGTTCCGCAGCAGGGATGAGATCCTGGCGTGCGCGTACTGCACGTAGTAGACCGGGTTGTCGTTGCTGCGCCGGGTCCACAGGTCCAGGTCGAGGTCGATCGTGGCGTCCAGTGAGTACCTGGCCAGCGCGTACCGGGCCGCGTCCACCCCGATCGCGTCCACGAGGTCGTTGATCGTGACGACGGTTCCCGCGCGTTTTGACATTCGCAGCGGCTGGCCATCGCGCAGCAGGCTCACCAGCTGCCCGATGAGGATCTCCAGCGTCTGACCGGGATCGTCACCAAAGCAGGCGGCGACCGCCCGCATACGGCCGATGTAGCCGTGGTGGTCGGCGCCCAGGATGATGACGAGCTTGTCGAAGCCCCGTCCGCGCTTGTCCAGGTAGTAGGCGCAGTCGGCGGCGAAATAGGTGAACTCGCCGTTGCTGCGGACATAGACACGGTCCTTATCGTCGCCGAAGTCCGTGGTGCGGACCCACGTGGCGCCGTCGGCCTGGTACACGTGGCCCGACTGCCTGAGCTGGGCCAGGGCCATGTCGAGTTCCCCGCGCTCGTGCAGGTCCTTCTCGTTGAAGTACACGTCGAAGCGCACGCCGAAGCCTGCCAGCGACGCGCTGATCTCATCGAGCATCAGCGCCACGCCGCCGGACCTGAACGTCTCCAGCGCCTGCTGGCGCGGCAGGCCGAGCACCTCGGGGTGCTGCTTGACCAGCGCGCCAGCGATCTCGCTGATGTACTCGCCGGCATAGCCGTCGTCCGGCGGCGGCTCGTGCCGCGCGGCCGCGAGCAGCGAGCTGGCGAACCGGTCGATCTGCGCGCCGGCGTCGTTGAAGTAGTACTCGGTGGTCACGCCGGCGCCCTCGGCGCGCAGCAGCCGGGCCAGCGCGTCGCCGACGGCGGCCCAGCGCACCCCGCCGATATGGAGCGGACCGGTCGGGTTGGCCGAGACGAACTCCAGGTTCACCCGCTGACCGGCGAGCGCCGACCCGTGCCCGTACGCGTCGCCCTGCTCGATGACGATGCCCGCGGCCGCCCCGGCCGCCGCTGAACTCAGCCGGATGTTCAGGAACCCGGGGCCGGCGATCGCCACGCTCTGGATCGCCGGGTCCTCGCCGAGCTTGCCGGCGATCGCCTGCGCGAGCTCACGCGGCGGGACGCCCGCCTTCCTCGCGACCTGGAGGGCGAGCGCCGAAGCGTAGTCACCGTGTTCAGGATGCCTGGGCCGCTCCACGCTCGCCGCATCGGGCAGCACCGACGGATCCAGGCCCAGGCCGGGCAGCGCGGCCACGGCGGCAGCGCGGACGGCATCAGCCAGCTGCGCAGGAGTCACGCAACGATGCTAGCCATGAGAAGTCGCGCAACCGTGTCAGCCGGCCGGTGCGGCAGCAATGAAAGGGCTAGGGCCTGCTCGCCCGGAGCCTGTCTATCAGCTGCGGTGAGTCCATGACGGCGCCGAATACCCCGTTCTCGACCTTGATCGACTCAAGGGACCACTCGTACAGCCCGTCATTGACCGCACCGCAGCAATCGGCGAGCGTGATGCAGTCGTAGCCCAGGTCGCTGGCGGAGCGCAACGTGGAATGCACACAGACATCCAGGGTATTGCCACAGAATATTAGCGTACCGATAGCCTTGCTCTTCAGCAGCTCATGGATATCGGTGGAAACAAAGGCGCTGCAGGTGGTCTTGTCCAGTACCGTCTCGTCTGCTTGTGGCGCCAGCTCGGGTATTATCTCCCAGCCCGTCTCACCCTTGAGCGCGGTCCGGGGAAATGAGCCGCCGTCCCGGTCCTCCTGCGCGCCCTCTTCCTGCGCATCCGGGACATGGTACTGACGTGTGTAGATGATGGTCAGGCCGGCCCGCCGTGCGGCCGCCAGGAGTCGCTGGATCGGCGCGATCGGCCGCCTGAGCCTTTCGATATCGTAACCCGCCTTGCCCATATAATAGCCCGCGCTACAGTAATCGTTCTGCATGTCGATTACCAGAAGCGCGGTAGTCGACGGCTGAATTTGACGGCTCCGGTCAGATGATCCCATAACCCGATTTTCCCACATCATGCTTGTGTTACCCGCGCACGCCCGTGAAGAGGAGGCCCGATGGCGGGAGGGTGCGGGCAAGCCTGAGTTCCAGCCCGGCGGCGACCGGTGGACGGTGCTCACCGGCCCGGCCTGGCATCTGTTCTGCCTGTGCCCGGCCCCGCCAGGCAGCGGCGGCTCGTAGTCCGGGGCGGACCCCTGGCTTACGAGGGAACCCCCCGCCGCTAAGGCTGTGCGCCCGGCCTCCTTAGGCCTGTCCCGCTGTCAGCCCGAAGAGATACGCACTTCTCCCGATGTCGGCAAGCGGGTCTTACGGCGATCGTCGATCGTGCACGGGCGGGTCAGCCGCCCGGCGGCGAGGAGGATCACGATGCAGCCCTACAACCTGCAGGCGCTGGTAGCGGACCGGATCGCCGAGATGCGCCGGGAAGCCGAGATCGCGCGGCTTGCTCGCGAGCTGAAGCGGGCGCGGCGGCGGGCCCGCCGGGGCCTGGCACCGGTGCGCCCGCTGCGTACCGCCACGCCGGCCGCCCAACCGGAACACGCTGGGCGTCCGGCCGCCTGACGGGCCGGCGACGATGCTCGGCTTCGATGGCATGCTGGAGGATGTGGCCAGCCGCCTTATCAGCCCCGCCCTCATCGGCCGGCATGCTCAGCTCGCGGATCTTGAGACGGCGTTCGCGACCGTGAGACGGGGCGAACCCGCCACGGTGCTGCTCGGCGGCGAGGCCGGCGTCGGGAAGTCCCGGCTCACCGCCGAGTTCGCCGGGCACGCTCGCGCCGAGGGGGGGCGGGTGCTGACGGGGGGCTGTATCGAGCTTGGCGCTGACGGCCTGCCGTTCGCCCCGTTCACCACCGTGCTGCGGGAGCTGTGCGGGAAGTCGGCAGCGCCGCGCGTCATCGAGTTGCTCGGCGGCCGGGCGGGCGAGGCGGTCCGGCTGCTGCCCGACCTGGGCGCAGCGGAACCGGAGCCCGGTGAGCCTGCGGGCAACGGTGGGGATGTCTACCCGGGTGAGGGGCGTGGCCGGCTGTTCGAGCAGATGCTGACGCTGCTTGAGCAACTCAGCGAGCCGAGCCCGGTGGTGCTGGTTATCGAGGACCTGCACTGGGCCGACCGCTCCACCCGGGAGCTGCTGTCGTTTCTGGTCAGCAATCAGCGGGCGCTGCCCGGGGTGCTGATCATCGGCACGTTCCGCTCCGACGAACTGCACCGTATCCACCCGCTGCGGCCACTTCTGGCCGAACTCGCCCGGCTGGCCTGGGTGCAGCGCACCGAGGTGCCCCGGCTGACCCGGGGGGAAACGGGCGAGCTACTGACCGCGATTGCCAGCCAGGAGCCGGATCCGGCGCGGGTGGACAGCGTCTTCGTGCGCACCGAAGGCAACCCGCTGTTCGTCGAGGAGTTGCTCTGCTGCGACGACATGCTGCCCGAATCGCTGCGCGACCTGGTGCTCGTGCGCGTGCAGCGATTGCCGGACGCCACCCAGGATGTGCTCCGGGTCGCCAGCGCAGCCGGGGAACGCGCCGGTCATGCCCTGCTCAGCGCCGTCAGCAGGCTCGGCGACGACGATTTTGCGCGGGCGCTGCGGTCCGCGGTCGAAGCGAACGTGCTTGTCGCCGACCCGGAGGGCTACGCGTTCCGGCACGCGCTGATCCGCGAGGCGATGTATGAGGACCTGCTGCCCGGTGAGCGCGGCCGGGTGCACGCCAGGTACGCCGAGGCGATCGCCGCCGATCCGTCGCTGGCCGCCGGGAGGGCCGCGATCCAGCTCGCGCACCACTGGTACGCGGCACATGACCTCGGCAACGCGCTGGCCAGCGCCTGGCAGGCCGCCGCTGAGGCGAACCGCGTCTTCGCCTATGCCGAACAGCTTGCGATGCTCGCCAAGGTCTCCGAGCTGTGGGACAAGGTGCCCGATGCGGCGGAGCGCATCGGCACCAGCCACGACCGGGTCCTGGAGAAGGCCGGCCGGGTGGCACGCCTGCTGCACGAGGATGAGCAGTCGCGTGCTTTCGTCTCGGCCGCGCTCCGCGAGATCGACCCCCGGGCTGAGCCAGGCCGGGTAGCGTCGCTGCTCGAGATGCGCGGGAGGCTGCGGCCGGAAACCCAAGATTCCGTCGCTGACCTTCGCGAGGCGCTGTCCCTGGTAGCCGATGACCGGTACGAACGGGAACGGGCCTCGGTTCTGGCCAGCCTGGCCACACGGCTCAGCAAGGGCAACGCGACGGCCGAGGCGCGTGCCGCCGCGGTCCAGGCCCTTGAGCTCGCCAAGCAGACGGGTGACCTGGCCACACAGGCCAGCGCGCTGAGCACGCTGGCCACGGTGGGGCACGATGACGGGCCCGGTATCTCGGACACGGATCTGGCCATGCTGGCCCGTGCCCGGTCGCTGGCCATTCAGGCCGGCGACCACCACCAGGTGCTGGACATCACAATCGGTGAATCGCACCTGCTCGAGGGCACCGGCGAACACGAACGTGCGGCACAGGTGGCCCGGGACGGCATCGCCGAGGCGGCCCGCTACGGGCTCACCCGGACCGAGGGCACGTTCCTGGCCATCAACGTGGCGGAGCCGTTGTACGCCCTCGGCCGCTGGGACGAAGCCACCGAGGTGCTCCAGCGGGCTCTGGATCTCGCGGCGCCACCGCGGACCCGCGCGTGCCTTCAGGGGCTGGCCACCGCCATCGCGCTGGGCCGGGGTGAGCTCGCCGAAGCGGACAGCTTGCTGACCTCGGCCGTGCAGCTGTTCAACGGGCTCCAGGGCCGGAGGTACAGCCACCGTGAGGATCGCCTGGCGGCCGCCCAGCTGCAGATCGAGCTGTTCACTGCGCAGGGCCGCCACCAGGAGGCGCTGGCCTTGGCCCAGGACTCGGTGCACCACCACGACCTGCAGGCCAGCCCGCGCTATGCCTGGCCACTGCTCGTGGCGGCAGTCCGGGCCGCCGCCGAGGTTGCCCTGACGCCCGCCGCCGCCCGCGCTGACGATTCGGCCGGTGCCGTTGGCGAGCTGGTCAATGCGCTGTGGACCGAGGCGACCAAGCTGGAGGCGGAAGGTCCTGTCGAGCGGGCGCACCAGCTGACCTGCACCGCCGAGGTCCTCCGGACCGGGCATGCGCCAAGCGGGACGCCGGCTGGCCCGACCGGGCACGTGGCCGCATGGGAGCAGGCTGCCGCTGCGTGGGAGCAGGTGCGCGAGCCGTACCCGCTGGCGACCGCGCTGTTCCGCGCGGCCGAGGCGGCACTGGCCAGCGGCGGGGCCAGGGACGCGGCGGGCACGTGGCTGCGCCGGGCCACGGAGATCTCCGCGGATCTGGGCGCCCGGCCGCTCGGCGATGCGGTCGCGCTGCTCGCCCGCCGGGCCGGCATCCGCGCCGACGGCGCCGCGGCGGCTCAGCGCGTGACGGCGGCGGGGCTCACCGCCCGCGAGCTTGAAGTGCTCCGGCTGATCGCGGCCGGGATGAGCAACGCCAGGATCGCCAGCGAGCTGTTCATCTCCCCCAAGACGGCCAGCGTGCACGTGTCGAACATCATGTCCAAGCTGGGCGCCGCAAGCCGCGGCGAGGCGGCCGCGGCCGCCCACAAGCTCCGCCTGCTCGACCCGCCCTGAGCGCTCGGCACCTGGCGGCGGCATGACGACGCGACCGGCCGGAGAAAGGCGGAACTCCGGCTCGGCGCGGCGGCCGATGTTTCGTGAGGTCGGCCGCGCTAGCCGTCGCGGGATTCGTGGTAAGTCGCCCGGGGAACGGTGGCCGTCTGCCGTGGCCTCGCGGGCCCGGGTGTGCTGCGCGCGTAACGCTGGACGAAGCGGCGCAGGATGGCGGGCGGGCACGTGACGTTGCTGCGGCGGGCCTGTGCGATGAGCTCGCCGGCCTGTTCGGGTTCGAAGTAACCGGCGTGCTTGTAAACCTCGATCCGGGTGCACAGGCCGTCGGCGTCCAGTTCGGGGTGGAATTGGGTGGCGTACACGTGCGAGCCGATCCGGAACGCCTGCACCGGGCACGCCGGGGACCTGGCGAGCAGGACGGCGTGGCGCGGCAGCACACTGATCGCCTCTTTGTGGCCGACGAACGCGTCGAAGGTAGCCGGCAGGCCGGCCAGCAACGGATCCTGACGGCCTTCGCGCGTGAGCGTGACCGGTACGGCCCCGACCGGTTCGGCGTACCGCCGGTCGACCACTGCCCCCTGGTGGGTGCCCAGCGCCCCAATGCCGTAGCAGGCCCCCAGGAATGGGAAGTCCACGCCGATCACCTTTTCCAGCAGCCTCCGCAGGTCCGCCTCGACCCGCCGCTGAACCGGTGATTTCGATTCCTCGGGATCGCTGGCGTTGAACGGGCCGCCGCCCAGAAAGATCCCCGACCAATCCTGCAGATCGATGTTTCCCAGCGCCTGCTGCTCCAGCCGGTGCCGGCGCAGGGTGCCTTCTCCCAGCCCGGCGAAGGCGAGAAACGACTCATATTCGTTGTCCGCGGCGGCATCCTCAGCGCGCGTGGCCAGCAGCAGGAAGGGCTTCACCAGATCACCCTAGCCAGGTGAGATACGGCAAGCCGTCCTGATCGTCAATGACTCCACGGACTACGTGTTATGCGGGCGCGGTGTCCGGCGCCGGGACGGGCCGTGGGCGCGTGCCCTGGTCGTGGCCAGCTCGAGCCAGCCGAACACATCGAGGGCATGCCGCAGGCCCGCGCGGGCCGGTGCCAGCGCTGACGACGGTGCGATCCTGGCCGACCAGCGGGCTGGCAGCCGGCAAGCTCGGGTTACGGCGCGCCTGACAAGTGCGACGTCGGCCCGCAGCCGGGTGGAGTCGGCCGGGGTGGCCGCGTAACTGGCCCGTTCCTCCGCGCGGGCGATGCGCGCCAGGGCATCACGCTCGGCACCGGCGAGGCCCAGCGACTCGGTGATCCGGCGGGCAAGCGCGCGGGGCGATTCGCTGGCCTGCCAGATGATCCGGTGATCGGCAAGGTCATCGCACAGCTCACGCCAGGCGACGTGCGCCCTGGTCACGTCATCGCGGGCCGTGCGCCAACGCCAGCGGCGCACGGCTACGCGGGTTACTCCCGGCGTCAGCAGCAGCACTGCCAGCAGCGCGATGGCTACCGCCCCGAGCGGCACCGGGTCATCCGCCTTGCTGGCGCCCGGGCCGGCCGGTCCGCCTGCCTGGTTCGCCAGCTTGCCTGGCAGCCTGGTACTGGAATGACCGAGGGCCGGGCCCGGGGAGGGCCCGCCTGGGTTTGGCCCGGTCCGCGGATGGGGTGTGCCGCCGGGGAACCGCTGCGGGTCCGAGTAGGCCGGGACGGTAGCGGTGCCCTGGCCGGCCTGCCCGCCTTGGCTGGGCGGAGTCGGCTCGAAGGCAAGCCAGCCGGCCCCGCTGAAATACAGCTCGGGCCAGGCGTGCGCGTCGCTCGTCTTGACCTGCCAGGTGTCGTCATGCGCCACAAAGGTGCCCTGGGTGAACCCGACCACCACCCGGGACGGTATGCCAACCAGCCGCGCCAGCACCGCCATGCCGAAGGCGAACTGCTGGCAGGATCCGGTCTTGGTCCCGGTCAGAAACCGTGCCAGGGCAGCGGAGCCGGTGCCTGAGTTTGCTTTCACCGAGTAGGTGAAGTTGCCCGGGCGATGGAACCAGGCCTGAATCGCTACCGCCTTGTCGTAGGCGCTGGCCTGGCCCTTGGTCAGACGCTCGGCCAAGCCCCTCAGCTGGTCGAAGGCGGCAGGCACGGCGGTATAGGCAGCAGCCACCGCGGCGGGCGCCGGGGCCGCGTGACGCAACTGCTGCGATGTGGGGGCAGGGTTCTCACCGGTGACGGTGTAGTGGAGCCCCGCCAGCCGGGCGTCTGTGCTGTGCACCATTAGTGAGCCGGGATCCACCTGCCAGGTCCCACCTGCTTGTTTCACCTGGCGCGCCGGGTAGGGCAGCGGCAAATAGCTGACGTTGCCGCCGCTGGCCAGGCTGGATGCCAGGGTGATCACGTCGTGCACGCGAAGGCCACGCATGGTTGCGGCCAGTCCTGGTGCGAGCGGCAGGACTCCCCCGCTGCCCAGTGCCCTGGTGCCGCTGGCCGGCGCCATCCTCCACCCGCTGGCAGTGACGTCTCCCAGCACATACAGCTGCAGATATGGCGGTGTCCCCGGGCCGCCGGCACGGTAGGTCAGCACAACCCGCGGGTGGGGGTCCTGGAGGTCGGTGTTGAGCAAGTCCAGCGGCCTTGGGAAAGTGACCGGCCCCGGAGATCCCGGGCCTCCTCCGCTGCCGCCGCCAAGGCCAGCGAAGAGCCGGTGTGCCCGGACCGCGGGCACCAGCAGTGGCAGGAACAGCGCCAGCACGACGGCGGCGAAGCCGATCCGGCGGCCGGTGGCGGCCAGCAGCGTGGTGTCCGGGTCCGTATTCCCCGCGGCACCCTGCCATGGATGGATGACCCTCCCCCACAGGCGCAACCTGTAGCGGCCGTCCGCCGAGAGCAGGCCCAGGTAGCCGACCACACCGGCGCAGAACACAAGCGCCCCGCCGACCGCTCCGTACTTGACATCGACCGTCAGTGGGACGCAGAACAGCACCAGCAGCGGGACCCCGGCGACCGCCGGCCGGTGCAGGCGCACGGCAAGCAGATCGGTGAGAACACCCACCAGGCCGATCCCCGCGACGACCACCAGCACGATGCCCGGCCGGGGCGGGACCGGGGGCGAGCGGTGAGATATCTCGGCGGAAGCCTGCATCACCAGCAGCCTCAGCCGGTGCACGGATGCCCCCGTGGGCACCACACCCGCCCAGGACTGCCGGTGCGCGAACACGGCGTTGAGGTACAGGAACTCGCCACCGACCGCCGCCAGGAAGCAGACGCCAGCGGGCGCGGGGTACCGCCGGTTCGCCGCGCCAATGCCGCCCACCACGATGACCGCGCCAATGCCGCCCCAAAACCAAATCCCGCCCGCCACCAGCGGATACAGGGCGATCGACGCCAGCACCGTCGCCACGCCGGCCGCCACAGTCAGACGGCTATTCACGGGGTTCGCCCATCCTGAGCGTGTACTGGGCCGTGCTGCTGGTCATGCCTGGAATCGCCCCGAGTAAAGTGATCAACCACCCGGATGTCATGTTCCCGTCAAATCGGATGATGCCGCGCTTAGTGACCGATGCGTATGACAGAAGGGTCTCGGTTTGATCGCTGGTCAGGCCGATAACCCGTTCCCCGCTGATGCGAATGTGCCGGACCTGCCGGTGAACCGCTCCAGGGCCTGGCTGATATCGGCCGGGGACACGATCCCGGCCAGATGGCCATCGGCGAACACCAGTGCCCGGTTCTCGGAGTTCGCGTTGAGGCGGGGCAGCACGTCGGCGACCGGCTCGTCCGGGGTGGCGCGGGCGACATCGGACAGCGGGCAGGCGGCCTCGCGCAGCGTGGTCCGGCCGCGCTCGGCAGCGGGTACCTGGTTGACCCGGTGCACCGTCACCAGGCCCACCGTCTGCCCGTCGTCGCCCTCCACTGGGAAGGCGGAGTGCCGGTGCCGGGGCAGAAAGTCATCGAGAAACCAGGCAACCGTGGCCGGCCCCGGCACCGTCACCGGATGAGCGGTCATGATCTCCCGCACGGCTACCGTCCGCAACCGGGACTGCAACATCGCCTGCTGGCCTTCTGCCGTGGCCGCGCTGATCAGGAACCAGCCAATCAGGGCGAACCATATCCAGTTGTACTCACGCCGCACCAGGACCAGATAGGCCGCCACCACGACCAGGGCCCACCCGAACACCTGCCCGGCCCGCGCGGACCAGACCGCGGCCTTGAACCGGTCACCGGTGATGCGCCACAGCACGGCCCGCAGCAGCCGCCCGCCGTCCAGCGGCGCGGCCGGGATCACGTTGAACACCGCGAGCAGGAGGTTGATGCCACCGAGCCAGGCCAGCGCCACCACCAGCACACCCCGCACGCCCGCCAGGTGCACCAGCCAGGCCAGGAGCAAGAACGCCCCGCCGAGAATCAGGCTCACCAGCGGCCCGACCCCGGCGATGCGGATCTCGGCCCCCGGGCTGGGAGCCTCACCCTGCAGCCGGGACACCCCGCCCAGCAGCCACAGCGTGATGCCCTCGACCTGCAGCCCGTTGCGCCGCGCGACCAGCGAATGCGCCAGCTCGTGCGCGAGCAGCGATCCCATATAGGCCACCGCGGTCACCAAGGCGGCGACAACATACTCCGCGACCGGGTGCCGTGGGGCGGCGGCGGGGAACTCCCCGACCGCCAGCCCGTAAGCCAGCAGCGCCACGATCAGCAACACGCTCCAGTTCACGCCGATCCGGATGCCACTGATCCGGCCCAGGCTGAAGGTCTGTCCCATCACAACTCCCGGCGCAGGTGTGCCCGTCCAATACGCAACCTGCCCGCCACGGCCTCAGCTCGCACCCCTATCGTGGAGTTGGGCTCACCTCCAGGAGGTGCCAGATGGCTGACGGAACGGGCGCCAGGCCGATCGTGATCATCGGTGGTGGCGAGGCCGGGGGCACCGCCGCCGCGACCTTGCGCGAGGACGGTTTCGGCGGGCCGGTCGTGATCATCGACGCGGAACCGGGTATCCCGTTCGGCCGTCCCCCGCTATCCAAGACCTACCTGCGGTCGGAAGAGGATCTCTCGGGCTGGTATGTCAAGCCCGCCGACTGGTATGCGGCACATGACGTGGAGCTGCTGGCCGAATCCGCCGTGACGGCCATCGATGCCACGGCGCACAGCCTGGTCCTCAGGTCTGGCCGGAAACTGGAGTACCAGAAGGTCCTGATCGCGACGGGAGGACGGAACCGGCGGCTAGGCATTCCCGGAGCTGAGCTGCCCGGGATCCACTATCTGCGGACGGTGGCCGAGTGCGACGCGATCAAGCGCGAAGCCGTCGCGGGCCGCCGCGCAGTGGTGGTGGGCATGGGCTTCATTGGCTGCGAGGTGGCGGCCTCCCTCACGCAACTCGGAGTTAGCGTCACCGCCGTTTTTCCGTCGAAAGACCCCCTGGACCGGGTCCTGGGCGAGCAAATGGGCGCACTGATCAGTGCGATTCACCGCTCGAAGGGAGTCAGGCTGATGCCCGGCGCTCAGGTTGCCGCGTTCGAAGGGACCACCCGGCTGGCGGCGGTGGTGACCGCCGACGGGGAGCGCATCGAGTGCGATTTCGCAGTCGCCGGCGTGGGAATCGAGCCCGACGTGTCCGCCGTCTCGGGATCATCGGTAGCGCTGGAGAACGGGATCCTCGTCGACGAACTGTGCCGCACCAGCGCGGCTGACATCTACGCGGCCGGCGACGTCGCCAACCATCTCCACCCGGTCCTCGGCCGGGTCCGGGTCGAGCACTACAACAGCGCCGAACATCACGGGGCCGCCGCGGCGCGGTCGATGCTGGGCTCGACCGCCCCGTTCGACTACATCCACAACTTCTGGTCCGACCAGTACGAGCACACACTCCAGTACGTCGGCCACGCCACAAAGTGGGACGACTTCGCCGTCCGGGGAAACCTGGCGGAACGAAAGGCCGTTGGTTTCTACCTGCTCGGCGGGGTCGTGCGCGCTGCCATCGGCTTCGACCGCGGCGGCGATCCCGAATATGAGCCCGACTCCGAGATGGCGGCCTGCGCACAGCTCGTGGCCCGGCGCGCCCAGCCCGGTCGCAGCGCGCTTACCGACGAGCACACGGACCTGCGGTCGCTGGCAGGCTGACGGGGCCGCCGCGTCAGAGAAGGTGGCTGGTGTCGTTGACGCGGCGGACGGCGGCGAACTCGCGGCCGTGCCATTGGATCTCGTTGATGCAGGCGGAGCCGAGATAGAGCCGGTACAGGGTGCCGAGCGGGACGCCGAGCGCCCGGCACAGCAGGATCTTTATCGGTGTGATGTGGCTTACCACCAGGACGGTCTGGCCGCCGTGGTCTCGCAGGAGCCGGTCGCAGGCCCGGTGGACCCGGTGCGCGGTGTCGGCGAAGCTCTCCCCGCCCGGCGGTGCCTGCTCGGGGTTGTGCTGCCAGGCGGCCACGGCTGCGGGCCATCGCTGCTGGATTTCTGCCAGGGTGAAGCCTTCCCAGTCGCCGAAGTCGGTTTCGCGGAGATCATCGTCGGTGACTGGCGGTCAGGCCCAGTTCGCCGGCCGCGATCGCGGCGGTGGCGGCAGCGCGCCGCAACGGCGAACTGACCACGGCATCGATCCGGGTCCCGGCGGCCAGGCGGCTGGCGGCGGCTCGGGCCTGCCGGGTGCCGTTGGCGCTGAGCGGGAGGTCACGCAGGCCGCTGAACCGGTGCTCGGGTGACAGGCGGGTGTCGCCGTGCCGCAGCAGGACGGTGATGGTGGGTTGTGCTGTGGGGTTGTCCCAGCCCAGTGTCATGGCTGCCCCGCGAGGATGGCGAAAAACTGTTGTGCGGATTGCTCCCAGGTTGGCAGATCCTGTGCCCGGCGGGCCGCGGCGGCCCCCATCAGGCGGCGTTCGGGCTCGTCCTCGGCGAGCCTGCGCAGCGCCGCTGAGAGCGCCCGGATGTCGCCCGGGGTGAGCACGATGCCCTGCTTGCCGTCGTCGACGAGGTGCGGCAGGTTGCCGCAGCGCCAGCCGATCACCGGCAGGCCTGCGTCCATCGCCTCGGCGAAGGCAGTCCCGTAGGTTTCCCACCGTGACGGCAACACGAACATGTCGGCAGAACGGTACAGCCGTCCCACCCCGGCATCGTCGCAGGACCCATGCCGTACGACCCGGCCGGGCAGTTCGCCGATCCGGTGGATCACCCGCTGCCCGTAGGGCGTGTGTGCCCGCTCGTCGCCCGCGAAGTGCAGGCGCAGCAGCGCCGGCGGGCAAGGTGGCGAGCCGCGTCGAGCAGGTCCAGGATGCCCTTGTTCGGCAGCCAGTTCGCCACGCACAGCGCAGCGGCCCTGGCCCCCTGCCGCAGGTCGCTGACCTCGGTGCCCGCCTTCTGATCCCGGCCGGGAGGCACGACAACGGCCTGATCGAGCCAGGCGGACAGCGTCGCGCTGGCGACGATCACCGTTTCGCAGCGGCTGTAGAGGTACCGGTCCAGCCAGGCCTGCACCCAGCGGCGCGGCGGTGAGTGGTCGATTCCGCCGGGCGGCTGATGGACAACGGCGGCCAGCCGCCGCGGGCGCCGCAGCGCGTATCCACGGTGCCAGGAACGCCGCCACGATGCTGTCGACCAGGACCACATCGGCCCCGTCGGCGGCACGCAGCGCGCGGTGGCCGTAGACGAAGGGCAGCCGCGTAGGCAGTGATGCGAAGTCGATCCGTGCGTGGTTGCGCGCGGCGAGCTCGGCCATCCGCCGGTGGTACCGGTACCCGCCCGTCAGGGTGGCCGGGTCGCCCAGGGTGATCAGGCAGATCGTCAGCATCGTGCGTGGTATCCGCCAAATGCGACCGGAGTCTCCCACACTCGCACCGCCAGCGTGTCACCGCCTCCGGCGGCAACAGCGGGCGAGAGAGTGTCGTGCACCCAGCGGGCGAACACCTCGACGGTGACCGCCTCGGCGTCGGCTGGGCGTATCTCTTCAAGGTTGCGGCCATCGATCCGCCCGGTCAGCTCGGTCAGCGCCGCTTCCAGCACGTCCAGGTCGCAGACCATACCCCGGTCGTCGAGCTGCTCCGCGGTCCACCACGACCTCAATCCGGTAGTCGTGATCATGCAGCTGCCCTTCTGGCCCGGGCAGTCCCGGCATGATGTGGAAAGCGCGGACGTTCCGGCTCAGCCCGACTTCATAGGTCACCGACGGCCCTCCTGTCGTAGTCAAGAACGGCATGCATCAGCCCGGGTACCCCCTCGTCCACCGCACGGAACGCCTCGGCTGCGTCGCCGAAGGCGAAGACGTGCGTGCACAGCTCTGCCAGCGGTAGCTCAGTCAGCAGCGTCGACGGCCTCCAGGCGGCGCCGGGACGGCGTCCAGGTCGCGGACAGCCGGGCCGGCACCGTGGAGACCTGGGTGCTGCGGATGATCAGGCGCCGGCGGTGGAAGGCGCCGCCGAGCGGCAGCACCACCGGCTTGGTGCCGAACCAGGACGCGACCAGCAGGGTGCCCTCGTGGGCGAGCATGTTCAGCGCCATCGCCGGCGCATCCGGATTGCCGCTGGCGTCGATGACCAGCGGAACCTCCTCGTTCGCCAGTTCCCCGGGCGCGACGGCGGTGACGCCGAGGCTGGCTGGCCACGGCGCGGCGCCACGCCTGTGGTTCGGCAAGCAGCGGCCGCTGCCCGGACGCGCTGCAGCAGCAGGCGGTCAGCAGGCCGAGCACGCCAGCGCCGAGCACGATAACCCGGTCGCGATAACCGGTCCCGGCGTCGAGCGTCACCTGCAACGCCGTCTCGACCAGCGGGAACAAGGTCGCGGCCGCGGGATCGATGGCAGGCAGCGGAACCAGGTCACCGGCCCGCGCCGCGAATACGTCCTGGTGCGGATGGAACGCGAAAACCGCCTGCGCCGGACCCCGCCACCTCGCCGACGCACGCGTACCCGTAGGCGAAGGGATAACCGAAGGTGCCGCCAAGCGCGCCGATGGTGTCGTCCAGCGCCAGGTCCGCGGAAACCTCGCCGCGGTACACCAGCCGTTCGGTGCCGCCGCTGATGCCCGAGCACACGGTGCTGACTACGACCTCGCCCGCGGCTGGCCGCGGGGTGGGCAGTTCCCTGATCTCGACGCAGCGCGGCGCGGTATGAAACAGCGCGCGGGCGGGCACGCCGCGCACCTACCCGCCAGGTACCTGGACAAAACGGTTCATCGCCGCCACCGCTGCGCCGGGCCCGGTGTCTGGCTGGCCCGGCGCAACGTTCGGCATCGCCTCACGAGGCGAACTGGCCACCGGCCGGAACTCCGCCCGATGAGGCCGGGCAGGCAGGTCAGAACGCGATGCTGTCTGCGGTGTCGAACAGCACCTGCTGGAGGTCGCGCGGCAGGTCGCCGCTCCATACCAGGCCGGCCGTGGCGGTCAAGGGACTACGGTCGACGCGGGCACGGATCATGCCGGCGGAGCTAGCCACCGGATCTGGCTGCGCCGGTTCGGACCGGTCCCCGATGGCGGTGTTGCGGGCCGGTCAGGACCGCGGTCGGCCGGCTGGCGGTGGCGGCGAAGGCGAGGATTATCGGCCGGAACTGCCGGAACGGTGGGTCGGTGAAGTCGAAGCGCGGGTTGCTGGTCCGCATGACCGCCAGCCATGCGTCGTAGGTGGCGGCGCTCGCGCGGCGCGGACCGTGAATGACGTCCATGCGAGCCAGCTCACCGAGGCCGATCATCCGGCGCGGTGCCGCCGGATGATCGGCGGGGAGCCACACGTCGGGCTCGAATTCCCCCAGGCCCATGACTTCCAGCGGGGCAGGCAACGGTTTCACCCGCCGTCAGCCAGCCCCAGTCCGGCGTCGGCACGGCGCTGGCGGACCAGGGAGAACTGCGCATCCAGCGCCGGTCTCCATCCAGGCCACGTCGACGCCAGCGGCGGCGGCCGTCGCGCGCAGCCGCGACGCGGCCTCGACCGCGAGGGTCTCCGGCAGATGCGGCGGTACGACGAAGCGCAGCCGCGGGCGTCCCAGGCCCGCGGCCTGCCGGGTCCGGCTCACCCCGTGGTCGATCAGGGACAACACGGTCCGGGACTCCTCCAGCAGGACGGTGCCCGCCTCGGTCAGCCGCACGCCCTCGCGCCGGCGCTGCAGCAGCGGCGTGCCTACCATCTCCTCCAGCCGCCGGATCTGCTGGCTCAGCGTCGGCTGCGCGATGAACATCCGCTCCGCCGCGTGCGTGAACGTGCCCGCGTCGGCGACCGCCACGAAGTAGCGCAGGTGCCGCAGCTCGACACCCTGCGGGGTCCGCGCGAATCGTGCGTCATCCAGCTGCCGGCGCTCCCCGGCGAGGCAGGCTCTCTGCGGATCCCGTGGCGCTTTCTCCTCGGGAATTGTGGCTGTCACGGCGGCACCCCTTCCTTCTACCGAAGGTTAGGGCGCGGACCCGGCCCTGCCATCGGGCGCGCGTGACGAACCTGCGGGCCTGCGTGGTTACCCGCGCACAGACGACCGGTCAGCCAGTCGCGCCGGTGGCCGCCTGCGGGGAGCCGCTGCCGTCCGTGGCCGGGTCGTCGAGTGGCCCTCCCGGGCGGGTGGCTTGCCAGAGCTCCTTGACGACTATCTGCAGCGCGCCCGCGGCCGGGATAGCGATGAGCGCCGCCACGAAGCTGCCGAAGAAGCCGCCGACCCAATCGCCGATCGACGCGCCGATCAGGACGGACAGCAGGATAAGCAGCGGATTGACCTTCACCGTCCGGCTCATGATCACCGGGTTCAGCACGTGGTTCTCTACTTGCTGGTAGGCGATGAATACGGCCGCTGTGACGATGCCCGCGGTAAGCGAATGGCCAAGAGCGAACAAGACCGTGGGGATACCTGCCAGCGCTCCGCCGACCTGCGGGAGGAAGTCCACCAGGGCGACCCACAGCGCCCAGAGCAGCGGGAACGGAATCCCGAGGGCGAGCAGCGTGAAGAAGACGACGACGCCAGCGATCACCGATGTCAGGATGTCCCCCACCATGTAACCGGTCACCGACTGGTTGATCTCGTGGGCGACCCGGGCATAACGCTTCGCCCGCTCCGGTGTCATCAGCCCCAGGATTCCCTCGCGCATCTTGGGGCCCTCGAGCAGAAGGAGCAGGACCAGGATCGCGATGGTCCCCAGCGTCACTATCAGGGATACCGCGCCCTTGCCGAGGCTCAGCGCTGGCTTTGCCAGGCTCATCCCGATGCTCTGCAGCTTCGGCGCGTTCCGTTGCGCCCACTCCGCCAGGTGATAGCGGCGCACCAGGTGGCCGATCCAGCCGCGGCCATGCTCGGCGTCCTGAACGTACGAAGGGAGCCGCTGCGACAGATGTGTCAGCCCGTTCACCAGCGGATGACCAAATGCGAATGCAAGGCCGGCGAAGACAACTGCCGCCCAGATCGTCACCACGGCGACGGCCAAGCCGCGCCGCTTGACGCGATGGTGCTGCAGGTACAGCACGAGCGGGTTCAGGATCAAGGCGACGAACCCCGCGACCACGATCAGGAGAACGACGTCCCGCAGCCGGTACAGGAGCTTGCCCGCAAGGAAGGTGAGGGCCACCACGGCAACGGCGGTGATGATCGCCGCCAGCGGGATACCACGCGCGGCCGCTGCGTTCCTGATCCGCGCCCGCCGGGTGGGCGCCGCGGCTGTAACGCCACTGGATACCTCTGCGGGGGTGCCCCGCGCGGTGGAATCGGCGCTGCCGGACATCACAGCCATTGCCTGATCACCTGGACTTAACGCGTCGCGCCGGAGCCGGTGACATCGGCGACCCGGCGCTGGCCTGCGTACTATCGTTCCCGGCTGCCGGAGCGGTGCGAGCGCCCGGTCCGGAACCGCCGTGAGCACCGGCCGACTTGGCAATCACCCGCTCATGGACCTCATGGAACTTGCCGGCCATAGCGCGCCTGGCGCTCCAGGTGCTCCCGGTGCAGCCGCTCGATGAGCTCTTGAGTTGGCTTCTTGCCCTGGTAGTCGGGGTGATGAAGGTAACACAGCGAGAACTGGCCGCCCGCCGCAGGATGATTGCCGACCCGCCAGCAGCCCGGGTAGTGACAGTTGTACTTCTTGACCAGCTGGTATACGCCGGTGGCGATCGCCCCGATGATGCCGAACTCGGTGAGGTCGGAGCCGAACCCGGACCAGAACCCGTAGTAGGGCCCCGGCTCATTGATGGTACCGGTGTGTACCGCAAGCCAGTGCCCGACCAGCCGCGCGTGGATGACCCAGAGGGCTACGCCCGCCGACGACCGCGCATATCAGGCCGGCTGTGATGATGGTGGCCCGCCACTTCACCTCTGTTCACCTCCTGCGGGCCGGTCCGCTCGCGGCACCGGCTCAGGCGGCGTGCTCCAATATCTCACCCACGGTGTGCCCGGTCCGGCGCAACTCGACGCCCATCACGATCTGCGACACGCCGTAGATGATGCTGAACAGGCCGAACAGCAGCGCAAGGGTGACCGCGCCGACGCCGGGGCGGGCGAACAGCACGACACCGAACGCGATGGACACAAGGCCGCCCAGGATGAACAGCGCGCGGGTGCCCGCGGTCTCGCCGCTTTGGAAGGCGGCGACAAGCTCGACGAAGCCGCCGATGACGGCCCAGATGCCGACGATCAGTACCAGCACCAGCGCGGTGGGCCCGGGCCACACCAGCGCGATCACGCCTGCGGCCAGGTCGACCAGCCCGACCAGCAGGTGGCCGAAGACCGGCCCGGCGCTGCGGCTGCTGAAGGCCCGCATGGCTTGTAGCCCGGCATCGATGAACGCGTAGACCGCGAAGAGGATGACCAGCGCATAAACGGTTACGCCAGGCCAGGCGAGGGCGATGATGCCGACGATGATGGCGAGGACGCCGAGCAGGATCAGTGAGGTGGATGTTGACTTGAACATGAAAGGCATTTCCTTCCGTTTGGCTCAGCCGCACCACGACATCCGCGAAGCCCGCGCGGTGCCTGTCGATACCAGCAGACGCCACGGTTGCCATAGCTGGCCAACATCTGCCGGCTATGGACATATAGGTGCCGGCTAGGGAGTCATTCAGCGGGCCGCCGGGGAATTGGCGCTCGGCGCAACCGGATGTGCAGGTAAGCGAGCGCGCCGGTCAAGGACCCATGCCCGTCAGGCGTTGGGCAAGAACGCGCTGGTTTCAGCTCACCCGATCAGCGGGAACCCCTCCCCGGGTGGGCGGCAACAGGCTCCCGGGGACCGCCGTCACGGTGGGACCGTGGGTCAAGCGGGCCGTCGTGGCGAGGTTGCAGGCACATAAATCGGACGGCTGAAGGAGGCCAGACACATGCCTTACGTGGATGTGGGCACGGAGAACTCGGGCGCGATCGAGATCTATTACGAAGACCACGGATCCGGGCCACCGGTGGTGCTGATTCATGGCTACCCGCTCAGCGGCCGGGCCTGGGACAAGCAAGTCCCGGTCCTGCTGGACATGAACCGCCGGGTGATTATCTATGACCGGCGCGGGTTCGGGAAATCCAGCCAGCCGACCACCGGGTACGACTACGACACCTTCGCGGCCGACCTCAACGCCCTGATGGAGAAGCTGGACCTGCGCGAGGCCGTGATCGTCGGGCACTCCATGGGGACGGGCGAGGTCACCCGCTATCTGAGTACCTATGGCTCGGCACGGGTGGCCAAGGGCGTGCTGGTTTCCCCGATCCCGCCGTTTCTGCTGCAGACCGACAAGAATCCCGAGGGCCTGCCGGCCAGCCTGTTCGAGGGATTCATCCAGTCCGCCCAGGCCGACACGCCGTCGTGGATGAAGGGATTCCTCGACAACTTCTACAACATCGACACCTTCGGCGGCACGCTGGTCAGCACCGAGGCGTACCAGGCAAGCCTCAGCACCGCGCTCGCCGCCTCCGCCACCGCGGCGGTGGCGTGCATCCCGACCTGGGAGACCGACTTCCAGGCTGACCTGCCCAAGATTGACATCCCGATGCTGGTCGTCCAGGGCGACGCCGACCGCATACTGCCATTCGACAAGACCGGTAAGCGCCTGCCCGGGCTGATCAAGAACGTAAAACTGGTCGTCATAGAAGGCGGTCCGCACGCCATCGCGTGGACCCACGCCGACCAGGTCAACCGGGCGCTCTACCAGTTCCTCAGCTGACATCCGGCCGGAACCAGGGCCCGCCGCCTATAGCCATGCCGCCAGTGCCTGCACCGGCGGCATGGCCGTTTGGCGGAGAGCAGCGACGCACCTCCCAAAGGGGCAATTCTCATGGCCTTCTCCTGTTCCTTGTGACAGCGGCCTCAGCGTCTGATCGCAATGGGCCTGAGGGCGTTTGTAGTTGCCGCATGGCCAGGCCGGCCAGTGGCCGCGGTGTGAGGGAGAAATCGGGCTCACAGCCCCGGGCAACCCTGAGCGCGGCCAGGGTTGACCCTGATGCCTTCCGGGGTGCAGATCAGGATCGGGACCAGGGCTGATCCCGATCGACGGGAGCGCCGGCTGGCGGCAGCCTTGAAGCATGAACACAACCACTGCAGACGCCGGATCCGACACCATGACTGACCGGCCCGCGCCCCGCCAGTTGCGCCGCTCCGCCGGCGACAGGATGCTGGGCGGCGTCGCCGGCGGCATCGCCCACTACCTGGACGCGGATGTCACGCTGGTCCGCGTCATCATCGCCGTGCTAGCTCTGCTGAACGGCGTTGGCCTGGCCCTCTATCTTGCCGCCTGGCTGTTGATTCCGGAGGACGGCGAAGACCAGTCGATCGCCGCAGCCTGGATCGCCGGGCGCCAGAACCGCTCTCGCTAACCCAAGCCACAACCCAGCCGAAACGAATGGAGACCGATTACCATGCTTGGGATCATCGCCCTCATACTCATCGCGATCGTCGCCGTGGCCATCCTCAGCTTCGCCGCGCACATCCTGTTCTCTCCGTTGGTGCTGGTGGCCCTCGGCGTCCTGCTCTGGCTGAAGTTGCGCCCGCGCCGTTCCCATCAGTAACTCCCCGCACCTGCTGCCGTCCTGGATTTCACGGTGTCCACTATGGTCGCCGTGCTGGGACGGCAGCTTTGCGTTCAGGCCGAGCTGTCCGGCAGCGGCTGTACCGGGCAAGATCACCTTCGCAGGTGATCTTGCCCGGCGGCGCCAGTGCTCACCGCCTGGTGAACACGGCGTGGATGGTCAGGGTGTTGTTCATCGACACCGAGCCCATCAGGTTCCAGGTGAGGCCGAAGTCGCCCCGGTTGATGCGGATCTGCGCGTCGAGCCATACCTCGCCGTCCCCGGGGACCGTGGCCATGCCGTCGAAGGTCAGGGGCCGGGCGCGGTCACGGACGCTGAGGGTCCCGGTCACGGTGACGCCCTGACCGGACGGCCGGATGCCCGCCACGGTGAAGGTGATGTCCGGATGGTTATCGCTGTCGAAGAAGTCCGCCGAGCGCAGGTGCGTATCGCGTTTGGTGTTCTTGGTATCGATAGAGGCCGCCCCCACCGTCACGACGCCGCTCACCTCGCCCGTCGGGGAGACGGTTCCGTGGCCGGTGACCTGGCGGAAGACGCCGTTCACCCGGATCAGGCCCCCCATGCTCCTGCTGGTTAGCGAGACGGTGGACCGCGCCGGGTCGAGGTTCCATTCCCCGGCCAGTGCCGCGTCGTTCAGCAGTTCCTGCAGGGCCGGTGCGGTTAGCTGCTCTGACGGTGCCATGGTTGGCTCCTCTCCTTTCGGCGAAGGCTGGTAGCGGTCGGTGATGATGTCACTGAGCGTTCCTGTTCGCTTGATGGTGTGTTCTCTCAGTAGTCCGACGACGCAACCCGCCGGAATGTCAGGCGGCGCGCCAGCCTCACAATCCGGTGCGGTGTCTCGTCGGACTGGTGAGGGCGGGTGCGACCGAGGGAGAAGCCGGCGGTACTCATGAGCACGAGATCCGGACCAGGACACGGCCGGCCCGATCCGGGCCTGAGCGCGATCATGAGCGAGCGGCGTCAGCTGATCAATCTCGCCTACCGGCTGCTTGGCTCGCTGGCCGAGGCCGAAGATGCCGTGCAGGAGACCTACGCCCGCTGGTACGCCATGACCGCGCAGCAGCAGCAAGCCATCGAATCGCCCGGCGCCTGGCTGACGAGAGTCGCCAGCCGCATCTGCCTGGACCTGCTCGGCTCGGCACGGGCCCGGCGGGAGCGTTATGTGGGCGAATGGATCCCCGAGCCGCTACCTGAACCTGCCGAGTGGATCAGCGGCCGGCCGGGCGGCAGCACCGCCGACCCGGCCGACCGGGTCACCCTGGATGAGTCGGTCAGCATGGCCTTCCTGGTGGTGCTCGAATCGATGACCCCGGCCGAGCGTGTCGCGTTCATCCTCCACGACGTCTTCGGCTATCCCTTCGCCGAAATCGCCGACATCACCGGCCGCACCCCGGCAGCATGCCGCCAGCTGGCCTCCTCAGCCCGCCGCCGCATCCACGCCTCGCAGGTCCCCGCGACTCCAACAGCCCAGCAGGCCGCCATCGTCAGGGCCTTCAAACATGCATGGGAAGCCAAGGACATCAACGCCCTCATCGGCCTCCTCGACCCGGACGCCACGGCGACCGCCGACAGCGGCGGCCTGGTCGCCGCCCAGCTTCGCCCGATCGAAGGCGGGGAGCAGATCGCGCGCAACGCCATCGACCTCGCCGCCCGGGCACCCGGCCTGACGATCCTGGAGCGTACGGTCAACGGACAGCCCGGCCTGGTGGCCCAGCTGGACGGCGTCATCGTGGCGGTGTTCGCGTTCGAGGTCGCCGGCGGCCGGATCAAGCACATCTGGGCAATGCGCAACCCCGAGAAGCTCCGGCCCTGGACAGCCGGCTGACGCCCTCCGCGTTGTCCATTCATGCGATGGAGTAAGTCACCTGGGTCTGGGACGGTACGACCTGGACCAAGCAACACCCGGCGACCAGCCCGCCTGCCCGGGCTGTCGGGCCGATGGCCTACGACGCGGCCGCCGGCACCGTGGTCATGTTCGGCGGCTTTGATGGCAACTTCCTTGCCGACACCTGGACCTGGGGCCCGAGCTAGCCAACGAGGCAACTCTGGCGCCCGCCCGCGCGAGCATCTCAGGGCTCCGTCGATGAGTTCTGACCAGCAGTGACGTCTAGAGTTCTGACCAGCAGTGACGTCTACAAGCACACGGAAGTCCCGCTAGCGAGGGAGGCCAACAGTATGGGCGCAGCCGAGAGCGTGAACATCCGCACCGGTGAGGGTCGATTGCTTGAAGCCCTGGTATCTGGTCCCCCGGACGGAACCGTCTTGGTGTTCCACACGGGCACCCCATGCGGCCTGGTACCCCTTCCGGCCGGGCTCGACCCGGCACCTCTGGGAATCCGCACCGTGCTTTACGCCCGGCCAGGCTATGGCCGCTCCACGCCGCAACCTGGGCGCACTGTCGCTGATGCGGCCCGCGACACCGCGGCCATTCTGGACGCATTGGGGGCTGAGAAGTTCCTCAATCTGGGCTGGTCAGGGGGCGGCCCTTACGCTCTCGCCTGCGACGCTCTGCTGGCCGATCGTTGCCTGGCGACGGCGGTCATCGCCGGGATAGCCCCCTATGCGGAGGCTGAGGTTTCGAGCCAAGTACGGGCCTGGTACGAAGCCGACGAGGACAACCAACTCGCCTTGGCCGGTGACATCGAGGGGTTCCGCCAGGCGGTCGATGCCTTTGTTGCCCAACTCGCCAACGTGAAGGCCGAAAACGTGGCCGAAGGCACCGCGAGCGACGCGGACCGTCAGTTCTTCTCTGAGGGGTATGGAGACTGGGTCGCCTCGTTTGTCAGAGCAGCCGGCGTTTCAGGTAGCCACGGAGCTGTTGACGATTGCTTGGCGACCATTCGCGACTGGGGTTTCCCCTTGGCCACCATCCGCCAAGTCACCATCTGGCAGGGCACAGAAGACCAGGACGTACCCCCTAGCCATGCTGAATGGCTGAGAGACCATCTCCCCCAAGCCGAGCTGCGAACTCTCGAGGGCGAGGGCCACAACTCTGTCGTCCGCCATCTGCCCGAGGTCATCAAAACCCTGATCGCCAACGGCCAATCGGCACAGAAGTGATCCGAATAACCTCGGCGAGCCGATGCCCCGCTCGGTACTCCGAACATGGCTCCGTTGTGGTAAAAATCGCGGACACATGATCACACTAAAGGCATTGTGAATCGCCCCGGTGAGTCCGGAGACTCAGTTTGTTGACTAACCGGCCTCGGCGAGGCTGGTGTTCTGACGGTAGTAGGCGGTCTCGAGTTCGGCAGGCGGAATGTCCCCGCAGGTTTCGAACAGCCGCCGGTGGTTGAACCAGTCCACGTAGTCCAGGGTGGCCAGTTCGACCTGCTCAGCGGTGTGCCAGGGCCCGTGTGGCTTGATCAGCTCGGTCTTGTACAAGCCGATCACCGACTCCGCCAGCGCGTTGTCGTAGGCGTCGCCGACGGTGCCTACCGAGGGCTGGGCGCCGGCCACGGCCAGGCGTTCGGTGAAGGCGATCGAGGTGTACTGCGCGCCGGCGTCGGTGTGATGCACCAGCCCGGCCAGGCTGCCCTGACCGTCGCGGCGGCGCGCCCACAAGGCCTGTTCCAGGGCGTCGAGGACCAGGGCCGTGCGCATGCTGGTGGCCGCCCGCCAGCCCAGGATCCGCCGCGAGTAGGCGTCGATGACGAACGCCACGTAGACCATCCCGGCCCAGGTGGGCACGTAGGTGAAGTCGGCCACCCACAGCCGGTCCGGCGCCGGCGGGCTGAACCGGCGCTGGACCAGGTCGGCCGGGCGGGCCGCGGCCGGGTCTGCCACGGTGGTCCGCGTGCGCTTGCCGCGGCGGGCCCCGGCCAAGCCCAGCTCGCGC
The DNA here is from genome assembly GCA_963813395.1 of uncultured Actinomycetes bacterium. Classification (GTDB taxonomy): domain Bacteria; phylum Actinomycetota; class Actinomycetes; order Streptosporangiales; family Streptosporangiaceae; genus DASXKD01. The sequence goes on from CAWEYV010000022.1 coordinate 826,641, forward strand.
ATCAGCCGCTCCACGGTGCACCGCGCCACCGGGACGCCCTGGCGGTTGAGCGCCAGCCACACCTTGCGAGCCCCATAGACGCCGTAGTTGTCTTGGTGGACGCGGGTGATCGCGGCTTTGAGCTGCTCATCGCGCAGCGCCCGGGCCGGCGGCGGGCGGCCTGCGGCGTCGTAGTAGGTGGAGGGGGCGATCGGGCACCCGTGCTCGGACAGCACGCGGCAGATCGGCTCGATCCCGAACACACCCTTGTGCTCGCTGATGAACCTCACAAGTGCTGGTGTGGGCGGTCGAGCTCCGCCGCGAAGAAAGCCGAGGCTGCCTTGAGGATCTCATTGGCCCGGCGCAGCTCGGCGTTCTCCCGTTTCAGCCGCTTGATCTCGGCCGACTCCTCACTGGTGACGCCGGGCCGCTGGCCGGCGTCGACTTCGGCCCGGCGGACCCACTTGCGCAGGGTTTCCGCGGTGCCGATGCCCAGCTTTTCTGCGACGGCGCAGATCGCCGGCCAGTCCGAGGGGTAGTCCGGCCGCACCTGGGCGACCATCCGGACCGCGCGCTCACGCAGCTCCGGCGGGTAGTTGCTCGATCGACGTCCCACGGCTCCATCTTCCTCTCAAGAGATGGAGCCTCCGGAAACTCCGGGGCGGTTCAGTCCGCCAGCTGACGTGCGACAGGTTGAGAAGCCTGCCGATCACATGACGGGTGGCCGACGTACGGATCTGCTGATGTCTGGTGAAGGCTCAGGCGGATGACACGTCCCCGTCAGTCGTCCCCGATGTAGCCCGTATTGGGATCGATCATGGCGAGGAAGGTGCGAATGCTCTCCCGGTGCTCTTCCATCGACCGATCCGGGGTCGCGCTCGACCCGAATCCGTAACCCTTGTTAGGTCCGCTCAGCCAGTCGTAGATGGTGCCGTCTTGTCCCCACGCAGCTCGGCGAATGGCGAACCGTTCGCCATCGACGTCGAGGGTGAACAACACCGGCCCGGGCTTTCCCTCCGTTCCGCGGTACACAGCTGGAACGGGGGGACCGTCCCCGTCACCACTGGGGCTCCTGTTCATGAGAGCCAGCATCCATGGCCGCCGACGTTGATGTCCATCGCATATGCGTTCGGCTGACGCACTCATCTGCCTGATCCGCGTTTCGGACTGTCGCAGATCAGCTGGCGGATAATGCTTAAGACCGGCTCCGCGTGGGACCATAGGCGGCATGGCCAGGTTCTATACCTTCGCGGAGGTTCTTACCCCGGAGCATATTGATTGGGAGGTGCACGCCCGCGGACTCGGGTGCGGGCGTGAGCCAGGGCTTGTCCTGCACGAAGTCCTCGACCGCAACGGCGGTCGTTACGAGATCACGATGCCCATGGGCGAGCGCATCCGCGAGCAGGCGCGCATCTGCGCTCAGGTATCCGGCGACGAGGAGATAGCGCGGATCGCCAGCCTGTCCGAGGTGACCATATCCCTAGAGCACCTGCGCGGTCTGGACCCGGGCACGCGCATCGTGTGCGGGTATGGCCTTGAAGACTTCACTGACGCCGAACGCGGCCGGCTACCCCGCAAAGAAGGCCCCGTCGATCCCGCCAGGGTCTTCGAGGGTCCCTTCGATCCCGCCAACCCAAGGCGCATCTTTCGGACGTCTGCCGACGGCTGATCCGTGAAAGCCTTGTCGATGGCCGCTACTGCCACGGCACACGGGTGTAAAGAAGCGGAGTTGGACGTGCTCCAGCCGAGGTACCGGGCCGCGCGGACCGGTACCAGTTTCCTAGACCACATGTCGCACATCAACTGGCAGACATGCGTCGCACATCAGTCGTCGGATCACAAAGGACCAACGCTCGGACGGCGCTCGGACGGCGCGACGTCTGGCAGCTGAGGCTAGGCAGCTGAGGCCAGGCAGGTCCCCATATGGGGAGCCCTCCCCTTTTCTTTCCGGTCCTGCCTGACGCACTCTCGTACCAGGACGGCGGCGGGGGCCGCCTGCGAGTACTCAGGGGGAATACCATGATCACATCGGTGCTAGCCCGGCGAAGGCTGCGGACCGACCAGAAGCGGCCAGCAGAACAGCGCGGTGCTATCCACAGACACATCACGCGTGGGCTGTGCGGGGCCGCCACGGCGGGGATCGCGCTCAGCACGCTCGGATTGGCCGGGGCCATCTCCCCGGCCAGCGCAGCCACCCAGTCACTGAGCCCGCCGGTCTATACGAATTGGGGGGCAGGCTACCAGGCGCAGGGGCGGTGGTTCCGGTTCGCATCCACCACGCTGACCGTGCCGCCGCGCATCATGCCCAAGGCCAACGACGGCGATGCGGTCATCGGAATCCGCGCCAGCATCGCGGGCGAGGGCAGCCCGCCGGCCGCCAAGATCTACGTGTCGCCCGGCGGTGGCCTTGGCAGCATTTCGTATCAGGGCTTCCCGAACGGCGGCGAGTTCAAGGTCAGCCCGAACGTCGGTGACCAGCTGACGGTCAGCGTCTACTACGACCGGCAAGGCCACAACTACTTCACCGCGACCGACCTCACCCAGCACACCACCCAGACCATCCGGGAGACCTTGCCCGGGGGAATGCGCCCGGCCTACGGCAACGCCGAGCTGGACTCGGCGGTCGTCGGAGACGTGGCGCCACCGGCGGCCGACACGCGGCTGTGGGAATTCACCGGCACCCGGCTGACCACCTACACCGGCGTGCACGGCACCGTCCAGGGCCCGTGGCAGCTCACCGAGGTGGTCAGGACCACCGACGGCACCTCCACCGGCGCCGTGGTGGCCAGCCCATCAGCGCCGGTGAACGGCGGCCAGGACTTCGGGATCTGGCTGCGCCACCAGTGACAGCGCAATGAACCAGTGACAGGGCAACAACAGAAGATGCCCCCAGAAGGCCCGCGCTGCCGACTGGGGGCATCCCCTCGCCCGTACCAGAACCGGCCGCCTCCGTCTTCTCTTCAGTCATCGGCCCCGCCCCGTCTCCTGGCGAGCCTGCCCGCCGGACCGCCACCAGCAGGCTCAGCACCCATCTGGCACGGATGGTCGTCAGACAAGACAGCCCGGCGGTTACAAGCACAAGCAGGCTTACCCTGTTGCAAAACGTCTAAGGGCGCGTCAAGCATCAAGCGAAGCCGCCACGTCAAGCATCAAGTGAAGCCAGGCAAAAGGACCAAGGCAATGTGCTGTCCCGCTTGACATTCGCCCGCCAGTTGATGCTTGACGTTGGGCCGTGATCGGTCCCCGTGACGCCCTGGCGGATGTGATCCATCCCACATCCCACGGCATCACCCATGCTGAACGCCACCGCGGCACCCGCCGTTTGTAGATGTAAGCGCGCGCCCACCGTTCTCGGGGACCAGCACAAACTGGAAAGGACCAGGAACGTTGTTCACATCCCGAACGGGGGCCGGGTTCGTGCTCCTCGCGGCGCTGATCGCTGGCTGCGGCACCGCCGCGGCAAGCCATCCGGGCACGCCGAAGCCAGCCCCAGCGGCGCACAGCCACCACCCATCGCCTCCGGTGCAGGCCGCGGCCGCCACACCCACCCCGATGCCGACACATCGCCGCCATCACCGTCACCACCACCATCACCATGGCATGGCGGTGGAGACCCCGGTCACGCCGCCACCGCCACCGCCACCGACCATGGCACCCGCTCCGGCTCCCAACCCCATCCCGCAGGGCAATGGCGGTGACCAGGACGGCGACAACAACGGTGGCCCGAGCGACGGCGACGGCAACGTCTAGCTAGTTCCAGCCCGGTTCCGGTCCCGCTCCCCGCTACGGGACCGGGCCCGGCAGCATCCAGGTCTTCCCGGCCAGCCGAGGTTACGCCGGGCCTTGCCAGGGGCTTAACGTGGTTCGTCCTCACGCTGACGCGCCCCGGCCGCCACATTGACCCCCGCCAGGGACCGGGCGTTGACTGGCACCCAGCCGGGGACCCCGGCCTGCAAGCCACCGCCCCAGAAGGCCAGGCGGTGCAAAACATCTAGGGCGCGTCAAGGATCATCAGAGGCTGCCCCGGTCAAGGATCAAGTGAGGCTAAGCAGCGACGCTAGGCAGCTGTCCGACTCCGGCTGATGGTTGACACGTCAACGATCCGCTGAACCTAGGCAGCGAGGCTAGGCAAGCGAAGCCAGAGAACGCGTGATACGCGCGAAGCGCTGCGAGAGAGTATTCGCGTTGCCCGTGCCTGCGTGTCCGGCCCGCCAACCATACATTCGCCGCGGCAGAGGGTTTCCGCCGTCAGGCGACGTAGTTGCGGTATCTCCTGGATCAGCTTACCGAGGCCCGCTTGGTAGGAATACATTCCAGACGCCGCGGCCGTAACCGGTCGAGAATGACTTGACGGTCCGATCGATGAAGCCTCCAGGGCTGCCTGATGTCTGCCGCGCGCCGACCTCGCCGTGGCCGTCAACGACCCAACGGCGAAGGCACGATCTCTGGGCCGCGCAAGGATGGTCGTTATGTCGGCGCCTTCTACGCACTGACCACTGCGGGCACTCGCAAACGGGTATACGTCTACGGGCACACCCGCGAGGAAGCGCATGACCGCCTGGTCGAGGAGCAGGCCAAAGCGGCCAGCGGTATCCCGGTTCCGGCCCAGTCTTGGAAGCTTGGACCATATCTCGACTACTGGCTCGAGAACGTGGTGAAGCCGACCAGACGGCCAGCGACCTACGCACTTTACGAGATCAACATTCGTTTGCATTTGAGGCCTGGCCTGGGCAAATACGCCCTCAAGCGGCTATCCGTGCCGATTGTCCAGACGTTCCTGAATGCCAAGTTCAGGTCGGGCCAATCGGTGCGCAACGTGCATATCCTGCGGCAAATTCTCAGCGCTGCACTTTCTCGTGCTGTACGCGAGGAAGTGGTCCCGCGCAACGTCGCTCGCCTGGTCGAGCTGCCCACTTGGGAACCAGCCCTGACGGTCCCCTGGTCCTCAGCCGAAGCCTTGACCTTCCTCCAGGCCGCCGCCACCGATCCGCTCTATCCGGCATTCGTCTTCCTGGTGCTCTACGGCATGCGCCGCGGCGAGGTCCTCGGCCTGCGCTGGCAAGATATCGACTTCGAGGCCGGGTTGATCAGGGTCCGTCAGCAGGTGCAGCGCATTCAGGGTGAGCTGCACATTGGTCCGGTCAAAACTCGCGCCGGTAACCGGGATCTTTCGTTGATCGGGCTCGCCAAAGACGCTCTCAACGCTCGCCGCGAGGCCCAGGAGAAGGATCGCGTCAACCTCGGCCGCTGCTGGGGCTGACACCGGTCTGGTGTTCACCACGAGGACTGGCAGGCCAATCGAACCGCGCAACCTCGTGCGTTCGTTCACCCGTATCTGTGAAGATAACGGCGTCCGCCGGATACGGGTGCATGCGCTCCGGCACACCACCGCGTCACTGCTCAAGGACCTCAAGGTCCCGGCTCGTGACGCGCAGATCATCCTCGGCCACGCGCATATCTCGACCACGCAGCAGATTTACACCCACGTCGATGAGGTCGCCCGCCGCGATGCCCTGACCAAGCTCAACGAGCTGCTCGGCGGACCGAAATGATGGCCCCGTTGTGGTCAACCTTGGTGGTCATGAGCGTGTTTCAAGATCGCCCAAACCGTGTTTCGCCTGGTGGGCGCAACTGGGTTCGAACCAGTGACCCCTCGCTTGTAAGGCGAGTGCTCTACCCCTGAGCTATGCGCCCGTGCCTCCCGTAACAGGAGAACCCGGCTCAGCGTACCGGCTGGGCGGCCCGCTGAGGTGGCGCGCGGCAAGCTCGGCAACTGACTGGCTCACCGCGAGCCGGTTGCGCAGGCGGGCGAGCCTGGCATCCATGCCAGCGCCGCGCACTCCATCGATGAGGGCCTGCTCGAAGTGAAGGGCACCAACGAACGCGGTGGCGAACCGGATCCCGGGCAGGAGGAACTGCCGTTCGGCTGCATTAAGACGCCGGAGGCGAGAGTAGCCCGTGAGCACAGCTGCGATCCGGGCCGGGGACGGCTCGATGAGCCATGCCGAAGGCTCGGTGGCCGGCAGGCCCGGGTCCAGATGGCATTCGAGCAGGCAGTTGCCGAGGTCGGTGATGGCGAGGCCGAGCCCGCTGTTCTCCCAGTCGATGAGCGTGACCTGGTTCTGGGCGGTGCGGATCGCGTTCGCGGGCCAGGCATCGCCGTGTACCACCGTCATGGGCAGGATCCCGGCCGCCTCCCGCACCGCCAGCAGAGTCCGGCGGAACTCCGCGTGCATGGGGCGCCAGTCCGGCGGCAGCAGGGCCTCGACCGCGTCGAGCCGGTCGAAGCGCGTCCCGGATCGCGGCGCGGGGATGCCACGATGCCAGGCCCACCGCCGCGTCGGTGGCGTCCAGCGCGTGCAGGCGCCCCAGTGCCTCACCGAGCAGGTCCAGCCCGCCATCGGCCAGTGGCGGCCCGGGAACGTACGTGGTCGCCCAGGTGAGCCAGATCCCGGCCACCCCGACCGGGTCGCCGGTGCGGGTCACGACCACGCGCGGCGCCGGGTAGCCGCGCCCGGCCAGCCAGTCCAGCGTGGCCGTCCGCTGCTGCAGCCAGCCGGTGACCGACGCGGTCCCGCAGCCCTGCAAGTACGCGAGGAAGCGGTTCATCGTTGCGGAACGCCCGCGACCACCACCGTGGTTCCGTCCGGCTGGGCGAGCTGGTAGCCCACCCGCGTGCCGGACACCGAGCCGTACAGGCGCCGCACGCCGGCCGGGTCGATCTTGTCCTCGCGGTACTCGCGCAGGATGCGGCCCACGAGCGCGGCGTCGGTCACGGTACGGTCGTCGTCCTTACCTCCTGGCGGCACTGCGGCCGAGGACACGTTCCAGCGCGAGGGCGACCTCTTCGGACAGCCCGGGCGCCCGGCCGCCGGGAGCGGACTCCCCCGCCCCGGCCGCTGCGGCGCTGGACTCGATGCGGGACTGCCCAGCGGCGGGCGGAACGACCGCGCCGCAGTCCCGGCACTCCACCTCGCCGAGCCGGCGAACCAGGTGCACGCCGCCGCATTGCGGGCACCTGTCCATGTCCGCCGTCCAGTCGGCCGTCACCTGGCAGTCGGGGCAGACCAGGATCTGCTGGTCGTCCCGGACCCCACGTCGCCACGGGCTGTGCCCGCGCACCGGGTCAACCTGCCGCGCACCGCAGCGATAGCAGGGCATCTGGACCCGCTTTCCTTCACCAGCTCCCGGGCGCCCCCTTGGGGAGGGCTCAGCCCAGCGCGGCGAGCGCCTTCTGGTAGTCGGCGATGTCGCGCGCCTGCGGGATCGGGTTGACCACCTTCCACCGGACCACGCCCGCCTTGTCGATGACGAAGGTGCCGCGGGTCGCTATGCCCTTGTCCTCGTCGAACACGCCGTAGAGCTTCGCGACGTCGCCGTGCGGCCAGAAGTCGGCAAGCATGCCGAACTCGAAGCCGTCCCGGTCCGACCAGGTGCGCAGGCGTACGTCGAGTCCACCGACACCGTCAGCAGTTCCACGTCGTCGCCGGCGGCCTCGGGGAAGTCGTCCCGCAGGCTGACCATCTCACCGGAGCACACGCCACTGAACGCGAGCGGGTAGAACACCAGCACCACGTTCTTCGCCCCGCGGAAGCTGGACAGCCGCACCGGCTTGCCGTGCTGGTCGTTCAGCTCGAAATCGGGGGCCTCCTGGCCCACCTCGACTGCCATCCCCTGGTCCCTTCCACCGCGACCGTTACCCGCGCCCGGCATGCTGGGCACGCCAAACGCACCGACGTGCCCAGTCTGCCACCACGGGCGACCGGCCGGTGACGCGATCCGGCGAGCCCGTTCCCGGTCCGCGACCAGCGCCGTCAGGCCTGCCTGGGACGCCCGTTGTCAGCGGCGCGCTCTGGGCGCGACCAGGCGGGTGCCAAGCCAGTCGCGCCCGGCGCTCAGGCTTGACGTCTGTGACAGCCCGGCGGTGGGCGCTGCCTCCCCGATCTCGCTCGGCTCGACGTAGTTGTCCCGGCCCGGTTTAGGGGTCAGGAGCCAGATATAACCTCCGTCGGCGAGCGGTGTCAGCGCGTCCACCAGGGCCTCGAACAGGTCACCATCCCCGTCGCGCCACCAGAGCAGGACTGCGTCGACCACGTCGTCATAGTCCTCGCCGACAAGTTCCACATCCCTTTGCTGGGAGATGGCGTCTCGCAATTGCTCATCGCAGTCGTCTGCGTAGCCGATCTCCTGCACCACCTGACCCGGTTTGATACCGAGTCGCTCGGCCAGGCCCGGCTGATCCTGCGCCTGGCGCGCGGTCGCGCTCACTAACCCCTCCTCAGGCCCTTTCTCACGGCGCCATGTCTCGCCTCCTGGCCCGGCCAAGTCCCGACAAAAGCCGGGATGCCGTACCAGGCGCGGCTACGTCCGCGTCGGCACTTCTTGCCCGCACAGTCCACACTGGGTCGGGCCCCCGCGCAAGTGTCAAGCGGCCCAGATGCGAAATCTGGCCACACGCGAAGCGTTCCCAGTTCACCGGCGGCCTACCCGAGGAAAGAGACTCGTACCCGTCTGTCCGGATTATCCACATTAACGTCTACCACGGCGACCGACTGCCACGTGCCCAGCGCCATCGTGCCCCCGATGACCGGGATCACCAGGAACGGCGCCAGGAACGCCGGGAGCACGTGCGACCGGCCATGCCCGCGGGATCCGTGCGCGTGCCGCCAGCGATCGTCGGCGGGTATCAGCTCGGCGAGGACGCTGAGCAGGTCCGCGTCGCTGCCGGACCCCAGTTCCATCAGTACGAGCCCGGCGGTCGCGTGCGGCACGAACACGTGCAGCAGCCCGTCCCGGTCGGCCGGCCGCGCGCGCGGTGAACCGGGCGCATTCGCCGGTGATGTCGTAGACGCGCTCGCGGCGCCCGGTAGTGATCTCAAAGACTTCACTTTCCATGCCAAACGATTCTTCACCCCACCCACCGTCCGCGTCTGCCACTGGGGTCCGGGCATGGGCCAAGACCAGCCAGAAGGCCCGCGAACCCGGATTTGCACGCCGGCCGCCGTCCGGGTACGCAAGGGGTGAGCGGCCCAGGCCGGGGATGCGTTTACGTCCCGCAGGTATGAGAATTGGTCTGGACAACCTCTCACGCGCGGACGGTGACCAGCCGCCGCGCGACGGACGTGGCGGCGACCCACCGTCACCAGTCGGAAGGCGGGGATAGACCGTGGCTGCCGGTCGTCAGCGTTTCTCCATCATCAGCGACGGGCTGCCCACCCAGCTCCCGGACATCGACCCGGACGAGACCAGAGAGTGGGTGGACTCGTTCGACAGCGTGGTCCGGACCCGGGGCCGCGCCCGGGCCAGGTACGTGATGCTGCGGCTGCTTGAGCGCGCCCGCGAGCAGCAGGTCGGCGTGCCCGGCCTGCGCAGCACCGACTACATCAACACGATCCCGCCCGAGCGTGAGCCGTGGTTCCCCGGCGACGAGTACGTCGAGCGGCGGATCCGCGCCTACATCCGGTGGAACGCGGCCGTGATGGTCTCCCGGGCGAACCGCGCCGGGCTCGGGGTCGGCGGGCACATCGCCACCTACGCCTCGGCGGCCAGCCTGTACGAGGTCGGCTTCAACCACTTCTTCCGCGGCAAGGACCACGGCCAGTCCGGGGACCAGGTGTTCTTCCAGGGACACGCCGCGCCGGGCATCTACGCCCGCGCGTTCCTCGAGGGGCGGCTGACCGAGGCGCAGCTCAACGGGTTCCGCCAGGAGCTGTCCACGCCCGGCGGCGGGCTTCCCTCCTACCCGCACCCGCGGCTCATGCCCGACTTCTGGGAGTTCCCCACGGTCTCCATGGGCCTCGGCGCGCTGAACGCGATCTACCAGGCCCGGTTCAACCGCTACCTGCTGGCCCGCGATATCGCCGACACCAGCCACTCGCACGTGTGGGCGTTCCTCGGCGACGGCGAGATGGACGAGCCCGAGGCGCTCGGTGCGATCGGCCTGGCCGCTCGCGAGGAGCTGGACAACCTCACCTTCGTGATCAACGCCAACCTGCAGCGCCTTGACGGCCCGGTCCGCGGCAACGGCAAGATCATCCAGGAGCTGGAGGCGGTCTTCCGCGGCGCCGGCTGGAACGTCATCAAGGTGATCTGGGGCAGGGACTGGGACCCGCTGCTCGCCCAGGACACCGACGGCGTCCTGGTCAACAAGATGAACACCACCCCGGACGGGCAGTTCCAGACCTACGCGGTGGAGTCCGGCGAGTACATCAGGGAGAACTTCTTCGGCAGCGACCCGCGGCTGCGCGCGATGGTCGCCCACCTGAGCGACGACCAGCTGCGCAACCTGTCCCGCGGCGGGCACGACTACCGCAAGGTCTACGCGGCGTTCAAGGCGGCCACCGAGCACGTCGGCCAGCCGACCGTGATCCTCGCGCACACGATCAAGGGATGGACGCTCGGCCCAGACTTCGAGGCGCGCAACGCCACCCACCAGATGAAGAAGCTCACGGTCGCCGAGCTCAAGGAGTTCCGCGACCGGCTGTACCTGCCGATCCCGGACGCGGCCCTCGAGGCGGAGCTGCCGCCGTACTACCACCCGGGCGAGAACTCCGACGAGATCGCCTACATGCAGGAGCGGCGCGCCGCGCTCGGCGGCTACCTGCCCAAGCGGGTGGTCCGGTCCAAGCCGCTCACGCTGCCCGGCGAGGCCGTCTACGACGAGCTGAAGCACGGCTCGGGCAAGCAGTCGGTGGCCACGACGATGGCGTTCGTCCGGCTGCTCAAGGACCTGATGAAGGACCGGAGATCGGCAAGCGGTTCGTGCCGATCATCCCGGACGAGGCCCGCACGTTCGGCATGGACTCGCTGTTCCCGAGCGCCAAGATCTACTCCCCGCACGGGCAGACGTACGACGCGGTCGACCGGGCCCTGCTGCTGTCCTACAAGGAGTCGGAGAGCGGGCAGATCCTGCACGAGGGCATCAGCGAGGCCGGCGCGATGGGGTCGGTGATCGCGGCGGGCACCTCGTACGCGACGCACGCCGCGCCGATGATCCCGGTGTACGTGTTCTACTCGATGTTCGGCTGGCAGCGGACCGGCGACCAGATGTGGGCGCTCGGCGACCAGCTCGGCCGCGGTTTCCTGCTCGGCGCGACCGCGGGCCGCACGACGCTGACCGGCGAGGGACTGCAGCACAACGACGGTCACTCCCAGCCTGCTCGCCTCGGTGAGCCCGGCGTGTGTGGCGTACGACCCGGCCTGGGCGTATGAGATCTCCGTCATCGTGGCCGACGGCCTGCGGCGGATGTACGGGGGCAGCCCGGAATACCCGCACGGCGAGGACATCTTCTACTACCTCACCGTCTACAACGAGCCGTACGTGCAGCCCGCCATGCCCGACGACCACCCGGGTGGCCGGGCCGAGGTGGAACAGGGGATCCTGCGCGGCCTGTACCGTTACGCCGCCGCGGAGGCCGCGCCGGACGGCGAGCGGCCACACGCCCAGATCCTCGCCTCGGGGGTGGCCATGCGCTGGGCCCTGGACGCCCAGCGGCTGCTGGCCGAGGACTGGGGCGTCGCCGCCGACGTGTGGTCGGCCACCTCCTGGACCGAGCTGCGCCGCGAAGCGCTGGCCGCCGAGGAACACAACCTGCTCCACCCCGACGGCGAGCAGCGTGTCCCCTACCTGGTCCAGGCGCTCGGCCCGCACGCGGGCCCTGTAGTCGCGGTGAGCGACTGGATCCGCGCGGTCCCCGACCAGATCGCCCGCTGGGTGCCCGGCCCGTTCACCTCGCTCGGCACCGACGGCTACGGGTTCTCCGACACCCGCCCGGCGGCCCGCCGGTTCTTCCACGTGGACGCCGAGTCGATCACGCTGGCGGTGCTCAGCCAGCTTGCCCGGACCGGCGAGGTCAAGCACGAGGTACTGGCGCAGGCGGTCGAGAAGTACCGGCTGGACTTCCCGGTCAGCGCGGTCCTGTCGGCCGGCAGCAAGTGAGGAGATCAGCCTCATCGAGCACTGGGACGGCACTGCCTGGTCGATCTTCAGCTGAGTTCACCCGGCCGGCCTGGCACGGAGCGCGTGCCGGGCTGACCGCTCCGGGCTGACCGCTGGCCCGCCGCGGACGGCTGTGCCACAGTGGGCACCGGAGCCCAGTCGCGGGCTCAGGGGATTGGGGGGGTTGTTGTGTTTGGTGTGCCCGGAATACCTCAGCGCGGCCGGCTGGTCCGCGGGTTCCTGCGTGTGGCGGGCGCTTCACTGGCCGCGGGCCTGGTGGCCGCGCTGCTCAGCTTGTCCGTGACGGCCGCGGCGGCCGCGCCACGGCACCGCGCCGCGGCGGCGACCGCTGGCCAGCTCTTCGGCGTCGCCTGTGTCAGCAGCAAGAGCTGCGTGGCGGTCGGCGGGCGCTCCTCCACCGCCAAGGGGCCGGGCGGCACTCTCACCGAGAAATGGAACGGCACCACGTGGTCGGTCGTGAAGAGCCCGGATCCCGCGGGATCCACGGGTGCCGCCCTTGACGGCGCGGCCTGCACCTCCGCGAAGAACTGCCTCGCCGTGGGCCGCTACTTCACCTCGTCGCGCACCACCCTGCCGGCCGCCGAACGCTGGAACGGCACCAAATGGTCGGTGGTCAGCGTCCCTGCGCCGTCCGGGGCGACCGATGCCTCGCTCGGCGCCATCTCCTGTGCCAGCGCCACCAACTGCCAGGCCGTCGGCTCGAACGGGAACAACACGCTGGCCGAAAGCTGGAACGGCGCCAAGTGGAAGATCGTGCCGAGCCCGAACCCGGTCCCCGGCAAGCCGAACAATCTGGCCGGCGTGGCCTGCCCGGCCACCAGTGAATGCTGGGCCGTTGGCCTCTACTTCCCGGTCAGTGAAGGCGGCGGGCTGACCGAGAAATGGAACGGCTCGAAGTGGTCGGCGGTCAGTACGCCCGCTGCCAAAGGCGGCGAGCTGAGCGGCGATAGCTGCTTCAGCAAATCGTCCTGCATGTCCGTGGGCATCGGCGACAACCTCTTTGTCATCGCCCAGCGCTGGACCGGCTCGAAGTGGATCACGGCGAAACCGGTGAATCCAAGCGGGGCCATCTCTTCGCAGCTCAGCGCCGTGTCCTGCCCAGGCAGCTCGGTATGCGAGGCCGTCGGCAACAACAGCGACAAGACCACGCTTGCCGAAGGCTGGAACGGCACGAAGTGGGCCATCCAGAGCACGCCGGGCATCAGCGGGTCCGCCTTCGTCAACCTCGAGGGCGACTCCTGTGTGTCGGCCGGTAACTGCTGGGCGGTTGGCATGTCGGAGACATCGACGGGTGCCACCCCGGTGATTGAGCACTGGAACGGAAAGAGCTGGTCGCTGACCAGCGGCTGACCGCCGCTGATCGAGAAATGGGCCGTGCGGTGGTTGGCTAGTGGTAAACCCATGCCAGGGCTCACCGTCCAAGGAAGCAGCGCAGCGCCGGTCAGCAATTCCGCCGCCGCTACCTCAAGCATGAAGGACAGGCCAATGCCACAGTGCCTACAGTGCAATGCCAGTCTCCCGGCTGGGGCCAAATTCTGCGGTCGCTGTGGTGCCGCGGTACCGGCCAGCGAGCCGGGCTCGTCCCCCACCACCCCGGCCACGTTCGCCCCGCCCTCCCCGCTAGCATCTCCGCCAGCCGCGAACCCGATCTGGGCGTCCGACCCGACCCAGGGCGCCGGCGACACCGGCCAGGCCCAGCAATGGGGAGGCGGGCAGGCGCAGCAGTGGGGAGGCGGGCAGGCCCAGCAAGGGGGTACCGGGTCCACCCAGCAGTGGGGAGCCGGCCAGGCCCAGCAATCCGGTCAGGCCCAGCAATGGGCAACCCCGGCGCCCGCCTACCCCGGGGTTGCCCGGCAGCAAGGCACTTCCGGCCCGGCCATCGCCGGGGGCGTCATCGCGATCGTGGGAGCGCTCGCCATCATCGGCGCCTGCGCGCTCCCCGTCACTACGAACACCTTCGGCTTCGGCAGCAACGGCGCCTCGATAAGCCTCTTCAAGGAACTAGGCACCGGGACCGCACGGTGGTACCTGGTAGAACCGATCGGCGTAGCGGTTCTCGCCGTGCTGGCAGGCGTCATCGTCATGGTCAGCCGCAGCCGGGTGCTGCCGGTCATAGCGGCCGGCGCTCTCATCGGGTTCGGGATTCAGACAGTGTTCCTGTTTCTCGGCTACTGGCGCGGGTTCGGCAACGGTGAGCACGCCGGTCCGGCCGGCATCGTGGGGATTCTCGCCGGCCTGCTGCTGGCCGTGGCGGGCGTGGTGGCCGGCGTCGTCCAGCGGACGTGACAAGGCGCCTGTCCGCCGCGTGACAGGCTAGGAACGTGACAGCATCGCGGCGGGCCCCACACCGCGCGGAGCCTGGCTCGGCGCCACCGAACCAGGTCAGGGCGGAAACCGTTGAGCGCCTGGAACGCGCCATGGGCGCGCTGGGCACCGCCGCGATGGCGTCCATGGAGCAGCGGCTGCCCTGGTTCCGTGCCCTGTCGGCGGAGGACCGCTCCTGGATCGGCCTGGTTGCCCAGGCCGGGATCGCCGCGTTCGTGGACTGGGTGAAGCACCCCCAGCGCCGCCCCGCGGTGGCCGGCGAGGTCTTCGGGACCGCACCCCGCGAGCTGGCCAGGGCGGTGAGCCTGCAGCAGACGGTGGAGATGGTGCGCATCACCATCGACGTGGTCGAAGCGCAGGTCGACCAGCTGGCCGCGCCCGGCGGCGAAGCCGAGCTGCGCGAGGCCGTGCTGCGCTACACGCGGGAGATCGCCTTCGGCGCCGCCCAGGTCTACGCCCGCACCGCCGAGGCCAGGGGTGCCTGGGATGCCCGGCTGGAAGCCCTGGTGGTGGACTCGCTGATCCGCGGCGAGGTCGGCGAGGGCATGCGTTCCTGGGCGTCGGCACTGAACTGGTCCTCCTCCCCCGTCGCCGTGATCGCGGGCACCACCGACGGCGGCGACCCGGAAGGGAGCATTGACGATCTGCGGGCGATGGCCCGGCGGTCCCGGCTGGACCTGCTGGCCAGCGTCCAGGGCAGCCGGCTCGTGGTGGTCCTGGGCGGCAGCCCCGACCCGCTCGCCGTGGCCCGCCAGCTCGCCGGGAGGTTCGGGGCCGGGCCGCTGGTGGTCGGCCCATCCGCCGCCGACCTCCAGTCCGCCGCACCATCCGCCACCGCGGCGCTTGCCGGGCTGCGGGCCGCCCCGGCGTGGCCGGACGCGCCGCGGCCGGTGCTGGCCGCCGACCTGCTGCCCGAACGTGCCCTCGACGGCGACGCGGCCGCCCGCGCCGAACTCCTCGCCGACGTCTACGAGCCGATGCTTAGCGGCGGCTCGGCGCTCGTCGAAACCGTCACGACCTACCTGGAGCAGGGCTTCTCGCTGGAGGCGACTGCGCGGCTGCTGTTCGTCCACCCCAACACCGTCCGGTACCGGCTGCGCCGGGTGACCGAGCTGACCGGCTTCTCCCCGGTCAGCGGCCGCGGCGGATTCACGCTGTGGGTTGCCGTGGTCCTGGGCCGTCTCGTTCACAAGCGAACGTAGGCTGTCGGGTTCCTACAAAGTCTTGCCGCATAACTTCGTTGTCTTCGTCATCCATCTAGCGGACTTCTACAGTGCAGGGTAGAAGGATGCTCGTCATCGCCGCCCCTGGCCAGGGTGCGCAGACCCCTGGCTTCCTCGCCCCCTGGCTCGACCTGCCCGGCTTCGCCGACCGGCTGGCCGGCTGGTCGGACCTGGCTGGCTGCGACCTGATCCGGTATGGGACCACGGCGGGCAAGGACGAGATCACCGACACCGCGATCGCCCAGCCGCTGCTCGTCGCCGCCGCGCTCGCGGCCGCCGAAACGCTGGGGGGCGACGCCGACGGTGCCCTGACCCAGGCCGGCCAGCAGGCGGGCATGGTGGCCGGGCACAGCGTGGGGGAACTGGCCGCCGGGGCGATCGCCGGAGTTATCTCGGCCGAGGACGCGATACGCCTGGTGGGCGTGCGCGGGCGGGCGATGGCCAAGGCCGCGGCCGCCGAGGCGACCGGCATGACCGCCATCCTCGGCGGCGCGCAGGACGAGGTCCTTGCCGCGCTCGACGCCGCCGGCCTCACCCCGGCGAACGTCAACGGCGCCGGCCAGATCGTGGCCGCGGGAACCATGACGCAGCTCGCCGCGCTGGCCGGTAATCCGCCGGCCGGGGCGCGGCTGCGCCCGCTGCCGGTAGCGGGCGCGTTCCACACCGCCCACATGGCGCCCGCGGTCGCCGCGCTGCGCGAGGCCGCGGCGGGCGTCACGGTAAGCGACCCGGTGATCGTGCTGCTGTCCAACGCCGACGGGCGCGCGGTCATCTCGGGCAAGGACTGGCTCGACCGCATCGTCATCCAGGTCAGCGCACCCGTCCGGTGGGATGAGTGCATGCGCACCATGTCCGAACTCGGCGTGAGCGCGCTCATCGAGCTGCCCCCGGGCGGCACGCTCACCGGCCTGGCCCGCCGGGCCATGCCGGGGGTGGCGCTGGCCGCCCTGAAGACCCCGGACGACCTCGGTGCCGCGCGCTCGCTGCTGGCCGAGCACGGCAGTGCGGAGCCGCCACAGCCCGGCCACGTGCCGGAGTGGCGTTTGCTGGTTTCGCCGCTGGCGGGTATCTTCCGGGCCTGGACCGAGGACGGGGAGTCGGCTCCCGGCTGCCACGTCCGCCCCGGCGCGACCCTGGGTCACGTGGAGGTCAGGAGCGACCAGCACGTGGTCACGCCGGCCTTCTCCGCCACCATCCTGGAGTGGCTGGTCGAGGACGGGGATCCGGTTACCACGGGGCAGCCCCTGGTCCGGCTGCAGCCGGAGCCCGCATGAAGTCCTTGCTACGGGGCAGCGCACCCGCAGCGAGCAGCCAGCCCCCAGCGCAAGGAAGGATGAGCCACCGATGCGACTGACCGAAGGTGCCCCGGCCTCGCGCATCCTCGCGTTCGGTGGATATCAGCCGACCCGCGTCGTGACAAACGAAGAGCTCGCGGCAACCCTCGACACCAGCGACGAGTGGATCCGCAGCCGGGTGGGCATCGCCAGCCGGCGCATCGCGGCCCCGGACGAGACGGTCGCGGACATGGCGGCCGCCGCCGGCGGCAAGGCGCTGGCGGCCAGCGGCCTGTCCCCCGCCGACATCGGCCTGGTGATCGTGGCAACGTGCACTCCGGAAGCCCCGATCCCCAACATCGCGGCGACCGTTGCGACCCGCCTTGGCATCGCGGCGCCCGGTGCGTACGACCTGAACGCCGCCTGTGCGGGCTTCTGCTACGCGCTGGCCACCGCCAGCGACGCGGTGCGCGCCGGGACCGCCCGCAACGTGCTGGTGATCGGCGCCGAGAAGCTGTCCCAGTGGGTGGACTGGACCGACCGCTCCACCTGCATCATCTTCGCGGACGGGGCCGGTGCGGCGGTGGTCGGCCCGGTCGCGGAGCCCGATGACGCCCCGGGAATCGGCCCGGTGGTGTGGGGCAGCGACGGCGAGCTGGCCGACAAGATCGTCATCGCCGACCGGAACTCGTTCATCTTTCAGGAGGGGCAGGCGGTCTTCCGCTGGGCCACCACGGCGCTGCACCCGGTCGCGAAGGCGGCGTGCGAGCGTGCCGGGGTGGATCCCGCCAGCCTGGCCGCGTTCGTCCCGCACCAGGCAAACCTGCGGATCATCGAGGCGATTGCGCGCAAGATCGGCGCCCCCCAGGCGCGGGTCGCCGACGACGTCGTCCACTCGGGAAACACCTCGTCCGCGTCGATCCCACTGGCCTTGTCGGCCATGATCGAGCGCGGTGAAATCGGCTCCGGCGACGCGGTCTTGCTGCTGGGCTTCGGCGCAGGCATCAGCTACGCCGCGCAGGTGATCACGGTCCCCTAGCCGGGCCTGGCGCCGGGTAGATGACGCACCGGCGCTGACGACAACAACAACGAAGGAGAACACGCATCCCATGGCTATGACCCAAGAGGAAATCCTGACCGGCCTCGGGGAGATCATCGATGAGGTCGCGGGGGTTCCCGCTGACGAGGTCACCCCCGACAAGAGCTTTGTGGACGACCTGGACATCGACTCGCTGTCGATGGTCGAGATCGCCGTGGCGGCTCAGGACAAGTTCGGGGTGGAGATTCCCGACGACGAGCTGAAGAACCTGAAGACCGTTCAGGACGTCGTCGACTACGTGCGCCGCGCGAACGTCTCAGCCTGAACAGCGGCGACCGCAGGCCAGCGGGCCGGATCCGGCCCGCTGCCGCACCGCAGCGAAAGGAGGCGGACAGTGCGGGCAGAACAACCACGCGTCGTGGTCACCGGCCTCGGCGTGACAACGCCCTTGGGCGGCGATGTCGGCGCCATGTGGGATTCGATGCTCGCCGGGCGCAGCGGCGTCCGGGCACTCACCGAGGACTGGGCGGCCGCGCTGCCGGCCCGGATTGCCGCGCCCGCTACGGTCGACCCGGCGACGGTGCTCGACCGCGTACAGGCGCGCAGGCTCGACCGGTGCGAGCAGTTCGCGATCGTCGCGGCCCGGGAGGCATGGGCGGACGCGGGCGCCCCGGAGGTGCCGCCACAGCGGCTCGGAGTGGTCGTGTCCAGCGGCATCGGTGGGATTGCCTCCACCATCGCTGCCTACGACACACTGCGCGAGCGCGGCTGGCAGCGCCTCTCGCCGTTCACGGTCCCCATGCTCATGCCGAACGGCAGTGCCGGGTGGATCGGCATCGAGTTCGGCGCGCGTGCCGGGGTGCACACCACGGTGAGCGCGTGCGCCTCTGGCGCCGAGGCCATCGGCTACGCGATCGACATGATCAGGGCCGGGCGGGCCGATGTGGTGGTCGCGGGCGGCACCGAGGCGGCGATCATGCAACTGAACATCGCCGCGTTCGCCGCGATGCGCGCGCTGTCCACCCGCAACGACGAGCCGGAGCGGGCTTCGCGCCCGTTCGACAACGGCCGGGACGGCTTCGTCCTCGGCGAGGGCGCGGGCATCGTCGTGCTGGAATCGGCCGAGCACGCGGAGCGGCGCGGTGCCAGGGTGCACGCCGTGGCGGCGGGCGCCGGGTACTCTGCGGACGCGCATCACATCGCCCAGCCGGAACCGTCAGGGAACGGGATCGTGGCTGCCATCGAGGCGGTGCTCGCCGATGCCCGGCTGGCCCCGGACCAGGTGGTGCACGTCAACGCCCACGCCACGTCCACCCCGGCGGGCGACGCGGTGGAAGGCCAGGCGATCGTGCGCGCGCTGGGCCCGGCGGCAGCCGGGGTGGTGGTGTCCGCGACCAAGTCGATGACCGGGCACCTGCTGGGCGGCGCGGGTGCGGTGGAGGCCGTTGCCACGATCCTCGCCCTGCGCGAGCAGGTCGCCCCGCCCACCATCAACCTGGACGACCCCGATGAGACGGCCGGGGTGGACATCGCCACGGAGCCGCGGAAGCTTACTCCGCACGGCAGCGCGCCGATGGCGGCGCTGAACAACTCCTTCGGTTTCGGCGGGCACAATGTCGCGCTCGCCTTCACCGCCGCCTGATCCCGGTCTCGTCACCCGCTAGGAGATCCTCGTGACCGTACTCGAAAACCAGGTCCAGTCCCCCCCGGTCCCGGCGCCAGCCTCGAATGGCCAGGTCAGCACGCCGGACACGATCAGCCGCGACCCTGAGGCCCGGCTGGAGGCGCTGTTCGACCCGGGGACGGCCCGCCTGCTGACGCCGCACGACACCAGCGGGGCTGTGGCCGCCTGCGGTGAGATCGACGGCGCGCTCGCCGTCGGTTTCGCCAGCGACCCGCGGGTGCAGGGCGGCGCGCTGGGCATGGACGGGTGCAAGGCGATCGTGACCGCCTACGAGGAGGCGCTGGCCCAGGGCGTCCCGGTGATCGGGCTCTGGCACTCCGGTGGCGCCCGGCTGCGGGAGGGCGTGGAGAGCCTGCACGCGATCGGGACGATCTTCGCGGCCATGACTCGCGCCTCTGGCGTAGTGCCGCAGATCTCGGTGGTGCTCGGCGCGGCGGCCGGCGGCGCCGCCTACGGCCCCGCCCTGACCGACCTGGTGATCCTGTCCGAGCAGGGCCGGATCTTCGTCACCGGCCCCGACGTGGTGCGCAGCGTGACCGGCGAGGACGTGGACATGGCCCGGCTCGGCGGCCCCGAGCCGCATTCCCGCCGGTCCGGCGTCGTGCACGTGGTAACAGCCTCGGACGCCGAGGCGATCGCGCGGGCCAGGGAACTGGTCACGCTGTTCAGCCGCCAGGGCAGCATCGATCTGCGGGCGGTGCAACTCGACACGGTCCAGGACGAGACGGCCCGGCTGGAGTCGCACGGCCGCGACGCCAGGCCCAGCCTGGCCGACTTCCTGCCCGAATCCCCGCGCCGGGCCTACGACGTGAAGCCCTTGATCGGCGCTCTGCTGGACGCTCCCGGCATCGAACTGCACCCACGGTGGGCGCCCAACGTGGTGACCCTCCTGGGCCGCTTCGCCGGGCGGACCGTCGGCGTGGTGGCCAACAACCCGTTGCGGCTCGGCGGCTGCCTTGACGCCACCTCCGCCGAGAAGGCCGCCCGGTTCGTGCGCATGTGCGACGCGTTCGGCGTGCCGCTCGTGGTCATCGAGGACGTACCGGGCTACCTGCCGGGCGTCGGGCAGGAGTGGGACGGGGTGGTGCGCCGCGGCGCCAAGCTGCTGCACGCCTTCGCCGAGGCCACGGTGCCCCGGGTTACCCTGGTCACCCGCAAGTCCTACGGCGGCGCCTACATCGCCATGAACTCCCGCGCCCTCGGCGCCACCAAGGTGTTTGCCTGGCCGGGCGCCGAGATCGCGGTCATGGGCGCGGTCGCGGCCATCCGCATCCTGCACCGGCGCACGCTGGCCGACGTGCCGCCGGAGAAGCTCCATGAGGTGGAGACGGATTTGGCGGCCGAGCACGAGCGCGAGGCGGGCGGCCTGGACCGGGCCTGCGCGCTGGGGGTGGTGGACGAGGTGATCGAGCCGTCCCGGACCAGGGAGGCCATCGCCAGGGCCATCGCCGAGGCTCCCCAGCGCCGTGGCAGCCATGGCAACATTCCGCTCTGACGGCATCCGCGCGTAGTCGTGGGTACGGGAGGGGCCATGACGGAGCGCCTGCTGGTTATCGAGCACGGCGGGTACGCTCCCGCCGGGCTGCTCGGCGACTGGGCGGCGGACCGGGCGCTGGCCGTGCACACCGTCGCGCTGCACGCCGGGGATCCGCTCCCCGCCGACATCTCGGGCTACACCGCCGCGGTCAGCCTGGGCTCCGGGCATGCCGCCTACGACGACACCGTGCCCTGGCTGCCGGCCGAACTGTCGTTCCTGGACCGCCTGCTGGCCACGGAGGTGCCGGTGCTCGGCATCTGCTTTGGTGCCCAGGCGCTCGCCCGGGTGCTGGGCGCCCGCGTGTACCGGCTGAGCGCACCGGAGATCGGCTGGGCACGCGTCACCGCCCGCCGCCCCGCGCTGCCGGAGGGACCCTGGCTGTCGTGGCACTACGACGGCTTCGACCTGCCCGCCGGCGCGGCTGAGCTGGGCGCCAACGAGGTGTCGCTGCAGGCGTTTTCCCTTGGCCCGCACACCGGCGTGCAGTTCCATCCGGAGGCTACCCAGCCGATCGCCCGGTCGTGGATGGAGATCACCAATCCCTCGCCGGATGCGGTCGAACCGCTGTTCCGGGACGCGGATGACATCTGGGACCAGGCGGCCGGCCTGGCGCCGAAGCTGTTCTCGGCCTGGCTGGACGGGGACCTGGCCAGCCGCTGAGACGGGTGCCTTGCGGTTGCCGGAAAATCAGTTGCCGGCCTTCGTAGAGTCGGCTTCGTGAGGGACACCGAGGCCCTGCTGGCCGCCTTTGACGCGCAAGCCCGCGCCGAGCCGTCCAGCCCGCCGCCCGGAATCCGGTATGAACGGGACGGGCCGGTGCTGCGCGTGGTCGGCGCGGCCCGCGGGTTCATCAGCGCCCCACCCGACACCGGGCTGCGCGGTGCCGAGCTTGACGAGCTGATCGTCCGCCAGCGGGACTACTTCACCGAACGCGGCGAGGCGGTCGAGTGGAAGACCTATGCGCACGACCAGCCGCCAGACCTGGTGGTCCGGCTGGGTGCGGCGGGCTTCGTCGCCGAAGACCTGGAAACCGTGCTCGTAGGGCGCACGGAGCGGATGGCCACGCCGCCGGTGCTGCCGGACGGTGTCGTGCTGCGCCAGGTCACTGCGGACGCGGACATGCGGCGGATCGCCGGCCTGGAATCGGCGGTGTGGGGTGAGGACCGCGACTATACGGGCGACCACCTGATCAGGGAACTCGCCGCCGCACCCGAGAATTTCGTGGTCCTGGCCGCCGAGGCCGGCGGCCAAGTGGTCGCGGCTGGCTGGATCTCCTTCGGGCCGGGCAGCGACTTCGCTGGCCTGTGGGGTGGCGCGACCCTGCGCGAGTGGCGCCGCCAGGGCATCTATCACGCGCTCGTGGCCGCCCGGGCCCAGCTCGCCGCCGCCAGTAACGTCCCTTACCTGCAGGTGGACGCGTCCAGCGACAGCGCGCCGATCCTGCGCCGCCTGGGCTTCCAGGCGCTCACCACCACAACCCCCTACGTCTGGACCCCACCGCCCCAGTCGCCGTGATCACGCCGAACAGCCCATTCCACCGCCGTCATTTCCATGATCAAGATGACTTATCCTCAGAAACGCACGGCTTGGCGCCCGGCTTGTACTGATTTGCGCGTGCGGAAACGAGGATAGGTCAGCACGGGCGTCCGGTACGGCCCGCCACTGTGCGACGGCGGGCTCCGGGAGTCCGGCGTATTCCGGCTTGACCCTTACGCAGCGTCAGGCTGCACAGTGGTGCCGTGACCGAGTACCTGGTTGGTGAGGTGGCCCACCTCTCGCACGTCTCAGTGCGGACGCTGCACCACTACGACGCGATCGGGCTGCTGACGCCCAGCGCCCGGAGCCCGGCCGACTATCGCCTGTACTCCGGCACCGACCTGACCCGGCTGCAGCAGATCCTGTTCTACCGGGAGCTGGGCTTCGCGCTGGAGGAGATCGCCGAGATCCTCGCGGATCCGGCCGCCGGGACCGACGACCACCTGCGCCGGCAGCACCGGCTGCTGCGCGAGCGGCGGGCCAGGGACGCCGCACTGCTCGGCGCGATCGAACGAGAGATGGAGGCAAGGAAGATGGGAATCTCGCTGACTCCGGAGGAGCAGTTCGAGATCTTCGGCACCGACAAGCTGGCCGAGTACGCCGAGGAGGCCGAGCAGCGCTGGGGCGACACGGATGCCTGGAAGCAGTCGCAGCGGCGTACCGCCGCTTACACCAAGGAAGACTGGATCGCCATCAAGGCCGAGGCCGATGCCAGCATCGCCGGGTTCGCCGAGGCGATCCGGGCGAGCGAGCCGGCCAACGGGACCGTCGCGATGGACCTCGCCGAGGCGCACCGCCAGCACATCTCCCGGTGGTTCTACGACTGTGGTTACGAGATGCACCGCGGCCTGGCCGAGCTGTACGTCTCCGACCCGAGGTACACAGCCGAGTACGACAAGATCGAGCCCGGTTTCTCCGGCTACGTCCACGACGCCATGCTCGCCAACGCCGACCGCCACCAGCACCGCGGCTGAGGCTCACGATCTGGCCGCCGGCCCCGGGCCAGCGCGCATCCCCGGGCCGGCCGGCCATACGCTGCGCCCAGATCATTAACCTGGCAGGCCGGGTATCTGCTTGGGGAGGAGGGCTGGGTGGAACCGGTTCGGGCGTTGCGGGAGATCGCGTTCCAGCTGGAACGCGCGAGCGCGCCGACCTACCGGGTGCGGGCGTTTCGCCGAGCCGCCCAGGTGGTCCAGGATCTGCCACCGGGTGAACTGGAGCGGCGGATGGCCGGCGGCACGCTGCAGGACCTGCCCGGCATCGGCAAGGTCACCGCCGAGGTCATCACCCAGGCGGCGGGCGGCCAGCAGCCGGGATACCTGACCATGCTGCTGGCCGAGGCAGCACCATCGGAGCACACCGACATGCGCGCGGCCCTGCGCGGTGATTGCCACACGCACTCCGCCTGGTCGGACGGCGGCAGCCCGCCGCAAGAGATGGCCGCCGCTGCCCGCGACCTTGGCCGCGAGTGGATCGCGCTGACCGACCACTCGCCGCGGCTGACCGTGGCCAACGGGCTGTCCGCGGAGCGCCTGCGCGAGCAGCTCACGCTCGTCAGCCGGCTCAACGCCGAGCTGGCCCCGTTCCGCATCCTGACCGGGATCGAGGTCGACATCCTCGAGGACGGCTCGCTGGATCAGTCGGACGACTTGCTCGGCCAGCTCGACGTCGTGGTGGCCAGCGTGCATTCCAAGCTGCGGATGCCCGCCGGGCCGATGACCGCCCGCATGGTCACTGCGGTCTCCAGCCCGCACGTGGACGTGCTGGGCCACTGCACCGGGCAGATGCTGGGCGGCCGCGGCAGGCCGGAGTCGGAGTTCGACCCGGAGCAGGTGTTCACTGCCTGCCGCGATCATGGCGTCGCGGTCGAGATCAACTGCCGGCCCGAGCGCCAGGACCCGCCGGACCGGCTGCTGAGCCTGGCGGCCGAGATCGGCTGCCTGTTCGCCATCGACAGCGACGCGCACGCCCCCGGCCAGCTCGACTGGCTGGACAGCGGCTGCGCGCGGGCCGAACGGCATCGCATCCGGCCGGACCGGGTGATCAACACCCGCAGCGCCAGCGACCTGGCGCGCGGTCGCGGGCGCAAGCTCGCCGCACCCGGCGGCGCCTGACGCCGGGGCAGCGGGCCCGAAGGTAAAATTTTTGCGGATTCTTTGCTCCTTCGTGAACCTTCTGGGTCCGCGGTCCGTGAACTCGTCGGGACGCGCTGTCTGTATTGGACATGCGGTTTCCCAGGGACAGACGACCGAGTATCGGGGAACGAGGAGGATGATCCCGGTGACACCATTCCGCTTGATGCCATCGCACGCAGCCCGCCGCGGGCTGTCCGTTGCCACGATCGTGGCAGCGGGAACGCTGGTCACCGCGGCGCTCGGCGCCGTATCCGCCAGCGCCAGCGCAACCACCCACGTGACCAGCTACCGCCAGATCAATCTTGTGTCCGACCAGCCTGGCAAGGCACCGCTGACCGACCCGGACCTGGTCAACGCCTGGGGCCTTGCCGCGTCGCCGGGTACCAACGCCAAGCCCGGCTCACCACTGTGGGTGGCCGACAACGGCTCCGACAAGGCGACTCTCTACGCCGCTGGCTCGAGCCCAACGTCGGTGAGCAAGGTCCCGCTCACGGTGAGCGTCACCGGCGCCGCCCCGACCGGGCAGGTCTTCAACTCCGACCCGAACGCGTTCATCGTTAGCGACAGCCAGGGGAACTCGGGCCCGGCGCTGTTCCTCTTCGACACCGAGAACGGCACGATCGACGGCTGGGCCCCGAACGTCAACCCCAGCGGCACCAATCCGTCCACGGTGACCGAGGTCGCCAGGGACAACGGCGCCAACGCCGTCTACAAGGGCCTGGCCATCGCCACGGTGAAGGGCAAGACCTACCTGTACGCCACTAACTTCAGGTCCGGCCGGGTCGAGGCTTACGACAGCACGTTCACGCCGGTCGAACTGCCCGGCGGCCTGTTCGTGGATCCGGGTCTCCCATCCGGATACGGGCCGTTCGGCATCGCCGAGATCAAGGGCATGCTGTATGTGACGTTCGCCAAGCAGGACGCCACGCTGCACGACGACGTCGCCGGGCCGGGCCACGGGTTCGTGGACATCTTTACCAACAACGGCAAGTTCGTCCGCCGGCTCGCCAGCCGGGGCGCGCTCAACTCACCGTGGGGCCTGGCCCTGGCGCCCCGCAGCTTCGGCATGTTCGGCGGGGACCTGCTCGTCGGCAACTTCGGCAACGGCACCATCAACGTCTACAACCCGACGAACGGCGCGCCGCTGGGCAAGCTGCGGCGGCATAACGGCGTGCCGATCGTCATCGATGGGCTGTGGGGCCTGCAGTTCGGCAACGGGAACGCGGCCAAGACCAGCGAGCTGATCTTCTCCGCCGGGCCCAACGATGAGTCTCATGGCCTGCTCGGAAAGATCGTCGTCACACGCTGAGATCTACCACGGGCCGGACGGCCGCTGGGACCGGCACCCCGGCGGCCGTCCGTCATTGCCGGGCAGTAAGCGGCCGTCACCGGCGCACAACGGCGGTCAGCCAGCCGCCATGGCCGCGGCGGCCAGGCCGTAGGCGTCCAGGACAAGGTCCCAGAAACCGGCAACGTCGACGGACGTTGCCACCAGGGCGTTGTGATCGGTGACCGGGGCGCTGAAATCGGTGACGGTCATGCCCGAGGTCCACCGGCCGAGCGTCTCCACCTCGACCCGGGCGGGCTCGCAGCCGAACAGCCGGGGCGCGGCGACCAGCGCCAGCGCACAGACATCGTGCACAGGCTGTCCGGCAACAAGGGCGGCGCTGCGGTACCCGGCGAGCCCGGGCAGCAGCAGCTCGCCGCCCAGCCGGCCGAGCGCGCGCATCCGGTCCTCTACCGCTGCGCTGGTCAGGGCCTGATGGGTCACGTCCAGGCCCACCATGGTCACCCGCCACCCCGCGCCGAACACGATCGCGGCGGCCTCCGGATCGCACCAAATGTTGAACTCCGCCGCCGGGGTGGTGTTCCCCCGGCCCGCCGACCCGCCCATGATCACGAAATCGGCTACCTGCTCGACCAGCGGCGGGTACTGGCGGACGGCGAGGGCTATGTTCGTCAGCGGACCGGTCGCCACGAGCGTTACCGCGCCGGGCGCCGCCGAGATCTCACCGATGAGGAAGTCCACCGCGTGTGCCGCCACCGGCCGGCCCCGCGCCGCCGGCAGCGCGGCCCCGCCGAGGCCGGACTCGCCGTGTACGTGGCGGGCGTCATTGAACGGGCGCAGCAGCGGGGCCTGGCTGCCCGCCGCGACCGGTACCTGCGGGTAGCCGAGGAACTCCAGCACCGCCAGCGCGTTGGCCGTGGTCCGGTCCAGGCCCACGTTCCCGGCCACCGTGGTGAGGCCGGCCAGGTCCAGGCCGGGGTGCCCGCAGCCAAACGCGATCGCGAACGCGTCATCGATGCCCGGATCGCAGTCAAGGATGACCCGTCGCGGTGCCTCCTCGGGGGGGTCCGGGGGGTCGTCCCCCCGGGCTAGCACCGCGGGCCTGGGCGAAGCTGCCGGATGGCAGCGAGCAGGGATCGGCGCCTCGGCGGTCATGTCACCGGGCCGCGACGGCTTGCTGTGGCTCGAAGGTCTCCAGTGGCAGGACCGGGTCGGAGACGCCGGCCACCGCCTGCCGCAGACAGGCACGGAAGGCGTCGGTCAGCGGCGACCGGTAGGCGCCACTGCGGGTCGCGATGAACGTGACCCGCTCCATCACCAGGTCGCTGAGGGCAAGCATGGCCACACCGGGCCGCCGGGACATGGCCACCGCCAGGCGGGGCAACAGGGCCACGCCCACCCCGGCCGCGACCAGGCCCTGCGCGGCCATGTAGTCGTTGGTCTCGGAGACCACGTCGGGCACGAAACCCGCGTTCCGGCAGGCGAAGTCGACCGCGTCCCGGCACACGGAACTGTGCGGGGCAAGCCAGGTCTCTCCGCTGAGCTCCCCCAGCCGGACGCTACCGGCCCCGGCGAGCCGGTGCGCGGCGGGCACCGCCACCGCCATGTGATCGACGAACAGCGGCTCGAGATCCACGCCTGGCTCCTGGCCGCCGCCCAGGGCCGGGTAATCGTAGACAAGGGCAAGGTCGGCCTCGCCGGCGACCAGCGCCGGGACCGATTCGGGCGGGTCGGCCTCCGTCAGGCGGAGGTCGGCCTTCGGCGATCCGTCCCGGAAGGTGGCGACCGCCGCGGGTATGAGGGTGGCGGCCGCGGTGGGGAACGCGGTCACCCGCAGCACCCGGCTGCCGAGCTTGGCGGTCTCGGCCACTTCGCGTTCGGCGTCGGCAAGCTGGATAAGCACGGACTGGACATGGCCGAGGAAGACCTGGCCAGCCGGGGTGAGCTGAACTCGCCGCGCCTGCCGCTCGAACAGTTGCGTGCCAAGCTCGCGCTCAAGCTGCGCGACGTGATGGGAGATGGACGGCTGCGCGTAGCCAAGCGTCTCCGCCGCCCTGGTGAACGAGCCAAGGCTGGCCACCTCACGGAAGACCTTGAGCCGGGTCAGTTCGAGCATAGATAAATCCTATCAGGATCAAGACCATAGCCGGATCTTGGTCTATGGCAGTTGCAGTACACCGAATCCACGGCTCACGGACGACGGCCAGCAACGGTTCACGGCCTGGTCCGGACCGGCCTCGGCAGCGCAGCCTGGCGTGGGCGACCGGACTGCTGGCACGGGCCGTCACGCACTATTGATGGCTGGCCTGTCAGGGAAGCTGACCTCGATGTCCAGACCGCCTTCGGGCTGGGCCCGCGGAGCGAGCGTGGCACCGTGGGCGCTGGCGATGGCGCGCACGATGGACAGCCCGAGGCCGTACCCGTCACCGTTCCCGGCGCGCACACCGCCAAGCCGCTGAAACGGCTCGAACAGGCGCTCGACCTGGCCCGGCGCAACCGGCGCTGCCGGTGTTGCTGATCCGCAGGACAGCCTTGCCAGCGATCCGGACCGTCGAGATCGCGACCCTGCCGCCGGTCACGTTGTACCGGATGGCGTTGTCCACCAGGTTCGTCACCAGGCACTCCACGAGCCTCGGGTCACCCGTCGCCGCGGCTGCGGACAGCGCCGGGCTGACCTCGATGTCCCGCTGCTCGGCGTCTTCACGGCGGACCGCCACAACGCGGCCGGTGATCTCGGCCAGGTCGAAGGGCTCCCACTCCTCGACGCCACCCTCGCCGCTGGCCAGGGTAAGCAGCGCCGCGATGAGCCGTTCCTGCTGGTCGCCCAGGGCCAGTGCCTGCTCGCAGGTGAACCGCAGCGCCGCCGCGCGTGGCGTCCGGATCGGCGAGTGCCACCTGCAGCAGGGCCCGCTCCGCGGCGAGCGGGGTGCGCAGCTCGTGCGAGGCGTTGGCCACGAAGTGCCGTTGCGACGCGAACGCGGCCTCCAGCCGCCCGAACAGGCCGTCGAGCGTCTCCCCCAGCTCGGCGAACTCATCGTCACGGCGGCCCAGGGCCAGGCGGCGGGTCAGATTGCTGGCGGAGATGTCCCGGGCGGTCGTGGTGATCGTGCGCAGCGGCCGCAGCAGCCGCCCGGCGATCAGCCAGCCGCCCGCGACCGCGAGCAGCACCACGACCGGCAGGGCGATGGCGCCGATGATCTCCTTGTCACGCTCGGCGGCGTTCAGCGCGGCGGCAATCGCCGCCGCGTGCGGCCCGGCCTCGACCGACGCCGACCCTTGCAGCGGGACGAGCAGGAACAGCAGGCCGCCGCCCAGGACGGCGAGCAGCCCGCCGTAGAGCAGGGTGAGCTGCGTGCGCAGGGTCGGCCGCAGCCGGAGCAGCGAGACCGCCTCGTGGTAGACGAACATCACTCGGCTCCGATCCGGTAGCCGCCTTCGCGGACGGTGTGGATGACCGGCGGGTCGCCGAGCTTGGCCCGCAGCCGCCGGACCGTGGTCTTCACCGCGGTGGTGAACGGGTCGGCCGCCTCGTCCCAGACCCGTTCGAGCAGTTCCTCGGCGGAGACCACCCGGCCGCCGGACGCGAGCAGGCACTCCAGCAGCGGCGAACTCCTTCGGGGACAGGTCGAGCCGCCGCCCGGCGCGGAACGCCACCCGGCGGCCCGGGTCGAGGGTCACGTCGCCGCTTTCCAGCGTCGGCGGGAGCGCGGCCGCGGAGCGGCGGGCCAGGGCCCGGACGCGGGCCACCAGCTCGGCGAAGTCGAACGGCTTCGGCAGGTAGTCGTCGGCACCGAGCCCGAGACCGTCCACCCGTTCCCTGACCGTGCTGGCCGCGGTCAGCATCAGCACCCGGCTCTGCGACCGCCCGGCCACGATCTGTCGGCAGACTTCGTCGCCGTGTACCCCGGGCAGGTCCCGGTCGAGCACGACAACGTCGTAGCGGGTGACCGCGAGGTGCTCGAGCGCGTCGTTCCCGTCGAGGACCACGTCGACCGCCATGCCCTCACGGCGCAGCCCGGTCCCGATGGTCCGGGCGAGGATCTCGAAGTCCTCAACGACCAGCACTCTCATGGGTTCCGCTGTCCTTCCCGCCGCTCTGCTGTTCCCGCCCCCGCGCTTCGCGCCCACCCCCGCACTTGGCGCCTTCCCGCTCAGGGTAAGGCCGGGCGACCTGGGCCAACGATGCCCGGCCGCGGGTGTCAACACGGTGTCAGCCGCCGACACGGTGCTGACACCGGCGGTGGCATACAACCTCGCTGGAACCTCCATCAACGCCAGAAGGACCATGACCATGGAAACAGCGATCGAAGTGACGGGGCTGCGCAAGCGCTTCGGGCCGACCGTGGCGCTGGACGGCATGTCGTTCAGCGTCGCGCCGGGCCAGGTGACCGGGTTCATCGGGCCGAACGGCGCCGGGAAATCCACCACGATGCGGGTGATCCTCGGCCTGGACGCACCCGACGGGGGTTCGGCGGTGGTCGGCGGCCGGCCGTACGTGACGCTGCGGCGCCCGCTGACCCGCCTCGGGTCGCTGCTTGACGCGGCCGCGCTGCAGCCCAGCCGCACCGGGCGCAACCACCTGTTGTGGCTGGCTCATTCACAAGGGCAGAACGCCTCCCGGGTGGACGACCTGATCTCGCGGGTGGGCCTGGAGTCCGTGGCCCGCCGCCGGGCAGGCGGTTACTCGCTGGGCATGCGGCAGCGGCTGGGAATCGCCGCGGCACTGCTCGGCGACCCGCCGGCGCTGATGATGGACGAGCCGTTCAACGGCATGGACCCCGAGGGGATCATCTGGATGCGGCGGTTCCTGCGGTCGCTGGCCGGCGAGGGCCGCGCGGTGCTGGTGTCCAGCCATCTCATGAGCGAACTGGAAGGCACCGCCGATCATCTGGTGATCGCCGGCCGGGGCCGGGTGATCGCCGATACCAGCACGCGTGACCTGCTGGCGGCCGCGTCCGGTGACCGGGTCACGCTGCGCACGGCCGCGCCGGCGCAGGCGGCCGCGGTCCTTGAGCGCGCGGGGGCCACCGTGGCCGCCGACGGCGGCACGCTGACGCTGTCCGGGCTGGCGGCCGAGAAGGTCGTACTCCTCCTGGGCGAGAGTGCGGTGCCGTTCTCGGAGGTGTCGGCGCACCACGCCTCGCTGGAGGAGGCCTACCTGGAGCTCACCCGCGACGCGGTCGAGTACCGCGCCAAGACCATCGCGGGGGGCCCGCGATGACCGCGACGATGACGCCGGAACGCACCGGCACCGAGACCGGGCACGATAGCTTCGGGCGGCTGATGCACGCCGAGTGGACCAAGTTCCGTACCGTGCGCGGCTGGGTGATCGCCATGGTGATCGCCGCAGCGGTGACGGCCGGCGTCGGGCTGTGGGCCGCATCCGGGCCGGAGACCGGCTGCCAGCCGTCCGGCCCGAACGGCCCCATCGGTCCCCCGGTGCCCTGCAGTCCGTCCAACCCGGTGGGGCCGGGCGGCGAGGCGGTCAGCGACAGCTTCTACTTCGTGCACCAGATGCTGCGCGGCAACGGCAGCATCACGGTCCGGGTGACGTCGCTGACCGGCCTGGTCTCGCCGAACGGCGGGATCGCGCCAGGCCCGGACCCGGAACGGAACTTCGTGAGCGGCATCGTCCAGCCCTGGGCCAAGGCCGGGATCATCATCGAGAAGGGTGCCCGGCAAGGATCGGCGTACGCGGCGATGATGGTCACCGGCCAGCACGGCGTGCGGATGCAGGACAACTACACCCAGGACACGCCGGGCCTGCCCCGGGCCGTCTCCGCCACCTCGCCGCGGTGGCTGCGGCTGGTCCGGGCCGGTGACACGCTCACCGGATACGACTCCGCCGACGGCACGCACTGGATCCGGGTGGGCACGGCCAGCTTGCCCGGGCTGCCGGCGGCGGTTCAGGCTGGGCTGTTCGTCACCTCCCCACCGTCGGTGAGCGGCGAGTCAAGCGGCCCTACCGCGGCCGCCGCTGTCTTCGACCACGTCAGCATGCCCAGTACCCGGGGAGCCGGGCGCGGTCGCGGGTGGCGCGGCCAGAACGTCGGGGCCAGCGAGCAGAATGGGACGCTGCCCGGTGGGTTCCGCCAGGCTGGCGGTACGTTCACGGTGCACGGGTCCGGCGACATCGCGCCCGCCGGCCCGGGGCCGGTGGGAATCGGCAATTCCGGAGACGACGGACTGGTCGGCGCGTTCGCCGGGCTGATCGTGGTGATCGTGGTGGGTGCGATGTTCATCACCGCCGAGTACCGGCGCGGCCTGATCCGCACCACGTTCGCCGCGAGCCCGGCGCGGGGCCGGGTCCTGGCGGCCAAGGCCGTCGTGATCGGCGTGGTCACGTTCGTGGCCGGGCTGATCGGCTCCGCGCCCGTGGTGCCGCTTGGCACGAGCCTGCTGCGCAGCCACGGCAACTACGTGTTCCCGATGAGCGCGCTCACCGAGGTGCGCCTGGTGGCCGGGACCGCGGCGCTGCTCGCCATCAGCCGCGGTCCTCGCCTTGGCCGTCGGCGCGATCCTGCGGCACAGCGCCGGGACCATCACCGCGGTCATCGCGCTGACGGTGGTGACGTACTTCTTCTCCGTCCCGCTGGCCGTGCTGCCCGCCGGCGCGGCGGACTGGCTGCTGCGGGTCACCCCGGCCGCCGCCTTCGCCATCCAGCAGTACGTCCCGGCCTACCCGCAGGTGAACAACAGCTACACGCCGCAGCACGGTTACTTCCCGCTCGCGCCGTGGGCCGGGTTCGGCGTTCTGTGCCTGTGGGCCGCGCTCGCCCTCTGCCTGGCCACCGTCCTGCTGCGCCGGAGGGACGCATGAACGTGACGCTGCGGGATGCCTTGCGCGCCGAGTGGACGAAGCTGCGGACGCTGCCGGGTACTGGCTGGCTGCTGGCCGGCGTGGTCGCGGCGACCGTGATCATCAGCGCGACCGTGTCCGCGAGCCTGTCCTGCACGTCCACGGCTGCCTGCCACGTTGACGTCACCAAGCTCAGCCTCACCGGGACCTATCTGGGGCAGGCGGTCGTGGCCATCGTGGCCGTGCTCGCGGTCAGCGGCGAGTACAGCACCGGCATGATCAGGACCACCCTGGCCGCCATGCCCCGCCGGATCACGGTGCTGGCCGCCAAGGCCGCCGTGGTCACCGCGGTGACGCTGGCCGCCGGCACCCCCGCGGTCCTCGGCTCGGTGCTGGCCGGGCGGCTGATCCTTCCCGGCCACGGGTACACCCCGGCCCACGGATATCCGGTGCTGTCGCTGGGCAACGGGACGGTGCTGCGCGCCGCCGCCGGGACCGTGCTCTACCTGGCCCTGATCGCGCTGCTCAGCCTCGGCATAGCCGCCGCGGTGCGGGACGCCGCGGTGGCGATCGGGGTCGTGCTCGGCCTGCTGTACCTGTTCCCGATCCTCGGCCAGGTGGTCGGCAGTCCGGGCGTGGCGCGGCACATCCAGCAGATCGGGCCGATGACCGCCGGGCTGGAGATCCAGGCCAGCACCGGCCTGCGCAGTCTGCCGCTAAGCCCGTGGGCGGGCCTGGGCGTGCTCACCGCCTGGACCGCCGCCGCGCTGCTCGCTGGCGGCCTGCTGCTCCGCCTCCGCGACGCGTGACCGCAGGCTGTCATCTGGCTCAGACAGCCGCGCGTCATGGCAATGAGGCCGCCACGCCACCAGCGTGTGGGACTCGTCTTTCAGGGCTGGGAACGGAGGGGTTGTCCGATGG
Source organism: uncultured Actinomycetes bacterium (assembly GCA_963813395.1). Taxonomy (GTDB): domain Bacteria; phylum Actinomycetota; class Actinomycetes; order Streptosporangiales; family Streptosporangiaceae; genus DASXKD01. Next base: position 860,340 of record CAWEYV010000022.1, read on the forward strand.
GTATTCGGCGGATAGCGGGGATGAATAGCTTAATGCGGGGAGTTCCGGCCTTGGTGGTGACGCTGCTGGGGCGGCGGCGCTGGCCGGAACCAGCCCCGTGGCCGCGGCAGGCCACCCTGGCGGGGCCGCGGGAGCGCGGGGCCGGGCTGATCTCCACGGTGGCGGGCGGCGTCGGGGGCCCGGGCAAGGCTCGCGATGTGCGCTTCCGGGGCTGTGCGGCGTGTGGTTCGCCGCTGGCCGCGTGTACATCGCCGACTCGTGGGCGGTGCGGCAGATGAACCCGCAGACCGCCCGGCTGACCATGCCCGCGGGCACCGGCGCCGGCCCGGGCACGCTGGGCGACGGCGGCCCGGCAAGCAAGGCAACCGTCGGGTCCTGCGGAGTGGCGGTGGACCACTCCGGCAACCTGGTGATCGACGACCAGGCCAACGACCGGGTGCGGGTCGCAGCGGCCGGCACCGGCGCGTTCTACGGGACGCACATGACGGCGGGACACATCTACACGGTCGCCGGCGACGGCACTTCCGGCTTCTCCGGTGACGGCGGACCGGCCACCAGCGCCGAGCTCAACGCCCCGCGGGGGGTGGCGGTAGACCACTCCGGCAACCTGGTGTTCGCCGACCTCGGCAACGGCCGGATCCGGGTGGTCGCCGCCCGCACCGGCACCTTCTACGGGCAGGCGATGACCGCCGGGGACATCTACACCGTCGCCGGCGACGGCACTGCCGGGTTCGCCGGCGATGGCGGCGCGGCCACCAGCGCCGAACTGGCCGGGCCGACCGGGCTGGCGGTGGACGCCGCCGGGGACCTGATGCTCGCCGACACCCAGAACCAGCGAATCCGGGTCGTGGCGGTCAAGACCGGTACCTTCTACGGTCGGGCCATGACCGACGGCGATATCTACACGATCGCGGGCAACGGAAGCAGGGGTTTCAACGGCGACGGCGGCCCAGGCACCGGCGCGAAACTGAACTGCCCGATGGGCATGGCCGCGGACGCCGCCGGGAATGCGGTGATCGCCGACACCTTCAATAGCCGAATCCGGGTGGTGGCCGTCCGCGCCGGCACGTTCGACGGCAGGCACATGACCGCTGGACACATCTACACCATCGCGGGCAACGGCACCGCCGGGTTCGCCGGAGACAGCGGCCCGGCCACCGCCGCAGAGCTCCATTTCCCGAGCGGGGTGGCCGCTGACGCCGGGAACGTGGTGATCGTCGATAGCTTGAACAGCCGGATCCGGATGGTGACGGGCTAACCCGGGCCGCTGGCTGGCCCTGCTCAGTCAAAGGCCAGCCAGCGCCCGGCTGTCACAACGGCTCACGAACGTAACCCCCCATAACCCCCACATCACCCCTACATCGGGCGCCAGCAGCCAGATCGCGCAGGTCATAGGACCTGGCAGCGGCAAGGATTGTGTGGAAGTGTGGAGTCATGGGTCGGCACGCTCGGGTTTGCCCGAGATGCGGCGCGCAGTTTGACCTACCACCCGGACAACGCCCCGTGATGGGCGTTACCAGCACGGCGGGATCGGCCGCCGTGGGCGGCCGGACCGTGAGCCTGCGGGTGGATGATGTGCTCGTGCATCAGTGCCAGCAGCGGGTCGATCCGGTCACCGGCGAGAAGGCCTGGCGCCCGGCCCGGACCGTAGGTACGGATTCGTCTAGCTGACCCCTCCTGACGGTGGCCAGCCGCCTGGACCCTGCGGACGCAGGGTCAGGCCTGGTCGTCATGGCGTTGTTCCAGGGGTCTCGCTGATGACGAACGCCTCCTGGACGGAGTCGGTGTAAATCCCGCCTGCGCTGCAATTGGCCACCGCGCCGCACGACACCTCAAAGAGCCGCGGCCAGCCCGCCCTCGTTGAGGGCGGCGGTGCCGGGGACCTGTTCTGCCGTGCCCCAGATGCCGCTCGTCTCGTCCGCGACGAACACCTGCTCACTCCGGCGGCGCCTTGGTATGACCCGGCGACGGCGCAGTTGCCCGGCGAGGCACACGACACCGAGGTGACTTCGGCGTTCATGCCCCCGTTGAGGGCCACGCTGCCCGGAAGCGTCTGTGCGGTGCCCCATCTGCCATGGGTCTCGGTGACAACAAGCACGTGCTCTCGCGGGCGTTTGGTGAAGTAGAACCCGCCGGCGCTGCAGTTGCCCGCCGAGGCACACGATACGGAGCTGATCTGCGCGAATCCGCCCACGTTCAGGGCCGCGCTGCCGGGAACCTCCGTGGCCGCCCCCCACCTGCCATGCGTCTGGTCAATGACGAATGCCTGGTGATGGGCGCTGCTGTCGAAGTACGAGCCGCCGGCGCTGCAGTTGCCCGCCGAGGCACACGACACCGAGAAGACCTGTGCGAACGCGCCCGTGTTGAGCCGTGTGGCTACCTGTTTGGCGGTGCCCCAGTGGCTGTTCTGCTCGCTGACGACGAACGCCTGCTGGTGGCCGGCCTTGCGGTTCGTGCTGTAATACCCGCCCGCGCTGCAGTTGCCCGACCGAACCGCAGGACACCGAGTCCACCTCAGCCTCCCCACCGGTGTTGAGGGCCCCGCTGCCTGGGAACCTGTTCGGCGTTACCCCAGGTGCCATGCGTCTGGTTCACCACGAACGCCTGGAGCCGGGCACGGCGGTCGGTGTAGAACCCGCCTGCGCTGCAGTTGCCCGCCGAGGTGCACGACACCGAGTTGATCTCCACGTCCGCGAACTTGCCCTGGTTAAGTGCCGCGCTGCCGGGCACCTCCTTGGCGTGGCCCCAGACGCCGTTCGTCTGGGTGACCACGAACACATGACGGCGAGTGGACCTGTCCTGATAGCGGCCACCGGCGGCGCAGTTGCCTGCCGAGACGCAGGACACCGAGCTGACCTCGGCGTTCCAGCCCTGGTTCAGGGCCGCGCTGCCGGGCACCTCCTTGGCGTGGCCCCAGACGCCGTTCGTCTGGCTGATCACGAACGCCTGCATCTGTTCGCCATTGTTTGTGTAGTACCCGCCGGCGCTGCAGTTGCCTGCCGAGGCGCACGACACCGAGTTGAGCTGCGCCTCACCGCCCTGGTTGAGCCCCGCGGCTACCTGCTATCGCGTTGCCCCAGGTGCCGCCCGGAGCGGTCCGGATGGCCACCGCCGCCTGGGTGCCTGACACAGCGACCGCACCGGTAAGCAACCCGGAGCAGACAGTGGCTATGGCGATCATCGAGGCTGAGCGTCGCTTCATCGGTCCCCACCAATGTCAGCCGTGTCACGTCCCGTAGTGGCAACAGACTACGAGTAATCACAGTGCATGGGAACAGGCAAGAAAGCGCAAAGGCCGTCAGCGCAATGCTGGTCACCCGCCGGGCGCGGCAGATGGCTGGCGGTCAGCCGGTGGCGTGCAGCCAGCGGACCGGGGCGCCGTCGGCGGCGCAGCGGAACGGCTCGAGCTCGTCGTCCCAGGGCTCGCCGAGCAGCCGGGAAAGCTCTTCTTCCAGCGTGCTGGCCCGGTCCGTGCGGTCGCTCACGGCCCCGCCGCTGGCCAGGCGGACCACGGGCGAGGAGGGGGCCGACGCGACCGTCATCGCGGCCCGCAGGCGGCTCTCCGGCACGACGATGTCCCCGTTGGCCATCATGACGGCCGAGAATATGCCGAGGCCGGGCGTGTAACTAAAGCGCATCGCATCGCAGCCGGGGCTGGCTTCCTCGGTGAGCTCGAACCGGAGCCGGTTCCAGCCGGCCAGGGCCGAGGTGATCTCCCCTGCCGTGCCGGGGCGGCCCTCCCAGTCGGCCTCGGCGCGCAGCATCCCCGGAGCCGCGGGCTGGTCGACCCAGGGCAGGCTGACAGGGATACCTAGAACCCCGGCGACTGCCCACTCAATATGAGGACAGAGCGCCGAGGGTGCGGAATGGACGTACAGAACGCCGCGAACGGACACCTGGCCTCCCTGCGAGTTACTGAGGGCGTCTTCCCCAACGACCTCAACTCGCCTGCAGTCCCGGCGTTCCGCGCTTCAAGCTGTACTTATTTCAAGCAGCGTTATGCAAACGTTCCAGGCAAGATTCTGCCTCACCAGCGAGGTCTGCGCCAGTTCTAGCCCGCGTGTCGTATCAACTTGGCCCGGGTGGTGGGGTCATGGTCAACGTGGTGTAGTGGGCACATGACCGCCAGCCGCGAGGAACGTGGCGCCGTCACCGAACGCGACATCGCGGCGCTGCTGTTCGTCGCCGACATGTATGCCGTGCAGCTCGACCAGCTTGCCGTGATGCTTGGTACCTCCGAGACGCGGGCGGGCGCGATCGCGCTGGGCTGGCGCCGGTCCGGCTACGCCGAGTCGGCCCGGATCGGGCCCGGCCGCCCCTGGGTCTGGCTGACCCGTGCCGGGCTGGCCGCCTGCGGCCTTCCCTACACCGCCACCTCTCCGGCGCTATCGCGGCTCGCGCACCTGCGCGGGGTGGTCTCGGTGCGGCTGGCCTTCGAAGCGGCCCCCGGGTACGCGGCGGCGGGAGCGTTCTGGCGCGGCGAGCGCCGCCTGCGGGCCAAGGCGGGCGGCCGGGTCGGTTTACGTGAGCACATCCCGGACGCCGAGGTGCACTGGCCGGACGGGTCGCCGGTTGCCTTCGCCGGGGAATGCTGGGCGATCGAGGCCGAGCTGACCCGCAAGACGGTCGCGCGGACGGCCGCGATCATGCGCGAGATCCTCGCCAGGACGGGGGACTACGGGTGCCCCGCCGCCGAGGCACGGATCCCCGGTGCCGCGGCCCGGCATGCCCGGGTGGTCTACCTGTGCTCCCCCGCCGCCAGGCCCACGGTCGCCAGGGCCAGGGCAGCGCTGGGTGCCGCCGCCGGCCGGGTCGAGATCCGCGCGCTTCCGCCCGGGGCCGAGCTGGCCCGGGCGGCGGCCAGCAGGCCGGTGCCGTCCCGGCCAGCTCCCAGTCCCGCCCCGAAGGCTCTGCGGTGATCCGGCGGTATCTGGGCCTGCTCGTGGTGCTGGCCGCCCTGCGTGCGGCGGGCAGGCTGGCCATGTTCACCGCGGCCGCGCTGGTAGTGGTTGCGGCCGCGCCGGTCTCCCTGGTCGCCGCCGGTGCCGTGACGGTCGCCTGGCTGCGGGGCTGGCCACCGCGGCGGCTGTACCGCGCGGCATTGTGGTGCCTGCCCATGGTGGTGGTGTGGCTGGCCGCCACGGCGGTGACCACCAGGTCCTGGTGGCAGGTCGTGGCCGCCCCGTATTTCGCCTGGCTTACCTCCTGGCGCCAGGCGGCCGCCGGGTCGCTGGCCGCCGCGGTGACCATCGCCCCCGTGGCGATCCCGATCGGGCTGGCCGTGGGCGGCCTGGTCTGGTCGCGGCGCATCTACACGATGGAGACGCACGCCGGGGGCCTGTTTCCCACCGCCCCGGCAACGTTCCAGGCCCGCCAGTGGCGGCGCCAGGTCCGCACCGCCAGGGCGAGGATCGCCGCTCCCGGCTCCGTGCCTCTTGTTTGGCATAACGGAGCCGTCGTGGCCGGTGCGGTCATCCGCGCGGTGGGTCACCCGGCGCGGGACCTCGCCATGATTCCCTACCAGCGACTGCGTTCCCACCAGGTGATCATCGGGACGACGGGCACCGGTAAGACCACGCTGTTGCTGCGGCTGTGGGCCGGGTTCCTGGCTCGTGGCCTGCAACTGCACGCCGCCGGGACGGGGCAGCGGCCGCTGCTCGTGGTGCTGGACTGCAAGGGCGGCGCGGACGCACGGCGGATCGCCGACCGGGTGCGCCGGGTGCTGCGCGACGCCGGGGCGCGGTCCACCGCCGTCTGGCCGGACGAGGCCAGCCTGTCGCTGTGGGACCTGCCACCGGGCCAGCTCACCAGCACGCTGATCGACATGGTCGAGCACGGCACCGGGGCGGCCGCCTACTACACCGACGTCATGGAGGCGATCGTCACGCTCGCGGTCGGTGCCCCGTGCGGCCCCCCGGCCGGGGCCGCCGGCTTTCTGTCCCGGCTCGACATCGGCTGGCTCGGCATGGCCTACTCCGGGGCCGGTTACGAGGGGGATCTGGCGCTGCTGCGGTCGGCCGCCCGGCACATCACCGACATCGCGCTGCGCTACCGCACCCTGCTGCGGCGGCTGGGCGGTGGCCTGGACGGCCCAGGCAGCTATGCGGACGCCGATGCCTGGTACTGCATCCTGGAGGGCACCGCGGATGTGCCCGTGGCCGAGGCGCAGGCACGCGCGCTGGTCGACCTCCTGGCCCACTACGCCGCACACGGCGCAGGCCGGGAGATCCTGCTGGCGGTGGATGAGTTCAGCGCCGTCTCCCGGCGGCTGCCGATCTGGCAGCTCTACGAGCGGGCCCGCTCCCTGGGCCTGGCGGTACAGGTATCGGCGCAGTCCTGGCAGGGCCTTGCCCCCGATGACGACGACAGGTACCGGATCGCCGCCACGGCGGACGGCGGCATCTGGCTGCTGCGCACGCCGCACCCCGAGCCGGTCACCGCACTGGCCGGGAACCGGCCGGGGATGGACACCAGCAGGCGGCTGCTGGGCAGCCCCCGCTGGAGCCACGAGGGTTCCTCCCGGCCGCGGGAGGCGCCGGTAGCCGATCCCGCGCTGATCCGCACCCTTGGCGTCGGCCAGGTGGGCTACATCTACCGCGGCGGCGTGACCTATCTCCAGGTCAAACGGCTGCTCGCCGCGCCCGCCGCACTAGCTAACCCGGCGGCGGGCGGCGCGCACCAGGCCGGCCAGGAGCGGGCCGCGGGCCGCCAAGAACTAGCTACCGGCCTGGCCGCCGCACCTCTCACCGGGCCACCGGCGGGCGAAGCGGAGCCGCCCGTGCCAACGCCGGCCTCGGCCGCCGCCGCACTGCTGGACGAGGCCTTTGGTCCCGATCCGGGATGACAAGCACCTGGTAACGGCCGGTGCGGCCACGCTCGCCCAATCCCGCTGAGCCGCCACGCACCTGCGCCCGGCCGCGGGCCTCACCCCGCAGCGGCGCCGGACGCCGGCAGGGATGGGCCCGGCGCCCGGCGCCGTTGCCGCCCCCGACACAGCGCGGCCGGACGTAGATGCGCTCTGACTAGGCATTTAGCGCCAACCCAGCATGATCACATCCGGTCTCAGCTGGCAAGCCCCGGTTCCGCCCGGGCGGTTGTGGCTGGCTCGGACCCGGCCGGGACGGGTGTGCCCGGACCTCTGTGCCCGGACTGGCATGTCCGGTACCGGACCGGCCGAAACCGGGCACAAGCCCCGTGCGAATCGGCATCATAGTTACTGGTCGTTAGCGCCAGGGGAGGGACGGTCATGGTCGTGCAGCAGCAGCCGACGATGCAGCCACTGCGCCGGTGGGATCCGGAGCAGATCGGGCCTTACGCCTTACTGGGCCGCCTCGGTGCCGGGGCCATGGGCCAGGTGTTCCTGGGGCGGTCTACCGCGGGGCGGCTCGTTGCCGTCAAGACGATCAAGATCGAGTTCGCTGAGGAAGCCGGGTTCCGGGCCAGGTTCGCCCAGGAGGTGGCCGCGGCCAGGCGGGTCAGCGGGGTCTTCACCGCGGCGGTTATCGCGGCGGACCCCGAGGCCGACATGCCCTGGCTGGCGACCGCCTACGTGCCGGCGCCGTCGCTGACCCAGCTGGTGCGCCGGTGTGGGCCACTGCCGGTGCCGGCCACCCGGTGGCTCGCGGCCGGCTGCGCCGAGGCGCTGGAGTCGATTCACGGCGCCGGGCTCGTGCACCGCGACCTGAAGCCGTCCAACGTGCTCGTGGCGGCGGACGGCCCCCGCGTGATCGACTTCGGAGTGGCCAGGGCCGCTGAGCGCATCCAGCTCACGGTGACCCGCGGCGCCGTGGGCACGCCCGCTTACATGGCGCCCGAGCAGGCGCGCGACACGCAGCAGGCGTCGATGGCCAGCGACATGTTCTCGCTCGGCGCGACGCTTCTGTTCGCCGCGACCGGGCACGCCCCCTACCAGGGGGAGACGGTCATGGACGTGCTGGTGCGGCTGGCTACCGAGCCGCCCGACCTCACCGGGCTGCCCGGGGAGCTGACCGACATGATCACCGCCTGCCTGGAGCGCAGCCCGCGCACGCGTCCCGCCTCGGCCACCCTGCTCACCCAGCTGGGGCCGTTTGTCGACGGCCCGGCGGCCGCCAACGGAAGCCACGCCTACCTGACCCCCGCGGCGATGGGGCTGATCGAGGACTACCGGCACCGCCCCCAGCTTGCCGACGGTGCCGGCGACGACGAGAGCAGCGGGGACGCGACCGTTGGCTCGCACACCGCCCTGCCGGTGCCGCGCGGGGGGCGGATCCGCGGCTGGCCACGCCGGCGGCCCGCTGGCCGCGCCGGCCCCGGTGGCCACCCGCGGTACCCCCCGCGCAAGCGGCAGCGCCGCCACCGGGCCACGCTCAGCCTGGCCGGGCGGAGCCTCGCAGCCGCGGGGCTGGTGGCCGTCGGGGCCGCCATCGGGGTTCTGGTGAGCGGTGCCGGCAGCCGTTCCCCGGACCCGTCCGGCACGCCGGCGCCGCACCAGTCCGCTGGGCTGCCTGTGCCAGCGGCACCGGGCGGCCCACCGCCGACCGCGTTCGCCGGCCTGCGGCGAGGCCGGCCCGCGATCGAACCGCTGCAGCCCTTCGGCGACCCGAACACCGTGTTCCTGGTGCATGGCACCGGCTGGATCCCACGGAGCCAGGTCACGGTGCGGCTGGCCGGCCATGGGGCAGCGCGCTTCCGGCCGGTTGTCGATGACCAGGGCACCTTCAACTACGCGATCGGCCAGGGTCACGACTTCTTCCCCGGGCCGATCCCGCCGGGGTACTACCGGGTCGTGGTCATCGGCGCCGGCGGACGGCGGGCCAGCACCACCTTCCAGGTTCGCCCGCTGCTGGCGTCTCCCCCGCCGGCCGCGCCATCGCCGGCAGCCTGATCATCGCGGGCCGCCCGGCGCCGGTGCCCTTAGCCGTCCCCGGCACCTCACCCGTCCCGGGACCACCAGAGGTCTTCCTGCCGCGAGCACCAGGCGGGATCGTTCAGCCTGGCCAGGTCGGCAGCGGTGATGATCCCGTGCTCGATCAGCACCCGCACCACGACCTCGTCGGACAGCCGCATATCGGCGCGGACCAGGCCGCGATCGGCGATCTTGTGCCGCAGCACCTTGATGTGCTCGGCGACGCGTGCCGACAGCCGGTCGCGGAAGGCCGGATCGGTGTCGAACCGCTCCAGTTCGTGGTACGCGCCGGTCACCTGCAGCGCGTCCCTGGCGATCTCCGGGGTCCGCGGCAGCGGCGTGGTCGCGGCCGGGTCGAGCAGCCACGGGCGGCACCACATCAGCGCGACGAGGAACAGCTTCGTCATCGGATCGAGGTAGAGCGGCAGCAGCGTGGAATCACCGTCCGACCTGGTCCGGCCGTTCTCGCCGCCCTCGCCCCAGCGGCCGTCACCGTCGGCGACCATCACCTCCAGCGGCAGCCCGTCATCGAGCATGGCCCGGGAGCCCACGAGGACCGATCCCACATGGACGAACCATCCCCCAGACGGTTCGTCCCGTTCCTCCATCCGGGGCAGCCTGATCCGGTAGCCGTCACCCTCGGCGTAGAGCGCGTGCGTGTGGCTGATGTTGGCGATCCAGGCGCCCCCGGCCACCGCGCTGATCACCCCAGCCCGCCGGGACAATCCCCGGCCCGCGGCGATCGTCAGGTCTGCGTCGGGCCCCCGGCCGAACACCAGCCTGCTGCCTTCCGGGATCCCCAGCACCAGCCCGGACGGCGTGGTCACGCGCGCGGCCGCGGGGTTACTGGGCTGGGACGCCATCGCCGCTGAAGTTCACCACCTGTCACCACACGATGCATCACCGCCGGGCGGTCTGGTAGCGCAAGTTTAGGACCGGTGACCACGCCGGCCCGATCCCGGAATCCGGGGATGGCCTTGTGCCTGTTATGACGCTTGGCTGGGGAGCAGCCTGGGGCGGGGCACGGGTACGGGCCCGCTGGGAAACCACCGGTCTCGGTGGCGGGTCCAGACCGGGTCGCAGGTCAGGGCGCGGGGCAGGAGCGCGTGCGGGGTTCGCTCCCCGTTACGAAGCCCTTGGGGGGAGCTCTGCGGCCGACTCCGTGCCTCGCCCCAGGCGCGGGGTTCCCGGCCGGGCCCGGCGTCCGTAGACTCCACAGTGCGGGGCGTGGTGAACGTTGGGCAGGGAGCCGGATGAGGACGTCACGGCAAGCAGATCCCTTCACGGTGTTAGGGCTGACCGCCACCCCCGGGCTGACCGACGACGAGGTGCGGGCGGCCTGGCGGCGGATGGCCAGTGCCACCCACCCCGACCGCGCCGATGGCGGTGACCCGGCCCGGTTCGCCGCCGCGGCTGCTGCCTACACCGCCCTCCGCACGCAGTTCGGCCGGGCTGAGACGCTGGCGGGGAACCGCGTGCCCGAGGCGAGGCACGGGCCAGGCGGGGCCGTGGCGGGCCGGTGGTGGTCACGGGCCAGGCGAGGCCGTCCGGTCCGGCTGGCGCTGCGGGCCGTCGCCGTCGCGGCGGCCAGCCTGGGCTGCGTACTGGCCGCTGGGGCAGGGCCCGCCATGCCTGCGCTCATTACCGGCGCGCTCACCTGGCTCGTGCTCACCGCCCGCCACGATCTGGCCCCGCCTGGCTGACCAGAGCGCCCGGCACGGTAGGCACCGTCGCGGCCGGGCCAGCCTGCCGGGGACAGCCGCGGTGCTGGGTTAGGCGTTCGGCGGGACCAGGTGGAACGGGGCGCCGAATCCCACGCTCACTTCGTGCTGCATGGTGGCTGAGGCGGCCCACGACCGGGCCGGGCCAAGCCCGCTGACCACCCGGCAGCCCGACTCCTGGACCCCAACCGATGCAATGGGCTTACCTGGCGCGACGAAGAACAGCCGGAAGGCGCCGCCCACAAGATCCGGGCAGCTCATCACGCCGCGGGGCAGGGCAGGCAGCGCGCACAGCACGGTAGCGATCCGCTGCACGGTCGCCGCGTCCGTGATGGTGAACCCGGTGGGCAGCACCTCGCGAGCGTGGTGGAGCGGCGGTGGCCACGGCGTGCGGGTGACGGTCATGCGGGTCAGCTTCGGGATCTCCATGCACAGCGGGACATGTTCGCTGCTGGGGCGGATCGTCGGGGTGCGGGGGATGATCTTGACATGCGATGGCCTGGCTGACGCCGGATTGGCCTCAGCCGACCGGACCGGGTGTGACCTGGCCGCGCTGTCCGCCCCGGTGGCAGCGCTCGCGCAGGCGGCAAGCCCGAGCACGAGGCTGGCGGCGATCCCGCCAGCCGCCGCACGCCTGACCGCACCAGCTGCCTTGCCCAGCGTCACCATTGCGGCCTCCCTTCTTTGCCACCGACCCCGCCCGGCCCAGGTTGCCGTCCCTTGTTCCGGCCCGGCGCGAACCGGCGGCCCTGCGGGGACAGCCCGCCGGTAGGCTGCCCCCGCGGGCCGGGCGGGCTGGCCCTGCTACCAATGCCCGCCATGGGGTGGTGATCGGGCTGGCCTGGCTGTCCAGGCCGGCCCGCAACTCCTTGGACGGGCCGCAGCCCCATCTGGTTCCCCGGGATGGACCGGGGCTCGGGCTAGGTCATCTAGCCCGGGTCTGGGCCGGTGGCGACCGGGCGGGCGGGGTCGGCGACCCAGTTCGACCAGGACCCGGCGTACAGGGACGCCGCGACGCCGGCGATCTCCAGCGCGAGCACCTCGTGCGCGGCGGTCACCCCGGAACCACAGTAGGCAGCCACCGGGCGGGCATCGCCGTCCGCACCGACGCCGAGGGCGGCGAACCTGGCCCGCAGCCCGGCCGCGGGCAGGAGCCGGCCATCCGGGGCGACGTTGCCGGCCGTGGGCGCGCTGATCGCACCGGGGATGTGCCCGGCCACCGGGTCGATGGGCTCGGTCTCACCCCGGTACCGTTCCCGGGCGCGGGCATCGAGCAGCACGCCGCGGCGGGCCAGCCCGGCCGCGCCGTCGGCGTCCAGCACGGGCATGTGCCCGGGCCGGGCGGTGAAGTCCCCGGCGGCCGGCGCGGCATCCTCGCCAGTGGCCATCTGCCCGCCCGCCGCCCGCCAGGCGCGGAACCCGCCGTCGAGGACACGGCAGTCACCGTGCCCGAAGTAACGCAGCAGCCACCACGCCCGCGCCGCCGAGGTGGCATCGGCATCGTCATAGACGACCACGGGCCTGCGGTCGCTTACCCCAGCCCGGCGCATCGCGGCCTGGAAGGCCGCCGGCTCCGGCAGCGGGTGGCGGCCGGCCGGCCCTGGCTCGGCGGCGAGGTCGGAGTCGAGATCGGCAAAGACCGCCCCCGGCAGGTGACCGGCCAGGTACGACCCGATGCCCGGCGGGCCGCCGAGCCGCCACCGTACGTCGAGCAGCACCGGCGGGGCCGGCCCGGCCAGCGCCCGTGCCAGGGCGGCCACGTCGGTCAGCGGGCCTGCGGTACCAGCGTGCGGCTCCATGGCGGGCTCCCCCTCTGTCCCGGCGTTCCCGCACCGCCGGGTTCGTGGGCGACGTCATTACGACGGGTACCACACCGGATTCGCCCTGTGGGTAAGTCCGGCAATTCTGTGGATGAGGCGCCGCATACTCTTGCGTCCCCCCGGATGACCCTGTGGATAACGGGCACCCACCGTTGTGGGCGAGCCGGGCGATCATCCCCGCCGCGGTTGCGGCTGCAGCGACGGCAGGCGGAGCAGCGGCACGAGCTGGTCTGAGGAGGTCAGCGAGCCGTGCATGCCGATCAGCGACGATTCAAGCCGCTCCGCCTTGGTGGCGACGATCGCGAACGGGCCGGCCGGGGCGGCGACCACATCGCCGATCCGGCCGGACAGCGCGGGGTTCACCGGGCCGAACCAGCCCGCGGCGATCGCCTCGTCCCGCGGCAGCACCCAGGCCCGGTCGCCGATGACCTCGGCCCAGGCGGCCAGCACGTCCGCGGCGGCACCAGGCTGCGCGTACACATGCCTGGCCCGAGGCTCACCGCCCAGCATCGCCACCCCTTTCCGCAGCTCGGGTACTGCGTCCACGTCGATCCGGTCGTCCGGTGCCACGTCGGCCATGCCGTGGTCGGCCGTGACGTACATGGGGGTCCCAGCAGGCAGTATCGCGGCGAGCTGCTCGGCCAGCTTGTCGACGTGGCCGAGGTGGTAGCGCCAGGCATCGGACGCGGCCCCGAAGGTGTGGCCGGTGCCGTCGAGCTGCCCGTGATAGACGGTGACCAGCACGCGGTCGCCGTCCCGCAGCGCATCCGCCGCCTGGGCCACGAGCGCGCCCAGACTGTCGGCGGGCCGGTACTCGGTCCCGCGCATGACCGCCACGGACAGGCCGGTCCGCTCCAGCACGGACGCGGCCACCCGGTAGGTTCGCACACCCGCCATGGCCGCCCGCTCGTAGATGGTCGAGCCAGGCTGCCAGGTGCGCGGATCGACGGAGTTGTCCCACCGCAAGCCGTTCAGCATCTTGTTTGTGCCGGGAACGGCCACCTGATAGCCCAGCATGCCGTGCTGGCCTGGCGGCCGGCCGGTACCGAGTGAGCTGAGGCTGGTGACCGTGGTGGCCGGGAACCCGGCGGTCAGCGGCGCGCCGTTCACCGCCAGCTCGGACAGGAACGGCGCGATCGCCGGCTGGTCGCGCAGCAGCTCCCAGCCGAGCCCGTCGACGACGAGCAGGCAGGTGCGGGCCGCCGGGGGCAGGCCGAGCGGGTTGGCCTCGCCCGGTACGCCCAGGGAAGCCAGCAGGGAGGTGGCCAGATCGGACAGGGTACTTTCGCCGTAGCGCGGCAGGACCGGAGCAACGGTGGGCTCGGCTCGCATCCGCTCTCCCGTCAGGTGCGAGGATGAGCGGTGGCCTCGGCCAGAGCGGTCGCGAACTCCAGCACCTGCCGCACGGCCTCTTCGCCGTCGGCTGCCTCGCTCACCCGCAGCGCCAGGTCATCGGCCGTGATGGTGCCGCTGTAGCCGTGATCCGCCTCGCAGTTCTCGTCCGCGCAGTGGGCTGGTTCCAGTTCGACGCGCGAGAGCACGTTCCATCCGATGCTGAGCACCACCTCGCTCGGCATGGTCACGCCCGGGACGTAGGACGCCGGGTCGGGCACGACCCTGGTGACCGCCACCGAGGAGATACGGGAGAAACGGACCGCCTCGGTGCTCGTCTCGGCTTCGGGGCGCTCGCCGGGCTCCTCCGCTGGGTTCTCATCGGTGTGCGAGTGGACCAGCCGGGTCGGGGTGAGGACCAGAACGGTCATGTGACGACGCACTTCCATGGCCGGATCGAAGACCGCGTCGTGGTGTACGACGTAGGAGACGACGGCCTCGGAGCCGAGCGCGGATTGCACCGCGTCGGCAACCAGCCCGGGGTAGTAGCCGCTGCGCTCAATCGCAGCGCGCAGCCCGCCCGCCGTGGCTCGGATATCCTTCATGCCTCCATCCTGCCCTGTCCGGTGCCGTGCGCCTGCCCGACGGACGCAAATCGCCCGCTGACCTGGCGCGAAGCCGGCTGCCTTTCTGCCTACGGTGCCGGGTACCCGGCGGTAACGAGCACATCCGGCGGGGTCGCCGAGGTCAGTTTGAGCACCGGCTCGTCGCCGGGCTCGGGCAGGGCCATCGCGCCGGCCCCGGCGGCCGGCCGGGGCGTGCGGGGGGACGTGGCACCGGCGCCGCCACCGCGGCCGCGGTAGACGAGAAGGCCATTGACCGGATCGGGCACGGCATCAAGGGCGGCCTGGACGGCGGGCAGGGTCCGGAAGACCTCCCAGTGGCTGTCCTCGGCGAACTCGACCTCGAACACGACGCCCCACCGGTGCTCATGCCATTCCCAGTTCGTGGCGCCGTGCGTCACCGCCGACTCGATGAGAGCGTTCGAGTAGATGTCCTGCCACAACCGTGCTGAGGACTCGCCGTGGAAGACTTCGATCGACCACCACCCGGCCATGTTCCGACGGTACTACCTACCGGTCTGAGGTGGTATGCCCCGTTCGGCCGCAGCGCTCAGCTGACAGCGGAAAACGTGCCGGGCTGAGCCAGGTCGATCCCGGGCAGAGGCCGGCCATGCCCGCCGGAGACTCTCCGGCTTCCGTGCGGCCAATAGGCATTTCTTACCGTGAGTTGGCTGGCTGTTCATAGCTTCTGCTTAAGCTCGGAAGCGCCCAGGTTATCCCCGTCATGGGAGCGAGCCGTGCCTGCTGGTCGCCGCGTCCGGCCGTCGATCATCCAGCCATCCGGTACCGGCCGGGCCCGCCGCTGGCCGCTCACCCGTGCGGCCGCCGTCGTTCTGCTCTCCGGCCTGGTGGCGGCCTGCGCCACGTCCGTGCCGCAGCGCGGGGCGGTGGCCACGTCGGCGCCGTCTGCTGCCGAAGCCGCGTCGGGCCGCATGCCCGATGCCGACCGTGCACCGCCACCGGCGCGGTTGCCAGCGCTGGGCACGCAACGTTCGCCTGTGCGACAGCGGGGTAACCCGATGGCCGGCATCCACAAGATCCGGCACGTGATCATCATCATGCAGGAGAACCGGTCGTTCGACAGTTACTTCGGCACCTATCCCGGTGCGGACGGCATCCCGATGAGCAACGGCGTGCCGACGGTGTGCGTGCCGAATCCGCGCGGCGGCTGCCAGCAGCCCTATCACGACGCCGCGGATGTCAACGGCGGCGGCCCGCACGGGCTGGGTAACTTCATCGCCGACCTCGACGGCGGCCGGCTGGACGGGTTTATCCGGCAGCGCGACTCGGCCAAGGGGCGGTCGCAGTGCCGGATCATCCAGGACCCGGCGTGCCGCATCGGCGCCAAGCCGGACGTGATGGGCTATCACACCGCGGCGGAGATCCCCAACTACTGGGCCTACGCACAACACTTCGTGCTGGCCGATCACATGTTCGAGCCGGTGAAATCGTGGTCGCTGCCCGCCCACCTGTACCTGGTCTCCGGCTGGTCCGCACGGTGTTCGAGTAGCTTGCCGATGAGCTGCGTCAACGACATCAACGGGCCGTACGGCGTCGGGAGGTTCGCCAGAGCCGTACGGCAGGAACTGACCACCGGCACGATGTCGATCGACCTGGCCTGGACCGATATCACCTGGCTGCTGCATATGCAGCACGTGAGCTGGGCGTATTACATACAGAACGGCACTCAGCCCGACTGCGACAACGATTCGGACCTCACCTGCGCCCCGGTCAAGCAGAACGACCGCACGCCGGGGTTCTGGAACCCGCTGCCGCTGTTCGGCGACGTGCATCAAGACCACCAGCTGGGCAACATCAAGGGGCTGAAGGCCTACTTCTCCGCGGCCAGGTCCGGCGCCTTGCCGGCGGTCTCCTGGGTCACCCCGTCCCAGGGCAGCAGCGAGCACCCGCCGGCCAGCGTCCATCAGGGCCAGGCATACGTGACCGCACTGATCAACGCGGCCATGAAGAGCCCCGACTGGAACTCCACCGCGATCTTCCTGTCCTGGGATGACTGGGGCGGCTTCTACGACAGCGTGGTTCCGCCGCGGGTCGACGGGAACGGCTACGGCTTCCGCGTCCCGGCGATCATCATGTCCCCCTACGCCAGGCGAGGCGTCATCGACCATCAGATCCTCAGCAGCGATGCTTACCTGAAGTTCATCGAGGACGACTTCCTCGGCGGCGCCCGTCTCAACCCCAGCACCGACGGCCGCCCCGACCCCCGTCCCGACGTCAGGGAAAACGAGCCCATCCTGGGCAACCTCATCAGCGCCTTCAACTTCAGCCAGCCGCCGCGCAGGCCGTTCCTGCTGCCGACGAACCCGCCGACCGACTCACGCACGATCCCCGGCTACTTCACCGGCAAGGGACCCTGCAACGGGTGCACCAAACCACCGCCGGCGTAGGGCATGCCCCGCAAGACCCTAACTGTCGGACACGCCCCGGCCAGGAACCGGCCTCAGGACACCAGGGCCGCGACCGCGTCCGCGATCCGCCGGGCGTACTCCGCGGCCTCGTCCTCGCTGGCGTAACGCTGCCGCGGCCAGAAGAACCCGCGCAGGCCGTCCCCCTTGGTGCGCGGCACCACGTGCACGTGCAGATGGGGCACGCTCTGGCTGACTACGTTGTTGAGCGCGACGAAGGTTCCCTGCGCGCCGAGCGCGGCCGGCACGGCAGCGCTGAGCAACCGCACCCGCTCGAACAACGGGCCGACGGCGGGCACCGGCAGGTCTGCCAGCGTCACGTAGTGACGGCGCGGCACGACGAGCACGTGCCCTTTGAACACGGGCCGGGCATCGAGGAACGCCACGAACTCGTCGTCGGCCAGCACCATGTTGGCCGGCACCTCGCCGGAGATGATCCGGCAGAACACACAGTCATCACTCACGGGTGCACCCTAGGGGATTTGTCGCCCCCGGGGATGATCGGAACCTACCCGCGAGGATGACGTCGGCGGGCAGGTGCCGATCTACAGTTGGGTTGTGGCTGTCCTGTACGCGTGGGTCCGCCGTCATCCGAGGCTGGTGGACGGCGTGCTGGCTGCCGCGCTGCTGCTGACCGGCATCGGGCCCATCGTGGCGAAGGGCAATCTCTTGTTCGTTCCGGTGGCGCTCGGCCTCGCCGTGCCCGTGGTCTTCCGGCGGGCGAACCCGATCGGTTCCTACGCGACGGCCGTCGTGGCCGGCGGGATCCAGGTGGCGCTGGGCGTCCGCCCTGTCGCCACGGATCTGGCCATCCTGATCCTGCTCTACACCCTCGCCGCCTACTGTTCCCGGCGAGTCTCCGTCTGGGGCCTGGCCGTCTGCCTGGTCGGTTCGGCGATCGCGGTGGTCCGGTGGAGCTACCTCAACGTGCCGGACGTGCCGGGCAAGATAGCCGCCGAGACGGTCCTGTTCGCCGGGCCCGCGCTGCTCGCCTGGGTGCTGGGCGACTCGATGCGCTACCGGCGGGCGTACTACGCCAGCCTTGAGGACCGGGCCGCCCGGCTGGAACGGGAGCGGGACGCCCAGGCGCGGGTCGCGGCCGTCGCGGAGCGGGCCAGGATCGCCCGGGAACTGCACGACGTGATCGCGCACAACGTCAGCGTCATGGTGGTGCAGGCCGACGGCGCTTCGTACGCGCTGGCCACCGACCCGGGCCGGGCCAAGGAAGCCCTTGCGGCCATCTCGGCCACTGGGCGCCAGGCACTGGCCGAGATGCGGCGCATGCTCGGGGTGCTGCGCCGGGAGGAAGAAGGGCCCAGCGAGGTACGGGCCCCGCAGCCGGGCATAGGTGAGCTCGGCGAACTGCTGGAGCAGGCCCGGATGGCCGGGCTGCCGGTGTCGTTCACGGTCGAGGGGGTCCCGCAGCCACTGCCCGGCGGCGTCGCGCTCGCCGCCTACCGGATCGTGCAGGAGTCCCTCACCAACACGCGCAAGCATGCCGGCCCGGTGGCGTCCGCGTCGGTCGTGCTGCGTTACTCCGATGACGCGGTGGTGCTGGCGATCAGCGACGACGGCCGTGGCGCGACGGCGCCCGACGGTGCCGGGCACGGCCTGACCGGGATGCGCGAGCGGGTGGCGATGTACGGCGGCTCCGTGGCAGCGGGGCCGCGGCCCGGCGGCGGCTTCGAGGTCGTCGCCACGCTGCCGCTCACCCCGGTGCAGGCAGGTGCCGCGTGACCATCCGGATTCTGCTGGTCGACGACCAGGAACTGGTGCGGGCCGGGTTCCGCATGGTCCTCGACGCCCAGCCGGATATGGCCGTCGTCGGCGAAGCCGGGGATGGGGCCGCGGCGATCACGATGCTGCACTCGGTGTCGGCCGACGTCGCGGTGATGGACGTACGGATGCCCCGCCTCGACGGGATCGAGGCGACCAGGCAGATCTGCCAGGCCGGCACCCGGCCCCGGGTGCTGATGCTGACCACGTTCGACCTCGACGAGTACGCCTACGCCGCGCTCAAGGCCGGGGCCAGCGGATTCCTGCTCAAGGACGTGCCGCCGGAGGAATTGCTGTTTGGCATCAGGGCGGTGCACTCGGGGGATGCGGTCGTGGCTCCGTCTACCACCCGGCGGCTGATCGACCGGTTCGCGCCGCTGTTCCCGGCCGGCGACGGCCCCGCTCCCCCCGGCCTGGCCTGCCTGACCAGCCGGGAGCGCGAGGTGCTGATGCACGTGGCCCAGGGCCTGTCCAACGCCGAGATCGCCGCGCGGCTGTTCGTCTCCGAGGCCACGGTGAAGACCCACGTCGGCCGGGTGCTGGCCAAGCTGGGGCTGCGCGACCGGGTGCAGGCTGTCGTGTTCGCCTACGAGACCGGCCTGGTCAAGGCCCGCGGCCTCGCCTGAGCCGCTACGGCTTGCGGGCGGTGGCGCGGCGCAGCGACCAGCCGAGCGCGGCGATCACGCAGACCGGCAGCAGCCACCAGGCATTCACCGCGGCGGCGTGCACCAGCAGTGCGGTCGCGGCCAGGGCCACCGCGACTACCGCGGCGCCACGCCAGTCGTCGCCGATGACGAAGTCGTACCAGAACGCGCCGAACGAACGCAGCCATCTGGTCATACCGTGCTCCCCTCTACCGGCTGCACCGCCTGCGCCCCAGCGCTTGCCGCCGCCCCGTGCGCCCTGCGCAGCAGGGCCGTGTAGCCGAACGCGACCAGCAGCATCACCGGAATGAGCACCAGCAGTGCGGCGTCGTTGCCCGGCCAGGACACCCCGGCGCCCTCCGCGCCCCAGAAAACGCCGAACGAGGTCAGCATGATGCCGACCCCGAACTTCAGGGCGTTCTCCGGCACCCGCGACAGCGGGGCGCGCACCGCGAACCCGACCGCCGCGACCACGATCACTGCGGCCACCGCGCCGACCGCGGCCAGTCCCAGGTTCTGCTGGTTGTCCCCGAAGGTGATGGCGATGAAGACCACCTCGAGGCCTTCGAGCAGCACGCCCTTGAACGCGAGCGTGAACGCGTACCAGTCCCGGACGCCGCGCCGGCCACCGCTGGCGGCAGCCCGGGCCGCGGTGACCTGGCGCGCGTAGATGGCCTCTTCGTCGTGCAGGTCCTTGTACCCCGAGGCGCGCAGGATGGCCTTGCGCAGCCACTGCAGGCCGAACACGGCCAGCAGGGCGCCCACGACCAGGCGCAGCGCGGTGAGCGGCACCAGGGTGAGGGCGGGCCCGACCGCCGCGACGATGGCGGCGAGGACGACAAGCGCGGCGGCCATCCCCTGGAACGTGGACCGCCACTCCCGGGTCAGGCCAGCGGCGAGGACGATCGTGAGCGCCTCCACGGCTTCCACCGCGCAGGCGACGAAGACGGTCAGGACGAGGACCAGCGAGTTCACGCGACCTCCCGGGGGTGTGGGCTTGTTGCGGGCTCAGGGCCGTCGCCCGGTCCTGGGACAATGCGGCAGAGGTTGCGGCTCAATGGGCCTCCGCTTCCTCGGCGTAGACGCGCGCGGCGTACTCTTCCAGCGACTGCCCGCACGCCGCCAGGGCCTTCTCAGCGGCCTCCCGGCCATCGGCGCCGAACACGTCCCGCTCGCGCACCCGGGCGAACCACTTCTGCAGCTTGTCCAGGTCGACTTCGTTCTCTTCCAGTTCCGCGTAGGTGTAGTGGCTCGCCACGTGTTCCTTCTTCACCTGCGCCAGAAAATCCTCGCAGCGGTCGACGATCTCGGCGTACTCGTCGTCCCTGGCCGCCTGGAACGCCGCGTGCACCTCGGCCGCCCCGGCCAGCACCGCGCACGACAGCAGCACCGCCGTCCCGCCCATATCGAGAATCTCGCTGCGGAGCTTGCGGAGTGCCCGCTCCGCGGTCACGCTCGCCGGCAGGGCCGCCGCCGAGTTCTGCAGGTAGATGGCGCCGAGGCTCTTCAGCCTGCGCCACACCGCCGAGCGCAGCCTGCTCGGTTCGGGTGGCACCCGGTACACAAGCAGGAGCCAGCCGTCCGCAGTCGTAGGGTCGCTGTTGGTCACCGGCATATAGTAACAGCCGTGCTGAGCAGCATCTAACAATCGTTAGATCAGCGGCTGGGCCGGGCACCGTTTGCTAACCGCTTGCCAACCCTTCATCCAGCGTCTTACCTGGCGATTTTCTGACTCGTCACGCTCGGGTGGGTGTGCCGTACCGCGTCGCCCTAATCAGGCGGCGCACGGCACAGCATCACCGTCCAGCAGACGGAGGGAGTCCCCCGCATGGCAAGAAAGCTCATTCACCCGGCACTGGTGGCCGGCGCTGTGGTCGCCGTCACCGCCACGATGACCGCGGCGGCCGCCGGTACCACGTCGCACGCGAGCAGGCCCCCCCCCGCACCACCACGCCGATCAAGCACGTGATCGTGATCATCGGGGAGAACCACAGCTTCGACAACGTGTTCGCGACCTACCAGCCGCCGGGCCACCAGAAGATCTGGAACCTGCTGTCCGAGGGCATCGTCACCAAGAGCGGGGCACCTGGCCCCAACTTCGCCAAGGCAGCCCAGCTCACCGCGTCGAACACCAAGACCTACAGCCTGAACCCGAAGATCACCGGCAAGTACAAGCCGCTGCCCCGGCCCAACACCACGTACGTGTCGCAAGCCTGCGACGGGCAGAAGGCGAATGTCCCCGACAAGCGGTTCCCCGCGAACCTGCCGAACGGGCCGTACCAGATCACCAAGTACGTGCCCTACTACGATGATCACATCGCGTACTCGAGCTTCGGGCAGTGCGAACTCTACGGCGCCTACGTCGGCGACCCGATCCACCGCTTCTACCAGATGTGGCAGCAGTACGGATCACACAACGGGCAGCTCAACACCTGGGTCGCCAACACCGCGGGCGACGACAACGGCGCCAAGCCGCCCGCCCAGATATTCCAGGGCGGGCTCCAGACGGGCTTCTACAACATGGCCCAGGGCGACGCGCCCATCATCAAGGACCTAGCCCTGAACTACGCGATCAGCGACAACTACCACCAGGCGGTGATGGGCGGCACCGGCGCCAACCACATCGCGCTCGGCACCGGCTACGCTGCCTCGTTCCAGAACAGCAAGGGGCAGACGGCCACGCCGCCGGCCGGCGAGATCGAGAACCCCAACCCCAAGCCGGGCACGAACAACAACTACACCCAGGACGGGTACGGCAGCAGCACCACCGCCAACGCCGGCGGCAGCTACTCCGAGTGCGCCAACTCCAAGGCACCCGGGGTCAGCGCCATCGACGGGCTTCTGGCGAAGTTGCCCTACAAGCCGCTGGCAAACTGCAAGCCCGGCCGGTACTACCTGCTGAACAACTACAACCCCGGCTACAACCTGGACGGCACCCTCAACACCTCGCCGTACACGGTCCCGCCGCAGAAGACCGACTATGTGACGATCGGCAACTCGCTGTCCGCGCACCACATCAGCTGGGGCTACTTCGGCGAGGGCTACGACAACGGCCAGCCGAACTTCTCCTACTGCGGCATCTGCGACCCGATGCAGTACTCGGCGTCGATCATGACCAACCCGGCGCTGCGGAAGAACACCCAGCACGGCCTCGGCGACTTCGTCTCGGAGGCGGCGAACGGGACTCTCCCGGCGGTGTCCTTCCTCAAGCCCGGTGACAACGACGGCCACCCCGGCTACTCGACGATGTACGCGTGGGAGAACTTCGTCGCCCGGGCGGTCGCCGCGGTGCAGGACAACCCCAAGCTGTGGCGCTCGACCGCGATCTTCATCACCGAGGACGAGAGCGGCGGCTATTACGACTCCGGCTACATCCAGCCGGTGAGCTTCTTCGGCGACGGCCCGCGCATCCCCATGATCCTGGTGTCCCCGTTCACCCGTCCTGGGTTCGTCGACCACACCTACACCGACCACGTCTCGATCCTCAAGTTCATCGAGGCCAACTGGGGCCTCAAGCCGCTGACCTCCTACAGCGAGGACAACCTGCCGAACGCCACGCCAGGGGTGTACGTGCCGAAGGTCCGGCCGGCCATCGGCAACCTGATGACGATGTTCGACTTCTCCCACCCGCACTTCGGCACGATCAAGCTGCCGGTACACCAGCAGCCACGACCGCCGTCGGCAGCGCGGATCCCGGTGATCTCGGTCTCCGAGCGCTGATCGCTGACCCAATGGGTGCCCCCGGCTGACCAAGCCGGGGGCACTCCCTGTTACCGGCTATCGGCCCTACGTTGTTCGCTGACCCTGAGCCCCGGCCGTGGTTACTTATCGTTTACTGGCCCTTCACTTAATGCTTGTCTGGCGATTTAATGGCTCAGCACGCTTCGCAGGGGGTATGCCGTGCGCCTGCCCGCCAGCCGGCGGGCGGGCGGCATTGCCCGCCCAGACAGGGAAGGGAGCCGGCATGGCTAAGAAGCTCATCCATCCGGTAGTGGTGACCGGTGCCGCGGTCGCCGTCACTGCCATGATGACCGCAGCCGCCGCGAGCACCACGCCGCATGCGGGCCAGGCACCGCCCACGACCACGCCGATCAAGCACGTGGTCGTGATCATCGGAGAGAACCACAGCTTCGACAACATGTTCGCGACCTACCAGCCGCCGGGCCACCAGAAGATCTGGAACCTGCTCTCCGAGGGCATCGTCACCGCCAGCGGTGGCCCAGGGCCCAACTTCGCCAAGGCGACGCAGCTCACCGCCACCAACACGAAGACCTACAGCCTGCACCCGAAGAGCACTGGGCCGTACAAGACCCTCCCGCAGCCGAACACCACGTACGTGGCAAAGGGCTGCGATGGCCTGAACGGGAACAGCCCCGACACGAGGTTCCCGGCCGGCCTGGCGAACGGGCCGTTCCAGATCACCAAGTACGTGCCCTACGCCGACCCGCACATCCGCTACCAGAAGTTCGGGCAGTGCGAGTTCTACGGCGCCTTCGTCGGCGACCCGCTGCACCGCTTCTACCAGATGTGGCAGCAGTACGGTTACGGCGGCCGGCTGAACGTGTGGGCCGCCAACACCGCGGGAGACGACAACGGCGCCAAGCCACCGCAGCCGGT